>NZ_WMID02000008.1 GCF_009711165.2 Flavobacterium sp. MC2016-06 | reverse complement strand
TAATAAACTCCTGTTGTTAATGCTGTTGTCGCTGGAATCGCTGTTCCGCCTGTTGCAGCTGCATACCAAACTATGTTAGTTTCATTTGTCTGAATACTTGCAAATGTTGGAGCATTTACTAAACAGAAATCTTGAGTCGTATCTGTTGTTGTAGGTGTTCCTGGATCAGTTACTGAAATTGTAACTTCTAATCTAACACTGCTTTCACAACCTGTTACTGCATCTAAAAGAGAAGCATAATAAACTCCTGTTGTTAATGCTGTTGTCGCTGGAATCGCTGTGCCGCCTGTTGCAGCTGCATACCAAACTATGTTAGTTTCATTTGTCTGAATACTTGCAAATGTTGGAGCATTTACTAAACAGAAATCTTGAGTCGTATCTGTTGTTGTAGGTGTTCCTGGATCAGTTACTGAAATTGTAACTTCTAATCTAACACTGCTTTCACAACCTGTTACTGCATCTAAAAGAGAAGCATAATAAACTCCTGTTGTTAGAGCTGTTGCCGCTGGAATTGCTGTTCCGCCTGTTAAAGCATTGTACCAAACTACGTTTGTTTCATTAGTCTGGATACTTGCAAAAGTTGGAGCATTTACTAAACAAAAGTCTTGTGTAGTATCTGTTGTAGTCGGCGTTGCTGGATCAGTTACTGAAATTGTAACAGCTAATCTAACACTGCTCTCGCATCCTGTTACTGCATCTAATAAAGCTGCATAGTAAACTCCTGTTGTTAATGCTGTTGTGGCTGGAATTGCTGTTCCGCCTGTTGAAGCACTATACCAAACTACGTTTGTTTCGTTGGTCTGGATACTTGCAAAAGTTGGAGCGTTTACTAAACAGAAGTCTTGTGTGGTATCTGTTGTAGTCGGCGTTGCTGGATCGGTTACACTTATTGTAACGGCTAATCTAACACTGCTTTCACAACCTGTTACAGCATCTACAAGTCCTCCATAATAAACACCTGTTGTTAATGCTGTTGTCGCTGGAATCGCTGTTCCGCCTGTTGCAGCACTATACCAAAGTACTCCTGTTTCATTTGTTTGGATACTCGCAAAGGTTGGTGCATTTACTAAACAGAAATCTTGTGTAGTATCTGTTGTAGTTGGTGTTGCTGGATCGCTAACAATAATTACCGCTTCTTGAAGATTTCCTGCTAAATTTTCGCAGCTGGTATCACTTGATACAGCTACAAAATAAGATATTGGAGTTAATGCTTTTGTTAAACCAGTAACTGTTAAAACACCTGCCGTACTAATTGCATAAGTTATTCCACTGATTGTAGAGCCGTTTGCAATTGGCATTGTTTTATTAGCATCTAAATACCACGTAAATACTGGATTTGTTAATGTTGTAGTTGGCGTTAATATACCATTTACATCATGACAAATTACTGCATCATCTACTAAAATATCACCTGCAGCAGAAGGAGGCCAAATTGTAAATGTAATTTGTTTTCTATCTGCAGCGAGAGTTTCGCAAAATTCATTAGAACTAACTCCTACATAATAAGTATAAGTTCCCGGAGTCAAACCATTTACAATTAATTGATTTGTAGTTGCTCCAGCAATTAGCTGACTTGTACTTCCGTCAAAACTATACCAATAGTAAATTGGATTTATTTGAACTGGAGTTGGGCTTAAAGTTGTTGCTAAAGTTACTGTTCCGCTTGGTGAACAAATTGAGGTTGATATCCCTCCGTTTAAAGTTATGTTTGTTAAGGCATTTGCTGGACTTGATGCTTTTACCTCAACAGTTACTTCTCCTCTTGCAAAAGCTTCACAGCCGTATCTTACAGGCTGCACATAATATTTATAAATTCCTGCTGCCAAAGTAACTGGAACAGTATAAGTAATTCCAGTTGCTACGACATTTCCTCCTGTAGGAGCATCGTACCATTTGTATGTTGAACAGCTTTCTTCTGGAATTTGAAGCGTTACATCTGTTCCTGGACAAACTGTGACTTTATTGTCAGCATCTCCTCCTATTACTTTCGTATTCGCTACTCTTTCAACGGTATGAACTCTTAAATATTCTAATACTCCTGCAACTCCTCCAAAACGAATTCTAACTCGATCGTAAGGTTCTGGTTGAGAATTCACAAGAACTATAGACATTGAATTACCTGGTAACAATCTCACACTTAATAATGTACTTGAATTATCAATAGGCGCTCCAACAGCTACATTTCCTAAAAAACGTTGAATTGTAAAGGCTGTAAGCAAATTAACATCTAAAAGAACTCCTGGTTTTGACACCACAATTCTTAAAGTATCACTTGCAATTGATGGAGTTTTAAATGCTACAGTTAAATCTGCTGCCGCTAGTGCCCCCACACCGCTGTACATGGTTGCAAATGTTGAAATATCATTATCTGCAACATTCCACGCATCGCTTACTCCAACTGTAGCAGTTAAAGCTCCTACGCCTAAATCTGTTGCTCCGTAATAAATATCTTGGATATCACCTGGAGTACAAGCTACTGTTGCTACTGATTTTGTATAATAAGCATCAAATACTTTTGTGTTTTGAATAACACTTACAAGTGATGCTGACTGAATTCTAATTCCATCATAATCTTGTGGACCTGCACTATTTGCTGGAACAAAAGTAAATTCAAATGCATTATCACCAGATAATAAATTCAATAACCCTCCTGAAACAGACTGCATAGTTCCAATATCAATACCATTTTTAGTTCCGATAACAGATAAGTTTTGTCCTAATGTAACGGCACTATATTCTGAACCTAACTTAATAGTTACTGGAGTTCCTTTTACAATATTGGCTGGCCATTTTAAATCTTGCCAAGTTGTACCAATACCTAAAAGTCCAATTCCTGTAGTTATTGTAGCGTAAGTTTGAGTATTTCCATCAACAGCATTAGCACCATTTGAAACTGCTCCAGTTATATTTGAACCTGATGTTTGCGTAGTTGCATAAACTCTTTCTGTTAATAATTGACAGCTGTTTAAATCAATAACATTTATAGTAACTGTTCCGGTTACAGAACAATTAGCATTACTTGCTACCACTGTATACGTATAAACTCCAGGTGTATTCAATACCCCTGTTGTAAATGATGGTCCTGCTAAAGCATTCCCTTGCGGATCAAACCAAGCTAATGTTCCGTTTGATGTAGCATTTAATGCCACATTGCTACCTGTATTTACAGATACTGAAGGAGTTACAATCAAAGTTGGTAACTGATTTATCGTAACCGTTACTTGTTGTATAAGAGATGGACAAGTAATGCCGTTCCCTTGAGATTGAATTTTATAAACACCACTTGCAGTTATATTTCCTGCTGCACCTGCAACGATTACATTATTTGATGAATCATAAAAAGTATAAGTTGTGTTTCCTGTAGTATCAAAACCTGTAATTGCATCTCTTAAGTTTACGCTTCCACAGCCTACTAAGGTAGATGTTACTGCCAAAGCTGTAGTTGTTGGAAAAGTTACTGTTACTTCTTTTAATGTTCCTGCTGCATTTTCGCAGTTTGTAGCATTAATAACAGAAACAAAATAAGAATAAGGTGCACCAGCTGCTGTTAATCCTGTTACAGTTAATGCACTTGTAGTTGGATCTATCGCATAAGTTTCACCTACAGGACCAGTACTCCCATTTAATATTGGAATTGTTTTGGCTTGATCTCTATAATATTTAAATTGTGTTCCTACTAAAGCAGATGTTGGAGATAATACAATTCCTCCTGCACAAGATGCTTCTTGCGGTGTCGCAATTGTAATATCTGCTGCAGTTGCAAATGGTGATACCGTTACCGTAATGGGTTCACGAACACTATTTACACAACCACCGCGTGTAGCTTCTAAATAATAAGTAGTAGAAGCTGTTAAAGCTGGAGTTGTATAGTTTGCCGTAGCCGAAAGTTGTGTTCCTCCAATTGCAGCATCAAACCATTTAAAGGTTTCTCCGCCTATTGTTGAACTAGCAGCCAAAGTTGCAGTTTGTCCACTACAAATTGGAGAAGATGCACCCGTTACAGCAGCATTAGCATATCTAAATGATGCATCATAAACATTCAAACCGGCTAAAACAGAAGCAACTCCATTTAATTGAATCTGAACACTATTAAATGAACCTCCAAACGGAGCATTAGCCACAAAACTTGCTTTAAAACGATTTCCTCCTAATAATTGAACATTCAATAATGAACTAATATTCACTATATCCCCATTTGGAGTTCCAGAATTAAAACTTTGTAAACTGATGTTAGAAAGTGCGCTTACGTTAAGAATTCCAGAAGGAATTCCTAATTCTACATCTATTATATCACCAGATTGACCTGCTGTTGAAAAAGTTAAAGTCTGCTCAATATGATCTCCCACCAAACCTAAAGGGATTGAAAGAGTTGAAGCAGTTGTAACATCTCCATCAGAAGCATTTCCATCATTACTAGAACTACATAATGCACATACTGTAGTTCCTCCTTTGGTAACTACTTGCGAAACAGCTTGCAAACAAGTACTGATAGAAGCACTTACAACAACATTAATAGCTGTTCTAGAAGTGCTTGTACAACCAGATACTGTATTTCTTGCCGTAACATAATAGGTTTTATTAGCTGTTAAAACTGGTGTTGTAAAAGTATTTGTACCAGTTGCTAATAATGTTCCATTAGTCGAAGCATCATACCAGTCAAATGTAGTATTAGACTCAGGACTTGAAACTTGTAAAGTAGCAATTTGTCCAGATTGAATAATCACATTAGAAGATGCTGCAATTGGTGCCGCAGGTAATGGATTAACCGTAATATCTACTTGTGTTCTCGCTGCACTAGTACAACTGCCAATTCCTGCTTCTACAAAATAACTTGTATTAGCAGTTAAATTTGGTGTTGTAAAAGAATTTCCTGTAAACAGTAAATTTCCAGCTGTTGCTGCATCATACCATCTATAAGTACTGCCAACTACTGGAGCTTGAACATTTATGGTTGCCATTTGTCCGCTGCAAATACTCGACGATACAGCAAGAACTGTTGGCGCGATTGGATTATCAACCAAAACTTGTACGGAAGAGCGCTCGCTATTTACGCAGCCATTTCTGGTTATCTCTATATAATAAGTCGTAGCAGCAGTCAGAGTTGGTGTTGTATAAGCTGCTGTACTTGCTAATAAATTTCCTCCAGTTGCAGCATCATACCAGCCGATTGTTTCTCCAACAGCAAGACCAGCGGTTAATGTTGTGGTATCTCCGCTGCAAATAGTTTTAATACCAGAAATTAGAGGTTCTTTATATCTATAACTTGCTTGATAAATATTTAAACTAGTTAATAATGTTGCTAAACCTCCTAATCGAACTTCAACACGATCAAAATTTGCACCAGCAGTAATACTAGCTTTAAATTTATTTCCTCCTAATAATTGTACACTTACTAAATTATTAATCGAAATTCTATCATTATTAAAAGTTGCTCCATTATAAGTAGCCAAACTAATATAATTTAATAGAGATAAATCTAGAACACCAGCAGGTAATTCTAATTCAACATCAATTATGTCACCTGCTTTTCCTGGATTATTAAATTGCAGTGTTTGTTGAATCCATCCATTAACTAAACCAACTGGAACACTAAGCTGCGCTGCAGTTGCTGTATTACCATCAACAGAAAGATTAGGGTTTGTAGAAGAGCATAATAAACAAAGACCATTTAAAGTGGTCTGCTGTCCATTAGCTTGCAAACATCCACCAAGCGGCGAAGCTATAACGGTTACTGTTACTGGTACTCTCGAAGTACTAACGCAATTGCCTGAAGCACTTTGTGCTTCTACATAATAGGTTTTAGTAGCTGTTAATATTGGTGTTGTAAATGTTGGCATATTAATAGCAACTGCTGTTCCGCCTGTTGCTGCTTCATACCAATTTAAAACAACTCCTGCTTCAGAAGTTGAAGCACTTAATATTGCATTTTGTCCTGATTGTATCGTTACACTTTGTGTTAATATTGTTGGCAGTGATGGTATCGCTGTCGAAATTACATCAACTTGAGTTCGCGCAGGACTAAGACAGGTTCCTATAGCAGCTTCAACATAAAAACTAGTAGTTCCTAAAGAAACTGTTGGAGAATATGAACTTCCAGAAGCGAGAATTGCACCTCCGCTTGATACAGAATACCAATTATAAGTTGTTCCAGGAACTGGATTAATAACCGATAATGTTGTTAGCTGTGGTGTACCGTTAGAACATATTGCAGTTCCTGAAGTATTTATTACAGGAGCTATCGGATTAGAAACATTGATAACAACAGGCAGACGATCACTGCCTTCACAACCTGCGGTTCTCGTTACTCCTATATAATAGGTTGTATTAGCAGTTAGATTGGGAGTTGTATAACTATTACCTGTTGCTAAAGCAGTTGTAGAAGTCGCTGAAGCATACCAAGCCAAAGTAGTGCCTGATGCTGGTACAGCTGTTAATATAGTAGAATTTCCTGAACAAACAGTTTGTGCTAAACCATTATTAACAGTTGGTTTTGCAAAATCTAAACGAACATCGTAAATTCTTAAACTTACTAATAAACTAACAAGGCCTCCAACCTGAATTTGTATCTGATTGGTATCGCCTGTAACAGTAAATCGTACTGCTGCAATTGTATTGCCAGACAATAAATTTAGGTTCAAAAGTGGGCTGTTCAGCGCTACACTTGAACCTACATTTGTCCCAGAAAGCTTTGCTTGAATGGTAGCATTGGATAGTAAACCTACATCCAATAAACCGTTACCTGTACCAAGATACAGTACAATTTCATCTCCAGCTTTTGCTGTCTGATTGAGCGTTAACGTTTCTTCTACAAAACACCCTACGCCAACAGCGTTGTTTAGGGTTGCATAAGTCGTTAAGCCGGCGTCATTATCGTAGGCGCTGGCAGGACTGGCTACACTTAAACCTACACATAATAATCCGCCTTGACTGTTGGTTTGAGACACAGGTCTACAAAACGTTTGGCCAAACGAATTAGTACATACAAGCAATAAAAGTAATAGTCCTAACAATCTCTTCGTAAAGAGGAGATCGTAAAAAGTAAATTTTTTTTTCATAATTTGGAAGATTAGAAAATGGACAATAAAATACCTGTTGCGATAAGCCCGTAGGCTTAAGCAATTCAAAAAATCGTTAAAAATCAATTGGTTAAAACAAAATCTACAACCTTATCAAGTAAGATTTAAACTTTGTTTCATAAAAAACTATGTTGTATTCTGTATTAAAACTTTCATATTTGGAAGATTAGAAAATGGACAATAATATAGCTGTTGCGATAAGCCCATAGGCTTAAGCAATTCGAAAAATCGTTAAAAATCAATTGGTTAAAACAAAATCTAGAACCTTATCAAGTAAGATTTAAACTTTGTTTCATAAAAAATTATGTTGTATTCTGTATTAAAACTTTCATATTTGGAAGATTAGAAAATGGACAATAATATAGCTGTTGCGATAAGCCCATAGCTTAAGCAATTCAAAAAATCATTAAAAATCAATTAGTTACAATAAAATTTAAAATCTTATCTAATAAGAATTCAAACTACATTTCATTAAAAAATCATGTTGAATTATCAATAAATAAAAACACTACAGAGCTTATTTTATCCTTTTGGAAAAAATAATGTCTAGAAACTTTTGAGGAATATTGATCTGAATCAATCTTCCGAGCGGAGTGATTTGTTGTAGGACTAATTTCCATAAAAGAAAATTTAAGTTTTGGAACTGGGGGAATAGTTCTATAAAATATAGCGTATGTTTCAATATTTATAAAAAGTTGATTACTCTTTCTATAAACTTTGTTTATTTAGAATTACTTCTAAAAATTGAATACATTAATTTTAATTAGGTATTTCTTTAATTTCAAGAAATACAAACAGTAAAAACTGTTTATTTACAAAGCCAGCAACTGGGGTTTGGAAATAAAAAACTATAATTAGAAAATTTTTGGAATAAGTTCTGAATTGAACTAAAATTAAATTTGAGAAGCAGTTTAGTTTTACTTTTAACAATAAAAAGCAATCCTAAAATAATAAAAATACTTAATGTAAATTTGATAAAGAGAGTAGCAATCAATTCCATAAGCAAACTAATTAAGTTATTATTAAAATCTTCAAATTTAAATTCCTTTAAAAACACAAAAATGTAATTCAATTCATTTTTAATTAAGTAATCAAATTACTTACGATCTAAGTGTTTTTAAAAAAGTACAAAAAATATTTTTGTTTAACTTTCTTATCTTAAAATTATCAAAAAGAAAATTATAAAACAAGCGTAATTTTCTTATTTTTCAAATTTTATTCAAAAAAAAGCTTTCATAAATCATTCGGAACATTAGGAAAATCAACACTTTACAATCAAAAAGGAACAATTAAAAATATTATAAAAACAAAAAAGCATTTTTGTTAAACTTTTAAAAAGTAATCCAAAACTTACATTAAAATAAAAGAAATCGATTGAATTAATATCAAAACAGTATATTTGAAAAGTAAAACCTACAATTTTTAAGTTAAAATTTCTATATGTTAGATAATTCTAAAAAAACACGTAGAAATACGGGGTAAAAAGGGTTAAAAAAAATAAACAAATGTTAAAAACACAAAAAAAGGTAAATAATTTAACATCAATCATTTACCTTTTTTTGATACTTTTTTGCTTAATTTTTATGATTCTATAATAGTATTAATCTGTTTGAACAATTGCCCATCACTTAAAAAAGCTCCCTGCTGAATTAATTCAAAAATAGAACTGTTTCTATCCTCAGTAAATACTTTTTTTCCAACTTTCATTTCAATATTTTCAGTAAACATATTATCACTCAACCATTGCAAACCCTCTTTTGTTAAAAAATCAGTTTCAGGAACTAATGATTTTAATACAATTGATTGCACATGACTATCAAAACATTGAAACAAAAAAATATGATTTCTAGAAAAATGCTCCAAAAACTCAGCTCTAGACAAAACACCTTCCCAAATTAAATCTGAAAAAACATCCAATTCTTGTTCTGCTACTTCTGGCTTTTCTGCTTTAATACTATCCCACTCTGCTTTATCAATAGCTTGTGTCGCTAAAAAGCTTGTAAATTCAGCATGCAACTCTTCAAATTGCTCTTTTGTTAATCTTGCGTATTTCATTATTATTATTTCAAATTAGACCGTCTAATCGCTTTATATTCATCCAATAAAAGACAAAAAAAAAGCCTCCTCAAATGAGGAGGCAAATTTACAATATCTTTATTCTATTAAAAAATATATCGAACACCAAATTGCATCTGCCATCTTGAAGCCAAACTTGCATCATAGCTAAATGTTCTTGTCTGCGTATTTGTAAAAGTATATGTAGGTGTATTTCCTGCAACAGTAACTCCTATTGGCTGTACACTTGTAGGAACCTGAACAACACCCCAATCTGAATTAAGTAAATTTCCTAAGTTCAAAATATCAATACTAAACTGAATGGTATTCTTTTTTTCTGAAGCTGATAATACTTTAAAATTATAATCCTGCAGAAATTTAAAATCCCATCTTCCTCTCCAAGGAGAAATAGCACCATAACGCTCTGCATATTGACCTCTTCTGCTTCTTAAATAATCATCTTGTTCTATAAATTTATTAAACGCATCGCCTTGCCCTGCTGCTGTAAATGTCATTTGTGCAATTTCGGCTGTTGTAGGAATGTAAATCAAATCGTTTACAGCAGATCCATCATTATTAATATCACCACCATACGTATAGCTAAAACGACCTCCTTGAGCATACTCAAAGAAAGTAGAAACTGTAGAAGCCCATTTATCATTACCGTATTTCCATTTTTTTGACGCTACTCCAATAAAACGATGATTGTCTCCGTATTTAGAATTAGAAAGTACATCTTTATTGACATTGCCTAAAGCAGGATTAAAAGCAAAAGCATCACCCGTAATTTCTGCTTCTATAGAGTTAACATCTTTAGAAACCAAATAATTATAAGCTAAGCTTGCATACAAACCATTATCGAAGGTTTTTTGAAGCTTAACAGAACTATTAAAAGCAAATCCTTTACTAGAATTTGTCATTACATAAGCATTGTTTGCACCTTTATCTGCCGCAGTATAAATCATTCTGTCGTCTACACCGCCCAAAGTTCCTGTAGGATCTTTTAAACCCCAGTTTTGCACCTGAACACCATTGATGTCTTTATTATAAGATAAATCAAAAGTCAAAATATAATTACTTTCAAATTTATGATCATATCCTAAACTTGTTCTCCAAACTTGCGGCCATTTATAATCTGGGTCCATAATTTCAAAAAAACTATCATCTGCACCGCTCACTTGATTTCCCAGCCAGACAAAAGGGATTCTGCCTGTAAAAATTCCTGAACCTCCACGTAGCTGAGATGTAGCATTACCTTTAATATCCCAATTAAAACCAACTCTAGGCGACCATAAAATTTTATCGCTCGGTAAGTCTGTCGAAATTAATTTTACAGCATTACCTGTGTCAGGATCATAATAATCAATACTATTATCTCTTCCTGAACCGCCATTTTCAGTATCTATATATTTCTGAATTAAATCTGCAGTATTAAAATACAACGGCTTATCTGCTCTTAAACCTAATGAAAGTTTAAAATTATCGGTAACACTAAAATCATCCTGCGCATAAAAAGCCCATTGTCCTACGTTTAGTTCTGCCAATTTCCAACCGCCATCAGCCCCAACAGCAAAATTACTTTTAGAATTGTATACATCTTGAGCATACTGCAAATTCTGAGCAACAATACTTGTTGCATAAGGCTGCGCAGCATCATTAAGAAAATCTTGTGTGGTAAAATAAGGTGTAAAAAAAGTTCCTGCATAACCATTTGGATTTCCAAAATTATCATAACCTCCTAAATTAAAGGAATTAGCAAATTTGAATTTTTCAAAAGAAGTTCCAAAAGTAAAAGCATGTTTTCCAACTGTATAAGTCAAATTATCTGTAATCTGAATTACTTTTTGATCTAATGTATTATTGATAGAAAAAGGCTCATGACCTGCAATAATATAATTAGCTCCAGATCCATCCTGAATATTAATTACTGGAGCAGGTTTTGAAAATGGATCGCGATAATCATTAAAATGAGTATATCCTGCTTGTAATTTATTAGAAATCTTTTCGGTGAATTTTGAATTTAATTCCAATAAAAAAGAACTCAACTTATTATTAATTTGATATCCTGAATTTTGAAATTGAAGAATTGATGCATTTGGTCCTCTAAATCCTAAAGCCGTTGGATGTGCCGGTTTATCTTTTGATGCATCAAGAAAATTATAAATAACCGCCAATTTATGATTATCATTAATATTCCAATCTACTTTTATAATTCCTTTACTCGAATTAGATTCGTGAATAAATCCCTGATAAGCACCCGGATCATATCCTAAATTTTTTAAAGCATTTGAAACAGCAATCAGATCCGATTCTAAAACTCTAGACTCGTTTATTCCTGTTACGCCATCATTATTATTTGCTACAAAATTAGAACCTAAATCACTTCTTTTATCAATTTCAAAATTTCCAAAAATGAATAATTTGTCTTTAATAATTGGCGCACCCAAACTAAATCCAGCTTGAGTTTGTTCTAAAGACGGTACAAAGATTTTTTCTCCTTTAATTTTACTTCCTGTCAAATCCTGATTTCGATAAAAAGCATAGGCTGTACCATGAAATTCATTAGTTCCAGATTTTGTAACTGCGTTTACAGAAGCTCCTGTAAACCCCGACAAAGTAACATCATAAGGAGCGGTTGCTACTTGAATCTGTTCGATTGCATCTAATGAAATAGGCTGTGCTCCTGTCTGACCTCCTGGTGTTGCGGCATCTAACCCGAATGGATTATTAAAAACGGCTCCGTTTAGTGAATAGTTATTGTATTGATCATTTCTACCTCCAAAAGAACCACCGCTGGCTGTTGGCTCTAAACGAGTAAAGTCATCTGCTGATCTTGAAATTGTTGGTAAAGCAGTTAACTCTCTTCTTCCAATTGTAGTTTCTGCTCCTGTTCTGCTGCTTTGAAAGACTTTGTTTTTAGATACTACTTTAACTTCTTCTAAAGCCTGACTCGCATCTGGCAAAATAACATCTAAATTAAATACTTTTCCCAAATCAAGATAAACATCATTGTATTCCTGATTTTGATACCCTACAAAAGTGACAACAATTTTATACGGTCCTCCAATTCTCATATTCAAAATACTAAATCTTCCATCTTCATTAGAAACGGCAGAATATTTTGATCCAGTTGGAGTGTGAATTGCCAAAACTGTAGCTCCTGGCAATAGTTCGTTTGCAGAACTCTTTACAATTCCCTTAATACTTGATGTTGTGGTCTGCCCCATGACTGTAGTGAGCCCTAGTAAGCATAGTAGTACAAAAAAATTTCTCATCTTATTGGTTTTGAATGGTTTGTTACATTCAAAAATAGACAAAAAAAAAATCACTCCTAAGAGTGATTTTTATATTTTATTAACAAAAAGTTAACTATCAGTTATTTTTCTGCAACAATTTCATAAGCTAGTTCTACAATAACATCTCTGTGTAAACGGATGCTAGCTGTATATTTTCCAGTACGTTTTACGATACCGCTAGTGATGAATTTTCTGTCAATTGCATTACCTGATTTCTCAAGAGCTTCAGCGATATCAATGTTAGTGATAGAACCAAAAAGTTTCTCTCCACCAGCTTTTGCAGATAATTTAATTTCAAGAGCTTTTAAAGTTTCAGCTAATGCTTTTGCATCAGCAACAACTTTAGCTTCTTTGTGAGCTCTTTGTTTTAAGTTTTCAGCTAAAACTTTTTTAGCAGAAGGAGTAGCTAATGCAGCGAATCCTTGAGGAATCAAAAAGTTACGTCCGTAACCTGGCTTTACAGATACTACATCATCTTTAAATCCTAGGTTTTGTACGTCTTGTTTTAAAATAAGTTCCATGTTGTTGTCCTTATATTTTAGAAGTTAGGTTCCGTTTATAGGAAACCAGCGACTAGAGTTTTTAAATTATTTTAATAAATCGGCCACGTATGGCATTAAAGCTAAGTGACGAGCTCTTTTTACAGCTACAGAAACTTTTCTTTGGTATTTTAATGAAGTTCCAGTTAAACGACGAGGAAGAATTTTTCCTTGCTCATTAACGAATTTCAATAAGAAATCAGCATCTTTATAATCGATATATTTGATTCCTGATTTTTTGAAACGACAGTACTTTTTAGTTTTGTTTGTTTCAATGTTTAAAGGCGTTAAATATCTGATATCTCCGTCTTTTTTTCCTTTTGCAGATTGCTCAATTGTAGACATAATAATTACGCTTTAGATGATTTTAATTTAGCTCTTCTTCTCTCCGCCCATGAAATAGCATGTTTATCTAAACTTACAGTTAAGAAACGCATAACTCTTTCGTCACGTCTAAATTCAGTTTCAAAAGCAATTAGAACTTCTCCAGCTACTTTGAATTCGAATAAATGGTAAAAACCACTTTTTTTGTTTTGGATTTCGTAAGCCATTTTTTTCAGACCCCAATCCTCTTTCGATACCATTTCAGCTCCTCTACTAGTAAGAAATTCTTCAAATTTCGTTACTGTTTCCTTCACCTGAACCTCAGATAAAACGGGATTTAAAATGAAAACAGTTTCATAATGATTCATAAATACAATATTTATTTGTTAAAATTGGGTGCAAAAGTAGTGATTATATTTAAATAAACAAGTCCTTTTTGCTTTTATTCGTTATAAAGCAAAAAATACTCGCTCACTTTAGTTTTTTTTGCAAAAAAATAATACATTTACTACTGCTATCCTGAATTTATTCTAAATTTAAATGTTATGAAACTAAACTGTGTTGTTGTAGATGATAGTTCTATACAGAGGACAATTATTGCAAAATTAGTTAATAATCACCCAGGTTTGCACTTAATCGGGGACTTTTCTAATGCAATAGAAGCAAAAAGCTGTATCTCTTTAAATAATATCGACTTAATCTTCCTTGATATAGAAATGCCTGTTATCAATGGTTTTGATTTCCTTGATGGACTAAAATCTAAACCACAAATTATTTTTATTACTTCTAAAGCTGAATATGCTTTAAAAGCATTTGATTATGATGCTACTGATTATCTGCAGAAACCTATAGCTGTCGATCGTTTTAATGCTTCTGTAAAAAGAGCTATAGATATGCATCTGCTTAAAAAAGAGGTAAAAGAAGAAGAGGGTGAACACATTTTCATCAAAAGCAATCTTAAAAAACTTAAAATATTCACTGCAAAAATCAAATGGATTGAAGCCTTTGGTGATTACGTGAGAGTGGTTACAGAAGACGACAGCAATTTGGTTCTTTCTACAATGAAATCTTTTGAAAATGATTTATCAAAAGACAAATTCATTCGCGTACACAAGTCCTATATTATTAATATAGATAAGGTTGAACGCTTTAACAGTAAATTTGCAGAAATTGGCATTACAAAAATTCCGTTAAGCCGAAACAAAAAAGAAGATCTTGTAAAAGCTCTTTCTACTTCATCTTAAATTAAAATTTAATAAAAATCAACGTTTATTACAACTTTTATAGCTCTGTATTGAGCAACAGCCTCAAAACTATTCAACATTTTCTGAATAGTTTTTTTTGTACCTCCTAAAGGCAGATTTTGTGGAATTTTAATTAAAATTGTACGTATATATTCATTTCTAATTCTGCTTATTACAGGTTCTTCTGGCCCCAAAACCGGCATATTCAAATTTTGACTCAAAACTTGGTACAGCCACATAGAACCTTCTTTTAATTTATCAAAATCTTTATGCTTTAAAGTCAGCTTTATAATTCTAAAATAAGGCGGATATTTATAGATCTGGCGATCGTATAATTGCTCCTTATACATACCTATATAATTATTCATTGTAACCTGCTGAATTGTATTATGATTTGGATTATAGGTCTGAATTACAACTTTTCCTTGTTTTTCGGCTCTTCCCGCTCTTCCGGCAACTTGCGTCATCATTTGATAACTACGTTCAAAAGCTCTAAAATCCGGATGATGCAGCATATTATCGGCATTCATAATACCAACCAAGCTTACATTATCAAAATCCAAACCTTTGGCAAGCATTTGTGTTCCGACTAGAATATCAATTTCTCTATTTTTAAAAGCATCAATAATCTTCTCAAAACCAAATTTACCGCGAGTTGTATCCTGATCCATTCTTCCCGTTTTTGCTTTCGGAAAAAGAGATAATAATTCCTGCTCAATTTGTTCTGTTCCAAAACCTTTTGTTGTCAAATCAATACTCGAACAGCTATGACAATGCGTTGGTTTTGCAATGGCATAACCGCAATAATGACATCGCAGTTGATTTTTATGTTTGTGAAAAGTCAAACTCACATCACACTGCTGACAATGCGGAACATGCCCACAAGTCATACATTCTATTATAGGCGAATAACCACGTCTGTTTTGAAACAAAATTACTTGTTCACCTAAAGACAAAGCTTCGGCGATTTCTTCTATTAAAAGATCACTAAAATGGCCGGTCATTCTCTTTCTGAAATGTTTGTCTTTAAGATCGACCAAAACAATTTCTGGCATTCTAACATTATTATAACGCTCAGAAAGTGTCACTAAACCATATTTATCGGTCTGTGTATTAAAATACGTTTCTATACTTGGCGTTGCAGATCCTAAAAGTACTTTGGCTTTATGAAAATTAGCCAAAACTATTGCCGAATCACGCGCATGATATCTTGGCGCTGGATCTACCTGTTTAAAAGTCTGCTCGTGTTCTTCGTCTACAATCAATAATCCTAAATTGGCAAACGGAAGAAATAAGGCTGACCTCGCTCCTATTACAATCTGCGCTTTCTCTGCATTTTCTAGTGTTTGTTTCCAAACCTCAACTCTTTCGTTATTGCTGTATTTAGAATGAAAAACAGCCACTTTATCTCCAAAATGAAGTCGCAAACGAGAAACCAATTGTGTTGTAAGTGCAATTTCTGGCAGTAAATACAAAACTTGTTTTCCTGTTGCTAAATACTCCTCTATTAATTTTATGTAGATCTCTGTTTTCCCACTTGAGGTTACACCATGAAGCAGACAAACTTCTTTCGCAGCTAAATTCTCTTTAATTGCTGTAAAAGCAGTTTCTTGAGCTTCACTTAATTGTAATTGTTTTTCAGAAGCTTTTCCTTGATACGAAACTCTATCGTGCTGCAGAAAATATTCTTCAAAAATTTCTTTTTCTATTAATGTTTTTACAACTGTTGAAGTAGATTGTGAAGCTTCGGTTAATTTCTTAACCGTAATAGGTTTCTTTTCAGTTGCTCTTAATTGAAAATAAGCCAAAACAACTTCCTTCTGTTTATTGGCACTTTTCAGAACTTCTAGCAATTGCCCTAAACCTTCATCAGAATCGTATTGACTGTGTAGTTTTACATACCTAACCAGTTTTGGCTTGTAGTTTTCTTTAATTTCTTCTTCTAAAACAATAATATCTCTTGCAATTAGTTTTTGAAGTATAGGAAGAATATTTTTTTTATTTAAAATAGAAATAATGTCTTGAACTTTCAAAGAACTCTGATGCTGCAATGCTTCATAAATTAAGAATTCATCATCAGAAAGTTCAGCATCATTTACTACTATTTCTGGTTTATGCGAAATAACAGTTTCACTTTCCAGCAATAATCCGCTTGGGAAAGCACCGCGATAAACATCGCCAATACCACACATATAATAATCAGCAATCCAAAGCCAGTGTTTAATCTGAGTTTCGGTAGCAATTGGTTTTTCATCTAAGATTTGATGAATTTCTTTGGCTTCATATAAGCTTGGCGCATTTTCATGTACATCCAAAACGAGTCCAGTATACATTTTACTTTTACCAAAAGGTACCGCAACCCGCATTCCTTTTTTAATAAAATGGAATTCGGCCTCAGAAACACGATATGTAAAAGTTTTAGCTAAAGAAAGCGGTAAAATGACTTCGATAAAAAACATGCAATTATTTTATAGGTATTGGAAGTAATTATTTTTTGTTTGTAGCTTTTGCTTTGTTGTATTCCTGCACCAATTTTAAAGTATGATTTAAAGATTCTATATCATTCCAATCTTCATGACCCGGAATAATATATGTTGGATTTTTAAATTTCGTTTGTACTTTTTTAATAGATTTTTCCCACTCCTTCACATCAGAATCAGCCAAATAACCTAAATCTTTTGCAGAAGCACTTTTTATAAAACAAGCCCCGTAAAGCACTTTTTCTTTATCAAACCAAACAATAATATTATCAGGCGCATGCCCTTTTCCTGGATAATAGACTTCAAAAGTATGTTGTCCTACTTTAAAAATAGTATCATTTGGAACAATATACTGTGCTCTTGGCTCTTTATTTTTCTTTAAAATAGTATCGGTAAGTTTTCCCGAATAGGTTTTAATTCCTTTTTGTTTATAAAAGGCTAAACCGCCGGCTCTATCGTCATGAGAATGCGTAGCAAAACACATAATTACGTCTTTATTGTGTTTTGCTTTTATACTGTCTAATAAAGGCTGAAACTGCGTTTTATCCCAAGGTGCATCAAACAAAACAACACCTTCATCTGTTACAAGATACATTGCATTTGCATTAATCAATGTTCCCTGATAATCATGAAAAGTTCTATAAACATAAAAGTCACCTGTAAGATGACTTATTTGTAATGGCGTGTTCTTAGCTTGTCCGAAACTGTTTGACAGAATCGTTAAGAAAAAAAGAATCGATGCTAATTTTCGCATTTTAATGTTTTGAAAAAATGAAGTTTTTAGTTTTTCACTCTAGTCCAATATTGAGTTCTTCCCATAATCGAAACTCCTACATAACCGCGAAGTTTTAATTTATCGGCAGATTCTAAAGTAATATAACATTTATATTTTTTTCCATTTGTAGGATCTAAAATAGTTCCTCCAGTATATTCGTCACCGTCTTTTTTAAGACCGTTCATGATAACCATACCTAAAATTGCTTTGTTTTTTTCGGCACCGTCGCATTTAGAACATACATCTTTTTTGTGATCAGCACGAAGTATTTCTACAACTTTACCATACAATTTTCCTGATTTTTCATAAACTTCAACAATTGATTTCGCCTCACCCGTTTCGTCGTCAATTGTTTTCCATTTTCCAATAACACTCTGGCTGTGAATTGTCCCTAATGTTAGAAAAAAAACACCAATCGTTAACATCCAATTTTTCATAATATTTTATTTTTTTTTTGTTTTAATTTTCTGATAGAGGCATTCAATTCAAATCCCAAAAGCAAAATCATACAGTTTATCCAAATATAAAACATTAGAATTAATAATGTCCCAATAGAACCATAAAGTTCGTTATATTTTGAGAATTTTATAACCCAAATCCCAAAAAAGAACGAAGATATAACAATTAAGATGGTTGTAAAAACAGATCCGATGCTTATAAATGGCACTTTATTATACTGTTTTGTACCATAACGCAATAATATTGAAGATGTTATCAAGATCATTAAGATTACAAACGCATAACGTCCTAAAATGATCAGCGGAATGCTGTCGCTCAACACATCTTGAATGATTGTTTTTTGAATAAATACCTCAAAAACGACAATTGTTGCCACTGTTACAAACAAAATAATGGTCATAACAAGTGAGATCGCCAGCGCTACTAAATATTGACTGAAAAAACCGCGTTTATCAAAAACATGTTTAGAAGATTCAAAACCACTTAGAATACCATTAATACCATTTGCCATCAAAAAAATAGAAAGCAAAAAACCAGAAGAAAGTAATCCTGAGTGACTATTATTTAAAATATCGCTGATAATTTTACTAATCGCATCGTATGTATTTGGTGGAACGCCTTGTTGTACAAATTGCAGAAAATCCTGTTGAAATCCTTCTATCGGAATAAAAGGAATTAAGTTTAAAATAAATAAAGTAAACGGAAATAACGCCATGAAAAAGCTAAACGAAACTGCACTGGCATGATACGAAAATGCACCTTCTATAATTCCAATAGTATACATTTCAAGTAAATCATACAATGAGAAACCTTCTAGCCAAGGTAGTTTTATTTTCTTAAAAATACCAACTACAGAACGTAATACTGGAATTTTTTCAATCCGATCCTCTATCTCTTGAGACATATTTTTTTGATTTTTGATTTTAGAGTTCAGATTTTAGATTCTAAACAAAATCTTAATAGTTTTTCAAAACCCAACTCACAACTCATAACTCATAACTCATAACTTATAACTCATAACTTATAACTCATAATTCATAACTCAAATTAAAAAGCCTTCAAACTCAAATCCATGTTATAAACTGAATGTGTCAATGCTCCAGACGAAATATAATTTACGCCGCACAAAGCATATTCTCTAATCGTTTTTTCGTTGATGTTACCAGAAGATTCTGTTTGGCATTTTGAGCCAATTAACTGCACAGCTGTTTTAGTATCTTCATAATTAAAGTTATCGATTAGAATTCTGTGAACGCCGTCACTTTGCAGAATTTCACGAATTTCATCTAAATCTCTGGCTTCTACAATAATTTTTAAATCCAGATTGTTTTCTATCAAAAAGGCTTTCGTTTTCTTGATTGCAAGCGTGATTCCGCCGGCAAAATCAATATGATTGTCTTTTAACATCACCATATCGTAAAGTGCAAAACGGTGATTTTCGCCTCCGCCAATTTTTACAGCCCATTTTTCTGCCACTCTAAAATTTGGTGTTGTTTTGCGTGTATCTAATATTTTTGCACCTGTACCTTCTAACAACTGCGCATATTGATTGGTTTTTGTAGCAATCGCAGACATACGCTGCATCGTATTTAAAACCACTCTTTCTGATTTTAAAATAGACTGTGAGCTTCCTGAAACCTCAAAAACTACTTCTCCGTATTCTACATGAGTTCCGTCTTCAATAAAAGTTTTAATTTTTAAAGAAGGATCAACATATTCAAAAATCATTTTTGCAAGCGCAACACCTGCAATAATTCCTTGATCTTTTACTAATAATTTCGCTTGGCCGTGCGCCGTATCTGGAATACATGCCAGCGAACTGTAATCGCCCGCGCCTACATCTTCTCGAATAGCATTACTGATTAATAATTTTAATTCGGCTTGAAATTGTACTTCGCTAATCATTTTTTATACGTTTTATAAGATGCTAAAGTAGGATATATTTTGTGGATTTGAAAGTTAATCGGGCGCTAAAAATTTTAAAATAATAAAATTTAGATTAATTCTTGTACGAATTGTATGTAAAATTTTATTGATTTTATTTTATTAAGTAATAATCAAATCGTTCAAAAAAATCAAAAAACATTAAATATCTTTGAGGTTCATTCAAACAAAATTATGGGATTAATCAAAGATATTTACTCGGTTTCTTTTTACGAAAAATTTAGTCAGGCTGTCGCCGAAGTGCATCCAGCATTTGATAAACAAAAATTTATTGACACGATTTACGAAGGTGATTTTGCACAGAAAGAATGGAAAGAACGAATGAAACACACTACATTTGTTTTTCATCAGTTTATGCCTGAAAATTTCCCAGAAGCCGTTGCTATAATTGATAGAATTATCCAAAATCTTAGAAAAAAAGGTTCTTCAGAAGGTGGTTTGGCATTTATCTTTTTTGCTGATTATATTGAAATGTATGGTTTAGACGATTTTAAAACTTCGGCGAAAGCCTTTGTTTCCATCACACAATTTATAAGCTGTGAATTTGCTGTTCGCCCTTTCATTTTAAAATATAAAGAGAAAATGATTGACGAAATGGTAAAATGGTCTTTGCATGAAAATCATCATGTGCGACGTTTAGCCAGCGAAGGAAGCCGACCAAGATTACCTTGGGCAATGGCGATTCCATTCTTAAAAAAAGATCCAGCCTTTATTTTACCCATTTTAGAAAATCTTAAAAACGATTCATCTGAGTATGTGCGCAGAAGTGTTGCCAATAACTTAAATGACATTGTAAAAGATAACCCAGAAATTGTACTGGAAATTGCTGGAAAATGGAAAGGATTCAGCAAAGAAACAGACGCAATTATCAAACACGGATGCAGAACTTTATTAAAGCAAGGTCATCCCGAAATTTTGAGCCATTATGGCTTAGAAAGTTCTAATATTGAACTTTCTAATTTTGAAATTAAAATGCCTGTTGTAAAAATTGGAGATTATTTACAGTTTCAATTTCATCTAAAAAACATCAATGCATCACCCAAAACAGTTCGTTTAGAGTATGCTATTCACTATAAAAAGGCAAAAGGTCATTTGGCTAAAAAAGTCTTTAAAATCAGTGAAAAAATCTATCAACCAAATCAGTTGGTTAAAGTTGAAAGAAATCAATCTTTTAAAATTATAACGACACGCGTTTTTCATACGGGAATTCATGAATTGTCTATTATTATTAATGGAACAGAAAGTGAAACCTTGAGCTTTGAACTAATTGGATAAAATTTAAAAACATATTTAACTCAAAAAATACAAAATGATATTTCCAGACTATTTAAAAGAATTTGAAAATGATCTAATAAAATATAGATTAGAGTATATTAAAATAAATGCGAAACCAATAGAAAAAGAAGAGGTTTTAACTTTTACACAAAGTAAATTTTTAGGAAAACCATATTTACCTATTGCTGTAGAACATCCTAAAGACAAGGCAGGAAAACCAATGATTTTATTAGCTCAGCTTAATTTTTCGGAAATTCCAACATTAGAAAATTATCCCGAAAAAGGTATATTACAATTTTTTATATCTGGACATGAATGGGAAGATATGGAAGACTATAAGATATTATATCACCCCGAAATAGAAAATCATCAAACTAATTTTGACTTTCTTACTGAAGAATTATATTCTGATTCTCCTGTATATTGTGAACATAGTTTAACTTTTTCTAAAGAGGAAGAATATGGCGGTGTTCAAGATTTTCGATTTGATTATAATTTCAACGGTTTAGATTATTGGGAATTTGAAGAGAAATTAGAAGAGCCGCAGAAAAAAGAAATCGAAAAATTATTTGACAACGAAGGGCATAAAATTGGCGGTTATGCTTACTTTACTCAAGGTGATCCAAGAGAATATGAGGTGAAAGCAAAAAATGATGTTTTATTACTTCAAATCGATACCGATGAAGAAATAATGTTTGGTGACAGCGGCGTTGCAAATTTTTTCATAAACAAAGACGATTTAATTAATCAAAAATTTGAA
Source organism: Flavobacterium sp. MC2016-06 (assembly GCF_009711165.2). Taxonomy (GTDB): domain Bacteria; phylum Bacteroidota; class Bacteroidia; order Flavobacteriales; family Flavobacteriaceae; genus Flavobacterium. The sequence goes on along the minus strand of NZ_WMID02000008.1, from coordinate 152,802 downwards.
AAAGCTTATTTTACTTGGGATTGTTGTTAAATAAAATAACTTTCACATAAAAACTAACTCATTCGTTTTTCTTACTTTTATATTTAATAGTAAAAACGAGTTTTCTTAATCTAAATTAAGTTACAGATTTCTATTGCAACTGTAATTTTGTTTTTCAACTAAAATAAACCTCAACATGTCAAACATTAGCTTAATAATTGAAGAACGCGCCGCCAATATTGGCAATTTTATGGTGGGAAGATTACTTCCTTTCCGTGAAAAAAGAGCTGTTGGTCCATTTGTATTCATAGATCATATGGGACCTGCACATTTAAACCAATATCAAAATATGGATGTGCCGCCTCATCCACATATCGGACTTTCTACATTAACGTTTTTGTTTGAAGGAAGTATTATGCATCGTGACAGTTTAGGAACTGAATTAGAAATAAAACCCGGCGCTGTAAACTGGATGACGGCTGGAAAAGGAATCGTACATTCTGAGAGAACTCCCGAATATTTAAGACACTCTGATAAAATGCTTCACGGATTGCAGATTTGGGTTGCGCTGCCAAAAGAATTAGAGCAAATGGATCCTAATTTTGCGCACGTTGAAGCAGAAGATATTCCGCATTGGGAAGAAAATGGTGTTTCTTATAAATTGATCGCTGGAGAAGCTTTTGGCAAGAAATCGCCAGTTCCTGTTTATAGTCCGTTGTATTTTATTGAAATTAAAAGCAAAACGACGCAGAAAATAAACATTGGAAAAGATTTATTTGGCGAAAGTGGTTTATATATTTTAGAAGGAAGCATTAAAAGCGGTGAACATGTTTACGACCCGAAACAAATCTTGATTACCAACGAAAGTACTTTATGTGAGTTTGAAATTAAGGCAAATTCAACTGTTTATATTTTTGGCGGGACTCCATTTCCTGAAGAACATTTTATCTTTTGGAATTTTGTTTCTTCGGATAAAGAATTAATAGAAAAAGCAAAATTAGACTGGACCGCTCAGACTTTCCCAAAAGTTCCCGGAGAAACTGAATTTGTTCCTTTACCTGAACCTAGAATAAAATAATTGCTATGAATACAATTAGTGCAAAAATCGACACGCGAAAATATCGCACAGAAATAACATCAAAAAGCGGCAACATCGTTATCTCTGATGAACCACAAGAAATTGGCGGTAAAAATTTAGGTTTTAGTCCGTTTGAACTTTTAGCTGCTTCTCTGGCTTCCTGTACTCTAATCACATTGCGAATGTATATTGATCGTAAAGCTTGGGATGTTTCAGATCTTAGTATTTGGGTAGATTTTGAAAAAAATGAGGATCATGCTGTTTCTTTATTCACAACAAAAATCCAAATATCAGGAAATGTAGACGAGGCTCAAAAACAACGTATTCTAAAAATTGCGCACAGTTGTCCAGTACATAAAACACTAATAAACACAATTCAAATAGAAACTTCTATAGTATAACATCATGGAAATAAAACAAATAAACGACATAAAAAGAGGCTATTTTGAAGCTGTAGAAGACGGAAAAGAAGCTGGAAAAATGACTTATACTTGGGCTGGAGATGACAAATTTATTATTGATCATACAGAAGTCAGTGAAGATTTTGCGGGTAAAGGTGTTGGTAAAAAATTACTTATGGCAGTTGTAGATTATGCCAGAAATAATAACCTGAAAATTATTCCGCTTTGTCCGTTTGCAAAAAGTGTTTTTGATAAGACAGAAGAAATTCGTGATGTACTTTTTTCTTAATTTAAGACACATAGATCTAATATAAAGACGCACAGCAGTGCGTCTTTATTTATTTTTCTCTCGCTCAGTTTGTGTCATTTCTGACGAAGGAGAAATCGCACTAGAAACTCCGCAAAAAATATTGCCTTTTTTTGTAGAATATCGAGTGCGATTTCTCCTTCGTCGAAATGACAAAATTGTGGAAAATGGGTGCGAAATATTCGTTACCGAAATAAGTAACCTTTACAGGAATGACAATTTTGCGCAAATTCAATCTCAAAAACAGTCGTTTCTTGCCAATTTCACATCAACCCTTTCAAAAGTCCGCCAAAAGAACTATATTTGCATGTAATTTAAATCTAGACAATGACGAGGATAATTACACTTTTATGCTTTTTTATAGCACAAATCAGCTTTTCTCAATCTGCTGAAAATTATTTAGAAAAAATTAGAAACAACGAAGCACTTTCTACTGCTTTTTTTCAACAAATGCCTAAAGGAGGCGATTTACACCATCATTTTTCGGGATCAATTTACGCAGAACCTCTGCTGGAAAGAGCGATTTCTGAGGATTTTTATCTGAATTTAGAAACTCTTGAAGTTTCTAAAACCAAGCCTGCAAAAGGAAATTGGGAAACTTTCTCTTCTATTAATAAAAACGGAAAATTAGATTTCTACAAACAACAAATCATGCAAACTTGGTCTGCAAAAGATTATAATGGTTCTGTTCCTTCTGACGATTTATTTTTTGATTCTTTCATGAAATTTGAACCAACAATCCAAGGTCATTTTGCAGAAGGAATGCTAGAGTTAAAGAAACGTGCCATTGCAGAAAATGTAAGTTATATCGAAACACAATTAAGCACAATTCCGTGTGATATGAATGTTTCAGATTTATCAGATTTTAATGCCAAACTTCGTGAAGCTGCAACGCAAAAAGACGAAAAAGCCGTTTTGAAGCTTTTAGATGAATTGTACAAATCACTTCAACAAAAAGAAGCTAAAAAATATGCTGAAGATTTTAATACCAATTTCATAGCAAAACTGCATAAAGACTTAAAAATTGACGATGACAAATTTACAATGCGTTATCAAAATTTTGTACTTCGCTTTATGGAACCTGTAGATTTGTTTAAAAATCTAGTGATTGCTTTTATATCTGCAAACGATAGTAAATTGGTTGCTGGTGTAAACATTGTTTCTCCAGAACATGGCGAAAATTCTATGAAAGATTATTGGCTTCATATGGTGATGTTTAAATACTGCCATTCTAAATTTACCGATGTAAAATATACACTTCATGCCGGAGAATTGACTTTAGGTTTGGTGCAGCCAGAAGATTTAACTTGGCATATAAATGCAGCAATTTATATTGCAGGCGCTAACAGAATCGGACACGGAGTTGACATTGCTTACGAAGCAAACTCTTATAATTTGTTACGTTTTATGGCAAAAAATAATATTCCGATTGAGATTAACTTAACGAGTAACGAATTTATCTTAAAAGTAAAAGAAAACAGACATCCGTTTTCACTTTACAAAGAGTTTGATGTGCCAATTGTAATTAGTACAGACGATGCTGGAATTTTAAGAACTAATATGACAGAACAATATGTTTTATTAGCTAAAAGATATCCTGATGTAACGTATGAAACGATCAAGAAATATGTTTACAACAGCATAAATTACAGCTTTATTCAAGATGCTTCGGTAAAGAAACAATTACTAAAAGATCTTGATGCTCGATTTAAAACTTTTGAAGCTAAATTTTCTAAGAACTAATAAAAATCCCGCCAAATCTGCTAAATCTGCGTGAGGATTTTTTTTGCACGCAGATTTGGCAGATTAAGCAGATAAAAAACTTTAAAAATGATTTTAGAAGCAGCCTTTCTTTACATAAAACCTGATTTAGCATCACAATTTGAAAGTGATTTTGCCAAAGCAAGTCAATATATTTCTTCGATTGAGGGTTATTTAGTACATCGTTTGGAAAAATGCCTTGAGGTCGAAAATAAATATCTTTTATTGGTCGATTGGAATACACTTGAAGACCATACAGTAGGTTTTAGAACTTCTGAAGCGTATTTAGAATGGAAAAAGCTTTTGCACAATTATTACGAGCCATTCCCGATTGTAGAGCATTTTGAAACTGTTTTTAAAAACAAAAAGATTAGGAGCGCAGATTAAACGGATCAAAAAGATTAATACAGATTCTATTTTTATTAATTCGTGTAAATTTGTGTAATTCGTGGCGAAATAAAAACAAAATTTATTTGCCACTCCCGATAGCTATCGGGAGTGGCAAATAAAATAAAACATTAATATGAATATCAAACTTATCGCCATTGGCAAAACCGACAATAAATCGCTTCAAACTTTGATTGACGATTATACTAAACGTTTGTCGTTTTATATTAAATTTGATTTGGAGATTATTCCAGATATTAAAAACGTAAAGAATCTTTCTGAAAGTCAGCAAAAGGAAAAAGAAGGCGAATTAATTCTTTCGAAATTAACGCCAACTGATCAATTGATTCTTTTGGATGAAAACGGAAAAAACTTCTCAAGCGTTGGTTTTTCTGAAGAATTACAAAAGAAAATGAATTCTGGAATCAAAACATTAGTTTTTGTAATTGGCGGTCCTTACGGATTTTCAGATACGGTTTACGGCAAAGCGCAAGGTAAAATTTCGCTTTCGCTAATGACGTTTTCACATCAAATGGTTCGTTTGTTTTTTATCGAACAATTGTACCGCGGTTTTACGATTTTAAGGAATGAGCCTTATCATCATCAGTAAATTTTTGTTTCAAGTTTTCTTTGTTTCAGGTTTTCTTTGTTTCAAGTTTTCTTTGTTTCAAGTTTGTTTAAAAAGGCTTCGACTTCGCTCAGCCTGACAAAATCATAATGTCATCCTGAGCGAAGTCGAAGGCTAATTTCAAATTTTACGTCTAGAAAATAAATTCTTTTGCAGTTTCTTCATTATAAGATTCTAAACTTCTTACCAGCATTTTATTTTTAATGTAGTTTCCAAAACTTATATTCTTATCAAAACAGAGTTGTAACGTTGGTTTAACAAACCAATTTATTTTAGAAATAGTATTCAATAATTCTTCTTTTTTCACCACTTGATTATTTAAGAGAACTGTTTTATTATCCTTATTAAAAAAAATAGTTAACCCATTTCCTATCGGAGGTTTTTCTGTTTTATAATACACTTTCGTGAAAGGCAAAAACGCTAAATTCTTTCCAACAGAATCGGCGTACGAATAATAATTCTCTGCCTTTTCATTTTTATGAGCTTTTTCAGCACGTTTTTTTTCCTGCAGTTTTATTACTTCCGGAATTACTAGTTTTAATGGTAAACGTTTGTCAATATTAAAAATCCAATTGGTTGAGATTATACTGTTTTTTCGGTTAACCTCAGCTATTGTATCTTTTCCTTTTGTTTTGAAGAATATGTAAATTGGCGAAAGATCTTCGACATTTTTAACTATAGAAACATTTGCTTTTGGTAATAAAACATCTTGTTTTTGTCCGCAGGAAAAAAGTAGGCAAACAAGGATTAAACTTAAGTATTTCATATTTTATTCTTTTTATTGATAAACCATTTCTACATTTTTGTCATTTTGAGGAACGAAGAATCTTCACGACGTACTTCCTCAAAGTTTGGCCTAGATTGTAGAGTTACTTGCGAAGATTCTTCGTTCCTCAGAATGACAAACTATACCTTCAAATTTTATTCGAATGACAAACTGTATGATTACAAACTCAATTTATTAAACAAAGTAACACATTCAACAGCTTCTTTTACATCGTGAACACGCAGAATTTTAGCGCCTTTTGTCAAAGCGATTGTATTTAAAAACGTTGTTCCATTTAAAGCTTCCTGAGCAGTATTATTCAAAGTTTTATAAATCATAGATTTTCTTGAAATACCAGCTAAAACAGGTAATTCTAAAAGATTAAAAAGTTCCATTTTCTGCATAACTTCAAAATTCTGATCGGTTGTTTTAGCAAATCCAAAACCAGGGTCTAGAATTAAATCGTTAATTCCGAGACTTCTTGCTTTTTTTACTTTCTCAGAAAAATAAAAAAGCATTTCTTTTACAATGTCATCATACTGCGTCAAGCTTTGCATAGTCTGCGGATTACCGCGCATGTGCATCATGATATACGGAACATTGTATTTGGCAATAACGTCAAACATTTTATCGTCTAATTCGCCTGCTGCAATATCGTTTATTATAGCTGCGCCGCTTTCTATACTCGCTTTAGCAACCTCAGCTCTAAAAGTATCAATCGACAATAACGTTTCCGGAAAATGCTTTAAAATCAATTCTATCGCAGGAACAATTCTATCAACCTCTTCTTGTTCAGAAACAAACTCAGCACTTGGTTTACTGGAGTATGCACCAATATCAATAAAAGCAGCGCCTTCAGAAAGCATTTTATCTACTTGAGAGATAATTTCCTCTTCGTTTTTATACTTTCCTCCGTCAAAAAAAGAGTTTGGTGTAACATTTAAAATTCCCATTACTTTAGGAATCGACAAATCTATAAGCTGCCCTTTGCAATTCATTAACATCTTTGTTTTTTCTTTCAGGTTATCTTTGTTTTTGTTTCAGGTTTCAAGTTTCAAGTTGTAGAACGTTTTGAAACAGATTTTAACTTGAAACAAAGAAAACCTGAAACCTGAAACTTAATTTTTTTTCCTTATTTTTGAAAAAATTTAAGCAAATATACAGCAATAAATGAAGAATACTTCCCTTGAATATGATAATGTAGTTACCATTTGCCGTACGTTATTTATCAATAAAATGAAAGATTATGGCAGTGCATGGCGTATTTTGAGACTGCCTTCACTAACCGATCAGATATTCATAAAAGCACAGCGAATTAGAAGTTTACAAGAAAACGAAATTCGTAAAGTTGATGAAGATGAAAAAGGAGAATTTATCGGAATCATTAATTATTCTATTATGGCTTTGATTCAATTAGAATTGGGTGTTGTTGAGCAGCCAGATTTGGACGTTGAAAGAGCTACTGAATTATACGACGCTAAAATCAAATTGACAAAAGAATTAATGGAAGCTAAAAACCATGATTATGGTGAAGCTTGGCGCGAAATGCGTGTGAGTTCGCTTACCGATTTGATTCTTCAAAAAATACTTCGCGTAAAACAAATTGAAGATAATAAAGGTAAAACTTTAGTGTCTGAAGGTATCGATGCTAATTATCAAGATATGATTAATTACTCGATTTTTGCTTTGATATTAAACCCAATGAAATAAAATTCCAAATTTTAAATTCCAAATTCCAACTCAAATTTTGGAATTTGGAATTTCATTTTTGAAGTTTAAATTAAAACTATATTTATGAAAAACATCATTACCCAATTCTCAAGACTATTTGTCGGCGTATTATTTATTATTTCAGGATTAATAAAACTAAACGATCCAGTTGGTTTCTCTTATAAATTAGCCGAATATTTTAGCGAACCTGTATTCAATATGCCATTTTTAGAGCCTTTAGCTTTGGGATTAGCGATCTTTTTAGTGATTCTAGAAGTAGTTTTAGGTATAGCGTTATTGGTTGGATATAAATCAAAAACAACGATTTGGTTTTTATTACTGTTAATCGTCTTCTTTACTTTCCTTACCTTCTACTCTGCTTATTTTGATGTGGTAAAAGATTGTGGCTGTTTTGGTGATGCTTTACATCTTACACCTTGGCAATCCTTTACAAAAGATGTTGTACTGCTTTTCTTTATCTTAATACTATTCATCAATAAAAAGCTGGTAAAACCTTTGTTCTCAAACAATATTACCAATGGTCTTACTATAATAAGCGTTGCTTTATGTGCTTTTATGGCCTATTGGGTTTTAAATCACAATCCGATCAAAGATTTCCGTCCGTTTAAAGTTGGAAATAATATTGAGAAAGGAATGGAAGTTCCAGAAGGAGCTCCAAAATCTGTAGTAGAAATGATTTTTATCTACAAAGTAAACGGAGTTGAAAAAGAATTTTCTGAGAAAGATTTAATGAAGATTCCAGAAGGTGCTACTTTTGTAGATAGAAAAGATAAAGTAATTACAGAAGGTTATGTACCGCCAATTCACGATTTTACTATGGTAAAAGACGATTCTGATTATAAAGCAGAATTTTTGAAAGAACCAAAATTAGTGATTTTTGTGACTTACGATTTAAATTTATCTGCTCCAGAAGGAATGAAAAAATTAGAAAAAGTAAACCAAGAGGCTAAAGCAAAAGGTTACAAAGTTATCGCAATGACAGCTTCTGGACCAGACGAAATTGCAAAAGCTAAAAAACGATACGGCTTAAATGTAGATTTCTATTTCTGTGATGCAACAGCTTTAAAAACAATAGAACGAGCAAATCCTAGTATCGTAGTTTTACATAACGGAACTATAGTTCAAAAAGTACATTATAATGATGTTGATGATTTAAAATTATCAGATGTTGCTTATAGTCTTTAAGAGATAACTAATAATATTAATGAGCGCCAATAATCTATTTTTAGATTTATTGGCGCTTTTTTTTGCCTATTTTAATTTCCAAAATATTAAAATCTGATTTTTTCATATACCAATAATTGGTATATTTGAATAAAATTTTAGAAATCATGCCAAAAAACACATCTATATTACTTGGAGATTATTTTGAAAATTTCATTAATAGTCAAGTTAAAAAAGGAAAGTTTTCTTCTGCTAGTGAAGTAATTCGTGCGGCATTACGTTTATTTGAAGAAGAAGAAACCAAAAAAACCGATTTAATTAATGAACTCAAAAAAGGTGAAAAATCAGGGTTCGTAAAAGATTTTAATCGGGAGTCTTTTTTGAATAATCTTCATGAGAAACATTCAAAATAATGAATTACACTTTAAGTAATTTAGCATCCGTTGATTTAGAAAATATATGGTTATATACTGTTGAAAATTGGTCACTCGAACAAGCAGACAGATATTTAAATTTAATATTTGATGAAATAGAATATGTATGTTTAAAACCAAATTCTGGCTCTGATTTTGGAAAAATTAGGAAAGGTTATTTTCGCTCAAAAGTAAAATCTCATCTTATTTTTTATAAAATTAATGCGAAAGAAAATCAATTAGAAATCATTAGAATACTGCATGAAATGATGGATATTGAAAATCATATTTAAATAATTTTTATAAATAACTAAGCTTAAGCAAATCAAAAATCACGATGAAGAAATCACTAATAATATTTCTAACTTTTTTTCTTCTATCCATATTAAGTGTTGGTTTTTATAACTATTACAAAATTTTTTATTGCGATTATTTTAGTGGAGCTAGTTATACTCAAACAGCATTTATTGGAAATACAACACCTTCCAAAATTCAAATTTTATTATCTAGATTCAGTAATTTAACTACCATTTGTACCAGTATGATTATTGCCATTTTTTTTACTTTAGTCGTTTTGAAAATAAAAAAAGTTAATTAGCTAAATTTAAAAAAATATCCAAATATTTAACTCAATCAAAAAACCAAAATGAACAAACTATTTAATCGAATTACTTTTTTATTCCTAGCGCTTTTCAGTATTTTTAGTTTCGGACAAAAACCAACAAAAAAACCCGATCAAGCCTATATCTTTTTTCTACACAATGGATTTCTGGAAGAAAATGAATTAAATACAGTACATCCTGAATATGGCAGAGCCGAATACAATGAAATAGTTAATTCTTTTAAAGCAGCTAATTTTATAGTTATTAGCGAAAAAAGGAAAAAGAACACTTATGCCCCAGATTATGCCGAAAAGGTTGTCAAGCAAATTAAAGGTCTTTTGAAAAAAGGGGTTAAACCCAATAAAATTACCGTAATCGGAACTTCAAAAGGCGGTTATATTGCTCAATTTGTTTCAACAGAATTGGCAAATCCAGATGTGAATTTTGTATTTATTGGCTGTTTTCGAGATATTGATATTGAACAAATTCCAATAATTAATTTCTGCGGAAACATTTTGACGATTTATGAAAAATCAGATGTTTTGGGAGTTTCGGCAATCAAAAGGAAAGAAACTTCAAAACTAAAGGTGAATCAGTTTAAAGAAATTGAATTGAATACAGGTTTAAAACATGGTTTTTTGTTTAAAGCTTTGGATTTATGGATTATTCCGTGTAAAAAATGGGCGAATGGAAATTATCAACTTAATTAATTATTCAAAAGTCAAAAAAAGGAATTTTCTAGCGTTTTTTTGACTTTCAAAATTGATTAGACATTCAAAAAAACATCATTTTTTGTCTTCTTAAAAAACCGAATCTCATAAATTTACTCTAAAATTAGATTTTTACAGCGAACTATTACGATTTCAGACTGCTTTTTTTAACCGAAATTTTGAGTTTTGTTATAAAACAAAGCTGTGTTCAAATTTTGTTAATCTCCATTTGGCATTCGATTTGTTTGTTTAACTTTGTGAATTCAGTACTCTAATAAAAAAATATTATAAATTACATATGAAACAAATAGCCTTATTGCTGATTGCCTTCGTTTCTTTTTCATGTACACAAGCTCAGAAAACAAGTTTTTCTAAAGAAGCTTTGTCTGAAAAACTATTAGCTGTTGACGGAAGTCAAGTTGCTTTTAAAAACATTTTAAAAAAATACAAAGGAAAAACTTTGGTTATCGAAGTTTGGGCTTCTTGGTGTGGTGACTGCGTAAAAGCAATGCCAAAACTAAAAGAATTACAAGCTAATAATCCTGATGTTTCTTACCTTTTTCTTTCTATGGATAAAACTGCTGATAAATGGAAAGCAGGAATTGAAAAACACGAATTAAAAGGAGATCATTTTATGGCAAACGACGGTATGAAAGGTCTTTTTGGAAAAGCAATTGATTTAGATTGGATTCCGAGATATATTATCGTTGATAAAAAAGGAAAAATTGTATTGTACCGTGCTATCGAAACAGATTTTGATAAAATCAACGCAACTTTACAAGGATTAAAATAATATCAATTACAATGGCAATGACAATAACAAACTTCAAATATCAATGTTATTTAGTTGCTTCACTTCAATAAAAAACAAAAAATTAAAAGAATTACAAAAACTACCAAAATGAGAAAAAAGATTGTTGCAGGAAACTGGAAAATGCATAAAAACGCAGCACAGACTGAAGAATTATTAAGCGAATTAATTACTAAAATACCAGCTCAAACTACTGCTCAAGTAATTGTAGCACCTACATTTGTAAACTTAGCTGCAGCGGTTGCTAAAGTAAAAAATACAACTATCGGAGTTTCTGCTCAAAATGTTCACCAAGCTGAAGGCGGTGCTTTTACAGGAGAGATTTCTGCAGAAATGTTAACTAGTATTGGTGTAAACACTGTAATTCTTGGTCACTCTGAGCGTAGAGCTATTTTTCACGAAACTGACGCTTTGATTGCTAATAAAGTTGACACGGCTTTAAAACATGACATGACAGTTATTTTCTGTTTTGGAGAAGAATTAAAAGATCGTCAATCTGGAAATCACTTTAACATTGTTGAAAACCAATTACGTGACGGTTTATTTCAAATTGCAAAAGAGTCTTGGTCTAAAGTTGTTCTAGCTTACGAGCCTGTTTGGGCTATCGGAACTGGAGAAACTGCTTCGCCAGAACAAGCACAGGAAATGCACGAATTTATTAGAGAAGTTGTTCGTAAAGCTTACGGAGCTGATATCGCTGACGAAGTTTCTATTTTATACGGTGGTTCTGTAAAACCAGATAACGCTAAAGAAATTTTCTCTAAACCAGATGTAGACGGTGGATTAATTGGAGGTGCTGCTTTAAAAGCAGATGACTTCTTAGCTATTGTTACTGCTATATAATTTTTTTATGCCACTCCCAATAGCTATCGGGAGTAGCTAAACAATATAAGCGATGTGTTAAGCATCGCTTTTTTTATGGCTAAAGTTAACAACCTTATAACAGATTTTTGAGCAATTTCTGCTTTGTATTCTTACCTTTGCAAAAAAATTATTTATGTCGAATATATATTTAGGGTATCATTTTACTATTGAACCAAAAGAACCAGGATCAGAAATTTTAATTGCTGAGCTGGGCGAAAAAGCTTTTGAAACTTTTACAGAAACAGAGAATGGAATTTCTGCTTATGTGAAAAAAGATTTATGGGATGAAAATATTCTAGATGACATTTATATTTTAGAGTCGGAAGAATTTAAAATTGAATATACTGTTGAAGAAATCGATCAGGTAAACTGGAACGAAGAATGGGAAAAGAATTTTGAAGCGATTGATGTTGACGGAAAATGCCATGTTCGTGCTCCTTTTCATGAAAAAACTGACGCTGAATTTGATATTGTAATCGAACCAAAAATGAGTTTTGGAACAGGTCATCATGAAACTACGCACATGATGATTCAGCATTTATTAGAAATGGATGTTGAAGGAATGAAAACTCTTGACATGGGATGCGGTACTGCTATTTTGGCAATTTTAGCCGAAATGAAAGGCGCTCAGCCAATTGATGCTATTGATATTGACAATTGGTGTTATTTAAATTCTATTGAAAATGCTGAACGCAATAACTGTAAACATATTACCGTTTATGAAGGCGATGCTGCATTATTGGCAGGAAAAAAATACGATTTAATCATTGCTAATATCAACCGCAACATATTGTTAAATGATATGCAGGCTTATGTTGATTCTCTAAACCCAAAAGGAATTATATTGTTTAGTGGTTTCTACGAAGAAGACATTCCGTTTATCGATGCTTCTTGTATAGAAAAAGGCTTGACGTATGTTAAAAAATTTCAAAGGAACAACTGGGTTTCATTAAAATACGTAAATTAGTTATTAATAATTAGAACAGTACAAAAACTAAAAAAAATGAGTACTAAAGAAAAAGTAAAAGAGAGAGTTCGGGAAAAAGAAGCTGTTGGTTTTAATAACGAAATCATTGTTTATAACGATGATGTAAACACTTTTGATCACGTAATTGATACTTTAATGCGTGTTTGCAGCCACACACCCGAGCAAGCAGAACAATGTTCCTTAATTGTACATTACAATGGAAAATGCACGGTTAAAACAGGTCCGATGGATAAGTTAAAACCACAATGCACACAACTTTTGGAAGCTGGTCTTAGCGCCGAAATTGTTTAATTATCATACTATAAAAAGGCATTCTATTTTTGTTCTATATCGAATAAAATAGAATGCTTTTTATTTGCACTAAACTCGAAGTTTCTTGAAATTTTCTAAACAATTAAAGCTCATGAAAGTTATCCGTTTTTTTCTAATACTAGTACCAATACTATCAATTGGCCAACAGCGTTTTAATGATTTTAGAGAACAATTAATCAAAAATAAAACCTACGAATATGTCTATGGTTTTGAAAATAATTATGCTGTGTTCAGGACTTTTAATGATAAAATGGGCGTAATCGATAGTACAGGAAATGTAATCATTAAACCGAAGTTTAAATACATCAACAACCAAAAAGAACTTAAAAATTTATTTGAAGTTGGAAATACAGTAAATAAAAAATTTAAACGTGGTTATATTGACTTAAAAGGAAATATTAAAATCCCGTTAGAATATGACGATATTTATTATTTTGGAAAAGACCTCATCAGAGTTTCAAAAAATAACAAAACAGGTGTTATCGATACTTTAAACAAAGTTATTTTGCCGTTAAAGTACGATTACATAATGCACTATAATGATGTTTTATTTGTTCAAACTAATGATGCTATTGATCTTTTTGACGTTGCGGGAAAACAATTAACAAATTTTCAAGCAAAAGATATTGAGTATTTTACGGATACTGAAACTATTGTAACTCTTAAAAACAACACTACTTTCATAATTAATGATAAAGGAGTAGTAATTTTAAATTCTATCAAAAACATTCATTTTGAAAAAATTATAAATTCTCATACCTATATCGTTCGCAATATCCTTACCAATAAAAAAGGAATAATAAATGCATCAGGCAAATATGAGATTGAATGTAAATACAATGACATCTTACCTTCAAAATCAATTTACATCGTTAAGAATAAAGATAAATTTGGGATTATAGATAAAAATGACACCACTCTCAAACCATTTGTATTTGACGGCATTTCTTCTCTTGGTTATGACGAAGATACAATACACTTTAAAAATCAATACAAAGTAAGTAAAGGCGATTTACAGGGTATTATAAATCCGTTTTCAGAAAAAGAAATAATTCCATTGCGCTACAAATACATACAACCCTTTTCAGATTATTATATTACAGCCAATTCTGAGAATAAGAATGGCTTATTTTCTGAAAATGGAACACTTATAATTCCCGAAGATTATGAGTTTTATAATGCTTCTAAAAACAAGATTTTTGCGGTGAAAAATGCAAAAAATTACCTTATTGCAATTGAAGATAAAAAATACGCTGAAATAGAAGTCCCAGCCGATCAATTTGTAAAAGAACTTTTTTCTTGGGGAATTTCAAAAAGCAATTATCAAATATTTAAAAAAGGAAACAAATTTGGTGTCATGAGCAATGAAAATAAAATTGTGATTCCCTGCGAGTTTGATACTATTCAAAATACTTATTCTACTACAGAATTTATTGTAAAGAAAAATAAAAAATACGGCGTAATAAATACTAAAAACGAAGTACTGTTAGAGATCAAATATGATACTTTTAAAACAATGAAAGAGGTAATTAAATTTGACATAAAAAATAAAAAAGAAACAAAATACCATTCTTTAAATTTTTCTTCTGAGCTTCTTTAAAATATAAATTAAGGCTTCTAGTTAAAAAAACTCATTAAGTTTGATTAATTAACAATAATGTAAAAAACATTCAATTTTATTCTATATTTGGATAAAATTGAATGTTTTTTTATGGAAGAATACGGAAAGATATTAATTATTACAATGCCTATCTTTTTGACATTAATCATAATCGAGAAGATCTACGGCATTTATACCAAGCAAGACACTGCTCCTTTAATAGACAGTGTGTCTAGTATTAGCTCTGGCATTACCAATTCGGTAAAAGATGTTTTAGGTCTGAGCCTAACTTTTCTTTCTTATGAATGGATGGTTTCTAAAATTGCATTACAGCATTTAGAAGCCAATGTTCTCTCCTATTTTATTGCTTTTTTTGTAATCGATTTTTATGGCTATTGGAGTCATAGACTGGCACATCAAATTAACTTTTTATGGAATAAACATGCCATTCACCACAGCAGCGAAGAATTTAATCTTGCCTGCGCTTTACGACAGCCTGTGGCTAGTTTGGTTAATTTATTTACCTTTTTATTAATTCCTGCTGCATTGCTGGGAGTTCCTGCTTCTGTAATTGCTATTACTTTACCTATTCATTTATTTTTACAGTTTTGGTACCACACTAAACACATTAAAAAAATGGGTTTTGTAGAAAAAATTCTTGTTACACCTTCGCATCATCGTGTGCATCATGCTATAAATCCTGAATATTTAGACAAAAATCATGCGCAGATCTTTATTTTTTGGGATAAGCTTTTTGGTACTTTTCAAGAGGAATTAGACGATGTTCCTCCTGTTTTTGGAATCACAAGACCGGTAAATACTTGGAACCCAATTCGAATTAATTTTCAGCATTTGACTTTGTTGATTAAAGATGCTTGGCGCGCTCCAAAATGGAAAGACAAACTTACCATTTGGTTTAAACCAACAGGCTGGCGTCCAGAAAATTTTGAAAAATTATATCCTGTAAATAAAATTGAGAATGTCTTTAATTTTGATAAATACGGCACGCAGAACTCTCAGAAATTAATTTATTGGTCAGTGGCGCAAGTTTTAATTACACTTTTGTTTGTGAGTTATCTGTTTGATAACATTGCTAAAATTGGCCTGCCGAATATTTTTATCTACGGTTTATTTATTTTTACAACAATCTATAGTTATACAGAGTTGATGGATAAAAGCAAATATGCGTTTCTGTGGGAAGGACTGCGTTTTACAATTGGAATTGGTATTATGACTTATTATGGAGATTGGTTCGATTTAAATCATGTTTTTTCGTTTAGTAATTATATCATTTTTACTTATTTTAGCTTATCATTTCTTGCTTCGATTTACTTTATTGCAATCGATTTTAAAATTAACCAAAACCAACCGATAACTTCATAACCCCTATTATGAAAAACACCATATTTTTAAAAATTTATATTGCCTTCAGCGTTTTTTATCTCATTATTTTATTTTTAGAATATGAGAGTTTCGATTTATTATTAAAGCCTATTTTAATCCCGCTTTTAGGTTTTGGAGTTTATTTTCATCCTAAATTTCCTTTACGAAAGACACTTCTAAAAGCGCTTTTATTTGCTTGGATTGGAGATGTAATTTTACTTTTTGCTGATATTGCCGAAATCTATTTTATCGTAGGATTAGTTTCTTTCTTAATCTCTCATCTTTTTTATTGTATCCTTTTTAATAAACAAACCAAAACCCACAGTGAAAGAAATAAAGCTGTTTTTTTAATTGGAAGTCTTGCAATTGCAATCTACCTAATTGGAATGATTACATTTTTATTGCCAACTTTAGGCAATTTAGAGATTCCGGTTATTGTTTATGCCAGCGTAATATCAACAATGCTTTTGTTTGCTTTTAGCGGCTTTTTGGCGTGGGACAAACCTGGTAATAGTTACATTTTCTTGGGCGCCGTATTTTTTGTAATCTCAGACAGTATTCTGGCAGTTAATAAATTTAGTACTCCAATAGAGAGAAGTCCGTTTTTTATTATGCTCACTTATCTTGTGGCACAATATCTGATTGTAATTGGTATCTTAAAATTAAATCCTAAAACGAATAGTATTGAAATTTAATCAATGCTTTCTTAATTTAGATTATGTCAAAATTTGATTTTACTACTTACATTTGTAATACAAAATATGCTTTAAACATGAAAAAAATAGCACTTTTTATCGTTTTAATTCTTTCAACCGCATCTTGCGTCAGCACGAGGTCTACTTTAAAAAATGTAGATGATAATGCTCCAGATTTAATCTTGAAGAAGAACAATACATTTGCGATTACTTTATTTAGTACAGACAAAAAATACGGCTACGATCCCGATTATCCAGTCAATATTTTTTACCGAAATACAACAGAGAATGAGGCTGTAAATGAAACACGTTTTCTTAATGCTTTAGCTGGTCCAAACGGAGAAAAATTAACGTACACGAGATTAGAAACCTGCTGCCCTTTTCCGACCAAAAGAAGTAATATGGGTGCTGGATTCTTAAATGTTTATGAACTAAAATGGGAAGGCCAAAAAAAACCTATTAAGCTTTATTTGAATGTTTATGAAAAAGGAATTTTGATGGTTCCGATGGGATTGTCATTGAAAAAGGACTAGATTATTTTTATGCCATTAAGCTAAGGAATAAATAAAAAAGGTTTCACGCAGATTTAGCAGATTTTAGCAGAAAAAGAATAAAAAAATCTCCCAAATCTGCAGAATCTGCTTGAAAAAATCTCTTAACTCAATGACATTGCGCGCTAGCAGACCAAAACATAAAAACTAATATTTTAGCGGGTACGAGTGTTGCGATTGTACTCGCAAGCCTATAAAATCAAATTATTATGAGATTAAATAAACAAGAATTAGTTCATCCTATTTTTTATCTATTACTCATTGGAATTTTAGTAGCAATACCATCTTATTCGTTGTTAGATTTATTTCAAAACAATTTGAATGAAAATTTAAAATTGCTTTCTTGTGTAGTCATAACTTATATAGGATATAGCATTTTGGAAATTTCGCGTTGTGTAGATGTAAAAAAAAATGAGATAATTGATGGAATTTACATGAAGCTTTTGGGTTATGCAAAAATTAAAAATAGAATGCAGCTAAAAGATATTAAAGAATTTGTTATTTATAAAAATGAAAAGAAATACTCAGAAATTAGAGCGGTATCTTTTAATGGAGAATATTTAATAGTAAAAACCATTGCTAACCGATTGCCTGCTGAAAAGGAATTGGAAGAAATAAAGGCTAAAATAAAACATGAAAACATATCATTAGCATAGTAGTTGTCTAGCATGTGAAACTGAATAAGATAAAACTCAAAATATGATTAAAACTAGAACTGTTTTTGTAATTTTTATCTTTTTACTGCTTTTTATATTTCCTTATTCTATTTTGATTTTTTGTCTGAATTCAGATTTTTTATCTTCAATCATTCCTGGCTGGAATACCATAATTTACCCAATTGGAGCATTATTTAAATTTTTTGTTTTATTATTTGTTTCCTTTTATTACTGGAAACTTTCTAAAACCGTGAATAAAATAAGTCTTAAAAAGTTTATGATTCATTTTCTATTAACTATTCCGGGAGTTTTTATAATGAGATTAAATCTTTATCAATTATTTAATTCTGAAAATTTCATAATACAAATCAAAACGATAATTTTTATAAAAACTTTTGCGAGTATCTTATTTTTTCTTGGACAGATTTTATTCTGGATTTATTATAAAAAAATCACTAAAAAATTAACTTAAATTTTCTTAATCCCATTAAGTTTAGCCCTGATAAAAGCGGAAATCATTTTTTACTAAATCCTATTTTTTCTGGGCTGGACAGAGCGACCAGCGGAAGCTCCTGTACAGTTCTAGAAAAAAAGGGTTTAGCAAAAAATATTAGAGCGGATAGCAGGATTGGCTTCTTAAAAATTTCTTAAATCTTAATCTCTAACTCATAAATCATGACTACCTTTGCGCAGTCAAAAAAATCATATTATGAACATACAACATATTCCACAAATTAAGCATACTGATAGCGGAAACTTCTTTTTATTGGCGGGTCCCTGCGCCATTGAAGGTGAAGAAATGGCTATGAGAATTGCTGAAAAATTAGTTGGTATTACCGACAAACTTGAGATACCTTACGTTTTTAAAGGATCTTTTAAAAAAGCCAACCGTTCTAGAATTGATAGCTTTTCTGGAATTGGTGACGAAAAAGCATTAAAAATTTTAAGAAAAGTTTCTGAAACTTTTCATATTCCTACTGTAACAGATATTCATACTAATGAAGATGCTGAGATGGCAGCGCAATACGTAGATGTTTTGCAAATCCCCGCTTTCTTGGTTCGCCAAACTGATTTGGTTATTGCAGCAGCAAATACTGGAAAAGTGGTAAACTTGAAAAAAGGACAATTTATGAGTCCTGAAAGCATGAAACATGCGGTACAAAAAGTATTAGACTGTCAAAACGAAAATGTTATGGTTACAGATCGCGGTACTATGTTTGGTTACCAAGACATGATTGTTGATTTTAGAGGTATTCCTACTATGCAGCAATATGCTAGTACGGTTCTAGATGTTACGCATTCTTTGCAGCAGCCTAACCAAACGGCTGGTGTTACTGGTGGAAGACCTGATATGATCGAAACTGTTGCCAAAGCTGGTATTGCTGTTGGTGTAGACGGTATTTTTATCGAAACTCATTTTGATCCTGCTAACGCAAAAAGTGATGGTGCTAATATGCTGCATTTAGACTATTTTGAAGGCCTAATGACCAAATTGGTTGCTATCAGAAAAACAGTTAACTCATTTTAAATTTTAATACTTACGTTCATTGAAAACTAAATTTTTATTTTTCGCTTTAGTGTGTTTTTCACTAAACACTTTTGCACAAGAACAAATCGCTGTTGAAAGATATACAGCACATAATAAAGGAAAATTCTTCGTTTCATGGGGTGGTAACAGAGATAGTTATACTAAATCCGATGTAAACTTTAGAGGAAAAGATTACAACTTTACAGTTAGTGATATGAAGGCTCATGACAAACCAAAAGGATACCATATTGATTATGTAAATCCGGCAAACATGACGATTCCACAAACAAACTTTAGAATGGGTTATTTCATTAATGATCACTATAGTGTTTCTATTGGTTGGGATCACATGAAATATGTAATGACTCAGAATCAAATTGCTAATGTTACTGGTGACATTAATTTACCTGCAGATCAAGCTGGTTCAATTTACAATGGACATTACAACAACACTCCTGTAGATATGTCTCAAGGTGGTGCTATTGAAGGTGGTTATGATAAAGGTGTTACTAATCCTAATGGTACTGCTTTTTTAATGTACGAACATACAGATGGTTTGAACTATATTAATACTGAGGTTTCTAGACATGACGATATTTCGAAATTGTTTAGCTTACCAAATACAGATAAAGTTCAGATTAACTTAACTGAAGGTTTAGGAGCTGGACTTTTATATCCTAAAACAAATACAACTTTATTAGGAATGGAACGTCATGATGATTTTCATATTTCTGGATATGGTTTATCTGCAAAAGCAGGAATTAACTTCACGTTTTTCAAATATTTCTACCTTCAAGGAGAGCTAAAAGGTGGTTACATCAACATGCAGGATATTAGAACAACAACAAGTAATGCAGATAAAGCTTCACAGGATTTCTTCTTTTTCGAAAGAATTATTGCTGTTGGAGGAATCTTTAGAATCTAAAAGATACTTGAAATTATATTTTAAAAATAGCTGTCATTTTATTTGGCAGCTATTTTTTTTATTATTTACTTTGTGCTTCAAAGTACTTTACTTTGTATTTGTAATTATTTAAAATGAAAAAGACAAAATACATTTTTCTCGGCGTTACATTCTTAATCAGTTTTGCTTGTGCGCTATATGTCACAATGCTGGTTTTTCCGCTTAATTCGTTTGCGAAAACTAAGTCTGAAAGTGCTGTTTTAGCTAAAATTCAAGACGGTGATCTTATATTTCAGACTTCAGAATCAAGTCAATGTGAGGCTGTGAGAATTGCTACAAAATCTAAATTTTCGCATTGTGGAATTGTTTTTATGAAAGATGGAAAGCAATTTGTTTTTGAAGCTGTTCAACCTGTAAGAATGACGCCGCTTGAAGATTGGATTACTCACGGAAGAGACCATAAATATGTGGTGAAAAGACTGAAAAATGCTGCCACTGTTTTAAATGCACAAACGCTTCAAAAAATGAAGACGTACGGAAATCAATTTATGGGCAAAGAATATGATGCTTATTTTGAATGGACTGATAATAGAATTTACTGTTCTGAATTGATATGGAAAATCTACAAAAACGGTGCTGGCATTGAATTGTGTAAACTGCAGGAAATGAAAGACTTTAATTTGGAAGATGAAAGGGTTCAAAAAGTATTAAAAGAAAGATACGGAAACGATATTCCGCTTGAGGAAAAGGTTGTTTCTCCTTCTAACTTAGCCGATTCTAATTTATTAGTGACCGTAATAGACAATTATTAAAAAGCATAAAAAGCTAATTCAAATCTATGTTAGCTTTTTTATTTACTATTTTACTTTGAATTTCAAAGAACTTTAAAAACCAAAACCATGAAGGATAAATTTATTGAGAACTTGTACGAATACACTAAAAAACCCTATCAGAAGTATTTAAAGAAAAATGCACCTTGGGAAATTGAAAAAATAGCTCTACTAGATTATCCTGAAAATAGTTTGGGATTTGGGCTAGGTAATTTTCTTTATAAAAACCATTTGGATATACAGCCAAAATTGGAAGATCATGATATTATTCATGTTTTAACCAATACCGGAATTTCTGTTGAAGAAGAAATTGGAATGCAGTATTATCTTTTAGGAAACGGAAAGTTGAGTTTGTATTTGTTTCTGGTAATTACCTCTGGAACGGTGTTTTACCCTAATAAGATTGGCTATTTTTTACAGCAATTTAAAAAAGGTAAAAGTGCTTATTCTTTTTATTATCTGGACTTTTCAAATCTGCTTTTTATGCCTATTGATGTTATTCAAAAAACTTTTAAAATTTAAACTTATGAAAACTATCAGCAACAAAAATTTTGAGGAAACTCAATCTATTGATTTAACAATCTTATCTTTTGTAATCAGCACTGTTTTATTTGTGCTTTATATCGTCTCTAACGAAAGTTCTAGCATATTGGTTATTGCATGGCCTTTTGCTGCTTCTATTTTATTTCTCAACGCTGTAATGCTAATTCATTTGGTTGATCGATTTATTAAGCTTACAGAACAGCGAAAAAATATTGGTATTAAAATTCTAATATTACTTTCTAATATTCCTATAACCATTTTGTATTATGCTATTGTAATGAAGCTTTAAATTTTACAAATAAAAAAAGCTGCAAATATAAACTTGCAGCTTTCTATATTTTAAAGATTCAAAAAATCTTAGTTTGCTTTAGGAAGTTCAATTCCTGTTTGATCTATTAAATACATCAAAGTTGTCATTGTAGCAGCTCCAAGTTCTAATTCTCTTTTGCTAACGGCATCAAATTTATCGTTTGCTGCGTGGTGATAATCAAAATAACGCTGCGAATCTGGTTTTAAACCTGCTTTTACAATCGCTTTAGACGTTAAATGACTAATATCTGAACCTGCGTGTCCAATTGTGAAACTATGTACTAAATAAGGCTCAAAAAGGTCTTTAAATCCTTGTATTTTTTTCACGTTTGCATCATCTGCTTCTATAGAAAATCCTCTTGGAGTAAATCCGCCTGAATCGCTTTCTAAAGCAAAAATATGGTTTTCATTATTTGTTTTTGAAACTTCTTCATATTTTGCACCGCCTTTTCCACCGTTTTCTTCATTCATAAACAATACAACGCGAATTGTATTTTTAGGTTTATAGTTTAAGTCTTTAAGGATACGAATTACTTCCATACTTTGTACTACTCCTGCTCCATCATCTTGAGAACCGTCTGCTAAATCCCAAGAATCTAAATGTCCGCCAACAACCATAATATTTTCTGGGTGTTCTGTTCCTGTTAATTCTCCAATTACATTATATGATAAAGCATCTGGCAAAGTTTCGCAAGATTGTTTGAAATAGAATTTTAAAGCTGGATTACTTTTTAAAGTTCCGCTTAATAATTCTGCTCCATTTGTGCTGATTGCTGCTGTTGGAATATATTGCTCTTTTGGTAAATCGCCATAACTTTGAGCTCCTGCGTGAGGAAAATCATCTAAACGTAAATTCATCGAACGAACGATTGTTCCTACTGCACCAAATTTAGCTGCTTCTTTTGCTCCAGCAAATCTCTGATCTACACAAGCACTGTAAGATGTAAAAGTTTCAATATTTTCAGGATTCATTGGTCTGTTAAAGAACACGATTTTTCCTTTTACTTTATCACCTAATGTTTTTAATTCATCAATACCCTGCACTTCGATTACCTCAGCAGTAAGTCCTGTTTTTGCAGTTGCCACAGATCCGCCCAATGCGCAGATTGGCACAACTGTTTTGATTTTATTATTTAAAATGTAGGCTGTTTCTTTTTCTCCTCGAACCCAATGCGGCACCATTACTTCTTGTAAATATACCTTATCAAGTCCTAATCTTTCTAATTGACTTTTGGTGTATTGTACTGCAGCTTCTGCATTTTTAGATCCTGATAAACGGCTCCCAATATCATTAGACAAATATTCTAACCAAGTATAGCATTTAGATTCGGTTAAAGCCTTTTTATAAAATAGTTTAATGTTTTTTTCATCGTTTGATTGTGCAAAAGATGTCAATCCGTTTAGAACCAAAACAGTTAAAAGAATTGTTTTTTTCATAGGTTTTGTAGCATTTGGGTTAATTATTCGCTTTTTTTCAAGCAACACAAAGGAACAAAATTCTTTACAACTCAAGGGCATTTCTTTAAACCTTTTCTCAAAAAAAAGCCTTAATTGCAAATTTGTTATTTGCAATTAAGGCTTTTTAAAATTTCATAAAATGAAAACATTGACGTCCGATAAAACTTTTCTAAGAATATACTAACAGCCATTTACACTAATGTTTTCTAATCATTCTAAAAAAATCCATTTGATCAGCGTCTTTACGAAGTAAATCTGTTTTATCCGTGTCTCAATTCAAATGCAGCATATAGAACACGGATAAAACTGATTCGCTATCGCGAAGACACAGCTTTACACGGATTTTTATTTTAATCGGACAATATGAAATAAAAACTATTTTACTTCGATAATTTTATTTTTTGTGCCAATACCATTTTCGTTAAAAGGCTCAATTGTAAAATAATACTTTGTTCCTTTGTCTAAACCTCTAAAATCGTATGAATCTGCATCGTAAACCATTATACTATTGTACAATTTATCTGGAGTAATTCCGTAATAAATATTATAACCAATAGCATCAGATTGTTTCTTCCAAGAAATCATCGCATTACGAGAATCTTTTGCATTTCTTGCAACTTTAAATCCAGTTACCGCTTTTGGTTTTTCTGCCAATCCATTTCCAAAAACTCTAAAATCTGAAACCGCAAACATTCCAGATGCGTTATGAATATTAACCATTTTGATATAACGCGCTTTTATTGATTTTGTTAACTCTACATAATCATGAGGAACATCTTTATCGTTATTTGATTTATCTACAACCAAAGTCCAATTTTGAGCATCGTCAGACATAAAAATTTTATACTGATAATAAATATCCATAGCCTTATTGTGCTGTGTTGCTTTATGATCTGCATAATTAATCTGTAAGGCATTAATTTCCATTTTACTGCCTAAATCAAGTTGCAACCATTCACCTGGTTTATCTGACGCTGCTGTCCAATACGTCTGAATATTTTCATCGGTTAAATTTGAAGCATCGTAACAGATTTTTTCAAATACTTTTTTACCTCCATTATCCATTCTATGTGTTTCAACCTCTTTACACTCTTCAGAAGAAGAAACGGTTACGGGTTTTTTATACGAAAGTAACATCCAGCCAGAAGAAGCTCCTTTTGTCTGGTCGCGCTGGCTTGTTGGTAATACAATTGGAAAATCTCCGTAAGACGTAATAGAATACATTACATCGTCTTTATCAAATCCTGCAGGGAACATATCAATACGACGTTCGAAACGGTCTTTTATAGAAATTTTACACGTTCCAGTATTCCAATAATTACCATAATTATCTGCAAAAGTATTTCCGTGTCCCGCTCCAATAACAAAACCTCCTGGTTTATATGACATCGGATTGTGTTTTTGATACACAAATGGCCCTAGTG
Source organism: Flavobacterium sp. MC2016-06 (assembly GCF_009711165.2). GTDB lineage: Bacteria > Bacteroidota > Bacteroidia > Flavobacteriales > Flavobacteriaceae > Flavobacterium. The sequence goes on along the minus strand of NZ_WMID02000008.1, from coordinate 128,019 downwards.
GATTATCTCCTACATGCACACCATTTGCGTAACCTTTAAACTCCGTTGCTGGCGCGCCATACTGCATATAATATTTTCCGTTGTGTTTGGTCATCCAAGCACCTTCAATAAAATTACCCCAAGGCGCAGGTTCCATATCATTATTTGGTCCAAAACGTTCCCAACCGTGTGCAGCAGGATCTAAATTTACAACTGCTTTTGCTTGTCCATAAGGTTTCTGAATGTCTTCTACTTCTGTAGCTTCATACAATTTTGCATAATCTGCCTGATTTCCTTTAGGAAGCCAAGTCTTATAATCTACCTCAACACCTACAAGTGGTAATTTTCCGCTTGAACCATAATACATATATACTTTTTTGTCGTCATCCTGAAAAATTGCAGGATCCCAAGTTGGCAGCATTGCTGTGTTTACGTGTCTGGTCCATCTTCCAGATTTTGGATCGGCAGTTTTCCAAACCGGATGGTCTTTTTTCCAAGTAGAACCTACATAAAATAACGTATCATTTACAACCCACGCAGCAGGCGCACATTGATCGTCATCACCAGGATTTCTTTGGAAACTTCCGTAAACAAATTTCCAGTCAGACATGTCTTTACTCCAGAAAAATCCAGCTTGATTGGTTGCAAATAAATAATATTCGCCTTTGTAAGTAATGATAACTGGATCTGCACTCGAACGACGAGCTTCAGGAATTCCGTTATGATTTTGCGTCGTGTAATTGTAGCCAATGTTTATAGGATTACAATAGGTTGTCGCTGGTTTGTTTGGATCAAACCATTCTGTTTTATTTTGAGCCGATACACTATTGGTGCACAACATCAAAAAAGACAAAAAGGGAACTGCCAGATGTTTGTATATTTTTTTCATGTTATTTTATTTTTTTGAGCGAAAATCTAAATCAAGAACTATTTTTTCTCCTTTATTTTTTGATTTAAAAGTTCGGGTTCATTTGTCGTGATGTAATCAAAATTATGAGCTAATATCCAATCCATATCTGCAGCTTCATTAACCGTCCATGCATTTAAGATTATATGATTGTCTTTAGCTTCTTTAATCCATTCAGGGTGTTTTTGGAAAACAGAATAATGATAATCAACTCCAGAAATATGATCTAATTTAACTTCGCTTGGAGATTTATTTCCTTCTAGATATTGCAAAGTAGTTTTGGGGTCTACTTTTCTAATTTGTTTTAAAATTTCGTAATCAAAACTAATATAGCAGGTTATTTTTTCGGCTTTGAGTTTCTTTACGGTTTCAACAACTTTTACGGCAACTATCTTTCCTCTTTCTGCATTAATTACCGAAGGTTTTATTTCACACACTAAAATGGTGTGTTTATTATTCTTTTTTCCTTCAACAATATATTCATGCAATGTTGGAAGTTTCTCTCCATTAGAAAGTTTAAACTGAATTAAGTCAGCATATTTTGTTTCTTCAATCTTTAAATTATTGTAATGCGGATCATGATTGATCACAAGTGAATCATCTGCTGTCATCTGAACATCAAATTCAGAACCTGCTGCTTTCATATCAATAGCATGTCTTAGTGAAGCAATAGAATTTTCGGGCAGATTATTTGCTTTCCAAGCACCGCGATGTGCTACAACACCATTCTTTTTTTCAGCACAAGAAGAAAAAAGAACAACTATTATCAAAAAAAGAAAGGACAGAATTACTTTAATTGTTTTCATGATCTAAAAACTAAAATTATAATAGTAAAAAATGTTTGTTTTAAAAAAAAGCCCTTCGTTAACCATTACGAAGGGCCCATCAATAATAAATAAACCAACTATTTAGTTAACTCAAAACTAACTTTCTTATCTGCGTTTGAATTTGTTCCAACAAAAACATCAAACATTCCAGGTTCAGCTACAAACTGTAATTCAGAATTGTAGAATTTTAAATCTTCTACTGTGATTTCAAAAGTCACAGTTTGTTTTTCGCCTTTTTTAAGCGTTATTTTTTGGAAACCTTTCAATTCTCTAACTGGTCTTGTTACAGAACCAACTATATCTCTAATGTATAATTGAACTGTTTCTTTTCCGTCAAAATTTCCAGTGTTTGTTACATCAACAGTAACATTTACTTTTCCGTTGAAGTTCATTTTATCTGATGAAATTTTCAAGTTTGAATAATCAAAAGTGGTATAACTTAAACCAAATCCAAATGGAAATAATGGTTCGTTTCTTTCATCAATATAATTTGATCTGAATTTTTCGAATTTCCCTTCTGTGTTAGAAAGCGGTCTTCCTGTATTTTTGTGTGCATAATAAATTGGCACTTGTCCTACGCTTCTTGGAAAAGTTGTTGTTAATTTTCCTGATGGATTAACGTCTCCAAATAAAACATCTGCTATAGCATATCCTGCTTCTGTTCCTGCAAACCAAGCATTTAAAATAGCTGGCACTGTAGCAGCAGCTTCTGTTAATGCTAACGGACGACCGTCAAATAAAACTAAAACTACCGGTTTCCCAGTTTTTATTAAGGCTTGTAATAAATCTTTTTGTGCTTGTGGAATTTCTAAGTTAGTACGGCTGCTGCATTCTCCGCTCATTTCTGCAGATTCTCCAAGTGCTGCAACAATCACATCAGATTGATTAGCAATTTTTAATGCTTCTGCTAATAATTCTTCTTTAGAACGTGCATCACGGTGAAGTGTTTTTCCAAACATTGTTGCTTTAGTTTCGAATTCTTCATCGTAATCTAAATTACTTCCTTTAGCATATAATACTTTTGTAGATGGTCCGGCTACTTCTTTGATTCCTGCAAGTAATGAAACTGCATTTTCCATTTTTGTAGCTACACTCCAAGTTCCCGGCATATTTTCTTTAGCATCTGCCAATGGCCCGATAAGTGCAATTGTACCTGATTTTTTAAGTGGTAATGCTTGATTTTGATTTTTTAATAAAACCAAAGATTGTGATGCAGTCTGACGTGCTTCTTTTCTGTTTGCAGCTGTAAAGATTTCAGTTTTTGCTCTTTTTTCGTCACAGTATTTATAAGGATCTTCAAATAATCCTAAATCATATTTTGCATCCAAAATAAGTTTAACCGCATTATCAATCTGAGCCATAGTAACTCTTTTCTCGTCTAAAGATTTTTTAAGTGTCGTTAAAAAACCTTCTCCAACCATATCCATTTCAACACCTGCGTTTAGTGATAAAGCAGATACATCTTGTAAATTTCCCATTCCGTGCTCGATCATTTCTGGAATTCCAGTAAAATCAGTTACTACGAAACCTTTAAAACCCCATTGTTTTCTTAAAACATCTGTCATTAACCATTTGTTTCCTGTTGCAGGAATTCCGTCCACTTCATTAAAAGAAGCCATTACAGAACCTACACCAGCATCTACAGCTGCTTTGTAAGGAGGGAAATAATCGTTGAACATTCTGATATGACTCATATCAACTGTATTGTAATCACGTCCAGCTTCTGGCGCACCGTATAAAGCAAAGTGTTTTACACAAGCCAGAATTGAGTTGTTTTTTGTTAAATCGTGTTGTTGATATCCGTTTACCATTGCTTTAGCAATTTGGCTTCCTAAGTACGGATCTTCTCCTGAACCTTCAGAAACTCTTCCCCAGCGAGGATCTCGAGAAATATCTACCATTGGCGAAAATGTCCAGTTGATACCATCGGCACTTGCTTCCTGCGCAGCAATCTGAGCACTTCTTTCAATTAAATTCATATCCCAAGTACAAGATAATCCTAACGGAATTGGAAATGTTGTTTCGTAACCGTGAATAACGTCCATACCAAAAAGCAATGGAATTTTTAAACGGCTTTGTTCAACAGCTATCTTTTGTACTTCTTTAATTTTTTGAACTGATTTAATGTTGAACAAACCTCCCACTTTACCTTCAGCAATATTTTTTGCAACATTTGAGCTGTTTGCCTGCCCTGTTGTAATATCTCCTGATGTTGGTAAATTTAACTGACCTAATTTTTCGTCTAGAGTCATTTTAGAAATCAACTCTGCTACAAATTCAGACTTTGGTTTAATTTTCACTGTATTTTTAGTGTTCTTTTTTTGAGCGTAACTCAAAACAGCACATCCTAAAAAAAGTAAGACTAATTTGTTTTTCATTCTATTTTATTTATTTGTTCGTATTCGTTTTTACTTGTTTAAACATCCAGTCATAAATCGCCTGATTGTCGTAAACTCTTGTCCAGCTGTCGTGACCAGCATCATCAAAAATGGTCAGTTGAACATCTTTGGCATTGCATTTTTTTAATTCTTTGTAAATGGTAGCGGCATAATCAACCTTTACAACATCGTCTAATAATCCGTGATAAATTCTAGTTGGAATATTGGCTATTTTACAAGCTTGTTCTAACTGAATCAAATCGACAAAGCCAGAAATAGGCACAATTGCTGCAAACATATCTGGGTATGAAAGCGCTAAATTCCAAGCTGCCCAGCCTCCAGAACTTAACCCTGTTACATAGATTCTATTAGAATCTATGTTGTTCTCTTTTTTGATTTTTAAAATCAATTCGTAAATCGATTCTATATCCCAATTTTCATCTTCTTTACATTGCGGTGCTAGAACGTAAGCATCTAATGCATGTGTCTTTAGATATTTTAAAGGACCATTGATTTTTACTTTTTCAATGTCTGTTCCTTTTTCTCCATCTCCTGAAATAAAAACTATTAATGGCTTTTTATCTTTTGTATTAGCCGGTTTATGCAACGCATAACCAAGTTCGAATTTGCTTACAATTACCGTTTTTATTTTTCCAGTAGTTTCGCTTTGCGCAAAACCAAATGCAGAAAACAATACTATTAATAGTGCTATTTTATATTTCATTTAATGAATATTATAATCCGTATTTACCTGATTTAAATCCAAGTTTTGTTAAACCTTGTTTTACTTCTGGAGCATTCATAAACAATTTCCATAATAAACCTGATCGGTAATTTTCTAGCATTACTACTTCTGGTCCTTGATCTATAGCTAAATATCTTTTTGCTGTCCAGTTATTTCCTAAGTCAACTGCATCATAAAATCCTGCATTTCCCCAAGTTTCTTTATAATGGTTTTCATATAAATTACGAATTACAGCCATCGATTCTTTTGGCGTATAAACAATAGAACTTATTGCTCCTGTTGGAGATATTACACCTCTGTCATTACTTGGCATATGTGCATCGTAACCTACAGAACCATCAGGGTTTCTAGAATATGATGCGGTTAATCCCCAATAATCTGCTCCGTAATTTTTGAATTTTTTAGGGTTTTCAAGACAATATTGATAATCAATTTTTACTTGATTTACATTCAAATCCCAATAGTTAGCGTATTTATCGCTCAATTGATTTGGGTCTAGTCCGACATAAGAATAATGTGCCCAGAATAGTGGTCCGCCAAATTCTGCAGCTCCATTATGTTTTAAAATCAGTGGAATATTATATTTGGTATTAGAAGAAACGATTCCACCGCTTCTCGCCCAGCCTTCATGATACACTTTCGCATCAATTGCATGCGTTGGTGAAGAAGCTGCCATGATATAAGTAATCAAGCATTCGTTATATCCTTCAAGCGGAAAATTCATCTGCCAATCGTATGTTGGCGACCAGTGCCAATACAGTACATTTTTATTATTAGTAAACCATTGCCATTCTACACCTTTCCAAAGTGCATCGTATTTTTGAGCTACTGCTTTTTCTTTTTCAGAACCGGTTTTTAAATACTCACGAACGGTAATTATTCCTGAAATTAAAAATGATGTTTCGACTAAGTCTCCTCCATTATCTTTAGTTCCAAATGGTTTTACTTTTCCGGTATTTCCATCAATCCAATGTGACCAAGCTCCATGAAAACGATCTGCTTTAGCAAGAAAATCAGCAATTTTATCTAATCTTTTTACTCCTTCTTCTTTTGTAACATAACCTCTTGACATACCAGAAACGATAGCCATTAATCCAAAACCTGATCCTCCTGTTGTTACAATATGAGCATCATTATCAGGATAAACTCCATCTGAATGGTAACGTTCTCTTGCTAATCCAGAATTTGGTTCAGCATAATCCCAAAAATATTTGAAAGTTTCTTTTTGAACAACATCTAAAAGCTGTTCGTCTGATAGTTTTTCTGCAACAGTTGTTGTATTGTTTTCTTTTTGTTTTTCAGCATTTGAGCCACAACTAAAAAAAGCAAATGACAAAAGTATAAGTGAAGATCTAATCATTTCTAAATTGTATTATGATTTTATAATAAAATCACTTCCTTCATATTTTGAAGGAAGTGATTTTGGTATTTTAATTAGTAACCAGGGTTTTGTGCTGTTAAACCATTGGCTTGCAAGATGAATGATGCCGGTATTGGGAATAATTCATTTTTACCTTCTGTAAAAGTTTTACCATCAGCTGCAAAAGCTGCTTTAGCCTGACCTGTACGAACTAAATCAAAGAATCTATCAAATTCAAAAGCAAGTTCAACTCTTCTTTCTTTCCAAATTGCAGTTCTTACATCAGCTTGAGAAGCTGCTGAAGTATCACCTAATCCTGCTCTGTGTCTGATTTGATTTAATAATGGAATAGCTTCAGAAGTTTGCCCTAATTCGTTTAATGCTTCTGCTTTCATCAATACTACTTCTCCAAATCTTAGGCAGATGATGTTTGCATCTGTTTCCCAAGCATCTGTGTATAATGAAGAATAAGCTTTAAGATTATACATCGGGTTTTCTACTGTTGCAGGAATTACTCTACCATCATATAAAGTTGTACCTCTAAAAATAATAGTTGCATCTTTTCTAACATCTCCAGCTTCATAAGCATTTAATAAACTTTGTGATGGAACATTGAATCCCCATCCCCATCCTCCGGTACCACGAGCACCTTGAGTATTTGAGTAACCTTGAATTCCTTTAATTGGTACTGAACCAACTCCGTTAATTTCAAAAATAGATTCAACACCATTTTCTCCGGTTGTTCTAAACATGTCAGCATAACTTGGAGCAATAGCATATCCTGTAACCAAATTACAGTTGTCAACAACTTTCTGCCAATTTTTTTGATACAAATTAACCTTTGCTAATAATGCATAAGCTGCGCCTTTTGAAGCTCTAGCTTTCTCATCATCTGAATAAGCTGCTTTAACTGGTAAAACTGCAATTGCTTCGTTTAAATCTTTCTCTATAAAAGCATAAGTTTCAGCTGCCGTTTTACGTGTAAGCAACATGTTTTTATCTTCAATAGATGAAGGATTTGGTAAGTGATCAACAATTGGAACACCTCCGTAGCATTTTACTAAAGTAAAGTACATGTAAGCTCTTAAAAATTTAGCTTCTCCCATTAATCTCTCTCTCAAAGCAGAATCTGCTTTGTCTAATTTTGGAAGGATGTTTAATGCTTGGTTACATCTATTAATTCCATCATATTGAGCAGTAAAAGTACTCTCAGCAGAAGGATTTGATGAATTATAAGTCAACGCATCCAAAACATCTTTATCTGTACCTGTATCTCCTGGAGAAGAACCTTTATCTGCATCATCTGAAGTAATACTTGCCAATCCGATCCAGCCAAATGAGCTCATGTCCCATTCTAAAAATTTACTGTAAATAGACGTTACAAATGTTGCTGCACCAGCATCATTGTTGAATAACTCAATATCGTCTGTAGAAATAGACTGAGTTTGATCAACATCTAAAAAGTCGTCTGCACATCCAGTAAAAAAGAATGCCGATAGTACAAACATTGATATATATATCTTTTTCATAATATTAAAATTTTAAATTAGCACCAAAAACGAATGATCTTAAAGTAGGATAAGCATCTAGCTCAATACCTTGAGTTCCGTAAGGATTACCATCTCCGTTTAATTCAGGAGAGAAACCTGAGAATTTTTGAGTAATAAATGGATTAATCGCATTTACATAAATTCTACAGTAGTTAACAAAGCTTGTATCATTTAAAGGAAGTTTATATCCTAAAGTAATGTTGTTAATTCTAAAGAAATCTCCAGATTCTAAGTAATAAGTTGAAGCAACTGGTACTTGATTAAATGGTGCAGGATTAGATGCTGTAGTATTCGTTGGAGTCCAGAAATCAGTAGCAAGTGATGCTTCTACATTTTCTCCAGAAAAACGTTGTGCTTTTTTACCATTGTACACTTTTGCGCCTCCCGTTCCATAACCATCAACAGAGAAATCAATGTTTTTGTAGTTTAATCCTAATGTTACTCCGTAGTTTGCCTTAGGTAAAATAGAACCTGCATATTTTCTGTCTTTAGTTAAGTCTAATGCATCTTGAGTAACTTTTGCTCCAGCAGCATTGTAGTATAACATTTTTCCATTTGCTGGATCTATACCAGCATAATCATATAGGTAAAAACTACCTAATGGCTGACCTACAGAAGTTTTATCTAAAATTTTAGTGTTTTGTCCATTCCCTAAATTTCCTCCAATAATTGGTGAAATCTCTAAATCTTTTAAGCTGGCAAGTTCATTTTTGTTGTGAGAGAAGTTTCCTCCAACCCAGTAACTTAAATTATCAGAAATTTTATCATCCCAACGTAAAGCAATTTCATAACCTTTGTTAGAAACTTCTCCAACGTGAGCAGGACTTGCTAACGTAATTCCAGAAGTTACATAAGGTTTTGTATTTAAAATTACGTTGCTTGTATTTTTATCGTATACATCAAAAGATCCTTTTAATCTGCTGTTTAAGAATTCGAAATCAACACCTGCAGAACTTTCTTCTGTAATTTCCCAAGATAAACTTGGATCAATTTGAGATGAAATTGTAGTTCCTTCATAAAGAATTGAACCTCCTAAATAACTGTTTAATCCAGAATTATAAGATTGATTATTAAGTGGTACATTTTGATTACCTAATTTACCCCAGCTTCCTCTTAATTTAATTAAATCAATACCTTTAATATCAGATAAGAAACTTTCTTTCGTCATGATCCAACCGATACCAAATGATGGGAAAGTTCCCCAACGATAATCTTTAGCAAAGTTTGAAGATCCGTCACGTCTAACCGTACCTGTCAATAAGTATCTATCCATTAATTTATATTGGAAACGACCAAAATAAGAAGCTAATCTACTTTCGTTATATACGACATCATATAGATTTACTACATTTCCTGCATAATCTACACCTTTTCCATCTGTAGCATTGTATAAAGCCCAATAATTAGAATTTGGATTTACATTTTTTCTAACGATACTAATATTTTCTCTTGGTCCTTTTACAGAAACCTCCATACCTGCAGTTACCTCAACATCATGAATACTTGCAAAAACTTTGTTGTAAGTGAAATAGTTAGATAAGTTCCAGTTAAAATATTGCTCTCTACCTTTTGTCAATAAATTAGTATTTGAAGTTGCAGGGTAATTAGCAGCAACACGAGTAGGATCGGCAGCTAACCAAATATTCTTAGTATCTTCATAATTATATTGTTTCCAAGTATAATACTCACCATTAAATTGTGAAGTAAATTTTAAACCGTTAATTATTTCATAGTCTAATTTTAAACCTCCTTGAAGTGTTACACTTCTTTGCTGTTCATCATAAAAATCCAATTGAGAAACTGGATTTCCAACATTATTAAATGCTGATCCACTTGTATTTGCAACTCCGTTAGCATCTACAAAAGGCACTCCGTATTGACCAGTTGAAAAATGTACAGGAACAATTGGAGATTGTTTGTAAGCGTTTGTAAAAGCACTTAATGGTTGTGGAGCAGAATTAGCTGAAGTGAAGCTGAAGTTCTGATTTAAAGTAACTTTTTTAGAAATTTTGTATTCATTATTATTTCTAAAATTTGTACGGCTGTAATTTAAGCCATTTAGAATTGCTTTCTCTTCGTAATTACCAGCACTAAAGAAATATTTAACATTTTCTGAAGCTCCAGAAATCGAAATATTATTTTGAGTATAAGAACCTGTTCTTGTAATTTGATCAAGCCAATTTGTACTTACCGGCTGATTTGCAGCAAATGTATTAGTCCCTAAAGCTGCATTTGTGTAAGCAACATATTGACTGCTGTTTGCCATATCAACCTTTTTAAGTTGTTTTCTGAAACCACCAAAACTTTCTACTTCTACAGTTACTTTATCACCTTTACCTTTTTTAGTAGTAATGATAATAACCCCGTTTGCAGCTCTAGTTCCGTAAATTGCTAAAGATGAAGCATCTTTTAAAATTTCGTAAGACGTAATATCATTAGTATTGATATTATTGATGTTTTCTGTTGGCATACCGTCTACAATATATAGAGGATTCCTTCCTCCTAATGCAGTACCTAAACCTCTAATTACAACAGAAGGTGTACTTCCTGGAGCATCAGATGCAATGACCTGAACACCTGCCGCTTTACCTTGAATGGCTTGAGAAGCATTCATTACTTTTGTTTTGGTAACATCTTCAGCTTTTAATGAAGTAATTGCAGATGTATTGTCGATTTTCTTTCTCGTACCGTAACCAATTACTACTACTTCTTTTAAAGCAGTATCACCCGCTTCTTTTAATGTAACCGTCATTGGTGCCGCAGTTGCTGTTACTGTAACAGCATCAAAACCCAACATTGTAATCTTTAGAGTTTCTCCAACCTTTGCAGTAATAGTAAAGTTACCATCAAAATCAGCATCGGCAGAAGTTCTAGATTCTGGAGCACTAATAACAGCTCCGGGAACTCCCATTCCGCTGCTATCTAATACTTTTCCTTTTATTGACTGCCCAGACATATATGCTGGAAGCAGTAAGAGCGCTAAAAAGCTAAAAATAAAATTTTTCATACAGTTCGTAATCGTTTAAGTTAGTAGAGCCAAATTAAACAATTACAACGTTGTAGTACATCAAATACCACTACTACATAGCTACATCACTACATCAAAATACTTTATTAATAAGCTATTAATCAACATAATAATAGCTTAATATTTTTCATTAACATAACGTTATGATGTAGTAATGATGTATTGTAATTATGTAAAAAATGATGTGTAAAAATATAATATCTTTAAAAAACACATACGAATCTTACACAGTTAATAAAAATTTTGACAGGTTTTCGTCTTGTGTGAGGTTTAATTTCTTTCTGAGGCGATATCTGTGCAATTCTACACCTCTAAATGAGATGTTCATCATAGGTGCAATTTCCTTTGAAGAAAGGTTCATTTTAAGATAAACGCACAGTTTTATATCTTTTGGAGTAAGGTTTGGAAACTTCTTTGTGAGGTTAATAATAAACTCATTGTGAATTTGATTTAGATTGGTTTCAAAAGTTTCCCATTCGTGTTTATTAACTTCATTAATCTTAATTGCTTTTTTGATTTCGCTTTTAAGTTTATTAAAATCTTTTTCAGAATCTAAAATATTCTGAATGTTCTCAATCATTTCACTCTGCTTGGCAATTGATAAAGATTTCCCAGCAACTTCAGAGGATTTGGTTTGTAATTCTAATTCTAGAATGTGTTTTTCGTATTCCTGAATGTTTAATTCATTTTCAGCTTTTAATTCTACTTCTAAGATTTCTCTTTGATGTTTTAATTCTTCTGCCTGTAACTTTAATTTTTGGGTGTAGCGAAACTTATTCCATTTGTAATAAAAGAATAAAACACCTCCTATTACCAATAAATAAAGTAAAATCATCCAAAATGAGAAATACCAAGGCTGTGCTACTTTAAAATCGAACTCATTTACTTTTTCATAACTAGCGCCATCATGTTTGTAAATAACTACGATATGATAACCACTGCTTAAATTGTTAAGTAGAATAATCCCATCAGAAATTGAAACAAAGTCTCTGCTTTTATTGAGTTTGTAAAACAAATTAGGCTTACTTGCTCCGTAAATACCTGAAATTACATTTATTTTGAGCTCTTTATTAAATTTTATTTTCGAGTCGTTTTCTATTAAAACATCGTCACTAAAGGCTTCTACTCTTAATGCTTTGGGTTGTTTGTTTTCGTATTTTAATTGAAGAGAAATAAAACCATCGTCTAAATTTAAAAGATAATGGTTGTCATTTTTGAAAATTCTTAGGTTTTCATTAATCAACTTTCCTTTATAATATTTCTCTTGAATAATGTTCCATACAAATTTATTTCCTGTAGCATAAATATGATACAAGATTCCATTTTGAAGTACCATAAAATGATCTTCGTCTATGGCTACAACATCAGAAACATTTTTAAAATTGGCATTAAATAATTCGTTTTCCTCTAATTTGTTTGTAATCGAATTATAGGTATACCAAGTATTATTAATTAGAAAAAGTATTTCTTTTCTAAATTCAAAAATTTTAATACCAAAATCATTCTTGATTTTGCTCTGCTGCGTTACATTTTCTATTTTTTTGGTATTATAGTCATTATCTAATATCACACGATACAATCCGCGATAATTATCTGCCGCCCAAATTTCATTTTGCTTATTTTGAGCTACATATTTAATGGGTTTAGCGAGATCTTTAATAATCTTATATTGTCCTAAATTTGATAAATCATTATAAACTAAAATACCGCTGTAAGTCGATTGAAAATAAGTATCATTAATACTGCTTTTAGATAAATTCCAACCACCGCTAACGCCATTAATTTTGGATAAAGAGCCATTATCATAAGCGAAAGTTCCGTCATTATGACCAATAATATATTTACTGCCAATTTTAGTAATATTCCAGCCTTGACCTTGTGTATTGGGCATCATATTAAATTTGCCTGAACTGAACTCAAAAATACCATGGTTAGAAGCAATTAAATATCCTTTATTAGTTGTTGCAACAGAATAAACAGAGCCTAATATTCCTGAGTTGTCATAAAAAAATGAAATTGGCGAATTGACCTCAACATGAGCAATTCCGTTATCTAAACCTAACCATAAATCGTCTTCTTTGTCAAAACCAATACTCAAAACCGAATTGTTCATTAAAACATTATCTCGATCAATATTTTTATACGAGTTCGACTTTAGATCTAAAATAAAAACACCTTTGTTTCCTGTTCCAATAATGAGTTTATTGCCTTTAATAAATTTGGCAACATTTATAGTGGTCGATTTTAAAGTTTCATTTAATGGATTATTCCAAGCTCTCAGTCCATTTTTTTCGATAATAAAAACGCCTTTTTTCTGTGTAAAAATGTAGGTGTCATTTTCATACTTTTCGATGGCATGAACAACCGTATTTTTTAAAATATTCCAGCCTTTTGGATTTGCAATGTGTTTTCCATTCATCTTAAAAATACCATCTTGAACAGAAGCGACATAAAGATTTTTATCAATAGAAAAGCAATAAGAAATTAGAAATGGAAATTTTATTTTACTAATAGTTTTTCCATCATAAATAAAAACATCGTTGAAGGATTGAAAATAAAGTGAACCATTAAATCTAAATATTTTCCATATTTCTTCATTGTCTTTATCATCAAACAAGCGAAGATTTTTGGTAATAGATACATAATGCATTTTACCTTCTTTTCTGTACCAATACCCAAATTCTTTATAAGAACCAGAATAGATTTTATCGCCTTCAATTAAAATTGAACGAATGATTGTTTTATTAGGCAGTGTATATTTTTCCCATATTACGCCGTCATAACGTAATAAATAATGATTATTAGCAAAATACATCGCATTATCATTTCCCTGCACAACATTCCAGATTTGATTATCGCCTTGATAATCTGACTTGTTATAATTTTCTACGAAAGGAAGTAATTCTTGTGCTTGAATTTGTGAAGCGATGAAAAAGAAGAAAAGTAATTTTAAAAGTATCGATTTCAAAATATTCAGATTTATAGCCAAAGGTACTGACAAATATTTAATTTTTATACCTAAAAAAGCTCCTCGATGGAGGAGCTTTTTTATTAATGTTTTATAATTATGATACTTTTATCGTGCAAGTCCAGCTTTAAAATCTACATTGTCTTTTTCTAATTTTATAAGAAAACCTGAATTAGTAGCTTGTTCTACATAAAATTCATCGCCTTCATTTATTGTATTCCAAATTTCTTCTTTAAAAGATTTATTTCCAATTCTCCATTCATCAAAATTGATCATAAAAATTTCTGAATTATCTTCATTGTCATACCAATATTCTTTCTTCTTTACTTTTACTGTGCCAACATATTTTTGCTTTTCACTTAAATCATTATCATAATTAGTATCTATGAGTGATTTTAGAATGAGAGCCGAATTAATCAAAATTACAGCCCCTGCAAAAAATCTAAAAAAAGAATTTGAGGTATCAAAACCTACTATCAAATACACCATAAGAAGGCTTAAAGTCGAGATAAGTGAAATCGTAATTCTCATTTTTGAATTATTCTTTTTCTTATTCTTTAAAGATTGAATATCAACTTCTGTAAGTGCTGCTTTTGTTACTGCCATCTTATTTATCTTAAGATTATTTTTTCAAATATGGCATTAATTTTCAAGTAAATTGTAAACCTGATTGGCAATTTCATATTCCTCATCTGTAGGAACTACTAAAACTTTTACTTTAGAACTTGGCTTATTAATCTCTCTGATTTCTTTAGAACGAATTTGATTTTTTTCGTCGTCTATTTCTATTCCAAAATAATCTAAATCTGTACAAACCAACTTACGCATATATGATGAGTTTTCACCAATTCCTGCTGTAAAAATAATAGCGTCTAAGCCATTTAAAGCTGCTGTATATGAACCAATTATTTTTTTAATTCTATAAGCATTCATCAATAAAGCAAGCTGACAATCTTTGTTTCCTTTTGCTGCTTCTGATTCTATATCGCGTAAATCGCTGTAACCTGTAAGACCTAACATGCCACTTTGTTTTAATAAAATCGAATTTACCTCATCTGGCGAATATCCTAAATTTTTAATCATATAGAATATAACCGATTGATCAATGTCACCAGCGCGCGTACCCATAATTAGTCCATTTGAAGGAGAAAATCCCATTGTGTGGTCAACACTTTTTCCATCTTTAATTGCTGTCATACTGCAGCCGTTTCCGAGATGAATGGTAATGATTTTAGAGTTATGTTCTAAAAATTCTATTGCTTTCTCTGAAACATATTTGTGGCTTGTTCCATGAAAACCGTAAACTCTTACTTTGTTTTCTGTTAAAAGATAATTTGGTATTGCGTATTTATAAGCTTTTACTGGAATTGTCTGATGAAAAGCAGTATCAAAAACAGCCACTTGTTTAGCGTCTGCAAATATTTCTTCAGCAACATTTATTCCAACCAAATGCGCTGGATTATGCAATGGAGCTAGTTCTGAAAGCTCTTTAATTTTGTCTTTTACTTCTTGAGTAATAATAGTTGTATCTGAAAAATAACTGCCGCCATGCACGACACGATGACCAACTGCGCCAATTTCTGAAGTTGATTTAATGACTCCTTTTTCTGCATCTAAAAGCATATCGGCTACTTTTTGCAAGCCTACTTTATGCGTTGGGATTGGCAGTATTTCTTCATACGAATTTGATGAAGTTTTAAACGTAACATTTGAAGTTTCTAAACCTATTCTATCAATCATACCTGTACAAATTACTTCGTTTGAAGGCATTACCATTAATTGATATTTTATTGATGAACTTCCTGAGTTTATAATTAATATTTTCATTGTTTTTTTAAGTTGGTAAGTTTTTTTGTTTCAGGTTTCAAGTTTCAAGTTTCAAGTTTCAAGTTTCAAGTTTTGGAACCTGAAACTTGAAACCTGAAACAACTATTTTTTTACTGATTACAATCCTTGTGCTTGAATGGCTGTAATTACTACTGTATTAATAATATCATCTACTGTACAACCGCGGCTTAAATCGTTTACGGGTTTGTTTAAGCCTTGTAACATTGGTCCGATAGCCAAAGCTCCTGTTTCTCTTTGTACGGCTTTATAAGTGTTATTTCCTGTATTTAAATCAGGAAATATAAGTACACTCGCCTGCCCTGCAACTTCTGAATCTGGCATTTTGCTTTTCCCTACAGTTAAATCGACTGCTGCATCGTACTGAATTGGTCCTTCTATTTTTAGATCTGGTCGTTTTTCTTTTACAATTGCTGTAGCCGTTCTTACTTTGTCTACCTCATCTCCTTTTCCTGATGATCCAGAAGAATACGATAGCATTGCTATTTTTGGTTCAATTCCGAAAGCTAAACTTGATTCTGCAGACGAAATTGCGATTTCTGCCAATTGTTCTGCCGTTGGATTTGGGTTAATGGCACAATCTCCAAAAACAGAAACTCGGTCTTCTAAACACATGAAAAATACAGAAGAAACTACAGATGAATTTGGTTTTGTTTTAATGAATTGCAATGCTGGTAAAATTGTGTGCTGTGTGGTGTGTGCTGCTCCAGAAACCATTCCGTCGGCGTGGCCTTTATACACCATCATAGTGCCAAAATAAGACACATCTTCCATTAAATCTCTTGCCATTGTTATGCTTACGTTTTTAGCTTTTCTAAGCTCGTAATACGTATTGGCGTAATCTTCATAAAGTTTAGATTCTTTTGGATTTATGATATTTACTTTAGAAAAATCAAAAGTAAGTCCCAGTTCTGTAACTTTATTTTCTATTTGTTTTTTATCTCCAATAATCGAAATATCAACCACATCCATGTCTAATAATCTTGAAGCTGCGATAATAATTCGCTCATCATTTCCTTCTGGCAGTACAATATGTTTACGATGCTGTCTGGCTCTTTTAACCATGTTGTATTGAAACATTTTTGGCGTCATGCCTTCTGCTACAAATGTGATTAATCTTTCGGATAAAGCGTCATTATCAACGTATTTTTCAAAAGTACTGATTGATGTTTCAATCTTATGGGTGTTATTCGCGTAAATTTCAGATTTGATGCTGCCTATTTTGTTCGTAATATTATAAGTTCCTCCGTCTACAGCAATAATGGGAACAATTGCAGACAAACCTTCTATAAGCTTTAAAATACTTTCTTCTGGAATAATATTCCCCGTTAAAATAATGCCTGAAATAGTCGGATAATTAGCCGATTCGTTGGCTTGTAAAGCTCCTAAAATAATATCTGATCGGTCTCCTGGCGTAATTACAAGCGCATTGTCATGCAAGTGAACTAAGTAATTGTGCAGCTGCATTGCACCAACGCTGTAATGTCCAATTTCATTATTCAGATAATTTTCTCCAAACAATACTTTAGCATCAAGGGCATTAACAATTTCCTGCATGGTTGGATTGTTCAGACTCGAAATCAGAGGAATTGTATTTATCAAAACATTTGCCGGCAGGTTTTTTTGCAGACTTTTTGTTACCAGCTCTATATTTTCTGGTTGTACTTTGTTGGCAAAAACAGACAATACTTCAACATCTTTTACTTTAAAGGAATCGTAAACCAAATGCAAGCTGTCGACCAATTCTTCTAAAGTTTTACCAACTCCAGATCCGATAATTATAGTTGGAATTCCGAGGTTTTTTGCAATAAGAACATTCAAATCTAATTCTATTGAAGTTCCTTCGCCAGTAAAACTCGTTCCTTCAACCAAAACAAAATCAAATCGCTCTTCAAGGCGTTTGTATTTTTCGATAATTAGATCTAAAACTTCCCCTATTTTACCTTTATTTTTCTTTTTGATCAATCTGCTTTTAGTAATCGCATAAGCATCTTCAAATTTAATATCAAGGTTAAAATGCGAAAGAACGGTTTCTATATGATTGTCTAATTCACCATCTACAAAATCTTCAATAATAGGTCTAAAATAACCTACTTTAGCCGTTTTTCCAATCAAAATCCCCATCAAACCGAGTGTAATAATCGATTTTCCACTATTCTGATCGCTTGTGGCTATATATATAGCTTTACTCATAATAAATGTATTTTAAATAGCAGTTTTAATCTTTTAGCAAACATTAAAACCATCGTCGTTTTTTGAAATAAATAATTAGTGCTATTACCAATAAAACCATAATGCCCATAACAACAAAATAACCATTTTGTGTTTTAAGCTCGGGCATGTTTTCAAAGTTCATTCCGTATACTCCAACTATAAATGTCAGCGGAATAAATACGGCTGATATGATCGTAAGGGTCTTCATAATTTCATTCATTTTTCGGCTTTGTTCTGAAAAATAGAAATTTGATGCGCTTTCTAATGAACTCATATCGGACTCAATCTGCTCTAAAAGCTCTAAACTTTTTTGATGCAGCCTAATAAAGAAATTAAACGTATCTTTTTCAATTCCATTATAAGTGTCATCATCTTTAATGGTTTTTAAATAATATAAGGAATCTCTAAGTGGAATAATAGAACGTTTTAAAAAATTTAAATTATCACGGTGATTTTCAATTTTTTCTAAAATAGCGGGCTTCGAATCCTTTTTAGTCTCATTGATTAATTCTTCTACTTTATCTTCTTCATCTTCCAGTGTAATGTAAAAATTCTCCATTACAGCGTCTAATAATAAATAAAGCAGATAATCTACCTTTTTAGTTCTTACAATGCCAGAATGCGTGCGTAAGCGTTCGCGTATGTGGGTAAAAAAATCGCTTCGTTTTTCTTGAAATGAGATTAAAAGTCCATCTTTCAAAATAAAACTAAGTTGCTCAACACTAATATTATCCGAATATTCAGAAGGCAAAAGTGATTTAATATTAAAGAACAAAATATCTTCTTCTTCCTGCAGTTTTGTTCTTTTGGTAGTATTTAAAATATCGGCCAAAAGAAAATCATCGATCTTAAAATGTGCTCCAATTGTTTTAATTAAATTGATGTCATTAAGTCCGTGAACATTCAGCCAGTTATTTTTAGAATAAGCCATGCAAGTTTCTAATGCAGCCAGCTCTAATTTGTCATATTCAGTAACCTCTGCATCATTATATACAAAAAGCTGCATCTCAGATTTATGTTCTTTTTGTGTCCCAGTATACTCTAATGTAATATGTTGAAGCTTGCGCCCTTTCTTGTATTTTATCTTTCTCATTCAAAGAATAATTTATATAGTAATATTACAAAAAAGAATCCGAACAGGAAATGACAATTATCATTTTGATAACTATGTTTTAGAGGAAAGATCAAAAAAATAATTACTTTTATAAATACAAAATTTGGCTTACATTTCATTTATAGATAAAAACATAAAATGGCTCACAAAATAAGAATCTCAATTCCAGAACCTTGTCATGAAAATTGGCTCGAGATGTCTCCATCTCAAAAAGGCAGATTTTGCAGTAATTGCCAAAAAAATGTAATTGATTTCACTAAAGCTTCCGACAGAGAAATTGTATTAGCGTATAATGAAAATGAAAACTTATGCGGTCGTTTTAATAATTATCAACTTAATCGAGATTTAATAATTCCGAAAGAGAAAAAATCTCTTTGGGTTATTGCTGCAGCTTCTGTAATTGCTTTTTTAGGTTTAGGAAATCAATCTGCAAAAGCCCAAGGGAAACCAAGAATAGAACAAACTGATAATAAGCAATCAAATAGCGCTACAAAGGTGAATTCTGATAATGAAATCAAAGAATTTAGTGGTGTTGTTTATGATGAACAAAAAACTCCTCTACCTAGTACAAATGTTATCATTAAAGGAACAAAAAATACAACACAAACAAATTTTGATGGTACATTTTCTATAAAAGCTAAAAAGGGAGATATCTTAGTATTCTCCTTTTTGGATTATAACCAAATTGAATTTACCATTACAAATAAAACCAATATTGAAATCAATCTTAAACCTAACGAAGCACCTTTTGATCCGATAACGGTTGGCTATGGAGTAATAAGACATAAAAAGTAATTAAATCAAATTCTTTTGTAAGAGCCATAAAAAAACTGAATTATTCTTAACTTGGATTTTTATATCTAAATCAGAATATTATATCATAACTATTATTCAAATGACTTCTAAAATAAAAATCTCAATTCCAGAACCATGTCATGAAAATTGGCTCGAAATGTCTCCATCTCAAAAAGGTAGATTTTGCAGTAATTGCCAAAAAAATGTAATCGATTTTACTAAAGCTTCCGATAGAGAAATTGTTTTAGCGTATAATGAAAATGAAAATTTATGCGGTCGTTTTAATAATTATCAACTTAATCGAGATTTAATAATTACGAAAGAAAAAAAATCTCTTTGGGTTATTGCTGCAGCTTCTGTAATTGCCTTTTTAGGTTTAGGAAATCAATCTGCTAAAGCACAGGAAAAACCAAAAATAGAACAGACTGATAATAAGCAATCAAATAGCGATAGCGCTACAAAAACAAATTCAGATAAGGAAATCAAGCAATACAATGGTGTTGTTTATGACGACACTAAAATGCCTTTTCCAGCAGTAAACATCTCTATAAAAGGAACTAAAAACATAACGCAGACAAATTTTGATGGTGAATTTTCTATAAAAGCTAAAAAGGGAGATATTCTAATTTTTTCATCCATTGGTTTTAATGATATTGAAATAAAACTGAAAAGCAATTCAAAATTGATCGTAAAAATGGATCAACCTACTTTAATGGGCGACGTTAATATAATAAAATCAGCAGAAGAATATATAGAATTTTAAAAATTCAAATCCATAAAAAAACCGAGCCATTTCTGACTCGGTTTTTTTATGCTTAAATACCATTTATTGCGCTTTAATAACGGTATAAGGCAGATTTTTAAAAACTCCTTTGGTAAGTTCAAAAACATTAGGAGTTACGATTTTAGTTTGTAAGGTACCTACTTTTTCAGCAGTAAAACTAAATGTTCCTGAAACTGTTTTTTTCTGAGGATCCATAGCTGTAATTGTTATTTTTCCAGATTTAGGAAAATGTTCTCCATAAGAATTTCCATCTACCAGATAATAATTCAAAAATAATGCATTACTAGTAGTAACTATTGGCGTATCAGTATCATCATCTTGATCCTCAAAAGTATATTCTTTTAATGGCATTGCATCATTGGTTGTTAGTTCGCTTTCACATGCTAATAAAAGCATTTGCGAATCGTTCTGAACATTGATATCAAAACGCTGGCCGCCATCTTCACCTGGAACTTTAATCAAAGTAACACTTGTAATTTTTGTAGCTTTCCATTCAGCACCATTAATTGTAGCCGTAACTGAACCACTACCGCCGTTATCATCATTATCATCACTGCTGCAACTTGTAAATACGACCAATAGGGACAAAAGTCCAATAGTTAAAAATCTTTTCATAATTTGTTTTTTGGGTTAATTTTCATTTCAAATTAAACACTAAAAAACCTCATATAATTACGGATAGTCACATTCAGAAAAAAAAATCCAAAAAAAAACCGAGTCATTTCTGACTCGGTTTCGGTTTACTTTGAAATGTATTTACAATGAACACTTTTAATTTCTAAAAGACGTCCATAATTTTTCGCAAAAGCTTGTTTTAAATTATTAGTTTCAGTACTTAATAACGGGTTTCTTGAACTAACAATAAATCCAAATCTTTTTTCTTTTGGAATTTTAATAATTGTAGATTCAAAAACACTAATCGTACTAATGATTTGATTTAAAGCCTTCTTAACATCTTTACCTTTTAATTCAACGAAATAAAATTCATTATTAAAATGTCTTACAAAGCCAAAATCACATTTTTCAACTTGTTGAGAAGAAATCAGACAATCATCAATTCTTATTCTAGTAAATTCTTCATTAGAATCAATTTCAAATCTTTTTCCATTCTCAGAAGCAACTTTACTTTTTGAACAACAATTTTGATTCGCTTCAATTAGATCATCAAAACTATTGTGCATATCGTAACTCTGTTAATTTATCAAACTCTTCTGAAATAATATCTGAAACTCCATCAATTGCATTAGTATCTATACTGCGAAATTCTTCATTTTTGATTGAATATACTTTTCCGTCATTTCGCACTTCATAAACAGATATATCTTCATAATCTATCCATTTATCTTCGGAAACAATCGAGTTTATCTCTCCTTTTAAATCTGGATGCTCATTGAAAGTGTTTTTTGCAAGTATCAATGTATCCAATGCCGAAAGAATATATGGACTATGTGTTGTGATAACAATTTTATGCTTCGTATTATTGGTTTTTAATGAAATATGATCAATTAATCTTTTTTGTTTAATTGGAAATAAATTTAATTCTGGTTCTTCTAAAATTAAAAATTTACCTGTATCAAAATCATTTTTTGAAATTTCATTTTCCAATACTATAAGAAGCGGTATTAACGATTGAATACCACTTGAAGCCTCGTTTAATAGAATTTTATTGTCTCCAAAATATATTTCATCTAATCCATTCTCAAAATTATATTCAATATTAAAAGCAGTATATTTAATTTGACTGATTTCTTTTCTTGCAACTTCATATTTTGCTGCAAATTCTTTATAACAATCTGGTAATGCTACATTATTTGCCATTAATCCAGACAAAGAATTACCTGTTAAAGAATATAATATTCTCTCAGCTGGAAAATAAGTTGAATTTATACTTTTAAAAAAATCATTATAGAAAATTTCAAGAAATTGTTCCTTTTTAAAATCTATATATGTGGGAAGACTCAGTTTCTCAAATGTTTCATTTTGTATATTATCGAATAGTTTTAGAAATTCCTCTTTATTAGTTTCATTAAGTAACCGAATTTTATCTTTTTTCAATTCTAATAATTTAATATAATCATTCGAATTAACTTTTTTACCAAAATAAATAATTTCCGAATCATCAAAATTAAAATTTATATTATACTTTTTCAATTCTTTTTTAAAATCAATAATTTGAATATCTTTTTGAATTGATAAGAAGTTGAAACTATCTCTAAATATTGCTATCAACTTCGCTAAAACACTTTTTCCAGTAGAAGTATCTCCAATAAACACAACATATTTAGTCAAATCTATCTCAGCTTCTTTTATTGGTCCGAAATTTTTAACAATCAACTTTTCCATTTTTTATTTTGTAATTACAATGTAAATATAAATAAAAAAACCGAGTCATTTCTGACTCGGTTTCTAAGTATATTAATTAAAAAGAAGAATTATTTTACTTCTTCAAATTCAACGTCTTCAACATTGTCACCTTGAGACTGCTCTTGTTGAGGAGCCGCTTGTTGACCTTGTTCACCTTGAGCATACATAGCTTCTGTAGCTGTTTTCCAAGCTGCATTGATGTTGTCAAGAGCAGTTTGAATAGCTGTGATGTCTTGAGATTGGTGAGCCATTCTCAATTCAGTTAAAGCGTACTCAACAGCAACTTTATGATCGTCAGCAAGTTTGCTTCCTAACTCTTTCAATTGACTTTCTGTTTGGAAAATCATGCTGTCAGCTTCGTTTAATTTCTCAGCTCTTTCTTTAGCAATTTTATCAGCATCAGCGTTAGCTTCTGCATCTTTTTTCATTCTTTCGATTTCTTCAGCTGTTAAACCAGAAGAAGCTTCGATACGGATATCGTGAGATTTTCCAGTTCCTTTATCAGTTGCAGAAACTTTGATGATACCGTTAGCATCAATATCAAAAGTAACCTCGATTTGAGGAACTCCTCTTGGTGCTGGTGGAATACCATCTAAGTGGAAACGACCGATAGTTTTGTTATCAACAGCCATAGCTCTTTCTCCTTGTAATACATGGATTTCAACAGATGGTTGAGAATCAGCAGCAGTAGAGAATACTTGAGATTTTTTTGTTGGAATAGTTGTGTTAGACTCGATTAATTTAGTCAATACACCACCCATAGTTTCGATACCTAAAGATAAAGGAGTAACGTCTAATAACAATACATCTTTTACATCTCCAGATAAAACTCCACCTTGAATAGCTGCTCCAATAGCAACAACTTCATCAGGATTAACTCCTTTAGATGCTTTTTTACCAAAGAATTTTTCAACTTCGTCAGCAATTCTTGGCATACGAGTAGAACCTCCAACAAGAATAACTTCGTCGATATCAGATGTAGATAAACCTGCATCTTTTAATGCTTTAGCAACTGGTTCCATAGAACGTTTAACTAAAGAATCTGTCAATTGCTCAAATTTAGCTCTTGATAATTTTTTAACTAAGTGTTTTGGTCCTGAAGCCGTAGCTGTAACGTATGGCAAGTTGATTTCAGTTTCTGAAGAAGAAGACAATTCAATTTTTGCTTTCTCTGCAGCTTCTTTCAAACGTTGCAATGACATTGGATCTAAACGTAAATCAATACCTTCTTCAGCTAAAAATTCATTAGCCAACCAGTCAATAATTTCGTGGTCAAAATCATCTCCACCTAAGTGAGTATCACCATTTGTAGATAATACTTCAAATACACCGTCTCCTAATTCAAGAACAGAGATATCAAAAGTACCTCCACCTAAATCGTAAACAGCAATTTTTTGATCAGTTCCTTTTTTATCTAATCCGTAAGCAAGTGCTGCTGCAGTTGGCTCATTGATGATACGCATAACTTTAAGACCAGCAATTTCTCCAGCTTCTTTTGTAGCTTGACGTTGTGCATCGTTAAAGTAAGCAGGAACAGTAATAACCGCTTCAGTTACATTTTGACCTAAATAGTCTTCAGCAGTTTTTTTCATTTTTTGAAGAGTCATTGCAGACAATTCTTGAGCAGAATATAAACGACCATCAATATCCACACGTGGAGTATTGTTGTCACCTTTTACTACTTTGTAAGATACTCTTTTTGCTTCATTTGTAGTTTCAGCAAAAGTGTGTCCCATAAAACGTTTAATAGAAGCAATAGTCTTAGTTGGATTAGTTACTGCTTGTCTTTTTGCAGGATCTCCTACTTTAATTTCTCCACCTTCAACAAAAGCGATGATAGATGGCGTTGTTCTTTTTCCTTCTGCGTTAGGAATAACAACTGCTTCGTTACCTTCCATTACAGAAACACAAGAGTTCGTCGTACCTAAGTCAATTCCGATTATTTTACCCATTTTTTATATATTTAATTTTGATATACTAATTTATAAACTCATGTGGCATAAGTCAATCTTTGTGCCAATATAAAAAACCAAAGTAAATTGTCAGTTTTATGTCCGAGCTCTAAAATCATCTGACAACATGACATTTTCAATACCTGACATCTATGGCATATCAGTACTTTACGTGTCATTATCAGACACAATTTCTACCAAAGTCTCAAGCTCGTTTATACTTTTTTTCTTCTGTTACAGCAAAAAAACTAATCTTAATTAGCCGCTTTAATGTCTTATTATTTTTTCAATTAAAGACTGAAATATATACATTAGCAATTAATTAAAATCTATGCTTTATAAAGCTTACTATTTTAGTCAGCTGTAATTTAGCCTAAAAAAACAAGTCAATAAACATAAAAATCAATACTTACAATTTAGATATAATGATAGAAAAACTTAAACAAGACTTTAAAAATCATCAAAGCAATACATTCCATAAAGAAGAATTTATAAAAAAACTTCCTTTTCCGATAGAATCCAAACATGAAATAGGAAGAAAAATCATAAAAGATATCATAGCTGCTAAAAATAGTGATGATATGGAATTTTGTCTTTTCTTTCTTTGGGTAATAGAAGAGGATAATGATATGTTAGATTTGCTTCATCAAATACTATTAGAGCCTTGGCATAGAAAATATGATGATATTATACACAATTTGCAATGGAGAGAACATCCATCTAGTGTTCCTGTGATTAAAATTGCAATACAACAAAAGTATGATTTCTTGGAAGCTTACAGTACTGGAACAGGACAATTTATCAATCAGTGCGGACATGCTCTAAAAAGTATTGGAACTAAAGAAGCTATAGACACAATAAAAGATTTAGCCGAAAACTCGGAAGATCCTATTATCAAAATAGAAATGATTTATCGACTTAGTAAAATATTCCCAACAGAGAATACTGAAAATGAAGACCTTCCAAGATGGTACGACTTCGACTAATAAAAAATCAATTATAATATCATTTAGCAAAAACAAAAATGGAAAACTACAGCATCATAATTTTTATTCTAGCCATTGTAATAGGTCTTTCGGCTTTTGCAGAAAAAGCAAAACTTCCCTATCCTATTTTACTCGTTATTGTTGGAATCGCAATTGGATTTATCCCAACAATGGCTGAAATCGAAATTAATCCTGAAATTATTTTCCTGATTTTTCTGCCTCCATTATTATACGATGCTTCTTTTAATATCTCTCCAAAAGATTTTAAAACAAACATTAATACAATTGGCACTTTGGCCATTTCTCTAGTTTTTATGACTGCAACCGGAATTGCAGTTGTAGCTTATTATTTAATATCAGAAATGACTTGGCCTTTAGCATTTGTACTCGGAGCAATCCTTTCTGCTACAGATGCCGTAGCTGCAATAAGCATTACAAAAGGATTAAAATTATCTCATAAAACCATCACCATTTTAGAAGGCGAAAGTCTTATTAATGATGCATCTGCATTGGTAGCGTATCGTTTTGCCGTTGCAGCCGTAATGGGATCTGCTTTTATTATTTGGAAAGCAGCACTGCAATTTGTCATTTTATTAGCTGGTGGTTTTTTAGTAGGCTTTGTGTTGGCAAAAATTCTTGCCTTTATACTAACCAAAGTCCGTAAAAACATAAACGTCACTATTAGTTTTATGCTTTTAATGCCATTTGTTGCTTATCTCGTTGCCGAACATCTTCATGTTTCTGGCGTAATAGCAGTTGTAGTTTTAGGCTTAAGTATTTCTCGTTTTAGCAATAAAATCTTTCCCGAAACTTTAAAAAACCAATCTAGAAGTCTTTGGGACATTATTATTTTTCTTCTAAACGGATTAATCTTTATTTTAATTGGTCTCAACTTCCGTTATATTTTAAATGACATTGACACTAATATGATTCTGCCGTATATTGGCTATGCAATAGTGATTACAATTGTAGCTTTATTAATTAGAATGGCGAGGATATTTCTGCAGAAAATCAATCTGCAAAAAGCTTTTCAAAATACCAAAGGAAAAAGAAAAGTGAGCGAGCATGCGCTGTTAGACTTCAATAATAGTATTATTTTGAGCTGGTCTGGAATGCGCGGTATTGTTTCACTTGCTATTGCAATGGGATTACCAAGAGCACTCTCAGACGGAGCTCCGTTTCCGGAAAGAAATGCTATTATCTTTATTTCTGTTGCCGTAGTACTACTTACCCTTATCGGACAAGGACTTACACTGCCTTGGATTGTCAATAAACTAACTCCGAAAAAGGAAATTGAGCAAGAAAAATTAGAAGAAAATTCTAAAATTAAAAACTAAACCAGCTAACTTTATACTTCACAAATCTGATTTACAAAAAAATAGCTTAAAATGGACTCAGAAATTATTATAACAACCCCAGAATCCGAAATTGTAACAACAAGGATTCTGAATTTCCCGAAAGAACTTGTTTTTAGCGCTTGGAGCAACCCAGATCATCTAAAAAATTGGTGGGGACCAAAAGGCTTTACAAATACTTTTAATGAATTTGACTTTCGCGAAGGCGGTAAATGGAGCTTTATTATGCATGGACCAGACAAAGGAAATTATGCTAACGAATGTGAGTTTATAAAAATAGACCAACCTAATCTTATTGCATGGAAACGTTATTCAAAACCTCTTTTTCAAATTCTTGCAACATTCGAAGAAATATCAGAAAATCAGACAAAAGTGGTTTTTAAAATGCTTTTCAGCACCATAGAAGAATGTAATAAACTCAAACCATTTGTAGTCGATAAAAACGAAGAAAACTTTGATAAGCTTGAAGTAGAATTATCAAAAATGGTTTAGCAGAAATTCTTTTCTATAAATTCTTCTAAAAAACTTTTAACAGGTTTTTATCATGATACCATAACTTTTAGAAGAACTATTTCGGTTTTTTATTTGTAATTTCGGTTTTCTGAAAAAGGACTGTTTTTCTAAGAAAATGTTCTATAAAAAACAGCTTAAATAACATTAAAAATTAAAATAAAAAATGGTTTCATTTATTAAAGAATTATCTTTTAGATGGTCAGATCTTGACCCCAATTTTCATGTTCGTCACAGTGCCTATTACGATTTTGGAGCACAGCATCGTATCGAAATATTAGAACAATTGGGTTTAACCTTAAAAGTAATGCAGACGCAGAGTTTTGGTCCCGTTTTATTTAGAGAAGAATGTATTTTTAGAAAAGAATTAAAACTTTCAGATAAAATATTCCTTCATACTAAAACCTCAAAAATGAAAACCGATGCTTCGCGCTGGTCAATCGTACACGAATTTAGAAAAGAAGATGATACGCTTTGCGCAGTAATTACTGTAGATGGTGCCTGGATGGACACTAAATTACGTAAATTAGCTTCTCCTACTCCAGAAATTGCAATTGAAGCCTTGAGTATTTTTCCTAAAAGTGATGACTTTGTTGGACTTTAAATTTTAAACTTCTTTGTTATAAATTATAAAAATCCAAAAAACACATTAAGCCTGTCGTTTTTTGGATTTTTCAATTAAAACCTAAGCTTATGATTAATTATTTAAGTGATTTCAGAATCGGCATTTTTGTTACCATAATAGTGCTAACCACAATCTTTTTAGGCGCTATAACAGGAAAAGCATTAAAATACTTTCTTTATCGAAAACTAACCGATAAAGAATATGATGCAACAGGTTTAAATTTTTTAAGACATCTTGTTGTTACTGTTATTTATATTTTAGGATTTGCCTTTGCCTTAATCCAAATTCCTGAATTTAAAATCATCGGGCATTCTTTTCTAGCTGGTGCCGGCGTTATTTCTTTAGTTGCTGGTTTGGCCTCGCAACAGGCTTTAAGTAATATTGTAAGTGGTATTTTTTTGGTAATTTTTAAACCATTCCGAATCAATGACAGAATTACAATCAACAATTTTGTGGGAACTGTTGAAGATATTAATTTACGACAAGTTGTACTTAAAGACCCTGAAAACAACCGAATTATAATCCCAAATTCAGTAATCAGCAATCAAATCATACTCAATACCAATATGCACGATACCAAATGCTGTAAAATAATTGAAATTGGTATTGGCTACGATTCAGATATCGAAAAAGCTTTAGAAATTATGAAAGAAGAAGTTGCCAAACATCCTCTTTTTATAGACACGCGTTCTGCCGAAGACAAAAAGAAAAAAACACCTTTGGTAAACGCGCGCGTAGTAGCGCTTGCTGCATCTAGTGTGAACATAAAAACTTGGGCATGGGCAAAAAATACAACAGACGGATTTGTCATGTATTGCGATTTACTGCAAAGCATCAAAAAACGTTTTGACGAAGCTAAAATAGATATTCCTTACCCACAACAAGTTGTTACGCTTAAAAAATAATTGCTGTAAATAATTACTGAAACTTTAATCCAAAATCAACCTTATCAAAAGTAGTGCTGCAGGAAATAGCAAACCTGCCAATATTTAGTGTTCCAAAGATCCCTTCAATACCTTGTCCAGAGTAAAATCCGCCTGCAGCAAAACGATTATTTTGATATTTTAAGGCAATGTCATTAACCCTGCTGCTCAATTGTCCGAAAGCAATTAAATGCGGTATAATTGCATAACTCGCAAAGACTTTTGGACATAACTTTTTATAATAACTAAAACTCTCATCAGTATCATAACGAACACTCGTAGAATGCAGATTTTCTAGACTTGCACCTACAAAAGTATTTTCCCCAAAATGATACGAAACGCTAAATCCAGTAAAAGTTCCGTCGTAACCACTTCTCGATTCTAAATAACCAATTGCTATCGTTGCTCTAAACTTATTGCATATTTTACCTATATAACCAATATACGTACGATCGATCTCAGATTTATCGATACCAGCGCCCAAAATAAGATCATCCTCACACATATTAAAAGCATACTGAAAATAAGTCGAATATTGATTTTCATTGCCCGCGACAACGCTTCGGCCTTTATCCAGATCAATATTGGGAGAAATTAAAGTAGAGTTGATAACAGCGAAATCAAATGTGTTAATTTCTTGAGCAAATGTGGGGACAGTCAGCAGGAATAAAAGTATTGATTTTTTCATAATACTATTTTTTAGCTTACAACATTCTATATCAAATTTACGAACATAACTGCTCTTCTAAAAACAATTCCTTTCAAGTACCTCATTACTCGTTTAAATACAACATTTTAAAAATCAAATAGTTGCAATCAAACAAAATTAAAAAACTAATCAGTCTTTTGAATAATAATCGATTAAAGCCTTACTTTTTTCTGATAACTTTAAGACTTTAAGCTTTATTAAAAAAATCCTTACCTTTAGTTTTGTAATTCTTAATTTAAATCCAATCAGAAAATGAAAATTATAAAGCAGTTACTACTACTCTTCATTCCAATTTTATGTTTTTCTCAAGAAGGAAATATAAAAGCACTCGACATCAATTTGAGTAATTACGAATATCCGTTTCCTGTGCATTTTCTAGAATTAAGTAATCAGCTCCAGATGCTGCAAATGGCCTACATGGACATAAAACCTGACAACTACAACAATCGAAATATCGTTTTACTGCACGGCAAGAATTTTAATGGAGCATACTGGGAAACAACCATAAAAGCTTTAACAAAAGAAGGTTTCCGGGTTATTGTTCCAGATCAGATAGGGTTTGGTAAATCTACAAAACCCGATAATTACCAATATACTTTTCAGCAGTTAGCCGAAAACACCAAAAAGCTACTCGATCACTTAGGAATTGAAAAAACTACCATTTTAGGACATTCTATGGGCGGTATGTTAGCTACAAGATTTACTTTAATGTATCCTGAAACAGTAGAAAAATTAGTATTGGAAAATCCAATTGGTTTAGAAGACTGGAAATTAGTAGTTCCTTACAAATCTATAGATTGGTGGTATGAAGCTGAATTAAAACAAAATTATGAAGGCATTAAAAATTATCAAATGGCTAATTATTATGATGGTAAATGGAATGCTGATTTTCAGAAATGGGCAGAATTGAGCGCTGGCTGGACAACTGCTTCAAATTATAGTGCTGTTGCTTGGAATTCGGCTCTTATGTATGACATGATTTTTACACAGCCCGTTTTATACGAATTTAAAAATATCAAAAGTCCAACGCTTTTAATTATCGGAACAAGAGACAAAACGGCATTAGGAAAACCTTTAGTTTCTGAAGAAGTTAGAAAAACAATGGGAAATTATGCCGAATTGGGTAAAAAAACACAACAAGCAATTCCGAATTCCAAATTAATCGAAATTCCAAATATTGGACATTTACCTCACATTGAATCTTTTGATCTTTTTATAAAACCACTAATCGTATTTTTGAAACAATAAATTTTTGCCACAAATTTCACAAATTAGCACGAATTAATTAAGTCTTCTACAGAAAAAATTAGTGTAAATTTGTGTAATTCGCGGCAACTTCTTTCTTAATTTTAATATCCTAAAAAATAAAAAAATGCCACAAATTTCACGAATTAGCACGAATTAATTAAGCCTTATAAATAAAAAATTAGTGTAAATTTGTGTAATTCGTGGCAACTTCTTATCACTATCAATAAATTAAAATTTTGCCACAAATTTCACGAATTAGCACAAATTAATTAAGCCTTACAAATAAAAAATTAGTGTAAATTTGTGTAATTCGTGGCAACTTCTCTCATACCGTCAATAATCTAAAATTAAATAATATGTTTACAATCGAACAAATAAAAGAAGCCCATTCTAAAGTGAAATCTGGTGCCGATTTTCCAAACTATATACAAGACTTAATTATTTTGGGCGTAAAAGGTTATGACACTTATGTGCATGACGGCCATGTCGAATATTATGGCGTAAACAATTACAGTGCTACGGCAGACGAAAAATATGCCGAAATTAAAGTCGCTGATTTTCCTAACAAAGAACTTTTTATCGAACTTTTGGTTAAACATCAGCAGGGCGAAACTGATTACCTTACTTTTTGTAATCACGCTGCACAATGCGGGATTGCGAAATGGCGTGTAGATATTATAGAAATGACCTGTACCTATTTTGATAAATCTGAAAACGAGATTTTGATCGAAAAAATCCCAAGTTAATTACAAAAAAATACTAGATGTCAATTTTCGATCAAAAAATCACTTTTACTTTAAAAAGAATATTCCTGTCGATTATTTTACTTATTTGTTTTTTAGGACATTCACAACATAAAAAAAGCAATCCAAAATTTAAAGTAATAGCTTTTTACACTGCCAAAAACGATCAGGCTCATATCAGCTTTGTGCATGAAGCTAATAAGTGGTTTCCGAAAATGGCAATAGAAAATCATTTTGTATACGATTCAACTAGCAATTGGGACAATCTCAATGCTCAATTTTTAGCCCAATATCAAGTCGTTTTATTTTTAGATACCCGACCAGAAACGCCAAGCCAGCGCGAAGCTTTTCAGAAATACATGGAAAAAGGCGGTGGTTTTATGGGATTCCATTTTTCTGCTTTTGCTTTAAGTGATTCAACTTATCCTCAAAACTGGGATTGGTACCACAATACTTTTTTAGGTTCTGGCGAATACGGCAGTAATACTTGGCGTCCGACATCGGCAGTTTTAAGGGTAGAAAACCAAAATCCAGTAACCAATAAACTGCCAAAAACTTTTTCATCGGCACCAAACGAATGGTACAGATGGAGTAATGATTTACGTAAAAATCCAGATATTAAAATTCTATTAGCAATCGACGAAAGCAGTTTTCCGCTTGGAACTGGGCCAAAACCAAATGAAATCTGGCACA
Organism: Flavobacterium sp. MC2016-06; assembly: GCF_009711165.2. Classification (GTDB taxonomy): domain Bacteria; phylum Bacteroidota; class Bacteroidia; order Flavobacteriales; family Flavobacteriaceae; genus Flavobacterium. The sequence goes on along the minus strand of NZ_WMID02000008.1, from coordinate 95,417 downwards.
GCGGTTATTATCCGGTTGTTTGGACCAATAAAAACTACAAAATGCTCTATGTAAATATGGGACATAACGATATTGATTACGAACATGGAACCAATAAAACGCTTTCGTACACTTTTGAGAATGAAATAGAAAGTAAATTAATTTTGAATGGATTGCTGTGGTTAGGCAATTCTAAGAAATATATCTCATCGAAGAATAACTAAAACTTTTAAACCAAAATTGCTGCTAAAAATATAATTTCATGAAAAATAAAATTGCCTTAATTTTTTTCACACTAGTACTATTTGCCTGTAACTCTAAACAGCAGAACGATAAAGAGAATACTATAAACAACACTAAAAAAGAAAAGATAGGCAAAAGTAAACCTGTTGACTCGATTCACTATCAAATCTCCATTTATGATAATGCTAAGTTTAAAGACGAAATAAAAGACCATAAAGAAAGTTTAAAAAAACTTTCTGAAAAAAAATTGTTTCTAAATATTCATAATAAGCTAATTCAAAAACTAACCGTAGAACAACAATCTTTTTTCAACACAAATTCTAATTACGAGTTACTTGCTGTGGCAGAAGGAAATTTATTTGAAGAAAACAGCAATGATTTGGTCTTTATAGTTTATGACAAAGAAAATGTAAAAATTTCTATTTTGACTTATAACGGAATAACTTCAAAATATGCTATCTTGTATGAAGACATAAAAGTTGAAAATGGCTTAGAAAATGCCAATTGCGGTAGTTATTCTTTTGGAACACTTGATTATCAAATCGCAGAAGAATTTTTAATTTATAAGGAAGAGACTCTTGTAAAAAACCTTGACTCTTATTTAGAATATTCTCCCGTTAAAATTACAGACCTATCAAAAGATGAAAAATTTTTATTAAAAGATGGCTGTTTTGCAAAAAAAGTTTCGAGAACAAATTTAGCAAACACACTTTGCCTTGCAACAAGTTCTGTTTATAACAATTGGGAATGCTTGCGATACAATAAAACAAACAATACCTTTTTAATTTTTTACAGTCAGGCTTTCGCAGACTAATAAGGTTTAAAATAATTCCTAAAAATCAAGAAGATAACTATATACAAAGATGTCAAACAAACTTTCTCCAATTATAAATCCAGAAGAATTACTAAAAATTTCTTCTTCTTCAATTGTATTAATTGATGCAAGAGGAGGAATTAATGCCGAAGAAAATTATACAAAAGAACACTTAAAAGGTGCTCGTTATGTCGATTTAAATCGTGATTTGGCAGCTGTAGAAAAAGACCCAGCAAACGGCGGAAGACATCCTTTACCTTCTTTGCAGAAGTTTTCGGAAATTCTTTCAAAACTCGGAATTAAACCATCAAGTCACGTTATTGTTTATGATGATAAAAACGGATCAAATGCTGCTTCGAGATTTTGGTGGATGCTGCGGTCAATTGGACATGAAAATGTACAAGTTTTAAACGGCGGTCTGCAAGCTGTTTTAAAAATTGGATTTCCTGTAAGTTCACAAATCGAAACTTTTAAAAGAACTGAAAATTATCCCATTACAGAATGGCAATTAGGTTTGGTTACTATTGATGATGTTGAAACAGCTCGAAATAACGACGAATTTATTGTAATTGATGTAAGAGATAAAAATAGATTTGACGGTCTTACAGAACCGTTAGATTTAATTGCAGGACATATTCCTGGAGCCATTAATGTTCCTTTTTCTGAAAATCTAGATGAAAACGGTTTTTATCATGATGCCGAAACCTTACATAAAAAATACAGTCAGATTTTAGGAAATACAAAACCCGAAAATACAATTGTACACTGCGGTTCTGGTATAACAGCCTGCCATACTTTATTAGCAATGGATTATGCCGGAATTACAATTCCAAAATTATATGTTGGTTCTTGGAGCGAATGGTCGAGAAACGATCGCGAAATGACTACAAAAGAGAATAATTAATATTTTAAGAAATAAAAATGCAGCATTGGGATATACTTTTATCAAATCAGGTAAATAAAAAAGCTTTTATAGATACTTTGCTTTTGGGCGAAGCCAAGGGAGAACTCACCAGTTTTAATACTAAAAAAGGAATTCTGTTCTCTGATATTGCAATCGAGAAATTTATAGAAAAAGAATATCAATACGACATTGTAGAAACTTCACCCGAATCTCACAGGCAATTACGAACTTTTTCATCGGGAGAGCGAAAAAAAGAATTTTTAAAATACTGTATCAATCAAAATCCTGATTTTATTATTTTCGACAATCCGTTCGATCATTTAGATCAGGCCTCTCGTGTGGTTTTGGCTGAATCATTAAAGAAATTAACCGATACTATTGCCATTATACAATTGGTAAATCGTGTTTCTGATATTTTAGATTTTGTTCCAAATAAAGCGCAGATAAAAGACAATTCGTTTGAACTTCATCCAATTCCAAAAACCGAAAGTCATTTTAAAACCCTAAATACAGCCGCAATTCCAAAAGCTGTAGAACCGCATTCCTTTCACGAAAGTGAATTAATAAAAATGGAAAACGTTTCGGTAAGTTATGAAGAAAGAAAAATCGTAGACAATATATCTTGGACAATTAAACAAGGTGAATTCTGGCAGCTAATCGGTCCAAATGGTTCTGGAAAAAGTACTATTTTATCTTTAATAACAGGCGATAATCCGAAAGGATTTGGACAGAATTTATTTTTATTTGGAAGAAAAAAAGGAACGGGAGAAAGCGTTTGGGACATCAAGAAACAAATCGGAATCTTCACGACTTCTATGACCGATTTATTTCAAAAAGGACACACTTTAGAGCAAATGATTCTTTCGGGTTTCTTTGATTCTATCGGATTGTATATTGAGCCCACAACGCATCAAAAACAAATTGTAATGCAATGGCTTGAAGTTATTGAAATGAGCACTTTAAGAAAAAAACGTTTTATTGATCTTTCTATCGGTCAGCAAAGAGTTGCGCTTATTGTTCGTGCCGTTTTAAAACATCCGCCATTATTAATTCTAGACGAACCTGTAGAGGGTTTAGACGACGAAAATGTAGATTTGGTAATTCAGCTTATCAATACCATAAAACAAGAAACTAACGTGAGTATTTTGTATGTTTCGCATCGTATAGAATCTGGCCTCGCTCCTACTTCTGTTTTTGAACTTTTACCTTCTGAAACAGGATCAATTGGAAAAATAAAATACCATTCTGAATTGAATTAAAAATGAAAATCAAATATATCGCATTATTAGGATTATCTCTAGTAATGATTTCGTGCTCTAGTACCATTTCTACAGCAAAAAAAGAATACAAAATAACGCAAACATCTAAACTAAAATCAGAATGGGTTTTAGATCCAAAAGAATGGATTTTAGACAAAGACACACTAATAGGAAATGGAAGTCCAGCTCATTGGGGTGCAATTGAATCTAAAAAGAAACTTCCTAAAAATTATCAAATCGATTTTAAAGTAAACATGACAAAAGGATCACTTTTTGAAGTCATGTTAAACATTGATAAAGACCAATACATTAGAACTTATATTTATACAATAGATCAAAATAGTGTTATTGGAAAAGGTGTTTACCACAAAAACAGTGACGAATATGACAAACGTGGCGGCCCAAGTTTATTTACCAAAAAGATCAAATTAGAAAACAATATATGGTATTCAATAAAAATTAAAGTTCTCAATAATCAATTGTTTTTTTCAGTCAATAACGAAGCTTTCTTAGAATGTTCTCTAGAAAAAAGCAATCTAAGTCAGCAAGGAAAACTGGGATTCTTAACCAATGGAGAAACAAAAATAACCGATATAACCATCAAAAACATCTAAAAGAAAAAGCTCCATCAAGGAGCTTTTTCTTTTTATAAAATTATCTAATTTTCTAATTTAGTTTTCGTCATCTTCCATATTATGCGTCTTTCCATAATTGCGCCATTTCTCAATACAATCTTGAAAATCTTGCGGTAATTCAGTATCAAAACGCATCATTTCACCAGTAGTCGGATGCACAAAACCAAGAGTTTTAGCATGCAGTGCCTGACGTGGTAATGCTTTAAAACAATTGTCTATAAACTGTTTGTATTTTGTAAACGTAGTTCCTTTTAGAATTAAATGACCACCGTAACGCTCGTCATTAAACAACGGATGTCCGATGTGTTTCATGTGTGCACGAATTTGGTGTGTTCTTCCCGTTTCTAGTTTGCAAGAAATAAGCGTAACATAACCAAAACGCTCCAAAACTTTATAATGCGTAATAGCAGGTTTTCCAATTTCTGGATCGGCAAAAACAGCCATCTGCATACGGTCTTTTAAATGTCTTGCAAGGTTTCCTTCAATCGTTCCAGCTTCATCAGCCACATTTCCCCAAACAAGAGCAATATACTCGCGTTCAGAAGTTTTAGCTTCAAATTGTTTAGCCAAATGCGTCATTGCAGCTTCCGTTTTCGCCACAACCAAAAGTCCAGACGTATCCTTATCAATTCGGTGTACCAAACCTGGGCGTTCGCTGCTGTTCATTGGCAGATTATCAAAATGATGTGCCAAAGCATTCACCAAAGTCCCCGTATAATTTCCGTGACCAGGGTGAACCACCATTCCAGGCTCTTTGTTAATCATCAATAAAGCATCATCTTCATAAACAATATTCAACGGAATATCTTCTGGAAGAATATGATTTTCAAATGGCGGATGCGACAGCATAACCGTCACAACATCAAATGGTTTAACCTTATAATTTGATTTTACAGGAATATCATTTACAAAAATATTTCCTTCAGTAGCGGCGTTCTGAATCTTATTTCGAGTCGCATTCTGAATCAAATTCATTAAATATTTGTCAATACGCAAAAACGCTTGACCTTTAGGGACTTCAAATCTAAAATGTTCGAATAATTCGTCTTCTAGATCTAAATTTTCAATATTATTGTTCATCTTTTGGGGTTTCGGTAGCTGGCACAGCTGTACTATCAGTTGCCTGGCTATCATCTACATAAGTTGCTTTTCCGTCTCCTAAAACCAAATCAATTTTAGAAGCTTTCAGCACACGGTCTCCTACTTTTAAGTTTCTTCCTTTTAAACGCATCTCCAAAACCATATCTTTTCCTAAGTTCGGAATATAGGTAATTGTTCCTTCTTCAAGCCCTAAAGCTTTTAAAGTTGGAACTGCTTCGCGATACGTTTTCTCGATTAAATCTGGAATTCGAACAGATGAAAAACCAGAAGCATTAATTTTAATATATATTTTTCTCCCCACTTTTACCATTGTTCCCGGCAATGGATCTTGCTCAACAACGCTAAATTTTGGGAACTCACTTCTGTAATCAACACTATCCAAAAGTACATAGTCTAAATCTAGCTCGTCTAGTTTATTCTCAACTTGTTCTTCTGTTAATTTAGATAAATTCGGAACCGCAATTTCATGTCCGTGATCCGTTGTAAAAGTCAACCAATGCATAAACAAATAACCTAAAACAGCAATAATAGCTGCTGCTATTAATATTTGCACGAAAAAAACTCGGCTAGTTAAATACTGACGTAAACTCATAAATTTATTTTTATTAGTCGCAAAGATAAAGCTATTTCGTTTCAAAAAAAATGATAATTTTGTTTAAAGCAATAAAGCTCCAATTTGTCATCTCATATAAGGTGTCATCCCGAGCGAAGTCGAAGGATATGGAGCTGTTTCCTGTCCCGATAGCTATCGGGACTGTTCTTTTGTTTTTCTAAAGAAAAAAACAAAAGGATGCCGCTCCCATCAGAGCTAAGACATTAGGTTTCAAAAGAACATTCATTTAGAAATTAAAATAATAACGCAAAAACAGAAGTTTCGATATAAAGAAAAAAAATTTTTGTAACTCCTAAACTTAATTTAACCACAAAGTTCGGAAAGTACAGCACTTGAAACTTTAAACCTGAAACAAAACATTTTAAAGAATAAAAACATATAAACCTAAAGAAATGAAAAACATTGCCATTATCATGGGCGGCTATTCAAGCGAATATAAAATTTCTCTAATCAGCGGAAACGTCGTACATCAATATCTTGACAAAACAAAATACAACGGATTTCGCATTCATATTTTTAAAGAAAAATGGGTATATGTAGACGAAAATGACGCAGAATTTGCCATTGATAAAAACGATTTTTCGGTAACAGTAAACAATCAAAAAATTACTTTTGACTGTGTTTTTAATGCTATTCACGGAACTCCGGGCGAAGACGGATTAATGCAGGCTTATTTTGAATTGTTAGGAATTCCGCAATCTTCTTGCGATTATTATCAATCGGCTTTAACATTCAATAAACGTGATTTATTGTCGGTTTTAAAACCATACGGAATCAAAACGGCAATTTCTTATTACTTAAACAAAGGAGATGTAATTAATACAGCCGAAATTGTAAAAAAAGTAGGTTTACCATGTTTCGTAAAACCAAACAAAGCTGGTTCTAGCTTCGGAATTTCTAAAGTAAAATCAAAAGCAGAATTGCCAATTGCCATTGAAGTTGCTTATAAAGAAGATAACGAAATTATTATTGAAAGTTTCCTTGACGGAACAGAAGTTTCTGTTGGAGTAATTAACTATCAAGGAAAAGTAATTGTTTTACCTATTACAGAAATTGTATCAGACAATGATTTCTTTGATTACGAAGCCAAATACGAAGGAAAATCGCAAGAAATAACTCCGGCAAGAATCTCAGACGAATTAACACAAAAAGTAGCTGAAACTGCCAAACGTGCTTACGAAGTTCTAAAAATGAAAGGTTTCTCTAGAAGCGAATTCATTATTGTAGACAACGAACCGTATATGTTAGAAATGAACACCATTCCGGGTCTAACAACAGAAAGTTTAATTCCGCAGCAAGCCAAAGCAGCCGGAATCTCTCTCGAAGATTTATTTACAAATGCTATTGAGTTAGCACTTTCTTAAAAACACTAAGGTTCTGAGGCTCTAAATTAAGATCTCAGAACCTTATTTTTTACTCAATATTGTCATTTCGACGAAGGAGAAATCGCACTAGAAACTCCATCGCCAAAATAAAAACCTCAGAACCTCAGTAACTCAAAAGAAAAAATGAGAAAAGCCATATTTCCAGGATCATTTGACCCTATTACATTAGGACACGAAGACATTATTAAAAGAGGAATCTCTCTGTTTGACGAGATTGTGATTGCAATTGGTGTAAATGCCGAAAAAAAATACATGTTTTCACTCGAAGAAAGAAAACGATTCATTGAAGAAACCTTCAAAGATGAACCTAAAATTTCTGTAATCACTTACGAAGGATTAACAATAGATTTAGCAAAAAGCCAAAAGGCTCATTTCATATTAAGAGGTTTGCGTAATCCTGCCGATTTTGAGTTCGAAAAAGCCATTGCACACACCAACAGACGTCTTTCTAAAATAGAAACCGTATTTTTATTAACCGCTGCAAAAACTTCTTACATCAGTTCTAGTATTGTTCGTGATGTATTTCGAAATGGCGGAGAATATGAAATGCTTGTTCCTGATGCTGTACGAGTTCAGAAATAATTTCTATTTCAACATAAGATTATCCTTATATTTTAAAATAAAATATTAATGTCCTGATGAAAAAATCCATCTTAATTATAATCTTTGTTTTCCTATTTATAAAAATATCTAACGCACAAGAAAAGAATAATATTGACCAAGTTTTTAAACTAAAGATTGAAAATCGTATCATCTCAAAAGGGGATAATTTTCCAGAATTTAATATCGAAAAAGACAATAGAGATAGATTATTATTTGCACTTCATAACAACTTTACTATTAAAGATTTTCAAAATAGTACGCAATTTGATGACGATAAAATTCTAAAAATGATTTACCTTTTAGAGTCTAAAAATTGGCTTTCTAAAATAAACAGCAAATACAAACCAACTATTTTTATTGCTGACGCAAAAGATGGAAAGTTACTTTACAAATATGCATCACCGATCTCGAAAGAGATCACAAAATCGATTTTTAAAAATCTAGCAAATATTAAAGCCGATTTTCAAAAAACTGAAATTTCAAAAACTACAAGTTTCGAAAGTTATTCTTTTCTTATTTTAAGTAATGTATTGCTTGATTCCTGGCAAATTAATAATGTTGAAAAAGGTTTTCTAAAAAAAGACGACAGACCATTTAGACATGGTAAAAATTATTACGCTGCAATATTTGAAAATACAAACTCAAAAATTGAATCTTTTGGAATTTACGGAAATCAATCTCATGAAATTGAAAACAATAAAAGTATGTGCGTATATGGAAATAATAGAAATGAATTTGAGGCCGAAACTTCAAGAAATTTTATTTCTAAACCTGATAACGAAATCTTTGCAAAAATAGCTGAAAGTTATCTTCCTGAATTGCTTAAAATTTTAGAAAAAAACAGAAAATACAGTTATAAAATATATTCGAAATTGGGATATAGCGAAGAAATAACTTTTGAAGAGTTTTTTATATGGTGGTATCATTTTATTTATACCCAATCAACAAACGAAATGAACTCAAAAGGTATTTTAAAAATCCCCGAAAACGGAAATTTTGATTATATCCTTAATGAATAAATGGATAAAAGTAAATAATCCAAAAAAATTGTAAAAACACTAAAAATCAAAAAGCATAAACTTGTAAACGAAGTTATTTATAAGTAATTTCGCGCTTTCAAATAAATACAAAAATAATGAGCATAGATAGAGAATTAAGCAAACGCAGCGGATCAAAATGCGAGCTTTGTGGTGCAACTGAAAACCTAAAAGTATATACTGTTTTACCAACTCAAAAAGGCGGAATTGACGAAAGTGTATATGCATGTAACACTTGTATCGACCAAATCGAAAATCCGGATAATGTAGATTTAAATCACTGGAGATGCCTTAACGACAGCATGTGGAACGAGAATGTTGCTGTACAAGTTGTCGCTTGGAGAATGTTGAGCCGTATGCGCGCTGCAGGATGGCCGCAGGAATTGCTTGATATGATGTATTTAGACGAAGATACTTTGGCTTGGGCACAAGCAACTGGCGAAGGCGAAGAGGATGAAAATAAAATCATTCATCGTGATAGTAACGGCGTTATTCTAGAACACGGAGATTCTGTTGTTTTAATTAAAGATTTAAAAGTAAAAGGATCAAGCATGGTTGCCAAACAAGGAACAGCAGTGCGTAACATTCGTTTAGATCATGAAAATGCCGAATACATTGAAGGAAAGGTAGACGGACAACAAATTGTAATTATCACGCAATACGTGAAGAAAATATAAGGTTTTAAGCTGCAAGATTTTTTCAGTTCAAAACTTGAAACCTGAAACTTGAAACTTGAAACATTTTAAACCCAAAAAAGGCTATTCGTTTGAATAGCCTTTTTTAATTCTTTTATTTTAGAATAAATTATTTTTGAAACAATTTATTGATCTGATCTTTTACTAATGGCTCAGAAACATTGTTTGTAGCAGCATCTCTTTCTTTGCTAGAAACCATAAATTGAACTGTAGCTTTGTCTGGAACAACGTTTCCTGTGTAATGCAACCAAATATAATTGTTAGGTAATTCTAATTTGATGTCATATAAAGGTGATGCAGTAAAACCATTTACAATAATGTTATAAAGATTTGTATAATCATTATTAACATTTTTAAATGCAAATTTTCTTAAACTTGATGAATCATCATCGTTCTGAATACTAGTGTAGTACACTGTATACTCGTCTCCAATTTTTTGAATGTAGTTATTATTTACTTTCCCTAATTTTTCAACTGGAACCGTTTCAATAACTTTAATTTGGGCAAATGAAACAAAACTAAAGAACAAAGTGGCAATGGTAATAATCTTTTTCATAATGATTTTGGGGTTTACTATTTTACGACAACAAAAAAACACAGAAATTATGAAAAAACACACATCAATTCATTATTTTTTTAACACAAAATTGTTAATGTTGTTTACAATTTCATAAAACACTGAAAAACAATATTCTAAATATTTTTAATTAAAACTTTTAAAGTTAAAAAGATGTAAATTCGTACATTAAAATTTTAATTTTAAAAATACACAGCCAAAAACTTAATATTTACCCTTTTCCTCTTCTTCTTTTTTGATCACATTACGGGCAACTTCAATTTTAAACTTCTTGCCTTTCATTTTTTCGTCTTTAATATTTTTAAGCAAGTCTTTTACTTTATTGAATTTTACTGCTGCAAACGAGACAAAATCTTTAACCTCGATCAAACCCAAATCTTCTTTTTCTAGTTTTCCTTTTTGAGAAAAGAAACCAACAATATCAAATTTATTCAATTTGGTCTTTTTTCCGCCGCTAATATAAATGGTTTGGTAAAGAGGTGGTTTTGGAAGTGCAGTTGTCGTTTCAACTTTTAAAACCTCCATTCCGTAATCAACGTAATCGAGTTGTTTTTCACTTTCGTGAATGATAATATACGCCGTTCCGGAAGCCTGCATACGAGCTGTACGACCGTTACGATGCGTAAACTCGTCTTCTTTAAGCGGTAAATGATAATGAATTACGTGTTTCATTTCCGGAATATCCAATCCACGCGCGGCCAAATCTGTTGTAACCAAATAACTCACACTTCCGTTTCTAAACTGAATTAAAGCACGCTCACGCTCGTCTTGATCCATTCCGCCGTGATAATACACCGAATAGATTCCTTTTTCGTTTAACGTGTCGCTAATGCGTTCTGCAGCGTCACGATGATTACAGAAAATAATAGCCGATTCTGATTTTAAAGAACAAATCAAATTAAACAAACTCGCTAACTTGTCTTTGGCTGGCGAAACAACCATTTTTACCGCAAGGTTTGTTTTTTCTTCTTCCTCTGGAATAAAATCTAAAACTGTTGGGTTAACAACTCTGGTGTATTTCGGAATTTCAATATCTGAAGTTGCCGAAACCAAGACACGTTTGTTTAGTTTAGTAAGTTTACCTATGATAAATGACATTTGCTCATGAAAACCCAATTGTAATGATTTATCAAACTCATCCAAAATCAGAGTCTGAATTTTATCTAGTCTAAAAGTGCCTCTTTCTATATGATCTGCAATTCTACCTGGAGTTCCTATTAAAACAGCTGGCGGATTGCTTAAATTTTTTATTTCAGTATCTATTGAGTGCCCTCCGTAGCAAATATTTACTTTATAATCGGTTCCCATTTTTTTCCAAACCTGCTCAATCTGTAATCCTAGTTCACGCGAAGGAACTAAAATTAAACATTGAACCGAGAGTATTTCAGGCTGCAATAATTCTAAAACGGGTAGTAAAAAAGCCAATGTTTTACCAGATCCTGTTGGAGAAAGCAGTAAAACATTATTATCGTTAAGAATTGCGTCCTGTGCAGCTTCCTGCATTTCGTTTAAACTCTCAATACCTAAATTTGAAAGTATATTATTGGAATGGTGTTTTTTATTCATTTTGCAAAAGTAGGCAAAAAAGTTGTTTCAGGTTTCAAGTTTCAGGTTTCAAGTTTTTTTTGCTTCAGGTTTCAGGTTTCAAGTTTTTTTTGCTTCAGGTTTCAGGTTTCAAGTTTTTTTTGTTTCAAGTTTCAAGTTTGAAATGAGATTAGATTTAGTTTGTGTGTTTTACCGCAAAGTTCGCAAAGTATATCACTTGAAACCTGAAACAAAAAAAACTTGAAACCTGAAACCTGAAACAAAGAAAAACTAAAACAAAAAAACCCTTTATTGACTACAAGCAAGATTAAATAAACTTTCCTCCTTTTGTGCTGGATAAATATCCATTTGTTTTAATTCGACTTTACTGTAAAGGAATAAAATATTAAGATCATGAGAATCATTATCTCTGCCATCTTTATTTTTAGCATTATAAACTTGAGAAGCAGGATCGAAATTAAAATTAGTCTCTAAGAAATTTTGATATTTTTCATCTTCTAGAGACGAAATAACATTGTATAATCTGTCTCTCACAATAGATTTTAAAGAATGAGAATTGACCCATTTTACCATGTAATTTTCTATGCTCGCAGTTGTTTTAGAAGCAGCATTCTCTTTTTTGGAAGAGGTACGAGAATCAAAAGATAGTTTACCATTTTTATAATTTGCCTTAAAGGATGCTGTCATAATAGATGCTGGATAATACATAATAATAAAATCATTGTATTGTTGAGCTCCATCGCTGTAAGAAAAACATTTTGCACCTATTTCATTAGGAAATAAAGACAAAACAATATCTCTAAAATAAGTATCAAATTCTTTTAATAAAGGATAAGTAAAACACTTAGCACCTTTGTTGACAATGGGCTGGATTCCATCATTTGAATTTCCAACATAAGCAATTTCATCTCCATTAAAATTATGAAACATAATTTTTGTTCCTTTTACTTTAGGGTTTTTTCTTCCGTAAACTCCAAAAGGAGATTCTGAAGCATACGGTGTAAAAGTTATAATATCATGATCATCCTTACTCCATTTTCCGGCAATTATCTGCCCCAATGTAAAGATAGCAAACTCATTATTTTCCAACAAAATCCAATTATGCCCATCGGCATCTAAATCATTTGATGCGGTATGATAAGTTCCTGCAATGTTTGTTTGAGTCTGAGCCAATAAAGTTGAAAAACAAAATGAAAAAACGGCAAATAGTGTAATTTTCTTCATGATAAATAATTTATTTAATTCTACATACTTATAACTATATTTTTAAATGGTATATTTATTTTCTAAACAAAATTGTTTCTTTTATAAATATAAGAAATATATTACAAATTATAGCAGGCAAAAATCAATATCTTTTAAATATTCTATTAAAAGATTACGAACATCTCACAAAATAATTATATTTGATTGCTAATAAACCTAGTCAATCATGAAGTTTTTAGCAACAATCTCCTTTTTTGTATTTACCCTAGCTCTTTTGGCTCAAACCAATAAAAAATACGATACTTTTTTTGAGAAAGGAAACGGAAATCAAGCTGCAGATTATCAAGAAACCATAAAATATTATACACTTTTAGCTCATGATTTCCTAACGATTCAGATGCAGGAAATGGGTCTAACAGATTCTGGATATCCTTTGCACATGATTACTTTTAATCCAGACAAAGATTTTGATTTTAATAAAATTCAAAAAAACAAAGTCGTTTTATTGGTCAATAACGGAATACACGCAGGTGAACCTGACGGAATTGATGCCACAATGCAATTGTTTAGAGATTTGGCTTTAGGCAAAATTAAAGCGCCAAAGAACACGGTTATCGTAACCATTCCGGTTTATAATATTGGAGGTGCTTTAAATCGAAATTCAACTACAAGAGCCAATCAAGATGGACCTGAAATTTATGGTTTTCGCGGTAATGCCAGAAACTATGATTTGAACAGAGATTTAATAAAATCTGATACTCGAAATACCAAGAGTTTTGTTGAAATTTTTCAGAAAATAAATGCCGATGTTTTTATCGATAATCACGTGAGCAACGGTTCAGATTATCAATACAAACTGACCTATATTATGACACAGCATAACAAACTGGGAACTGTTTTAGGCGATTTTATGAATACCGAAATGATGCCTGCTTTGGTTAAAGATTTACAGAATAAAAAAATCGAGACAACGCCTTATGTAGATTCTTTTAAAGATACACCAGACAAAGGTTTTGGTCAGTTTGTAGACAATCCGAGGTATACTACGGGTTATACTTCTTTGTTTAATACCATTGGTTTTGTGGTCGAAACACATATGCTGAAAAAATATGCCGAACGTGTAAAAGTAACTTACGAATACATGAAATCGACTATTGATTTTATGGATACTAATTATCTTAAAATAAAAGAACTTCGACTGAAAAACGAGGAACAATATAAACCTAAAAAATCTTATACTTTAAAATGGGAAATGGACAGCACAAAAGCTACTACTTTCTCTTTTTTAGGTTTTGAAGCGGGTTACAAAAAAAGTGAAGCTACAACTGGAAATCGTTTATATTACGACCGAAGCAAACCGTATAAAAAAGACGTTCCATACATTAAAGAATTCAAATCGGCTAAAGAAGTGGTGATTCCAACCGCTTATATCATTCCGCGTGGATTTTGGAATATAATTGATCTTTTAAAAAATAATGGCATTATCTATTCGCAGCTAAAAAATGATACCATTGTTGAGGTCGAAAGTTATAAAATTGCCGATTTTAAAACGGTTCCTTATGCTTATGAAGGGCATTATCTGCATCGAAATACAACGGTAACTTCTAAAATGGTAAAAGTTACTTTCGCAAAAGGTGATTATTTAGTTCCTACAAATCAAAAAGGTGTAAAATATTTAGTTGAAGCTTTTGAACCCGAAGGTGTTGATTCTTTCTTTAATTGGAATTTCTTCGATACGATTTTACAGCAAAAAGAAGGCTATTCTGATTATGTTTTTGAAGATACTGCGGCTAAACTACTAAAAGAAAACCCTGATTTAAAAGCTGAATTAGAAGCTAAAAAACAAAGTGATGCTGTTTTTGCAAAAAATCCCGAAGCGCAATTAGACTGGATTTACAAACATTCCGTTTATTATGAAAAGGCACATTTGCAATATCCTGTTTATCGCTTGTTGTAACTTTAAATTATAAAATTATAACTGCATACGGTTTCCCGTAAGGCAAACTTGATCTAAGAATCTATATTTGAATACTATTCGTCATTAACTTTTATTTTAATGATGAATAGCTGTTGAAATTTAACGCTAATATCTTCATGCTAGTGTGAGTGCAATGTCATTAAATTAACGCTAGCGGAGCTAAGATAGCAAAGCCTTTGACATAGAACCTTGTCAAATTTTAAAACTTTGACAAAGTTGAAACGAGGTTTTACGTTTATTAAATATTTAGATCACAAACATTTAAAATCAGTTAACCAAAACAAAATATTAATCTCAAATAAAATAAAACCAATGGGCATTTTTGATTTTTTTAAGAAAAACAAAACCAAAGAAAACGAAATACTAGAAAATAAAATAGTAGAAAATGAAGAAATTTCTGCATCCATCATAGATCGAAATGGAAAATCACTAAATGAGATTTATGCTGAAAAAAGAGAGATTAAGAACATCGAAAAACCAAACGCCTTATTTGAAAGTATTAAAATTTATAACGAATACATAGTTCGCTTTATAGGCATGCAAATGCAAAATAATTATGCCCCAATTGCTGCTTATGAAAAAGCGAATGGAGAAATAATTGGTTATTTGTATTTGGCAAAAGACATGAGCTATAATCTTTCTATTGGAGAAGTTGTTTCAAATATGAAAATTGAATTTGAAAAAAGAATGAATGAAAAATCGATAAAATCTTATGCCATTTTCTATCATTCAAAATTTAATGACGATAATGATCATTCTATTGCAAATAGAGATGGAGAATTTAATGCGATATCGGTTCAATATAAATTTGAAGATAATTTAAGCGGTTTTATTGGCATGCCTTATTTGTTTGAGGAAGATCAAATTATCTACAAAGGTTTTTCAAAGTTTTCAAAAGAACAAAATAATTTTATTTTAAATACACAGCTAATTGAGGACAAAAATTATTTTCAAGAAACAATAACTATAGAAGCTCAAATAATTGAAAATGAAGCTGGTTTAAAAATAAAAAAAGTCAATAATGGAACTGTTGGTGATATGTGGGGAGGAATTTTTGGCTTTGAACGATTGAGCCAAGAGGACGGAAAAAATTTTCTTACGCATACCGCTGCATTTATTTTATTTCAAGAAGCCGTAAAATCAAATGATGAGGTTTTAATTTCAGAAGTAAAACATGATGCTGTAATTTTTAGAGGTGCTAAAACAATTGATGAAGAAAGTCGTACAGCTTTTCCTGTAATTAAAACTGACTTTTTTATTGATGTAGTAAATAAACAAATAAACGAATGGGATAATGTTAATAATCTTGAAGCAATAATTATAGGAGGCGGAAGAGACACTTTTGGACTAACTTTTTTTGCAACAGATTATGCTATAAATAGTGCAAAATATAAAAGCACCAAAAATTTAAATATTGAATTAAGCGGCATAATTTACACCTTAGAAATTGGAAGCCTGCCTGATACAACTCCAGATGGCCCAAATTATAGTGAAGGTTTTACGATGTACATGCCTAATAAAGAAATGTCTGAACTTGGATGTTTTGATTTTATAGGACAATTGGAAGATTTTAGAGAAATTGAAATATTATATGAAAAACCTGTAAAAGGATATATTTTAAAAATTAGATTGATAACAAATGAAGATCATCCTGATTTCTTTACAATAGAAATGTTTGTAAATAAGGAAAATATGAGATTTGAAAATTTAGAAATTGGAATGAAATTAACCGGTTTATTTCAATTACAAGGACAGATTAAGGAGTAAATTAATTAAGCTTATACGCCCTATAGCGGAAAATAAATTTTATTTTAATGAAATTGAATATCGTATTTAAACTTTTATTTTTTACTTTATTTTTTAATTATAGCCTCTATGCGCAAGAATGTAGAGGCGCTAGTAATAGATATAAATATAAATTCAAATTACTGAAAGAAAAAAAAATAAGTATTGATACTTCAAAAGTCAAAATTAACGGCATTTATCTAAGTGAGTGTGAAGAAATTGATATTGATGGTAAACCAATTAAAGTATATTATTTTTGTCGCTTTTTTAATAATGGTAAAATGTATTCTAGTTCTGGTTATTGTTCTTTGCCAACAGAAAACGATTTTAATAATTTGAAATATGGTTTTTATCGTGAATATTGTATTGAAGACGACAAAATTATTACAGAAGGATATGCTCCATGGTGTGGTTATATCTTAAGTTATTATAAAGTTGTGGGAGACAAAATAGTTTCTGTAGGAAGTAGTGATCGAAAATTTACTAAAGATGTTGTTATAAAATATGATGTAGCACCGTATATTTCAGAATATAAATTTTATAAATGTAATGTGAATTCAATTCCATTTTGGTAGTTTAAAATTAAAGCTGTCTGGTACTAAAATAAGTTCGCATACTAACATAGATTAGATCAAGAGCAAAACTTGAGAATTTATTATTGCTCAAGGTTTCAACCTTAGGTATTGTGAGCCTATATTATGTTCCAATGGTTGAAACCATTGGCTATGTTTGCATTTTATTGTGCAACCCGATACTACATGCTAGCGTGAGCGTCCCGCTCGTGCTAGCGGAGGATAATTATATTAGACATTTAAGAGAACTGATATAAAAAAACATAATTTAAAGATATAAAGCATGAATCGATTTAAATTTCTTATTCTAATAATCTTACTTTCATCATGTAACAAAAATGATGAAAACAAACTGCTTTATAATCAATTGAAGGATTACAATGAGTTTTTAAAAAATACAGCTGAAAACCAAAAATCTTTTCTTGTAATCGCATCAGAAGAAAACAACTATTTTAAAAAAAGATACGATAGTTTAAATAAAATAGAATTAAAATTACAAGATTATTTTGAAATATATAGATACAAAGATCGAGATAAGTTAATAGCTATTCGAGATACTTTTAATGCTAAATTTAAGCTTGGTCTTAAACTAATACCTCCTTCCGATTATAAAAATATTGATGATAGTATTTTTAATAAAGTTATTCAAATAGAATATCTAAAACTAAGAATTGAGTTTCAAAGTAGACATATGGTTTTTCGTGGAGATCGTTTTAATTAAAGATTTTAAAGAAAATCCGCAATAAAAAATTGTGAGCCTATATTGTGTTCCAATGGTTGAAACCATTGGCTATGTTTACATTAGATTGTGCAACCCCGATAGTACTGTCTCATCCTAAAATAAGTTTACATGTTTATACTTAATCCTAAAATCTGAAACTACCTTTGATTTATGGTTTTCCATAAAATCTCTCTTGGAAATGCTTTTATTTTTGATAATCATTAACAAAAAATAAAAACATATGGCTTGGAGTTTTCGCAAACGAATTAAAGTTATTCCGGGAGTACATTTAAATTTCAGTAAAAGTGGAATTACTACTTCTATAGGTGTCAAGGGAGCAAATATGACTTTTGGAAAGTCAGGAACATACTTAAATACTAGTGTTCCTGTTTTAGGAATTAATAATCGACAGAAACTATCTGGTTTTGATAGAAATCCTGAACCCGAAATTTATAATCCTCAATCTATTACAGAGCTTCCAGATAACATTTTTAGCACTGACATTGAAGAAATTACAAGTCAGAATATGCAAGGAATTAAAGAAGCAATTATTTTGGCTCATAAACAAAGAAAAGAACTTAAAAATGATTTACTTAAAATACAAGTATCAATAAATACTTCAAAATTGAAATTAAGTTTTAGTTATGTTCTACTTTATGGACTTATTAAAAAGAAGATTTCTGAAAATATTAAAGTTGATATTAAAACACAAAAGGAAGCAATTAAACAAACAAAAGACCAAATTGAAAATTGTTTTGTTAGGCTTGACATTGATTTTGAACCTGAAATTAGAGAAAAGTATAATAACCTTTTGGAAGCATTTAAGAAATTAATAACTTCTCAAAAAATCTGGGATGTAACAAGTGCACATTATCAAGATAGAGTTGCTACTCGTTCCTCAGCAAGTACCATTGTCAATAAAAAAAATGTAACATTTAGTTTAAAATCAATTCCAGATATAAAATCTGATTTTGATGCACTTTATTTCCAAAATGCAAATGGTGCTGATTTATATTTTTATCCAAATTTCATTATAATGTATTCAAACAATCTCAATTTCGCTATAATTGGTCTTGATGAAATAATTTTAAATCAGCGTTATGTAAGATTTACAGAAACTGGAGCTATACCTAAAGATTCAAAAATAATTGATAGGACATGGGCAAAAGTTAATAAAAATGGTACCCCTGATAAACGCTTTAAGGGTAATTATCAAATTCCTGTTGTACGTTATGGTGAAATTAGTTTAAAAACAAATACCGGACTTAATGAAGAATATGAATTCAGTAATTATGAGTTTACAGAAGAATTTGGCAAGGCATTTCGAGAATATCAAACAATAATTAAATCCTTAAAACAATTATCATAATTTGATTACGCTCACGAGCGAGAAACTCATGCTAAAGGATAGCTTGATTGGAATAAATGAAAGACTAGAGTTATTTAATCAAGTAAATTAAAAAAACCTCGAAAATAATTTTCGAGGTTTTTTTAATTTTTAATAATTACTTTTTTTCTATTACAAGAAAATATAATTTATACTAAAATGTTTTGTTTCTGTGTCTTTAACAATACAAATCTTTGCGTTCATGAGCGAGACGCTCGCGCTCAATGTCATTAATTTAAGGGATAAATAAAAAAGTTTCACGCAGATTTCGCAGATTTTAGCGTAATGGGAATAAAAAAATCTACTAAATCCGCAGAATCTGCGTGAAAAAATAGCTTAACTTAATAACATTGCGCTCACGCTACCGGAGGGAGCACGAAATTGCAAATCTGCGCTATCTTACTTTACAATAAGCTAGACAATAATAATAATTTTATTAGGTATTGCTGGTTCGGCATTTAAATAATAAGAAGAATATTGGCTCCACCATTCAAAATTAGGTATTGCATCTAATTCGTTAATTTTATATTGCTCTAAGAACTGTGTTGTTCTATTTGATACAATAATTGAAGCTAGCCCACCAGAGCTATAATATTTAAACTCAAATTCAGAATCCTTATTTTGATCTTCATAATATTTATATGTTTTATTATAAATAGGAATATTTGTTTCAATATTTAGCTCTTGTGTCATTATTACCCTTCCATTTAATTCAATTTCCACTACCTTACTGGTTAATATTTTATTAAAGTAAGTGAAACAATGAAATTTTGTATAGTTAGTATCAATATCTTCAATTTCAATTATACCAAGCAATTCAATATTTTGTGCCAATAAATCATGATGAGAGGTGCCTAATTCAATATAATTTAATTCATTAAATAGGGTATTGTTTTCATAATATTGTTTTTTTCTAAGTCTATTATTTTCTTTAAATATTTTAATAAAAATATCACTTGATGCAATTTGATGAGCAGTAAGCGGCTTTCCATATAAATTAGTATATTCTATTTCCATTTTTTTAACATTAAACGTTTAAAACAATATTAAGGAATTAATAATATTTTGAAAATATCCAGATAGAATGGATCTAAAACAGGAAAAACTTTAAATATTCATGAAATTTAGCCATCCCGCTCCAATAAGTGTTCGAAATTGCTGTGCGAAGTCTCCCGACTTCGTACCCGTTCCTATATTCCATTCCAAATTTATTTTTTGAATCTCTTTGCGGACTATTGGAATGGGTACGAAGTCGGGAGACTTCGCACAGCAATCAGCAAAATCAACATTTGAGAGAGCTAAATTTTTCCAATTGCGAAAAGAATAAAAATTTATTTATCCTTTAATATTTTTTCTAAAAATTCTACTTTGTCTTTTTCTGATTGAACTAAACGTTCGTACAATTTTTTATTTTCTTCTACTGATTCCATTAATTTATCTAATGGATTGAAATTGCAATGATTGTTAAACGTCCCAGCACTATTATCTGTGAAATTATTAAAATAATTAATTGCAGCTTCGTCTGAAAAATTTTTAAGAGCTTCAATACTTACGCCCAAAGCTTTTGCGATTTCATTAAGCTTTGCGTCATCAATTTCTTCGCTGTTTTCATAAGCCGAAATTGTCTGCTGGCTCGTTCCTAAAGCCTGTGCCAAAGCTTCTTGTTTCATGTCTCTAAGTTCACGAATTCGGCTAATTTTTCGCCCTATATGATTTGGTTTTGCAAATGTGCTCATAATTCAAAGATAATATATTGCTTGTGTCTTAAACAAAAGTACGATTTTTGAGACACGAATTGATTAAAAATATAAAATTATATAAACATTATAACAACAAATTACAGTTCTGCGAACACAATATAATTAAGTTAAGAATCGTTAAAAAAGTCTCACGCAGATTTCGCAGATTTTAGCGGAAAAAGAATAAAAAAATCTGCCAAATCTGCAGAATCTGCGTGAAAAACCCTGAAATACTAAACCTGAAATACTAAACCTGAAACCTGAAACTTGAAACTTGAAACCTGAAACTAACCTCAAAGTGCAGCTCTGCGTGAGGGATAGAAGCTAGTTACCGAAGTAACGCTCCCGATAGCTATCGGGACGACAGCATATACAAAAAGACCCAATGAACGCAATGTTTTTTGGGTCTTTTTTTAAATGGTGGCACGTCCTAAAATTTTAAATATTTTAAATTCTAAATTCCAATATTTAAATTCCAAATTCCAATTTTACTTCATTGAAGAACATTCTTGTTTTTAGTATATCGTGAACCTACTGCTCATGTAGATTCTGAAGTTATAATAACTAAAATCGCTTTTTACGTTTTCCCGTAATAATATTCTATTTCAACCTTCTATATTTGAATTCTAGATTAGAGATTTACAGACAAATCAATTATGAATAATCAGACTGGTGAAACTATTTTTGAGGGAATTCTTTACGGATTAAATTATTTGGGCGCGGTATTGCACTGGGCTGTTTTTTTGGGTAGAAAATCTTTTCAGAAAGTGCTTCAAAGCAGTATTCTTAATAGTTTTGTTGCGCTTATTGCAATTGTATTGATTGTCGTAGTATTTAAAAATGAAGTTTTACAATTACTCTTATATTTAATAAAAAACCGCCTTAACCACAACCAAAAATGAGTACACAATATTCTTCTTCTGGAAACCCAAAGATTTTTGCCATAATAGGTTTAATATTTGCCATTTTTTCTTTTCTTTTTTCAATAATTCCCTGCGTCGGATTTTATGCCATTGGCCCAAGTTTAATGGCTCTTGCCTTTTGCGGTGTTTCGTTTGCTGGTTTAAAACAAAGAAATCAAAGCACCTCGATTCCGCTTGCGGGTTTAATAGTTGGTGGTATAGCGATTACAATAGGGATTTATCAATATTATAATTATAAAACTGTTTTTGATACAAAAGCAGAAATTGAAAATTCAATTAATAGTGCACAACAACAAGTTATTGATACGGTTGAAAAAAAGGCTTTGAAACATGTTGAGCAAAAGCTTCAAGAGGAAATAGATAAGGATTCGATTGAAAAAATCAAGAATGATTCTGTACAAAAATAAAGAGTATCATTTTTTTAATCTTCTAATTTTCACTGCAATTATAATTTTGATTCTTTATTTGAAGACCGAAATTATAAGCATAAAATGTCCGTATGCCGAAATTGGAATTAAATGCAGAACTTGTGGATTAACGTCATCGTTTAAAAAGATTATAAACGGAGACTTGTACAACATAAATTTTGGACATTTGCTGCTGTTTGGAGCATTTGTATCTCAATTAATTATTAGGCCTTTAATGAGCTTTATATTAGTGTTTTTATCTGATTTTAAACGAATTAGAAACATCGATATATCGTTTTCTATTATTCTTTTTGGATATGCTTATATTCAATTGATACTGCATTAATTGAAAAACAAAGGAATATTTTGAAACAAAATAAAAACCAATAAATCTTTTTAATTATGGCTATAGATTTTAAACAAATAAGACAAATTTTAAGAATAATTGGAACACTTTGTTTAGTGTTATGTATAATTACGAAACTGGCTAAACTTGACGATGAGTTAAGTGCTTATTTTTTACTTGCAAGTGCAATTTGCTTTGCTTTGATTCTGGGATATAGTTTTCTTTATTTTTTTAAGAACGTTTATTTCAAAAAATAGTTAGATTCTCTTGTCTTATCCTAAATTTTAAATTCCAAATTGCAATTGAAGTAAAAATTGGAATTTGGAATTTAAAAAAAATTGGGCTTTAATCTAGAATAACTTTATTTTCTTCTTCGAATAACAATTTGATGTTTTCGTAAGAGTTTTTTAAGGCTTCTTTGATTTGTTCTGGGTTTAACCAAGCTACTTTTTCGATGCCTTCTTCGATTTGTCCTTGCGGTGTTCCTTCAAAATCTGACTGCATTTCGAACCAATGCGTGATTTTGAGTTTGTATTTTCCGTTACGTTTAAAAACGTGATAGGTTTTTTGAAGTTTATTAATAATTCTGAGTTTACCTACTCCTGTTTCTTCTTCAACTTCGCGCATGGCGGTGTCTTCTATTTCTTCCCCTTTTTCTATTCCGCCTTTTGGCAGATCCCATTTTCCGTTTCTGAAGATAAATAAAACTTCTCCTTTTTTATTATAAACCAAGCCTCCTCCTGCTTTATTTACAGGAATTTTGGCTTTTAACGTCTTCATAATCTCCTTTTCGTCTGGATGATACAAATAAGCTTTCTGAATTTTATTTTGGAAAATTTTGACAATAAGTTGCTCAATATCAATACTCTCTAACAAGAATAATTGAAAATTGGTCTCCTTCGAGATTTCATTTGTCAAAAAAAGTGGTTTGTCGTTCACAAAAACTTTATACATTTGTACTATGATTTTTAATAAAGATACTGCCGAAAAAACAGCCGAATTGCTTTTGCAAATAAATGCAATTAAATTGAATCCAGAAAATCCTTTTACATGGGCTTCCGGCTGGAAATCTCCTATTTATTGTGATAATAGGTTAATTCTTTCATTTCCACCGATCAGAAATTATGTTCGTGATGAGTTTGCAAAGAATATTGAGAAACAATTTGGGAAACCAGATGTTATTGCTGGTGTTGCTACTGGCGCTATAGGAATTGGTATTCTTGTGGCTGAAAGCCTTGGGTTGCCTTTTGTATATGTACGTCCGGAGGCTAAAAAACATGGAAGACAAAACCAAGTAGAAGGCTTTTTGCAAAAAGGTCAGAACGTTGTTGTTGTTGAAGATTTAATTAGTACTGGAAACAGCAGTTTGATGGCTGTAGAAGCTTTACGCAATGAAGGTGCAAATATTAAAGGAATGGCTGCAATTTTTACTTATGGTTTTAATGTTGCCGAAGAAAACTTTAAAAATGCTAATATCGACTTGTATACGTTAAGTAATTATGAGAATTTATTAGATTTAGCAGTTGCAAAACAATACATTAGCGAAGAGCAACAATCTACTTTGCAGGAATGGAATGTTAGCCCGTCGACTTGGGGACAGGAATAATTTTAGATTTTAGATTTTAGATTTTAGATTTTAGATTTTAGATTTTAGATTTTAGATTTTAGATTTTAGATTTTACTAAAAATCGCTGCGCTCTTTTTGGAATTTGGAATTTTAAAATTGGGATTTACCCCCTTGGTTTTCGATAAATAATAAGAAACAAAATAAATATATGAACTTAGAAAGTCCAAAAGTTACTGTTCAGAAATCAGCTCAAGATTTATTTGATTTGTTGACTGATGTTAAGAATTTTGAAAAATTAATGCCGGATAATATCGCTAAATTTGAAGTGATTGGTGAAGATGCTTTTATTTTTGGATTGAAAGGTATGCC
The DNA here is from genome assembly GCF_009711165.2 of Flavobacterium sp. MC2016-06. Classification (GTDB taxonomy): domain Bacteria; phylum Bacteroidota; class Bacteroidia; order Flavobacteriales; family Flavobacteriaceae; genus Flavobacterium. The sequence goes on along the minus strand of NZ_WMID02000008.1, from coordinate 71,027 downwards.
GGAAATAAAACTTAAAATGAAAGAAAAAGTGGCTCCAAACAAAATCGTTTTGGGCGCGGCTAGTGATAAACTTCCGTTTACATTGGTTTCTAACATTGATAGTGTTTCTGATGCTGAAAGTACTGTTCAATTGCAATTTGAAGGTGAATTTAATGCTATGATGGCAATGATGATTAAAGGGCCTATCAGCAAGTTTATTGAAACTTTGGCTACTAATATGACAAAATTATAATTGATTGCTTAAAATCAATTAAATAGTTTAAAGCCCGATTTTATGATCGGACTTTTTTTTGTTTTTTTGTTTCACGCAGATTTTGGGTATAGTTTATCGGAAAGTCGCAAAGACGCAAAGTTTTTATATTCTTTGCGACTCTGCGACTTTGCGAGATTAAAACTTGAACAACTTTTAACCTTTACTTCTCAGAATCTTAAAAAAAGACAGTTCATCCTTAAAAAAAGACAACTCAGAAACATAAATTATTTCATTTTGGATTATTGATCGAAGTTTGAATCATCAAACTAAAACATATCAAAATGGAACCAGCTATTAAGATTTTAATTTACATTCATGCTTTTTTTGGCGGCATTGGACTAATTACAGGAATTGGAAGTATTGTTGTTAAAAAAGGAGGAAAACTGCATAAAAGAATGGGGAAATTATTCTCTATCGGAATGATTACCAGTTCGCTTATTTCGCTGCCAATTTGCTGGATGCCGAAACATGAGAATGTATTTTTATTCTTGATTGGTTTATTTACGATCTATCTTGTTGTTGCCGGAAACAGGGCTTTAACTTTTAAACATAAACCTAAAGCCGATTTTACCGACAAATTAATTTCTGGAAGTATGCTTTTTGCTTCTGTTATTATGATTTCGATAGGTTTATATTGTCAATTGAATGCTGTTGCAAACGGAATCTTATTTACTTTCTTTGGTGGTTTTGGACTTTATATGACGGTTAAAGATTTTATTTTTTATAAAAACTTCTCAGAAACCAATAGAAACTGGCTTTCTAAACATATTGGAAAAATGATTGGCGCTTTGATCGCTTCTATCACCGCTTATATTGTTGCTGGATTGGGAATTGGAAATTTAATTGCCTGGATTGCTCCATCAATTTTAGGAACAATTTATATTATTTACTGGAATAGAAAAATTGAACCTAAAATAGAAAAGAAATTAGCTTAATTCTTACGCAGCTTTGGCAGGTTTTTGTTACTGCAAATAGAAAACTTCTAAACTAATAAAGCATCTGAATTTCTTTGATCTCAAATTCTGCTACAGAATCGTCTTCTAGTAATATTTGAATTTTCCCGTTGGGAGAAACACCTTGAATTATTCCCATAAAATTCTGATTTACAGTGTTTTTAAACGGCATTGGGATACCTTTTCTAAACAAAGAATTAAAATATTCTTTACGAAAAACATCAGAGTTTGTTTCCCATAAATCTATTCGCTGCTTTATTTTTTCTATGATTAAATATGGCAGAGAATCTTTGTCAAATTCGGTTTTGCAGATTACTGCCAAAGAAGATGCATTTGGCAGATGCTCAAAATTTGTTTGGTTAACATTTAATCCTAATCCTACTACTGACACGATTCTGCCATCGCTTTTTAACGTATTTTCTATAAGTATGCCACCAATCTTTTTATTGTATGACATTATGTCGTTTGGCCATTTTATACTTAAATCAGGAATATCAAAAGATTTTAACACCTCAATTACGGCCAAAGAGGCAATAATACTAAGATTAAAAACGTGTTCGTTATTAAAAACAAATTCCTTTACCAAGGCACTCATAATTAAGTTTTTACCTGATTCAGACTGCCACTTTGCTCCCATTTGCCCCTTTCCTTTTGTCTGATTTTCAGCTGTTACCACTGTAAAATTCTCAAGTTCATCTTGGCTGGATAATGATTTTAAGAAGTCATTTGTAGAATCTATGGCATCGAGTTTGATTAGTTTCATTCAAGTAATTTAAATAACTTAATTTAATATTTTGTTAAGGTTCAAAAATAATCACAAAATTTGGTAACTTTACAAATTCATATAAAATAATTCATGGCGAAAAAGACTATTAATAATGATGTTCTACTGGCGAACATAATCAAAGGGATTGAGGAAGTAAAAGGAAATGATATAGATATTCTTGACTTAAGAGATATAGATACTGCTGTATGTGACTATTTTGTTATCTGCAACGGTAGCTCAAATACCCAAGTTAACGCCATTGTAAACTCAATACAAAAAACAGTATCAAAAGACTTAAAAGATAAGCCTTGGCACGTAGAAGGAACCGATAATGCAGAATGGGTTCTTATGGATTATGTGCATATCGTGGTACATGTTTTCCAGAAACACATTCGCGAATACTATAATATCGAAAGCCTTTGGGGTGACGCCAAAATAACTACAATCGAAAACAAATACTAAAGAAAACTTTTTCTAATGGCTAAAGATAATAATCCAAATCCGAGTAAATTTAAAATAAGTCCTTGGTTAATATATACCGCAATACTTTTAGTTTTTTTATTTATAAGTTTTGCAACTGGTGGATCTAACTTAAGCGAACCTGCTCAATTAACTTCTTCTAAATTCAATACATTATTAGAAAAAGGACAAATTGAAAAAGTGATCGTTTACAATAAAGCTGAAGCTGAGGTATATTTAACAACTGCAGCTCTTAAAGATCCTGCTAATAAAAAAGTAGCTAAAGATATTTTTGAAAGACCAAATAAAGGTCCTCACTACACTTTAGAAATTGGTAACGACCAGATTTTTCAAACTAAATTGGAAAAAGCAGTTGGCGAAGGCAAACTGAAAGATTTTAATTTTTTACAGAAAAACAACTGGAGCGATATCTTAATAAGCTTACTTCCTATCATCATTATTATTGGTGTTTGGATTTTTATTATGCGTAAAATGTCTGGTGGCGCTGGCGGCGGAGGCGGACAAATTTTTAACATTGGAAAATCTAAAGCTAAACTGTTTGATGAAAAAACAGACATCAAAACTACTTTTAAAGATGTTGCTGGTTTAGAAGGTGCTAAAGAAGAAATTCAAGAAATTGTAGAGTTCTTAAAGAACCCTGAAAAATATACCAATCTAGGAGGTAAAATTCCTAAAGGAGCCTTACTTGTAGGACCTCCAGGAACTGGTAAAACATTATTAGCTAAAGCTGTTGCCGGCGAAGCTCAAGTACCATTCTTCTCTTTATCAGGTTCAGATTTCGTAGAAATGTTTGTTGGTGTTGGTGCTTCTCGTGTACGTGACTTATTTAAACAAGCTAAAGAAAAATCTCCTGCTATTATTTTCATCGACGAAATTGACGCTGTTGGTAGAGCTAGAGGAAAAAGTAATATGTCTGGCGGAAACGACGAGAGAGAAAATACTTTGAACCAATTATTGACAGAAATGGATGGTTTTGGTACTAACTCTAACGTAATTGTTTTGGCAGCAACAAACAGAGCTGATGTTCTTGACAAAGCTTTAATGCGTGCTGGACGTTTTGACAGACAAATTTTTGTTGACTTACCAGACATTCGTGAAAGAGCTGAAATTTTTGCTGTGCATTTAGCACCAATCAAAAAAGTAGAAGGTTTAGATTTAGATTTCTTAGCCAAACAAACGCCAGGTTTCTCTGGTGCTGATATTGCAAATGTTTGTAATGAAGCTGCATTAATTGCTGCTCGTAACAATAAAACAGCTGTAGATAAACAAGATTTTCTTGATGCAGTAGATAGAATTATTGGTGGTCTTGAAAAGAAAAATAAAATTATTACTCCCGAAGAGAAAAGAGCAATTGCAATACACGAAGCTGGTCACGCTACTGTAAGCTGGATGTTAGAGCATGCTGCACCACTTATTAAAGTTACTATTGTTCCTCGCGGACAAAGTTTAGGAGCTGCTTGGTACCTTCCTGAAGAGAGACAAATCGTGAGAACAGATCAAATGTTAGACGAAATGTGTGCTACTATGGGCGGAAGAGCTGCTGAAAAAGTAACTTTTGACAGAATTTCTACTGGAGCATTAAGCGATTTAGAAAAAGTAACACGTCAAGCTCGTGCAATGGTTACGATCTATGGTTTGAATGAAAAAATAGGTAATGTTACTTATTACGATTCAACTGGACAAAGTGAATACAATTTCTCTAAACCATATTCTGATGAAACTGCAAAAATTATTGACAAAGAAATTTCAGAATTAATTGAAGGCCAATACCAAAGAGCTATTCAAATTTTAGAAGAGAACAAAGACAAGTTAAATCAGCTTGCTGATATCTTAATAGAAAAAGAAGTTATTTTTAAAGATGACTTAGAAACAATTTTCGGAAAACGCACTTTTGACAAAAATTTAGAAGAAGTGGTTTCGTAAATTATTCAATAAATATGTAATATTTTTTAAAATCTTAATTCAAAACAGCCTTTTGAATTAAGATTTTTTTATCTTTGAACGTTTTCAATTAACATGTAAAGTATTTCATATAAAATGAATTTTTTCAAAAAAATATTTGGTTCTAGCGATGCCGCTTCTGATGAAGAAAATGAAAGCGAATACGCAGGACATTCTACTCCCGATAGTCATTTATCTATTGACGAAAGGTTTATTTTTAATTTTAAGAAAAATGGCGGTAAATTTTTATATTGTGAAAACAAACAAGAAGTTGCTGAACAGTTTGAAAATATTCTAGAAGAAAACGATTGGTTCGAGAATGAAGTTTTATGTTACGAACCTGCTTTATTTAGTTTATTAGAAGAAAATAAATTACCATACCATATACCTGCAAACCCAAAATTCTTACTTGCAACTTGCGAAAATTTAATCGCAGATGAAGGTTCTATTTTATTTTCATCTAAACAAATCAGACAAAACAAACCAAACGAATTACCTGCAAATATTGTTATAATTGCCACAACGAGCCAAATACTTTCCATTAAAAGTGATGGATTGAGTGCCATTAAACGTAAGTACGAAAGAGATTACCCTACTAATATCACCACAATAAAATATTTCGAAAAAGCAAAAGAAGAAGATTTTACACAATACGGAAGTGTTGCCAAAAACCTTTATTTATTGCTTTTAGAAGATCTTTAAGATGAACGAAACACTTAAGAGGACCATTTCTGGTGCTGTTTATATCGCTTTACTTTTAACTTCAATCTTGTTTTCTACCGAAAGCTTTATTATTCTTTTTGGCATTTTTCTAATTATTACAATTTATGAATTTTCCAATTTAGTAAATCTTAATAAAATCTTTTCGATTCTATTTGGAGTTTCATTGTATTCTGTCATTGTATTAACAAGCCATTACAACAAACAAACTACAGCTTATCTAAATAATGTATTTAACGCTAATTTAGATTTAGATCTAAATATTAAACAATTAGATTTAGTTCTTCTTGCTGTTACTATTGTAATAGCAATTAAGTGTATTCTATTCTTATTTTATGATTCTGTTCAAAAAATTAGCATCTCTTCAAAATACTTATATCTATTAGGATACATTACACTTCCTTTTGTTTTTATTGTAAAAATTTCTTTTGGAACCAATTCTTATAACCCAAAGATTATTCTTGGATTGTTTATTCTTATCTGGACAAATGATACTTTTGCTTATTTAGTTGGAAAATCTATGGGAAAACATAAATTGTTTGAACGTGTTTCTCCTAAAAAAACTATAGAAGGATTTTTAGGCGGAGCTGTTTTCGCTGCTTTTGCTGGTTTTCTGATTTCAAAACTTTACATTCAGCCCAATCCAGAGTTTAGCGGTAAATCTATATTAATATGGACCATTATTGCTTTGATTGTGAGCATTTTTGGAACAATTGGAGATTTGATTGAATCAAAATTTAAAAGAATTGCTGGCGTAAAAGACAGCGGTTCTATTATGCCCGGACATGGAGGTATTCTAGATCGATTAGATAGTGTTATATTTGTAGCACCAATTATATTTTTATTTTATCAAATTTTATACTATGTTTCATAAAGAGGGAGGCCCGTCCATTTTATTAGGTACTGTTTTTGCAGTTGCCGTACTTTTAATTGCTGATAAATTTATTGATATCAGCTGGTTAAGAATGCTTGTTCAACTAGCAGGTTTATTGGTTTTGATTATCATCTTACAATTTTTTAGAAATCCTAAAAGAATTGCCGTTAGAGATATCAATCATATCCTTGCTCCAGTTGATGGAAAAGTTGTGGTTATTGAAGAAGTTTATGAAGGTGAATTTTTTAAAGACAAACGCTTACAGGTTTCTATCTTTATGTCACCTATCAATGTACACGTTACGCGTTACGCAATGGACGGTATTATAAAATTCAGTAAATACCACCCAGGTAAATTTTTAGTTGCTTGGCACCCAAAAGCAAGTGAAGAAAACGAAAGAACTACAGTTGTAATTGAAAACGAAACATTCGGACAAGTATTATACAGACAAATTGCTGGTGCTTTGGCGCGCAGAATTGTAAATTATGCTCAAGAAGGAATGCAGGTTGTTCAGGGAACTGATGCTGGTTTTATAAAATTTGGATCTAGAGTAGATTTATTTTTACCTTTAGGTACACCAATTAATGTTGTATTAAACCAAAAAGCAATTGGAGGAAAAACTATAATTGCTACAAAAGCTTAAATGACTGTAAAAGACTTAGATACTCGTTTTTCTGAGGCCGTTGAAACTGCTCTGGAAATGACACAAGCCTCACTGCCTCAAGATGTGCAGTTAAGGCTTTATGCATATTACAAACAGGCAACTTTTGGAACTGCAGTATACAATCAATCTGAGAATTTTGATTTGAGAAATGCATTTAAAACAAATGCATGGATACAAATAAGCCATATTTCTGTTGAAGAAGCGAAAGAAAAATACATCGAAATCATTAATTCACTAACAACAAAATAACTACTATTATGAAGAAAGTCATTGTTCTTTTCAGCATTTCAGCTTCATTCATATTATTATTTTCTTGTCACGAAAACAAACTGACCGAAGTTGTAGAAGTCCCTTTACCTACTAAAGAGGAAAAAATAACTATTGGATCACCAAACGATGTAAAAGCGAATCAGGGTTCTTTTGAACTTACTAAGCTTCCTTTTTCTTACGATGGATTAGCTCCAGACATAAGAACATTGACTTTAGAAACGCATTATTCTAAGCATTATCTAACGTACACAAACAATTTTAACAAAGAAATTGTTTCTACAGAATATGAGAATATGTCTATTGAGGATATTCTAAAAAAACTAGATTTAAATAATGCCAAACTGCGTCAAAATGCGGGTGGTTATTATAATCATACGCTTTACTTTAATATTTTAACTCCCAAAGAGCAAACACCAAAAGATACTTTAGCAGGTTCTATAAATAAAGAGTTTGGTTCTTTTAACAATCTTACCAATCAATTTAAAGGTCAGGCAACAAAACAATTTGGATCTGGATGGGTTTGGTTAGTCGTTGATAAACTTGGAAAACTACAAGTAACTACTACAGACAACCAAGATAATCCTTTGATGAAAAATGCTTTGATTCCGGGAACTCCAATTTTAGGAATAGATTTATGGGAGCATGCTTATTACTTAGATTACCAAAATCGAAAAGGAAGTTATATTGATGCTTTTTACAAGCACATTAATTGGGAAAAAGTAAACGACTACTACAAAGAGGCTTTAAAGAAAGTCAAAAAAGTATAAAATCATAAAAAGCTGATACAAATTAAAGTATCAGCTTTTTTTTATTTCTTTCAGTCCATAAAAACACTTAAAACAATCAAGATAAAAAGAACTTTTTTATAAAAATCCTGCTTTGATCTAGACTCTATATTTATTCGTAAATAAACAAGTAAAATTCTTACATTTTATTTAATTTTGACCTAAATTACATCCTGTAAAGCGACTCTTAATTTTATTAGCCAACAAGATATTATTTAGAAATAATAAATAATACCGCTACATATAAATTACGTCTGCTGTAATTTAAAAAAACTGCAATTGAAAGTTAAATTTATATCTTTTGTTTTTATAGCACTTATAAGCTGCAATAATAACGAAAAAAGCACCTCATTTTATTCTAAAAAGAATGTGCCATCTAAAAATGATATTGAAGATCTTAAGTCTTTTTCTAAATCCTTAAAAGCATCAAATTTAGAATATTCATTAGAGCAATTAGACAATACAAATGGATTATCTAACAGCTCTGTTAATTGTATGTATCAGGATTCTGAAAATTTGCTTTGGATTGGTACATGGGATGGTTTAAATCGATATGATGGAAATAGTTTCAGGGTTTTTAGACCTGAATTAAAGAATAAAAATAGCTTAAGCAATCAAGTTATCCTTAAAATAGATGAAGATGTCTCTGGTGCAATCTGGATATTAACGATGCACGGCATCAATCGATACAATAAAAAAACGGACACTTTTGAGCATTATTATTTTAGCCGAAAGAATGAACCTCCCCTATCTGAATCTGAATTTAATATGGCTCTTGATAGTTCTAAAAAAGTATTTTGTGCTGTAAAAGACTGGGGAATTGGATATTTTGACGGAAATACATTTCAAGTTTTTAATATTCCCACTATTCCTAAACGCTTAGTTAAAACAATGGAGTTTGCTTCAACTGGCGAATTATTGGTTTTGTTTGAAAATAATGAACTATATGCTTTATCCATTAAAGAGAAAAATAACGGTACAAAAATTATATCAAAAACTGCATTAATTTTAGATCATGTTCGAACCTTTGAATCAATATCCAATCAAAAAATAGTACTTGTAACGACAACAGGAAATACCGTTTTACATTCTTTGTCTAATAATAAAACTACTGTACTTTCTAAAAAAAATGTCGAAGCCATAATCGGACACATCCCTGAAGGTCTTATTGTTTCTAGTAAAGCTGAAAATTTTATTATAGATAATTCGGGGAATATTATAGATAAGCCTTGGTTAAAGCATTTGAATCATCATAAAACAACAACTTTAATTGAAGGCAGAGAAAATATACTATGGGCCGGAACAGATGGTGATGGGATTTTTAAAATACATCCGTTAAAAAAAACATTTAATTTAATTTCAAAACAACAAATTCTTGAATTGGATGGAGGAATTATTAGATCATTTTTAAAAATTGACGATAATTCTTTTTGGATTGGAACTAAAGGAAAAGGATTGTTTTGTTTTTCCCCTGATTTTTATGATACTGCTCCAAAATCTTTGGTTTATAAAAATTACAACAGCGAAAACAGTATCCTTAATAATGCTGTGTTTTCGTTATGCAAAGGTCAAGACAGCTTACTTTTTATTGGCACTGATGGGGAAGGAATTTCTGTTTTTGATTTAAAAAAATCTAAATTGATAAGTTGGAAAGAAATTATAGGCGATCAAAAATATGATTTTTTTAAATCTGTATATTCTATTTATCAGGATAAAGCAGGTTTTATCTGGCTGGGAACAAATGGTTTTGGAATGATTAGGTGCAAAATTATTCGATCGAATGAAAAACTATTAATTACTGATTTTAAAAAATACTTGGCCGATAATCACACCAAAAATACATTGAGCAGTAATATCATTTTTTCAATTATCAAAAAAAATGAAAATCAACTCTGGATTGGAACACGATTGGGCGGACTGAATCTATTTGATATCAAAACCCAGCAGTTTTCTACATTTAAAAATGACGAAAATAACCCAAATAGTATTTCAAATAATGATATTTTATGCCTGCAAACAGATAATAAGGGGACACTTTGGATTGGTACAAGTTTTGGTTTAAACACATTAGAAACTATAAAAAGCAATGGCGAAGCAATTTTTAAAAACTACACGACAAAAAATGGTCTTCCTAATAATACCATTCACGGAATTACTGCTGATAAAAAAAATAATCTCTGGTTAAGTACTAATTTTGGATTGTCAAATTTAAATCTCAGCAAGTTAAAGTTTACCAATTATACCAAAAATGAAGGCCTCCAAAACAATGAATTTGCAGATGGCGCATTTTATCAAGATCTAAAATCAGGTTTTATTTTTATGGGAGGAATAAAAGGTTTCAATTATTTTCTTCCTAAAGAAATTAAAGAATCATCTATTATTCCCAATCTTTTTATTGATAAAATCAGCGGACAAAATCAGACTGTTCTTTATTATCAAGGATTGGTTATTGCTCCAAATTCAAATACAAATCCTTCTATTGTATTAAATCACGATCAAAACTTTTTTGATGTAGAATTAACAGCTTTAACTTTTATCAATACCGAAAAATGCCAATATGCTTATCAATTAATGGGTTTTGATAAAAACTGGAATACGATTAACAATCGTAAAATTATTTCTTTTACGAATGTTCCTAAAGGCAATTATTCTTTATGGTTAAAATGGTCTAATAGTGACGGTATTTGGAGTAAACCTGTTCATGCAATAGACATCAAGATTAAGCCGGTATATTGGCAGTCAAATTTAGCGTTAGTGGTTTATTTTTTACTATTTACCTCTTTAATATTATTTGTATTAAGTTATTACAAAAAACGTCAGTCCTTAAAACAAAATATTTTATTTAGAAAAAGAGAAGAAGAACTTCATGAAAACAGGCTTGCTTTTTTTACTGATATTGCGCATGAATTTCAGACTCCTCTAACGTTAATTATGGGACCGGTGCAAAAGCTTTCGGAAGTAACAAACCTCAACGAAAAGAGCCAGCGATTTGTTAGTATGATTCAACGTAATTCTTCGAGATTATTGTTTTTAACACAGCAATTACTTGAATTTAGAAAGGCAGAACACGACCATCTGGAAGTAAATGTAAAAGAATTTGATCTTGTAAATTTAATTGAGCAGATCGCAGAATTATTTGACGAATGGGCATTGGATAAAAACATCGATTATAATCTAAATATACCTCAAACACTTTCTGGATGGTTTGACAAAGATAAAATTGAAAAAATAGTTTTCAATCTAATGTCTAATGCCTTTAAATATACTCCAGTAAATGGAAAAATTGATTTAAAATTTCAAATTCAAAAAGAACTTGGAGCAAAACTAAACATCACGATTACAAATACAGGAAAAGGAATTCCGAAAGAGGAACTAGAGGTTTTATTTAATCAATTTTTCTTGTCTAACTCGAACAGTGACTCTGACAATAATTTGTTTAGAACCGGAATTGGACTTGCTTATATTAAAAAATTAGTTGGGGTATTAAAAGGCGAAATTTTGGTTTCGAGCATTATTGATAAGGAAACTACTTTTACTATTTTACTACCTTGTGATAAAGAAAACTTTAATGAAAAAGAATTAGACACTAAAGTAAATCCCATTTTAATCTCACATTATTTAAAAAATATTCTCGAAGAAATTCCAGTTAAATCAGAAAGCATTCCGTCTAAAATTATGTCTTTGGAAGATCTTGAAGACAATCGAAAAGTAATTTTAATTGTAGAAGACGAAAAAGAACTTCATTTGCTTCTTGAGGAATTATTGAATGAAAAATACAACCTCATTATTGCTGATAATGGTTTGGAAGCCATGAAAATTATTGAGCATACAATTCCCGATATTATTATCAGCGATGTAATGATGCCCTTTATGGATGGTGTAGAATTCTGCAAAAAAATCAAAAGCAGTTCAAAAACACGTCATATTCCATTTATCATGCTTACCGCAAAAGATTCTGTTTTACATCGAATTGAAGGCATAGAAAGCGGTGCTAATTCTTATATTCCAAAACCATTTTATCCAGATCATTTATTAATACGAATACAAAAGCTTCTAGAAGAAAAAGAATTAATCTCATCAGACTTTGCACAAGATATTTTTACCGAAAATCTAACTTCTCTGAATATCAATAATGACGAAAAAGATTTTATAAAAAAAGTAATTGAATTAATTTGCCTCAATATTGATAATGAAAATCTTCAAAGTTTATTTATCGAAAAAGAATTAGGAATCAGCAATTCGCAATTGTACCGAAAAATTAAACAGATTTTTAATCTTACTCCTGGTGATTTAATTCGAACAATTAGATTAAAATATGCTGCCGAATTATTGCGCAAAAATGAACTCACAGTATCTGAAATATGCTACCAATCTGGGTTTAATAACCGCTCTTATTTTTATCGAGAGTTTAAAAAACTATACAATACCACTCCTAAAAATTACCAGCTTAAATACAAAGCTAAAGAACAAACAATCACAAACAATTGATTATCAATAAATAAAACTCAGTGTACACTTTTGAAGAAATAGTGTACAGGATTTTGTATACCCTAAAACTAATTTTATAAACGATAAATAACTCAATCGTTATCGCATCCATACAAAACTTACTTAACTATTAAAAACCATGAAAAAATCTAATCTAATTAGTGTTTCTATTAATCTCTCTTAAAGATGAAAAAAAAATATTTTTATAATTTATTCCTAATCTGGTCCATTCTATCAGGAAGTATTATATATGCTCAAACCGTAAAAGGTGTTGTTTCAGACAAGCAAGGCCCAGTTCCTCAAGTTAATGTTAACGTAAAAGGAACGAACAATTATGCTATAACAGATTTTGATGGTAACTACAGTATAACAAATACAGCTTCTGATGCTGTTTTAATTTTCAGCTACATTGGCTATCAAACGCTGGAAGTTTCTGTTGGTGGCAAAAAAGAGCTAAATGTAACTTTAGCAGAAGATGTAAATACGCTTAACGAAGTTGTCGTTGTTGGCTATACCAGCGAAAAAAAATCTGCAATTACAAGTGCTGTCTCAACAGTTGATATGGGTGAATTATCTAAAACAAAAGTCGCAGATGTTGGTCAGGCATTACAAGGACAAGTTGCTGGTGTATCTGTAAGTGCGAGCTCAGGTCAGCCGGGAGATGGAATGGAAATCCGTATTAGAGGAGTTGGTACGCTGGGAAACAACGAAGTACTTTATGTAGTTGATGGAGTTTCGACTCGTGATATTAATTTCTTAAATCAATCTGATGTTAAATCGATGACCGTGCTTAAAGATGCCGCAGCAACAGCAATTTATGGCTCGCGTGCCGCTGGCGGTGTAATTCTTATTACAACGAAAAATGGTTCAAAAGGAAAATCGAGTATAAATGCCGAATATTATACGGGATTAAATTATGCCGTAAATCTGCCTAAATTATTAAATGCAGACCAATACTTAACAATGACAGATCGTGCTTGGCACAATACTACTGGTAATGCAGCAAGTGCTATAAGCCCGTATCAAGCCGCTAAAGATGCAGGATCTGTAAACGGAATACCATTAGCCAATACAAACTGGTTAGACGAATTATTTACAACTGGGCAGACTACAAATTTTCAGCTTTCTGCGAGTGGCGGCAACGAAACTACTCAATACCTAATTTCTGGTGGTTATTTTGGGCAAAAAGGAATCATAGTCGGAGATAATAATAAATACCAGCATATTAATTTTAGAACTAATATTAATTCTAATTTTTCTGAACGTTTAAAAGTAGGAACCAATATTCAGATTACAAACAGCATTAAAGATAAATTATCTTCTAGTGGTGATGATATGGGTGTAATACGTTTTGCTATGTTTAGACCTGCAATTCTAGGCGTTTATAAAGATATAAATGATCCAACCTACTCTGCTGCAAATCCGTATACAGATTTACCTTTTTATACCAGCAATAATACGCAAACAGGATGGAGTCATGATTATGACACAGCTTATAGCCCAATTGCGGTTGCCAATTTTATAGACAATAAACTTAAAGCCTTTAGAATTTTTGGAAATGTTTATGGAGAGTATGGTTTCTTGGCAGATAAGTCTTTGAAATTTAGAAGCAGTTTTGGTGCTGATATTTCTTTTGCTCATGACAAAAAATTCAATCAAAATTTTGGTGACGATAATAGCGGAGATCCGCTTTATCCAGGACTTGGAAGAGCAAACAGACCTTCTTCTCTTTCCGAAAGTATGGGACAGCATATGACTTTTACTTTTAGTAATACGTTAAATTATACCAAAACTCTTAATGAGAAACATACCATTAATGCCTTATTAGGTACTGAAAATATCATGAATAAGAGCGATAATGTAGGCGGCTCTAGAAACAATTATGATAATACTACAGATGCTTTCCGTTATTTAGATTATGGCGGATTAAATGTAAATAATTATGCAAGCGGTACAGAAACCAGCTGGGCTTTAGTCTCTTTCTTTGCTTCTGGAACCTATGGTTATGAAAACAAATATTTTGCTTCTGGTACTATTAGAGCCGATGGTTCTTCTCGTTTTGGTCCTAATAACAAATGGGGATATTTCCCATCTGTTTCGGGTGGATGGACAATTTCTAAAGAGAAATTTATGGAAAAAGCAGATTGGATTTCAAACTTAAAATTGAGAGCAAGCTGGGGACAATCTGGGAATCAAGAAATACCTAATAATACGTACCAAACACTGGTTTCGCAAAAAGATGGAAATGTAACTGTTCTTCGTTATGGAAACCCAGATATTAAATGGGAAACAACTACACAGACTGACTTTGGCTTGGACTTGAGTGTTTTAAAAAATAATTTATCTTTTACAACAGACTATTTTAATAAAACAACTAAGGACATTCTATTAGCAATAAATCTACCAGCCGTTACCGTTGGTGTCATTAGTCCTACTTATGTAAATGCAGGAATTGTAAACAATAAAGGTTTTGAATTTGGAGCTAATTTTCAAGATCACGAAAAAGCTTTTAAATATGGTATCAATGCAAACTTGACTACATTAACTAATAGAGTTGAAGCTTTACAGCAATATGTTTCTAATATTGAGGATCTAAAAACGAACACTCGAACGGTTGTTGGAAAACCTATAAACTCATACTTTGGTTATGTATTTGACGGAATTTATCAAAACACTGCAGAAATAAACAGTCAATTATACAGCAGTACAAACGGTGCAGTTCCGGGAGATATGAAATTTAAAGATTTAAATGGTGACGGACAGATTAATGCTGATGATCGAACTTTTATAGGAAATCCTATTCCTAAAATAACGTATGGTTTTGCTTTTAATGGAAGCTACAAAAACTTCGATATTTCTTTCCTTTTTCAAGGTGTAGGAGGCGTTGACCGCTACAATAATTCGAAACAAGTTTTAGATTACAGCGTTAAAACACCTCTTAATGCCACTGTTGCCATATTAGATTCTTGGAATGGCGAAGGAACGAGCAACACAATTCCTAGAGCAACTTTTAATGCCAATGGAGGCGGAAAAATGTCGAGTGCGTTTATAGAAGATGCTTCTTATTTAAGATTAAAGAATCTTGAAATTGGATATACATTTAATCCTGAAACAGTTGGCGCAAGTAATCTGCGAATTTACATGTCTGCACAAAACCTATTGACGTTTACAAAGTATACCGGTTTAGATCCTGAATCTACTTCTTTGATTGATATGGGAACTTATCCGCAATCGCAGTCTTTTATTCTTGGACTGAAATTAAACTTATAAAAATACGATTATGAAATATATACAAATAGCAGTACTCTTAGTAGGATTTGCATTTTTAACAAGCTGTAACGATGAGTTAACAATAGAGCCGGTAGGTTTATTAACCGAAGAGCAGGTTAATGCCACTCCTACCCTGACTGCGGTAGAAAATGCTGTTAGTTCCTCTTATTTAATGTTGTCTAATACATTAAATATTATGGGAAATTGGAACTGGAGTGAAGGTCTTGTTTCTAATAATGATGTTATTCTGCAAGACGTAGAATCTGATGATATGCAAAAAGGATGGATTTCTAATTCTGATCAGCCTTGGATGGATGAAGTTGATAATTTTACCTTTACTTCTACCAATGGAGGAGGAAATGGTGTCTGGAAATACAATTACGAAGGCATTAAAAGAACTAATGTTGCGCTAAATTTTTTATTAAATCCAGAAATTGAAACCATAACTGGAATTACAACCCAAAGAAAAAACCAGCTCTTAGGCGAAGCTTATTTTTTACGCTCGTTCTACTACTTTACATTAGTCAATAATTTTGGAGATGTTCCTTTAATTCTTGCTCCTGTAAAAACATATCAAGAAGCTTTTGATAAAGCGGTAAGAGCTCCCAAAGCAGAAGTTTGGAAACAAATTAATACTGATTTAGCATTGGCAAAAGGATTAATGCCAAACTCAAAATTTAGCTCACAAACCGAAAATTGGAGAGTTTCAAAAGGAGCTGTAATTGCGCTTCAGGCAAAATCGGCATTATACAATCAAAATTGGAGCGAAGTAATCTCTTTAGTTTCAGAATTAGAAGGTCTTGGCTTTTATAAACTGAATGCTAATTACTTTGATAACTTTAGTACTCAAACAGAATTCACAGACAATGAAGTGATTTTTTCTTTTGATCATCAAAGCAATGTCGTTCCTCCAAGAGGAAATGGACAATGTGCCTTGATTGGCTGGGGATTTTTTGCGCCAACAACCAATTTCATCAATTCATTTGAACCTAATGATCCTAGAAAATTATATACCGTAAATGTATCAGAACAATGGGCTAATAAATTATTAGGCACCACCAATGGCGGTAATAAAGGAAATGATCAATCTCCTAGTAATAAAGTTTTTATTAGAATGGCAGATGTAATGCTTTGGAAAGCCGAAGCACTAAACGAAACTGGTGATTATACTGGCGCAATTACTATAATTAACCAAATAAGAACCAGAGCAAGAAATACAATAACTGCCGATGGAAGTCTTGTACCAGCAGGAACATTGCCAAATAGAGCATTATCTATAGATAAAACAGTAATTAAAAATTGGTTGATTTCTGAAAGAAGGGCCGAACTTGGTTTTGAAAACCAGAGAATGCTTGATTTAAAAAGATGGGGAATTGCCAAAGAAGTGATGACTGCTAATGGAAAAAATTTCCAAGATAAAAACATGTTATATCCAATACCGCAATCTGAAATTGATGCTTCGGCTGGACTTTTGACACAAAACCCTGATTATTAATTTTTTACAAATAATAACACCTATTTCAAAAATAGATGTTACCTTTTATAAACCTAACAAAATACTACAAAAAATATGAAAGATATAGCAACCCGTTTCGCAAAAAATCCATTATTATCACCATCAGACATTCCTGCAAGCAGAGAAGGATTAGAAATTACCTGTCTCTTAAATCCGGGTGTATTTCAATATCAAAATAAAACTTGGTTACTGGTAAGAGTTGCCGAAAGACCTAAACAAAAAGAGAATATAATTTCGTTTCCGATATTAACAGAAACTGGAGCTATAAAAATTATCGAAATTCCGACAGATGATCCAGAGTTAATTGCGACAGATGCGCGAGTAATTAATTACAAAGGAGTTGATTACTTAACGACATTATCTCATCTTAGATTATTGTGCAGTGAAGACGGAAACCAATTTTATGAACCCGAAAATTACCCATTATTAGTGGGCGAAGGCATATTGGAAACTTTTGGAATAGAAGACTGCCGTGTGGTTCTTATAGAAGGAACCTATTATCTAACCTTTACATCTGTATCAGATAATGGTGTTGGTGTTGGTTTACGCACTACAACCGATTGGAAAAGCTTTAAAAAACACGGTATGATATTACCCGCACACAATAAAGATTGTGCCATTTTTGAAGAAAAAATAAACGGATTATTTTATGCCTTGCACCGCCCGAGCAGCGTAGATATTGGCGGTAATTACATTTGGCTGGCTTCTTCTCCAGATGGAATACATTGGGGAAATCACCATTGTATTATTAAAACACGAAAAGGGCTTTGGGACAGCAAAAGAGTTGGCGCTGGCGCAGCTCCTATTAAAACAGAAAAAGGCTGGTTAGAAATCTATCATGGTGCCAATGAAAACCATCAATATTGTTTAGGTGCTTTTTTAATGGATCTTACTGACCCCTCAAAAGTAATAGCGAGAACAGAAAAACCAATAATGGTTCCTACCGAAGATTACGAATTAAGCGGCTTTTTTGGAAATGTTGTATTCACCAATGGGCATATTGTCGAACCTGATGGAGATACTGTCACAATCTATTATGGTGCGTCTGACGAATTTGTCTGCGGTGCTCAATTTTCGATAACAGAGATCATTTCACTTTTAAAATATAATTAATGTTCAAAAAACTTCTATCAGAAATTAGTCATTTTAAAAGCCAAACTCATAATTTTCGAACTTTAATTTTTACCAATCTAGTTTATGCACTGGTGCTCCCAGTGATCGATATTTTTGTTGCGGCGTACATCATGAGAAATTCAAATGACACCTCAAAAGTTGTTATTTATCAATTGGCAATTTATACCGGAATTCCGCTTACATTCTTATTAAACGGTTTTTTATTAAAACACTTCAACATTCGAAAATTATATTCCATCGGAATGCTGTTAAGCGGTGTTTCCATGATTATAATGATGTCTTTAAAAACATTAGACTTAACAGGAATTGGAATTGCAGGCATTACAATGGGACTTTCTTTTGGTTTGTATTGGTCTAATCGAGATTATCTGGCATTGTCTATTACAAACGATTCAAACAGAAACTATTATTACGGTCTGGAAACTTTTATTTACACCATAATTGCGATTGCAGTACCCGCCGCAATTGGCTGGTTTATACAATCTAAAATTGGCG
Organism: Flavobacterium sp. MC2016-06; assembly: GCF_009711165.2. Taxonomy (GTDB): domain Bacteria; phylum Bacteroidota; class Bacteroidia; order Flavobacteriales; family Flavobacteriaceae; genus Flavobacterium. The sequence goes on along the minus strand of NZ_WMID02000008.1, from coordinate 52,418 downwards.
AAGAACAAAAACACCAAGCTTATTTAATCATTACAGGAATCGTATTTCTTATAACCATTATTGCCTCTATAGTATGTTTTCAAGGAAAATTTGAAAATCCAGCGCAAAAGCAGTACATCTTTTTCAAATTTCACCCTTTATGGAACAAGCTTTTATCGCTGGCAACTTTTAAAGGTTTAGCACAAGGATTTTTAGTTACCGCTCCTGCCATGCTTATTTTTAAAATATTAGGCGAAGAAGGCGCTTTAGGAAAAGCGCAATCAATTGGTGCAATTCTGGCCGCTATTATCATTTATATCTTAGGTCGTTTTTCTAAGCCGTCAGACCGAATCAAAATCTTTTCGGCAGGACTAATTCTATTTGCTGTTGGAGCTTGTTTAAATGGTCTTTTATTTGATAAAACGGGTGTAATTATATTTTTACTCTTACTGCTTATTGCAAAACCATTAATGGATTTAGCCTATTTCCCCATTCAATTAAAAGTAATCGATATTGTATCCCGAATCGAAAAAAGAGGAGAGTTTACGTATATCTTAAATCACGAAGCAGGTTTATATCTGGGAAGACTTTTGGGAGCTGGAACTTTTTTAACGTTATACTATGCCGTTTCTGAAGAATTTGCGCTACGGTATGCAATTGGAATCATTGCCCTGTTACAACTCTGTTCCATATTTATTAGTAAACAAATTATTAAAGAAGGAGAGAAACTTTCTCCAGAAGAAAATGAAAAAATTGCTAATGCAAAAATCTTAGATGAGGTAGCCACAGAATTATTATAAATATAAAAGTTACAAATGAATACTATTTTAAAAACGGCTGTGTGTCTGCTGCTCATACATTTAAATGCAACGGCACAAGTAAAACAGCAAAATATACCTCGTGTAGATCAAATGCCAAATCTACCGCAGCCCTTAAAAATTATTGACTATAAAAAATTGGCACTCGATTTTGATAAAACAGTTTATGACTTTAATGCTAAAGGTAAATTCTGGCCAATGGTCTGGATGGATGACAGCAAAAAAAATTACCCGCAAGATGTTGTCGGATTATATACTGCTGTAGGTGATGTGAGACAAGGCCCAAATCACAATACAGGCATGTTTCATGAAGCACTCGCTACAATGGGAGCAACATTGGGCGCAACATTAGTTGGGATTGACAAAAACAAGCAGCAGAATTTGAATTATGTCGCTATGTTGAAAAATTATTTCAACAAAGAAACCAACTGGAATATTATGATGAATAATACGTGTCCAGAAGTCGCTTTATTGGGCGGTGGCTACGGACGCGACTGGTGGTATGATGTATATCCTAATCTTTTATTTTATTCTGTTTACGACAAATATCCTAACGAACCCGGCTTTACTGAAATTGCTAAAAGCATTGCCGACAAATTTTACGAAGCCGATGTTATTTTAAATGGCAATTACGATTATTCGTATTTTGATTACAATAAAATGAAACCCATGACAAACAATATCTGTACACAGCCAGATGCTGCAGCAGGACATGCGTGGGTTTTATATATGGCGTATAAAAAATTTGGAGATTCTAAATATTTAAAAGGAGCCAAAAGTGCTTTAGCTGCCTTAGAATCGCAGTCCAAAAATCCTACTTATGAAGTTTTAATGCCGTTTGGAGCGTATTTGGCCGCAAGAATAAATGCCGAAGAAGGCGTAAAATACGATACGAATAAAATGCTGGCTTGGACTTTTGACGGAACTCCTATCTGCCGTGAAGGCTGGGGATCATTAGTTGGAAACTGGAACGGTATTGATATTTCTGGAATCTTTGGCAGTACTGTAGATCATGGCGGTTATGGTTTTTTAATGAATACGTATGATGCTGCTTGGCCTTTGGTGCCAATGATAAGATACGATCAATCTTATGCAACGGCAATTGGAAAATGGATGTTGAACGCGGCCAATGCTTCTCGCTTCTTTTATCCGCAATACATGCCTAATGACCATGAAACTATTCCAGAACTTGCCGATGTTTCTAAAGGAGTAATTGGTTACGAAGGTATGATTCGTCAATCGAGTTACAAAGAGTACGAAAACCTAAAAGGTCCTGTCGCTCAAGGTGATGGTCCGCTTTGGGTACTCGGAGAAAATCCTAAAGAATCACAATTTAGTGTATACGGAAGTGGACATGTTGGGATTTTTGGCAGTATTATTAAACCAACTAATGTTACAGGAATATTACAATTAGATTTATTAGCCACTGATTTTTTTCATGATAAAGCATATCCTTCTTATCTCTATTACAATCCTTATACAGAAAGTAAAACCGTTACTATAAAAGCTCCAAAAGGCCAGAAAGTTGATTTGTATAATACCATTACCGGAACTTTTACAGCTAAAGACGTGACTTCATCTTCAAAAATAAAAATAGAAGCATTAAGTTCAGCCGTGATTGTATGCATTCCGTCTGACGGAAAAATTACGTATCAAGACAACAAGATGCTCGTAAACGGTATTATAGTAGATTATAAATTTCAACCCAAAAAATAAGCAAAGAATTCTCATTTTTGTCATCCTGAGGAACGAAGGATCTCCGTTAGTAACTCGACAATATGGAAACACTTTGTGTTAGTTTCTTGTGAAGCTCCTTCGTTCCTCAGGATGACAAGCTAAATGGTAAACTTTGTGATTAAATAAAAAATCTGACTAATCTCTTTGCCTTTATATCAATAAACTGTGACAAGTTGACTAGAATAACTTAACCAGACCATAAATATTATGAAATCTAATATATCGAACAGTATACTTCTTTTTCTTCTAATGCTAAACGTAAACATGGCTATTGCCCAAACAACAACTGAAAAAAAATGGTGGAAAGAAGCTGTTTTTTATCAAATCTACATGCCCAGTTATGCAGATAGCAATGGCGACGGTTACGGAGATTTTAAAGGCATGACTCAAAAATTAGAGTATTTAAAAGAATTAGGGATAAAAGGTATTTGGCTTACTCCTTTTCTTACCTCTCCAAAAGTAGACAACGGTTATGATATTGCCAATTATTACGAAGTTGATCCAACGTATGGAACTAAAGCTGACTTTGATCTTTTTCTAAAGGAAGCACATAAAAAAGGTATCAAAGTGATTATAGATATGGTTTTTAATCATACTTCTACAGCTTGTAAATGGTTTCAAGAATCTCGAAAGTCCAAAGACAATCCGTATCGGGATTATTATATCTGGAAAGATAAACCTAACAATTGGGAATCTTTTTTTGGAGGAACAGCTTGGGAAAAAGACAATTTAACCAATCAATATTACTATCATAAATTTGATGCAAAAATGGCCGATCTAAATTGGTCAAATCCTAAAGTAGTTACCGAAGTTCAAAAAATTCTTCGTTTCTGGCTGGACGCTGGAGTTGATGGTTTTAGATTGGATGTTATAAATTTTTTGAATACTAACGGAATTACTTCTGATAATCCGATAAAAGACGGTAAACAAGATCATATTCATGATATAGATCAAGCGGGCGTAAAAAATGCCATGCGAATTATAAAATCTACTGTAAATGAATATGACAATCGTTTTATTGTTGGAGAAATTGGAAGTGACAAAATCGAAGTTTTAAAACAATATCAATCGCAGGATCTATTAGATGTAGTTTTTAATTTCAACTTCGGAAGTATCAAAACATTTTCCACAAAGCGTGTTTTTGACGAATTGCAAAGCATGGAAAAAAACATGAGCAATTATCCAACTCTATTTTTTGGCAGTCATGATATGCCGCGAATGATCGATCGTTTGGCAGACGGAAATCAGGATAGAGCTTTGGCACTTACCGCATTAATACTTACTGCAAAAGGAGTTCCTTTTATTTATTATGGTGAAGAAATTGGTATGCATATTAGTATTGCCAAAAACCTAGACGAAATGATCGACATACAAGGAAGAACCCATTATCGTTTAGCACTTGAAGAAGGCAAAAGCACAGACGAAGCGCTCTTGGAAGGAAACGAGCACAATAGAGATAAATCAAGAAGCCCGATGCAATGGAATGAAAAGGCTTTTGCGGGATTTTCGACAGCAAAAACCTGGATCAAAATTAATCCCGATTACAAAACAATAAATGTTGCCGTCTTACAGTCGCAAAAAAAATCGATTCTGAACAGTTACAAAAAATTGATTGCTTTACGAAATCAAGAAAAAGTACTGCAATACGGCGTTTATGATACTCTTGAACTAAAAGAAGATCAAATCTCATACACAAGATCATTTGAAGGAGAAAAGATCACAGTAATCCTGAACTTTGGCTCAAAAAAGGAAATAAAAATACCCACAGGAGCTAAAATAGTAATGGGAAACAAAATTCTAAAATCAAATAGTTTTCTTATCTATAAAAATTAAAAAAAACTTTGCGTCTTTGCGAGAAACAAAATACAGGAATTTAACCGCAAAGTGCGCAGGGATAATTCTCGCAAAGACGCAAAGTTTTATTTCACCTCATAAATAAACGATTCAGAAGGCATAATTTTAACTCTTGCTACTCCTTCACCATTTTTTACCGTAAGATATATTTTATTCTTCAAATACAATTGATCTACAAGCACATAAGAATCATCTTTTAAATTCCATTTTGAAATAACATCAGCAGGAACCTTCAATTCAAATTCGCTGGTTTTATCCGAAGAAAAATTAGCAACAACAATTAATTTTTGTTTTTCTGACCAGCGTACATAAGAGTAAATTAATTCATCATAACCCGCATTATTCTGGCGGTTTACAGCTTGAATTTCCTGAAAACTTCCCATTAAAGCCGAACTGTTAATCGAAAAGTTCAATAATCGTTTATAGAAATCACGTAAACTTTTTTCTGATTCAGAAAGTTGTCCGCCGTCAAATTTACCATCATTCATCCAGCGCTGATGATTTGGAACTCCGATATAATCAAAAATAGAAGTTCTAGAATGCGTTCCAAAACCAGCATTTTCATTGCCCGCCTCTCCTACTTCCTGTCCAAAATAAAGCATTGTTGGCGATGTACTTATTGTAGTAGAAACCACCATCAGAGGTTTTCCACGTTCTGGAGTTCCAGCAAATTCTGGACTTGCCAAACGTTGTTCGTCATGATTGTCAAGAAAATGAAGCATGTGGTGTTCAATATCCGACATTCTATTTTGAATATCTGATAAACCATCAGGATTAGATTTTCCTCTAATAACGTCTTTCAATTTATCATACGTTTCTACTTTATCGTACAAATAATCCATTTTACCTAAACGAATATAATTGCGGTATTCATTTGGATTATACACTTCTGCCAATAAAAAAGCATTTGGATTTTTCATCTTAATAGCCGAATTCATATAACTCCAAAATTCATACGGAACCATTTCTGCCATATCATAACGAAAGCCGTCAACGCCTTTTGCTGTCCAATACAAAGCAATTTCTTTAAACTTTTTCCAAGAACTAGGCACGTCTTTATCCTGCCAGAATGCAAAATGTTCCTGATACGATTTCTGATCGAAACCAGAAGGAAGTTCTGGAAAATCTTTTGAGCCATCTGGGCGAATTCCATAATTTACTTTCACCGTTTCGTACCAGTCATTTTGGTCTGGTTTAGCTTTACGTGAACCATTTCCTGTCCATTTTGCAGGATTTTCATCAAAAGTGCCGTCAACCAGAGGATTTTTTTCTCCGTTTAACGGAATATCTCCATCAGGAATTTGAAAATGTTCATTTGGGATATAATAGAAATTATTATTTCTGTCGTATTCTACATTGACATTATCATCAGCTCCAAAATCTCTCACACCTTCTGGATTAATTTTTCCTTCGTATTTACGAGCAATATGATTGGGAACAATATCTATTATTAATTTTAAACCTGCTTTATGCGTACGAGCAATTAAAGCTTCAAATTCCTGTAATCTGTTTGCAGGATTTACCGCTAAATCTGGATTTACATTATAATAATCTTTTACTGCATAAGGAGAACCTGCACGGCCTTTTACCACTTCTGGATCATCATTAGAAATTCCAAAAGCCGTATAATCACGCACCAAAGCATGATGAGGTACGCCTGTATACCAAATATAAGTAACACCTAAATCTTTTATTTCATGAAGTGCTTTATCTGTAAAATCATCAAATTTTCCTACGCCGTTATCTTCAATTGTTCCCCAAGGTTTATTAGTTGTATTTTTATTTCCAAATAAACGTGTAAAAACCTGATACACGACAATTTTCTTATCTGCAGGAGCCTCTTCTTTATATGTATTCATTTTTAAATCTTTTGTTTTACATGCTGTAAACAGCATTGTCACAGCCATTCCTGCAACAAAAATTCTTTTATTTATCATATTTATTTTATAAACTGATTCTTTTCTCGACCTATTTTTAAACCATTACGCCTAATTATTTTAACACATAGAAACATGGTATTTCTAAGCTTAAAATCAGGCGTTTCACTTATTTAAAATAAACATGGCTAACTTTATGAAAGAAATATATTTCTCTTTTTCTTTCTTAAAAAAAAAACATAAAATCTATGTTTCCATGTGTTAAATAAATTTTACACAAGTTCTAATCAATGCGTTCATTTAAAAACCAATTTCTAAATTTAGACTAATTTTTAAAATTCAAAAGAAACTAGAATCAATTTGTTTTAATTTCGATTTAAAAACCAAAACTACAACGAGGGAGTATTGTTTTTTGTTGATAACTTAAGCCTTTATACTATTTAGATTTTGATCTGGAATTTATGAATTATAAATTAATCCTAATATCAATAAAGGTTGTAACCTTTTTCATAAATTTGACAAAAATTTAATCAGTTGAAGAAATCACTCTTTTACATATCCTATTGTCTGCTTTTATTAAGCGTGCAATTTACTTTCGCGCAAGCACCAAAAAAAATCAATATAGAGCATTCTGATTATTTAGATGTTAATCAAGAATTAGTACCTGACGCGATTTTACTTACCGGGAATGTAAAAGTAAACCACGACGGCGTTGTACTGACTTGTAATAAAGCCTATTATTTTCAGAAAGAAAATTATCTGAAGGCTTTTGGAAATGTACAATTAGTACAAGGCGATACTTTATTCTTGAATAGTAAATATGCAGAATACAGCGGTAATTCTAAAAAAGCATTTGCTACTGGCGATGCCGTTATGAGTTCTCCAGATGCTACTTTACAGACAGACACTATTAATTTTGATAGAAACATACAACAGGTTTTTTACAATAGTAAAGGTACAATCATTAATAAAGACAATACTTTAGTGAGCAAATCCGGAAGGTATTTTGTGGCTGAGAAAAAATTTCAGTTTTTAACCGAAGTTGTGCTTACCAATCCGAAATATGTCATGAAGTCTAATCATTTAGATTATTACAGTAATGCTGGACATGCTTATTTATTTGGACCATCGACAATTACGAGTGAAGCCAATTATATTTACACGGAAAAAGGCTTTTATGATACGAAGAAAAATCTCGCGCATTTTTTACGAAAATCTTATATTAAATACAATGACAGGCGTATAGAAGGCGACAGTTTATTTTATAACCGAAATACGGAATTTGCCTCGGCAACGCGAAATGTAAAGATTACCGATTCTATAAATCGAGGTGTTGTAAAAGGGCATTACGCAGAACTTTACAAACTAAAAGATTCTATGTTTGTAACCAAAAGAGCTGTTGCTATTAATTTAGTAGAAAAAGATTCGGTTTACATTCACGGAAAAATCTTAATGGTTACAGGAAAAGAAGGTGAAAGAGTTTTAAGAGCCTACAAAAATGCTCGTTTTTATAAATTAGACATGAGTGGTAAATGCGATTCTATTCATTCAAACTCAAAAACGGCCTTGACAAAACTTATCGGAAATCCGATTTTATGGAATGGTGACAGCCAGATTACAGGAGATTTAATGCATTTAATTGGAGATAATACAACCAAAAAATTAGACTCGCTGAAAGTAATCAACAACACTTTTCTACTCTCGCGGGATACGCTCGGAACGGGCTATAATCAGGTAAAAGGGCTCAATTTGTTTGGGAAATTTAAAGACGGAAAATTACACGATGTAGATGTCGTTAAAAATACTGAAGTGGTTTATTTTATGCGAAATGACGCTAATGAACTTATCGGAATTAATAAAAATGTAAGTAGCAAAATCAACCTTATTTTAGAGAATAATGCAGTTGAAACTATTACCTTTTTTAATAAAGTAGATGGTGATATTTATCCTGAAGATGAATTACCAGAAAATGCTCGAAAGCTGAAAGGAATGGTTTGGCGTGGCGATGAACGAATAAAATCGAAAGACGATATTTTTACAGCCGAGGAAAATGAAATGAACGACAAATTAGTTCAAGAAGGAAAAGACGAAGAAGCAAAGGAAAATGTCCCGATGAAAATTAGGGAAGAAACTTTGAATTACGACAAAAAGAAGCCGGCAGTAAAACCGAAGGCTAAAGAGAAAGCAAAAAAATAGTTTCAAATTTCAGGTTTCAAGTTCTGAGAAGAAAACTTGAAACCTGAAACTTGAAACCTGAAACTTTTTAAACAAAAACCTGTGAATCCAGATTTTATAAAATATCAAGCGCAAACCTCTCCTTACCCATTAGGAATGGAAGTTTCGCATGCCATTGGCTCTTATATTTACGACACAAACAATAACAAATATTTAGATTTTGTAGCTGGCGTTTCAGCTTGTACACTTGGACATCAACACCCGAGAGTAAATCAAGCTATAAAAGATCAGCTAGACAAATATTCGCACGTAATGGTTTATGGCGAATATTCTCAAAGTCCAGCCGTACAATATTGCAAATTACTAGCTTCCCTTCTACCAGAATCTCTAAACAAAACCTATTTGGTCAATTCAGGCACAGAAGCGATTGAAGGAGCACTTAAATTAGCAAAACGAACAACAGGACGCAGTCAGCTAATTTCGTGTCATAATGCTTATCATGGTAACACAATGGGTTCTATGAGTGTTATGGGATTTGAAGAACGCAAACAAGCTTTTCGTCCACTTTTACCAGATGTAGATTTTATCACTTTTAATAACGAAGAAGATTTACAAAAAATAACAACTCGAACTGCAGCAATATTGCTAGAAACCATTCAAGGCGGAGCAGGATTTATTCAGCCAGAAAACAACTTTTTACAAAAAGTACGTAAACGCTGTGATGAAGTTGGAGCAATGATGATTGTCGATGAAATTCAGCCTGGATTTGGAAGAACTGGAAAACTTTTTGGTTTTCAAAACTACGATGTCGTTCCCGATATTGTTGTAATGGGAAAAGGAATGGGCGGCGGAATGCCGGTTGGTGCTTTTACCGCTTCGGCAGAAAAAATGGATCTTTTAACCGAAAATCCGAAATTAGGACACATTACAACCTTTGGAGGTCACCCTGTCATTGCGTCAGCTTGTCTGGCTACTTTGCAGGAATTAACTGAAACAAACTTAATGCAGGAAGCTTTAGAGAAGGAAAAACTCTTTAGATCGCTTTTGGTACATCCTTTGATAAAGGAAGTTAGAGGAAAAGGATTAATGCTGGCGGCCATGACAGAAACAGCAGAAATCACTAATCAGGTGATTTTAAACTGTCAAGACAAAGGACTTATATTATTCTGGCTGCTTTTTGAAGGCTGTGCAATAAGAATAACACCACCGTTAACCATTTCTGAAGAAGAAATAAAAGAAGGATGCGCCATAATCTTAAATGTTATGGATGAAATAATGAAAAAGGAGTAAAAAGTTTAATTAGAAGCTAATCCAGCTGTCCGCTATATCTTTTGTTTTTAAAGAAAAAAACAAAGGGATGCCGCTACCATCTGGGCTAGAAATTTCGGTTAAAAATAAAATTTATAATAATAACCTTATAATCTTTTGCGAGTCAAACGATTATTAACTAAAACAGGATAAAAATTCTGTCCATATTGTTAATTAAATTGTTCAAAACAATTAAATTGCATTCCACTCAACAATAATATGGTTGCCTAATTTTATAACAGGCTAATTTCAAATAAACAAAGTATGCAATTAAGCAACGAAGAAGAAGATTATAACCTATCCCTATCCAAATTTGAGTCGATGTTAAAAACTAACAAAGTGCTCTTTTTTGATTCTGAAGAATTTGAAGAAATTATTCTTCATTATTTAGACATAGGCAAGGCTAATTTAGCAAAAAAGGCCTTAAAACTAGCATTAGATCAGCATCCAAAATCTACAGGCTTAAAATTAGTACAAGTAGAAATGCTGGTTTACGACGACAAACTAGAGATTGCAGAAAAGCTTCTGAATGAGTTATATGCAATCGAACCTAACAACGAGGAAATTTACATCCAGAAAGCCAATATCTGCTCTAAAAGAGATCAACACGAAAAAGCGGTAGAATTACTTAAAATTGCTTTGCAATATACCGATGATTATGCCGACGTGTACAACTTGATTGGAATGGAATATCTTTTTATGGATAACCTCGAAATGGCAAAAGAGAGCTTCATAAAATGTCTTGAAGAAGACTTAGAAGATCAATCTGCTTTGTATAATGTGGTGTATTGTTTTGAATTTTTAGATCAAAATCAAGAAGCCATTCTATATCTAAACGATTACATCAACAAAAACCCATACAGCGAAATTGCCTGGCATCAGCTTGGGCGTTTGCATTATGGCGTAAAAGAATACGAAAACGCAATTCGTGCTTTTGACTATGCAACTCTTATTGACGATGAGTTTTTAGGGGCTTTCATGGAAAAAGCAAAAGCTTACGAACGTCTTAAAAAATACAATGAAGCTATTGAAAGCTATAACAGAACCATCGAGTTAGACGATGCAACTTCTTATGCGTTATTACGTATTGGAAAATGTTACGAAAAACTAGGAAATTCGGCAAAAGCAATTCAATATTACAACCAAACTGTTCATGAAGATCCGCTTTTAGACAAAGGATGGATTGCCATAACAGACTTTCACGTTCGCCAGAAAAACTTCCAAAAAGCGCTGTTTTTTGTCAATAAAGCATTAGCAATCGACAATCAAAACCGTTTGTACTGGAAGCGTTATGCAACAATCAATAAACAAATGAACTTTTTTGAAGAAGCAGAATTTGGTTATAGAAAAGCTGTAGAATTTGGCGATTATGCTTTAGATACTTGGTTATATTGGGTAGACATACTTCAATTTTTAGGTGAATTTGAAAGTGCTATTCAAACTTTATTACAAGCTTCAGAATATTTTCCAGAAGAAAATGAAATCGAGTATCGTTTGGCTGGATTGTATTTTATGGTTCAAGACAATACAAAAGCGAAGTTTCACTTAAGCAACGGCTTACGTTTAAATTTCGATAATTATATCTTAATCGAAGATTTATTTCCAGTAGTCTGGACAAAAAAAATGGTGAAAAATTACATTGAAAAACATAGAAAACAATAAATGATTGATATTTTAAGAAGGCGTTTTGGTTTATTAGGACGCAATATTAGTTACTCTTTTTCAAAAGGATATTTTACAGAAAAATTTAACAATGAAGTTTTTGCTGGTAACAGCTACGAAAATTTTGATATTTCTGAAATAAATCATTTAACAGGATTGCTTAAAAACAATCCTGATCTAAATGGTCTAAATGTTACGATTCCTTACAAAGAGCAAGTAATTCCTTTTTTAGATAAACTTTCAAAAAAAGCATCATTAATTGGCGCCGTAAATACTATCAAATTTACCAAAAGCGGTAAGTTAAAAGGCTACAATACGGACTATTATGGTTTCAAAAAATCATTAAAACCCTTATTAGAGCCACACCACAGAAAAGCACTTATTTTAGGCACAGGAGGTGCATCAAAAGGTGTTGCCTTTGCACTTGATGAGCTTGGTATTTTGTACACTTTTGTGTCTAGAGAAGCAAAAGAAAATATCATCGATTATGATTTAATAAATGCTACAACTTTTGATAATTTTCAAATTATCATCAATTGTACTCCAGTAGGAACAAGTCCTAATATAGAAGCTTGCCCAAATCTTCCGTATGAGTTTTTTACAGAAAAACACATTGCATACGATTTGATCTACAATCCAGAAGAAACGCAGTTTCTAAAAAATGCTAAAGCTCACAGAGCAGTCATAAAAAACGGTTATGATATGCTTATTTTTCAAGCCGAAAAAGCTTGGAAAATTTGGAATAAGTAAATAATTACTTAAAAATGAAATGCTAAAGCTTTTTTTTGTATTTTTAGACTATTCATTTATAGATAGTTATGAAAAAAATACAATTACTTTTCATTTTTCTATTTTTAGTTACCACCTTAATAAATGCTCAAGGAACAGTTGAGTCAAAAAGTCCATTTTCTGAACCACGCTATAATTATTTTCTAAAAACGCTTATTTTTTTTAATGAGTACTTAGATACCGACAATGGTTCATTTAATACCACACAATTGCGCGCATTAGTTCCAATTGGCAACAAATCCTGGAACTTAAGATTTGATCTTCCTTTAATATCAGCTAGTACCAATGCTATAAATAAAACCGCAATAGGCGACGTTGGTGCAGGTATTAGTTACATTCCATTCATTCAAAATCATAACGGTATTGCCTTAAGAGCAAGAGTTTATGCCAATACTGCTGCGGATCCAAATTTTGGTACTGGAAAATGGGTTGTTATGCCCGCTATTTTCTATGGAAAATACATGAACGAAAAAAAATTCTTATGGATTTCTTCATTAGAATATCAAACAAGTTTTGCAGGTTCCAGCAGTCGAAGCGACATCAGTGTTATCGCATATGAAAATGTTTTGTTTCATTTTTTTGGTAAAAACTGGATTGCGGGCGATGTCGCTTTTCGCTACAATTCTATCTTAGATGGATTTCAAAACAATGCTTATTTAGAATTCGGTAGAAAAATAACACCTAACAATCTCGTTTATGTACATCCAAGTGCTGCGTTTGGGGGTGAAAAAACATATAATTTTGGAATAGAAGCTGGCCTTTTAATCTTGTTTTAATTTGACATATACAATAAATTTAATTCTATACTGAGACTTTGACTTCAATTTTCTAAAAATTTTAATAATTTAGAATTTAAATTTACTCCAATAAATCAATAAAAAAACGCTTATCATATTCTAAAATTAAAGCAAAGAATAGAGATTTCATCGTAAAATACTGCATAAACAAACGATTTATTTTGTATTTAGAATCTCCTTTAGTATCTTTCGCTCTGTTTAAAATAATAAACCTTACACATTTAAAAATGTTAGAAGAAAAGAATGATAACCTGCAGGAAGCAGACGGAAAATTAGGAATCGAAATTAGCGATTCTATAGAAGACAATGCAATTGAAACATCAGATTCTGAAACAGCAGCTGAAACTCCAGTTTTAAGCACAGAAAATACTGTCGAAACTCCAGAAACAGATCATCAAGAAGCATTAGACGCCATTACAAATTCGAACGCTGAAGAAAGTGAAGATGAAACGCTGAAAGAGCGTCATGATATTCCTATGCAGGATTACAACACCTTCGCTTTGGATGCTCTTGTAGACGAGCTGAAAAAGTTGATCAATATAGACAAAACAATGTCTGTTAAAGATCATATCGAAGAAATTAAAAAAGCCTTTTTACTACAATACACCCACCTTTTAGATGAGAAAAGAGAAGAGTTTAATGCTTCTAATCAAGATCCAAATGAAGAATTTGAATATCATTCTCCATTAAAATCTAAATTTGATGAATATTATAATGTTTTTAGAGAGAAAAGAAATGCTCACTTTAAAAACCTGCAGACCAATCTAAAATCAAATTTAGAAAACAGACTTGCAATAGTTGAAGAACTAAAAGAACTTATAAACCCGCAGGAAAACATCAAAGACACACTTAAACATTTTAATGATTTAAGAGAAAGATGGAAAAATGCTGGTGCAATACCAAAAGACAAATACAATCACGTTTGGAATAACTATCACTTTCACGTAGAAAATTTTTATGATTATCTGCATTTAGATCGTGAAGCAAGAGATTTAGATTTTAAATACAATCTTGAGCAAAAACAAAAAATTATAACTCGTGTTGAAGCATTAGTTGAAGAAACTGATATTAGTAAATCTTTCCGCGAATTACAGGATTTACACCGAATCTGGAAAGAAGATATTGGACCTGTTTCTAAAGAACACCGTGATGTAATCTGGAATAAATTTAGCGAATTGACTAAAAAAATTCATGATAAAAGAGAAGTTTTATTTGAAAGTCAAAGAGCAAACGAGCAGCAAAATCTTGAGGTAAAAAAAGCAATTATTGCCAAAATCGAAGTCTTAGCTACAGAAAAAGTAAATTCTCATTCGCAATGGCTGGTACAAATTCAAAAAGTAGAAGATCTTAGAAATGAGTTTTTTGCAGCAGGAAAAGTACCATCTGAAGTAAATGAAGAAACTTGGGCTGCTTTTAAAACTGCAGTTAGAAACTTTAATGCTTTTAAAAATTCGTTTTATAAAGACATCAAAAAAGATCAAAACGATAATTTAAATAAAAAAATGGCTCTTGTTGCAAAAGCCAAAGAATTGCAGGAAAGTACCGATTTTGGTATTACTACTCCTGTCATGAAACAAATTCAGGAAGAATGGAAACAGATTGGCCATGTTCCTAAAAAATATTCAGATAAAATCTGGAAAGAATTTAAAGATGCCTGCAACCATTATTTTGATAAATTAAAAGAGCACAAATCTGAAGAAAACGGTGATGAGGTTGCTGCCTTTGATAATAAAAAAACTTATTTAGAAACTTTAAGAGCTTTTCAATTAACTGGAGATCATAAAACAGATTTAGACGCTATAAAAGCTCATATTGAAATCTGGAAAGGTTATGGAAAAGTACCTTTTTCTAGACGTCATATAGAAGGAAAATTCAATAAAATTTTAGATGCTCTTTTTGAAAAATTAAGTTTGAGTAAAAAAGAAACTGAAATGATGCGTTTTTCTAATAGAATTGATTCATTATCTGATAGCAACGATACACGTAAACTTGATAATGAAAAAATCTTCTTGATGCGTAAAATTGAAGAAGTTCAAAATGAAATTTTCCAATTAGAAAACAACATTCAGTTCTTTACCAATACTAAAAATGCAAAAAAAGAAAATTCAATTGTTCTTGAAGTCAGAAAGAACATTGCAATACACAAAGAAAGCCTTGAAGTGTGGAAAGACAAATTGAAACAATTACGAAACTTAGGTCAAGAATAGGTTTTAGTTCTCAAATAACATTAAAAGCGTAATGAAAATATTCATTACGCTTTTTTTATGTTTTTACATTCCGCTAACAAATTGATAAAACAATACTGTAAAATATTGTTTATATTTGATAGAACATTATCTATTGATAATCAAACTATAAATTAAATTATTAATTCTAATAACGAAGAAAATGAAATTTACTAGAAAAGCAAATGCCAGCTGGCAAGGAACCGGCATGGAAGGAAAAGGAACTATTAGTACACAAAGTACAACTTTAGATAACGCTCAATTATCCTTTAAAACAAGATTTGCAGATGGA
Organism: Flavobacterium sp. MC2016-06; assembly: GCF_009711165.2. Lineage (GTDB taxonomy): Bacteria > Bacteroidota > Bacteroidia > Flavobacteriales > Flavobacteriaceae > Flavobacterium. The sequence goes on along the minus strand of NZ_WMID02000008.1, from coordinate 36,905 downwards.
GTTGGAACCAATCCTGAAGAACTTATTGCTGCAGCTCATTCGGGTTGTTTTACGATGCAATTAAGCTTTTTACTTAACGAAGGTGGTTTTACTGCTGATGATTTAAAAACAGAAGCTACAGTAACTTTTGAAGACGGAACAATAACTTTGATTCATTTAGATTTAAAAGGCAAAGTTCCTTCAATCTCAGCAGAAGAATTTGCAGCAACTGCAGCAAAGGCAAAAGAAATCTGCCCGATTTCTAAACTTTTAAACACTACAATTACTTTGTCTGCGGCATTAGTTTAGCAGTCAGTACTTTTTAAGCATAAAAAAACCAAGGCTGTTGACCTTGGTTTTTTTTTATATTTAATACTTTAGATTACATTGTAGCTTTTAAAGCTTTTGCTTCAGCTGTCATTTCTAATGCTTTATAAACTCCTAATAATGTTTTAGAAACATCTTCGTTTTTAGGATCTAATTCGTTTGCTTTTTTAAGGTAAGGAATCACTCCTCTAAAAACATCTTCTCTTTGTTTTTTCAATACATCGTAACGCTTCATATCTTTATCAGAAGTACCCAATTTATTCATTTCATCAATGATCGGTTTCTCTGCTTCTAATTTTAATGCTGCAAGATTTAAATAAGCGTTTGTATAGCTTGGATTGATTTCAATTGCTTTCAAATAGTATTTTTCTGCATCTGCATTCTCTTTTGCACCTGCACTAATAACTCCTAAGTTAAAAACTAAATCAGCATTGTTTGGATCTTTCTGTAAAGCTTCTCCAACTAATTTTTTATAGGTATTAAAATCTTTAGATTCTAAATATAAATTAGCTTCTGTAAGAATTAAAGAAGAATCATCTGGATTTGCTTTTCTAGCATCAGCGATTGCTTTTTTAGCTTCTTCACCACGTCCTTTTTGAACTAAAAGTAATGCTAGGTTTTTATAAATCTCACCTCTTTTAGAAGGAATAGCTTCTGTTTTAGGTTTTTCGTGAGTTCCTAATTTTACAGCTAAATCTCTTTCGTTTGCAGTATTAAAACCATCTTCATTGTTTGTAGCTTTGTTTAAGGCTGTGAAACTAGTTCCTTTTCCAGAATAATTTAATTTTTTTAACTCTTCATACATTGGAAGAGCTAAATCATAATCCTGAGCATTTACTGCAGTTGAAGCTGCATAGTATAAATTGATTGTATCTTTTGGATCTAATTGATATGCTTCAAATAATTTTTTTGCTCCGTCTACACCTTTATTTGCTTGAGTGTCTGCAATAGCAGAATTGATCAATTTTCCTTTGATTTGAGTGATTGAAGTCGCAGCTTGAGTTGAATACTTCTGTTTTCCAGATGTTTTTTCAATATCAATTAATTTTTTATAGCTGTCTGCAGAAAGTGATAAATTTTTACCTGTATCAACACTTTTATCTGCAAGTTGTAAATAAGCATTTCCTTGTACAAAATAATATTGTGCCTGCTCTACATCTTTTGCATTTACAACAAGATTTTCAGCATCTTTTAATATGGTAAGCGCTCCTTGAGCATCACCGCTTTTTAATGCTTTTTCAGCATTTTTTATTTGATCTTTTTGAGCAAAAGTCGCTGCCGAAATCAGCAATGCTGACGCGACTATTAGATATTTACTTTTCATAGTGGTTTTTGTATATTTAATTTTAATTTTTTCTCTTGTTTATTCTTCAGATTCTTCTTCTTCAGAATCGTCTTCGTCATCTGCTGGTTCGTCAGAGTCATCTTCCTCTTCTTCTTCGGTACCTTCATCTTCAAGCACTTCCAAATCTGGTTTAACTCTTTCTATAGCAGATTCTATAACATTACCGTCTTCATCAACAATAACTTCAGCTACATCATCTTTCATAACTTTTGTAACAGCAGCGATAGAATCTTTTCCTTTCAGGTTTATTAATCTAACACCTTGAGTTGCACGACCCATTACGCGTAAGTCTTCAATTGCCATTCTAATTGTTAATCCAGATTTATTGATAATCATCAAATCATCAGCATCTGTTACAGCATTAATTGAGATTAGTTTTCCAGTTTTTTCTGTGATGTTAAGCGTTTTAACTCCTTTTCCTCCACGGTTTGTAATTCTGTAAACATCTTCTCCATCGTCGTCTACTAATTTAGTACGTTTACCGTATCCATTTTCAGTTACAACTAAAATTTGCGAATCGTTAACATTATCTTTATCTACTGTAACCATACCAATTACTTCATCAGTATCATCTTTTAGGGTAATACCGCGAACTCCAGAAGCTGTTCTTCCCATCGGACGTGTTTTGGTTTCTTCAAAACGAACTAACTTACCAGATTTAACTGCCAAGATAATTTGACTTTCTCCATTAGTTAACTTAGCTTCCAATAACTCATCACCTTCTTTAATAGTAATAGCGGCAACACCATTTACTCTAGGTTTAGAATATTTCTCTAAAGATGTTTTCTTAACCTGACCTTTTTTAGTAACCATTACAAGGTTATGACTGTTGATATAATCTTTGTCTTTTAAGTCTTGTGTACAAATAAACGCTTTTACTTTATCATCACTTTCTATATTGACTAAGTTTTGGATTGCTCTTCCTTTTGCTGTTTTACTTCCCTCTGGAATTTCGTAAACACGCATCCAGAAACATTTTCCTTTTTGCGTAAAGAACATCATATATTGGTGGTTTGTTGCTACAAACATGTGCTCAAGGAAATCTTGATCTCTTGTTCCAGCACTTTTTTGTCCAACTCCACCTCTATTCTGCGTTTTGTATTCTGTAAGGTTTGTACGTTTGATGTAACCTGCATGAGAAATTGTAATTACAACATTTTCATCGGCAATTAAATCTTCGATACTTACATCTCCACCAGAATATTCAATTTGAGAACGACGAGCATCACCATATTTCTCACGAATTTCTTCAAGCTCTTCCTTAATTAATGCTGTTCTTAAATTAACGTCTGCTAATAAAGCTTTCAAATGCTCGATTAATTTCATTAATTCTTCAAACTCTGCTCTTAATTTATCTTGCTCCAGACCTGTTAACTGACGTAAACGCATCTCAACAATTGCACGAGCTTGAATATCTGATAATTTAAATCTCTCGATTAATTTTTCACGAGCTTCTTCTGTGTTTTTCGAACCTCTTATTAACGCAATTACTTCGTCAATATTATCAGAAGCAATAATTAAACCTTCTAAAATATGAGCTCTTTCTTCTGCTTTACGCAATTCAAATTGAGTTCTACGAACTACAACATCATGACGGTGCTCAATAAAATAATGAATCATATCTTTTAGATTCAACATTTGTGGGCGACCTTTTACTAATGCAATATTATTTACACTAAATGAAGATTGTAATGAGGTGAATTTATATAAGGTATTTAAAACTACGTTTGGCGTAGCGTCACGTTTCAAGATATAAACGATACGCATACCGTTTCTATCAGACTCGTCACGAATATTTGCAATACCTTCAATTTTTTTATCGTTAACTAAATCAGCCGTACGTTTAATCATTTCGGCCTTGTTAACCTGATAAGGAATCTCAGTAACAATAATACATTCTCTTCCGTCAACCTCTTCAAAACCAACTTTAGCACGCATTACAATACGTCCTCTACCTGTTTTAAAAGCTTCACGAACACCTTCGTAACCATATATTATACCTCCAGTTGGAAAATCTGGTGCTTTAATATAGGTCATTAATTCATCTATTTCAATATCATTATTATCAAGATACGCTAATGTACCATTGATAACCTCAGTTAAATTATGTGGGGGCATATTAGTTGCCATACCAACTGCAATACCAGTAGCTCCATTAATTAATAAAGTAGGAACTCTTGTAGGCATTACTTTTGGCTCATATAAGGTATCGTCAAAGTTTAATTGAAAATCAACAGTTTCTTTTTCAATATCTGCCATAATATCCTCAGATATTTTACGCATTCTAGCCTCAGTATAACGCATTGCTGCAGGGCTGTCACCATCAACAGAACCAAAGTTACCCTGACCATCAACTAATAAATATCGCATACTCCACTCCTGAGCCATACGCACCATTGCATCATAAACAGAGGTATCTCCGTGCGGATGGTACTTACCCAGAACCTCTCCCACGATTCTTGCAGACTTTTTATGGGCAGATCTTGAAGTTACACCTAAATCATACATTCCATAAAGAACTCTTCGATGCACTGGTTTCAAGCCATCTCTAACATCCGGAAGCGCTCTTGATACAATTACTGACATCGAATAATCGATGTAAGCTGATTTCATTTCATCTTCTATGTTAATGGGAATTAACTTTTCTCCTTCAGACATAAGTTGTTATATTAAAAAATTATATTAGTTTCAAAGCGTGCCAAGATACGTTTTTTTGGAATTTTTTCAGCTATTTACTTACACTTATTTCAATGATTTATTAACAACTTTATTTCTGCTTTTAGTTAATAAATTAAGCGTTTTTTAACTCTTTTATTGCTATTTTTTTTGTCTATTAGCTGTCAGGAGATCTCGAAGGGTACGGTTTTTGTTTTTCAAACTGTAATTCACTAAATTTACAATACCAATTATATATTATGGATGATAATTTTTCACCAAGAGTAAAAGATGTTATTACCTACAGTAAAGAGGAAGCCTTGCGCTTAGGCCACGACTTTATTGGTACTGAACATCTAATGCTGGGCATTTTAAGAGATGGTAACGGAAAAGCTATTCATATACTTAATAACCTTGCAGTCGATTTAGACCATTTACGCAGAAAAGTAGAAGTACTTAGCCCTGCTAATCTGGGCGTTGAAGTAAATGCCGAAAAGAAGAATCTTCATCTTACCCGACAGGCCGAGAGAGCCCTGAAGACCACTTTTCTTGAAGCTAAAGTATTTCAAAGCTCATCAATTAGCACCGCACACTTGCTTCTATGCATCTTGCGAAACGAAAATGATCCAACAACCAAGCTGTTGAATAAACTAAAAATAGATTATGACATAGCTAAAGAACAATATTTAAACATGACGCCAAACGAAGAAGAATTCTTAGAAAACTTGCCAAGAAACGAATCGTATAATGACGATTCAGGACAAGATGACAGTCTTAAAGAAAGTAGTTTTAATAATCCAGCCAATAAGTCAAACAAAAAATCGAAGACTCCTGTTTTAGATAATTTTGGGAGAGATTTAACAGAAATGGCGGAAGAAGGAAAACTTGACCCTGTAGTAGGACGCGAAAAAGAAATTGAACGTGTCTCTCAAATTCTAAGCCGTAGAAAAAAGAACAACCCGCTTCTTATAGGAGAACCAGGTGTTGGTAAATCTGCTATTGCAGAAGGCTTAGCTTTACGTATTATTCAGAAAAAAGTATCTCGTATTCTTTTTCACAAACGTGTTGTAACTCTTGATCTTGCTAGTTTAGTAGCTGGAACAAAATACCGCGGCCAGTTTGAAGAAAGAATGAAAGCTGTAATGAACGAGCTTGAAAAAAATGACGATATTATTCTTTTTATTGATGAAATTCATACTATTGTAGGTGCTGGTGGCGCAACTGGCTCTCTAGATGCATCAAACATGTTCAAACCTGCTTTAGCAAGAGGTGAAATCCAATGTATTGGAGCAACAACTCTTGACGAGTACAGACAATATATTGAAAAAGATGGAGCTTTAGAAAGACGTTTCCAAAAAGTAATTGTTGAACCAACTTCTGTTGAAGAAACGATTGCAATTTTGAATAACGTAAAAGACAAATACGAAGATCATCATAACGTAACCTATACTCAAGAAGCAATTGAAGCTTGTGTAAAATTAACAAACAGATATATGTCTGAGCGTTTTTTACCAGACAAAGCTATTGATGCACTTGACGAAGCTGGTTCTCGTGTACACATTACAAATATTGATGTTCCAAAACAAATTTTAGATTTAGAACGTCAGTTAGAAGAAGTGCGTGAGCTTAAAAATATGGTTGTTAAAAAACAAAAATATGAAGAAGCTGCTAAACTTCGCGATGACGAAAAACGTATCGAAAAAGATCTAGCTGTTGCGCAAGAACAATGGGAAGAAGATTCTAAAAACAACCGTATTGAAGTTACAGAAGATAATGTAGCCGATGTTGTTTCTATGATGACTGGAATTCCTGTAAACAGAATTGCACAAACAGAAAGCAATAAATTGGCAAAATTACCTGAATTAATTCAGAACAAAGTAATTGGTCAAAACGAAGCAGTTCTTAAAATTGCACGTTCTATACAACGTAATAGAGCTGGTCTTAAAGATCCTAACAAACCAATTGGTTCGTTTATTTTCTTAGGTCAGACTGGAGTTGGTAAAACACAATTAGCTAAAGTTTTAGCAAAAGAATTATTCGACTCAGAAGATGCTTTAGTTCGTATTGACATGAGTGAATACATGGAGAAATTTGCTATCTCTCGTTTAGTTGGAGCGCCTCCGGGATACGTTGGTTACGAAGAAGGTGGACAATTAACTGAAAAAGTACGCAGAAAACCATATTGTGTTGTGCTGTTAGATGAGATCGAAAAAGCGCACCCAGATGTATTCAATATGATGCTTCAAGTTTTAGATGACGGATATTTGACAGATAGTTTAGGTCGTAAAATTGACTTTAAAAACACAATCATTATCATGACATCTAACGTTGGTGCACGTCAATTGAAAGATTTCGGACAAGGTGTAGGATTTGGAACTGCTGCAAAAGTGGCTCAAGCCGATGATAACTCAAAAAGCATTATCGAAAACGCATTGAAAAAAACTTTTGCTCCTGAATTCTTAAACAGAATTGATGATGTAATTGTATTTAACAGTTTAGAAAAAGGCGATATTGATTTAATTATTGAAATCGAACTTAAAAAACTATATTCTCGTATTGCTGAATTAGGTTATAAACTAAACCTTACTGATAAAGCGAAAGCATTTATCGCTGACAAAGGTTTTGATAAACAATTTGGAGCAAGACCTCTAAAAAGAGCCATTCAGAAATATGTTGAAGATTTATTAGCAGAAGAAATCATTACATCAAAAATACATTCTGGTGATGAAATCTTAATGGATTTAAAAGATGATTCTCAAGAGCTTTCTGTAGAAATACACAAAGCCGAAGAGCCTACAAATCTGTAAAACAGTTTTATTTTTAACAAGGATAACAAACCCGTTACGTTTTTATAACATAACGGGTATTTTTTTTATATAAATTACTACCTTTAGTAAAAGCAAATAGCTATTTTTGAATATTAAATTCTATAATTAAAACAATATATGCTTCAAAACAAAGTCATTTTAGGCAGCGAAGAATGGTGCTCATTTCCAGAACTAGGAATCCCAACGATTAAAGCTCGTGTAGATTCTGGGGCCAAAACTTCGGCATTGCACGCTATAAACATAGCTCCTTTTATTAAAAATGATGCCAATTGGGTAAAATTTGATATCAATCCAATTCAAAATAATATTAAAACCATCATACATTGCGAAGCACCACTGGTTGACAAAAGAATTGTAAAAAGCTCAAGTGGTTTTAGAGAACATCGTTATGTAATTCAGACCAACCTAAAAATTGGTGATGTAAAATGGCCTATAGAAATGACGTTAACCAATCGAGATTCGATGGGTTTTAGAATGCTTTTAGGACGTGAAGCAATGAGCGGACGTGTTTTGGTTGATCCTGAAGAAAAATACATGCTGGGACAGCCAACTCCTGAGTCATTAAAAGAATTATATCAAAATTCAGAAAAAGCTACTTCTGGTTTAAGAATCGGACTTTTGGCCAGTAATCCTGAATTATACAGTAATAAAAGAATTATGGAGGCCGGTGAAATGCGCGGCCACGAAATGCATTTTTTGAACATCAAAGAATGTTATATGAAATTGGATGCAAAGACTCCAGAAATTCATTATAGAGGCGGAAAAATTCTAAATGAATTTGATGCTATTATTCCTCGTATTAGACCAAGCATTACCTTTTACGGCTGCGCATTAACGCGTCAGTTTGAAGCTTTAAAGGTTTTTGTTTTAAATTCTTCTACAGCCATAACTCAATCACGAGACAAACTGTACTCACTTCAATTGTTACTAAACAGCGGTGTTGATATTCCAACAACAGGTTTTGCCAATTCTCCGTTAGATACAGACAATTTGATTAAAATGGTTGGAGGTTCGCCGTTAATCGTAAAATTATTAGAAGGAACACAAGGAAAAGGTGTTGTTTTGGCCGAAACTAAAAAAGCAGCAGAAAGTGTTATTAATGCTTTCAAAAGCTTAAATGCTAATATATTAGTTCAAGAATTCATTAAAGAGGCAAACGGAAAAGACATTCGCTGTTTTGTAATCGACGGAAAAGTTGTAGCAGCAATTCAGCGTGAAGCAATGCCAGGCGAATTTAGAGCAAACATTCACCTTGGCGGAACTGCATCTGTAATAAAAGTAACTGCCGAAGAGAAAAAAATAGCTATAAAAGCAGCAAAGGCAATGGATTTAAAAGTGGCTGGTGTAGATATTATTCGTTCTTCAAAAGGACCTTTATTATTAGAAGTAAACTCTTCTCCAGGTCTTGAAGGAATTGAAGGCGCAACAAACAAAGATATTGCTGGCGAAATGATTAGAGCAATCGAAAAGAATTTTAAACTAGTATAATTAAGTTCATCTAAACTTAATAACATACAAATAATTTAGCAGCTTTGTCAAAGTTTAAAACTTTGACAAAGTTTTTTTTTACCTTTAAAATAAAAAATATGCTTTACCCTTATCTTGATATTATCTGCAGAAGCTTGGCTGTCTATTTTTTTATGACAATTGCCCTGCGCCTTTTTGGCAAAAAAGAACTTTCGCAATTAAATACAGCAGATATTATTCTAATTTTATTGATTAGTAATTCTGTTCAAAATGCGATGGTTGGTCCAGACACCAGTCTTTGGGGAGGTCTGGTTGCTGCTTTGGCTTTATTTGTAATCAACTTTATAATTAAAAAACTGACTCATAAATACAAAGCACTTAACGATTTATTATTAGATAAACCTGAAATTTTAATTCACGACGGAAAATTAGATTTTAAATCATTAAGCAAATTAGACATTTCTAACGACGAATTAAAAGAAGCTATGCGTGAGCATGGTTTAGAACATTTTACTGATGTAAAGCTTTGTATGTTAGAAATTGACGGCACTATAAGTGTTATTTCTCAAAATAAAAAAGAACTAAAGCAAACACATTATAAACGAAAACACAATCATAAGAATTTAAGAAAATAACTTTAGCCTAAAAACAAAACAGCTGGTTTCAAATGAAACCAGCTGTTTTGTTTTATAATTTATCTTATCGCACTAATCTGATAAGGTGGCTTTAAAATTCTTTTAAACAGCCATAATAGAGACACTGTTAAAAGTATAGTTGTAGTGATCAAAAAAGGAATATATCCAACATTACGACATACTCTTATAAGTATATTAAAACACCAATTATACGTTCTAATCTGTACAGAATCGTATTTCTGGCACATAAACGAAAACCAAGTAAGCATGCCTCCTGCAATACCAATAAACAATGTAGTTATAAAAGGCATCATTGCCGACTCTATTCGAGTAAACTGTTTTTCTTTTCGTTTAAAACCTAATTTCTCAAAATGTTCAAGTAGTGTTATTTCAGCCTGTTTTGTTGTTTCGGCATCTTTAAAACCAATAGTTTTGTAACTTACTCCAGTAACATTTTTCACCCCAAACGTAATATGAGAATCACTTCCGGGCTTAAACTTGTATCCAAAAACTTCTTTAATTTTCACAATAGACTCAAAACGTGAAGGATTTAATAAATCTTTATCTATTCCTTCAATACTTAGATCGGCAATTTCTTTTTTAATATTACCAATTATATATTTTGAATAAACTAAAACTACATTTTCTTCTTCCCCATTTAAAATAAGCGGCTTTTCAAAAATCGATTTCATTTAATTTAATTTCATACTTTTTACCATCATTGATTAATTTCAATAATTTTGCAAAGGTCAATTTACAGAATTACACAAAGTGCCTGTAAAAATTCTTAAACTTTCATTTAAAGACAATTTTAAAATAAATTCTTAATAAAAAAAGCTAGTTTCAAATTAAGAAACTAGCTTTTTTTTTATGTCGTTAAAACGCAATTAAAATTTATACATTTTATAAAAATCATATTTTAAAGAAAAATACTTAATACAAAATACACTAAACCTGCTAAAATGGCCGAAATAGGAATCGTTAATATCCAAGCCCAAATTAAACTTACAGTTACTCCCCAACGAACAGCAGATACACGTTTTGTTAATCCAACCCCGATGATAGAACCTGTAATAGTATGTGTTGTACTTACTGGAATTTTTAAGTGTTCTGTAAAATATAATGTCAAAGCTCCTGCAGTTTCAGCAGCAACACCTTCAAACGAACTTACTTTTGTAATTTTAGAACCCATTGTTTTTACGATTTTCCAACCGCCACTCAAAGTTCCGGCTGCAATCGCAGAATAACAAGCTAAAGGAATCCAAGAAGGCATTACACCTTTTACTCCTAAATCATCATTTGGTAAAACAACATCTAACCAAGATGACATATGAACACCTGGATTTGTATTGATATAAACCGCTACTGCTGCAGCAATAATACCCATTACTTTTTGCGAATCATTTCCTCCGTGTCCTAAACTAAATGCAGCAGAAGATACTAATTGCATTTTTTTCAACGCAGCATCCGCTTGATGAAGATTTAAACTACTAAATATCAAACAGAAAAGACTCACCGTTAAGATAATAAAAGCAACTAAAAACCATTTAATATTGTGCGGATCAAAAGCTACACTCCAAAAATGAGAATCAAAACGAGGTTTTTCAATCTCAGAATAAGGAACCATTAAAGTACAAACAAGCCAAATGGTTGCAATCATTAAAGCTACAGTAAATATTTTTGGACCATAACTTTTACGTGAAGCATTTAATAACCAAATTGATATTAGATAAGAAGCAAATGCTCCCAATAAAGGCGCTAAAACAATAAAGGCAATAATGATAATAACTCCCGATGGCATACCGCCGTCTTTACCTGCCTTGTACCAGCTTACGATTTCATACCAATAATGAGTAGTTCCATCTGCACCAGCATAACCAGAAAAACCGTGTACTGCAATAGCATGAGCCACAGCCGCACCAGCAAAACCACCAATTAAAGTATGTGAAGAACTTGAAGGAATTCCAAGCCACCAAGTCAATAAATTCCAACAAATTGCTGCAATAACACCTGCTAGAATTACAACTAGGTTAATCTCCATAGTATGCGCTGTTTTAGCAACAGTATCTGCAACACCAAATCCGAAAACCCAATAAGCTAGAAAGTTAAAAAATGCTGCCCAAAGTACGGCCTGAAAAGGCGTTAATACCTTTGTGGCAACAACTGTAGCAATAGCATTTGCCGCATCATGAAAACCATTGATGTAATCAAAAATTAAAGCTAATACTATAATAATTATAAGTAGCGTCATAAATTATAACTTCAGAATGAAATAAATTGAATTTAAGAATGTTTTACAGAAATAGATTCTAGAATGTTTGCAACACTCTTACATTTGTCTGTAGCTGATTCTAAAACAGATAAAACTTCTTTATATTTAATAATGTTTTTAGCATCTGTTTCGTTTTCAAAAATTTCAAAAACTGCTTTATTGTAAACGTTATCAGACTTGTTTTCTAGTTTATTAATTCTAGCACAAGCTTCTTTAATAATGTTCATGTTTTTTAAGTTGCTCAACTCTTTTACGGCACTATCAATGTTTTGACAAGCCTCAAGATTGATTTCTGTCATTTTTCTGATAGATTTTGTAATCTTATCAACTTGGTATAATCTCATTCTACTTGCAGCACCGTGAAGGTAATCTGCAACATTGTCAATAGAAGTAATTAAAGTATGTATATCTTCTCTGTCAAACGGAGTGATAAAGTTTCTGCTCAATTCTAAATTGGTCTGACGTGTAATGTCTTCTCCTCTTTGCTCTAATTCATCAATTTTTTGAAAAAGAACTTCTCTTTCTTTTAATGGAAGATTTACAGCTTCATGTAAGTTAGAAGCTAATTCAATTAAATTGCTTGAAGCTTCTTCAAAAAGTGGAAAGAATTTCTTGTCTTTCGGCACTAAAAATTGGAAAATACTGTTTATTGACATTTTTATATTTTTGATAGTGCAAAATTACTTCATTAATACTTTTCAATGTTAAGCCATTGTTAATAAATCGTTTTCAATTTGGAAACTATCTAAGAATGACACGGTTTGCTCAATATCATAATGCAAGATTCTATCTTCTTTTACCAGAGGAACAACTTCTCTATAACTGCTTAAAAACATCTCGATAAAGTCGCTTGATTTTAGAGGTTCTCTATACGCAATTGCCTGCGAAGCATTTAATAATTCGATAGCCAGAATACGCTCTAAATTATCCATAACACGCAATGCTTTTGTAGCTCCGTTTGCACCCATGCTTACGTGATCTTCCTGTCCGTTACTCGAAACAATACTATCAACACTTGACGGAGTTGCCAATTGTTTGTTCTGGCTTGCAATACTTGCTGCTGTATATTGAGGAATCATTAATCCTGAATTTAACCCCGGATTATCAACCAAAAATGCTGGAAGATTACGTAATCCAGAAATTAACTGATACGTTCTTCTTTCCGAAATGCTTCCTAATTCTGCCAAAGCAATCGCCATAAAATCTAAAGCCAAAGCCAAAGGCTGTCCGTGGAAATTTCCACCAGAAATAATCTCATCTGCTTCAATAAATATATTCGGATTATCGGTAACAGAATTGATTTCTGTTTTGAATACTTTTCTAACATAATCAATCGCATCTTTTGATGCTCCGTGAACTTGTGGCATACAGCGGAAAGAATATGGATCTTGCACATGTTTCTTTTCCTGCGCAATAATTTCACTTCCTTCCAAAAATTCATTGATACGCTGTGCTGTTACAATTTGTCCTTTGTGCGGACGTATATAATGTATCAATTCATTAAAAGGCTCGCTTCTTCCATCAAAACCTTCCAAAGAAATAGTTCCAATTAAATCAGCCAAATACGAATATTTGTAAGCTTTAATTAAAATATGTGCACCATAAGCACTCATAAACTGCGTTCCGTTTAATAATGCCAAACCTTCTTTAGACATTAAAACAATTGGTTCCCAGTTAAAGTGTTTTAAAACCTCGCTAGAAGCTACTTTTTTTCCTTCAAACAAAACTTCACCTTCACCTAATAAAGGCAAAGACAAATGAGCCAAAGGTGCTAAATCTCCAGAAGCTCCAAGTGAACCCTGCGTATATATTATGGGTAAAATATCATTATTGTAAAAATCTACCAAACGCTCTACAGTTTGTAATTGTATCCCCGAATGTCCGTAGCTTAACGATTGAATTTTAAGCAAAAGCATCAACTTAACAATTTCAGACGGAACTTTCTCTCCTGTTCCGCACGCGTGAGATTTTACTAAGTTTTCTTGAAGTTTAGAAAGATTTTCATTAGAAATCTTCACATTACAAAGTGATCCAAAACCAGTATTAATTCCGTAAATAGGTTCAGAGTGCGAAGCCATCTTTTTATCCAGATAATCACGGCATTTTTGAACATTTACTTTTGCTTCTTCTGATAATTCAATCAATTTCTGATTCACAATTATTTCTTGTAAAGCTTCTAAACTTAGGGTTTCTGTACTTATATAATGGATCTCTCTCATATTTTTTATTGTTTAAGGCATCAAAATTCAGCAAATCAATATTAAAAAGCAACATTTGTTGATAATAATAAAATTCTGAATCATGCAAAATCATCTCATTTACCTATTTCACAATACTAATCATACAAAAATGAGTGTTTTACCTAATTTTAAAAAGATTTCTTCAAACTTTTATTCAAACAAAAAAATAAAGTCTACTCAATCTATAGACTAATTTCTATTAATTCTTGAATATTTTTATTAAAAATCAGCTCATTACCAATGCGAGAGAGCGACAGAAACTGTTCAAATTATACGAATACATCATTTTATCATATTTAACGCTGACAAAACTTCAATATTAAATTGATGAAATTTGAATTATTAAAATATTCGCAAAAAGGAAATTTAGGTTTTTTAACTTTTATAAAAAACAGTACTTTTGAAAAATCAAATATGAAAAGTAACAGCATTAAATATCAATCTACAATGACAACTCCAAACGGCGTTGCGATTGCTGCTACAACAACTTCTACTACAACAACTACTACCCCTTAGGGGTATACACTTTTACATATAATCCTGATTATCTATACTTTTTTCTTAAAAGAAGAAAGGCATTGGATACATAAAAACATTTGCTTTAAAGAAATAAAAATATCAAAATGAAAGTATTAAAATTTGGCGGAACTTCGGTTGCCAATGCTCAAAATATAAAACTAGTTCTCGAGATTGTAAATCAAAATTCTAAACAAGAAAAAATAGCTGTTGTAGTTTCTGCACTAAGTAAAGTAACCGATTTATTGCAGTTAGCAGCCGCAAAAGCAGCGGCAAACGACGAAAGCTTTAGAGAAATTGTTGCCGAAATCGAGAAAAAACACCTTGATACCTTAAAAGAATTAATTCCGGTAAGTGAGCAAAGCAGCTTGTTGAGCCACATTAAGAGAATCATCAATCATCTAGAAACTTTATTAGACGGTTGTTTTTTATTGGGAGAATTATCTCCAAGAACTGCTGACACTATTTTAAGTTTTGGAGAATTACTTTCGTCTTATATTATTGCGCAGGCCTACCAGCAAATTGATAAAAGTGCTGTTTACAAAGACAGTCGCGAATTAATTAAAACGAATAATAATTTTGGTAAAGCAACTGTAAATTTTGAAATTTCTAATCAATTGATTCAGGAATATTTTGCAGAAAATCAATCTCAAATTACTGTTTTACCTGGATTCATTGCCTTAACTCTTGACGGAATTACGACTACTCTTGGCCGCGGCGGTTCTGATTATACTGCAGCAATTATAGCTGGAGCTTTAGACGCTTCTCAATTGGAAATCTGGACTGACGTAAACGGTATGTTTACGGCAAACCCAAAAATTGTAAAACAAGCACAGCCAATTGCTGCAATTTCATATCAAGAAGCAATGGAATTATCTCATTTTGGAGCAAAAGTGCTTTATCCGCCAACAATTCAACCTGTATTAAGAAAAAACATTCCTATTTTAATCAAAAATACTTTTGAGCCAGAAGCCGAGGGAACTTTAATTTCTAGTCAAGTTTCATCAAAAGATACTGTTGTAAAAGGAATTAGTCATATTGATAATATTTCATTATTAACGCTTGAAGGCCCTGGAATGATTGGAGTTGCAGGTTCATCAAGACGTTTGTTTGAAGTATTGTCTCAAGAAAAAATCAACGTAATTTTTATTACTCAGGCTTCTTCTGAGCATTCTATTTGTATCGGAATTTTAAATTCGGATGCCGAAAATGCCGAAGCAGCAATTAACAGAGCTTTTGAAGTAGAAATTCTTCAAAACAAAATTGATCCTTGCATTGTAGAAAAAGACCTTTGCATTATTGCTTTAGTTGGTGAAAACATGAAAAATCACCAAGGTTTAAGCGGAAGAATGTTTAGCACTTTAGGAAAAAACAACGTAAACATTCGTGCGATTGCGCAAGGTGCTTCAGAAAGAAATATCTCGACTGTAATTAACGAAAGAGACGTTAAAAAAGCCTTGAATACTTTACACGAAAACTTCTTTGAAGAAAACACCAAACAGCTGAATCTTTTTGTAATGGGAGTTGGAAATGTGGGTGAAAAATTCATCGAACAAATCCACAATCAAAAGAAATTCTTAAAAGATAATTTGAAGATTAATGTTCGCGTAATCGCTTTATCAAACTCAAGAAAAATGCTTTTTGATGAAGATGGAATTTCGTTAAAAGAATGGCAATCGGACTTGGATAAAGGAGAAACTGCCAACAAAGAAGATTTCATCAAGCGTGCCAAAGAACTGAATTTACGTAACAGTATTTTTGTAGATATTACAGCAAATGCAAGTGTTTCTGAAACTTACGAAGAGTTCTTAAAACAAAGTATAGCGGTTGTAACTTGTAATAAAATTGCGTGTTCGTCTGCTTACGCGAATTATAAAAAACTGAAAAACTTATCGCGTCAATACAACGCTCCATTTTTGTTTGAAACAAATGTTGGGGCAGGTTTACCAATTATTGATACCGTAAAAAACTTAATCGCTTCTGGTGATAAAGTGCATAAAATTCAGGCGGTTTTATCGGGAAGTTTGAACTTCATTTTCAATAATTTCGATAAAAACAATTCTTTTCACGATGTTGTAAAAGAAGCCGGAGTTCAAGGATTTACTGAACCTGACCCGAAAATTGACTTAAGCGGTATTGACGTTGCACGCAAAATCCTGATTCTTATTCGCGAAAGCGGTTACGAAATGGATATTGACGCCATTGCCAACGAATCGTTTTTACCTGCTGAATCTTTAGCAACAACAAACAACGACGACTTCTTTGCTTCGTTAACTAAACATGCTGCACATTTTGAAGGTATTTATGAAGAAGCTTTAGCCAAAGATTCAAGATTGAAATATGTAGCACAATTTGAAAACGGAAAAGCAAGCGTTGGTTTGCAATTCATTCCAAAAGATCATCCATTTTATAATTTAGAAGGAAAAGACAATATCGTTTTGTTTTACACAGACCGTTACGTAGATCAGCCTTTGTTGATAAAAGGTGCTGGAGCTGGTGCAGCTGTTACCGCTTCAGGAATTTTTGCTGACGTTATAAGAATTGGAAATATATAAATTTTTGTTTCAAGTTTAAAGTTTCAAGTTGTTCAGCACAATGTAGCGCAACCTGAAACTTGAAACCTGAAACCTAAAAAACAAATAATGGAACAAATAAAACTATTTTGCCCAGCAACTATTGCGAATCTTTCGTGCGGATTTGATGTACTTGGACTTTGCTTAGACAATGCGGGTGACGAAATGATTATTCGAAAATCAGATCAAAAAGGCGTTCGAATTACTAAAATTGTGGGTGCCGATTTACCGATGGAAACAGAGAAAAATGTTTCTGGAGTTGCCGCTTTAGCAATGCTTGAAACTTTAGACGAACTTGATTTTGGATTTGAAATTGAAATTTACAAAAACATAAAAGCCGGAAGCGGTATCGGAAGCAGTGCTGCAAGTTCTGCCGGAGCGGTTTTCGGAATTAACGAATTGCTTGGAAGACCTTATTCTAGAAAAGATTTGGTTCAGTTTGCAATGCAAGGTGAAAAATTAGCGAGCGGAAACGCACATGCAGACAACGTTGCTCCTGCCCTTTTAGGCGGATTTACTTTGGTAAGAAGTTATGCGCCGCTAGATATTATAAGAATTGACAGTCCAGAAGAATTGTTTGCAACGGTCGTTCATCCTCAAATTGAGCTGAAAACTTCTGATGCACGTTCGGTATTAAAACAAACCGTTTCGCTGAAAAGCGCCATTATGCAATGGGGAAATGTGGGCGGATTAATCGCAGGATTATATACCAAAGATTACGAATTAATTGGACGTTCGCTTCATGACGAAATCGTTGAGCCATTAAGAAGCGTTTTAATTCCAGGTTTCGATTTAATCAAACAAACGGCTTTAGAAAACGGCGCTTTAGGTTCTGGAATTTCAGGTTCTGGCCCTTCGATTTTTGCTTTAAGCCGAGGAAAAGAAACCGCAGACCAAATCGCAAAAGCGATGAGTGATGTTTACGAAAAAATGAATTTGCCGTATGAAATTCACGTTTCGAAAATTAATCCGGACGGAGTTAGGATTCTTTAAAAGAATTAAAAATTAAAAATTCAGAATTAAAAATTTTGCGTACCGTTTGTCAGACTGAGCGAAGTCGAAGTCCGCGCAAAGTATTTACACACAGTTTGTCATCCTATGTTTGCAGAAGGAGATACGCAAGAAGTTTTAGCATTACGAGAAACTTTGTCAAAGTTTTAAACTTTGACAAAGTTAAACAACCGCAGTTTATACACAAAGTTTGTCATTTCGACGTAAGGAGAAATCCTCGCAAGTAGCTCGACAAAGAATGGCGATTTTGATTGCAGAGCTACTTGCGGAGGCTTCGACTTCGCTCAGCCTGACAAAGAGAACTCAAAATATTAAAAAACATAATTATTGGAATTTGGAATTTTAAAAATTTGGAATTTATTTCCAGAAATCTAAAATCTAAAATCTAAAATCTAAAATTGAACAATGAAATACTATAGTTTAAACCACAATGCCCCAAAAGTTTCTTTCCAAGAAGCTGTAATACAAGGATTAGCGAGTGATAAAGGATTATATTTCCCAGAAGAAATCACGGCTTTAGACGCTTCTTTTTTTGATAAAATTGAAAGTTTAAGCAACGAAGAAATTGCGTTTGAAGCGATTAAACAATTTGTTGGAGACGAAATTCCAGCTTCTGTATTAAAAGAAATTATTGCTGAAACTTTGTGTTTTGATTTTCCTGTGGTGAAAGTCGAAAACGGAATCTATTCGTTAGAATTATTTCATGGTCCTACAATGGCCTTTAAAGACGTTGGAGCGCGATTTATGTCACGTTGTCTGGCGTATTTCAATAAAGACAAAAAAGACGCTAAAAACACTGTTTTAGTAGCAACTTCTGGCGATACTGGCGGAGCCGTTGCAAGCGGATTTCTAGGCGTTGACGGTGTTGATGTTGTTATTTTATATCCGTCTGGAAAAGTGAGCGACATTCAGGAAAAACAATTGACGACTTTAGGTCAAAACATAAAAGCGTTGGAAGTTGACGGTGTTTTTGATGATTGTCAGGATATGGTTAAAAAAGCGTTTTTAGATGAAACTTTAGCGCATAAAAACCTGACTTCGGCAAATTCTATTAATATTGCGCGCTGGTTACCGCAAATGTTTTATTTTTTCTTTGCTTACAAATCTTTGAAAAGCCAAAATAAATCTTTGGTATTTTCTTGCCCGAGCGGAAATTTTGGAAATATCTGCGCCGGAATTATGGCAAAGAAATTAGGTTTGCCAATTGAACATTTTGTAGCTTCTACAAACGTAAACGATACAGTGCCAAGATTTTTAGAAAACGGAAAATACGACCCGAAACCTTCTAAAGCAACAATTTCTAACGCAATGGATGTTGGAAACCCAAGCAACTTTATTAGAATTCAGGAATTATACAATAATGACTTAAAAGCATTCGAAAAAGACTTCTCTTCTTATAGTTATACGGATGAAGAAACCTTAGTCGCTCTAAAGAATATTTATAACACCGACGGCTATATTGCAGAACCACACGGCGCTGTAGGTTATTTAGGTTTGAAAAAAGAATTACAAAAGCACGAAAATGCAATTGGTATTTTCTTAGAAACCGCGCACCCAATTAAGTTCTTAGATGTGGTTGAACCTGCTTTAGGAATTACACTTCCTATTCCTGCTCAAATTGAGAGTGTTATTAATGAGGAAAAAGTTAGTGTGAAGATTGGGACTTATGAGGAGTTAAAGGCGTTTTTGGGGTAATTTTTTAATTAACTAAATTTAAATGGCAAAGAATAATAATTTATTTGCCATTTAAATTTAGTTAATTAAGTAAAATATATTAGCAAAATCTAGGCAAAATCAGTTAGACCTAATTCATAATCAATTTTAATTGTTCTTTTCAATTCTTTCTCTAATTCTTTAATCAGATTAAATTCCTTTTCTTTTTCTTCTTCCTCATCGTCGATACTCGAAATCAAATAAAAAATTTCATTAATTAGTTCTTTGGTGCTTTGATTTAGATCAGATTCATCATAAGCAAGTATAGCTTGCACAAAGGGATGATTCTCATTTAGCTCCGTCTTATAAAAATCTTTTTGTAATTCATTTCTGTGCCATAATAATTCATCAATATCAAAATTTATTGTTTCAATATTTTTCGTATTCATAAATTCGTAAGAAAGCATAAAGCTCATCAATTTTGGTTTTTCTATAGAGTTGATCATCTCTAAATAATAAAAATCATCCATTTTTACTAGTACTGGTACATAACCATTTTTAGTAAATAAAGCTATTATACCATCAATTTTGTAAAAATCTATATCATTGTTTTCCAAATAATATTCAATAATATTTGCACTAACTTTCGAATTTAAGAGAATTGTATTATCATTATTATAAGAAATAATAAATGAATTCAAATTCTTGTCTAAAAATTGCTGAACAGTAATAAATCTGTAAACATTTTCAAAATCGTTAAGATTAAGGAAAAATTTCGAATATATTTCTTTTTCAAAATTTATATAATTCTTTTCAATAAAATTATAACTTATCCTAGTTAATGTTTCTGGTGAATTTTCTTTATTTAATTTTTCAAAAAAAGAAATTGAAAAATCATTCAGTATTTCATTCAGTATTTTTTGAATTTGAGTATTATCAGAAAAACTATTCCTACTTATCTGAATGTCAACTTTTTCCTTCAAGTTGATATTCAAATAAATGTCTGGATAATTTATAAAATCATCTTCATTATTTATCAAAACTCCTTTTTGACTAATATTTACAATACTACCTCTACCACGGGATTTGAAAAAATTACTATTCATCAAGTGATAAATTTTATTAAATGAATATTCTTTAAGGTAAAAAAATGAGATAGCTCCTTCATAATTATTTTTAGAATAATTATATGTAAATATTTCTATTTTATCTGAAAAACCTTTATTTTGATGTTTTAATGCGTCATTAATTCTTTCTTTTAATTTTTTTTCTTCATACTCTTCTGCAGTTATTTTTATAATTTCATTATTACTATAAATGATTATAGGAAACTCAATATACCTAAATTTATCTTTGATGTAACTTATATAATCAATATCTGTAAATTTATCATACTCTCTTTTTAAATTTAACGTTATAGATGTTCCTGAAAATGTTCTTTCAGATTTCTTAAAAAAATGAAAATAATTTTTAGGATCTTTGTCTAATCTAAAATGTAAGGCTTCAGATTTTTCAGTTTTTGTTTCAATATCAATGTAATCTGCCATTAAGAAATATGAAAAGACACCAACACCAAATTGACCTATCGCATCATAATCTTTTTTTACATTTTCTTGTTGATAAAAGCTACTACATAATTTACCAAAATAATTCTTAATGATAAATTCATCCATACCTAATCCATTATCTTCTATTTTGATTTTGTCTTTTTCAATATAAAGTTTTATTTCAGGAACATAACTCGGATTTAATACTTTTTTATATCTACAGGTGTCAATTGAGTTTTGAAGTAATTCTCGTAATGAAGTTAATTTATCATTGTAAAGATTCTCTCCAACAAAAGCATTAATTACATTGTCAACATCAAAAGAATATTTAATTCCTTTTGGATCAAAATTTTCATACTTAATTTTGTTTTTTATTTGCTCTAATTTTAAAGAAAAAGATCTTTGTTCAGTATTACTAATGTTTCTTATAACTTTCTGGCAATAATTTATGACATTAGCTATTTTATTAAATTGATCTTCAAGTGCAGCCAACATACTATGATTTGAGCATGTAATTTCAAATTCTACAAAATTTTCAGTTATAAACATTAAAGTATTAGCAATATGTTTATTCCATTCTATTATACTTTTATCATTGTCAGGCATATAATATTTTGTAAGCAACGCTGGAGTTCTAACATTTGTTATATCAAGTTCATCTGCAATTCTCAAAATTGCCGACAAATAAGGCAAACAAACGAAATCCCTTCCACTTTTAACCGTATATTTTGGGTTGTAAATATCTGGATTACCAATATCTACAATTCTATGACCTTCAGAAACAAGGGCAATTGCTTCAGCGTACTTCTCCGTTGGAATTTTTAAAGATTTCCATTCTTCCAATATAAATTTCTTACTTAATGTATGATGATGATCTCTCAAATATTTTTCTCTACTTATTTCTGGGTGTAGTTCTCTTTCTTTGACTAATTCTTCTGTATCAGCAATTTCTCGTATCTTCTCCTCAGGAATACACATTCCTATATCATGTAAATAACTTGCCATAGAAAGAATATAAATTTCATCATCATTTAAGTTTTCAATTTCTTCATTTGTTAAAATTTCACTGACTATTTCAAAAACTTTTTCAGTGTGATGTATAGAATGATCCGTATAATCATTGAAATTTTTTATATATTGATTTAAAAATAATTTGACAATTTCTTTAGTCTCTCCCAATTTCCCAAACAGATTTGGATTTAATTCTTTTAATTTTCTCTCTAATCTATTCATAAAATTTATTCATTTTTATTTTTTACTAATGTAAGTATTTTATTGTTTATACATATATTTTAAAAATATAGATTTTCACTAAAACCCTTATCAAATGTTAAAAAAATCTTCGCAAAAATGAATGCCCGATCGTGCAAATTACACCCCGCTAATGTGCGCGTCCTGCTGGTAAATGCACTGTAACGTTATATTATTTTATCTAATTATAGCAAAACTACTTTTGATTTCGTTTACCTGTAGGATATGTAAACTGCTTTTCTTTAAACTCCGAAATTTCATCTTTTAATTTTTTGTTGACATTGTGCAATAATTCGTTCTGCACTTTCATGATACATAATAAGTCGTTCATAGCGTTAAGATTTTCCAGTTGCATCATAACTATTTGTTCAAGATTTGCTTTCGTATAAGTTTTCATGATTTTATATTAAATTTCAATACAAATATATACTAAATTACAATATTTCACAATACACTTTTATACTATAATTTAACATACAAAAAGAAAACTATCAATAGGCGATAATTTTCTATATTAAATGGTATTATAAAAAATAGATTAATGTCTGATATTCAAATGAACAGGATCAAAGAAGTACTAAAAGAACAAGGAAGAACACAAACATGGCTAGCCGAAAAAATTGAAAAAAGTTATGTAGTGGTGACGAATTATTGTAATAATAATTCTCAACCAAGTATTGAGGTACTAAGAAAAATTGCAGAGGTATTAGATATAGATGTTCGAGAATTGTTGGTTTCAACAAAATAAAAAATGAAATCAAAATGAATTTAAAAAGTCTAAGTGAGGATTTAATCTTTATTGAAAAAATTGAATCTATTGATCCAAAATTATTTCATGAGATTGCAGACAATACTATTTGGGACGATTCGATGGCAGTAAGAAAAACAGCCAGTTACGGAACTCCATACAATTATAACAATATGACGTATGCTGAAACAAAATTTCCAGCATATATAACTGCATTAGCCAAATTAGTAGAAGAACATATTGGTTTTTACCCAAATAATTGTTTAATAAATTATTACTATAAAAGCGATTCGAAAATGGGATTCCATTCCGATCAAATTGATATTCTTCATGAAAATACAGGAATAGCCATTTTTTCACTTGGTTCAAATCGCATCATGAAATTTAAAAGTAAAAATGATAAATCTGTTTCTTTTGAAGTTGAACTCAAAACGCAGAGTTTGATTTATATGACTCAAAATTTCCAAAACGATTGGCTGCATGCAATTTTACCATCAACTCAGGAAAATAATGAAAGGATAAGTATAACTTTCAGAAAAATAAAAAGCTGATTTCTATTATGGAATATTTTTTTCTGATACTATTAATTCTCCAAATGCTATTTTATGGCATAATTGATTATTTTAAAATCAATTATGGCCGCTGGATTGTAATTTTAATATTTCTATCTATTTTTCTAATTGTTTTTCCTTCTTATTATCATGTGTCAGAAGATTGTTGTGAGTGTTATAATCCATTCTCGTACTTTAAAATTTATTGGAATATTGGTGTTCCAATGGTTTTAGCTGCTCATTTGATGTACATTTATTTACTCAATAAAAAACCAAAAAATACTTGACCAAATTTTAATTTAATTAAAGAATCTATTAATTGATAAATAAAAATCTAAAGTTTATGAAACCTAAATTAATGTACATTGAAAATAAAAATCCGGGACATAACGGAGAGGCTTGGATTTGCTTTATCGAATTTTCTAAATCTGGACAAACAATTTATTTTGACAATAAAGCGCTTAAAAAATTAAAAACGTCAGGAATTAACAGCAATCATTATGATATTGAAACTGGCCAAGAATACTGGATTTCGGGTGTGAAAAAAGATGGAAATGACAGACATAAATTTGGCAGAGGAATAATAAAAATTGACAAAAATGCTATTGCTGAATATCTAAAAATCATTAACCAAATTGATTTACCTAAGAACAAATTCGAAATCGTTGAACTTGATAATTTCCCCAACAAAGAAAGAATTACTGAAATTGAAAATGAAAAGTTAGAAACTGCTTTCGATTATGACACAAAATATAAAAATCCAAGTGATTTAACTGTTTCAGAAATCGAAGCTCTTATTTTATATTATGAAGATTCTGATCCTTCAGAAATGTTTAAAAAAGGAAGAAAATATTATTTTGAAACTATTGAAAATTTACAAACTGAACTTGAAAAAAGGCTATTAAAAACAGTTTAATAAATATTTTAAAAATGAGCGCAACATATAATTTTAAAAAGTTCAAAAGTATTCAAAGCATAATTAGACTTTTACTACGTTTTTCAACTTGTCTTTTATTTTTCTGCATTATTATAACATTAATAAACGGATCAAGAGAATCTTACACTCTAAATTATTTCATAGTTTATGCATCTATTTTTATCTTATTTTTTACAGCAATAGCGTTGCTAATAATTTCAATTTTTTATAAAGTAAATAAAAAGAACATATTTCAAAATCTTAAAAAAGAATTCTATTACTTTCTTATAAATTCAGCTGGTTTAGCCCTTTTAAGCTTTATAATACATAATAATTTTTAAGAGATTAAATCACCTCTATTATAAAATAAATGAAGAAAAAATACTTTTATCTTTCTGTACTCCTAATAGCAATAGTTTTTATATCAGTTCCAATTATTCATGTTTTAATGACAAAATGGAACGAAACAGATCTTAAAACCGAAATTCCGAATGGATATACCAACGATGCAAGTCAGCTTAATCTAACAAAAGTTGACACCATTCTTAAGGTTCCGAAAAATAAAGATTCGATTGTAAAACAACTTCAAAGTATTTTAAAATACGCTCAGCAAAACAAGCTGAAAATAGCGGTTGCCGGCGCACAACACAGCATGGGCGGACACAGTATTTATCCTGGCGGAATTGAGGTAAACATGATTCCGTACAACCATATGGAACTAGATTCTGCTCATAATATTCTAACTATTGGTTCTGGCGCTTTATGGCAGGATGCTATTGAATATTTAGACAAATACAATAAATCGATTGCTGTTATGCAGGCATTTAGTTCTTTTTCTATTGGCGGTTCTATGAGTGTAAACGGTCACGGCTGGCAAAAGGACTCTCCTCCTATTTCGTCAAGTATTATTTCATTTACTTTAATGAATTACGAAGGCAAAATCTTAAACTGCAGTCGAACCGAAAACCCTGAATTGTTTAAAATGGTGATTGGAGGTTACGGTCTTTTTGGGATTATTTTAGATGTAAAACTTCATGTTGTAGACAATACTGCTTTGCGATACAAATATGTAAAACTAAGCGCCGAAAATTATATCTCTAATTATAAAAAATATGTTTCTGAAAATCCAAACGTTGAATTGGCTTTTGGAAGATTACGAATTTCTGAAAAACATTTTCTGCAAGATGCCACTTTAAACTTTTTTGAAAGAGTCAGCGATAAACCATTCCATTTACAACAGCAAAATAAGAAAAACGAAGAAACCAAACGTTTGGTTTTTAGAAGCACTGTAGGCAGTGAATATGGTAAAAGACTCCGTTGGGATTTAGAATCTGGAATGACAGAAATTTCTAGAAATGATATTTTCTCCAGAAATGAATTATTAAACGATCATGTTTCGTTGATTGAAAATAAAGACCCAAATTCGACCGATATTTTACAGGAATATTTTATTCCGGAGAGAAACTTTAATCAATTTATTAAAGAAATGAAACCTGTATTACAAAAATCTAACATTGATTTAATTAATATAACGATTCGCGGGGTTTATAAAGATGAAGACAGTTTTATGAATTATGCTCGAGAAAATGTTTTTGGTTTTGTCTTTTTATTCAATCAGAAAAAAACAGAAAAGCAAGAAAGCCAAATGAAAATTTTAACCAATAATATGGTTGATATTGCTATAAAAAATAACGGAACTTTTTATTTGCCTTACCGATTACATATTGACAAAGAAAAAATGAGAAAAGTATATCCGCAGGCTGATGCTTTTTTTGAGCTTAAAAGAAAGTTTGATCCGCAAGAGATTTTCAATAATAATTTTTATCTGCATTATAAATAATTCATCACAAGATTACTCTATAATTTGTGCAAATTCTAATCTCTTTTGTTACAGATCAAATTATCTAATTAGAAAAAATCTATAAAAATAATGATCTTAAATTGCCTCCTGCTTTAGCTGGAGGTTTTTTAAATAATTCTGAAACAGGCTTTAGCCAAAATTGTGCTTTTTTTGGCTAAAGCCATTTCTTATTATTTTACTTTTGTTCCTCCAGCTAAAGCAGGAGGCAATTCAAAAAAAATATAATTACAGCATAAATAATACAAATGATCACAAAAGCAACATTAGCAGATATTCCTGCATTAAATATATTAATCAATTCAGCTTACAGAGGAGAATCTTCTAAAAAAGGCTGGACTACAGAAGCGAATCTTTTAGAAGGAAAAAGAACAACTGAAGAAGAATTGACTGAAACGATTCAAAATCCTAAAAATACGATTCTGAAATTTACTGAGAATGGTAAAATCATCAGTTCGGTTTTATTGGTTGAAAAAGAACATCAATTGTATCTCGGAATGTTGACTGTTGATCCTGAATTGCAAAACAGCGGTATTGGCAGAAAAATGTTAGCCGAAGCCGAAAATCATGCTAAATCTTTGGGTTTAACTTCGATTATTATGACGGTGATTTCGGTGCGTGAAGAATTGATTGCTTGGTACAAACGCAACGGTTATGTTGATACAGGCGAAAGAGAAGCTTTTCCATCAAGCGATATTCATATTAATATTTCTGAGAAACCTTTGGAGTTTATTTATTTTGAGAAGCAGCTTTAAGATTTTGCCACGAAGGCGCAAGGACACAAAGTTTTTTATCATCTTTCTAAAAGTTTGAAGTCCTATTAAAAATATTCAATAAATGAACATACATCTATTTCCTAAAAAAGATAGTAAAGCTTCTATTTGGAGCGGTGGATTGACCTACGAATATATGATATATCCGAAAACGGCAAACTATACCGATAGGGATTTTGTATTTAGAATAAGCAGTGCTACAATAGAGGAAGTACCATCAGAGTTTACCAGATTTAAGGGCTATTACCGATACTTGGTTATGCTTGATAACGGCTTAGATATTGAGATAAACAAAGTAAAAAAAATGTATGAGAAATATGAAATCATAGCATTTAATTCGGATGATGAAGTGACTTCTTATACAAAAGGGATTGATTTTAATTGGATGGTTTCTGAAAAAATAAGTCATCACAAACTGAAAATAACGAGCAGTAATCAGAATTGTAATGCTGAAATAATAATTTTATTTTCTTTAGATACAACTGTTATTAAAATTAATGAGAAACCATACGATCTAAAACCTTATGATTTATTAGTCATTGAAAATCCGGAAAAGGAAAATATAATACTTCATTTTTCTAATGAATGCCTTTATGGAATATTAGATTTTTAATCTGATCGTGTTTGGAAAAGAAAATTTAGTTTTTTTTTAGGTTTCAGTGTAAAGTCCGCTAGGGTTTTATTTTAATCTCGCAAAGTCGCAGAGTCGCAAAGTTTTATATTCTTTGCGACTTCGCGACTTTGCGAGATTTTACTTTTAACTATTTTTGCTTTTAACTTAAGAGCTTAGCATCCTCGCTTAATCTTAGACAAAAATTCATGCGAAACTCCAAGATAGGAAGATAAATTTTTGTTGTTTACAGCTTTAAGTTTATGCGGATATCTTGCTATAAACTCTAAATATCTTTGTTTAGAGGTTTTATTCAGCACATCTAAAAGTCTTTGCTGAATAGCAATATTAGCTTTTTCGACCATTATAATATGAAACTGAATTAGCTTAGGCACTTGCTCAAATAAGAGCATTTTATTGGCTTTACTAATTACTAATATTTCACTGTCTTCAATCGCTTTTATATTGTAGGTAGTAGGTTTTTGATGGTAGAAATTTTCAATATCACACATCCATTCATTTTCAAATGAAAGAAAAATAACGGTTTCTGTGCCGTTGTCATTAATAATGTAGGTTTTAAAAGCTCCTTTTAGAATAAATCCTTCGTAGGAACTATTTGAATCTTGAATTTGTAGGAATTCATTTTTCTTAAGTTTTATAAACTCCGCCTTTTCTAGTATACACTTCCATTCTTCGTCTGTTAGGTTAATTTTACGTTCAATGTTTAATCTCAGGGTTTTGTACATGTTTTTTACTTTTATTCTTACTCAGGGGCGTAAGCATTAGAATTAATTAAAAATGATGTAATCGATTACGTAAAAATACTTTTTTTAAGCATTTTTGTCACTTAACAACTGTTAAAAAAATACTTTTGACGATTTTTTTTTTAAACATTGAACTTGTTCAACTTTTTTAAGATTTATTATCGGCAGATTTGTATTGTTAAAATATCACAAAAACCAAACTTATCTTATGAAATTTAAATCAAACATCGCAGTGTTTTTACTAACACTCGCATTCGGTTTTACGGCCTGTAATTCTGAAGACATTACTTCATCACAAACTGCTACAAACGGTATTGAACCAACCATTACTGCAGCTTCAAACGGCATGACGTCTAAAGTAGGCAATTGTGCTCAGGTTCCCGGGTGGGCGTCACAAAACGGAGGTACGACCGGAGGCGGATCTTCGGCAGAAACTACCGTTACTACTTATGCTCAATTAAAATCGGCAATTGAAAGCAGTTCTGTAAAAGTTATTAAAGTTACGGGGACTATTACGATTACAACAAGATTATCTTTTCAGGATCAATCTGGTAAAACAATCTATGGTACAAGCGGTGCAAAATTGGTTTCTACCAACCAAACTAAAGACGCTTCTGGTATCATCAACATCAAAAGATGTACGAATATAATCATCAGAAATCTGATTTTTGAAGGCCCTGGTGCTTATGATACTGATGGATGGGACAATGCTGTTCTTGACGACTGCCAAAATGTATGGGTAGATCACTGCGAATTTAGAGATGGTGTTGATGGAAACTTTGACATCAAAAACAAATCAGATTATGTTACGGTTTCGTATACAAAATTTGGTTACTTAAAACCACCTAAAGCTGGAGGTTCTGGAGGTTCTGACGATCATAGATATTCTAACTTAATTGGATCTAGCGATGGTGCAACTGCTGATCGAGGTACATTGAGAATCACTTTCGCACGTTGCTGGTGGGCTCCTGGCTGTAGAGAAAGAATGCCAAGAGTACGTTTTGGAAAAATACATATCATCAACAGTTATTTTAATAGTACGGTAAGTAATAAATGTATTGCTGCAGGTTTTGAGGCTAGTATTCGTGTGGAGAATAATGTTTTTGAAGGTGTTAAAACTCCAATCGATTTAATGACTGGTTATACAGCAGTTACAGCAGTTGGAAATGTATTTACAAATACAACAGGTAATACAGCAGGAAGTAACACTGCTTTTACTCCTCCATATTCTATTGTTACGCTTGCTGCTTCTGCTGTTAAGGCCGATGTTACTGGCGGTGCTGGCGCAACATTTACTGGGAACACTTGTGGTTCTTTTTAATAAAAATATTTTATTACTTTTTTCAAAATACCCGGTTTGAGACTACAGTAATAAAAATGTGAGTTAGTTATTTAGTTTTTAACCACGAATTACAATCATGTAGTTCGTGGTTTTTTAATTCTAGGTTTTTTGTTTCAAGTTTCAAGTTTCAAGTTTAACCGTTGAGTTGAAACTTTGTCAAAGTTTTAAACTTTGACAAAGTTCGCAACGTTTAACACAAAGCTTGCAAACTTGAAACTTGAAACCTGAAACAAAAAAAACCTGAAACAAAAACTAAACCTTACAATACCAATTCAGAAAATAATCGCTGAATGGTATTTTCTAAATCCTGACATAAACCTGGATGTGGTCTTGAGGTTTGAATTGCTGAACTTCTAATAGCGGTTAACCATCTAAAACGCTCTGGAATTTCCATTTCTGCAATTGGGCCGCCATCTTTGGCTCCGCTGGCTATTTTTTCTAATGAAGTCAGATTGCATTCTAATTGTTCGATATCAAAATCATCAGAAAGTGCTTGGATCTTGGTTGTATTGATGTGGAAAAGAACCTTTATAAATTTGGCTTTTTTGCAAAACAAAATGATTCCGATATTTAGGAATTCTTCGCGCTCCACTCTTGGTACTACGCGAATTACGGCATACTCATATAAGTGACTATCTTGCATTTTGTGCTTGATTTACAAAGATTTCTGAATTATTTAATCGGGTTTGCAAAAATTGCAGATACACGTTTCTCAATGCTTCTGGAGTTTCGTCTGTGTCTTCCCATTGCAGCCATTCGAGCGGAATTGTATTGGTAATTTCTTCTAGAATTTCTGGCGTTAAAAGCGCTTTATATTCGGTATCAACTTCTTTTAAAAGGGAAGCTTGCGGTAATAAAACGTGATCTTTTATCAACGCAAACGGACTTTTGGCATGTTGTTCCCAATTGTTCCAAGAATGATGAAAATACAAACATGCGCCATGATCGATAAGCCATAGCTCTTTATGCCAAATCAGCATATTGGTATTTCTAAAAGTACGATCTACATTGGTAATATAAGCATCCAGCCAAACAATCTGCGAGGCCAATTTAGCATCGACAGTTGTCACAACAGGATCGAAAGTAATGGCGCCAGATAAAAAGTGAAGTGCCAGATTTAAACCTTGACTTCCTTGCAGTAAATCCTGAATTTCTTCGTCGGCTTCGGTTCTTCCAAAAGCTTCGTCGAGATTGGCAAAAACTAATTCTGGAAGTTGGAGCTTTAATGCTTTGGCTATTTGTCCGCCAACCAATTCTGCAATTAAGGCTTTTACGCCATGTCCTGCTCCTTTAAATTTTAAGACGTATTTAAAATCGTCATCGGCTTCTGCCAAAGCGGGTAAAGAACCTCCTTCGCGCAAAGGCGTTATATAACGGGTAACATTTACCGTTCTGAGATCGAAATTGTTTTTCATAAGCAGTATTTACTGAAATACAAACTTACGAATTTAGATTTCTGATTTTAGAGTTTAGATTTTAGATTTTTTCTAACTGTAAAATTGGGAAGTTTTGTTTCACGCAGATTTTGCAGATTTTATTGATCTTGAACTTTGCCAAAGTTTTAAATTTTGACAAAGGCTGCATCGAGTATATTTCTTAAAACAAAGAAGGATTAAAACCAAAAGTTGATTATACATGTCTAGTTACTAACGAAGATCCTTCGTTCCTCAGGATGACAAACTAGTATCTAAATACAGCACTAAATTATCAAATTGACACATTTTCTAATTTACCTAATTATCTAATTCAAGAAAAACTTTTCCTAGATTATCAATAATGTTTGATGCTATAAACGATTGATAACCTGTTTCGGGCAAAGCAATATCTGCGGTTAATCCGTGGAGGAAAACGGCTAGTTTAGCGGCATTTTTGGGCTCGTAACCTTGTGCTAGAAAACTGGTAATGATTCCAGTTAAGGTATCGCCGCTTCCTGCGGTGGCTAGAGCGGCATTTCCAGTAGTGTTTTCGTAGATTTCATTTTTATAAATAATATGTGTTGGCGCTCCTTTCATGATGATGATAAGATTGTATTTTTCAGAAAAGGCAGTTGTTTTTTGAAACTTTTCCGATTCCGAATTCCATTTACCAATTAGGCGTTCTAACTCTTTTGGATGAGGTGTTAAGATGGTGTTTTCGGGAACTAAGCCGAGCCAAGATTGATTTTCGGCTAGAATATTCAAAGCATCGGCGTCTAGAACTAAAGGCGCTTTATTGATTCTTAAAAACTCAAATAATGCTTTTTGTGTGGCAAGCTCCTGCCCTATTCCCGGCCCAATTCCAATTGCTTGCGGCTGTAACGGAAGATGAATATTGGTGATAAAATTGGCATTTTCATCGGTAACTACCATAACTTCTGGAATACTAATCTGCAAGATTTGATAACCGCATTTTGGTACAAATGTGGTTACGAGTCCGCAGCCCGATTTTAAACAGGATTTTGAGGCTAAAACGCCTGCTCCTATTTTACCGTAGCTTCCGGCAATTATTACGGCATGACCTTGAAGTCCTTTGTGTGTTTGGGGATTTACAGGCTTATATATTTTTAGAATTTCTTCTTTTGTTATTAAAAAAGGTGATTTCATCGGGATGATTTTATACTTTAAAATTACGAAAAAAAGTAGATACGTATAAGTTAATGTAAATCACAAAAAAATGTTTTAACACATAGAAACATAGATTTTGCAGACTCAATAGCAGGCGTTTCACTTTTTGAAATGCACATAGCTGCTGTGTCAATGTAATTGAGTTAAGATAATTTTTTACGCAGATTCTGCAGATTCCGCAGATTCCGCAGATTTTTTTATTCCTACTTCCGCCAAATCTGCAGAATCTGCGTGAAACTTTATTATTTGTTTCTTAACTTAATGGCATTGACTGCTAGGTAGAAAAAATATATTTCTTTTTTGTTTTCCTTGTTTTTAATAAATTGCTTCTATATGCTGAAAAATTAGTATTCAAATTGTTTACCTAAATTCTTTTTGAAACCGAAATGCCCTAGCCCTGATAGTAGCGGCATCCTTTTGCTTTTTTCTTTAAAAAGCAAAAGATATAGCGAATAGCAGGAAATAGCTCCTAATCTTTACGAATTTTATAATTTAGACTGCTTTATTTCGATATTTTTTAAATAAATTTGCGACTCAATTTTATAACACAACACAATGAAAAATACTGCGCTTACGCACATACATGAGAGTTTGGGAGCAAAAATGCTGCCTTTTGCTGGCTACAATATGCCAATTACTTACGAAGGTGTTAATGCTGAACATGAAACGGTTCGTAACAGTGTGGGCGTTTTTGACGTTTCGCACATGGGAGAATTTTTACTTACAGGACCAAATGCTTTGGCATTGATTCAGAAAGTGACTTCAAATGATGCTTCGACTTTGACTATTGGGAGAGCGCAATATTCTTGTCTTCCTAATAATGAAGGCGGAATTGTTGATGATTTGATTGTGTATAAAATGGAAGAGGAAAAGTATTTGCTTGTTGTAAATGCTTCGAATATTGAAAAGGACTGGAATTGGATTTCTTCGCACAATGATTTGGGTGTTGAGATGAAAAATATTTCTGATGATTATTCTTTATTGGCAATTCAAGGTCCTAAAGCGGTTGAAGCTATGCAGCCTTTGTCTTCTATAGACTTGTCTGCGATTGCTTATTATCATTTTGAAGTGGCTGATTTTGCTGGTTTTAGTGATGTAATTATTTCTGCAACTGGTTATACTGGTTCTGGAGGTTTTGAAATTTACTGCAAAAATGCTGATGCTGAAGCGATTTGGAATAAAGTTTTTGAAGCAGGTGCAGCTTACGGAATTAAACCTATTGGTCTTGCTGCGCGTGATACTTTACGTCTTGAAATGGGTTTCTGCTTGTACGGAAATGATATTAATGACACTACTTCTCCGCTTGAAGCTGGTTTAGGATGGATTACGAAATTCAACAAAGATTTTACTAATTCTGAGAACCTGAAAAAACAAAAAGAAGAAGGTGTTACTAAAAAATTAGTGGCTTTTGAAATGCAGGAACGTGCGGTGCCAAGACATGATTACGAAATTGTTGATGCTTCTGGTGCTGTAATTGGTATTGTAACTTCTGGAACTATGTCGCCTTCTATGAATAAAGGTATTGGTTTAGGCTACGTTACGGTAAGCAATAGCGCGGTTGACAGCGATATTTTTATTAGAATTAGAAAAAATGATGTTGCTGCGAAAGTTGTGAAATTACCGTTTTATAAAAAATAGATTTTTAAAAACCACAAATTACTTTTGGTTAATTGTGGTTTACTTTATAAATGCATTACAATGAAAATTTGTAATGCATTTTTTTTATGCTTTTTACTATTCTTTTTTTTTCCACAGATTAAAATGATTTTGATTCTCTTTTTAAATCTTTTTAAGTGGTAGCTTTTTATTTAAATAAAATTTATAAAACCATAATTCATGTAATTGTATAATTTGCGGCGATATTTTTTTGATGAAATTACTGTCTTTTATAAAAAATAAACGTAACTTTAGTCTGAACGATGACTTTCGGATTTATGAAAAAAATATATCTATTGTTTTTACTGACTACAAGTGTTCTATTTAGTCAAAATAGCGCTGAAACCTGTGGCATAATAAACAAAATAAACGCCTTAATTCAATCTGAACATATTCGCCCTAAACCTGTAGATGACAGTCTATCTGTTTATGTTTTTGATAATTTAATTAATGAATTAGATCCTTCTAGGAATCTTTTTTTTAAGACTGAATACGATGAAATGGCGTTAAAATATCGTTTAAATTTAGACGATTTAATTCTTGAAAACGATTGCAGTTTTCTTACTGATATTAAAGCGAAATATGTAAACAGTCTTAATAGAACCAAAAATGTCTTAGAGAAAATTCAGTCAATGCCTATTGATTACAGCAAGAAAGATACAATTCGGTTTTATAAAAAATCATTCCCTTTTTATCTTAAAAAAGAAGATCTAGAGAAAGCCTGGACTAAGAAACTTCGTTATCAAATTTTAGACGAAATAGCAGAATCGAGTGATAATCTGGATTCTATAAAGACTAATTTTAAATCGATAGAAGCTGGTGCTAGAAAATTGATTTTAACCAACGAAATCTGCCGTATTAGTACTCTTTTAGAGAATAACACCAAACAAGAGGAAAAACTTTATAATTTTTTCTGTACTTATTTTGATCCTCATACTGCCTATTTTAGTGATGATTCTAAAACGAGTTTTGTGGCTTCTCTTTCTAAAGAACATTTGTCTTTAGGAATGACGGTTAATTTAAATGAGAAAAACGAAATAATCATTGAAGAAATTGACCCAAATGGTCCTGCTTTTCAAACAGGTTTAATAAAAAAAGGAGATCAGATTGTTTCGATTTCAAATCAAAAAGAGACTTTACAGGTTTCTTGCGCTTCTATGGAATCTATTTCGAATATGATCTTATCAGAATCTAATAAACAAATTACGCTTACGCTAAAGCGAAATTCTGGTAAAAGCTTTGATGTTTTTATTGAAAAACAGATAATGAAAGACGAAGACAATTCGGTTTTTAGTTTTATGATTGGTAAGGATAGTAAGGTTGGGTACATTAAAATTCCGAGTTTCTACGCTGATTTGGATGGAAACAGCAGAAAAGGCTGTGCGGATGATGTGGCTCGCGAAGTGATTAAGCTAGAAAGAGATAACATAAAAGGTTTAGTTATTGATTTAATTGACAACGGTGGCGGTTCTATGGAAGAAGCAATAAAATTGGCCGGTATGTTTATAGATTATGGTCCGATTTCTATTGTTGTTGATAACAAACAAGCAAAATCTGTGATAAATGATCCTTATAGAGGACTTATTTATAAAGGTCCGATTGTAATTTTGGTAAATAGTAATACGGCTTCTGCCAGCGAATTTTTCTCGGCTATACTACAAGATTATAACCGTGCTCTGCTATTAGGCAGCACAACTCTTGGAAAAGCTACTATGCAGACTATTTTACCGCTTGAGGAAGATAAAAGCACGGATTATTTGAAAATCACGATTAATAAATTTTACAGAATTACGGGTAAAAGTCATCAATATCTTGGAGTTACTCCAGATGTAATTCTTCCTGAATTTTATGAAGATATTTACCAGAAAGAAAGCGATTTTCCGACGGCTATGAAAAATGACAGTATTGAGCCGTTTTTAAAATACAGAACCTATGTAAAACGTTCTCTAATTGATAAACTAGCCAAAAACAGTACAACTCGTCTGGCAGACAATTATTTTTTTAATAACATCAAAAAGATCAACCAAAAAATTGATGAGATTGTAAATACTCCAAAAGCTGAAATTCCGATGACACTTGATGCCGTTTTTGAGCAAAAAAAGATAGTGAGTTCGCTTTGGAAAGAGATTAATACTTTTAATGATGAGAACAATCCGCTGGATGTTTATAATTCCTCGGTTAATCAGTTTTTATTAGGAGCTTATCCAAATGATAAAACAATCAATCAATACCAAATGGACAATCTGAAAACAAATCCGTACCTGAATGAAGCGGTAAATGTTATCAATGAATTTAATGGTTCGAAATAACAATCTAAATGTAGTTTCAGGTTTATTTTGTTTCAAGTTTCAAGTTTCAAGTTTCAAGTTTCAAGTTTCAAGTTTCAAGTTTCAAGTTTCAAGTTTCAAGTTTCAAGTTTTGGAACGTCTAGATCTTTGTCAAAGTTCAAAACTTTGACAAAGTTTATCAACACAATCTATTACAGTTTCAAGCATTGGAATTTGGAATTTATTTATTGGAATTTAAAATTAGCTGGTCTAGATCTTTGTCAAAGTTCAAAACTTTAACAAAGTTTATTACCACAATCTATTACAGTTTCAAGTCTTGGAATTTGGAATTTATTTATTGGAATTTAAAATTAGCTGGTCGAGATCTTTGTCAAAGTTCAAAACTTTAACAAAGTTTATTACCACAATCTATTACAGTTTCAAGCATTGGAATTTGGAATTTATTTATTGGAATTTAAAATTAGCTGGTCTAGATCTTTGTCAAAGTTCAAAACTTT
>NZ_WMID02000007.1 GCF_009711165.2 Flavobacterium sp. MC2016-06 | reverse complement strand
AAAGACCACATCAGGGTATTGATGGTAAAAAACCAATAGAAATGATAAATTCGTTACCGAAATAAGTAACCTTTACAATTTCGACGAAGGAGAAATCTCCACAAGTAGCTCGACAAAGATATGATTGTAGCTGCGGAGTTACTCGCGGAGATTTCTCCTTCGTCGAAATGACAAGATTCTGGAAAATGGGTGCGAAATATTCGTTACCGAAATAAGTAACCTTTACAGAAATGACAAACTGTATGGAATTTTATTATTTAGCTAATATTGTTTTTCAAAATCCTAATGCTCAATCGCTGTGCGAAGTCTCCCGACTTCGCACCCACTCCAATAATCCGTAAAGAGAATCGAAATATTTATTTAATTTTTTTGAGCATCATTATTCAAAAGATAATAGATTTGTTATTGAAATAGAATCTACATTATATATTTATACGTCATGTCAAAAAATTTTACAGATCACAAAAATATATG
The DNA here is from genome assembly GCF_009711165.2 of Flavobacterium sp. MC2016-06. Classification (GTDB taxonomy): domain Bacteria; phylum Bacteroidota; class Bacteroidia; order Flavobacteriales; family Flavobacteriaceae; genus Flavobacterium. The sequence continues at coordinate 207,043 of NZ_WMID02000007.1, read as the reverse complement.
ATAATTCAGAAAAATAAAATTTTAGAAATTAAATTTATAGTTCAACGAGACGCAGATATGATGGCCGATGTTAAAAATATGATAAAAGAATAATTATGAAAATTGAAAAACTAGCTTATTTAAGAGATAACCCTATACACTACGGAAAAACAATTAATTTTCCAATTAAACCAATTTCTATTGAAGAAATAGAGCATTTAGAACGGATTTATAATAATGATAACCTATTTCCGCAAGCGCTTAGAGAATTATTATATCTTGCAGGTAAAGATTGTTACGTCCTAGACTATTCATCTGATAATCAAGAGGAATTACAAACAGATGTTAGAGAATGGTTGTCAAATTTTAATAGAAGTATAGCACGACCTTTTTTTGCCATCGATGCTCATAATCCTGGTGAACAATTTTTATATGTATACTTAGATGAAAGTGATGATCCTACAGTATACCAAGCTTACTTGCCAATCAGAAATGATATTTTGCCATTTACAAGTTTACAAAGGACTTTATCCGATTTTATTAAAGTTCATATTGATCTGGTTAAAAAAGGATATAATCCTTTCTAAATTACCCCGCTCCAATAATCCACAAAAAGAATAAAACAAATAATTTTGGAACGGAGATTCTTGATGAATAATCTTTTTCTCAAAGAATTAACTCGCCTAAAATTATCCCCAATATTGTCATTTCGACGGAGGAGAAATCGAACTAAAAATTCTGCAAAAAATATCGCCAATCTTTGTCGATTTACACGTGCGATTTCTCCTCCGTCGAAATGACAAAACTGGATGGAATTTTATTATTTAGCTGATATTGTTTTTTTTTCAAAATCCTACTGCTAACATGATCAGAACCTAATGTTTTTCTAATTTAAAAATTGAAATGAAATTCATTTTCTGGCGGAGGAATACCATTATTCCATTCTAAAGTTATCACTTTAGAAGCATGTTTTTTTGCATCATCAAAACAATCAAGTAAAATTGCCGAACCTCCATCTTTCACTGCTTCCTTTACCATTTTAAAAACAAATTCAGATCCTTCTGAATCCAACGCTCCAAGATCAAATACTATATCTTTTGTCTTTGAAAGAGTTGCGTATAATGTTAAAAGCTTTCTTGGAGTTCCGGGTAGCTTTTCTATTTTTGTTTTTCCTGTAATCCATTCTATCTCAAATATTTTTTTTGAAAATGGACTTTTAAGATTTGAATTTCCCTTAAGATATCTACCAACTGTTAATGGAAAAAAAGTATCTCTAAAATATGATCTTCTAAAATACTCCACAAATGTCATCTTTCGATGTAAGATCACATTTTCATGTTTAATTTTACCGCAAAAAATATTCCTAAGAAATACCTCTGTATCATATAAATGTTTTCCATTATACAAATACAAACTAACAGCTTCTCCTTCATATAAAACAAAAGGCGGTATATAAAAAGTATCTGTTTTTATACCTTTATTTTCTAATACAATTTTCATTACAATCAAGGTTATTTTGTTTTCTATTTTTCGTTTGCAAACTATGTTTCATGATTTGTGTTCATGAGCGGGACGTTCGGCGCTAGCTGGGTAAACTTATTTTAGGACTAGACACATAATATTAAGAATTAAAATCAGGAATTGGTAATAACTCGTCCGTAAGGAAATAATTCATTTGTTCATTTGTTAAATCACAAATATTTCTACATGTTTCAATGTCATAAGGAGCAGGCTGGTTAGGAAAAAAATATTCTTTATCATACGTACTAGAAAAATTTAGCTCAATTTCTTTTAAATTACCATCTTCATTATATGATGCACTAAAGACTTGAAAATCTTTGTCGAGAAGTGTGCCGTGTTCTAAATTTGGAACACAATAATTATTGTAGATGTTTTCGCTATAGAAATATTTAACTGAACCATTATGTAAAGGTTGATTGTTAATGGTGTTGATTTCATTATATGCAATAACTCTTCCTATATTATCTCTTAATAATTTATTTTTTAAAAATAAATTTCCGTTTTTAATGTAATCTTCAATTTCAAGTGTAAAATTATTTAAAAGTTGTCTAGTTCTGATTTTAAAAACTTCTACATTAGGATATTCGAGAGATAAACTTTCTAGGACATTCTGTTCATTTTCATCTTTATAATAAGTAACATGTAGATTTCCACTGGCATAATTAGTTTCTATTTTCTTAACAGTATTATTAGTTTGAAACTCTTTCTTATAACCACTCATCTTTGACGCTTGAGTTTCTGAAATTGATTCATTAAAAAAGTTTTTATATACAATTGCCATGATTAATTTGTTTTTATTGATAAATCGGATTGTAGTCTTCTATCGGTTTTAGTTATGTCAAATAAATTAAAATCTGTAGATTTTATTGTATTAGGTTTGTTTTTCATATTAGAAATATCTTCTGCTAATGTATAAATATTTCCATAATTATCTGGAAGCTGGCGAAAGAGTCCCGCTTCACTAAGTATTCATAATTCCTGTGCGAAGTCTCCCGACTTCGTACACACTCCAATAATCCACAAAAAGAATAAAACAAATAATTTTGGAACGGAATATAGTGACGGGTACGAAGTCGGGAGACTTCGCACAGCCATAAGAATAGTCTTTTTACTGAAAAGAATTAATTCGTCTAAAATTATCCACAATATTGTCAATTTCGACGAAGGAGAAATCTTCGCAAGAAACATAACCGAGCGTGCTAAACTTGTGGAGATTTCTCCTTCGTCGAAATGACAAACTGGATGGAATTTTATTATTTAACTCAAATTTTTCTTTAAACAATTTCGGTATAAATAAATTAAACGACCGATTTCTTCGGGTGCTTCAATTTCAATAAAAATCATAAAAAAACCTCCCATTCCTGAGAGGTTTTCCTAAATCTATAAAACCGTAAAACTTACATATTCCTTCTATACTGCCCGCCCACTTCAAACAAAGCCGAAGTAATCTGACCCAAAGAACAAACCTTTGTAGCTTCCATTAAATGATCGAATAAGTTTTCGTTTTTAATAGCTGCTTCTTGTAGTTTATTTAAATGCTCGTTTACTTTTGCTTCGTGAAATTGGTGTAAATTATCAAGCATTGTAATCTGATATTGTTTTTCTTCTTCGGTGGCACGAATTACTTCTGCCGGAATTACCGTTGGCGAACCTTTTGAACTCAAGAATGTATTTACGCCCACAATTGGGAAATCTCCGTTGTGTTTTAAGGTTTCGTAATACAGACTTTCTTCTTGAATTTTAGAACGCTGGTACATCGTTTCCATTGCGCCTAAAACGCCGCCACGTTCTGTAATTCTGTCAAATTCTTGTAAAACTGCAGCTTCAACTAAATCAGTTAATTCTTCGATGATAAATGAACCTTGAATTGGGTTTTCGTTTTTCGCCAAACCTAATTCTTTATTAATAATCAGCTGAATTGCCATTGCACGACGCACAGATTCTTCTGTTGGTGTTGTAATTGCTTCATCGTACGCATTAGTGTGTAATGAATTACAGTTGTCGTAAATCGCATACAAAGCTTGTAATGTGGTACGAATATCATTAAAATCAATTTCCTGCGCGTGTAACGAACGTCCAGAAGTTTGAATATGATATTTCAGCATTTGTGCTCTTTCGTTAGCGCCGTATTTGTTTTTCATGGCTTTTGCCCAAATTTTACGCGCTACACGACCGATTACAGAATATTCTGGATCAACTCCGTTAGAGAAGAAAAATGATAAATTGGGTCCAAAATCGTTGATGCTCATGCCGCGGCTCAAATAATATTCCACGTAAGTGAAACCATTAGAAAGCGTGAAAGCCAATTGCGTAATTGGGTTCGCTCCCGCCTCGGCAATATGATAACCCGAAATAGAAACGGAGTAAAAATTACGAACGTTTTTGGTAATAAAATATTCCTGAACATCGCCCATTAATCGTAAAGCAAATTCAGTCGAGAAAATACAAGTATTTTGTGCCTGATCTTCTTTTAGAATATCGGCTTGAACTGTTCCTCTAACTTGTGCTAATGTTTTTACTTTTATTTCGTTATACACTTCCAAAGGCAAAACCTGATCTCCAGTAACACCCAAAAGCATTAAACCTAAACCATTATTTCCTTCTGGTAAATCGCCTTGATAATGCGGACGCTCTACTCCTTTTTCTTTGTATATTTTATTGATTTTTGCCTCAACTTCTTTTTCTAAATCATTGACTTTAATGTACAATTCGCATTGCTGATCGATTGCCGCATTCATAAAAAAGCCTAGCAACATTGGCGCTGGCCCATTTATTGTCATACTTACCGAAGTTAAAGCATGCACTAAATCGAAACCAGAATATAGTTTTTTAGCATCATCTAAACAACAGATTGAAACTCCAGCATTTCCAATTTTTCCGTAAATATCCGGACGTAAATCTGGATCGTTTCCGTATAAAGTTACGCTGTCAAAAGCCGTTGAAAGCCTTTTTGCTGGCAATCCTGCGCTTACATAATGAAAACGTTTGTTGGTTCTTTCTGGTCCGCCCTCGCCCGCAAACATTCTCGACGGATCTTCGCCTTCACGCTTAAACGGATATAATCCCGAAGCAAAAGGAAATTCCCCAGGTACATTTTCCTGTAGATTCCAACGTAAAATATCGCCCCAAGCTTCATATTTAGGTAAAGCAATTTTCGGAATTTGTAATTGTGATAAACTCTCGGTATGCGTCGCAATTTTGATTTCTTTGTCACGAACTTTAAACGAGTAAACCGGATTTTTGTATTTGTTTACTTTTTCGTCCCAATTCAGGATAATTTCCCAATTGTACGGATCTAAGTCCATTTTTACTTTATCAAATTGATTTAGTAAAAGGTTTAAAAAAATGCGGTTTTCGTCAAGTCCTTCGACTCCGCTCAGGATGACAGAAGAATCATCGATTCCCGCTTTATTGATTTGAGGAACTTTACCAGAAACTGATTCTATAGTTTTGAAGATTCCGTATAGTTTCTGTGCTACTTTTTGCTGTAAAATTGCGCTTTCATCATAACTTCTATTATTCTCTGCAATTTCAGACAAATAACGTGTTCTGTGCGGTGGAATCACGTAGATTTTCTCGCTCATTTCGCGGGTGATTTCAAAAGTCGAATGTAGGCTTGAATCTGTTTTTTCGACAATTTTATCCATAATCGCTTTATAAAGCGTGTTCATTCCCGGATCATTAAACTGCGAAGCAATGGTTCCAAAAACAGGCATATCATCAGGATTTTTATCCCAAAGATTATGATTGCGCTGATATTGTTTTTTTACATCGCGAATCGCGTCTAAAGCGCCTCTTTTATCAAATTTATTTAAAGCTACTAAATCGGCAAAATCAAGCATGTCGATTTTTTCCAATTGAGTTGCAGCTCCAAATTCTGGTGTCATTACATATAAGGATACATCTGAATGATCCATAATCTCCGTATCCGATTGTCCAATTCCAGAAGTTTCTAAAATAATCAAATCGTATTTTGCTGCTTTTAAAACCTGAATCGCTTCGGCAACATATTTAGACAAAGCCAAATTAGACTGACGTGTCGCCAAAGAACGCATATAAACACGAGGATTATTAATCGCATTCATTCGAATTCTATCGCCTAAAAGTGCTCCTCCTGTTTTTCTTTTTGATGGATCGACAGAAATTAATCCAATTGTTTTTTCTGGAAAATCAATTAAAAAGCGGCGTACTAATTCGTCTACCAAAGATGATTTTCCTGCTCCGCCCGTTCCGGTAATTCCAAGAACCGGAGTCCCCCCATCCCCCGAAGGGGGAGTTACCAATGATTTTGGAAAAGCTTTATGAAATTCATCAGGATTGTTTTCAGCTAATGAAATTAATCTTGCAATTGTATTAACCTCTTTATTCAATAAAGTAGTGATAATCTCGTTAGCTCCCCCTTCGGGGGCTGGGGGGATTGTATCGGCTTGCTGCACCAAATCATTAATCATTCCCTGCAAACCTAAAGAACGGCCGTCGTCTGGCGCGTAAATTCGGGTAATACCATATTCATGTAATTCTGAAATTTCGCTAGGAAGGATTACGCCTCCGCCTCCGCCAAAAATCTTAATATGTCCTGCTCCTTTTTCTTTAAGCAAGTCATACATATATTTAAAGTATTCATTGTGTCCTCCTTGGTAAGATGTCATTGCAATTGCATTAGCATCTTCTTGAATTGCGGTATTTACCACTTCTTCTACACTTCGGTCATGCCCCAAATGGATTACCTCAACGCCTGTAGACTGTATAATACGGCGCATGATATTAATAGCCGCATCGTGTCCGTCAAAGAGAGAAGCAGCGGTAACAATTCTTACTTTATTTTTAGGAATATATGGTTTTTGTTGTTCCATTTTATGAATATGATAATTTTAAGGGAGCAATTTACAAAATATTTTAATATTTGGTTATCCCAATAGCTTTATGTTAACAAAAAATAATTGTTTTTTTTCAACATAGGGGTAACAATTTAAACCAACAGTGTATCTATGTTATATAAGCCGATACAACATGGTAATTTCGAAACATTTAAATAAAATATAACAACTTGTTTTCCAGCATCATAAAGTAATTTAGCATTGTAGAAAAGCCCCAAATTTTTACCACAAACTTCCTAAAATAAGTAGTAACGTAAAAATTTAAAACACAATGAAAACAATTTATCCACTCACCATAATTATTACGCTTAGTTTTTTTATTTTCTCTTTTAACAGCTCAGAAAAGAATCCTACTAAAATAAAAAAAACTACAGCAGTTGAAAAAATTTATATCAACGATTCTGATTTAGAAAACAGTGAAGTTGTAACTAACTTTTTCAAAAAATATTCAGATCTAAAAAAATATAAATCTGATGTATTGTCTTTATACAAAAACAGATCTCTTGGTACTATTTGGTATGACGAAGACCAAATAAATGAATTTGGTACTGTATTGTATCAAAAAGCAAAGGGAACAAATGATTTGATTATTCCTTACCAAAAAGAAATTGACCAGCTTTTTGATTCTTCATCTGAAACCAATTTATCTAAAGCTGATGCTGATATGCTTTTAAGCTCCTTATATATTGTATACGCCAAAAAAAATACCTCTGATACTAAGAAAAAAGTGTCTTACGATGTAATGTTGAAAGATTTCTTAAACTATAGTACTATTGAGCAGTCTTCTACTGTTTCAAAAGATTCTAAAGAAGACGGCGAAATACTTTTTGACCAATATTACAAACTGAAAGACGTTTTGAAAAAATATGAAAAATTAGATCAATCTAATAAATGGAAACCTATTACTACTGAAACTCCATATAAAGATTTACGCCCTGATGCTGTTTCTAATACTATTGCACAAGTTAGAACACGTTTGTACTTATTGGGAGATTTAAAACAGGATTCTAAAAGTGATGTTTACGATAGAGAATTGATGGATGCCGTAATGAAATACAAAGTTCGTAACGGATTTAAACCCAACTATATTCTTGCAGAGGAACATATTAATGAAATGAATATTCCGATTTCTGAAAAAGTTAAAACCTTGATGCTTAACATGGAAAGATGTCGTTCTATTTCGTCTCAGCTAGTTAATAATGACGAATATGTATTGGTAAATGTTCCGTCTTACGAATTAGTTTATGTAAAAAACGGTAAAGTAGTAATGACTTCAAGTGTATTTGTTGGTTCGCCTTTAACTAAAACCACTATTTTTAATGGTGAAATTGACAGAATCGTTTTTAGCCCGTATTGGACTGTACCGCAAAGTATTGTTGATAATGAATTGAAATCGAAAATTGCTTCTGATAAAAACTACTTGGCGGAACATAATATGGAAATGGTTAATGGTCAAGTAAGACAAAAACCAGGTGCTGATAACTCTTTAGGTTTGGTAAAATTTATGTTCCCAAATCCAGATGATATTTATATGCACGATACTCCATCTAAAACTTTATTCGATTTTGAAAAAAGAACTTTCAGCCACGGTTGTATTAATGTAAAAATGGCAAAAGAATTGGCTGCTGCTATGTTGAAAGATTATCCAGAATGGACTCAAGAAAAAATTGATAAAGCAATGGCTGGCAAAACAGAAAATAGTTTTAAACTTTCTAAAAAAGTACCTATTTACATCTGTTATTTTACATCGATGGTAAATGATAATGGTGAGATTGGATTTTTTAGAGATGTTTATGAAAAAGATGGAGATACAGATAAAACTTCTCAATCAATGACTATGAATTAAAAAATAGCGTTTTTATTTAAAAAATAATTAAGAGGATTATCCAAAATTTTGGATAATCCTCTTTTTTTATTTCAAAAAACAAAACCTTAACTTATTGGTAAAAAACCTTTTAGAGGTAAAAACTTAATGACCAGCGTCCTAATTTTGCGATATAATTTTACCACTATAATTATTTCCAAAATATCATTTATCATGAAAATACTAAACATCGAAGGATTGACCCTTTTTGAGATTAAACAATTAATACTGCAAGGCGGAAAATTTGTCTCTTTTTCTTATACTGCATCTGCATTTCCAAAAAAATTTAATAGAACTTCAAACACGTATTTTGTACGACCTGGAGAAAGCAGTTTTAAATATTCGATGCGTTTTTTAATATTGAATTTAAGAGCTGGCTGGTGGGGACTTCCGTTGAAACCACTTTATACTATTAAAGCTTTATTTTATCATATTATTGGAGGCAAAGATGTTACTCTAACAGTTCTTGCCGAATTATACAACAACAATCCTGTTTACAGTCCAAACATTCATTATCTAAAATGGGAATTGACTTGGTAAAGCCCATTTTTACAAAAACATATACTGCATTTAATAATACCACAAAATTAATTTATCATGAAAACAAAGAATATTGAAGGCTTAACACTTTTTGAAATAAACCAATTGATTCAACAAGGCGGAAAATTTATAACGTTTCCAAAATTAGTCAGCAAGTGCAAAAGTTCAACTGTTTATTTTATTCGCCCCGGAGAAAAAACATTCAAATACGCATTAAAACATTTTTTCTCTAATTTACTAACCAGCTGGCGTTTATTACCTTTAAGACCAGGTTACGTTACAAAATCTCTATTTTATTTAGCTATTGGCGGTAAGGATAATACCGAAAACATATTAGCAGATTTACATCAAATAAATCCAGTATACAATCCTAATTTGTACTGCTTAGAATACATATAAATTTAACTTTCACTCGTTGGGCTGTAATTAAATTATTTCATTTAAGGAACTATTCAAAATTTGGAATTTTGCAGCATAATTAATACCACTCTAATTATTCCAAAATTCAATCTATTATGAAAATATTAAATATTGAAGGTCTAACCCTTTTTGAAATTAAGCAATTAGTATTACAAGGTGGAAAATTTATCTCCTTTCCTTACATTGCTTCTGTATTTCCAAAAACATTAAAAAAAGCTTCAAACACTTATTTTATAAGACCTGAAGAAAGCAGTTTTAAATATTCTTTATACTTTTTATTCTTAAATTTAAGTATTAGCTGGTTAGCTTTACCTTGGAAACCTATTTATACTTTAAAATCTTTATTTTATGATATAACTGGAGGAAAAGATGTCACGCTGAATGTTCTTGCTGAATTATGCGATAATAATCCTGTATACAATCCAGATATTCACTATTTGAAATGGGATTTAGCTTGATAAAATTATTTTAAAAAAGTCAGTGATTTATATTTGAAAGTGAGAAGCTAAATTTGGATCAATCTAGTAATTTTAATATTATATTGCATTCAAATATTTTTTTATGCAAGACGATTATTACCAGCCTAAAAAAAGCTGGTGGGATAAAAACTGGAAATGGTTTGTACCCACAGGATGTTTAAGTATTATTGCTATAATTGTACTATTTGTAAGCGTTATTATACTTGGTGTTTCATCAATGATGAAAAACTCAGATGCTTATAAAGAAGCTATGAATGCAGCACAGCATAATAAACAAGTAACGGAAAAACTAGGAACAACACTTGAAAAAGACGGAATGATTTCTGGTAGTATGAATGTAAGTGATAATACTGGAAACTGTAATATAGAGATTCCTATAAAAGGATCTAAAGGAACTGGAATTTTGTTTGTTGTTGCTCACAAAAAAGTAAAATGGAAATTTGATGAATTATCTGTTTATATCAATGCAACCGATGAAGAAATTGATTTACTGAAGAAATAAACAAGTTGGTTTGGCTAAACTATATTTTAAATGAAAAACTTTTTCTTTTTATTAGCAGCACTTTTTCAGTGTGTCTTTTCATGTGCACAATCTGGCAATAATTATCAGGGGTATACCAATAGAATTGTTCAATTTTCTAAACCCGCTAGAGTATTATATAAAAACATTGATGCCCAAGGAACTGGTTCTATAGAATTTGTAAATGCTAAAAAACAAATCCTGCGTTTTCGTGTAGATAAGGGAAAACTTCAAACTCTGCACGGTCAAATTGCTTTTCAATTGTTTTTATATGAAAATAATTATCTGCAAAAAATAGCAACTTTTGATGCCAATGGAAATTTAGCAGGCGAAAGGGAATCTAAAAATGAAGCCGTGACACAGTTTATAATCTTAAAGAAAGAGGAATATTTAAAGAAACAAAAATTAATTGACGCTGCCGAAGGAAACATCGAAATGAAAGATGACAGTAGAGAAAAAATCATTCAAGTACAATTATTTGATGTTTATAATCTTCCAATAATAGAATTACAGCCCACTTATATTTCTAGTAAAACGTATTGGCAGTACCAAGACAAAATGTACTGGCCTTGACCTTAAATTTATTCTAAAAAATCCCCATTTTTTAATAAACAAATAAAGCCCAATTTAATCTAAATCGCAGCAGATTTTTTGACTTCGGCTTTCAAAAAGCAAAACATTGAAACGAACAACAGAACTATTGTTAATTATGAAACAAAATCTTTCTGCTCTTGAAATAAAATTTTGGCTTTGTTTTTGAATAAGTAGTATTTTTGAAACTTAAACCCCCAATAAATGAAAAAGATTATAATTTTAGCTCTTGCATTTTCTCTTACTTCTTGCGCTCAGGTACAACAAACATTAAATCAATTACCTCAATTAGCGTCACAACTTCCTACTGGCAGTGTTGATATTGCTTCTGGGTTAAAAGAAGCTTTAAACAAAGGAATTACAGAACAAGTAAGTAAATTGACTGCAGTTGATGGTTTTTATAAAAATGAAGCTGTAAAAATTCTTATGCCGGAAGAATTACAAAAAGTAGATGCTACTTTACGTAAAATCGGTCTTGGATCTCTTGCTGATGAAGGTATTAAAGTTTTGAATCGCGCTGCTGAAGATGCAGTAAAAGAAGCGACTCCTATTTTTGTTTCGGCAGTAAAAAATATGTCGTTTACAGATGCTAAAAATATTTTGTTAGGAAATGACAGCGCTGCTACAAGCTATTTACAAGGAACTACTACAACGGCTTTATACGGAAAGTTTAATCCTGTGATTAAAAGTTCTTTCGAGAAAGTTGGTGCAGATGTAGTTTGGAAAAATATCATTACAAAATACAACTCAATTCCATTAGTAAAAAAAGTAAATCCTGATTTGACTGATTATACAACGAATCAAGCTCTTGTTGGTGTTTTTAAAATGATTGCTGTGGAAGAAAAAGATATCCGTACTAATATTAGTGCGAGAACAAGTCCTTTGCTGCAAAAAGTTTTTGCTATGCAGGACGGAAAATAATTTTTTACTACAAGGTTCGTAATTCAGATAACTGTCGGGATTGCGAACCTTGCAGTTAAATTTAAACCAAAAAATCACCAAAAAATGCAAAAAATTACCATTCTGATTCACTGTAAAGACCAAAAAGGAATTATCGCTGCAGTAACCACTTTTATTGCCAAAGTAGAAGGAAATATTACTTATATCGACCAGCATGTTGATGTAGAGCAGAATGTTTTTTTTATGCGCCTGGAATGCGAATTTACGAATCAGAATAGCAGTATTGAAACTATAAAAGAACAGTTTGATCAAACAATCGCGACTGATTTTAAGATGTCTTGGGATTTGTACAATCAGGAACAGAAACCAAAAATGGCTTTGTTTGTCTCTAAATACGATCACTGTTTGTTTGATATTTTGGGACGCTACAGTGCTGGAGAATTAAATGTTGAGATTCCTGTAATTATTAGTAATCATAATGATTTACGATCTATTGCAGAACGTTTTGATATTCCGTTTCATTGTGTTCCGTTTACAAAAGATAATAAAGAAGAAGGTGAAGCTAAACAAATTGAACTGCTGAACAGATATCATATCAATTTTATTGTTTTGGCGCGTTATATGCAGATTGTTACGCCAAAATTGATTTCACTTTACGAGAATAAAATCATTAATATTCATCATTCGTTTCTACCTGCTTTTCCAGGTGCAAAACCGTATCATTCGGCTTTTAAACGCGGTGTAAAAATTATTGGTGCTACAAGTCATTATGTTACCGAAGAATTGGATGAGGGGCCGATTATCGAACAGGATATTGCGAGAGTCTCGCACATTCACTCTATAGAAGATTTTATTATGAAAGGTCGTGACTTAGAACGTATTGTTCTGGCTCGCGCTATAAAACTTCATGCAGAACGTAAAACAATGGTTTATAGCAATAAGACTGTGGTTTTTTCTTAGTTTAAACGCAAAGTACACTAAGAATTACGCAAGGTTCGCAAAGTTTTTTTTCACGCAGATTTGGCAGATTGAGCGGATTTTATGATGATTTTCCATTCTCTTGAAATAATTACTTTGAACTTTCTTTAAATTATAAAATAACAAACCCGACAGGTTTTTGAACCTGTCGGGTTTTATTTTGATTTATAATTGGTTTAATTTATTTAACTAAATCAAATCTATCTAAGTTCATTACTTTTGTCCATACTGCGATAAAATCTTTTACAAATTTTTCTTTAGCATCATTAGAACCATAAACCTCAGCAACAGCACGAAGTTCAGAATTAGAACCAAAGATAAGATCTGCACGAGAGGCTGTCCATTTTACTTCTCCAGTTTTACGACTGCGACCTTCAAATTTCTCTCCAGATTCATCAGTTGCTTTCCAAGCAGTAGTCAAATCTAATAAATTAATAAAAAAGTCATTGCTTAATGTATCTGCTTTTGTTGAAAAAACACCTTGTCTAGAACCGTCATAATTAGTGTTTAAAACTCTCATACCACCAACTAAAACAGTCATTTCTGGAGCTGTCAAAGTTAATAATTGTGCTTTATCAATTAACATTTCTTCGGTAATAGAAACGGCTTGAGCGTTTTTGTAGTTTCTAAATCCGTCTGCTTTTGGCTCTAATGCTTTAAACGAATGTACATCTGTTTGTTCTAAAGTTGCATCTCCTCTACCTGGCGTAAACGGAACTTCAAAATCAAATCCTGCATTATTAACCGCTTTTTCAATGGCAACAGAACCTCCCAAAACAATTAAATCTGCTATAGAAACTTTTTTTCCTGTACTTGTAAATTCATTTTGAATTCCTTCTAAAGTTGCCAACACATTTTTTAATTGACTTGGATTATTAACTTCCCAGTTAACTTGCGGTTCAAAACGAATACGTGCACCATTTGCACCACCACGTTTATCTGAACCACGAAATGTAGAAGCAGAAGCCCAAGCTGTAGAAACTAACTGCGTTACAGAAAGTCCGCTTGAAAGAATTTTATCTTTTAATGCCGCAATATCAAGATGATTTAATTCATTTTTAGCTGCCGGAATTGGGTCTTGCCAAATTAATATTTCATTAGGAACTTCAGCTCCTAAATAACGATCAAGAGGCCCCATATCTCTATGCGTTAATTTATACCAAGCTCTTGCAAAAGCATCTGCAAACTTGTCAAAATTTTGAAAATAATCTCTTGAGATTGCCTCATAAACAGGATCCATTTTTAACGCCATATCTGCCGTTGTCATCATTGGAGCGTGACGTTTGTTTGGATCATGAGCATCTTCTACAGTAGTAGCAGCGCTTTCGTCAGTTGGCGTCCATTGATGTGCTCCTGCAGGGCTTTTTGTTAATTTCCAATCGTATTTAAAAAGAGTTTCAAAATAACCATTATCCCAAGTAGTAGGATTTGGTTTCCAAGCACCTTCAATTCCACTTGTAATTGCGTCTCCGCCAACTCCAGATCCGTGAGTACTTTTCCATCCCATTCCCATTTGTTCAATGCTTCCGCCTTCTGGAGCTTCACCAACTAAAGAAGCATCTCCAGCACCGTGTGATTTCCCAAAAGTATGTCCACCAGCAACAAGTGCTACAGTTTCTTCATCGTCCATTGCCATTCTAGCAAAAGTCTCTCTAATATCTCTACCAGAACCTAGCGGATCAGGATTACCATCTGGACCTTCAGGATTTACATATATTAATCCCATTTGCACAGCAGCAAGCGGATTCTCCAAATTTCTATCGCCAGAATACCTACTATTAGGTTTATCACTAGTAGCTAACCATTCATTTTCTGAACCCCAGTTTGTATCTTGTTCTGGTTCCCAAATATCTTCTCTTCCTCCTGCAAAACCAAAAGTTTTAAAACCCATAGATTCCAACGCGCAGTTTCCTGTCAAGATCATCAAATCTGCCCAAGAAATTTTCTTGCCGTATTTTTGTTTTATCGGCCAAAGCAAAAAACGTGCTTTATCTAAGTTACCATTATCCGGCCAGCTGTTAAGCGGCGCAAAACGCTGATTACCCGAACTTGCACCTCCACGCCCATCAGCTATACGATACGTACCTGCACTATGCCAAGCCATACGAATAAATAAAGGTCCGTAATGTCCATAATCTGCCGGCCACCAATCTTGAGAATCTTTCATTAAATCAAAAATATCTTTCTTGATTTCATTTAGATCTAAAGTTTTAAATGCCGCAGCATAATCAAAATCTTCCCCTACTGGATTTGACAAACTAGAATGCTGGCGTAATATTCCAACATTTAACCGATTTGGCCACCAATCCTTATTAGATGTTCCACTTCCTGCAGTTTCTTTTGTTTGTCCGTTATGAAAAGGACATTTCCCTTGGTTTAAATCGCTCATTTTTTTTGCTTTTTTTTGATACAGTTACTTGATTTTCTGATGAATGGTAATTTTTTCACAAAACCACATATCACTGATATTTAATGTTTTATCAAATATACAAACTTATCCTTAGGATATTAATAAACAAAATTGATTGTTATTATATTTTAATAACCAAAAGCTATTTAATGCTGCAGAAAGCTCAGAAAGCAGTATTAAAAAATCTTAACTTATGTCCAACAAAGTAATAACAAAACCTTAACAGCATAAGATTCATATATACCTGATCTTTGTAGTGTAATAAACTGGTTATTTATTATTTTGGTTTTGGTTAGTTAAATGATGCCGGCGTCTTCGAGATGCCGGCATTCTTTTTTTATATACTTTTGATAAAATTCATATCTCAAAACGCCGAATTCTCAAAATTCAATTCAAAATTATACCTTATATATAATTACATTATTCCAGCATTTTTTAACCATTTCTTCATTTTGGATACAACTACAAGTGATTGGGCTACTCTAAAAACGTAATAGTAACAGATCTTTGTCTTATCAATTTTTAATCTAAAATTTAAACTATAATCATGAATACAATCAAGAAAATAAAATTAGGGAATCAAGGTCTTATTGTTCCTAACGTTGGTTTAGGCTGCATGGGAATGAGTCAGATTGCTGGAAACGATGTTTATGGTAAAGCTGATGAAGCTGAATCTATAAGAACTATACACAGATCGCTGGAATTGGGCGGTAATTTTTTAGACTCGGCAGATTTGTATGGTCCTTTATTGAACGAAAGACTAATTGCAAAAGCCATAAAAGGAAACAGAGACCAATATAGTATTGCTACTAAATTTGGTTATGAAATTGACGATAACGAACAGCTTACTTGGAATTTTAATGGTAAAAAGGATTATGTAAAGAAAGCGGTTGAGCGTTCTCTTAAAAATTTAGGCACAGATTATATCGATTTGTATTACTTACACAGACTTGATCCGAATACTCCAATTGAAGAAACGGTTGGCGCAATGGCAGATTTGGTAAAAGAAGGGAAAGTGGGTTATATTGGTTTATCTGAGGTTTCGTCTGAAACGATTAGAAAAGCACATAACGTTCATCCTTTAACAGCCATACAAACCGAATATTCTCTTTTTGAAAGAAGTGCTGAGGAAGACGGAATTATTAAAACTTTAGAAGAATTAAATATTGGTTTCGTAGCTTATTCTCCACTAGGAAGAGGTTTTATTTCTGGAGAAATTCAACATCCTGATGATTTTGCCGAAAATGATTTTAGAAGATCAATTCCGCGTTTTCAGGGCGAGCAGTTTTATAAAAACATCGAACTTTTAAACGAAATTAAAGTGATTGCTGACGAAAGAAAAATCACGGCTTCGCAATTGGCATTGGCTTGGATTACTTCAAAAGGTTTCTTGGCAATTCCGGGAACAAAACGTGTAAAATATGTAGAAGAAAATATAGCTGCTGCACAACTGGTTTTAACTTCAGAAGAATTAAACCGATTAGAACGCATTATTCCTGTTGGAACCATTACCGGAAACCGTTACGACGAATCTGGAATGAAAGCTGTTAATCAATAAAAGTCAAGAATAAAATCTAAAGGAAAAGTTATCTTTACGGTAGCTTTTCCTCTTTTAAATTTTAGTTATGAAAAAAGAAGTTCATCCGCCGCATACTATACATTCTATTTCAGAAATGCACGAATTACTTAAAATTCCAAAACCAGATCATCCTTTGGTAAGTTTTGTAAATTTGAGTAACATAAGCTGTAGTTTTAGTGATAACTTAAAGACTGTAATTTATGATTTCTATACGGTTTCTATCAAAAGAAATTTTAAAGGAAAAATGAAATACGGGCAGCATTATTATGATTTTGATGAAGGTGTAATGACTTTTATGTCGCCCGGACAAATTATCTCGACAGAAGTTGATGAAGACACTCTTGTAAATGGTTCGATGCTGGTAATTCATCCTGATTTTATTCAGAGTTACGCTTTAGCGAAAAATATAAAAGACTTTACCTTTTTTTCTTATGCCGTTCATGAAGCATTACATCTTTCTGAAAAGGAAGAAATTATGATTACTGGAATTATGCAGAACATCGAGCAGGAATATCTTTCCTCTATTGATGCGTTTAGCCAAGATGTAATGATTTCGCATATCGAATTACTCCTTAATTATTGCAACCGTTTTTACAACCGACAATTTCTGACTAGAAAAAGTGCCAATAACACGCTTCTAGCAAAATTAGAAACACTCTTGTCCGATTATTTTGAAAGTGATAAAGTACAGCAGTTCGGGTTACCAACTGTTGCTTATCTTTCGGAACAATTGAATGTTTCTCCTAATTATCTAAGTGATATGCTGCGTTCGTTAACAGGGCAAAGCACACAGTATCACATTCACAATAAAATTATCGAAAAAGCAAAAGAGCTGCTTACTACGACTTCGCTTAGTGTGAGCGAAATGGCGTATCAATTAGGTTTTGAATATCCGCAGTCTTTCAATAAATTATTTAAGAGTAAAACTAATGTTTCGCCTTTAGAGTTTAGAAGTTCGTTTAACTAATTTTTCAAACGTTCGTGAAGCAATTTAAAGTATGCAAAAGCCTTTAATAATCGGCTTCCGTGCCAAGAAAACATTTCGCCGTCTACAAAAACAGTTTTAGCATGATGCGTAAAGCGTCCGATTTCAAAAGCATCTTCTTCCTTAAAAGGATATGGTTCTGAGGAAAGAAGAACCAAATCTGGATCGCCTTCCAAGCGCATTTTTTTAAGTTCAATTTCAGGATAACGTCCTTTGTCTTCGTAAATATTTGTAAAATGATTCAGTTTTAATAATTCATTGATATACGTATCATTTCCTGCAACCATATAAGGATTTTTCCAAATAAAATAGGCTGCTTTTTGAACTTCAATCTCTTCAATGTACTTTTTGAAATCGCTCAAGGCGAATGCCAATTTATCGTTCCATTTTCGAGCTTCTGTTCTACAATTGAAGATTTGACCGAAATCTGAAATCATCTGAAAATTATCTTCAATAGTAACAATATTTGTTACCCAAACCGGACAAATTTTACTTAACTGCTCTACAATTTCTGCCGTGTTTTCTTCTTCATTACAAATAATAATATCGGGCTGTAATAGTTTTATTTTCTCAAAATGAATCTTTTTAGTGCCGCCAACCATTTTCTTTGTAGACTTTAAATGATACGGATGCACACAAAACTTGGTTATTCCGATGATTTTTTCTTCTAAACCTAAATCGTATAATAATTCGGTTTGAGAAGGAACTAACGAAATAATACGTTTTGGAGCTGTTTCAAAAGAATGTAAAGTGCCAAGCTGGTCTGAGAATTGTTTCATTTTTTGTTTCAGGTTTTCTTTGTTTCAAGTTTCTGGTTCCTTGATTGAGGCTTCGACTTCGCTCAGCCTGACAGAAAAATGATTGTCATCCTGAGCGAAGGATTGCCTTGCTTTTTAGGTTTTCTTTGTTTTAAGTTTTTTTGCCACGAATTACACAAATTAGCACGAATTTATATTTTAATTAGTGGAAATTAGTGTAATTCGTGGCGAATAAATAAACCTAAGCCCTTGAATCAATAATTGATTCCATTTCTTTCTGAACTAAAAGTGCCTCTTCTCTTGCTTTTTCGGCAAAATCGGTTCCTTTTGAAGCGTAGATTATCGCTCTTGCAGAATTTACTAAAAGACCAATTTTATCGTTCATTCCGTATTTACAAACTTCAGATAAACTGCCGCCTTGAGCGCCAATTCCTGGAACTAATAAAAAGCTGTCTGGAACAATTTTTCTAATGTCTGCAAAGTATTCCGCTTTTGTCGCGCCAACAACATACATTAGGTTTTCGCTATTTTTCCATGTTTTAGAAGTTTCTAAAACTTGTTTGTATAATTCTTTTCCGTTTGTAGTCAACGTCTGAAAATCAAAAGCGCCTTCGTTTGAAGTTAAGGCTAACATAATGGTATGTTTATTTTCAAAAGCGAGAAAAGGCTCTACAGAATCTTTTCCCATATAAGGTGCAACGGTTACACTATCAAAATTTAAATCTTCAAAAAAAGCTTTTGCATACATGCTCGAAGTATTTCCGATATCACCGCGTTTTGCATCTGCAATGGTAAAAATATCTGGATAATTCTCGTTGATGTAATTGATTGTTTTTTGAAGTGAAAGCCATCCTTTTAAACCATACGCTTCAAAAAAAGCGGTATTGGGTTTATATCCAACCGTTAAATCGTGAGTAGCATCAATTATAGCTTTATTAAATTCGAAAATTGGATCTTCTTTTTCTAATAAATGCTGCGGCA
Source organism: Flavobacterium sp. MC2016-06 (assembly GCF_009711165.2). GTDB lineage: Bacteria > Bacteroidota > Bacteroidia > Flavobacteriales > Flavobacteriaceae > Flavobacterium. Next base: position 187,661 of record NZ_WMID02000007.1, on the reverse strand, counting down.
TTTTTGATAAATCAGGATCTAAGCCTACGCATAAAAATGATTTTTTTAAAAGAATTTGTTCGTGTAGTTGTTGTGTTGTCATTCTTATTTTTTTAGAAGTATGCAAAAATAAAAAAAGCCACTCAATTAAGAATGGCTTTTTAGTATTATATTCGGCTTGGTTTACAAATTGCCTAAATAAACAATTTCTGTTCTTCTGTTTTCTGCTCTTCCAGAAGCTGTTTTATTAGACTTTACAGGTTTTGCAGCACCAAATCCCTGCGAAGTTAAATTGGCAGGATTTACTCCTTTTTCTATTAAAAGATCCATAATTACTTTTGCTCTGGCTTCAGATAGTTTTTGGTTTGCTTTGGCATTTCCTACGTTATCTGTGTATCCGTTAATGGCAAATTTAGCATTCGGATAATTTTTCAAAATTTCTTTAATAGCATCTAATCTTCCTGATGTTTCTCCCATTTTAGCATTGTTTAAAGTTGCTTTTCCTGTTGTAAAAAAGATCGATTTTGCTTCTACTCTTAATTGTTCTAATGTCGCTTTTGAAACTTTAGGACAGCCTTTATTTTCAATCGGACCTGCCATTAATGGACAATCATCTTCATTATCAGGAATTCCATCTTTATCAGCGTCTAAAACTACCGGACAACCTTTATTTTCTACAACACCCGGAACATCAACACAAGCATCGTCTTTGTCTAAAATGCCGTCTTTATCTGTGTCTGGCCAAGGGCATCCTTTATTTTCTACAGGACCTGCAACAGCTGGGCAAGCATCTACATTGTCTAATAAAGTATCTCCGTCAGTATCAGCCCACGGACAGCCTTTATTTTCAATCGGACCTTTTACATCTGGACAGGCATCGTCTTTATCAAAAACATTATCTCCGTCTGTATCTGGCCAAGGACAACCATGATTTTCTATTGGTCCTGCTGCATTTTTACAAGCATCTTCTTTGTCTAGAATGCCATCTTCGTCTGTATCTTTAAATTTCTTTTCGTAAACTGGAATTTTCATCCCAACATGAAAATCTGCTCCTTTAGATTCTTTAGAAACCAAATTACTAAGTATAGAACCCGAACCTATAAAGAAAGCTCCCACTCTAATTCCAGAACCTACCTGCATACCGCTGTATTCCATCCAAGTCATTGGAACATAAAAACTAAACCATCTGCTTTCGTAACGAGGCGTTAAAGATACTCTGTCTGCAATTCCGTAAGCATTAAGTTTATTGCCCGAAACCATATTAATATCTCCGTTAAGATTTAAATAGAATTTTTTATACATATTCCAATCTGCATCGGCATGAAGTGCAGTTGGTAAATTTGTTTTTGCTCCTTTAGAGGTTGATGTTTTAGTATAATGCTGATCTAGAAAATCGTATAGATTAGTTGCATCATCAATCATTTGCTGTGTTACAACACCATTTACATTGTAAGTATCTTGTTTTGCATTTCTGTAATTTATAGATCCAATATCTGTAACAGATAATCCGAAACGAACTTTGTATTTATTTAAATCTCTAAAATTATTATCGGCTGGTTTTGCTTTACTTAAATCGTAGTCTGCATAATCAGGTCTCCATTCGTAAACCAATCCAAAATCTAAACCAAATCCTTTTGAGCCTGAATCAAATTTATAATCTTGATTATTTTCAAAATCCTGACTTGCTCCTACTGTAATTTCTCCAGTAGAAATCAAAGCTCCATTTCTAGGATTCATAGGATTACCTACATACCTTACATTTACATTGTTTCCTTGAACGTATCCGTTTACACCACCTTGTAAATATTTGGCAGTTAAACCTCCTTTTAGAAAATGCTGGTCTTTTTGATATAAAACGGCAGCATAAGAAATACCCAATTCTCCCCAAGAATTTGAAGCTCCATTGGCATTTCCTGCATTAAAATTAAAATTATCAGATTGATCTAAACCATTTTTAACTTGGTCGATAAGATTACCATTGATATTTCTAATATTACTAACCGATCTTGCTCTTGTAAAAACGGCCAAGGTATGTTTTGGCGCAATATTAAACATAAAAGACGGCCCCATAACATCAAAATTTGCAATACCATTGTTGGCACTTGAAGGGGTTACTTTTGCATCTCGATCAAGATCATAATTATCTTTATAAACATCAAAAATATTAACTGCGTATAAATCATTCTGCACAGCACCACTAATTGAAAACAAATTAATGTCGGTTTTAAAACGAGAATCGGCTATAGAAGCCGGATTAAAAAGTACGCTTTGTACACCTGCATAATTATCATGAAAATATCCTATATAAGATTGGGCTTTGGCAGATAAGGAGGAAATAAAAACGAATAAAATGAGCAGCTGTTTTTTCATTCAAATTGGGTGTTTAGGTTTATGTTACTGCCAAAACTACAATATTAGATTCATTAAGATGTTACCTAAACATTGAATTCATGTAACATCTTTAACAAATTGTGTAAGAAAAAAAACAACTGCCTTTGCTATTTTTGAAAACAAACAGAAAATCAAACAATTATGAGCCCAAATATTGGAATTACCCCAAAGAATTTAAAGAAGAGTGCAGGTATATTAGCCACGATTTTATCTAACGAAATGACGTTGTATGTAAAGACTAGAAAATTTCACTGGAATATTTCAGGAAATAGCTTCATGGAATTGCATAAACTGTTTGAGGAACAATACCGAATTCTAGAGGCTAATATTGATGAAGTTGCAGAACGCATCAGCCAGCTTGGCGAAAAAACAATTGGAACAATGAAAGAGTTTATTGATAATTCTACTCTTAAAGAATCGCCTAAAGAATATGCTTCTCAAAAACATATGCTGGAAGAACTTTTAGACAATCACGAACAATTGGTTACTGAATTTAGAGACTATATTCCGGTTTTTGAAAACGACAATCACGATGTTGGTTCGGCCGATTTTATAACGGGTCTGCTTCAAGAACATGAAAAAATGGCTTGGATTTTACGCCGTTATCAGGTTTAAAAAAACTAAAATGTGAATTATGCAGCACAAGCAGGAATTGATGTAACACAAAACCTGCCAAGATTATGCAATTTTACAATACTATTAATACATAAAAATTACGGTCATGAATACTACTGAAATAAAAGGAAATTGGAATGAGTTAAAAGGGAAACTTAAACAAAAATATGCAACTCTGACAGATGATGATTTGATGTTTGCTGAAGGTAAGGAAGACGAAATGTATGGAAGACTTCAGCAAAAATTGGGAAAAACAAAAGAGGAGTTTCATCAAATCCTTTCAGATTTGTAAACCCTTAAGGCTCAATCAAGGATACCGTCTAATACAAAACTATTAGACGGTATTTTTTTGAGAGTTTTATAATTATTTTTTACCGTTTCTGTACTGTAACAAGCATTAAAAGCTATAACCAAAAATAAATTAATTATCTTTAACCAAATTTTTATAAAATGAAGCTATTTATAAAGTTCGACATAAATACCATTTGTTCTCTTTACCTTAAACATAATCTGGATCAGCAAAATGTAAAATTTACAACTTTGGGATTTGGAGAAATTGAGATTGATGATAATTTTGATGCTAATGCACTCGAATCTTTAAAAAATAACTTAACTCCCCATGGTTTTGAAGTTGTAGAAAATCAGAAAAGTGTCTTGGTTCAGAAAATAAAAGATGCTATAATTGAACTTGTCTTTATGGATGACAGTAACAATTATAAAAGTTCTGTTTTCTTGGCCGAAAAATTAAACCACAGCTACGGTTATTTATCAAATGTTTTTTCGGAAGTAACGTATTCTTCTATCGAAAATTTTATTATTTTACAGAAAATTGAAAGAGCTAAACAATTAATTATTATTAATGAAATGAGTTTGACGGAAATTGCTTTTTTACTAAATTACTCGAGTGTTGCACATTTGAGTACACAGTTTAAAAATACGACCGGAATAACACCCTCAGCTTTTCAGAGAATAATTAAGAAGCGCAGAGAAAATTTAAAATAAAACCCAAATACCACACTAAAATGCAGAAAAACGCATTATATATTTTATTAGCGGATGATGATGAAGATGATCGCCTTTTTTTTAAAGATGCTTTTGAAGAAATCAAAATACAAACAGACGTTGACTTTGTCCATGACGGAATGCAATTAATGGATCATTTAATGAATCCTGACAATAAAAAACCCGATATCTTATTTCTGGATTTAAATATGCCTAAAAAAACAGGTAAAGAGTGTTTGATCGAAATAAAAAAAACAGAGCATTTAAAAGATATAATCATTGCCATTTATTCTACTTCTTCGTCTGAAGAAGATATTGAAGATACTTTTATTCAAGGTGCTAATATTTACATTAAAAAACCAAGCGATTTTAATACTCTTAAAAAAATAATTAATGAGGTGGTAACCGTAAACTGGCACTATCATACCTCTGGGTTAAATCGTGATAATTTCTTGCTGCGCCTAAAATAAAATAAGTATAATAAGCATACCAATGAAGTGGATACCGAATTTTAATTCTTCAAACTCATTGAGGGTTATTTTTGTAATCGCAGTTTTCATTCTGTTATTTCTTTCCTCAATTGCTTACAAACATAACCAAGACTTGAATGAATCGAGTAAAGTGGTTATGCATACTTATGAAATAAACATTCAATTAGAACGTTTAATGTCGGCCATAAAAGATGCCGAAACAGGACAGCGAGGCTATATTATTACCAAAAATGCTCGTTTTTTAACGCCTTATATTTATTCGCGCGATAAAGTAAATACGTCTCTTATTACTTTAAAAAAACTAACTGCCGACAATCCGAAACAGCAGGAAAATCTTAAAAACTTATTTAAATTAATTATTCAACGATTTGTTTCGTTTGAAAACTGTTTAAAATACAGCAACCCAAAAACATATGATAAACGAAAACTAGACAATCATATGTTTGGCGGTCGTATTTTGATGGAAAATATTCGTTTTAAAGTAGACGAAATGAATGACATCGAGAAAACGTATTTAAAAAACAGACTTAAAATTTATGATGAAGAAATTTCTTTAAGTCCGCTTTTCTCTATTTCTTTATTTTTAGTAGCGTTAAGTTTTATATTATTGGCATACAGACAAATCAGTCGTGATTTTGAACGATTGAAAGTCTTTAATAAAAAACTTTTAATCTCTAGCGGTCTAATTGCAGAATCTGAAATTATTGGTAAATTCAGTACTTGGCAATGGGATTTAGATGCCGATAAAATAGATTATTCAGACAATCAATTTCGTTTATTAGGCCGTACACCCCACTCTTTTGTTCCAGACAAAGAAACTTTACTAGATTTTGTACATCCAGACGATAAAGAAGCCGTTTCTAAATCTATGGACGGTATTATTGATAAAAAAGGACTTCCTTTTGTTTATTACAAAATTCTGCTTCCAAGTAATGAAATTAGATATTTTAAATCAACCGGAAAATTATTGACGGATCAGCAAGGAAGTAAAATCCTGCTGGGAATTAATTTTGATATTACCGATGAGCATTTGCTAAATATCGAATTGCAGGAACGTAATAAGGAATTAGAAAAAAGTAATAAAGAGCTGGCTTCTTTTAACCATGTTGCAAGTCACGATTTACAAGAACCCCTTAGAAAAATTCAAACTTTTATTTCCCGAGTTTCTGATGAAGATAAGGCTGTACTTTCTGATAGTGCCAAAAATTACATCAATAAAATTGAAGTTTCGGCTAAAAGAATGCGTGTTTTAATTGATGATTTACTTTTATTTTCGAGAACCAACACGACTAAAAAAGAATTTCTAAAAACAAACTTATCTGAGTTATTAGAAAATGCCGAATCTGAATTGACCGAAATTATCGAAGAAAAAGGAGCAGTTATTGTTGCTTCAAAACTTCCTAAGCTATCGGTTATTCCATATCAAATCGAACAGCTTTTTATCAACTTAATCGGAAATTCTTTAAAATACAGCCAGCCCAATAGTATACCTTCTATTATTATTGAAAGTGATAGAGTAACTGCTTCCGATTATCCTGAACTTTTAGAACAAGCGACAAAAAAATTCCATAAAATTACGTTTACTGATAACGGAATGGGATTTGATCCTCAATTTAAAGAAACCATTTTTGTATTGTTTCAGCGTCTGCATTCTAAAACAGATTATCCAGGAACTGGAATAGGTTTGGCGATCTGCAAAAAGATTGTCGAAAACCACAAAGGACATATTAAGGCCGACAGCACACCCAATAAAGGATCTGTATTTACGGTATTTCTTCCAGATTAAAAACTTTCAAAAAACTACTTAATAAGCGTTATATAAGTCCATTATGGGAATTATATAACGTTTCTTTTTTATGCTGTAAAGAAAAATCTTTCAATCGTTAGCATCTTTGTAATGTAATCTTTTATAAAGAAATAATGAAAACAACGCCCCCACTAAAAGCGACAATTTTAAAACTTATTTTTTTATTGGCTGTTATTTTATTTACTGTCTCGTGCAGAAAAAATAATCCGATAGAAATTTCTTTAAAAGGTGAAAATTTTAGTAAAAACCAAACAGAAGAAGTTGAAGCCTTCTTTTTGATTGCAACGGCAAATGTGAGTAAATCTATTATTTCTAAAAGTCAGATTGCACAACAAAAATGTTCTGAAAGTACTATACAAGAATTAAGCAGAGAGATTGAAGATCATCAAAATCAATTACAGCGAGACGTTTCAAGATTAGCTAGTAAAAAGCTCGTTATCATCTCAGAAATAAATGCTACACACAAAAGAGATTTGTATGCTTTGATTGATGCCAATGACGCCAGTTTTAAAAATGCTTATTTAAATTCTATTACCGAGTCTTTAGAAGAACAAATAGAATTGTTTGAATCTATTTATAAAGATACCAACGATAAAACGATTTTAAAGCTTGTATTACAGTATTTACCAGAACAATATAAACTCTTACGAGAAACAGAAAGTATTCAAAAACAAATTATATAAAAGCCTAATATCTATCTATTAACTAATTTTTTTTATTATGAAAATGCAATCAAATTTTTTATGCGCCTTAACCCTTTTTTTATCAGCTTCATTTGGAATGCTGCACGCTCAAGACAACAATGTTAACACCGAATTTGGTGTAAAAGGAGGATTTAACATGTCTAATTTATATCAGAATGATGCTGATGACGATAATGTTTTATACGGCTTTAATGCTGGTGTTTATGCAACACTGCCTGTTTCGGATTTTATTGCGATTCAGCCAGAGATTTTATTCACCACAAAGGGTGCCGAATTAGATTATAACAATGCTTTTGCAACTGGAAATGCAAAATTCAGATTAAATTATATCGAAGTTCCTTTATTAGTAAGAGTAAACATTACCAAAAACTTTAATGTACATGCCGGTGGTTATGCTTCTTACTTGGTAAGTTCTAAAGTTACAGGAGACGGAGACATTAATTTTAATGAAGACATCGATACTGATGATCTAAATAAATTTGATGCTGGTTTATCTGCAGGTGTTGGAGTAGATTTTAACCCCATAAGCATTGGTTTAAGATATAATTATGGTCTTACAACCGTTGGTAAAGAAAGAACCGTTGCTGGAACTACTTATACTTTTCCAGACGCAAAAAATAGTAATTTGACTTTATACCTTTCGTATAAACTGAATTAAAAAAACAATTAATTATAAACCATAAAAATAAGAACCATGTCAAACTTATTATATACCATCGCAGTGATCCTTGTTATTCTTTGGGCTTTAGGCTTCTTTGTTTACAGCCTCGGAAGTATCATTCACATCTTATTGGTTATTGCCATTATTGCGATACTATTTAGACTTATAAAAGGTCGAGAAATTTAAATCAACATTATATTAAATATTAATCCATTAAAAACAATTATTATGAAAACGAGCACCACAGTTTTAGGAATTTTAGGAGCCGCAGCGGCGGGAGCATTTTTAGGAGTATTATTTGCACCAGATAAAGGTTCAAATACCAGAAAAAAAATATCAGATAAATCAAGAAAAAAAATATCAGATAAATCAAAAGATTACAAAGATAATTTAAAGGGTAAAGTTGATGATATTCTGCATACCATTAAAGCTAACGGAAAAGATATCTTAGAAGATGGAAAAGCCAAATTTAATGCTGCAAAAGAAGACTTCAACGCTATGAAAGATGAAGCAAAAACGGTAAAAACGAACTACTAAAAAAAGTGATTTTTTTAAACCATAAAACCCTTATATCATGGAATCAAATGCAACAACAAACGACAACTTAAATCTTTATGAAAAGGCAGAAAACTATACTAAAACGAGTTTAGAATTAATTAAACTCAAAACAGTATCGGCCTCTGCAGACGTATTGTCTACATTAACATCTAGAATAGCAGTTGGAGCTGTTGTTGCATTTTTTACTTTATTTCTAAATATCGGGATAAGTTTATGGCTGGGAAAATTGCTTGGAGAGTATTATTACGGTTTTTTTATCATGGCACTCTTTTATTTAATTGTTGCCATTGTGATGCACAAAACGCAGCACAAATTAATTAAAACTCCTATTGGAAACATGATCGTTTCCAGCATTTTAAAAGAAACTAAAGAAGAAAATCAAAACTGATTTGAATTAATCTAAAAAAAACTGTTATGGAAACTGTTTATAATATTAATACACTAAATCAGAGGATTCGGCTTTTAGAAAATCGACAGGATGATGAATGGTGCGCAATTAAAGATGAAATCGATGAAATCAAAGAGAATCTGAAACCTCTTAATCTTATTCGGAATACGGTTGAAGAAATCAATGAAACCGTCGGATTTAAAAGTAATCTAGCGCAATCTGCAATTAGTATCGGAATTGGATATCTGGCCAAAAGATTTGTTGTTGGAAAAGGCGACAACTTTTTTAAAGGAATCTTAGGTTCAATTGTACAGCTTGTCGTAACAAACTTAGTTTCTAAACCGCATGATTCTTCTAAAGAAAAAGAAGAACCATCACCATACGAACCATCACAAGAGTAATTGTCTAACTAAAATTTATGTATTATGGAAAAGTTAAGCGAAATAGTATTAAAAAATGGTGTGTACATGTACTCTAACCTATATAAATGTCTTGAATTTACAAGAATATTTCTAGGTATCTAACTTACTTTATACGTTTTTCAAACAAACGATTAAAGAGTTAATATCCTTCACTATAAATTCTAATTGTATAATTAGAGCCTTATAAATAAAAAGCAAAGTATAACTATATGTTTTACTTTGCTTTTTTGTTTTTAATCCTTTCCGCGCAGTTTGTGTCATTGCGAGGAACGAAGCAAACTCACTAACAAAAAGACGCAAAGATTGAGGAATTGCACACGAAGATCCTTCGTTCCTCAGAATGACAAAAATGAGAGTAAAATCTGCGTACGCTTTTAAAACTAAAACAGCCACAATTTTGTCATTCTGAGGAACGAAGGATCTTCACAAGAAGCTCCACCAAAGCTTGATATAACAAATGTGATTGCTTCGTTCCTCGCAATGACAAATTAAGAACACAAAAAAAGCTGTTTCACTAGTGAAACAGCTTTTTTCTATTTTCTTTCCTCCGAAAAAACTTAAAAAACTTCCGAAGCTTCTTTCAATTTCTCCATATTATTCACCAATTGAAGCTCAGCAACAATTTTCTGAATATCACCATTCATGATGTTTCCTAAATCGTACAGCGTTAAACCAACTCTATGATCGGTTACACGACCTTGAGCATAGTTATAAGTACGAATCTTAGCCGAACGGTCACCAGAACTAACCTGAGAAGTACGTTTTGTAGCATCTTCAGCTTCTTTCTTAGCCAATTCTTGTTCGTACAAACGAGAACGTAAAACATTCAACGCTTTATCTTTATTTTTATGCTGCGATTTCTGATCCTGACATTGTGCCACCAAACCAGTTGGAATGTGCGTTAAACGTACCGCAGATTTCGTAGTATTTACAGATTGTCCTCCAGGTCCAGACGAACAGAAGAAATCAACACGAACATCGTTCATATCAATTTGTACATCAAATTCTTCCGCTTCTGGTAAAACCATAACCGTAGCTGCCGATGTATGCACACGACCTTGCGTTTCTGTCTGAGGAACACGTTGTACACGGTGTACTCCAGCTTCAAATTTTAAAGTTCCGTAAACATCTTCTCCGGTAACTTCAAAAATAACCTCTTTAAATCCGCCTGAAGTTCCTTCGTTCATATCAACAACCGAAGTTCTCCAACCGTTATTCTCACAATATTTAGTGTACATTCTGAATAAATCTCCAGCAAAAATACTCGCTTCGTCTCCACCCGTACCTGCACGAATCTCAACCATAACGTTTTTAGCATCTTCAGGATCTTTCGGAATCAACATAAATTTAATTTCTTCCTCTAGTTCAGGCAGTCTTTCTTTTGCTTCATCCAATTGCATTTTGGCCATTTCGGTCATATCTGCATCACTTCCATCAGCAATAATTTCGTTTGCCTCATCTATATTAGCCATCAACAGCACATACTCATCACGCTTTTCAGCCAATGCTTTCAAGTTTTTGTACTCTTGATTCAATTGCACATAACGTTTCTGATCAGAAATAACATCCGGCTGGATAATCAAATCTGAAATCTCGTCAAAACGTTGTTTTACTATTTGAAGTCTATCTAACATTTTATAATCCCTTTTATTTGGAGTGCAAAATTACGAAATTTTTGTTGAAAGTTGTATGTTTCATGTTTCAAGTTTTTTAGGAGATGATTCTCATTTTAATTTAGCAGAATTATTAGCTGTTTTAGGAGCTGTTTCCTGCTATCCGTTACAATCTTTTGTTCCGCTAAAGCTTCACAAAAGGATTTCCACTTCTATCAGGGCTAGGGAAATTGGTTTCAAAAAACATACTTAAACACCTCTTTTCATAATTTTCTATTAATAACTTAAGATTAAAACTATATTATTGTAAGAAAAATAATACTATATTTGAATGAATACAAATTATGCATTTTTAACTTTAATAAATAATTGACATGGCAGTTTTAGGAATATTAAAATTAGACAATAAAGAATATAGACTAATTACATTTGATTTAAAATCAACACAACCAGTAGATAAAACAGGAAAACCATCTCAAAGACCTTCAGGTTTACTAATTGATTTAGTAATAGAATCGGATAGTGACACAAGTCTTTTACAATGGGCTCTTGGTAATGAGCCAAAAGATGGCATTATTACATTTTACAAAGCCGATGGCATGAGTAAATTTAGTGAAGTTAAATTTCAAAAAGCGTATTGTGTTAGCCTCGCTGAAAAATTTGAAGCTAACGGAACTTTACCAATGCGCCAGATTATAACAATATCAGAACCTAGACGAGAAGAAGTTAAAGAAGTAATTGCTCCGCCTAAACAAACAATAAGACAAGAAGCAGAAGAAATTATCGAAGATAAAACATATGTAGATGGACATTTTTATAGTATTGATGGAATCTATTTAGGAAAAATAGGTTCTGGCAACAATGTTTATATTACTGATAAATCAATATTTTTAGAATTGGAAAAAGGCAATAATGTTGAGAAAGAAAAAATTGTTTTTTTTACTGAAAAATATGAATTGAATAATGAACAATTATTAGATAGAGCAAATTGGGCTTACGCAGAAGGAAAGGGTTTTGCGCCAGAGTACTATGCATTTGCTATGAATAATTTTAAAAAAGTAGCTGGTGGTGAAAAAGAAATGTATTATTGGGGCATGCAGGATACAGACCCAATCACCAAAAAAGTGAGAAGACTAAATAAGGATAAGTATTTATCTGGAGGATATGAAAATCAAAGTGGAAAAGTTTTTTGGGAGTTAAGAAAATATCTTTCAAAAATGAGTCCTGAAATGCAAGCAGAAATTGCCGCAGTATTCAAAACTCAAATTTCACCAGATAGCGACCCCACAAATGGATGCAATCAATGGCGAGGTGGTAAAGGTTCAGGAGAAATTCAATTAAACGCACCGTTAGGATCAAAATATTGGCATAGGTTTTTTAAATTAAAAAAAGCTTATTCTGGACAAGCAAAAATTATTACAATATGAGGCGTCAAATAATCAATAAAATAAAAATTTTACTAAGTTTATTATCAATATACTTTTTCAGTAATTTTTCTCAAAAGAAAGATTTTGAAGAATTTAGTTTTGATAAATTACAATGTGAAAAAATAATATTTAAAGACATAAGTCTTGGTGATGATGTCCAAATTTACAATGATAATATTTCTGCAATTATCGAAGCTAAAAATTTAAGTAAATCTAAAATTCACAAAATAAAACTCAGTGATAACTACCCAATTTATCATGGTTGCTATGATTCCATTCCAAATTATAACCACGATAATAATGGTGAATATTTACAATTTTATGATACAAAAATTAATATTAATTCTATTTTAAAAAGTAACAAAAATAAGCAAGTTTATTCTCCAGATTATTATTTAATATTCACGGGCAGTATTGATTTTTTTGAATTTAAAGGAAATGATTTTGTTTTATTGTCAGCAAGAGACAGACGTTTTTTTAGGAATTTAGAAAGAAATTATTGGATATTATTAAATGTAAAAAATAAAGAAGTTTTAAAATATTTCTGTTTTATAGATGGTTACACAATTGGCAAAGATTGTTTTGGAGATTTTAATAACGACGGTTTATTAGATTATATGAATTGGGATTTTCTTAAGGATAAAATTGCTTTCTATTCTTTAAAAAATGATGACTTTCAGTTAAATAAAAAGTATTATATAAAACTAAGGCAATCAAAAGAACAGGAAGAAGTAACAAAAGAGCAAGGCATAGTCCTTTTATATGATTTGTTTGATAAAAAAAAATCGAAATGGTTCTATAAATTTTAAGAATTAGATGAGGTTATTTTAAAAGAAAGATTATTTCTAAAAATAGGAAAACCAATATAAACAACTTAATCTGCTCGCACTATCATGAGAAGGATAATATTTTAGAAAATGTTAATTACAAAAAAACAATGACGTATAGCAAAATAGTTCTTACAGTGTTGTTTTTTTCGAATGTATCTATATACTCGCAAAGTAATAATAGTTCAATAGACAAAATTTACAAAATGTTTTCTAAAAAAGAAGTGAAATATGTTCAATTTTCAGATTCAGTTAATTCAACTCAAGGGCAACAAAAAAAAGCAAAACATGAAGTAGATTTTTTACTATTAGACATTTCAAATCCTATAAAATTAAAATTTAAAAAAATCACCTATAACAATCCAAATCCTCTTTTTTTTAGAGACAGTATTTTTCTTTTTAATAAAAAATATTGTATTGATAATTTATTTTATAATAAACAAAAACTGAGAAGTGAAGAGCCTTTGCGCTTAAATTATGCATCAGGCTATACTTTTTCATTTAACTCGAAAAAATACATTTCACTATATTTTTGGGATTCAAGTATACCAACATCAAATTTGAGATATTGTATTATTCTTTTTGATGTTAGTGACAAGGAAAATATCATTCCTTATTTCTTTGATGAACAAATGTCATTCAATCCAGCTTGTTTTGGAGATTTTAACAATGATGGTATACTGGATTTTGCAAACTGGTCGAATGGTAATCGTCTAGAATTAATGTCTTTGGCTAAAAATAAATTTAAGCCAAAAAAAAATAAATTTGTAATAATTGAAGAAATATCAAATACTTCATTTGAAATAAATTGGGATAAAAGCAAATGGATTAAATAATCCAATATGAGTATCCCATTTCTAAATTTAACCCGATTCAACTACACAATTGTATCTTTTTTCAAAAAGATATTCTAATCCTTCCTTTTACAATTTTGTCATAATAGTTTTAATATTAAGAAAGTATAAGTTTAAAATATTTTGTAAGAAAAATAGCTCTATATTTGAGTAGCTGCATTTTTTAACTTTAATAAATAATTGATATGGCAGTTTTAGGAATATTAAAATTAGACAATAAAGAATACAAGTTAATTACATATAACTGTAAATCAACACAAGCAGTAGATAAAACAGGAAAACCATCTCAAAGACCATCTGGTTTACAAATTGATTTAACAATAGAATCTGACAGTAGTACAGATCTCTTGCAATGGGCGCTTGGTAATGAGCCAAAAGACGGCATTATTACATTTTATAAGGCCGATGGTATGAGTAAATTTAGTGAAGTTAAATTTAAAAAAGCACATTGTATTAACCTCACTGAAAAATTTGAGGCTAACGGAATCTTACCCATGCGCCAGCTAATAACAATATCAGAACCTAGACGAGAAGAAGTTAAAGAAGTAATTGCTCCGCCTAAACGAGTAATACAAACAGAGGAAGAAAAAACTGAGGATAAAACAAATGTAAACGGCTATTTTTATAATAATGAAGGAATTTATTTGGGCAAAATAGGTTCTGGTGACAACGTTTATATTACTGATAAATTATCGTTTTCAGAATTGGAAAAAGGCAATAATGTTGAGAAAGAAAAAATTGTTTTTTTTACTGAAAAATATGAATTGAATAATAATCAATTTCTTAACAGAGCAAATTGGGTATTTGGAGAAGGCGGTGGAGCATTTGCAGATAGATATGCTATGACAATCAAAAACCTTCGATTAGCAGGTCGTTCTGGTCACGGACCAAAACCTTTTGATTCAGATGAAGAAATGTACACAAGAACAATGTCACATGGAAAACCAGCAAAAACATTATATCCAGATTATTTAAACGGAATTTATAAAGGTGCTAACGCACAAGCTTTTGCATTAGCAAAACGCAATTTGACAGATTTAAATAAAAATAACAAAATGAATTCAGCAATTAAAGCTGTAATAAATTCATTTGCTAAAGATGCTATAAATGAAGGATATGTTGGTTGGAGGGGATCTGGCGATAAATTATACAGCGAAAGTGAAAAGGAAATTGAAAACAAAGGAAGTGGTACAATCACTAAAGATCCAAAATTAAGAGAAAATGGTTCAATATATGGTTATACAAATATAAAAAAGGATCATTATTGGGAAGCAGTTGGGAAAAAATATAGAAGGCATTCATTTACAAAAATTTGGTATGAAAAAATATAATTTAATTATTTTAATGTTCCTACATTTTACTTGTTTTGCCCAGAATAACAAAATAAAAATTAAATATTCAATTCGAAACGAAAAAAAAATTCAGTACAGAGAAAAAATTAGTCATGGCGATACTTTAACGGGATATGGTCCTTCTGGTAAAATCTCCTTTAAGAATAAATCAAATCTTAAATTATATTTTATTAATGACAAAGTATTTCTTAATAATCAGTTGTTTTATTGTTTTGAAAATGTTCAATATTATGAGTCTTTGTTATTAATAGCCGTTAATAACAAAGAATACTTATACATTTATCCTCATTACTATGGTCGCATTGGTCCATATATATGGTATGAATTAGGGGTTTTAATTGAGATTAAGCCTAAACCTATTGTTAAAGAAAATATGGATTATTTTGAAGATTATGAACTTAATGAGTTACTAAAATTTAAAAAATACAAAATCAGGAATTTGAAAAACAAGACCTGTGATGATGGTTCTTTAGATTGACTAGATAACGTGGATCTACAATCCGTGCCCGCGAAATTGAACACAATAAAAGCTAAAAATTATATACTGTACGGAAACGGATTGTAGATCCATATTATCTGGACGATGGTTTTCATGAGAATATTTATAATTTCTATTTTTCCTTTAATTCTAAAATCAGGTGTTTTTATGCGGTGATTAGTTTAAATTAAAAACAATGTTTGTTTTTCAACAAGCCGCTCATGCTTTTGTGTAAATAACTGAAATTAAATATTTTACTTTGTTTTTTTTATATAAATCAATAAACACTATAACATGAAAACAAATAAATTAATTACAGTTCTATTTCTTTTAATCATCTCAATAAGTCATGCTCAAAAAGAAAAAACAAACTCTGAAACAAGACAATTTATTGACAATGGTGAAATGATACAGTTAAACAAAGACTGGAATATAAAAGCAGAATTCAATACTAGCTATGGCGATGTCGTTTCTTTCTTTCCTGTTGAGGCAATTGATTTGAAAACAAATAAAAAAATAAAATCATTGGAAATAGATATGACTTTAACAAATCAACTTGTGGGAAGAAGTGATAAATATTTCAAATCTTCATGGATTGATTTAAATGAAGTAGATGAATTTATAATTTTTATTGAGCAATACGTAATTCCTAATCTTAAAGATAAAACTGAAAAAAATCAATCTGTAACCTATATTTTTAATTCCAGAGAAATTACATTCAGTTTTTATATTGAAAAAAGCTCTAGACGAATATCTATTTATTTAAAAGACAATGGCTCTACAGATAATGAGCATTATTTCTGGACGGAATCTCAAGTAAGTAAAATTCCAGAGCTACTTACAATGTTGAAGGAAATTAAATAAATACTATTATGTGAATTTTATTTTTTTGATATAAAATCAGGTGTTTTTACGGGGTGGTTTGTTTGAATTAAAAGACGATGTTTGTTTTTAAGTTAAGATTATTTTACACAAAAAACACAAAACCATACACTAAGGAATAATGACACAAAATATATATATAACTGATTTAGAAAGAGCTTTGAATGATGTTGAAACATCATATGTACAATTTAATACCTATGTTGGATTAAAAAAAGATGAAAAAATTGAAGAAAGTGATTTTTTCAAACCATATCTTGATAAAAGTTATGTTGACGAATATATCCTTCAATTCTTAGATTATCAAAAACAAACTAAAGAACACTCATTGGAAAGGTATTTCTGCAGTGAACTATATTACACTTGGAAAACAATAATAAAACGTAATAACAGTGGACAATATAAATCATTAAAATTAAATTCTGAAATAAGTAAAACGAACTTAACATTAGCATTAAAATCATATGAAACACTTAAAAATTCAAGGTTGTTTGAAAAAATAAAATCTAATAATTTAATAGATAAAACATATTTTGTTCCTGACTTAGTTTTACATGGTGGTCACGATAACATAGATGATCAAGAACTCATCGTAGAGGTTAAATATTATGATAATTTAAAAAATGGAAACTTTGAAGAGGACTTCTATAAACTTGCTATTTATCAAAAAATTTTTCAATTTAAAACCTGTGTATTTTTAATAATGAACATTACAATAAAACAATTACTTGAATATTTAAAGAAAATCGATAGTACACTGATTGAAGACAAAGGATTTTGGTTTATAATAAAAACTGAAAATAAAATTTATACTTTTAATTTAAACGACCTTATTTAAAAGAAATACCTAGCTGATAAAAGCGTACATCCATGAACACAATATAACTAAAAATAATTACGAACAGGATACTTCCTCATGCGGGAGAAATAAAATCAAGAAACATAAAAAGCAAATCATAATGGCAAAAATTTTTGTAGTAGATAGAGATTATAAAGCAACTGTAAAAATATTTGCTGTTGATAGAGAATATAAAGCTGACTTACTTTATTTTGAAGTGGATCGAGATTATAAAGCGAAAGGAGATACAAATTGGTTTTACGTCGATAGAGAATATCAAGCTTCAGTGAAAATATTCTGGGTGGATAGAGAATATAAAGCTGATATAAAAGTTTTTAAAGTAGATAGAGATTTTAAAGCAAAATGGAACAAAAGCCATGCTTGGATAAATAGATTAGGCTAATTGTAAAAGATAATTTAAACAAATAGTTATATAATAAAATAATATTATCCCTATTAATTAAAAGATTTCGCTATGCGAAGTATTCCTATATAAAATAACTAATCGCTGTGCGAAGTTTGGAGACTTCACGAAGCTTAGGTATTAATTAAATACCAAAAAATAAAAAATGAATTTTAAAAAATATTTAAAAATATATTCAATTCTTTGCTTGACGATTTTATTTTTTGAATGCAAAAAGTCAAATAGTAATTATCAACAAGAACATGCTTTAAGTAATTATGAAGAGGATGGATATCCAGACGGAACATATTGTGCGGAAATTGATTATTATTATTCAGAAACAGGAACCAGTTCAACATATACACTTCTTGTAGAAATAGAGAATAATGAATTGACTGAAATTCATTGGCCAAATGGAGGCTGGCTTGACAATTCTCATTTTACACCTCCTGACATTTCAAGTGGTGAGGCTTCATTCACAAGTGACCGTGGTGTAGATTACACAATAAAAATTATTGGCAATGATGGAGACTGCTCAACAACTACTTATGTTACTAATGAAGACGATCTTATTCAACAAAAAGAAGACAATGAAGATAAAGAAGACGAATATCAAAAAAAACAATCAGTAGAAGAGGAAGAACAAAAAGCTGAGGAAGAACAAAAAAGAAGACAACAAGAAGAGGAACAAGCACAGGAAGAAAATCAAGAATAAAAATATAACCCGCTATGCGAAGATCTTTTACCTTAAAAATTGCGACTCCTGTATTAAGTCTTTCAAACTAAAACAATAACAAAAATTTAGAAATATGAAACCAAAATTTAGTTTTATAGCTTTAACATTAATTTTATTTATTTTGATAAGTTGTAATAATTTAAATAAAGAGAAAGAACTGGAATTAAAGGAGAAAGAATTGCTATTAAAAGAAAGGGAACTGAATTTAAAAGAAAAGCAATCACCAAAAAAGTCAATTTCAACAAACGATGCTATACGATTAGCAGAGAAACAATTTCGTAAATATTTACCTAAAATTCTCAAATCTCACGAAGCTATTCTTGACATTCAAGAATCATATACTGGAGATTTTACAGGTGATGGAATTGAGGATGTTGCAATTTACTTTTCACTTGCTTCAAATCAAGGTGGAAATGCAATAGTTGGACAAGGTTTAACTTTGTATCAAAATGATGGATTCGTAGTTAACGTTATAGCTGGGTATGAGCCTGATTATTTGTTTGAATTTGACAAAATAAATAATGGGAAAATTTATGTAGAAAAACTCGAATATACTGAAAATGACGGCAGATGCTGTCCTTCCATAAAAACAGAACATACACTCACTATTTCAGGCAGCAATGCTTATTAAAATAAAACACCCACTCTGCAAAGCATTCCTTCCCCCCGCTCTGCGAAGTGTTCCAAATGAAAAGTCGCGATCGCTGTGCAAAGTCCTCGCTCCGCAAAGCATTCCTTCTCTACATCGCTGCGCAAATGTCTCCTGACTTTGCGCCCGCAAACTAAAACCACAACAAAAATAAAATAAACAATTAGGAACGGCGCAAAGTCAGGAGACATTTGCGCAGCTTCATAATAGGTTTATTTAATTTTATACTTTGTTGAGTAAAGTTGCATCAGACTGTAAATGAATCTTATGCAAATCATCCAACAATTCCATTTCTTCCTCTGGCAGAAGTTGTAAAGCAATTTCAAGCAAAGTCAATGCATTAATATTAGTGTTGGTGGTACAATTTGACAAATTTTCTGTATCGCTTGTAAGGATTAAAATACTTGCTTTAAGAAGATCTGAAATCATGATATTCAATTCATTATAACAAGATACTTTAATTGGCACGACAAAAGACTTTTCAATTTTATTCTCCTGTTTTAATTTTGTAAAATAGTTTCCTCTATTCATTAATTCTAAAAATTCTGTGACTTGTTCTTTATTTTTTATTTCCATAATTTATTTAGTTATTTTTCTTCGGATCGAAATTATAAATAACAAATCACATTGAAGTGATTGTATAAAACCGATTGTATACAACCGATATTCAAAACTTACTCATGCCTATTTTTTTTGCAATACTGTCATTTCGACGAAGGAGAAATCGCACTAGAAACTCCTCAAAAAATATTGTCAATCTTTGTCGATTTACGCGTGTGATTTCTCCTTCGTCGAAATGACAATATTGGGTTTAATTCTTTCAGATCTGAAAAAATCCAATTTAAGGTTTTGAACACTTATTACTGCAAATCTGCGCTATCGGGGCTATAATATCTAATGATACAAGTCAGCTTTTGTAGAATTTGATACTTTATTATGCTAATAAAAATTAAAAAATTACGGCTTCCCGTAAGGAATTTAATTCTAAACAAACTACTTTTAAAGTCTATAATCCGTTTACAAAATAATCAAACATCAACTTGATGAAACTAATCGTAGTTTGCCCAATTGCGCAGATATATCCACAACGTTAGCGCGGATTTACAATCATCAGAATTTTAAAAGCAAAAAAATTAAAATCAATAAATTACAATAAATGGAAATTTTAATCATAACTGGACCACCATATTCTGGAAAAGGAACTCAATGCGAAATTTTAAAAGAACAGCTTCATTTTGAACATATTTCAACAGGAGACAGATGCCGTTTAGAAAAGCAAAATGAAACCGAAATTGGAAAAATAATGTCTGAATATGAAGAAAAAGGAGATTTAGTTCCAGATGCAATTATCAAGAACTTTTTTAGTAAAATATTGGATGAAAACAGATCTAGCAAAGGGATAATTTTAGATGGTTATCCTAGAACAAAACCGCAAGTAGATGATTTAATAGAACTTATTGAATCTAAAAACATGAAGATTGGAAAAGTGCTGAATATTGATGTTCCAAAATCTGAACTTTTAAAAAGAGCCAAAAAAAGAGCCGAAACTTCGGTTAGAAAAGACGATTTAAACCCTGAAATTCATATCAAAAGAATTGAAATTTTTGAAAATTCAACGAGACCTGCAATTGAATATATGAAATCTAAAATCAATGTTTTGACTTTTGACGGATTGGGAACGATTGAAGAAATCACAAAACGAATAAAAGCGAGCTTGTAACATTTACTCGATAATTATACTGAAAACTACCAACCAATGAAAACAATAACCAGCGTTTTAATTTTATTCATAACAAGTCAACTTGTTTCTGGACAAGCTGCAGCAAAAAAAATCGATTCAATCTGTCGTGCAATTTCTAATAAAAATCCGGAAGTCGCCATTAGCATTGGATTTGTTGAAAATGGTACAACCTCTTTTTTCAATTACGGAAAAATCAGCAAAGAAAGTAAAGTCGCTGTAGACGAAAATACAATTTATGAAATAGGATCTGTTACCAAACTTCTTACGGGAAATTTAATTGCACAAGCCAACAACGAAGGCAAATTAAAAATTGATGATTTTATAGACGATTACCTTCCAAAAGAATATGTATTATCAAAAGAAATTAAAGGCACAATTAAAATTTCAGATCTAGCTTCACATCAATCTGGTTTACCCAATTTTGACTTTAAAAAACTAATGGAGCTAAACCCAAAACAGCCATTAGACATAAGCAAAGAAAGTGTTCATGCTCTTATCAACGAAAATACAAAACTAATAGATTACGGAAGTTATCGTTATTCTAATATAAGCTATACTTTGATGGGGATGATATTAGAAAAAGTATATGCAAAGAGTTTTGAAGAAGTGCTAAAAGAAAAAATTCTTTTGCCTGCCAAAATGGAAAATACTTTGACCTCATCATTTAATGTAAAAAACAAAGTTACGGGCTATGAGTTTAACGGAGCCGCACAGGATTTTTTTAATTGGAACTCTTTGATTGCTCCAGCTGGTTTACTAAAATCGAACACCGCCGACTTAACGAAGTTGCTAAAAATCCTTTTATCAAATAAAGGCGAAATCGCAAAAGCAACCCCAATTGCCGAAACCACTTTTTTTAAAAATACAGAAAGAGAAGTAGGTTTTGGACAACAAATGGAACGAAACGGTGATGATGTTTACTTTTATAAAACTGGAAATACAATGGGATGCGCTTCCATTTTTGCTTACGATAAGAAATCTAATTGGGGAATGGTTATTTTGTTAAATCATAATAATTCTAATTTGATTGGAGAATTAATTAATACAAATTATGATCAGGTTTTGAAAAAGAAACAGCTGTAAAACTTAGTTCAGAAAGAATACTTATGATTACAAATCTGCCTACAGTTATAATAACTGGTAAATTAAACAAATAACATCCCAAAATTAAATGAGACTATTAAGACTGATTTTAATACTAATAATTGGAGGTCTTTTAACGAATTTGACATTGAAGTTAAAGTATGGTGACTACTTTGGAGAATCTTTGATTTGGAGTGTACTAATCTTGATTGGAGTATTTGTATTTGTTCAAACTTTATTAAAAGAAATCAAACTTTACAAAACAGAGAATAAGATTAAGAGTTTCTCGTTGACATTTATAGGCTTACTTTTTATTGGTATAATATTGACAATTGATATACAAATTCAGAATGACTTTAATAAACCAACACTTCTGAAAGTATTCTATAACGGAGATTATAATGGAATTGGCATTGATTTCAAAACAAATGGAACTTATATTTTTGACAACTCTGCAATTGGAATGAGTAACTTTTATTACGGAACTTACAAAATTGAAGGTAACAAAATAACATTAGACAGAGATAAAATTGACAATCTAAATAATTTAAGAAACCTTGAAATAAAAGAGAAAGAAATTAATTCTGCTACAGGAACAGAAAAAGAACTTTATCTTTTTGAAGTTGATAAGAATGGAAATAATATTGACCGAGCGACTGAATATAGAGTAAAAGTTGATAATCGATACAAATAAAGATACAACTTAATGCTATGCCCGATGATATCACAGACCTGTATCCTCAAAGTTAGCAGAGATTTAAATCTATTTTAGAACGACACATAAAATATATGGATTTTTTACAAATAATACTAGGCAGGTATATATTAGAGTTTTTGGGAGCATCAATTAGATATGTTTATTTAAATATCGAAAGCTTAATAAAAAACAATAATTCTACTTCATTTTCAAATGTATGGTCACCAGATGGAAATAAGAAGAAGAATGAAAGTGGTACATTAAATCATATGGTAGGAGTTATCTTTTTTGGAATGCTTATATTTCTATTGATAATTTTTAATACCTAAATCAAATTAATAATTATACCGATTGCGCAGATATATATCAACAAAGTTAGTACGGATTTGAGTTTTAGCAGAATTAGCCTTTTTTCTATTTTCGTTTAGCCGAAAATCCTCGGTTTTAAAATTTTCTAACATCTGAAAACTTCAATACTTTTTGAGGAAATTTATAAAATGAGCACGAACAAAATTACACTATTGTTGATTTGTATATTTACATCCTTAAATAGCATCTATGGTCAGGATACAATAAGATTTGCAGAAAAACCAAAAGTCATGCTTCACAGCTGGTATCCTGAATTTAAGCTTTTTACAAAACTAAAAATCGGCAAAAGTAAACTCTTTTTTACTGTATTTCTAGGTGCCGAAAAGTCAAACATTCAAAATCAAAACATTGACTTAAAGTCTTCTAATAGTCAAGTTAAAATTGAAGAAACTGAAAAAAGAAATCAATATGTAGTTACAGTAAATCCTACAAACGAGAAATATATTCAACTTGAAGTGTGGTTAGATTTGAAAGATAGAATAATACTATTTAAACAAAATGGTAAATGGAAAAATATAACTGAATCCTACACCATAAAAGATAACAGAGTATTAATTGATACAATAAAATTAGAATTAATAAAATAGATAATACGGCTATTAATAAACAAGCCAAAATCAATTCGAAAGTAGAAATTGATCCAAAATTAGATCAAATAAAAGACATACAATTTAAATCGGATAAGCCGAACGAAATTAACAAACATGAATTTAAATTGAATTTCTAATACGTTATTTTGAAATAAATTTATTGTGTAAAATAAAAAAACCGTTGATAGAAATTTCTATCAACGGTTTTATTTTATAGAGTCTTTCTAGTATTTTTATTCAAATCATACCGCAGCACACTCCATATTCTTTGCTTCCATTATCTGCAAATCGATTATTTTTTGAGCCACAGTTCCTTTTTCAAATATGCGAATGAATTTAAAAATAGCACTAACATAATAACCAGGGTTTGAAACTAAGCGTGCAATTTCTGTAATTTTCTTATCTCTTTCCTGTATACAGGCTTCTGTTTGGTTTTCTGGAAGTACGACAAATTCATTGGCAAATTTCCAAGCACCATCTCTGGCAGTCTGCATGCTAAAGTCTATAAAGAAAGTATCTAATTTGCCTGTTAATTTTAGTAAAAACGTGAGCGTTGGCCAAATTTTGATTAAGCATGTTTCTACACCTCCGACTAAACTACTAAGAATGAAATTTATTTTATCAAAATCAGCTTTTAAGTCTGCTATATTTTCTTTTGTACTTACTTCCGCTGCGGCTACTCCTAAATCAAGATTTATATGAGCATTCATTCCGAGCAATAAATGCTGCAATACTATTGGCCAAAAGGTTTCTGCCTGCTGAAAGGAAAATTCCCAGCATTCAGATGGTTTTTCTTTGGCTTTATATTGGTAATAGGCTTTTATGTAGCGATTGGCAAAAATAACATCGAGTTTTTCCATTCGCTCGCCGTTTTGAAAAGAACCATCTGCAATTCCTCCTTTTATTCTTACCGTAACTTCACGATATAACATAGTAAACAAACCTATAGCGCTTTGTTCTAGTTTTGACACTTCTATTATTTCATCCAAAAACTGAATGACCTCATCTATAGTTGTTGCTTGTTTTATACTCATTATAAGTTGGTTATGATTAAATTAGTTACAAGCGAATATAATTATTTTAATCTGTCAAAGAGTATTTTTTTTGAACTAATTATCTTGTTATTTCTTTTCTTTTACTCTAAAAAAAACAAACTTTACACTTCTACGACTTCGCGAGAAACAAAAAACACTCGATAAAACAATTTAATTCTTCAGAATTTTATTGCAAACTTTTTCTTATTTTTGATTTGATAAAAGTCATATTTTCAATATTATACAATATTTAAAAATGTTATTTTTAAACAGTTTCAATTTCATCACAATCAAAAAAATCAAAGTATGATCAGAAAATCAATGTTATCCGTTTTAGTTGTTTTGGCAACACTTTTTATTTCCTGCAAACAGGAACCAAAAGAAAGCCCTGCCCCATTAATTGACGTAAAAACTTTCTTCAAAAATGGAGAAAAAAGTACCTTCCGTATTTCGCCCGATGGAAATTATTTTAGCTATCGCGCCGATTATAAAGGAAAAATGAATGTTTTTGTACAAAAAGTAGGCGACGAAAAATCGGTTCGTGTTACTACAGATACTTTGCGAAGTATTTCTAATTATTTCTGGAAAGGTGACAGAGTTGTATATACGCAAGACATTGGCGGAGATGAAAATTTTCAGCTTTTTTCTGTAAAAGCAGATGGAACAGATTTAAAAGCTTTAACCCCTTTTCCGGGTGTGAGAAGCGATATTACAGATCAGCTAATTGACATTAAAGGAAAAGAAAAAGAACTCATTGTGCAGATTAACAAAAGGGTAAAAGAATTTTTTGATCCTTATCTTCTAAATGTCGAAACAGGAACGCTGACACTTCTTTACAACAACAAAGAAAACTTCGACGCCTGGTGTACAGACAACAATGGTGTAATTCGTCTGGCTTCTAAAACAGATGGCGTAAACATTACCTGGAATTACAGAAATTCAGAAAAAGAACCTTTTACACCTTTGATTACAACTACGTACAAAGATATTTTTACCCCTTCTTGTTTTGATAAAGACAATAAAAATATTTATACACTAAGCAATATCGGAAAAGATAAAGTGGTTTTGGTAGAATACGATCCGATTGGTAAGAAAAACGTAAAAGAATTATTTGCTGACCCTAAGTATGATTTGAGCGCTATTGATTACGACAGAAAAAAACAAGTCTTAACTTCTGTTAACTGGGAAGGTGAAAAGCAGGAAAAACATTTTTTTGACAAAGATTGGGAAGAAATTCAAAACAATCTGAAAAAGAAATTTGAAGGCTACGAAACCGAAATTGTAAGTTATGACGATGCCCGAACCAAAGCTATTGCGTGGGCTGGCAATGACCGAACTCCAGGTAAATTTTATCTGTATGATTTTAAAACTGCAGAAATTAAAGAAGTTTCAAATCCATATCCTTGGATAAAGGAAACACAAATGAGCCACATTAAACCAATTACTTATAAATCTAGAGACGGTCTGGAAATTCATGGTTACTTAACGCTTCCGATTGGAATTGAGCCTAAAAACCTGCCTGTTATTATCAATCCGCATGGCGGACCTTGGGCAAGAGATGGCTGGTATTATAATCCAGAAGTTCAGTTTTTAGCCAATCGCGGTTATGCTGTTTTACAAATGAATTTTAGAGGAAGTACAGGCTATGGAAAGAAATTTTGGGAAGCAAGTTTTAAACAATGGGGAAAAACAATGCAGGACGATGTTACTGATGGTGTTGAATGGCTAAAAAAAGAAGGTATTGCCGATGAAAAACGAATTGCTATTTATGGCGGTAGTTATGGCGGTTATGCTACTCTTGCCGGTGTTGCCTTTACACCAGATTTGTATGCGGCGGCAGTAGATTATGTTGGCGTAAGTAATTTGTTTACGTTTATGAATACGATTCCGCCTTATTGGACACCTTATTTAGATCAATTTCACGAAATGGTTGGTGATCCTAAAAAAGATAGTTTACTGCTTGCATCAGCATCACCAGCTTTGCATGCAGACAAAATTAAAACGCCTTTGTTTATCGCACAGGGAGCAAACGACCCAAGAGTAAACAAAGCAGAAAGCGACCAAATGGTTGAAGCGTTAAAAAAACGCGGTGTTATTGTAGAATATATGGTAAAAAATGATGAAGGTCATGGCTTCCGCAATCAGAACAATCGTTTTGATTTTTATGGCGCTATGGAAAAATTTCTCGACAAACATTTGAAGAAAGCGAAATAAACAATAACTTCAAATCTATACAAAAATGAAAATTGAAAGCTGCAAGAAATTATTTTTGCAGCTTTTTAATTTTAGCCTTATTGCACTTTTGTGAAAATGAGTACCAAAATATAAAAAAATACCGCGACCTAGAGCCCAATGTCATTAAGTTAAGCTATTTTTTCACGCAGATTTCGCAGATTTTTTTATTCTTAATCTGCGTGAAACTTTTTTATTTATTTCTTAACTGAATGAGATTGACCTAGAGCCTTCGTGGCAAAACCAAAAATACCTTTACTCCTTTCTTATAAAAATTCCCTAATTTCGCCTTTCCAAATAAAAGAAGAATATGAAGGTCTGTATTGCCGAGAAACCAAGTGTAGCACGTGAAATAGCATCCGTTTTGGGTGCCAATACCAAGCACGATGGCTATTACGAAGGCAACGGTTATGCCGTGACCTATACTTTTGGACATTTATGCACCTTAAAAGAACCCAACGATTACAAACCGCACTGGAAAAGCTGGGATTTGAACAATCTTCCTATGCTTCCAGAGAAGTTTGAAACCAAAGTGGTTCAGAACTCGGGAATTCAAAAGCAGTTTAAAATTATAAAAAGCTTATTCGACAAAGCCGAATTGGTCATCAACTGCGGGGATGCCGGGCAGGAAGGAGAATTGATTCAGCGCTGGGTAATGAACGAAGCCAATTACAAAGGCGAAATACAACGTCTATGGATTTCGTCATTAACTACCGAAGCTATAAAAGAAGGATTTGAAAATTTAAAACCTTCTGCCAATTACGATAATTTATTTTATGCAGGTTTTTCGAGAGCTATTGGCGACTGGTTATTGGGTATGAATGCTACGCGTTTGTATACGGTAAAACACGGTGGTTACAAACAAGTATTATCTATTGGACGCGTGCAAACACCTACTTTAGCAATGGTTGTGGAAAGGTTTAAGGAAATCGAAAACTTCAAACCGCAGCCGTATTGGGAATTGCAGACTTTATACAGAGAAACACTGTTTAGTTATGAAGAAGGTCGTTTCTTGAATAAAGAAGACGGTGAAATTCTGGCCGAAAAAGTAAAAGAAAGTGAGTTTGAAATTGTTTCGGTCGACAAGAAAAACGGAAATGAATACGCTCCAAAACTATTTGATTTAACAGGTTTACAAGTATATTGCAATACCAAATTTGGTTTTTCGGCAGATGAAACGCTTAAAATTGCGCAGACTTTGTACGAGCAAAAAGCAATCACTTATCCCAGAGTTGATACGACTTTTTTACCCAATGATATTTATCCTAAAGTACAGGGAATTCTGCAAAAACTAACGCATTACGCCGAATTAACGCAGCCTGTTTTAGCCAAGAAAATAAAAAAATCACCGAAGGTTTTTAACGATAAAAAAGTAACCGATCACCACGCTATTATTCCAACGGGAATAGAGATTAACTTGCAGTACAATCAACAGCAGGTATATGATATTATTACCAAACGTTTTATTGCTGTTTTTTATGATGATTGTTTGGTTGCCAACACTACAGTAATTGGAAAAGCGGCCGATGTGACGTTTAGAACTACAGGAAAAGAAATCTTGAAAAAGGGATTTAGAGTAGTTTTTGAAGATCCAAACGCGAAAGAAAAAGAAGCCGATTTACTGCCGAGTTTTGTTGTAGGCGAAAAAGGCCCGCATGAACCTTCTTTCCTTCAAAAAGAAACTAAACCGCCCAATCATTTTACAGAAGCAACTTTACTGCGCGCGATGGAAACGGCAGGAAAACAAGTTGATGACGAAGATTTACGCGAATTGATGAAGGAAAATGGTATTGGCCGTCCGTCAACGCGGGCGAATATTATCGAAACGCTTTTTAAACGTCAGTATATTGTTCGAAATAAAAAACAGGTTTTACCAACGCCAACAGGAATTCAGCTTATAGATACGATTCAGAATGAATTAATAAAATCGGCAGAACTTACGGGTTCTTGGGAAAAGCAGTTGAAAGATATTGAAAAGGGAACTTACACTGCCGGTGCTTTTATTAAGAATATGAAACGCATGGTCGAAGCTTTGGTTACTGAAGTTCGAAGCGAAACAAGGCATGCCAATATTTCACACGTAGGAATGGTTCAGAAACAAGCTCCTAAAGTCGAAAAAAAGAAAGTTGCAGGAATTTTGGCAGAAACGTGTCCGAAATGCAATAAAGGAAATCTGATAAAAGGGAAAACGGCTTTTGGATGCAGTGAATATAAATCAGGTTGTGATTTTGTACTTCCTAATGTTTTTGCTGATAAAAAAATTACAGAAAGCCAATATTTGCGATTGCTTCAGAAAGGATCAACTGTAAATATAAAAGGCTTTAAAAATGATTCTGGAACTGTTGAAGGTTTAATTCGTTTTGAGGAAAATTACAAACTCAAATTAGAACCTAAGAAAACTACCGAAAAAGTATCGACAAAAGCCGACACAGATTCATTAACGTGTCCGAAATGTAAAAAGGGGACAATTCTAAAAGGAAAAACGGCTTATGGTTGTGCCGAATATAAATCAGGTTGTGATTTTAAAGTTACTTTTGATGAAGTTCGAGCGAAACTAAAAGATCAAAAACCAACTAAAGAATTGGTTTATGCTATCTTGAATGAAAGTGTTTAATTTTTTTTTGCCACAGATTAAAAAGATTAAAAGGATTTTTTTGCCACGAATTACACGAATTTTCACGAATTATTTTTTCACGCAGATTTTGGAGATTGAGCAGATTTAAATTGGAGCTTGTTGATTTTTAACGAGATCCGCTATATTCGTAAAATCTGCCTGAAAAAAATCATTTTAATCTCTTTAATCTGTGGCCTATATTTACACTATAATTTCAGAAATGAATTTGTGTAAATTAGTGTAATTCGTGGCAAACTTTTTTTTCATACTTTAGTACTATCAAAAACTCATTAATTATGTTTCAGAAAATTACTTTTATAGCGCTTGTATTAGCTTTTGTTTCTTGTCAGAAAACCGTATCTGTTGAGAAAGATAGAATCAAAACGGCTGATTGGCTTATTGGGGACTGGGAAAATAAATCACCAGAAGGTGTTCTTAGCGAAAATTGGCAAAAACTAAACGACAGTACTTTTAGCGCTGCTTCGTACTTTATAAAAGGAAAAGATACGTTACATTTTGAAAGTATTATTCTGGCTCAATTAGGAGAAACTCTAACCTATAAAGCTACTGTAAAAGGACAAAATGACGATAAACCTGTTGAATTTCCGTCAACGATTTCGAATAATAAACAATTGGTTTTTGAAAATCCAAAACATGATTATCCGCAAAAAATTACTTATACCAAAGGTGCTAATAATACTTTAACGGCTGAAATTTCTGGAAATCTTCAAGGTAAATTAACTTCGGAGAAATTTATTATGACTAAGAAATAATTCTTTTCTGAAATACTAAATATAAATTTACTGCCGATCTTACACAATTTTGTCATTTCGACGAAGGAGACTCGAGCTTATTAAGAATAAAAAAACTCCTAAATAGTTTAATGAAAATATTTTCAGCAATACAAATTGGCGATTACCATCAAAATAATTGTGAAGATCATTTGTTCATTGGTGAATATGGAAAAAATAATATTCTTTGTGCCGTTATGGACGGTTGCACTACCGCACTTGAAAGTCAATTTGCATCTCTTTTAGTTGGAAAAATTCTAAAAAAAATTTGCTTAGAAAAAGGTTATAAAGAATTTATCGAGCAAAATAAAAATCTGCTTACTCCTGAAGAAAATTTAAAATCAATATTAAAGGATTTATTAAGTGAACTCAAAATCATAAAAAACCAATTGATGCTGGATGAAAAAGAATTATTAACCACTTTAATCATTCTTTTATTTGATAAAAATAATGATGAAGGAATTCTATTAGCAATTGGAGATGGATTCGTTTCTATAAATGGTGAAATAACCGAATTTGAACAAGATAATAAACCTGATTATCTGGGTTTTCATTTAAGTGAAGATTTTGAAACTTTTTATAATTCACAGAAACAGAAAATAGAGTTTAGCAAACTTCAAGATTTAACTATTGCAACCGATGGGATTTTTACTTTTGAAAGATTATCAACAAATAAATCTAAAGAGGAAGTTGATGTGATTCAATTTTTAACGATTGAAAAAACAAATTCCGAAAAAGAAGATATGCTTACTCTAAAATTAAAAAAACTAGAAAATGAATTTGGATTAAAACCAACTGATGATTTTTCTATGATTAGAATTGTAAAATAAAAATCAATTGAAAAATACAGCTAATTCAATGAAAAAAATATTCGTATTAATTTTAATTTCAATTATATTTTTGAGTTGTAGCTCAAAAACACAAAGTGCATTAGAGAACATTATAGATAATTTTTCATTTAATAATACAATATCAAACAGTACTGAAATAATTATTAAGCTTTACGACAGTGAAGAAACAGGAAGAAAGACTTCTAATATTGAACATTTTACTCCAAAAAAAGAATTTAAAGCGACCAATAAAAAACAATTTGAAAGCTTTAACAATATCTTTTCAAATGCTGAAAAAACTGGATATTGCTGTTGCCCAACCGCAATATATTCGATCCATTTCATGAATAAAAAAGAAACACTTGATTTATTTTATGTCGATACAATTGAATCTAAAGATAAAATAAGAATTTATGAGGCAGGCTTTCAATATTCTTATATTGTTGAAAAGAAAAAATGGAAAAACTTTCTTGATGAAATTGATAATCGCCACTAGTGGTTGACTACGCCTATTGTTTCGCTCTTTTTGTCATTTCGACGAAGGAGAAATCGCACTAGAAACTCCACAAGCAATATCATCAAACTTTGAGGAAATACTAGTGCGATTTCTCCTTCGTCGAAATGACAAGATTGTGGAAAATGGGTGCGAAATATTCGTTACCGAAATAAGTAACTTTTACAGAAATGACAAGATTGTGCAAGAATGCTATAATTAAATCATTATCTAAATAATAGAAATAACCACGAGCAGAATATTCAAGGATGTTTTAGTAAAAAATTTTAAACCTCAGCAACTCTAAAAACTACTCGTTCTCCCCTATTTTATTGACCATCAAAACCATAAGTCCGCCTAAAAAAGCCATTACTAAAAAGGCCCATTTCATACTCAAATATTCGGAGATGAAACCAACCATTGGCGGAACAATTAAAAATCCTAAATAACCAATTGTAGAAATTGATGTTAATGCAGAACCACTGCTTAAACTTGATGATTTTCCGGCAATACTAAATACTAAAGGTACAACGCAGGAAACTCCTATTCCAATTAAAATATAACCAAAAATTGTTGGATAGATATATGGCATTAAAAAACACAATAAAAAGCCTAAAGTGATAAAAATTCCACTATATAATAGTATTTTTTTGATACCGAATCTCATTACGGCATAATCTCCAAGAAAACGACCTAAAGTAACCGCTGTCATAAAAAACACAAATGCTGCCGTTGTTAATTTTGGAGAAGCATGTAATATATTCTGGAAATAAATCCCGCTCCAATCGTACATTGTATTTTCGCACGCCATAGAAACAAAACAGATTAAGGCAAACTTAATCAGATTTTTTTCTGGCATAGAAAAGAATTTCTTTTTCTCCTGCATCACCGGTTCTGTATGAATACTCAACGGGTAAAAACAAGCTGTAATAGCCAGCATTAAAATACTAACGCCAAGCAAGTGCATCGACGGATCAATACGCTGTGTCACCATTACATACCCTAATCCAGCACCAGCAAATCCGGCAAGACTCCACACGGCATGAAATCGAGTCATAATTGATTTTGGATATAATTTTTGAACCTCCAACGCTTGTGCATTAATAGATAAATTGAAAATATTACGAGATGCTCCAAAAATTAAAAGTATAATAATTAACTGCCACACATAAGCAGCAAAACCGGGTAAAGACAACACTATATTAAACATAACGGCACCTAAGAGCATTATGTAACGACTGCTGTATTTGTTTAGCAGTTTTCCTGTAAAAGGCATTGTGAACATTAAACCTATTGGGAATGCAAATAAAACGGCTCCAAACTGAGCTTCGCTTAAATGCAATTGTGCTTTGATATGAGGAATACGAGATGCCCAAGAAGAATATCCAAATCCCGAAAGAAAAAAGAATACTGTATTTGCTAATCGATATCCTTTGGGTGTGTTCTGCAGTTTTTCAAAATAGGCTTTTATCATCAATCTTATCTCTATTTATTTTCAGCTGCAAAAATAAGACATTTTAGGCGTAGACAGACTTTATATTCTAAATAAGGTCTCTTAAAATGTTATATAAAATGTACTTCAAAGCAATATTTAACAATTTGATCAAAAAATGATACAAATTAGAATTGATAAAATAATATTAATATCTACATTTGCGCTGTTTTTATTAAATCTAAATAAGAATAAATTCATAACTCTATTAAATAATACTCATGAAATTTAAAGCATTAAGGAATTTAAAATACTTGTTTTTAGCAAGTATGCTTTTTTCTGTCTTTACAATGTTTGGACAGCAAAACAATGGAAAAATAAAAGGTACGATTACAACTTCTGATGGCAAACCGGCTTCTGATGTTAATGTACTCTTGAAAAATTCTAAATATGGGACTACTGCAAATGAATACGGCGCATTTGAATTTAGTAAGGTAAAAGCCGGCTCTTATACTTTACAGGTTTCTTTAACGGGTTACGAAACTTTGGAGCAGGAAGTATCGGTTACAGAAAATGAATCAACAGCGCTTAGTCTGCAATTGAAAGTTTCTAATAAAGAATTACAGGAAGTTATTATTAGCAATAATAAAATGATTACTAAAAAAACAGATTACGTGTCTAGAATGCCTTTAAGCAATCTCGAAAATCCACAGGTTTATAATGTAATTACCAAAGAACTTCTTAAAGAACAAATTGCGGTAGATATAAATGCTGCTATTCAAAATTCGCCTGGTGTAGTGCCAATTGTTTATCCTTCGGGAGGAATTGGAATTACTTTTAGAGGTTTTAGTACTGGAATTAATGCTAGAAACGGAATGGAAACTGTTTCTGGAAGAAGCTCTACTTCTGTAGATAATGTAGAACGCATTGAGATACTAAAAGGTCCTTCTGGAACTTTATTCGGATCATCTGTTTCTTCTTTTGGAGGTGTTGTAAATTTGGTTACCAAAAAACCTTTTGAAACTAAAAGAACTGAAATATCATACACTGGCGGAAGTTTTGGTTTGAATCGAGTTGCTATCGATATCAACACACCGCTTACTCCAGACAACAAAGTATTGTTTAGATTAAATACTTCTGCAAACACTCAGAATAGTTTCTTAAACTATGGTTTTAATAAAACCTTCTTAATTGCTCCAAGTCTTATCTATAAAGCAACAGATAAATTGACTTTGAGTTTAGATACTGAAATCTATAACACAAACAACACACGTCCGATGTATGCGCGTTCTTACGCTGCCGGAATTACAAATCCTACTGATATTCAATTGGATTACAAAACGACTTTATTTAATGATGATGCTGATGCGAAAACCTCATCTTCAAAAGTTTTTATTCAGGCAGAATATAAATTGTCTGATAATTGGAAATCTACAACGCTTTTTTCTTTTGTAGACGAAAATGTTGGTCACAGTTATCAATATTATACTTCTTGGACTTCGCCAACAGAAGTTGCCAGAAGTGTATCACTTTATGGTCCGGTAGACAATCAATATACCAATATACAGGAAAATATTAATGGCGAGTTTTCTACAGGAAGCATCAAACATAAGTTTTTAGCTGGTGTTAATTACAGATTTACAAAAACTAGCTTTACGTATGGTACTACTGGAGTTTTGGACGTTATAGACATTACACAGCCTTATGAAGCAATTAGAAAAAAACAAATTGATGCTGTCGTTTCTCAATTTATATATGATGTTCCGGAAGAAAATACTTTTAGTGCTTATGCATCAGATGTAATTAACTTTACAGATCGTTTGTCTGCAATGCTGAGTCTTCGTTTGGATAATTTTGTTCAGAAAAAAATTGGAACTACAGACGGTTATAATCAAACTGCTTTGTCTCCAAAATTAGGTTTGGTTTACCAAGTAGTAAAAGATCAAGTTTCGGTTTTTGGTAATTATATGAATGGTTTTCAAAATTCTGGACCAGCAAATCAGCCAGATGGAACTTTATTGATCTTAGATCCAATTTATGCCAATCAATATGAAGGTGGTGTTAAGGTTGAAGCTTTTGACAAAAAACTAAGCACAACTTTAAGTTATTACAATATTACTATTGATAATGCTACAAGGACTACTGCTGACGATTTTACGGTTCAGGATGGTAAACAAGTGAGTAAAGGTTTCGATTTTGAACTTATTACAAATCCTATCGCAGGATTAAATATTATGGCCGGTTATGCTTATAATGATAACCGTATCGTAAAATCATCAGATCCTGCTATTGAAGGTAAAATAGCAAGTGGTGCACCAGAAAACGTTTTTAATTTTTGGGTATCTTATAAATTTCAAAACAAATTAAAGGATTTCGGACTTGGTTTTGGTGGCAATTATGTTGACAAACAATATAAATTTGACGATCAAAGTTTTTACAGTCCATCGTATTCTGTTTACAATGCAACTGCGTTTTACGATCAGCCAACATGGAGACTTGGCGTTAAGTACAACAACTTAGGCGACAAAAAATATTGGGACGGTTATGGAGTTCCTCAAATGCCGGCTAATGCAGCGGTTAACTTAACGATTAAATTCTAATCTATTTTAAGTAAAAGTCCTTAAAAATCATTCTTAACTTTTGATGATTTTTAAGGCTTTTCTTTTTTTAATCAATTCAATTGATGATTAGGATAAAAGATCTGTACGATAGATTTGATTGAAACAATCTAAATCAAAAAATCTTTAACAGTAATTGTTTCACATATTATGTTAAAAAACACCTCAAAAAAATCAAAAGAGCCTTTAAAAACATACCAATTCTATTTTTATTCCATTAATAATCATTCAATTAAAAAATATTATTAATAATAATTCTAAATAACATTTGTTAAACAAAGATTAAATTTTACATTTGCACTTTATTTTTAACAAGTCTAAATAATAACTAACTTATTTTATAAAAATGAATCATCTGAATAATTTCAAAAAATTCATGTTATCATTGAGTATTTTTATGCTTTCAATAGTAGCTGCATTTGCACAGCAAGGCGGTACTATTAAAGGAAATATTCAAACAAGCGATAATAAAGCTGCCGAAGGAGTTTCTATCTCTATAAAAGGCACAAACAAAAACACTATCGCTGGTAATAACGGATCTTATGAATTGAAGAACGTACCAGCAGGAACTCAAACCTTAATCGTTACTCTAGTAGGTTACAATGACCTTGTACAAGAGGTAAATATTAATGCTGGAGAAGTTACTACTCTAGATTTAAAATTAGATTTATCTAATACTGAATTAAATCAAGTGGTTGTTTTAAGTAACAAAAGTGCTTTTAAAACCAATAGAATTTCATCTTCTCTTCGTTTACAATCTGCAATTATCGAAATTCCACAAAACATTCAGGTAATTACTGGAAAACTTATGGAAGATCAACAGATTTTTGATATGCTAGAAGGTGTAACTCGTAACGTGAGTGGTGCTACAAGAGTAGAACACTGGGATAATTATGCTAATATTACCATGAGAGGAAGTCAAGTGGCTGCTTTTAGAAATGGTATGAACGTAAGTACTACTTGGGGACCATTGACAGAAGATATGAGTATGGTTGAGCGTATAGAATTTGTAAAAGGTCCAGCAGGATTTATGCTTGCTAACGGAAACCCAAGCGGATTTTATAATGTGGTGACTAAAAAACCAAGTGGAAGAAATAAAGCGGAAGCGAGTTTTTCTTACGGAAGTTTTGATATGATGAGAGGTACTGTTGACCTTGATAGAAAATTAACTAAAGACGGAAAACTTTTATTCCGTTTTAATGGTATGCTGGAAAAAAAACACAGCTATCGTGATTTTGACTTTAACGATCGTTATACTTTTGCTCCTGTTTTAAAATATTTACCTACAGACAAAACTGCTATAACGCTAGAATATACACAACAGTTTTCTAAAGTAAATGCAATTGGTAGTAACTACCTTTTTATGCAGGACAATTACCAAGAATTACCAAGAAATTCTACTACATCTGAAGCAAATTTAGATCCTACGCAAATGCTTGAAAGAAGTCTTTTAGCAATTGTTGAGCATAAATTTAGCGATAAATGGAAATTTACAGCTCAAGGTTCTTATTTAAACTACAAACAAGAAGGAATGTCTTTATGGCCTTCTGGATTTGATCCTAACAATTATGGAATCCTTCATAGAGCAGCTAGTATCTGGGATGTTTTAGGAAAAATATATGTTGGACAGGCTTATGTAAATGGTGAAGCTCAAACTGGATCTATTTCTCACAAAATATTAGGGGGATTAGATATGAGTGATAAAACATATTACCATGATTTCGGACAATATGCTGTTTTACCTGATTTAGATATTTACAATCCTGTACACGGAACTCTTGCTGAATCTCCTGTATTTGACAGAAGCAAAAACATTAAAGACAGAGGTGTAAAATACCAAAATAATTACAAAGGTTTTTATGCTCAGGATGAAATTGGATTCTTTGAGAACTCACTTCGTTTAACATTAGCAGGAAGATATACAATCTTAAAAGCGGCTGATTATTATTCAGGAAGTACTACAAACAAAAAATTCACGCCTCGTGTTGGATTGAGCTATTCTCTTGACAAAAACAATGCATTCTATTTTGTACGTGATGAATCATTCACAGAAAATTACGGTTCAGACTGGCAGCAAAAAAGTTTTGATCCTCAAACAGGAACAAACTTAGAATTAGGTTACAAAAGAGACTGGTTTAACGGAAAATGGAATTCGGTTATTTCTACCTACCAAATTACAATGAACAATGTACTTACTTTAGATGCAGAACATTCATCTGGAGCAATGCAGTACAGCAGAGAAAGTGGTCAGCAAAAAGTAAAAGGTGTTGAAGTTGATGTAAGAGGAGAAATACTTAAAAACTTTGACATTATCGTAAACTATGCTTTTACCGAAGGAAAAACTACAAAAGATACTGATCCTAATATGGTTGGAAATCAAATTGCTGGTTCTACAAGACACATTCAAAATACATGGTTAAACTATAGATTTGATAATGGTTTATTAAACGGATTCGGGGCTTCATTAGGATATCAATATCAAGTAAAAAGATCTCCTTGGTACATTTCGCCAGACAACACGGGTACATTACCAAATTATTTCCGCGTAGACGGAGGTTTGTCTTACCAAAAAAAGAAAATTGCTGTAAATCTTATTGTTAATAATATCTTTAACAAATACCTATATTCTGGAGGTTATTACAGTTATTCTGATATGTATTACCTGCAAGTTGAAGCAGGAACTAATGCAAGACTAACTGTTACTTATAAATTCTAATTGAACAAAAACGAAGATAAAAATCCCTTATAACTTAATTGGTTTTAAGGGATTTCTTTTTTAAATATTAATCTTAATCTCTTTTATTATGAAATCAAAAACTTTAAAAACAATAACATTTTTATTTTTAATGTTAATTGCAGCTCCTTCCCTATTTGCTCACGCACTTTGGATCGAAACAAAAGCAACTGGTACAAAAGGAAAAGCTCAGGAAATTTCAATTTACTTTGGAGAATTCTCTGAAAATGATATTACAAAAGCAGACAAATGGTTTTCTGATTTAAAAAATTTCTCTTTAGTTGTAGTTAGTCCATCAAAAAAAGAAACTACACTTACTTCAAAAGCTTTAGACAATAAATACCAAGCTTTTTTTACGCCAGACGAAGATGGAGTTTACACAATTGTAATGCATCATACTGTAGGAGATGTTTATGGTACTATGAAATTAGATTACAATTCTAGTGCAACTGTAGTTGTTGGAAACAAATCTGCAGGAAATATCGCTGCTGCAAACAAAAATACGATTAGTGTATTTACTGAAAATGCAGATGCTGCCAAAAAGAATACTGTAATTACTGGAACGGCACTATATGAAGGTGCTGCGATTAAACATTCTAAAGTTAAAGTAATTGCACCAAACGGATGGGAAAAAGAATTATACGCAAATGAAAAAGGTGAATTTTCTTTTACTCCAATCTGGTCCGGAAATTATATGGTCGAATATACACACACTGATAAAGCTGAAGGTGACCATAATGGCAAAAAATACAATGAAATCTGGAAAATGGCTACTTACCAGATTGCCGTTAAATAACCTCTTAAAAGCCTATTTTTAGATCGAATCTAGAAATTAATTTTCAATCCCAAAACCTTGCTTCTCAGCAAGGTTTTTTTATGTCTTTTAGAAAAACACCTATTACAGGTACTTAAAAGCTATTTTACTTTAAACAAATTAAAATAAAAATCCAAAAAATTAAGACAATCTTAAGGTAAATATAATAAAGTATTAAGTAATAAAACCTGCCTTAAAATTTTGTTAAAAGCTTTATGTACCTGTATATTTGCAAAAGCTATTTTTATTCAATCTAAATAAATACCATGAAATATAATTTATTACTAGCACTATCTTTTGTCGGTTTTGTTTCTTACGGCCAAAACTTTACAAACAGTGAAACTAACGGAGCTGCATCTGATACTGTAAAAAATAAAAAAGGAGAAATACTTAATGAAGTTTTAATTACAAAGAGTAAAGAACCAAAACCAGTTACAGCTGTTCGTTCTGGTTTAAAACCAATGGATAACCCTCAAAGTGTACAAATTATAAGTTCAGAAGTAATTGAGCAGCAACAAGCTGTTCGTTTAAGTGAAGTTATAAAAAATGCTAATGGTGTTTATGTAGGTTCTGCTCGTGGTGGCGCACAGGAATCCTTTTTCTCAAGAGGATATGATATGTCTACTAATAATATGTTTAAAAATGGTTTTCGTTATAATGCCGGTTCCATTCCAGATGTATCTGGTTTAGAAAAAGTGGAGTTTCTTAAGGGTGGTTCTGCTTTACTATTCGGAAACGTAGCGCCAGGAGGAATTTTAAACTTGGTAACTAAAACTCCACAATTTAAAAAAGGCGGTGAAATTTCGATGCAAATGGGAAGTTATGCTTTCTACAAACCTTCTTTTGACTTTTATGGAGCTCTAAACAAATCGATCGCTTTTAGAATAAACGGTTCTTACGAAAACTCTGAAAGCTTTAGAGATGTTGTGAAAAATGAACGTTTATATGTAAATCCTTCGTTGCTTTTTGTGGTGAGTTCTAAAACGCAGATTACCCTTCAAGGAGATTATCTAACTCAAGATTGGACTCCTGACTTCGGAACGGGAATTGTGGGAACACAAATCCTTGATTTACCTCGTAATGCTTTTTACGGATCTCTTTGGTCAAACGGTAATACAAAATCTGCTAGTGCTTCTGCTTTAGTAAACCATGATTTTAATAAAAACTGGAAACTTAATTTCAACAGTTCATATCAAACTTACAATAGAACTCAAAAATCTACAGCTCAATTATCAACTGTAAGTGCAAATGGTGACTGGACTAGACCATTAGTTCAAAACGAAAACTTAGAGCAAATTGCTGGTGACCAATTAAGTTTACAAGGAAACTTTAATACAGGATCTATAAAACACCAAGTATTTACGGGTTCTGATTGGGAAAATTCTTTTGCAACGGCTTATACTTTTGCTTTCAATCCTGCAAATTACGATACGATCAATCTTTATAATTTTGATCCATCGACACAAAGAAATGATATTCCAAATGCTAGAGCTACTCAAATTGCAAAAACAGAAACGAATCGTTTTGGTGCCTATTTTCAAGATTTGATTTCGATTACTGAAAAAATCAAAGTATTAGCAGGTGTTCGCTGGTCTTGGCAAGAAGCAGAAGTTACAACTTACAAAGAAACTACTGTTGGCGCAGGAAACCCAGAAAGTGCAGTACCTACAGTTGGTGCTAAAAAATTAGACAATGCTTTTTCTCCAAAATTTGGATTAATCTATCAGCCAAGAAAAGATGTCTCTGTATTTGGAAGCTACTCTAGCTCATTTACTCCAAACACAGGAACTACAGCTGATTTAAAACCAATTGCTCCTTCTATCATTGATCAATACGAAGCGGGTATTAAAACCGATTTCTTAAAAGGAATGTTGACTACAGGTGTTACCGTTTATCAAATTACAAACAGCAACTTGGCTCAAACAGCAGAATTTAAAGCTGACGGAACAACTCTAAATACAGATACAAACGTAAAAGTATTAAGTGGTGAAACTAAAAGTAAAGGTATCGAAATTGATGTTACAGCAAGACCAACTGAAGGTTTAAACATTATTGCCGGTTACAGCTATAATGATATGCGTTATACTAAAACATCAGGATTAAATGGAAGTAATATTGTAGGTGATCGTTTGGTAAGAACTCCTGCTAATACTGCAAATTTAAGCTTCTTTTATACTTTACCTTCTGGATTCTTAAAAGGTGTTTCTTTTGGAGCAATAGGAAATTATATTGGTGATCGTCTTGGAGGATGGAACGATCAATACAACACTGATACTACAAAATATCCTGATGGAATCTACCATAGAGAAATTCCGCTTGATGGATATACTACAATCGATGTATCGGCAGGTTATACTTGGAGAAAGATCTCGATTTTATGCAAAATCTCAAATATTACAAACGAACTTAATTACACTGTTCACGAAAATTACAGTGTGAATCCGATAGCACCGCGTCAAGTTATGACAAGCCTAAGATATAAGTTCTAAAAAATTGAATTAGACTTTATTTTTCCAAAGCTTTTTCTGCATTTTTCATTTCTTGAAAAACAGAAGAAGTTTTGGTTTTTTATCCAAATACAAAACCTTGTCTATTATAGACGAGGTTTTTTGTTTTAACAAAAGAAAGTGTTTTAATTATATTTACTTTTGTTTCAAATACTAAAAAGAAAAACCCCAATATGTCAGATTCCAAAAAAAACCAGTTAAAAAAGAGTTTAGGTTTAAGTTTTAATATAGCTGTATTAATTGGAGGAACAATCGGGGTTGGAATTTTACGTACGCCGGGCACAATTGCATCAATGCTGGATAATTATTGGCTCATTATTGCTTCTTGGCTTATTGCAGGTTTTTACATTCTTTTGGGTGCAAACTCATACGCAGAATTAGCTACAATGCTTCCTAAAGCTGGAGGATCTTACAATTATATTAAAAGAGCCTTTGGCGACTATGCCGGCTTTCTGTCGGGCTGGTTTGATTATATTACCAATGCCATTCCGCCTGCATTTTACTGTATTGTAATCGCAGAATATCTTATTATTTTATTTCCAAATCTGGCCGATTATTCAACCGTAATCTCTATCTCGTTGTTACTTGGTTTTGTGTTGTTGCATTTAAGCGGTGTAAAAAACGGAAGTACTTTTCAGCAAATTACCAGTTTCTTAAAAGTCATTTGTTTTGTGGCTTTAGTTGTAGCTTGTTTTATGTATTCTGGCGTAAAAGTACCAACCATACAAAAAGATAATTCTTTCTTTGAGATTGGTTTATTATTTGGATTTTTCAAAACGTTACAATTAATTATCGGAACTTATAATGGCTGGAACAGCGCTTCTTTTTTTGCAGAAGAAAATGACAATCCGAGTAAAAACATTCCGCGTTCTTTATACAGTGGCGTACTATTGGTAATTGCGATTTATGTTTTATTGAATATTGCTTTTTTTCATGTTTTACCAATCGAAACTTTAGCAAAATCTAATTTGGCTGCCGCCGATGTTGCCAATCTAATTTTTGGAAAAAATGGAGCTACAATAGTGATCGTGATTTCTATTTTCTCCTTAATTAGTATTCTAAATGCCTTTATGATGATTCCGCCAAGAATCTTATACGGATTAAGCCGAGATGGCTTTTTTATCGAAAAAGGAACAACAGTAAACAAAGGCGGAACTCCAATTGTTGCACTTTTAGTTTCATCATTATTCAGCTTATTCTTAATTTGTATTGGTTCCTTTGAAGTATTATTTTCTTTTGCAGCCTTTACTTCTATTATTGTTTGGGGATTAGCTTATTTTTCACTTCTAAAATTAAGAACTAAAGAACCTAATTTGCCAAGACCTTATCACTCATTTTGGTATCCTTGGTCTACTATTTTGGCTATTATCGTTTCTATAATTTTATTACTTGGTTTCATTTACAGCGATCCTAAAGGCTTTGGAATTATAGTAGTTATTACTTTGATTTCTTATCCTTTATTTTGGGTTTTGAATAAAAAGAAAAACAACAAATAATTTCAAAATCATTGATGTACTACAAAAATTCGCTTTTATCAGAGTCTTTACGAAATAAATCTGTTTTAACTGTGTCTGAATTCAAATGCTGCATATAGAACACAGATAAAACAGATTCGCTATTGCGAAGACGCAGATTTACGCGGATTTTTTTTTTAATCGGACAATACTATTTCAAAATAAAACCCGACAGGTTTTTGAAACCTGTCGGGTTTGAGCTATACTTATCTTCTAGCTTTAAAATATTCTTCAAAAGAACTGCAGTCAGAAATTAAGTTTTCGTAATCGTCTGCATAATTTGATTTTAAATCCTGATAATATCTGTTTTTATTCCAAAGAAAAGCATCATAATTTTCAATTCTATGATAATAATCATTAGGGTATTGATATTGTAACTTATTCTTTTCACACTTCCCTATCATTCGCAAACACAACGCTTTAAACTTTTTTGTTTTAGCATTTTTAAATGACAAAAGGTAATATTTCTTAGCCAAGTTACATTGATAATATTCTTTTTTATCTTCAAAAGGAGATTCCTCAATATCTTCAGTCCGACTAAAACGGCGCATCATCCACGAATTACCTTCGTGCGTCATATTAAAATAAGCATTAGCGACTAGAAAATAATAGTAATCTTTATTTTCCTCTTTAGGGCTTGACGCTTTTTTAAGATACAGTATCAAATGTTCTGCAACACTGCGTTCATTTACTTGAAACTGTTTTTCCTGCAGTATAAAATTCGGCGTATATTTAAGAACATAAAACGGATTTACATTAAACATAATTCCTGTACAATTTGGTTTTTCCCATAAACAATCAGAATATTTAGTTGTTTTATTACTTTTACTGAAGTAACTAACAGCACTTTCCAAATTATT
This sequence comes from Flavobacterium sp. MC2016-06, assembly GCF_009711165.2. Taxonomy (GTDB): domain Bacteria; phylum Bacteroidota; class Bacteroidia; order Flavobacteriales; family Flavobacteriaceae; genus Flavobacterium. Next base: position 143,631 of record NZ_WMID02000007.1, on the reverse strand, counting down.
CTGGCGCATGTATTTTACCCCTATTAAATCATATAATATTGTTATTTCATTTTTAATATAACGCTGTTTCCAAACAGAAAAAGAATCTAAATCCTTATCCTTCTTTTCAATTTCTGCTAAAATACTTTCTACTTGTTTCGTAGAATAATTAACATCTATATAAGTAAAATAATCATTGTAATAATGTGTATATGAACTTCTTTTATTTTTTAAACTCTTCCAAACTGCAATATTATAATCATTACTATCGTTCTCAACATCGCTAATCTTCGAATATAAAAAAGCGGCGTCAGTCGTATTTGCTTTGTATTCCAACTCTCGTCCAATTGCAAATAAAAACTTTTTATTTTTTTGATTTTTAAGAAGAATTGGTTTTACTTCATCCAAAATAACTGCTTTTCCATTTTGCTGATTTGCTGTTAAAGCCAATGCTTTTATAAGTTCAATTTGACTATAAAGAGAATCTTTTTTTGATATTTTTTTTTCTAACTGAGCTACTTGATTTAAACAGCTTTGATTGTCTTTAGTCACCAATGATAAATACATTCTGCTTATTTTCCATAAAATCGGATTATCAATCTTTTTGATATTCACACTATTTATAAACTTCAAAACCTCACCCGCATAAACTCTATCTTTCTCAACACGCTTTAGTACATCTTTTACAGAATTACTTTCATTTTCAGCCCCATATTTAAACTCTGAAACTGAAGGATTAAAAAGTGAGTAATAGGGTGTAAAAACCCAATCTTCAATTTTATTTACTTCTCTTAATAACAAAAACGACAATCCATCAAAATCAGGATTGTATTTATAAACTTGTTTCAAACAATATAGTGATTGATCTGTTTTTTTTATTCCTGCTAATAGATAAACATTTGCTTTTTCTTTATCTGTTTTTGCATATTTTAAAACCAAATCCAGAGCTATTTTTGTATTGAACTCTTGAGCAATCATAAAACGTTTATCTGGCGCATTTACAAAAACCTGAGCGGCATAAAAATTAGCTAGCGCTCTGTTTTTTTCTGCAATTGTTCTAAAATACAAGCTCCAATACTTTAGTATATCTGCTTTTTTTTGATTTTTAAAAACACTGTCATACAATGTTCTAATTTTATCGCGATCATTGTTGTAATAGGCTAATCTAATCGCTAGAAAAGTATATCTATGCTTTAGTTCTTTACTCAAAAATTTATTGGAACGCAGTACGGCTTCATCAATCAATTTTTCTCTTTCTGGTAATATAAAACCATGCTTAGTTTCCCAAGGATCATCATAAAGTCCATTAAAAAATTCGCATTTTTTAGCAAATTTTAAATAATTTACGGCTTCTATCTTTTTGGTTTTATATAAATAACGAAGCATTTCGTTTGTGCTTTCTGGACAAATATCTTCCTCTTTAAATTCATACAAAACGGCTCTTATCGCCTCAACAGCAACTTTATTTTTACAATACTTCATCCAAAGTTTTTCATTTTCATCAACAGTTCCTTCCACAAAAACTCCATCAGTATTTGCATAAAAAGAATTTGAAGAATAATTAAACTCTGAATAGGAATAATAATTAAAGTTTGCCGGGTTTAAAAATGAAAAACGAATATCTTCTCCAAAGGGATAAAAACCACATGCAAAAATGGTATTACTTACTAAAAAAATTGCTGTAAAAACCAGAAAGTGCTTCATCACTGTAATTGCTTAATTGTTCTTCGTCTAAGTGGAATAAGGTAACGGTTGTATTGGCATCAAAAACCACATTTTTTTTAATTACTTCAATGGCTTTATCAATCTTTTCGGGAGTTAATTTTTCGTATTTAATTTTATCTCCTATTCTTAAATAAAAATCATCTACCACAGTATCTTTTTTAACTTCATACCACATTGGTTTTATTTCTTTTAATGATTTTGCAATATCTTTATGTCCGTTATAAATAACTTTAACAAATTGATTGTTTTGATACACCTGCATCCAGGAATAAATGGGCAGCGCAACATCCAGATGCAATGGATATTTTCTTTTTGTGTTGAGATAAAGTCCTAATTCATCAACATCTAAAATGGAGTTTTTAGAATGATTCTCTAATGGATTTATTAAATTATAACACATTAATGTTGCTTTATCTACGGGCGGAATTCCCATTTTATCAGGATATTTATACGGATAAAGCCTTAATGTACAGCTGATTTCTTTTTTAGAGACTTCTTTTAGTTTCTTTAAAAAGTAAAAATAATTATCTTTTGTTTTTAATGTCCAATCGCAATCCATTTGAAACTCTGTAACTGGCTTATTTCTTTCAAACCGATCTTTTGTATATTTATTAATTAAAAAATTAATATTGTCAGCCAATGTGTCTAATGCTTTTTTATTATCAATTTTAAAAACTTCATTTTTTATATAAACAGTTGGCACAATTATTAAACTATCTTGATTATAAAGTCGTAAAGTAGTTTTTGATATCGGGAAATCTCCGTACGCTTCGTTATGATCTATCTCAAAAAATTTGATATACATCTTCTTTATTTTTAAATCTTTAACAGCCGAGACTTCTTTTTCAGAAAGGCTCCAATTGTTACTTTTCCAATAATAAAAAGACTTTTCTACATTTTCAATTTTATTTGAACATGATGAAAAAAGACACAATACAAATACTAAAAGGAGGATTTTTTTCATTGATGAAGAGAAAATTAATGACGCGTAAAATCGTATTAAAATTATATGATTTTAATACATGAATACAGAAAAATTAAATATATTTTTAAAGATTTTTTTCTGATTTACACCAAATAAAAAACCCGACAGGTTTTAAAAACCTGTCGGGTTTACTTCTTATATTGAAGTTTAGCTTTCTTATTTCAAACCAGCCAAACTCTGCTCGATTGTTGCAATTTTGGCTAAAGCATCGGCTTCTTTCTGTCTTTCGTTTGCCAGCACTTTTTCTGGTGCTCCGGCAACAAATTTTTCATTTGCCAGTTTTGATTGAACAGATTTCAAGAAACCTTGCGTATAAACTAATTCCGCTGTTAATTTTGTAATTTCCGCTTCAACATCAATATTTCCTCCTGAAATTGGAATAAAATATTCGTTTGATTTTACACGGAAAGATAACGCTCCATCTACTTTTTCAGAAACATATTCGAAAGCGGAAAGATTTCCTAATTTTGTTATTACTGAATCAAAATGAGTAGAGAATTTTTCGCTGTTAATGGCTTTCAATTCAATACTGTCTTTCATTGCAATATTCTTGTCTTTACGAATCGTTCTGATTCCAGAAACTACTTCAATTGAATTTTCAAAATCAGCAATTAATTTAGCATCAAAAGATTTTAATTCTGGCCAAGTAGAAACTATTAAAGCTTCATCAGTATTTCTCTCAGCGATTATGTGCCAAATTTCTTCTGTTAAGAATGGCATAAACGGATGAAGTAATTTTAGATTGTCTTCTAATACTTCAATGGCTTTATCAAATGTCTTTTTGTCAACTGGCTGTTGATACGCTGGTTTAATCATTTCAAGGAATAAAGAACAGAAATCATCCCAAACCAATTTATAAATAGCCATTAATGAATCTGAAATTCTGTATTTCTCAAAATTATCTTCAATGTCTACCAATGTTTGCTGGAACTTAGCCTCAAACCATTCGATGGCTACTTTTGATGATTCCGGCTGCGGAATTGTTTCTGAAACTTCCCATCCTTTTATCAATTTCAGTGCATTCCAAATTTTATTGGTAAACGATTTTCCTTGAAGACATAATTCTTCATCAAACATAATATCGTTTCCTGCAGAAGCGCTTAATAGCAATCCTACACGAACTCCATCGGCACCGAATTTTTCGATTAAATCTAAAGGATCAGGAGAATTTCCTAATGATTTAGACATTTTACGACGTTGTTTATCGCGTACTAAACCTGTCAAATATACATTTGTAAATGGTTTTTCACCCGCATATTCGTAACCTGCAATGATCATTCTCGCAACCCAGAAAAATAAAATATCCGGACCAGTTACTAAATCATTCGTAGGATAATAATATTTAAAATCTTCACTTTCCGGATCCATAATTCCACCAAAAACCGACATCGGCCAAAGCCAAGAAGAAAACCAAGTATCTAAAGCATCAACGTCTTGTTTAAGGTTGTCAGTTGTTAGTTGTTGGTTGTTGGTTTTATCTTGTGCTAATTTTAATGCATCTTCGATGTTTTCTGCAACTACAAAATCTTCTTTTCCATCACCATAATAATAAGCAGGAATTTGTTGTCCCCACCATAATTGACGAGAAATATTCCAATCACGAATATTGTTTAACCAATGCGCGTAAGTGTTTTCGAAACGTTTTGGGTGTAATTTAATATCGCCATCAACCAAAACAGATTTTATTGCCGGTTTTACTAAATCTTCCATTTTCAAGAACCATTGGTCTGATAATCTTGGCTCGATTACCGCTTTTGTTCTTTCAGAAGTTCCAACTTTATTTAAGTGGATTTCGGTTTTAGCCAAAGCTCCAATTTCTTCTAATTCTTTTGCAATTTCGGTACGAACTACAAAACGGTCTTTTCCTTGATATTGTAATCCAAAGCTGTTTAGAGTTGCATCTTCATTAAAAATATCAATGATTTCAAGATTGTGTTTCTCTCCTAACGTTTTATCGTTCATATCGTGCGCAGGTGTCACTTTTAGACATCCTGTACCGAATTCTACATCTACATATTCGTCTTCGATAATCGGAATTACTCTTCCACAAATAGGAACGATCGCTTTTTTACCTTTCAAATGTGTAAAACGCTCATCATTTGGATTGATACAAATTGCTGTATCTCCAAAAATAGTTTCAGGACGAGTTGTGGCAACGGTCAAAAATTCCTCAGTTCCCTCAATTTTATATTTCAAGAAAAATAATTTTCCTTGTTGTTCTTCGTAAATTACTTCTTCGTCAGACAAAGTTGTTTTTGCTTCTGGATCCCAGTTTACCATTCTATAACCACGGTAAATTAATCCTTTGTTGTACAAATCAACAAAAGAACGAATTACAGAGGCAGACATATCTGGATCCATAGTAAATTTGGTACGTTCCCAATCGCAGGAAGCACCTAATTTTTTAAGCTGGTCTAAGATTACGCCACCGTATTTATCTGTCCATTCCCAAGCGTGAGCCAAAAATTCTTCGCGGGTTAAATCATTTTTATTGATTCCTTCTGCTTTCAATTTAGCTACAACTTTTGCTTCTGTAGCAATAGAGGCGTGATCTGTTCCGGGAACCCAGCATGCGTTGAAACCTTTAAGACGCGCTCTACGAATTAAAACATCCTGAATTGTATTATTCAACATATGTCCCATGTGCAAGACTCCAGTGACGTTTGGTGGCGGAATTACAATTGTATAAGGTGTTCTATGATCTGGTTCTGAATGAAAATAGTTGTTTTTCATCCAGTAATCATACCATTTATTCTCGATCGTTTTAGCGTCAAACTGTGCAGGAATTGTCATTTTATAGTGGATATGTTATTTCTTGTTTAATTATTCATCTATTAATTCGTTTAATCGTTTGTTTTAAAAACACTTAAACGTTTAATCAAATACATTTTTAAACTTTGGTTCAATTTTTGTATTTGTATTGACAGCAAAAGTAAATAATTAAGTACACTATAAAAAGCGAATTAATAATTTGTGTGTTAATTAAAAGAATGTATATTTACTTACAACTTAAAAATAATTTCAAATGAAAAATGCAGCCTCTTTTATTGCAGTCATATTGTTTAGTACAATAGGTTTAGCACAAAACGGCCCAAAAATTGAATTTGCAGCCTCAGACAATACAATTGATTATGGAAAAATTTCTAAGAGTGATAATGGCTTACGCTCCTTTGAGTTTACAAACACGGGAGACGCTCCATTGTTAATTACTGGTGCTGAATCTACAGTGAGTTCTATAATTGTTACAAAACCTGCTGATGCAGTTATGCCGGGCAAAAAAGGAAAAATTGACGTTAAATATAATATGGCTTCTGGACCAATTCGTAAAACAATTACAGTTGAAACCAATGCTGTAAATTATCCTGATGGTCGAGTTGCCTTAAAAATTAAAGGTGAAGTTTTATAAAAAAACAATCTAAAAATAGTAAAAGCCGTTTCTAAAATTTAGAAACGGCTTTTTTTCGGCTAAAAATCAGCCTATTATTTGTTTTATTTTTCAGCGCACTCAGCAGCTGTAAATTTGTATTTTACATTATCAAAATCAATTGGCTGATCTTTAACTAAATAGGTAACTCCCATTGTAGTCTGCATTGTTCCGTTTCCTAAAATAAGCTGGTTGTCTTTCTTTAAAAGGGCCATCGGATTTTTAAACGTTGTATTATTATTAGGCACATTAATAAAGGTGTAGTCTACAAATAACGTATCTCCATGAAATTCTCCTTTGACATCTCCAGTTCTATCTGGTACACCGGCAACTTTCATGATCATATTTCCAGTTATTTTTCCGTTTTTTAAAGTATTCAATTTCAAATCAATAGTATCTTTTTCATATATTGCTGTATAGCATTGGGCACTTACAATTTTTTCAGTTTCGGCTTTAGCAGCTTCGGCTTCTTTTTGCTTTTCATCATTTTTACAGCTTTGTAAGCCAACGCAAGCTACAAGTAAACAAGATAGGGTTAGATTTCTCATATTTAAATATTTTAATTCATTGATTGTTATTTTATAAAATTAAATAAAAAAGAGCTAAAAAAAAGACTTCTAAATTAAATCTTAACTTAGAAGTCTTACTATTTTTTATTTTTAGAAATAATTTTATAAATTCTTAATTACAAATTCACTTCTTCTGTTTAATTCATGTTCTTCTTCAGAACAAGAATCATCAGTTTTGCATTTTATGATTGGTACAGATTCTCCATATCCTTTAGCGGTAACTCTTTTCTCATTAATACCAGACTGAATTATAAATTCTCGGGTTGAATTGGCTCTTTTTTGTGAAAGATTTTCGTTGAACTTAGCATTTCCTCTAGAATCGGTGTGTGAACCAATTTCGATTACCATTCCGGGATATTTATTCATTAAAGCTACTACTCTGCCTAAAACTACTTTAGATTCTTTACGAATGTACCACATGTTGTAGTCAAAATAAATAGGATCTGTTTTGATAATCAAACGATCTTTATTGTCTTTTACAACATCTTTTTCTTGTTTTAAAATCTCGTTTACTTTCTCTTTTTTCTTAATTTCAGCATTAACCAGTTCATCCTTTTTAGCTTTGGCTTCTGCTTCTTTTAAAGCAATAAGATCTAAGGCTTCTTTCTTCTTTTTCTCTTCTACCAAAAGCTGTTCTTCTATTTTTATTGTTTCTACAGATTTAAGTGCCAAAGATCCATCGTTTGATGCATATCTGATTTTTCCTGAATTTACTACTTTAGATTCATTTGTATATCCTTCTTTAAAAGCTACAACTGTAAAAGAACTTTCGCAGGTAACTGTAAAACTAAATTTCCCATCGGCCTGAGTCGTAAATGTTTCTAAAGTTTTTTTACCTGCATCTTGAAGTATTACTGTTGCATTTTCTAAAACTAAATTAGTATTAATATCTGTAATTGTTCCAGCAATGTATTGTTTACAATCTTCTACAATTAAATCTTTTATTTCTTTAAATTGATAAATATCGTCACTTCCTTTTCCTCCGTCTCTGTTTGAGGCAAAATATCCTTCTTTTGTATTTGAATCTATATTGAATGCGAAATCATCTAAATTAGAGTTTAAAGGCAAACCAACATTCACCGCTTTTGAGTATTCTGATCCATTAATTTCTGAAACAAAAACATCTAGAGATCCATATCCTAAATGCCCGTCTGAAGAGAAATAAAGCTTATTATCTGCCGACGCAAAAGGAAACTGCTCTCTTTTATTGGTATTTACATTTGGTCCTAAATTCTTTGGCGTGTCAAATGCGCCTTTATTAATATTTACCGAGAAAATATCAAACGAACCTAATGTTCCAGGCATGTCTGATGCGAAATACAATACTTTTTCGTCTGCACTTAAAGCTGGATGTTCTACAGAATAATTTGGACCATTAAACGGTAATGACGTAATATTCGTCCATTTTCCGTCTACTAATTCTGCTTTAAAAATTTGAAGATTAGAAATTTTCTGATCGTTTTTTTTCTTCTTTCCGTTTTTAGAATTATTTCGTGTAAAATAAATTGTTTTACCATCTTTTGTAAAAACAGCATTAGATTCGTGCATTCCTGTTTTTAATTCTTTTGCAAAATAATGTACAATAGAATCGCCTGAATTGATATTTTTCTGCGGAATTGTTACCAGATTTAAATAGGTTTCATTGTCCCATTTATACTTTTTATCAAACCATCCTGGTTTTAATTTTACTCCAGCAAAAACTAAATTATCTTTATATTTCACAGCTCCAAATTCTGAGTTTGGAGTATTTATAGCTAAGTTTTTAATATCAAAACGTTTCCCAATTGCTGAAACATTTTCTAAAATTTTAATGTCATTTTCAAAATTAACAGCATCGTCACTATTTGGAGATTTCCCATAATATTCTTTTAAAGTTGCATTTGCTTCTTCATTACTACCTGTCGCTTTTAGAGTTTGTGCGTATCTAAAATAATATTCTCTGTCTAAATCTTTATTATAATTTTGAACTAAAAGCCTATAATAGCGCTGTGCTTTTACTAGATTATTGGTATAATAATAAGAGTCTGCCAAATTTTTTATTACTTCTTGAGAAGGTTTTTCTTCGGCTAGTTTTTCATATAATGTAATGGCTTGGGTATAAAACGTTTTATCAAAAAATCGTTTAGCCCTCACTAAATCTTGATCTTGAGCGTTTATAAACTGTATTGAAAATACGAATATAATAACGAGTAGTTTTTTCATATTTTTCATTTTTAAAAGAATCTAGGTGATTTGTCAAATCCTTTCCCTAATAAATCTAAATCAAAAAGCAACATAATTTCGTGCGTTCCAGAATTAAACTGACCTAAATTTGAAAGTGTATAATCGTAAGCATAACCTACTCTAAGCGATGGTGTAACATTAATATTTGCTAAAAAACTCATAGAATCATTAATTCTACAAGAAGCACCAAGTTCAAATTTTTCATTGTACAAAACATTTGCTGACAAGTCTACCGACACTGGGGCTCCTTTAACAAATTTTGCCATAGCTGCAGGTTTCACCTTCCACATATCATTAACCTGAAAAACATATCCAGAAGTTAAAAAAGTATGTATTTCTTCAGATCCGAATGCATTTATACCAGACGTTTCTTCAATATGTTTTGTCTTTAATAAATTTGGAGCTGATAATCCGACATAAAAATTATCTCTAAAATAATAGGCTCCTACTCCAATATTAGGTTTACTCACATTAACATCTTGAGCAAAGGCTAAATCTGACGCTGCATTTCCGCTTTGTAAAACGAATCCATTAAAATTGGTTTGTATAGATGAAAAGCCTCCTTTTAATCCTAACGAAAGTTTATTTTTACCGCCTAAATTAAGTACGTAGGCAAAATCTGCGTAGAAATTATTTTCTTTTTTAGCACCGTCCCCAATATCATCTGATTGTAATGACAGTCCAACTTCAACTTTATCGCTCAAGGCGCTATGTCCAAAAAATGAATATGTTTTTGGAGCTCCAACTGCGCCAACCCACTGTGTTCTGTATAATAGTCCAAAATTCATCATGGCAGGAACTCCCGTTGCGTAAGCAGGATTTACAATACTCATATTATACATATAATGTGTATACTCTGGATCTTGCTGCGCTGCGGCAGGAAGTATATAAAAGAGAAACGTTATAAAAAGTATTATTTTTTTCATTTGAAAAATATATTAGATGATGTAAAAGAATTATCGGTTTAAATAAAGACGTCCTTGTTTAGGAGGCTTGTTATCTTTATTAAAATTGATAATATAAAAATAGACTCCGTTTGGAGCTACTCCACTGCTAATACCTTTAGTTTCATAATTTATTCCGTCCCATCCAGGCTTATCTTTACCGCCTTTGTACATTCCGTTACCGTATCTATTAAAAATTTCTATCGTATAATCAGGATATAAAAAGTCAATATTTGGTATCACAAAAACATCGTTTACTCCATCTCCATTTGGAGAAAATCCATCTGGAATGAAAAACGGATATTGAGGAGAATCACAATCTGTTAAAGAAACTGTTACCGAAAGATTTTCAAATGAAATACATCCTGTCGATGCTGTAGAATCAAATCCGTAATACGTAGCTTTATCAATCAAAGCAGTTGATGCCGCTAATAAATTTCCATTATTTGGAGCATCATACCAAACTACAGTTGATGGTGAATTTGTATTATTAGATAAGCTTAAAATAGTAGGATTATCTGTTCCGCAGAAATTTTGTCCATCAGAATTTAATACTGGAGCTGGAGTATCATTTATAATCACAGAAACCACTGAGGCTTCTGATGTACAACCTGTTGAAGAGGTTACTTTTACATAATAATCTTCTGATTGCAGTGCATAAGTACTTGCAAGTGGTGTCGTTGCCGTAGCCGATGCATACCACTTATATTGAGTTCCATTTGGCTGTAAGTTTGCAATTGTCGCATTATCTACTTTACAAAAAGATTGCGGACTTACAACTATCGGAGCGGCTGGAATTGGATTTAACACAAACGAAGTCGCTATACCATTAACAGCAATACCACAAGTTGTAGTGTTATTTTTTAAATTAGTTGCAATAATTGTTGTAGATCCTGAATTTACAAGTAAACCTGCAGGGAGTACAAAGCTAGCATTTCCGTTTGTAACAGCTAGTACAACTGTTTGTACGGTTGCTGTATTACTGTCTGAAAGAAGATAAGATAATGTAACATCTGTCATTGTACCAAGCCCTGAAACTGCAACAGTAACTGCTTGACCAAAACAAACACTAGTAGCCTGCAATCTCAAACTCGAAGCATTTGGAAGAGGGTTTATCAAAATTTCTCCTTGCAAAAGGGCGCCGCTTACGCATTGCGAAATAACATGAGTTATTGCCGTAATAGTTATAACTGATGTTCCGCTATTTGCATTCAATGATCCTGGAACTACAAAATCGCTAATAACACCTCCTACAGCTGTAACTCTGGCTATTTGAGCTGCTGCAATATTTGCTCCTCTTATACTGTATACAATATCATAAACTCCATCGGCTAATTTTGTTGCATTTGAAATCGTAACTAATGCATCCTCGTTTTGGCAAGTAGTAGCCTGCGTTATAACAGCACCTTCTAAATTTGGAATTGGGTATATATTTAAATCGTCAGATAAATTATTGATAATATTTTGGCACGCAAGAGTTCCTTGAATTAGTACAATACTTACAATACTTACCTTAAAACTTCCCACTCGTTGAAAATATTGTGAACTAATTGGAAAGGAAAGAACACCATTATTAAAAGCTCCTTCAACCGTTACTCTTGCTGCTCTAGGTCCTGAAACATCGAACACTATTCGATAAAACCCATCTGGTATAACAGCAGGACCTCTTGTAATGGTACCTGTATAATCCGCTGTTGCAATTTCAGATTCACATATATCTGAATTAACTTCAAGAATTGCTCCTGTAAAATCAAGTTTGTCTTGTAGTCTAATTGCTACACCAGAACTAGCAAGGGGGCAAATAGGACTTTCTGAAGGGACTTGATAAGTAAAGCTGTAAGTACCTGCTCCATAAGAATTATATATATTTTGAAGATTAATAAAATGATCTCCAACAAAGGTTAACTCTCCTGTACCAGAAGAATCAACCCAAGTACCACCAGAATCTGCTCCAGTGACTAAACTAAACAAATCAAAATTTGTATAAGCAGATAATCCATCACTTGCACACAATTCTAAGCCTTGAGTTAATCCAGACTTTGGTGCTTTAAAAACTGTAACCACAGCAGTTGATGACATTGCTGGACATGAACCAATGGCAGGCATTGTATAAGTATACTGGTAAGTTCCTTCCATAGACCCGACATTAATTGTAGAGTTTACATTTACATTATTAATATCATCATGCCATGTTCCATTAGATTGCGGACTTAAGAAAACACCATTAAAAGCCTGAAAAAGGCTAAAATTTCCAACAGAACTACAAACAGAAACATTTGGAGAAGTAACTCCAGAATATCCTCCAACCGTAACGCTGACTGTAGATGAATTATCTGTGCAGCCCGCAACACCAGAAACCGTATAAGTATAATTGTAAGTACCACTTGCACGAATTAATTGTACATTTAAAATTCCCGTCGTAGTATTCAAACCTCCAGAACTAAAATCATCTGTCCAAACTCCACCCGTCATAGGGCTTCCTCCTAACAAAGCAAATAAATCTATAGTCTTACTACTCGCTGCTGGAACATCACAAACATCAAAAGAAACAGGATTATCATTTCCTGCACATTGTGCATAAATATTTGAAGATAAAGATGAGAAAAAAACAAAAAACAAAATTATTTGTAAGAAATTATTGTATTTTTTGACCATATAGAAATATTTTTGCATAAACATACTAAATATTGTGCGCTTTTTGATCAAAAAAAGGATTTTAACAGTTAATTTTTCACAAAATTCAATCAAATTCTAAAAATATTGATCAAAATCATTGTTTTATTGCAAAAATTATTATTTTATTTCAATGCTTAACTTTTACAACTCGTCTTGTAGCTTAAATCTGAACTTTAGAACCAAACTATTTCGTTCTACTTCCAAATCAATCCAAATATCTTCCTCAGATTTTAAAAGCTGATTTATTTGTTCTAAAGAATATTTATAAGGTGTAGTTCTATTGATACTAACAATGATATCGCCTTTATGAAGCCCGCATTTTTCGGCAGTTGAATTTTTCCGAATACCTACAATTTCGTACACCGGTTTCAACATAAATTTATATTTAAAATCATCTTTATTCCGATCGTTATAACCTGCCTCAGCTACAGAAGTTACAACTTGTACGGTTTCTAAATGAACGGTTTCTTGAACCCATTGCAGACCATTATGCTGAATAGTAATACCACTTTTATTATAAGTAAATGGTTCTGAATATTTACTGTTCTTTTTTAAATATAATTTCTGATCTGCATAATCTAAAACTAGCGTAAAACGTTTTAAAACTTCTCCACCCACAGACCCTATGCGCCCTGGCACCATCTTAACATTACGCACCGAAGCTGAATCTGGAAACGAAACAATTGGCTTTTTAAAATGAAACTCATCAATCGAAAATTTATCTATTTTAGCCCTATGTCCTTCAATATCACCGCTAAATCCTTTTCCTAAAAAGTCAGGAAAATTTTTCACTGGAAGCTTAATCTTATTATTTTCAAAAACCCAAAAAGCATCGCTGTTCCCAATATCTATAAGCAATTTTGCTGGCACACTAACCGAATCAACAACGGCTATTGTAGTAATATAAGGCTTAGATTTTTCTATTGTAATCGGGATTGATTTGAATTTTTTATCAAGTTTTTTTCTAATAGCTTCGTTATTGGAGTGTACGATAACTTTTTTCTTTTGATAATTTACTTCAACTAAATTATTTTTAAAAAACTTATATCCTATAATTCCATTCACAGGAATTCCGATTTGAGATGATAAATTAAAACTCTGATCCAAAATAATATAGACCAAATGATTACTTGATTTTAGACCATGAGTTTCTAAAATATTGTTGGTAGATTTCAATCCTTCTACTTCTTCTTCACTGCCTAAACCTCTTAGTCTTACTTTTACAACATTATTAAAACTAACTGCTTGCTGCTCTTCCATACTAAACAGAATGGTTTCTTCAACGCCAGAATCTAAGAGAAAATTCAGCTCAACTCCGTTTACTTTTATCGGAATAAAAATTAGATTATTAATCAACTTAAAAGGAATTGTAACCTTACTACTCTTGCCTTCAATCAAAAAATCGCCTTGAGCACTGAGTTGAAAAGATAAGAATAACCCAAAAAACAATATAATATATTTTTTCATTGACAATATTTTATTATAAAATTAATAAATAAATCGATAATTGTTACATTTTTACAAGTACCTGTATTGTTTACGTTAAATTCGAAAAAAAAATGCAAATTTGCACTTCAATAATAATAGCTCATGCCAACAATTTCACACAAAGGCAGAAACATGCCCGAATCTCCGATACGTAAACTTGCTCCTTATGCAGACATTGCAAAGCAAAAAGGACACAAAGTGTATCACTTAAACATTGGTCAACCGGATATCAAGACACCCGAAGTGGCCATCGAGGCGGTAAAAAATATTGATTTAACTCTTATCGAATACAGTCCATCTGCTGGATATGAAAGTTATAGAAAAAAATTAGCTCAATTTTACCAACGTCAAAATGTAAATGTAAACTCAGAAGACATCATTGTTACTACAGGTGGTTCTGAAGCCTTATTGTTTGCGTTGGCCACAATAACAGATCCAGGAGATGAAATCATTATTCCTGAACCTTTTTATGCTAATTATCATGCATTTGCATCATCAACAAGCGCAACAGTAGTTCCAGTTATTTCTACAATAGAAAGCGGATTTGCTTTACCAAGTATTGAAGAGGTAGAAAAACTAATTACGTCAAGAACCAAAGCTATTTTAATTTGTAATCCTGGAAATCCAACAGGCTATTTATATTCAGAATCTGAAATTAAACAATTAGCTAGTCTGATTAAAAAACACGATCTGTATTTAATTGCAGACGAGGTTTATCGTGAATTTTTATATGATGGAGATGATGTACATTATTCTGTAATGAATTTAGAAGATGTGCAAGAGAATGTAATTATGGTTGATTCTGTTTCTAAACGCTACAGTATGTGTGGCGCAAGAATTGGATGTCTAGTGACAAAAAACAAAACTGTTCTAGCAACCGTAATGAAATTTGCACAAGCACGTTTGAGTCCGCCAACAATTGAACAAATTGCCTGTGAAGCCGCTATCGATACTCCACAAAGTTATTTTGATGAAGTAATTTCAGAATACAAAAGCCGTCGCGATACTTTAATCACCGAATTAAACAAGATTGAAGGTGTAATTGTAACTAAACCTAAAGGTGCTTTTTACTGCATTGCAGAATTACCAATAGAAGATTCTGATGATTTTGCCCAATGGCTTTTAGAAAGCTATGACTTAAATGGCGAAACTGTAATGGTCGCTCCTGCAAAAGGATTCTACTCGACTCCTGGAATGGGATTAAATCAAGTGCGAATTGCCTATGTTTTAAATAAAAAAGACTTAATTACTGCTGTAAATATCTTAAAAGAAGCTCTTTTAGTGTACAACAGTAAAAAATAATAAACAAACAAAAAACACAATTGCGAAAGACAATAACTTATTGAGGTTATTGTCTTTTGTATTTAAATAAAGTATCAATTTGATTTGATTTTAAATTATATCCAAAAAGTAACGGCTAAATAGTAAAAACGATAGAAAAGGTTTGCTTTTTATTAATTATCTTTACCGCCTTAAAAAGATATACCCATTATAATAGTAGTTTTTAATGATAAATAACGAAGATTTTTTAGACGAAATAGGAGACAATCATTTTAGCAGCAATGCGCAAAACCCTCTTAGACAAGACGCTTTTGACTTAAGTGATGAAGAAAAAATAGAAAAAATAAAAAAAGATGTTGAAAACATTCTTCAAACTCTTGGAATGGATTTGACTGACGATAGTATAAAAGGTACTCCAAACAGAGTAGCTAAAATGTTTGTTAAGGAGATTTTTGGCGGTCTTAATCCTTCAAAAAAGCCAAAAGCTTCAACTTTTGATAACAATTATAAGTACGGTGAAATGTTAGTTGAAAAAAACATTACACTTTACTCTACCTGCGAACACCATTTATTACCAATTATCGGGAGAGCACACGTAGCTTATATCTCTAGTGGAAGAGTTATTGGTTTATCTAAAATGAACCGTATTGTTGAATATTATGCTAAAAGACCTCAGGTACAAGAGCGTTTGACTATGCAGATTGTTCAAGAATTACAAAAAGCTCTTGGCACAGAAGATGTTGCCTGCGTTATCGATGCAAAACACCTTTGCGTAAATTCTAGAGGAATTAAAGATATCGAAAGCAGTACTGTTACGTCTGAATTTGGCGGTAAATTTAAAGACCCTCAAACACGAAGAGAGTTTTTAGACTATATCAAATTAGAAACTCAATTTTAATTTATCTTTCTTAAATCTTTAATTTATCAAATCGATTAATTCTTAATTTTATTAATCGAAAACAAATTAACGATTAAACAACAAACAATAAACTAAATATGCCACTATATACAAGTCAACATCTAAAAATATACAACTCACTTTCGGGTGAAAAAGAAAGTTTCAACCCTATTCATGAAGGAAATGTTGGAATGTATGTTTGCGGACCTACAGTTTACAGCAATGTACACTTAGGAAATGTTAGAACTTTTATGTCTTTTGATGTTATTTTCAGATATTTTTTACATCTTGATTATAAAGTGCGTTACGTAAGAAACATTACGGATGTTGGGCATATTGTAGACGATGTTGATGAAGGTGAAGACAAAATTGCTAAAAAAGCACGTTTAGAACAGTTAGAACCTATGGAGGTTGTACAGCGCTATACGGTAGATTTTCATGACATTTTGAAATCTTTTAACTTTCTGCCTCCAAGCATTGAGCCAACTGCAACTGGACATATTATTGAACAAATTGAAATCATCAAAAAAATTATCGATACGGGAATTGGTTATGAAGCCAACGGATCAGTTTATTTTGATGTTGTAAAATATAATGAAACCAACAATTACGGAGTTTTAAGCGGTAGAAATATCGAAGACATGCTTGCGAATACTCGTGATCTTGATGGCCAATCAGACAAAAGAAATCCACAAGATTTTGCACTTTGGAAAAAAGCAGAACCAGAACATATTATGAGATGGCCTTCTCCTTGGAGCGACGGTTTCCCTGGCTGGCATCTTGAATGTACTGCAATGAGTACAAAATATTTAGGAAATCATTTTGACATTCACGGAGGAGGAATGGATCTAAAATTCCCACACCACGAATGTGAAATTGCCCAAAACGAAGCTTGCACAGGTCAATCTCCTGTAAATTATTGGATGCATGCTAATATGCTTACTCTAAATGGTAAGAAAATGGCGAAATCTACTGGAAATAATATTTTACCTGGTGAAATTTTAAGCGGTAACAACAACATTTTAAGCAAAGCTTTTTCAGCATCAGTAACTCGTTTCTTTATGTTACAGGCACATTACAGAAGTATTTTAGATTTTTCTGATGATGCAATTGTTGCTGCCGAAAAAGGTTACAAAAGATTAATGGAAGCTGTTGATGCTTTACCTAATATCACAACGAGTACAACTAGTTCTATAGATTTCACATCTTGGAAACAATTGTGCTACGATGCTATGAATGACGATTTTAATACGCCAATTTTAATTGCGCAATTATTTGAAGCCGTTCGTTACATTAACTTACTGAAAGAAGGAAAAGAAACAATTTCTGCAGAAGATTTAAAAGGATTTACAACAGCCGTTAATGCTTTTGTATTTAATGTTTTAGGTTTAAGCGATGAGAAAGCTGCAGATAGCAATAATGACAAATTAGAAGGAGTAGTTAATATGCTAATCGGAATGAGAAATCAAGCTAGAGCAGATAAAAACTTTGCCCTTTCAGATCAAATTCGCGATCAATTGATTGCTTTAGGCATTCAACTGAAAGACGGAAAAGAAGGCACTAGTTTTTCAATATAATTTTTTCAATTTCTAATAAACCATGAAAGTTACAACTCCATTTGTTTTATTAGTCAGGTTTTATCAAACTGCTATTTCGCCATTTACACCGGCGTCATGCAGGTTTGAACCAACGTGTTCGAGTTATATGATTGAAGCCTTACAAACACATGGATTATGGTATGGAGGTTATTTAGGAATGAAACGAATTTTGAGCTGTCATCCTTGGGGAAGAAGCGGTTATGATCCAGTTCCCGAGAAGAAATGTTCACACAAACATTAACTTTTTATAAAGAGGAGCTTTACTTTAAATATTTATTTTTACAACAATAAAACATAAAAATACATGACACACGCCTTAAATATCATTTGGAATCCTTCAGAAGGAATTAATTTAGGATTTTTTATGATTCGTTACTACAGCTTAATGTTTGTAATTGCTTTTGGTCTAGGATGGTACATTATGAAACGAATTTTCGAACGCGAAAATGAATCAATAGATAAACTTGATTCTTTGTTTGTTTGGACTGTTTTAGCAACTTTAGCAGGTGCACGTTTAGGTCATGTTTTCTTTTACGATTGGGAGTATTTTAGAAATCATTTGCTTGAAATCTTATTACCTTTTAGATTTGAGCCTAAGTTTGAATTTACAGGATACCAAGGATTAGCTAGTCACGGTGCTGCGATTGCTATTATTATTGCAATGTATTTTTATAGCAAAATGATCTTAAAACGTCCTCTATTATGGATTTTAGACCGTGTTGTTATTCCAGTAGCAAGTGGTGCCATCTTTGTTCGTTTAGGAAATTTTTTCAATTCTGAAATTATCGGTCATGAAACTACTTCTGCTTTTGGAATTCGTTTTCTTCACGACCAATTTTCTAAATCTACAGCAGTAAATACTACAGGAATTGCAGATCCAAAAGAAGCTTACACTGCAATCGCTACAGATCCTAAATATGCTGATTTATTAGCTCAAGTTCCTGCAAAACACCCAACACAATTATACGAAGCATTTTGCTACATTTTTGTATTTGCAATTTTGTTTTTCTTATATTGGAAAACAAATGCTAGACTTAAATCAGGATATTTATTCGGACTGTTTTTAGTTCTTTTATTTGTTGTTCGTTTTATTGTTGAATTTGTAAAGGAAAGTCAAGGTGGAATTGAGCAAGAACTTGGTTTGTTTTCAACAGGACAATGGCTAAGCATTCCATTTATTATTATTGGTCTTTTCTTTATCATTAGAGCACAAAGAAATCCTTTAGCCACTTCTTAATTAATCACAAAAAAATCAAATATAAAATGCCCAGTATTTCAAAAATACTGGGCATTTTTTTTATAAAGTACAAGAAGCTTCAAATTGAGTATTTTCAGTACTAGAACCAACATTTAACGCTTTTATACTTATATCTTAACTTGAAACATGTTTAAAACTTCGGCGAATATCAAATTTCGAATTTTCACAGAAAGTCTCACGCTGCAATGTATTCATAAAAACAAAATTGACATTTTCTAGAACATAAAAAGAAAAACTCTTATTAATTAGTTTTCAACCAAAACATTAAGATTTAATATCTATTCACGAATATCTTCCAATCATACATATATAGCTCTCTTTTGTACATAATCATTCCTTTGTTGATACTTTATCAAATTGGCTTCTAGCTTGTATTCAAATTCCCTAATTAAGCCCTCTTCACAATAATTAACTTTTAATCATTTTCTTTTATCACAGAAATACTTTTAAGAACAAGAAGCCTAATAATGGAGTCTCTTTACTTATTTACTTTTATAACTAAATTATAAACAAAAAAAGATCCAACTTTCGTTGGATCTTTTTAATATACTTTTAAGCAATAAATTATGCTTTATTATGCTTGTCTTCAATTGTATGTTTATCATCTTTTGAAATCGTATCAACCAATACTGGTGTTGCGATAAATAATGAAGAATAAGTTCCTACAACAATACCAACCAACATTGCAAAGATGAATCCTCTAATTGATTCTCCACCAAAAACAAACATTGTTAATAATACAATGATCATCATTAATGAAGTATTTAATGTTCTTGATAATGTAGTATTAATAGAAGCATTTACGATATCTTCAAAAGTACCTTTACGGTTTCCGATGATGAACTCTCTAATTCTATCAAATACAATTACAGTATCATTCATTGAGTATCCAATTACAGTAAGAATCGCAGCAATAAAGTGCTGATCCATTTCCATGTGGAAAGGCATGAATTTATAACATAATGAATAGATTCCTAATACAAAGATAACGTCATGCGCTACAGCAGCGATCGCACCTAATGAATATTGCCATTTACGGAAAGAAACCATTAAGTATAAGAAAATGGCCCCCATTGCACCAAGAACTGCCCAGTATGAATTTGTTTTAATATCTTCTGAGATAGAAGCTCCAACTTTAGAAGATTGTAAAACACCAACTGTTTTACCGTCAAAAGTGTTAGTGAATTTATCATACGTTACATTTGGAAAATATTTCGCCAATGCAGTATATAATTTTTGATTCACTTCTTCATCAATAGCAACACCTTCTTCTTTGATTTTATATTTAGTTGTGATTTTCAATTGATCATCATCACCTAAAATTTTAGCTTCAACAGGAGTACCAAAAGCAGCAGACAATTCATCTGAAACTGTAGTTGCATCAACAGGTTTTTCAAATTTAACTTGGAATGTTCTTCCTCCAACAAAATCAACACCTTCATCTAATCCATTAACGAAGAAGATAGAAATCAAACTTACTATAACTACAATAGAAGAGAAGATATAAGTGAATTTTTTGATTTTGATAAAATCAAAGTGGAAGTTAGTAAACCAGTTTTTAGTAATATTTGTAGAGAAAGTTAAATCTGCTTTTCCAGCAATATTTCTATCAATAAAGATTCTAGCAATAAAGATTGATGTAAACATTGAAGTTACAATACCAATAAGTAAAGTTAAAGCAAAACCTTTAATTGGTCCTGTTCCAAAAATAAACAAGATCGCTCCAGTTAAAACGTGAGTAACGTTAGCATCAATAATAGAACGCATTGCACCATGCCATCCGTAAGATGTAGCTACAGCTTCAGATAATGATTTACCTTCACGTAATTCTTCTTTTGCTCTCTCAAATATAATGATGTTCGCATCTACCGCAGTACCTAATGTTAATACGATACCTGCAATACCTGGCAATGTTAATACAAAACCAAAACTTGCCATAATTCCGAATAAGAAAAGTAAGTTTAATAATAACGCAAGGTTAGCATATAAACCAGCTTTACCATAATAGAATACCATCCATCCACATACTAATAAAAATCCTAATACAGAAGAAATTGTTCCTGCATCAATTGCTGCTTGACCTAAAGATGGCCCTACAACTGTTGATTGAAGAATATCTGCAGAAGCTGGTAATTTACCTGCATTTAATACGTTTGCTAAATCTTTAGTTTCTGCTACATCAAAAGAACCTGTAATTTCAGATCTTCCACCAGCGATTGGTCCGCTAGTTACACCTGGAGCAGAGTAAACAATATTATCTAAAACAATAGCAATATAACTTTTTTGAGAAAAAGCTCTACCTGTTAATTCTTCCCAAACTTTAGATCCTTGACTGTTCATTTGCATAGAAACAGCTGGTTTACCCATTTGGTCAAAAGTATCTTTAGCATCAGTTACAACACCGCCGCTCATAGCAGGTACGTTGTCTCTGTTTCCTTTTAAAGCGTATAATTCTACTGCTTCAACTTGTTTTCCTTTAGCATCTGTTAAAGTTGTTGGTTTACTCCAAACAAATTTAGCATTATGTTGATCTGCAGCTAATAAAACTCTAATATCAGCTCTTTTAAAATATGCATTGATAACAGCAGTATCTTTTGGAGCAAAATAACCTAAAACTGGTCCGTTACCGTTATTGATAATTTTATCAAATAATGGATTGTTTCCTTTTTTAGCTGTAGTTGAATCTTTAGAATTATCCGTTAATAAAGCATTCAATGAATCTTTAGCAACTTCTTTAGTTTCTACTTTTTTAACTTCTGTCTTTTTTAGAGCGTCGTTAGCCGCTACTAAAAAGTTTCCAATTTCTTCAATTTTATAAGTTTCCCAAAACTCTAATTGAGCTTTTCCACCTAATAATTTTTTAATTCTATCAACATCTTTAGCACCTGGAAGCTCAACTAAGATTCTTCCTGTTTCTCCTAATTTTTGGATGTTTGGTTGTGTAACCCCAAATTTGTCAATACGCTCTCTTAATACTTTGTAAGCACTTTCGATAGACTCATCAACTTTTCTTTTGATTACTTTTTGAACTTGTGCATCAGACATTTGAAAATCAATTCCACCTTCTCCTTGTAAACTTCTGTTTGCAAAAATATCTGGCGATGCTAATTTTGTAGTTCCGTTTGAATTTGCTTCAAAAGCTTCAAAAAACTTACTTAAATATGTTTTGTTTCCTTCTAAGTTTGCAGTTGCATCAGCTAATGATTTATTAAATACTGGATTTTTAGAATTATTAGCCAATCCTTTTAAAACATCTTTAACAGAGATTTGAAGAATTACGTTGATTCCTCCTTCTAAGTCAAGACCTTTATTTAGCTGCTTGTTTTTTACTTCGTTATAAGTAAAATCCGTGAAACCAAGATTCAACACTTTTTCTTTACCAATAGAATCTAAATATTTTAACTCTTTATCAGGATTATCTCCTGCAAAAGCTTTGGCCTCTCCTTTGACGCTATTAGCCACAAAAGTGAAAGAAAGTTGGTAAATACTTACCAATGCAAATAGAATTGCAAAAAATTTAATAAGTCCTTTATTCTGCATTATTACTAAAAATTAATTATGTTTTATTGTTTGTTTTGTTTTAAAGTCCCATAAAATAAGCCCTGACTTGTATTTTTTAAACTAAAAAACTAGATCACGAATTACAACATTTTTTTTAAACCGAGCAAATATATAATTTACGAAAAGATTAACCAATTTATTTATTAATTAATCTCAAAAAAAAGACTGCAAAAGTGCAGCCTTATCTTTTTTTTACCTAAATCATTATACTAAAATCGATTTTAGGGCATCATTCATACCTCTAACCGCATCTGCACTTTTAGCAAATAAGGCCTTTTCTTGGTCGTTTAACTGAATATCTAGAATTTCTTCTACTCCATTTTTACCAATTATACAAGGCACTCCAATGCATATATCATTTTGACCATATTCTCCTTCTACAAAAACAGAACAGGCAATCATTTTCTTTTGATCGTTTAAAATACTATCTACTAAATACGCAACAGAAGCTCCTGGCGCATACCACGCAGAAGTACCTAGAAGACCAGTAAGCGTTGCTCCTCCTACCATCGTATCTGCTGCTACTTTTTGCAGCACTTCTTCTGAAAGAAATTCTGTAACCGGAATTCCGTTATAAGATGCTAAACGCGTTAACGGGATCATTGTAGTATCACCATGACCGCCAATAACCATTGCCGAAATATCATTTGCAGGTTTATCTAAAGCTAAAGAAAGATAGGTTCTAAAACGTGAACTATCTAAAGCTCCTCCCATACCAATAATTCTATTTTTTGGTACACCTGTGGCTTTTAGAGCTAAATACGTCATAGTATCCATTGGATTAGAAACTACAACAATTATAGTATTAGGAGAATATTTTAATACATTTTCGGCAACTGTTTTTACAATTCCCGCATTTATACCTATTAATTCTTCACGAGTCATTCCTGGTTTTCTTGGAATTCCTGATGTAATAACAACTACATCACTTCCAGCAGTTTTAGAATAATCGTTGGTAACGCCGGAAACTTTGGTATTAAAACCCGTGTTTGTGGCACATTGCATAATATCCAACGCTTTACCTTCGGCAAAACCTTCTTTAATATCCAACAACACTACTTCGCTAGCAATTCCTCTATAAGAAATAACATCTGCACATGTAGCTCCAACATTTCCTGCTCCTACAATGGTAACTTTCATATTTTATACTTTATCGGTTATTAATTAATTTGTCTATCTCCTTAAATTGACAATTCGTTTAATTGTCTAGTAAATTTAAACAATTAAACGAATTGAAATTATTAATTTTTGAATTTATGCGTCAATATTTGCATAAACCGCATTTTTCTCGATAAATTCTCTACGAGGCGGTACTTCGTCTCCCATTAACATAGAGAAAACTCTATCTGCTTCTGCAAGACTATCAATAGTTACCTGACGTAAGGTTCTAAAGCTCGGATCCATTGTAGTTTCCCATAATTGCTCCGCGTTCATCTCTCCAAGACCTTTATAACGCTGAATACCAGCACTTCCTCCCATTCTTTCGTTGGCTTGATCACGTTGCACATCATTCCAAGCATATTCCTTTTTATTTCCTTTTTTAACCAAATATAAAGGTGGTGCTGCGATGTAAACGTGACCTTCTTCGATTAACTCTTTCATGAAACGGAAGAAGAACGTTAATATTAAGGTAGAAATGTGACTACCATCGACATCTGCATCACACATGATGATTACTTTATGATATCTTAGTTTTTCTAGATTTAATGCTTTACTATCTTCTGCAGTACCAACGGTAACTCCCAAAGCGGTAAAAATATTTCTAATCTCTTCGTTTTCGAATACTTTATGGTGCATCGCTTTTTCAACATTCAAAATCTTACCACGTAATGGCAAAATCGCTTGAAAGTTACGATCACGACCTTGTTTTGCTGTTCCACCAGCCGAATCTCCCTCGACAAGGTAAACCTCACATCTTGCAGGATCCTGCTCAGAGCAGTCTGATAATTTTCCTGGCAGTCCGCCACCGCCCATTACAGTTTTACGCTGTACCATTTCACGTGCTTTTTTAGCAGCGTGACGGGCTTGTGCAGCCAAGATTACTTTTTGGATGATTACACGAGCGTCATTTGGATTTTCTTCCAAATAATTCTCCAGCATTTCTCCAACAGCTTGAGAAACTGGAGAAACTACTTCTCTATTTCCAAGTTTAGTTTTGGTTTGTCCTTCAAATTGCGGCTCTGCAACTTTTACCGAAATAATAGCTGTTAATCCTTCACGGAAGTCATCTCCTGCAATCTCAAATTTCAATTTATCCAACATTCCAGATGCATCTGCGTATTTTTTAAGTGTTCTTGTCAGTCCACTTCTAAAACCTTGTAAATGCGTTCCTCCTTCGTGTGTATTGATATTATTTACATAAGAAAAAATATTCTCTGTATAACTTGTGTTATAAATCAAAGCAACCTCAACTGGAATTTCACCTTTATCGTGATCCATGCTGATTACGTGAGAAATAATTGGCTCACGGTTACCATCGAGATAACGGATATATTCTTTTAATCCTTCTGTTGAATGGAATACTTCACTTTTAAAAGCTCCATCTTTATCAACTTCTCTTTTATCTGTAAACGTAATTGTAATTCCTTTATTCAAGAAAGAAAGTTCACGCATACGTGCTGATAATGTATCGTAAGAGAACTCAGTTGTTTGAGTAAAAATGGTATCATCTGGATAAAAAGTCTGGCGTGTACCTCTTTTATCTGTTTCTCCAATTTGTTTAACTGGATACATTGATTTACCTCTTTCGTATTCTTGTTCGTAGATTTTTCCGTCTCTAAAAACGGTAGATTTCATGTGAATTGAAAGTGCATTTACAACCGAAACCCCAACACCGTGTAAACCTCCAGAAACTTTATAAGAATCTTTATCAAATTTACCTCCGGCACCAATTTTAGTCATTACTACCTCAAGTGCAGAAACACCTTCTTTTTTATGTAAATCAACTGGAATACCACGACCGTTGTCTTCAACTGTTACTGAACCATCTTCGTTTATTGCAACACCAATAGTATCACAATGTCCGCCCATCGCCTCATCAATAGAGTTATCAACAACTTCATAAACCAAATGATGCAGACCTCTAACTCCCACATCTCCAATATACATAGATGGTCGCATTCTTACGTGCTCCATTCCCTCTAATGCCTGAATACTATCTGCTGAATAATTGTTCTTCTTGATTTCTTCGCTCATATAATTTATTCTAAAAAAATGTAATTATTGTCTAACACGCAAATATATAAAAACGCCGTCTATATACCCACTAAAATACGACTTAAAGCACTTAAGTTATCAACACAATTGTCTGAAAAATCAAAAAATAAATCCCAAATTCTAAAAATTATCTGTTTTAATAAAGAAATATCGATTAAAAATTTCATTTTTTAAATTCCAAAAGAGAAATTCCAAATTCCAATTTTTTCCGAGAATTTAATTTCAAACTTGATTTAAATAAATAAGATCCAAAACGAACATAAAAAAATGCTGTTTCAGATCTTATTTTATAACTTCTTAAATCGCACCAAATTTTGGAATTTGGAATTTAAAAAATTGAACTTTATTTGGTTTTCTTATCAAAATCTCCTGCATAAATACTAGTCATTTTATCTAGACTTACATATTTTCTTAAAGCAGCATTAACTTCTTCTACTTTTAAAGCTTTTACTTTACTTTCTAAAGCATCATAATCTTCTAATGGCACTCCGTATTGAAGATACGTATTTACCAAATCCATTAAAGTATAATCAGTTCCTAATCTTGTTTTTCTTTCGTTCTGCCAGCTTAGTAAATTTGATTTTAATTCTTCTGCAGTAAATCCATCTTTTAGTGCTTTGCTGACTTCTTCTTTTGTTGCAGACTCAACGGCGTCTCTTTTTGTTGGATTTAAAAAAGCATAGAACTGCCAAAAAGCAACATCGTTTGTAATTGGAACATTTATAAATGAACCTGCTCCATAACTAATTCCTTCTTTCTCTCTTAATCGCTGCGGAATTCTTGCGCTCATAAAACCACCGCTTCCCAACATTTCATTAGCCATCATAAATGCAGGATAATCGGCACTTTTTGTATTCATTTTAAAAGCAATTTTACCTGTTGCAACTGCATTTTCTTTGTCTGGAGTAATAAGGTTTTTATCTAACTTCTGAGTGTCAAAATAAGTAGGCAGAGCACGTTCGTATTTTGATTTAGAATTCCATTTCCCAAAAGTATTTTCTAAAATCTGCGCTGTTGTTTTACCATCCAAATCTCCAACAACACTTCCTACTCCATTATTTCCACCTAGAATATTTTTATAAAAATCTACTATTTCTGTTTGTTTGATTTTTTTATAAGCATCTATTAATTCCTGAAATGTCGGCGTGTAAAAAACACTTCCTTTAGGATAATTTTCAGTTAATTTAGAAACTTCCGTAAATGCAATTGCCTGCGGGTCGTTAAGTTTTGATTCTAAATAAGTATTGTATTCTCCTATAGCTTTTGTCAGTTCATTTTCTGGGAAAGTTGAATTAACTAACAAATCGCCCAAAATATCCATTACTTCTTTAAAACTCT
Organism: Flavobacterium sp. MC2016-06; assembly: GCF_009711165.2. Taxonomy (GTDB): domain Bacteria; phylum Bacteroidota; class Bacteroidia; order Flavobacteriales; family Flavobacteriaceae; genus Flavobacterium. Next base: position 116,468 of record NZ_WMID02000007.1, on the reverse strand, counting down.
CTTTGTAAGTATTAATTCTAATAGACAAAGTTTGTTCGTTATAACGAAAATCGATGCTTGATTTCAGCTGATCTAAACGGTCTTGAATCTGTTCTTTAGTTTTCGTTTTAGTTCCCGTTTTTAATAACTCAGCAAGAATGCTTCCAACATCTGTTTTACCATTCAACTCTTTTTCATTACTAACTGGAAATTGAAAACTAGCTTCAACTTTTCCGCCCTTAATTTCTTTTTTAATCAAACCATATTTTGCACCATTTCTAAGTTTACCTTCTACAAAATTTTGTTTTAAATTTTTAATAGAAGCTTCAAATGGAGCCGCTTCTTTCTCTAAAGCTTTTCCTTGATAATCTTTGGTTAATGCTGCAACTTGCTCATCTGTAAATTCTACAGATTTTACTCTTTGCTCTTCTTTAGAAGGAATAAAAACTCCAATTGTTCTATTATTACTTCTAAAATATTTCTCGGCAACTCTCTGAATATCTTCTTTTGTTAGCTTCTCAACAGCATCTCTGTACAAAAATCCTAATCTATAATCACCTGCACCAATAATTTCGGTAAGGTTTATAGTGTACGAAATAGTATTATTCTTTACACTTTCAATCTGTTTAATCAGCTTTGCTTTCGCTCTGCTTACATCTTCATCTGTATATTTCGTAATTGCTATTTTATCCAGCTCTGCTCTTACAATTTCTTTAGTTGCTTTAACATCTTTATCATTTGCAACAGCTACTCCAAAATACATAAAACTTGCATCTCTCAATGTTGGCTGCCAAGCATAAATACTAGACACTTTTTGAGTTTCTACCAAAGATTTATATAAATATCCTGATGGATCTGAAGTTAAAATTTCACCCAAAGCATCGATAGCAGCGCCATCTTTATCTGCATAAGGAGTTGTATGGTACAGCGCGCCTATGTTTTTACTATCACCTGCTCTATTAAGCTCAACATATTTTTCTCCGTCTTGAGCTGGTTCTATTGTATACGTTTTATCTAAAACTCTTTTAGGTTTTACAATAGTACCAAAATACTGCCCTACATATTGAAGTGCTTTCTGCTCATCAAACTTACCAGCAATTATTAAAGTCGCATTATCCGGCTGATAATACCTTTCATAAAACACGCGTAGTGTATTTGCTTTTACTCTTTCAATATCTTCTTTACTTCCAATTGTGCTGTTGCCGTAATTGTGCCATAAATACGCCGTAGAAAGTATTCTTTCCTGTAATACACTATCTGGATTATTTTCTCCAATTTCAAATTCATTTCGTACAACAGAGAATTCTTTATCTAAATCCGTTTGTAAAATGGTCGAATTAATCATTCTATCCGCTTCCATTTCAACACTCCATTTTAGATTTTCATCACTCGACGGAAAAATTTCATAATAATTAGTACGGTCATACCAAGTTGTCCCGTTTGCATTTCCTCCTCTATCAGAAAGCATTTTTTTAATATCGCCTAAATTCTTAGTACTTTTAAAAAGCATGTGCTCTAATAAATGCGCCATACCTTTTTCGCCATAACCTTCATTTCTGGAACCTACATTATAAACAATATTTACCACCATATTGCTCTGGGAAGCATCTGGAATAAAAAGGACTTTTAATCCGTTATTTAAAGAATATTCTTTAACTCCTTCTACATTTTTAATGTATTTGGGTGTTTCTGCTTTTTGTGCATTGACAGAACTCACAACAGCAAGTGAGCAGTATAAAAATCCACTTAGTAATAGGTTTCTCATAAATTATTTTTTGGTTTTAAATAATATTTAAAAATGATCGGTAACCAAATATAGTACTTTTCCTAATCCGTAAATCTTAACCAGAAGAGTTTTATAATTTATTTAGCACTTTAAAAAAGAAAATCCGAAACAACATTAAATGTTATTTCGGATTTTAAATTTATACCAGATTCAAAATTGGAATTTATTTTTTGGAATTTAAATTCTATACTGTTATTCCAGGTTTTGAAAACTCAACATCTGCTTTTACGTGTGCAGCATTTGCTCTTCCGCTTGGGTCAAGGTTTTCCTGCCATTTCGGAATCCATTTTCGAACAGTTTGCGCTGCGCTCACCTGCGGGTAAAATTTATGAAAAATAGAACGATACAAATATGCTTCTTTTGTCGTTGGCGAATTATACGAAAACTCGGCACTTGCTCCAGCTAATTGTTCGTCTGTAACTTGAGAAGAGCAATATTCTATTAATTCATCTACCCAATTGTAGCCAACTCCATCAGAAAACTGTTCTTTTTGTCTCCATAAAATTTCAGCAGGAAGATAAGGATCTTCTGTGGCATCAAAAGCTTTTCTTAAAATGTATTTTTCAATACCATCATACGTTTTAGGCTGTTTTTCTTCTGTTTTAATTCGAATTGTAACGTCTAAGAAATCTTTATCTAAAAATGGAATTCTAGCTTCTAATCCGTGTGCCATTGTTGTTTTATCAGCACGCAGTAAATCGGCAGTAAACAGCTTTTGAACTCTTTCTATCGTTTCATCTTGAAATTCTTCTGCTGATGGTGCATTTCTAAAATACAAATGTCCTCCAAAAACCTCATCGGCACCTTCTCCAGAAAGAATTACTTTAACTCCGGCTTCACTTATCGCTTTTGCTAACAAATACGTTGGAACTCCTGCTCTTACCGAAATAATATCATAAGTCTCAATATGGTAAATAATCTTTTCTAAAATGGCAACACCTTCTGCCACAGAAAAATGAATTTCATGATGTTCAGTTCCTAAAAATGCTGCTGCTTTTCTTGCTGCACTATTATCTGGCGAATCAGCGTCTAATCCGATAGAAAACGATTGTATTTTTTTGCCTTCTTCAGCCGATAATCGCGCTGCAATTGCAGCAATCAAAGACGAATCTAAGCCTCCAGAAAGCAAAACACCAACTGGTACATTGCCCAATAAACGCTTACGAGTTGCTTCGATCAATGATTCGCGAATTAAATCTAAATCTAATGATTGATTTGCATTCTTAAAATCTTCATATTCTGGCTTGTAATATTTTACAAAACCAGTTTTTGCTGTATAATAATGTCCAGGAGGAAAAGTCGAAAATGATTTACATTGATCTGCAATAGATTTCATTTCAGACGAAAAATAAATTCTTCCTCTTTCGTCCAATCCGTAATACAAAGGTTTTACACCAATTGGATCACGACCAGCAATATAATTATCTCCGTCTATAACTACAAAAGCAAAATCTCCATCTAGAAGATTACAAAAATCATAACCGAACTCTTCGTACAAATGCACAATAACTTCTGAATCTGATTTTGTCCTAAAAGTATGTTCCTTAAGAATCGTATCTTTTAATTGCTGATAGTTGTAAATTTCTCCATCATGCACCATCCAAGCCTTATTAGTACCTTGAATTGGTTGTTTACCAGTATGCATATCAATGATCGACAAGCTCTCATGACATATAATACTGCCGTTCTCCATAATATGCAAATCACGTTCATCAGGACCACGGTGCGACATTCTTTGAGAAAGCTCATTTACAAGTTGCGGGTCTTTTCCTTTGCCAATAACGGCTAATAATCCAGACATACTATTCTATTTTTTATTATAATTTTAATTTTTCATTCATAACATTAAAGAAATGAATAAATTACGAAATGACTATATTCTTATCATCCAAAGCAAAACTAAAGATTTATTTCTGCTTTTTCAAATTAAGTCAATTGTAATCTCAGGGATTTAACTTTTTTCTGGGGAATGTCAAATATAAAAAAGAAAGTTAAATAATTGTCAAAAAATATTTTTAAGTAATTGAAATATTAGAATTTAACAATTATAGACAAGAAAAACGCCCTCGAGTAGAGAACGTTTTCCTGAAAATAATATATACTAATTCATTTTAAAAATTCATATTTACGCTTTAGCATAAGCATCATCATGTACGCTTGCTACAGCTCTACCAGAAGGATCATTCATGTTTTTGAAAGCCTCATCCCACTCCAAAGCAATTTTTGTACTACAAGCCACACTCGCTTCTTGAGGTACACATAAAGCCGCTGCATCACTTGGGAAATGTTCTGCAAAAATCGAACGATAATAATACTCTTCTTTAGAAGTTGGTGTTTGTAACGGGAATTTAAATCTAGCGTTTGCCAATTGTTCATCAGAAACTTCTTTAGCCACGACTTCTTTCAAAGTATCAATCCAGCTGTATCCTACTCCATCAGAAAATTGTTCTTTTTGTCTCCAAGCTACACTTTCTGGAAGCATATCTTCAAAAGCTTTACGAACTACCCATTTTTCCATTGGGTGTTCTTTATTAATCATTTTATCTTGTGGGTTGATGCGCATCGCAACATCCATAAATTCTTTATCTAAAAACGGTACACGTCCTTCAATTCCCCAAGCTGCTAAACTTTTGTTTGCACGTAAACAATCGTACATGTGCAGTTTACCTAATTTACGAACGTTTTCTTCGTGAAATTCTCTTGCGTTTGGTGCTTTGTGGAAATATAAATATCCTCCAAATAACTCATCTGCACCTTCACCAGACAGCACCATTTTGATTCCCATTGATTTAATAACTCTCGCCATTAACCACATTGGAGTCGAAGCTCTAACTGTAGTAACATCGTAAGTTTCTAAGTTATAAATTACATCACGTACAGCATCTAAACCTTCTTGAATTGTAAATTTAATTTCGTGGTGAATTGTTCCAATATGTTTTGCTACAATCTGAGCTGCTGCTAAATCTGGAGAACCATCTAATCCTACAGAGAAAGAGTGCAATTGCGGATACCAAGCATCTGTAGTATCATCTGACTCAATACGTTTTTGTGCAAATTTTTTGGCTACAGCCGAAGTAATAGAAGAATCTAAACCTCCAGAAAGTAAAACTCCATAAGGAACATCACTCATTAATTGTCTGTGAACCGCCGCTTCAAGAGCTTCTTTAATTGCAGGAATACTAGTTTCGTTGTCTTTTACAGCATCATAATCTGTCCAGTCTCTTTTGTACCATTGTACAAATTCACCGTCTTTGCTTGTCATATAATGTCCTGGAGGAAACAATTCAATTTTTGTACAATATCCTTCTAAAGCTTTCAATTCAGAAGCTACATAAAAAGTTCCGTGTTGATCCCAGCCAATATACAATGGAATAATTCCCATGTGATCACGAGCAATAAAATACTCATCTTTATCTACATCATAAATCGCAAATCCAAAGATACCGTTCATTTCATCCACAAAATGAGGACCTTTTTCTTTGTATAATGCTAAAATTACTTCGCAGTCACTTTCTGTCTGAAAGTTATATTTTCCTTCAAATTGTTTACGCAATTCTCTGTGGTTGTAGATTTCACCATTTGCCGCTAGAACTAATTTCTTATCTTCTGTAAACAAAGGTTGTTTTCCCGAAGCCGGATCTACAATGGCCAAACGCTCGTGAGATAAAATAGCTTTATCATTGCTGTAAATACCGCTCCAGTCTGGACCACGGTGGCGAATGATTTTAGACATTTCTAATACTTGAGGTCTTAATGCTTCAGCTTTTTGTTTTAGATCAAAGGCACATACGATTCCACACATAACTATATATTTTTTTATTATAATTTTATTTTGACAGGGCAAAGATGCAGTAATGGTTATAATTGAAAAACACAAAAGTACATTTCAGTTACAATTTAAAACCATAAATATGATTTTACGTATAAAATGTAAAATTTTAGTATAAAAAAAAGGTTTGAACTTAAAATTTTCAATTTCAGCCTTAAAAAGACTTTAAAATGCAGCGTTTACAGCAGATGTTTAAACTATTTATGAAGTATTTTAGTTTTTGATAAAAAATCAATAAAGCTAAAACAGAAAACTAGCAGAAGAATGTTTTATTATCAGTTTATTGTTTTTGCATTGCGTTGAATTTTTTCACGCAGATTTGGCAGATTAAGCGGATTAATTCTTTTTTTAAATCTCGCCTTGTTTGTCATTGCGAGGAACGAAGCAACCACACTAACAATAGACACAATATTTGATTTAGCAAATGAGATTGCTTCGTTCCTCGCAATGACAAAAAATAAGATCTAACTACTCTACACTCTCAATAGTATAATGCGTTTTATTAATCTCAAAAGTAAAACCAACTTTATTGCCCATTAAATGAGAACCTAAAGGAGATTGTGGTGAAAGTGCAATCACATTTATACCATCGATAGCAATTTTAGGAAGCGCTACACTCAAATACAAATAGATTCCGTTTGCTTTAACCAAACTTCCAGAAATGATATTTTCGGTAATTTTTAAGGCGTCAATTTTATCTAAAATAGCTTTTTGAGTAATTGCTTCTTTTAGTTTATTGGTTAATTTTTCCTGTTCGATATGCATCATCGATAAAGCCGTTTCGTGTTTATCACCGGCAGAACCTTTTGCATCGTTTTTAGAATCTTCGGTCAAATTTGAAATCATGTCTCTAAAAACATCAATTCGGTCTTGAACCATTTGTAAATAATGTGAATGTATTTTTTCTTTGAATGTCATAATGGAATGCCGCAAAGGCGCTAAGGCACAAAGATCGTAAAAAAAACTAAGCTTTAAATTCAAGAATAAATTAAAATTATCCATGAATTTAAAGCCTATATGCTTATAATAAAAAATCTTTGTGCCTTAGCCCCTTCGAGGCAAACTCTCCTTAAAAGTCGAATTTATAATTAGCCCCGCCTAACACCTGAAAACCTTGTACCGGATAATTTAACCATTTTTCGTAAGCTTGGTTTCCAATATTATTAAGCCTTAAGAAGAAAGTCAAACGCTCGCTGTATTTATAACCCAAATGCGCATTAGCATCAAAATAACTTTTTAAAGTAACTGGCGTTGCAACCGTAGCTAAATCAAGATTAGACTGCATATCTTTACGCTCACCCACATAAAAAATGTTTAAACCAGCATACCATTGTTTAGTAAAATTAACATCTAACGTTGTGCTCAATTTCATCGTAGGCAAATTCCAAGCCTCTTGTCCTTCGTCTGTTTTATAACTATTAAAAGTTCCGTTAATACCGAAAGTTACATTTTCCGAAAAATCAGCTTTTAATTCACCATAAAAACGAAAGGTTCTCACATCTTCATACACAACTCCAAAAGAGTTTCCGTAAGCATAATTCTCATTTCCTAAATCTTCTGTATAATCATTGCTTTTAAACAACGCTTTATTTTTATCATTCAAATAAGATCCGGTAAGATTATAATTTACATTATTAGCCAATTTTCCTTTCAAACCGGCAAAAACAGTATATTGATTACTTGTTGGTTTAATCGTTAAAGTTGGAGATAAAAATGGGTTTTCAGTAACAAAATCAGCATAAGAATTCTGATTTAAACTTCCGTTTACACCCGTGTAAAAAATCATTAAATCACCAACAAGCTTATACGAAGCATTTACTTTTGGGTAAAAATAAAGTCTGTTACCGCTGTTTTCAGAATCTCCGCTGTAAAACAATCCAGCTCCCAATTCTAAAGTCCAATCATTTTCATGAATTACAAAACTTGGTTCAATACCAACATTGGTAAAACTATATTTTACAGGTTCAGTATTATCATGTGCATAATTATTTTTAAAAGAACCGCTTACGTGATCTACAATAACATTAGTATTAATTGCCTGATCCATTACATCAACTTTGAAAGTTGGTTTTACATAAAAATGATTTTCTGATGAAGATGAATTATCTGAGAAGTGCGTAAATTTTGCTGCGATTTTATTAAAAACACTTTCCGTAAACTCAACATTTCCGCCAAGTGTAATCGTATTATAAGAATGATTTGGGTTAATTCCGTTTACCAAATCAAAACGCTGATCTGGAATCGTTGCACCAAAATCTGCCGGTAAACCGTACCAATTGTAAATTTGATTTTGATATCCTAAATCTACATTCCAAGTTATATCACGGTTGTTTACACCATAACCTACATTTAAAGCCGTATCATAAAACTCATCATTTAATTCTACATCTTTTATCCCGCCTTGTGACGAATGATGGCGAAACATTCCTGCCACATAATCATTATTCCCTAAATCCTGTGTCACAAACAACTCAGCATTCAGTGTACTGTAATTTCCAAGTCCAACAGTCGCATAATTAGTAAATAATCTTTCTTTTTTAGATTTATCTACACTAGCCGCGTTTCCTTTTGAAGGTGTAAAAGTCGAAGCTACAGGAACAGACAAAATACTGTATTTAATAGTTTCTTTTGGCTGATTTCCAGTATCGTCAAGAGAAGGAGATTCTTTTACTTTAAAAGCATCAGAAATGGTTGGCGAATAGGGTTTTACAACATTTACAGTTTCTGTTCCAATGGTTTCCTCTTTCTTCTGTGAGAATGAAAGCTGGAAAACAAACAGCAAAATCAAAATGATGGTTTTATTCTGGAAATTAATTTTCATATTTTATATTTTTTTGTAAAATGATTAATGTAAAATGTAAAATGACTGTGCCTCTTTTTACTTCTCACTTTTTACTTTTTACAATGATCTATTACATTATCTAATTATCTAATTCTCTAATTATCTCATTTAGCCACTAAGCTTCCCACTCGCCTTTGGCTACAAATTGCGATTTTCCGCCAATCTGGATATCAAACTGATTCTCAATTAATTTTCCTTTAAAATGAATTTGAGAAGGACGCCCAATATAATCTCCCTGATAATTGATTAACTCAAACTCTGGTTTATTATACTTTAACAAAAAAGCCTGCAGACATGTACTGGCGCTTCCTGTTGCTGCATCTTCAACCAATTGGTTGTGTTCTATACACAACATTCTGCTAAACAATTTTAATCCTTCTAAATAATAAAAGTATAAAGCTCTGTGTTCTGTTTTACAATTCTTTTTCAGCCACTCATTTGTTTTGTCTTTATCCAAAACAAGATTTTCCAACGCTCTTTTACTGCTCAATCCCACCATTACAAAAGCGCTTCCTGTTGAAACTTCTTGAATAGGAAATTGATTTTCAAAATCACTTACTTTCAAATTACTGAAAATTGTAAAATCTTCTTTTGAAAAAATATCCCAGAATTTTGGCTGCGCTGCTTTTAACCAAATCAAATCTTCTGACTTATGAATTGAAATTGGACCAATTGGAACCTCTAGTTTAATTTCGCTAGGTGAGTTTTCAAATATTTTATTCATCAGAACCCACGAAGTTCCAATTATTGGATGGCCTGCAAACTGCATTTCACTAGCCGGTGTAAATATTTTAATCGTTGCTTTATTATTTTTTCTATCCAGTTTAGTTACAAATGTACTTTCTGCAAAATTGATCTCTTTTGCAATCTGCTGCATTTGCTCTGAACTTAAATTTTCTGCATCTAAAAAAACTGCCAATTGATTTCCAGCATATTTGTTTTCGGCAAAAACATCAATTATATAAAAAGGTAAACTCATTTTTTTTTCTTTTTTTTAGAACAAAGAGAAAAGAATATAGAAAATAGACGCTCCAATCTATACTCTTTGTTCTTTATTCTTATTTCGTAATTGATGAATTCGTTTTAGATTCTTCCAACTTAATTGCGCTTAACTCGGTTTTTGCTTCTTCTACAACATCTGGATAATCTGTAAAATTACTAATCACGTTATCCAAAATATAAGTTGCTTGATAGCTGTCTTTTAATCCGTAGAAATTTTTCGCCATCAAAACCAAACTCTTAGCGCCATAATATTTATAACCAGAATAGTTTTTTGCCAGTTTCTGAACCGACACGTTTGAAGCATCAAATTTGCCTTCTTTTGTTTTAAAATAAGCATCATAATACAATGCTTCTGCTGCTAATTCTCCTTTAGATGTCGACGACAATTTAGCGTAAGCTGCTTTTGCTTTGTCTTCATCGCCAGTCTGCATTGCGGCGCGTGCTACAATAATCTGGGCATCTGATTTTACATTGACATCTGCTTTTGGATTTTGCAATACTTTATCGGCAGCAATCACAGAATTATTATAATCTTTTTTATCGTAATAACATTTCATCAAGTTCGCTTGAGCAAAACTTTTGTTTTGAGTATTATCCGATTCTTCTTCTAAACGAACTAAAACCGGAATCGATTTGTCACAATCTTTTGCTTTTAAATAAATCTGAGCCAATTTTGACAACGATTGCTCTGTAAACTCATTTCTAGGCTGACTGACTACATATTGATAATTTGTCGACGCTTTTGTTTCTGAACCTTCTGCATAATACAATTGAGCCAAATAGAAATTAGCTTCAAGCGCATGCATACCTGATGGAAATTTGGCAATGTAACCACTAAATCCAGTAATTGCCTGTTTGCTGTTGTTTGAGCTGTATTGTTTAAACGCTCCTTCATAAGTATCGTTATCCAACTCAACATCTGTAACCGAAACAAAATCTAAAGTACGTACCCAAGTTGCATATTCGTCTACTTTTCCTGAGTCAACATAAATTAATCTTGCTGTTGCAACCGCTTCTAAAGCTTCCGGAGTTTTTGGAAATTCTGCTGCTACTTTTTTAAATTTCACTAAAGCCTGTTCATCACGATCTGAATTGTAATAAATCAACCCTTGTTTTAAAATTGCTTTTGAAGTAAATGCACCATTCTTATATTCAGCAATCAATTGATCGTATGTTTTTATAGCTTGATCATTTTTTTTCTCCGATACATACGTATTTCCTAATTCGTATAAAGCATCATCTCGATAATCTGATTTTTTATACATCTGAAGAAAATTATTCAATTCATCAACCTTCTTAGTGTTATTTGACATAAAACCATACGAAATCGCTTTTTGAAATTGCGCATAATCAGCATCAACACCTTTTGCAGCAATAGCTTTTCCGTACGCTTCCATCGCAGGACCGTACTTAGAAGTTACAAATCTTGAATCTCCTAAACGCAGATATGAGTCATTTAAGCGTACTTTATCAGCTGGAGCATTATCGATTTGAGCTTGAAATGAATTCGCCGCCTGATCGTATTCTTTCAATTTAAAATACGTGTATCCAATATTGTAATTGATGTTTTTGTATTCGTCTGTAGTTTTAGCTGCGGCTAAACCAGCAAACTGTTTGTAGCTCAATAAAGCATTCGAGAAATCATCTGTTACATATTCTGTTTCTGCTTTCCAGAACGTTGCGCGGGCAGTAAATTCTGGTGTTTTTTGTTCGCTTACAGCGCTTTTAAACATTTTTGCTGCTTCTGTATAATTTGTTTCATTAAACAATTCTAAACCTCTATAAAAAAGTACTTTTTGGTACGCCGCTTTATTTTCTGGAGATCTGTTTTTTTCTAATAAAGCTAAAGCTTCTTTGTAATTTTTAGTTGAAATATAAGAATCAACCAATAATTTTTCTATTTCAGATTTACTTGAATTGTTTGGATATTTTTTTAAGAAATCAAGCAGAATTCCAGGAACAGTCTGGTATGCATTTCCGATATCGTAACTTACTTTTGCATAATTTAAAGCCGCATCTTCTTGAATCTGTGCATTAAAATCCATTTCAGAAGCATTTTTAAAAGCATTTAAAGCTTCTTGTTTTTTGCCCGTATTCAAATAACTTAAACCTAAATGATAATAAGCATTTTGCGCTACGAAATCTTTTCCTTCAATGATTTTATTAAACTGCGAAATTGCTTTTTCATACTCTTTCTGCTCATAATAAGCATATCCTAATTGATAAAAATCGGTATTGCTCCATTTTCCTTTTTTTCCAGCATACTGCTCTAAAAACGGAATGGCTTTGTCGTATTGTTTTAAATTGAAATAACTTTCTCCGATAATTTTATTCAGCTCCGATTTTTCAATAGCATTTGATTTACTCATGGCTTTCTGTCCTAAATCAATCGCTTTCTGAAAGCTTCCTAATTTAAAATTCATATCCGCTTGATAATACGAAAGCTTTTCTTTGTATTTCTCTTCGCCCGAAACTTCGTCAAAATATTTGGTAGCTTCTTTATAATCATCGCCTTCATAAGCCATAAATCCTAAGTAATATTTGGCTTGAGAACCATATTCTGGAGAATTTACCACTTTATTAAAATACGTTGTTGCTTCTTTTTTCTTTTTAGCATTAAAATAGCTGTATCCTTTCTGAAAGTTAAACTTATCAGAATCAGATTTACTCATATAACTTTCGTCAACTTTATCAAACCACTGCAGCGCTTTTGGGTAATTTCCCTGCTCAAAGAAAAACTTAGCAGCTTCTATATATGCTTGGTTTTGTTTTGTACTTGTCGGATAGTCGTCTACAAATCTTTCCACCAAATCATCTGCATTTGCCTGATTCGTTCTAATGGCACAGTTGGCAATGTAATACGCGCAGTCTGACTGAATTTCTTCGGTTGTTGCTTTGTTTTTTACAGCTTCAAAAATAAGTTGTGCCGATGCATATTGTTTGTCATTATATAAAGCCAGTGCTTTGTCAAAATCCTTTAAATCGTAAGTATATATAGCTGATTTTTGTGCCGAAACTATGGTCGAAAAAAGGATAATTTGGAATAAAAAGAACCAGGAGAGTCTACGCATTTTAATTTTATTTAGTATTCAAATTTATCATTTTATACCGTTTATAACGAAACGTTTCAAGGTTTTATTATCAACAAATCATTTAATCGTTGTTATTTAACGCCTTATTAAACCTCAAAATATTGGCCCTCCACCTTTCATTTAAACCATATAAGCAATATAAGTCATTATAAGCTAGAAGCTTTGCTCACATCTTGCTTTAATGAACTTATATCACTTATATGGTTTAATTTTTCATTTCGTTTGTCTCTAAATTTTATTCAGAAATCATTGAAATTTATTTTGAATCCAACCGTTATCTTATTACTTTTACAATTCAAATCAATTTATTATGTCACAAACCGTACTGTCTCTTAAAGAAGTCACTATATATCAAGAAGGAAGAAAAATTTTATCTCACATAAATTTAGATGTTAAACACGGTGAATTTATCTACATCATCGGAAAAACAGGTTCTGGAAAAAGTAGCTTCATGAAAACTTTATACGCCGACTTACCTCTAACAGAAGGCGAAGGACATATTGTTGAATTTGATTTGGCAACTATAAAAGAAAATGATATTCCGTTTTTGAGACGTAAAATCGGTATTGTATTTCAAGACTTCAAATTGCTTCCAGACCGTTCTGTAAAAGACAATATGCTTTTTGTACTAAAAGCTACCGGCTGGCATGAAAAAGATGCAATGGAACACAAAATTGATGAAGTTTTGGATAAAGTTGGGATGAAAGACTTTGTAAACAAAATGCCTCACCAGCTTTCTGGTGGTGAACAGCAGCGTGTTGCGATTGCGAGAGCTCTTCTTAACGATCCTGAATTTATTTTGGCCGATGAACCTACAGGAAACCTTGATCCGCAGACAAGTTCTGAAGTTTTAGAAGTATTGAAAAAAATCAATGCTAACGGAAAAACTATTATCATGGCAACACACGATTATGCTTTATTGATGAAATTCCCGTCTAAAACATTAAAATGTGAAGACGAAAGAATCTTTGAAGTCGTGCAGAGAAGCGTGTAAACTGAATTAACTTATTCTTTCCTAAAAACTAAAATATCCTGAAAATCAAACAGATTATCATTTTGTCTGCTTGCCCAGCTTCCGTATATTTTATTTTCAAATTTTAAATTACTTGATTTAATCATATCCAATAAATATTTTTCTTTGAAAGCGATATTGGCCGAAGAGACTTTTTCATTCATAAGCCTGTATCCTTCTTTTTTGTAAGCAAAACTAAAACCTTTATTATTTTGTGAAATTGCATTTTCAATTTCATCATCGTACACAAAAAAGGCAGACAAACATTTACCATTTGGTTTTAATACTCTGCTTATTTCACTAAGATAATGCTGCACTTCTAATGGCTGCATATGCGTAAATACAGAAAATAAAAACACCGTATCAAAAGAATTATCCTGATAAGGAAATATAAAGTTTTCTGCTTTTTTATTTATTTTTGACTTTTGTAATCATTATTTATAAACATAAGAAATCATTTAAGAAAAAACATTTCCTTTACCAATATTTTCTAAAAAAAATCTAATTAATGCTTTCGATTTTAATTCCAATTTATAATTATAATGCAATACCTCTCGCAAAAGAGTTAGCTGCACAATGTAATTCTATTGGAATTGACTTTGAAATTCTTTGTCAGGATGATGCTTCAAAATCTACAGTAAACACTCTAAATCAAGAAATTAATACGATTCCGAATTGTTCTTTTTTTGAAAATGAAACCAATTTAGGAAGAGGAAAAAACATCAATACTTTAGCAAAAAAAGCAAAGCACAATTGGGTATTAATTTTAGATTGTGACACTTTTCCAACTCAGAAAGATTTCATCCAAAAATATTGTGATTCTATAAAACTACAAAATAATATTATTTTTGGAGGTATTGTTTATGAAACTCAAAAACCTGAAAAAGAACAACTTTTACGTTGGGTTTATGGTCATAAAAGAGAAGCTTTATCCTTAACTCAAAGAAAGCAAAATCCTAATTTTAGTGCTTTGACTTCTAATCTTTTAATTAAAAAAGAGATTTTCCTTCAATATCCTTTTGATGAATCTATTACAAAATACGGTTACGAAGATTTATGTTTTTTCTCGGTTTTAAAAGCAAATTATTTAGAAGTAAACCATATTGAGAATCCAACTTTTCATCTGAATTTAGAAACTTCAATTGTGTTTTTAAACAAAACCAAAACGGCTCTTGAAAATCTTTCATTTCTCGATAATTCGAATAAAATCTCAAAAGATGCCAGTAAAATAATTAAAGTTTATACTCTTTTAAAAACATTAAAACTAATTCCATTTACAGCGTTTCTTTTTCAAAAAAGTAAAACTAAAATCGAAGCCAATTTACTTTCTCCAAAACCTTCTTTGTTTCTATTTGACCTTTATAAATTAAGTTATTTCTGCCGTTTAAAGAAAGCTGATTAATTCTCAACCTGCTTTAGAACAAGTCCAACTCCTGCAAAGTCTTTTTCTGACCTTGTAGGTTTTCGCAACAGCCCGAAATAATACCTACAAGGTCAGAAAAAGACCTTGCAGGAAAACGTAAAACGAAATCTTAACAATCAATTTTTAACTAATAGACTATCTAAAAACAATTTCCACTGCCCCATTATTTTTGTTGTAGAAAAGTCTTTTACAGATTCTTTTGCCATGCTCCCTAATCGTACTCTTTCATCTGAATTCTCCATTAACAAAGAAAGCTTTTCTACAAATTGATCAATGTTTCCTTCAGGAATTAAAAAGCCATTTTTATGATTTTTAATAATCGATCTTGGACCCGTTGGACAATCGTAAGCAATACAAGGCAAACCTAAAGACATTGCTTCTAAAAGTACCATCGGAAAACCTTCTGATCTGGAAGTCATTGCGTAAATAGACGCTTCTAAATATTTCTCTTCTATGTTTTTTGTAAAATTGAAGTAATTTATTGTTGAAATAATTCCGAGATTGAAAGCTTCTTTTTCTAAAGAAACAATATCATCAGTATAAATTTCTAAACCCCAATCGGGATATTTTTTACTGACTTTTTCCCAGATTAACAATAATCGATCTAAACCTTTTTCATAAGAATACCGAGCGATTGTAATGACTTTTTTAGATTGTAAAGAAGCTTTTTTTTCTGTTTCTATCCAAGATGGATTTGGAATTACAACAGCATTTTTAACATTCCATTCTTTTAAACTTTCGGTTGATAAAGCCACCATTTTAGTGAATTTTCCAGCTCCGAAGTTTTTAAACTGATATTTTAACTTTAAAAAGAAACTGTTTCTCTGTGCTTTTACTTCAATGTATTTTGAGCCGTGACATTCAAAAACAATTGGTGTTTTTCCTGAAATAATAAAAGGATAAGTAAAAGCTTTTAAACCGTTGTCTGCAACCAAAATCACATCTGGATTTATTTCTTTTATCTTTTGGTTTACTGCTTTTTTTAGGGAAATAAAGAAACTAAAAGTGTTTCCTTCTAAATTCATATTATGAAAAACAATCTTTTTATTAAAAGCATAAAACAGCTCTGCTCCTTCTTCATTTTGAGAAAGAATATGAACTTCGTATCCAAAATTTGCTACAAAATAATTGGCTCTTACAGCCAAAACCCTAGCGACACCGCCGGCATTTTTTATTTTGGGAACTATATAAAGCAGTTTCATTTTTTTGAATTCAAAAAAGTATTGTAATCTCTAATATAATCTGATTCTTCAAAAACATCTGAAGCCAAAACCAGACAAACGGCACCCGAAGAGAAATTTTCTAATTCTCTCCAAATTCCTTTTGGAAGATGCAAACCAACATTGGGTTTGTTTAGCAAAAAACTTTTTTTATTGGTTCCATCATTTACTGTAACTTCAAAACTGCCACTTAAAGCAATCAAAACTTCATGTTGCTCAATGTGCGAATGTCCGCCACGAAAAGCTGAACTCGGCACATCAAAAAGATAATAAACACGCTTGAATTCAAACGGAAGAATATCATTTTGAATGAAAGCCAGATTCCCGCTTAGATCTTCTACAACCGGAATTTTGAATAATGAAATATCTTGAGTTGTTGTCATATTTTAATCTTGGTTGCGCGCATATTTTTTCTTAACACATAGAAACATAGATTCTGTAAACTCAAAAGTAGGCGTTTCACTTGTTTAGACACACATAGCTATGAGAAAGAAATATGTTTCTCTTTATATTCTTCTTTAATAAAAGTCAAATCTATGTCTCTATGTGTTAAAATAATTACGCGCAACGAATTATTCCTCTAATAAATTCAACCATAAAGCACCAATTTTTTCTAAGAGAAAAGGCTGAATACTTTCAAATGTATTTTCTTTTATTTCTCGGTATAAAACTTCATCCGAAATAAGCAGATTCATTGCTTCTGTAAGTTTTTCCCAATTTTGATTTTCTACTAAAATACCATTTTTTAAGGTCTTAATCATATCTCGCGGTCCAAAATCACAATCGAAAGATACAACTGGCGTTTTGCACGCCAAAGATTCTAAAATAACATTCGGAAATCCTTCATTTTTACTGCATAAAACTAAAAATTGAGCCTTTTTCATGAACTTAAATGGGTTGTTTTGATAACCAAAAAGGTGTACAAAATTGTACATGTTATTTTCTAAAATGGCTTCTTTTAGCTTTGATTCGTCGCCATTCCCGAGAATTATTAAGTGTATTTGTTTTTCTGGCAAAACAGACTTTCCATAAGCAAAAATTAATTTATCAAACTGTTTAATTTCATTTTCGTACTGCCCGACAGCGAGAATAAACTTAAAGTCTATTTCCAGATTTTCGTCTTGCTTTTCTAATATTTCCTCTATATAAATTGGATTCGGAATTGTGACTACATTTTTTAACTGATGTTTCTTTTCTATCAATGTTTTCATTTTCTCTCCAAGCGCAATATTTGCCAGACAATGATTGTACATTAATCTGGTAAGCCAAGAATTATTGGGCATATAATGATCTATCAAGAAACTATGAACGGTAAAAATGGTTTTAGCATTATAAATATATCGCGCCAAAATAAGTTCTTGAATGATTTTTGTTCGGAAACGGAAATCAATAATATAATCGAACTTGTTGTTTTGCAAATAAGTGTGTAAAGCTTTGAGTCTTTTAACTTTATTAAAAATTCCGTTGCGGTTGTTTTTAAGTAATCCTAAATTGACCAATTTTCCTGCGTATGGAAAACTAACCTCGTTAAGAACAATAATAATATCAATTTCAAAACCTTGTCGTTCAAAGAAAAGTGACAAATTTGCCATCACTTTATCGCTTCCGCCTCCGTTTAAGCGATAACCAATTAAAGCAATTTTCTTCTTTTTGTGCGACAATATCATACGTGATTTCTTATTTTCGTATCAAATATATAAACTTACGCTTTTGATGTGATGTTTGTATTTGCTTTTTTTATGGATTGTGCGAATTAGAACACGGATGAAACTGATTTGCTATCGCAAAAGCGCTGATAAAACTGATTTTTTTATTTGTTGATATTGAATTCTCATATTTGTAAAAAAGTAATACTATAAAAATCCGTGCTTTTCCGTGTCTTCGCGATAGCGAATCCGTGTAATCAGCGTCTAAAATTAACAATATGCAAGATAATTCATTGGTAACCATAATTTGCTTGTGTTATAATCACGAAAAGAATGTTGTCGAGAGTTTACTTTCGGTTATTAATCAAGATTATCCTTTTGTCGAGTTAATTATTGTAGATGATTGCAGTACTGATAATTCAAAAGAAACAATTCAGAAATGGCTTCTTGATTATCCCAAAGTTCAATTTATTGCCAACGAAACCAATTTAGGAAGCACAAAATCGTTTAATAAAGCACTTAAATTAGCTAAAGGTGATTTTATTATCGATTTGGCCGCAGATGATATTTTGATACCAAATTGTGTTTCGTTACAACTCAAAACCTTCAAAGAAAGCCATTATAAAAATCTAGGAATTGTTTACGGAAATGCTGAATTGATTTCAGAAAATGGCAAACATGATTCTTATTATTTTCCTGTAGATAATCAGAAAAAAATAATTGATAAAAGGCAGACTGGTGATATTTACTTGAGTGTTATTTCTGGCGGAAATAGTATTTGCTCGGTTTCATCAATGGTTAGAAAATCTATTTTTGACACATTAAATGGTTATGACGAAAATCTTGCGTACGAAGATTTAGATCTTTGGATTCGAGCATCACGTGATTATGAAGTTGATTTTATTGATGCAGTTTTGATTCAAAAAAGAATTTCTAATTCTTCTTTAGGAACTCATTTTTTTATTAAAAACGATGCAAGATCTAAAAAAATCAATTATTCGACTTATTTGATTATCAAAAAAGCAATTGTATTAAATCGATCTAAAACTGAACATAAAGCTATTTTAAAAAGAATGCATTTTGAAATGATTCTGACTTATAAAACTGCCGATTATAAGTTATTGTTGAAGTATGTTTTTCTTGAAATAAAGCAGAGAATTAGAATTGTTTTTGCGTAATCCAATCATTCTAAAAAGCTCCAACGGAGCAAAATATTTATAGAAAATTATTCCGTTTTTGAAAAAAAGCTCCAGCGGTGCGGTATAGCTTATTAATTATATGTCACCCCGATGGGACTTATTCTAAATCGTTAGAAAATCGTCTAATGCTTGTTTTTCTACCTGTCTGTTTCTATAAATATAGCGTCCCGATGGGACTCTATGAAACTCAATTTTATATCGTTAAAAAATCGTCTAATTCTTTTTTTTCTCCCTGCCAGTCTCTCGAAATGTTATTTCTAATCAATGATGCTGGAATTCCGCCAATTAAAATATTATTCCCAAGAGAAGTATAATCTTTTGTAGATAAACTATTTGATGCAATAGTACAAAAATCGGGCGTTTTTGTTCCTTTTTGAATCGTAACTCTATTGCTGATAAAATTGTAATTTCCGATAAAAATTGGAGCTGATTTCTTAAACTTTTCACCTGTTTCTGTATCAATCATATCGTGAAAATTGGTGTCGATTATTTGAGATTCAGAGCCTAAACGGGCATAATCTCCCAGCACAATCTTTTCGGTACAAATTAATTTTCCGTTAGAAGCCATTGAAGCCATATTTCCTAACTCACAGCTTGCATTTTCGCCAACAAAAACAAGATAATCTTTACCAAATTGAAATTTACCTTTGAATGTTATTTTTCCTAAAATAATAATTTCTGCAATGCCTTTGTGCCGCGTGTTCATTTCGTAAGGCTGTCCGAAACCAATCATTCCTTTTTTGATCTCACCTTCTATTTTTATGTCACCTTCTATTGAGGTAAATTTTACTTTATTATAAAAGAAAACAGGAAGTTTTTTTGCTGTTGCGAATGGAAATTTTTTAAAATTAAAATACAGTGTTTTAATCCAATTTACCGTGTAGTAAAATTGGAGTTTATGATAAAAAGATCGACATTTTCTATAACTGCTTCGAATCATTCTGATTATTTTTTTTCTGAATTGGAGAGGCGAACATTTCTTTTAAATTTATCTTTTTATTGATGTGATACAAACTAAAAATCAAAGAAATAAAAATCATCAGCGTCATTAAACTGTATTTTAAAATTGGATTTTCTAGAAATCTAAAGAAAAAAGTAATGGTACAGATGAGAAAACAAATAAAATAAATTAAATAAAAATCTTCTTCAAAATAAAAATCATATCGCTTTTTGGTAATGATTTTCAGCCCTATAAAATGAAATAAAAAGTAAAGACAAAAACTAAATCCTAATCCTTCTAATCCGTAAAAATAATAACCTAAAACATTCATTACTAAAGACAAAATATTAAATCCGACAGCGGTTTTTATAAACATTTTAGAATCGCCTTTGGCAATCAAAATAAATCCCATTGACCATGAAACGGCTCTAAAAAGCATTCCTAAAATCCCAAAACAGACCATTGGAATGATTTCGTTAAATTTTGGCGTGTAAATTATGGGTATTAAAACTGAAATAAATGTCAAAAATAAAACAATTACGGGCGTTATAATCATTATTGATGTAAAAGCCTGCTCTATTACGCTTTGTCTAATTTTATAGTTATCAGAATTAACAGACGCTAATTTCGGGAAATAATCGGTACTCATTACTGTAAAAATAATTCCGACGTAAGAATTCAGTAATGTAAAACCTGCGTTGTAAAATCCGACTTGTTCTAAACTTCCAATTTTGCCAATATAAATCTGAATTAAATAAGTTGACAAAAGGGTTAAAACACTACTTATAGTGAGCATAAAGCCCAGTTTTAGAATTGATTTTCCTTCGATAAAAAATGCTTCTTTTGTAATTTCTCCTTTATCTGTTTTTATTTTATTCGAATAATAAAACGAAAAAATTAATACTGTTAAGGATGCAATCAGAATTGTTGGAATTATGGCATCAATCTTTAAAAAAGAATAGATTGGAATTGAAAAAAGTAAACCAAATAAATTTCCGTACAAATTGGCTTTGGCTAAAAACTGCAGTTGTCGCAAACCTTGTAAAACGGCTAACTGTCCTGATGATAATTGTTTGAATAATACAATAACGGCAAGAAGAATAAAGGCATAGGTTTGACTTGAATTTCCGAATGTAATAATACTTAATACTTTTGAGAAAACGATCGTCAATAACATTCCGAATAATCCTGTGAGAAAAACAATTCTTTTTACAATATGAATGGTTTTTGAAACTGTTTTTAGATCTTCGTTTTTGTAGTTTTCCGAGATATTTTTTACTGCGCTGGTTTCAATTCCCAAACCTGAAATACTGCTGATTAAACCTAAAGTCGAATTAAGCAAAGCAATAACTCCCATTCCAGCTGGACCGATAAAAACGGCTATTAATTTGGTTCTGATTACCGAAATGATAATCGTAAAAAACTGAACTCCTCCAAAAAGTGAAGTTGTTTTGAGAATCTGCTGATATGCCTTTTTGCTCTCAGACACGATTTAATATTGGTTTATTATTTCGATGATAAAACTCACCTCATCGGCTGTTAAAACTGGGCTTATCGGCAGACTTAAAATTTCGTTATGAATTTTTTCTGTAATTGGAAACGAAAGATGATTCCAATCTAAAAGTGCTTTTTGTTGGTGAGGCGGAATTGGATAATGAATTACGGTTTGAATCTTATTTTGAGTTAAATATTCCTGCAGCGCTTCTCTGTTTTCTGTTCGAATTACAAATAAATGAAATACATGATTATTTGAAAAATCCCAAAACGGAAGTATTATTTTTTCATTTTTAATTTCTAATAAATAACGTTTTGCAATGTCTTGACGCTTTTTATTATCTGCATTTAAATTAGGCAATTTTAAATTTAAAAAACCTGCCTGCAATTCGTCCAATCTGGAATTTACACCAATATACTGGTTATGATATTTTTGCTCTGAACCGTAATTTCGAAGCGAAAAAATCACTTTGGCTAATGCCGAATCATTGGTTACAATTGCGCCGCCGTCACCTAAACAGCCAAGATTCTTTCCAGGGTAAAAACTGTAAGCGATTGCTGATTTTAGATTGTTGATTTTAGATTTTAGATTTTTTTCTGCTCCATGAGATTGTGCAGCATCTTCAATCACTAACAAATTATTACTATTTGCGATTGTATTAATTTGATCCATTTCTGCCAATTGTCCATATAAATGTACGGCTAAAATGGCTTTTGTTTTTGGCGTTATTTTCTCTTGAATTAAATCTGGGTCGATGTTGTAGGTTTCTAATTTTGGCTCTACCAAAACAGGAACTAAATCGGCTTGCAAAATGGCCAAAATACTGGCGATGTAGGTATTTGCAGGAACGATAACTTCATCACCTTTTTGCAGTTTTCCTAACGCTATATAACCTTTAAAAATTAAAACTAAAGCATCAAAACCATTTCCGACACCAATACAATAATCGGTTTGGCAATACTCAGCGAAAGCCTTTTCAAATGTTTCCACTTCTTTACCCAAAATATACCAGCCGTTGTTGAGAACCAATTTCAGTTTTTCCTGAAAAGCGTTTTCATACGGTTCGTTTATTTTTTTAAGGTCTAAAAATGGTATCATTATAAATTGATTATATAAAAATCCTGATTGTAAACCGCACAGCCTAATTCTTCTTTTTGTGTTAGAAGTCCTGGATGGTACCTTTTTTCGTTTTCTTCATTCACAATTCCCATATCAAAAAAATGTTTCCCTTCGTGTTTGTACTTTTCAATTAAGCTAATAAATAAAAAATCAAGTGCTCGTACTTCTTCTCCATTTTTTGATGTGGCGCCGTATTGCGATTTTACTCCATTTTCGGTTTCAAAAATCGTAATTCCAGCAATAATTTTGTCTTTTTGATAAACGGAATATTGCTTTATATTTTCTGGAAATTTTTGTTTTAACAAAGTGATTTCTTCTTTTGTATGAACGGGTTTTGCTTCAAATTTTTCTAATAATCTCGGTTCTAAAATTTCTTCCCAAAAGGGCTGAAAATCTTGTTCTTCAATAATATCTAAATCTAGGTTTTCTATTCTTCTAAAATGCTTTAATTTGCTTTTGGAGATCTTTAGCGGAAGCGTTAAATTTATGGCTAGATTCATTTCTTTTCGGTCTATAAAAGCGCCTTTTTTAAATAGAAAAAAATCTATTTCATTATTTCCTTCTGTAAAATAAAAGCTTGGAATTGGTTTATAGTAAAAGTTTCTTATTCCATTTTTATTCAAAAAAAACAAAATCTGATCTAGAATTAATTCAATATTTTCAGCTTTAAATTTAGATAAAAAAACTAAACCGCCGTACGTAAGTCCTTGATGTGAATGAACAGAATTGTCATTTTTATTGGCTGGCAGAACTGCGACAAGTTTTTGATTTTCAAATACTAAAATAGAAAAATCTTCAAAGCGGTCTTTGTGATATTCCATAAAATCACGGTGAAACAAAAACGTTGCATTTTTGGCTTTCTTTACAAAGTCATTCCAAATTGTGTAATCGTTTTGGTCGTATTTTTTTATGGTGTATTTAATCATGTTTTATTGTTATTTTTTTGCCACGAATTGCACGAATTAGCACAAATTTTTTATTGGTGTATTTTAGTTTCAAATGTTGTGTTTATTTTTCAACACATAGAAACATGCTTTTTTGTGTATTCAAAAACAGGCTTTTCGCTTATTTACAAAACAAATAGCTACATATGTAAAAGAAATGTGTTTCTTTTTTACATTCTTTTTTTTTTATAAATTTTATGCTTTTATGTATTAAAAAAAATTAGTGAAAATTCGTGAAATTCGTGGCAAAAAAACTTATTTATGATCAAATGCTTTTAAATACCATTTGTATTTTACAGCCATCAATCGTACTGTAATAATAACAATTGAGGTTACTAAATATAAAACATCGTCATTTAGATTTAATTTCTTTAAAACAAAAAACACAATGCCGCCAAAAATACAAATGGTAGCGTAGATTTCACGTCTAAAAATAGTTGGAATTTCTGTACATAATATATCACGCGTAACACCGCCAAAACAAGCCGTCATGGTTCCTAAAGCAATACAAATTATGGGATGAAGTCCGATTGAAATTCCTTTTTCAAGACCTATCAAAGTAAAAACGCCCAAACCAATCGTATCGAATAAAAATAAGGAAGTACGCAGTTTATCAAACCTTTTTCTGAAAAGAATGGCTAAACCAAAACCTAATATTATAACATAAACATATTGTAAGTCTTTCATCCAGCCTACTGGCGTTCTACCAATTAAGACATCACGCAGTGTTCCGCCGCCAACTGCTGTAACAAACGCAATAATAAAGACTCCAAACGGATCTAATTTTTTATGCATGGCTGTTAAAGCACCCGACATGGCAAAAGCCATTGTGCCGATAAGATCTAATAAATGAAACATTTTTTATTTTTAGTTACAAAGATTCAAAATTGCAGAACGGGAATCTCTTCTTATTATTTTATTTTATCCAATTCTATTACATACTCTGCGTATAGAAATTATAATCTTTTAAAACAACTCTAAGGAAATCGCTGTTATTACCCGATTGATTTTTAATTCCGGTTACGTTTTCAATTTTAGCGACTAATTTATAAAGCATTTCATGATCATTTTTAGCATCGGCTTTTAAAAATGTTTCTTTAATAATTCGCATATCATTATCTGATAATTTAATAACTAAAGGATACGTTGGCACATACGCATTCCCTATTTCTTCTAGAATGGTATGACTAATATTAATTTTATTTTTTAAAGTAATCACTGCTGTTCCTGCTGCCATATCGCCTAAACGTTGTCCGTTTTTACTCGAAATTACAGTTATTAAGGCTATAATTCCGCTAAGAATGGTAATATCTACCAGTCTAAAAAACCAGCGCATTAGGTAATCACCAAAACCTGCTTGATAACCATCAATCTTTACAACTTTAATTTTGGTGAGCTTTTTTCCAACGGTTTGTCCCTCAAAAATACTTTCGAGTGTGATCGAATAGATTATTACAGGAAAATAAAGCATAAAAATGATGGAAAATCTCGACCAAGAGTCTAAATTTACAAATAATCTGTCTATTTTTAACCAATAGAAAAATATGAGCGAAACCACTATAACATAAGCGATTTTAATGATTAAATCGAGAAAATAAGCACCCATTCGTTCTCCTACAGAAGCCGAAATAAAATTTATTTTAACATTTTGTGTTGTGTTAATAGATAATTCTGACATATTTTATATTTTAGCCTACAATGAGAGAAGTTGCCTTCATAAAACAAAATAAAGAAAAATGGCTGGAATTTGAGCTAGCTATTTTTGGTAAAGCTAAAAAAAATCCTGATGAGTTAGCTAATTTGTACATTCAAATGATGAATGACTTGTCGTATGCGCAAACTTATTACCCAAAAAGTAAAACGGTAGTTTACTTAAATCACCTTGCATCGCAGATTTATCAAAAGATTTACAAAACCAAACGTACGGAAAAAAATAAATTCTTAGAATTTTTTAAAACAGATGTGCCTTTGCTGGTTTACGAGTATAAAAGATACTTAATGTATGCTTTTATTTTATTTTTTGCTACTGTCGCCATGGGTGTCGTTTCGGCTCGGTACGATCCGAATTTTATTCGTTTAATTTTGGGAGATGGTTATGTAAACATGACGCTGGAAAACATCAAAAAAGGCGATCCAATGGCTGTATATGGCTCTGGAACGAACTGGGGAAGTTTTATTGGTATTACCATGAATAATCTCTACGTGGGTGCAAGATGCTACATTTATGGAATTTTTGGCGGTATGGGAACTTTTTATATTTTTCTGCAAAACTCCTTAATGTTAGGTGCTTTTCAATATATGTTTTACGAGCAGGGAGTTTTCTGGAAAAGCGTCCGCGGTATTTGGATTCACGGTGCTATGGAAATTTTCGGCATTGTAATAGAAACTACGGCTGGATTTATTTTAGGAGCTTCTATCCTATTTCCAAAAACCTATTCGAGAATAAATTCTTTTAAAATGGGTTTTAAAAACAGCTTCAAAATATTCTTAAGTACATTTCCTTTTACGGTTAGTGCAGGATTTCTAGAAGGTTTTATTACGCGTTATTCTATTGATATGCCCAACTGGTTAAGCAGTTTTATTATTTTATTTACCTTGGGTATTATTTCATTTTACTATTTAGTTTATCCTTTTATTGTTCACAAAAAAACAACTTCTATATAATGTTTGTACTTTTTAAAAAACGAGAACTCAGCGAGTTCATTTCAGATACTTTTACCTTTTTTAAAACTTTTGGGAAGCATTATTTCAAGAATTATTTCATCATAAATGGAGGTTTTTTATTGATTTTATGTGTTTTAATGTACTTCTTTTTTAAGGTTTACTTTGAAGTTTTATTTGCTTCGGGAACTGGAAATGGAGATTATTTTTTACAGTATTTCAATAATAATTCTACTATATTTATTAGTTCATTGGTCTTTTTTGGATTAATGATTATTGTTTTATCATTGCTAAATGTGGCTTTTCCTATATTATATTTACAGCTTTTAGACGAGAAAAACGGAAATGATTTTAATACTTCAGACCTTCTTGTACTATTAAAACAAAACGTTGGCCGGTTATTGCTTTTCTTTTTAGGATGTCTTTTTGTTGTACTTCCTTTAATGGTGCTACTTTTCTCGCTTTTAGTTTTTTTATGTTTCATTCTTATCGGGATCCCTTTAATTATGATTGCTGGTCCAGCTTTTATAGCTTGGATGCATTTAAGTTTTTATACTTATCTTACCGAAAAAACAAGCTTTTTTACGGCTCTAAAAATTGGTTTTGATTTAGTAAAACAACGTTTTTGGCATATTACAGCAACTACTCTTATCATGCTTATACTAATTCAGATGGTACAAAGTTTTATAACAATGATACCGTATGCCATTGGAATGGTCTTATTTTTTACTTCTGCTGATTTTAAATCAAATACTAATTCGTCCGATTATTTTTCATCTATCGGTATTTTTATAACTGTTATTTTTGTTGTGGCTGTGATACTAAGTTATCTTTTCAATAATTTAGTTATCATCAATCAAGGAATTATCTATTATAGTTTAAGAGAGGAAAATGAAAACCAAACAACTATTAGCGAAATTGATTTAATTGGAACCCATAATGAATAGAGTTTTCATCATAATCATTTTTCTTTTTTGCTGCAGTATTTCTAATGCTCAGGATTCTTTGGCAACAGAAGAACCGCCAAAAGCTGCTGCTGTAAAGTATACTGAAAAAGATATTCAAGTAGACAACAACTACGTTGAAAGTAAAAAATTCGACAAAAATTTCAAAAAAAAATATACAGACAGTGCATTTGTGTACGAATATAAAACACCTCAAAAAAATGCTTGGGATCGCTTTAAAGAATGGCTGGCTAGTGTTTTTAGAGATTTATTTAAATTTAGTACCGATGAGAGTTCTGTAACTTTTGTTACTATTTTATTGAGAGTTCTAGCAGTCATTATTGTTGTGTTTGTTATTTACCTGATCGCAAGAGCTATTATTGATAAAGAGGGACAATGGATTTTTGGTAAAAATTCTGGAAAAAGAACCATCGATTATTCAGAAGTGGAGAAAAACATTCACCTTCTTGATTTTGAAAAATTAATAAAAGAGAGTATTCAAACTGGAGAAAAACGAATCGCAGTGCGGTACTATTATCTTTGGTTATTGAAAGTCATGGCTCAGAATCATTATATCGAATGGGATATCGAAAAAACCAATTCTGATTATTTATATGAGCTTCAAAGCCCAGTTTATAGAGAAGATTTTACCTATTTATCCTATTTGTATAATTACATCTGGTATGGCGAATTTGAAATTGACGAGGTTATGTTTAAAAAAGCAGAAAACCGTTTTAAAAATGCAATAAAAACTTTTAGCAATGAATAAAACCATAAAAATATACATTGGTATTTTGGTGTTTGTTTTTGCTTTAATTTTAATGGCAGACAGCAACCGACCGAAACCTATTGATTGGAGACCAACTTACTCTGTAAATGATAAAATTCCGTTTGGCTTATATATTTTTGATAAAGAAATAAATGGCCTTTTAAAAAATCAAAAAATTGAAAGAATTTCTTCTGAAACACCTTATGAATTTTTAGATTCTAAATATGTTGCCGATACTATTTCTGGAAAGTACAAAATAAGCGGTACGTTTTTTAATGTATCGGAATTTGGAGGTATTGACGATCAATCTATTTCTGAGCTTTTTTATTTTGTATCGCACGGAAACAATGCTTTTTTGAGCATGAAAACATTCCCAGAATCTTTATTAGACAGTTTAAAAATTGAACAGAAATCAATCTATAAAAATGCCGATACTACTTTTTCGTGGATGCCAAATAAAACTGCAAAATCGAAAAAATATCCATTTGCTGCCTCTGGAGAAGAATTTTATTTTAGCAAAATCGATACATTGAACACTACTGTTTTAGGGTATCAAAACGGTATGAAAAACAGAAGAGATGTCAATTTTATAAAAGTTCCTTATAAAAATGGCTATTTCTATCTGCATACACAGCCAGTTGCGTTTACTAATTTTTATTTATTAAAAAAACAAAATTACCAATATGCCGAAAATGTAATGTCGTATGTACCTAAAGGCAATGTCTTTTGGTATACAAAAGGGCAAAACAGCGAATCGATTTCAGAATCACCGCTTCGTTATATTTTTAGCCAGCCAGCCTTAAAATGGGCATGGTATTTCTTCTTAATCGGAATGGTTATTTTTATATTTTTTAATGCCAAACGAAAACAGAGAATCGTTCCGATACTAAAACCACTGCCTAACTTAACAGTCGATTTTACAAAAACAATCGGAAATTTATATTATCAAGAAGGCGATCACAGTAATATAATCGATAAAAAGATCATTTACTTCTTAGAACGAATGAGGAATGAATATTTAATGGATACGACAAAACTCGATGATGTTTTTATTAAAAAACTGCATCATAAATCAGGGAAAGAAGAAAACGATATTCGAGAACTTGTATTTTTAATTAATGAACATCGAAATAGTTATCACGGAAGTCTTGAAGAAGATCTGATTAGAATGAATAATGCAATCGAAAAGATTTTACATTAATAGTTAATAACCGAAATTAAAAGAAAACATACCAATCATGGACGATATTAATACAACAGAAACTGAAATCACAAACGAAAATGTGAATTTTGAAACCAGAATAAATTTAGCACCGCTTTTAGATCACGTTACTGCCATAAAAAAAGAACTTGAAACTGTTATTGTTGGGCAGGAAAAAATGATCGATCAGCTTTTGGTTGCCTTTTTATCAAACGGTCACGTATTGCTAGAAGGTGTTCCAGGAGTTGCTAAAACAATTACTGCAAAATTATTGTCTAAAACCTTAAATATTGGCTTCAGCAGAATTCAGTTTACACCCGATTTAATGCCGTCGGATATTTTAGGAACTTCTATTTTTAACCTAAAAAGTTCTGAATTTGAATTTAAAAAAGGTCCAATTTTCTCTAACCTTATTTTAATTGACGAGATTAACCGTGCGCCTGCTAAAACACAAGCTGCACTTTTTGAAGTAATGGAGGAACGCCAGATTACTATGGATGGAACTGCTTATACGCTAGAAACTCCATTTCTGGTCATTGCAACACAAAACCCAATTGAGCAAGAAGGAACCTACCGTTTGCCAGAAGCGCAATTAGACCGTTTCTTGTTTAAAATTACAATCGATTATCCAAAATTAAATGAAGAAATCCTGATTATTCAGAGAGAACATTTATTACAGGATCATGGTAAATTGGAAAACATTAAAACAATACTTTCTGCTGCAGAAATAAAAGGATATCAAACTTTAATTAAACAAATCAGAGTAGAACAAAACTTGCTGGAATACATTGCTAGAATTGTGGTAAACACTAGAGAAAATGTCTTTTTGTATTTAGGTGCTTCACCTCGTGCTTCTATCGCGATCCTGAATGCTGCTAAAGGTTTTGCTGCTATCCGCGGACGCGATTTTGTAACGCCAGAAGACATTAAAGATGCTGCAATTCCTGTTTTACAACACCGTGTAATTGTAACTCCAGAACGCGAAATGGAAGGTATTACAAGTCCAGAAATTATCAAACAGATTATTGAAACGGTTGAGATACCGAGATAAAAATTTTTGTTTCAAGTTTCAGGTTTCAAGTTGAGAATTGTGACTAAAAACTTAAAAATTTGTATTTACGCATTCCTGCAAGGTCTTTTTTTGACCTTGTAGGTATCTGAAGATTTAATAAATACCTATAAGGTTTTAAAAACCTTGCAGGAAAACGAAATGAAAATTTGAAATCTTGTATTCACGCATTCCTGCAAGGTCTTTTTTTGACCTTTTAGGTATCTGAAAATTTAATAATAAATACCTACAAGGTTTTAAAAACCTTGCAGGAAACGAAATAAAGATTAAAACTAGGCAGCAGTTTTCAACCTGAAACTTGAAACCTGAAACTTTTTAAAAAACAAAAAACCTTGAAACTACTTAAAAGTCTATACCTCAACAACTTCTTTTTCTATGTGCTTTTGGGCATTATAGGATTGTTTATTTGCGCTTTTATTTTTCCGAATTTATACAACGGAGTCTGGTTTATTGTTTTGGGTTTAAGCACATTTCTTCTTATCGATATTGTACTTTTGTATTTAGCCAAAACTGGAGTTGAAGCAACGAGAACAACGCCAGAAAAACTTTCAAATGGCGATTTAAATCCAGTAACAATTGATATTAAAAATCAGTATTCCTTCCCTGTTTCAGTTAAGATTATTGATGAAATTCCGTTTCAATTTCAAGTACGTAATTTCAAAATCACATCAAAAATAAAAGCTTTTAAGCAAAAAGAAATCGGATATGATTTACGCCCAACAGAGCGCGGCGAATATTATTTTGGAGCTTTGAATGTTTATGTTTCTTCGCCTTTAAGATTGATTTCGAGAAGATTTACTTTCGATAAAGATAAAATGGTTCCCACTTATCCGTCTTATATTCAATTAAGAAAATACGATCTATTGGCTTTTTCGAATAATTTGTATCAATACGGAATTAAAAAAATCCGTCGTATTGGTCATACAATGGAATTTGAACAAATTAAAGAATATGTACAGGGCGATGATCTTAGAACTTTAAACTGGAAAGCTACAGCCAAGAAAAATTCTTTAATGGTCAATCAGTTTCAGGACGAAAAATCGCAGTCGGTTTACATGGCAATTGATAAAGGACGTGTAATGCAGATGCCTTTTGAAGGATTGAGTTTGTTAGATTATGCTATTAATTCTACTTTGGTTTTATCGAATGTGATTCTGAAAAAACAAGACAAAGCGGGAATTTTTGCTTTCTCTAAAAAGGTAGAAAACAGAGTTTTTGCAGAGAAAAGAGCTTCGCAGATGCAAAAAATATTGGAAACTTTATACAACATTAAAACGGACTTTTTTGAAAGCGATTACAGCCGATTGTATGTTGATATTAAGAAAAACATCAATCAGAGAAGTTTGATTATTTTGTACACCAATTTTGAAACTATGGATGGTTTAAATCGACAATTACCGTATTTAAAAGGAATTGCAAAAAACCATTTATTAGTTGTTGTATTCTTTAATAATACTGAATTAAACGCGATCATCAACAAAAAAACCGATACGATTCAAGAGGTTTATGATAAAGTTATTGCCGAAAAATTCATGTTCGAAAAACGATTAATTGCCAACGAACTTAAAAAATATGGAATTCATTCGGTTCTTACACAGCCCGAAAACTTGACTTTGGACGCTATTAATAAATATCTAGAAATTAAGGCTAGAGGAATTTTGTAGTTTTATAAAATGAATTATTCTGAAAATCATATTTTTACCTATATCGTTGAATTTCGAGGAGGAACATATTGTACTCAAGTTCATGCTGAGAATGTAGAAGCTTCAATTTCAAAATGGCTTGATAATATAAAAAAAGAGAAGAACGAAATAATGTTTTTAGGAGATAAAACAATTCATGCTTTAGAATGCCAAATTAATAGTCCAATTTATCCTCCAACTCAACTAGACCGATTAAAAAATATCTGGTTTTTATCACTTAATTCTAAATCAGGTTCATTTTCTATCAATATTGTTAAAACTTCTAATTCTTAAAAGCTCAATTAGAAGTTGAGACTGGAGATTTTTAGATACATTCCTTGTTAAGTAATGGTTATATTAAAAAAAGGAATTCGCTCGATTTGAATTATTGATTAGTTTTGAATATCAAAATAACTTCTAAAACATTGAAAAATGAAAAAATCGATACTAATTTTATTCATTTTAACGGGCTTTTTATCTTCGGCTCAAAAGACAGAAAACATTATTATTATCACTACAGACGGCTTACGATGGCAAGATGTTTTTAAAGGCGTAGATACTGCAATTGCCAATGATAAAAAGTTTAATCAAGGCGACAGCACTTACATTTACAAAAAATACTACAACGCAGACAGCAAAGAAAGCCGTAAAAAGATAATGCCCTTTTTATGGACAGAAATAGCTACAAAAGGTCAGATTTACGGAAATCGTGATCTTGGAAATAAAGTAGACGTTTCCAACCCGTATTGGTTTAGTTATCCTGGCTACAGTGAGATTATGACTGGAAATGTAGATCTTCTGGTTAATTCAAACTCATACAAACCCAATCCGAATGTAAATGTTTTAGAATTTTTAAATCATCAGTCTAAATTAAAAGGAAAAATAGCAGCGTTTGGTGCTTGGGATGCTTTTGATCGTATTTTGAATGAAGAAAGAAGCGGTTTTCCGGTGATTTCTGCCTTTGATAAAGTTGGAGGGAAAAATCCAACAGCTATTCAACAATTATTAAACGAAATGCGCGATAATTCGTTTAAGCCTTTTCATGAAGATGAATGTTTAGATGTTTTTACGCATTATGAAGCGCTGAACGAACTGAAAACTAAAAAACCTAAAGTACTTTATATTGCTTACGGAGAAACGGACGAATGGGCGCATGCCGGACATTACAGATCGTATCTTGATGCTCAAAATCAAGTTGATAGATGGATTAAAGAAATCTGGGATTTTGTGCAGAATGATCCGCAGTACAAAAACAAAACTACTTTATTGATTACGGTAGATCACGGTCGCGGCGACAAAATAAAATCACAATGGACAGATCACGGAGCTGATGTTGCAGGTGCTTCTCAAATTTGGTTTGCTGCAATGGGACCAGAAATTACTCCAAAAGGCGAAATAAAAACAGAAGGGCAATTGTATCAAAAGCAATTTGCGCAGACTATTGCCAAAATTATGGGCTACACTTTTACAGCCGAACATCCTGTTGCTGGAGAAGTTGTAGAAATCCTTAAAAAATAATTTTTACTTTTTTTGCCACGAATTACACTAATTTTCACTAATTTTTAATTGTATTGAAGAAAAAAACAATTCGCGAAAATTCGTGTAATTCGTGGCAAACTCATTTTCACTTCATTTTGCTTCTAAAAAGTCTACAAGATTTTACAAACCTTGCAGGAAGAAAAAATCGCAGTATCTTAGCGTTTTAGAAACCCAGTACCTTTAGACAGAATGAAACAAATTACTTCAATACAAAATCCATTTATAAAATCGCTCGTTTTACTGCAAGAAAAAGCAAAAGCCCGCAAACAAACTGGTACATTTTTGATTGAAGGTTTACGCGAAATTTCAATAGCCATAAAAGGCGGTTACGAAATAGAAACGGTTTTATTTTTACCTGAATTAGTTACTGAAAATCAAATTAATAAATTAGTAAATACGCCAATACAATTGATAGAAATCAATAAAGAAGTCTATCAAAAACTAGCATATCGCGATACTACCGAAGGCATTTTGGCAATTGCTAAGACCAAATCATTATTATTATCTGATTTGAAATTGTCTAAAAACCCATTGATTTTAGTTGCCGAAGCTCCCGAAAAACCAGGGAATATTGGCGCGCTTTTACGTACTGCCGATGCAGCAAACCTAGACGCAGTACTGATTGCAAATCCAAAAAGTGATTTATACAATCCAAATATCGTACGTTCAAGTGTAGGCTGTTTGTTTACCAATCAAATTGCAACAGGAACAACAGCAGAAATTATTGCTTTTTTAAAAGAAAATAAAATCGATTTTTACTGCGCCACATTACAAAATTCAACTTCTTATCATACACAAGATTTTACAACTCCTACAGCTTTAGTTGTGGGTACAGAAGCTACAGGATTAACACAGGATTGGCGCGATGCCGCAACTCAGAATATTATTATTCCGATGCAGGGCGAAATTGACAGCATGAATGTCTCGGTCGCAGCTGCCATTTTAATTTTTGAAGCCAAACGTCAAAGAGGATTTAATTAATACTAAAATTTTAAATTTATGAATTACAAACTATCACTTTTAGCCTTATTATTTAGTTTTTCGCTTTCAGCACAAATTACCAATCAAGAAGTTGATGTATTAGTAGATCGAACAATGAAAGCTTTTGATGTTCCCGGAATTGCAGTTGCAATTGTAAAAGACGGAAAAGTAGTTTTGGCAAAAGGATATGGTGTAAAATCTATTATAACACAGCAAAAAGTAGATGCTAATACGCTTTTTGGAATTGCTTCTAACAGTAAAGCTTTTACAAGTACTGCTTTAGCAATGTTAGTTGATGAAGGCAAAATAAAATGGGATGATAAGGTGACTAAATATCTTCCTGATTTTAAAATGTCTAACGACTATATTACGCAAGAATTTACAATTCGTGACTTGTTAACGCACAGAAGCGGACTTGGTCTTGGTGCTGGAGATTTGATGATCTGGCCTGACGGAAGTAATTTTACGGCAACAGACATTATTCATAATTTACGTTATTTAAAAAATGTTTCGAGTTTTAGAACCAAATTTGATTATGATAATTTAATGTACATTATTGCTGGCGAAATTGTACACGTTGTGAGCGGACAGACTTGGGCAGATTTTGTTGAAAACCGCATTATGAAACCTTTAGAAATGAATGAAAGTGTTGCTTCTGTAAAACGCTTAAAAGACACTTCAAATGTAATAACGCCTCACGTGCCTGTGGATGGAAAATTAAAAACCATCAAACGATACGAAAATCAGCTTTTTGACGGTGCTGCCGGAATTTATTCGAGTGTCAATGATTTGAGTAAATGGGCTATTCTGCAGATTAACAACGGAAAATACGGTGATAAACAATTGTTTTCGGAAAAAGAACATGACGAAATGTGGCAGTTACAGACTATTATTCCTGTAAAAACTAGAGCTCCATACAATACTCATTTTAGCGGTTATGGCTTAGGCTGGTTTTTAAGTGATGTAAAAGGATACAAACAAGTTTCACACACAGGAGGTTTAGAAGGAAATGTAACACAAACTACATTGATTCCAGAATTAGGTTTAGGAATTATTGTTTTAACCAATCAACAATCTGGTTCAGCTTTTAGTGCGATTACAAACACAATAAAAGACAGTTATTTAGGTATTAAATCTGACGATTATGTAACGGTTTACAGTAACAGAAGTAAAGCTGGCGAGGCAACTGCAGATAAAGTTACCGATGAAGTTTGGGCAGTCGTTGCAAAAAATAAAAAAGATAAAATCAAAACCGATTTTACCAAAATTACAGGCGTTTATAAAGACAATTGGTTTGGAGAAATCAATATTACAGAGAAAAAAGGAAAAGTATATTTTGCCTCAAAACGTTCGTCGCAATTGGCTGGTGAAGTCTTTTTCTATAAAGACGGAAACTATGTCGTGAAATGGAACAATGCTTTTTTTCATGCCGATGCTCATCTAATTTTTAAATATGATGAAAGCGGAAAAGCCAATAACTTAAAAATGCTTCCTATTTCTGAATTAACCGATTTTAGTTATGATTTTCAGGATTTAGATTTTACGAAAGAATAAAAAAAAGTTTCAAATCTCAGGTTTCAAGTTTCAGGTTTAAACTGGTCTTGAAACCTGATTTTTTTGTTTTAGGTTTTAAGTCTAGATTAGAAATTGCGGTGGAAAACTTGAAACCTCAAACTTGAAACTTTTCTATTCAAAAATGAGATAAAATCAACACTCCATTCCCTTGCGTATATTCTAACAAATGCTTATTTTTAAGACTTGAACTATGCCGTTATGATAGAAATAGATATTGAAAAAGAAAACAAAGCAATTGCGCAGGAATACAAAGAATTACTTCGAATAAGTTATCAAACTTTAACTCCAACTGACAAAAAGCTGATTAGAAAAGCTTTTGATGTTGCCGTTGATGCTCACAAAGAACAAAGACGTAAATCTGGCGAAGCGTATATCTTTCATCCTATTGCAGTTGCAAAAATTGTTGCCTCTGAAATTGGTTTGGGAGCCACCTCTATTGCTGCGGCTTTATTACACGATGTTGTAGAAGATACTCCGATTACTGTTGAAGATATTGAGCGCTTATTTAATCCAAAAGTAGCGCAGCTGGTTGAAGGGTTGACCAAAATCTCATTGGTTCAAAAAGATTTGAATGCATCGATGCAGGCAGAGAATTTTAGAAAAATGATTCTGACTTTGAATGATGACGTTCGCGTTATTTTAATCAAATTGGCCGATCGTCTGCACAATATGCAGACTATGGATTCGATGGCAGAATACAAACAAACTAAAATCGCGTCTGAAACTTTATACATTTATGCGCCTCTTGCCCATCGTTTGGGACTTTACAACATTAAAACAAAACTCGAAGATTTAGGTTTAAAATATACAGAACCTGCCGTTTACAATGATATTGTGAGTAAAATTCGAGAAACAAAAGAAGAACAAGATGCCTACATCAAAGACATTTCGGATGTTTTAAAGAAATCTCTTGATGTTGAAGCAATTGATTATATTATAAAAGGGCGTCCGAAATCTATTTATTCGATACGTCGAAAAATGCGTGCACAAAATGTAAGTTTTGATGAAGTTTACGACAAATTTGCACTTAGAATTGTCTACAAATCAGATCCTCACGACGAAAAATTTGTGGCTTGGAAAATATATTCAATCGTAACCGATCATTACAGACCAAGTCCGAGTCGTTTGCGTGACTGGATTTCATCACCAAAATCTACAGGTTACGAGGCACTGCACATTACCGTAATGGGACCAAAAGGCCGTTGGGTTGAAGTACAAGTGCGTAGTGAACGTATGGACGAAATTGCCGAAAAAGGATATGCAGCACATTATAAATACAAAAACGGCGCTACAGAAGAAAGCGGTTTAGATGTTTGGTTGAATTTACTTCGTGAAGCATTAGAAAATCAAGAAACAAATGCCGTTGATTTTGTTGAAGATTTTAAAATGAATTTATATTCTAAAGAAATCTTTGTCTTTACGCCAAAAGGAGAAATTAAATCGCTGCCAAAAGGCGCTACTTCGCTCGATTTTGCTTTTAGTATACACTCAGAAATTGGAATTAAAACCAGAGGAACGCGCGTAAACGGACGTTTGGTACCGCTAAATCACGAACTTAAAAGTGGTGATCAAGTTGAAGTAATAACTTCTGCCAACCAAAAACCAACTATAAACTGGCTGGAATATGTAACAACTTCTAGGGCTAAAAATAAGATTAAAAACGTTCTTAACGAGAACACTAAAAAAATTGCCGAAGAAGGAAAAGAATTACTTACTAGAAAACTTAAACACTTAAAAGTTACGATAAGTGAACAGGTTATCAATGAATTGGTAAACTTCTTCAAACTTAAAACGAGTTTAGATTTGTTTTATAGAGTTGGAATTGGTGCAATTGAAAATCAGCAGCTAAAAGATTATGCGGCCCAAAAAAGCAATACGATCATCAATTTCTTCAAAAATAAAATTAAAAGAAACAAAGATACAACGGCAGCCGAAGATATCCACAAACCCGTTATCAGCAGTAATTACGACATGCTGGTTTTTGGAACGGAGCATGATAAACTAGATTATAAACTTTCGCAATGCTGTAACCCAATTCCTGGTGATGATGTATTTGGATTTGTGACGATAAACGAAGGAATTAAAGTGCATAAAAAAGATTGTCCGAACGCGATCGGAATGCAGTCTAATTATGCGTATCGCATTATGAGCGCAAAATGGATTGATTCGTCTCAAGAAGAATTCAAAGCAATTATCAATATTACTGGAATGGACGTTTTAGGTCTTACAAATCAATTGACGAAAGTAATTTCAAACAATATGAGTGTTAATATTCAAAGTATTTCTTTGAGTACTGATGCTGGAATTTTTCACGGACAAATTGCTGTTATTGTAAAGAATAATACCATTTTGAAGAAAATGATCAATGCCATTAAAAAAATTGATGGTGTTGATAAAGTAACGAGGGAATATAGAACTTAAAATTGTTTCTACTCTAATTTTAGAAAATTATAATTATGAAAAAAGACACTATAAAAATACCTGAATTATTTTTTGACGAAAAAGGCGAACTTGTTATTATTGCTTCGGATTCTTCTTCTAAAAATGATTTTGATTTTTTCATAGGCAAGTCAAACATTATAAATGAAAAACTAAAAAAGAGACTTTGTAATTGTGCCGAATGGATTGAATTTCCATCGACTCAGGAAATGTACCCAATTTTACATGGAATAGGTAATATCGATAATTTTCTCGCCACTTTTGACGGTGAACCTTTTGAAGGAATGACCGTTCGTTTATTCAATCCGTTAACAAAATTATGGAGTATTTATTGGTCTGATTCTAATACTGGAGTTTTAGACAAACCTGTGGTGGGTTCTTTTGAAAATAAAGTGGGCCATTTTTTCTCTAAAGATATCTACGAAAACAAAGAAGTTCATCAAGTATTTAGATGGGATGCTAGAGATGAAAATAATCCAGTTTGGAGCCAAGCCATGAGCGACGACAAAGGAAAAACATGGGAATGGAATTGGTATATGTTTATGACAAAAGTCAAATAATAAATTGTTAGTTTTATCATAAATAGAAATAAATATGTTAATATGTTAACCTCAATCAGAGAAAACAGTAATACAAAAGCCCAAAATAGGTGCGCACAGACTTGCTAAATCCTGATTTGAAAAGTTAAACTTTAAAGCTTAAACTTTTATTCATTAAAATAAAAAATTATCTTTGCCAGATTATGACACTAATTTCAACTGACAACTCTAAAAATCAAGAAATTGTAAAAAATGTTTTTACAATGTATCTTGAGCAAAAAGGGCATCGTAAGACTCCTGAGCGTTATGCTATACTTCAGGAAATTTACGATAGCGAAGAGCATTTTGATATAGAGAACCTTTATATTAAAATGAAAAACAAAAACTATCGTGTAAGTAGAGCAACTTTATATAACACGATCGAGTTATTACTGGACTGCGCTTTGGTGAGAAAACACCAATTTGGGCAGAATCAAGCTTACTATGAAAAATCGTATTTCGACAAACAGCACGATCACATTATCATGACTGATTCTGGCGAAGTAATTGAATTTTGCGATCCAAGAATTCAAACCATTAAAAAAACAATCGAAGAGATTTTTGATATTGAAATCACAAATCATTCGCTGTATTTCTACGGAAACAAAAAGCAAAATCAATAATCCAAGAAAGGAATTATTTAAAAAATAAAAAAAAAGAAAATTAACTACATTAATCAGTAGGGCAATTTAATATTGCCTCAACGCAAATTAAAACAGAATGACCGTAGATTTATTACTAGGATTACAATGGGGAGATGAAGGTAAAGGAAAAATTGTTGACGTTCTTACCTCAAATTATGATATTATTGCACGTTTTCAAGGAGGACCAAATGCAGGACATACATTAGAATTTGACGGAATTAAACACGTTCTTAGAACGATTCCTTCTGGAATTTTTCATAAAAAATCAATAAACATCATTGGGAATGGTGTTGTAATAGATCCGGTAGTTTTTCAAAAAGAGATTGAAGGTTTAGAGAAATTTAATATTGATATTAAAGCTAAATTAATCATTTCTAGAAAAGCACATTTAATTTTACCAACGCACCGTTTGCTAGATGCAGCTTCTGAAGCATCTAAAGGAAAAGCAAAAATTGGTTCTACTTTAAAAGGAATTGGTCCAACTTACATGGACAAAACAGGTAGAAACGGTTTACGTGTTGGAGATATCGAATTAGAAGACTTTAAAGAAAGATACAGAGCATTAGCAGACAAACATGAAGCTATGATTGCTTTTTATGATGTTGCTATTCAATATAACTTAGAAGAACTTGAAAAAGAATTTTTTGAAGCTATTGAAGAATTAAAAAAATTAGATTTTATTGACAGTGAAGAATACATGCACCAAGCTCAAAAAGCAGGTAAATCTATTTTATGCGAAGGTGCTCAGGGATCTTTATTAGATGTTGATTTTGGAACTTATCCTTTTGTAACGTCTTCTAATACTACTGCTGCTGGAGCTTGTACTGGTTTAGGAATTGCTCCTAATAAAATCAAAGAGGTTTACGGAATTTTTAAAGCGTATGTTACTCGTGTTGGAAGTGGCCCTTTCCCAACGGAACTTTTTGACGAAGTTGGTGCTGCTATGGCTAAAATCGGAAATGAATTTGGTTCTGTTACAGGAAGACAAAGACGTTGCGGATGGTTAGACTTAGTGGCTTTAAAATATGCTATTCAAGTAAACGGAGTAACACAATTAATGATGATGAAAGGCGATGTTCTTTCAGGATTCGAAACTTTAAAAGTGTGTACGGAATACAACTACAAAGGACAAAACATTTCTCACTTTCCTTATAACATCGAGCCAGAAAATGTAACTCCTGTCTATAAAGAATTTAAAGGATGGCAGGCTGATTTAACAGGAATGACTTCGTATGATGAATTGCCAATTGAGCTAAAAGAATATATTGAATTTATTGAGAAAGAAGTTGAAGTGCCAATCAAAATTGTATCGGTTGGACCAGACAGAAAGCAAACAATAACAAAATAATTTCCACTAAACGCTCTGATATCCAGAGCGTTTTTTTATACAAAATATTTCACTTATGACAAATCCAGAAATTAAAATTACCGAAACTAAATTATTATCAGACAATTGGTATATTTTAAACAAAGTAACTTTTGACTATCAAATAGGAAATAAAAAAACAGAATCTCATATTCGCGAAGTATACGATCGTGGTAATGGCGCTGCAATTTTGCTTTACAACACTACTAAAAAAACGGTTATTCTAACTCGACAATTTCGTTTACCAACTTTCCTTAACGGAAATAAAACAGGAATGATGATTGAGGCTTGTGCCGGACTTTTAGAAAAAGATAATGCCGAAGCTGCTATTATTCGCGAAACAGAAGAAGAAACGGGATATAGACTAAACAAAGTACAGAAAGTAATGGAAACCTATATGTCGCCAGGGTCTGTTACTGAAATTGTATATCTTTTTATTGGCGAATATGATGAAACTATGAAAGTAAGTGACGGCGGAGGATTAGATCACGAACAAGAAAATATTGAAGTTCTAGAATATACTTTTGAGGAAGCGTATGCTATGATTGAGTCTGGTGAACTTCAAGATGCTAAAACTATTATTTTATTACAGCACGCTAAGATAAAAGGGTTGATATAAGATGTTTTTCATTATTTTAGTTCGGGAAAATAAAACTGACTAAAAACTAAATGAAATTATCTAAAAATAAAACAAGATTCGTTAAAGCAATTGTATTCATTTTTATAATTATGAATATCGTTGCTTTTTTTCATGCTTATAAATTTACCCATTTTGTAGAAAACAATTCAGAAAAGACTAAAAGTCCTGAAAAATTATCTTCTTTTGAAAAAGTAAAAACGTTGTTTTTTGGAGTTAATAATCCGAAGCCAAAAAACAAAAAATTACCAACTCAAGAATATCAAACTTTAAGACTAAAAAGCAATAAAGAAATTGAATGCTGGCTGATTAAAAACAAAAAATCTAAAGGAACAATTATTCTATTTCACGGTTACGGTTCTGAAAAATCTTCGATGCTTGATAAATCAGATGAATTTCAAAAATTAGGTTTCAGTACTATGCTAGTAGACTTTATGGGAAGCGGCAATTCTGAAGGAAATCAAACTACAATTGGTTACAAAGAAGCCGAAGAAGTAAAAACTACATTTGATTATTTGACCAAAACGGGAGAAAAAAACATCTATTTATTTGGTACTTCGATGGGTGCTGTATCTATAATGAAATGCATAAATGACTATAAAATAGAACCTAAAGGTATTATTATAGAATGTCCGTTTGGCTCAATGTATCAAACCGTTTGCGCAAGATTTAATAAAATGAATGCGCCAACTTTTCCGATGGCGGGAATTTTATTGTTTTGGGGAGGCATTCAAAATGGATATTGGGGATTTAGTCATAATCCGAGTGAATATGCTAAAAATATAAATTGCCCAACTTTATTACTGTATGGCGAAAAAGATAAAAGTGTAAGCCGAAAAGAAATCGATGAAATCTACAATAACTTAAAAGGAATGAAAAAATTGAATGTCTACAAAAACACTGGACACGAGAATTATTTAATAAAAAACAAATTGGAATGGAATAAAGACGTTATTTCATTTTTATCAAGTATATAAATGCAAATCAAATAAACAATTCTAGAAATTGTGTAATTTTTTTCAGCACTAAAAAAAGAACTTTACTCGTATAAAATCAGCATTATGAGAAAGTTATATTACACATCAAATATCCTTCTGTTATTTATTTTAGTTTTATTAGGTTCTTGTAAAAACAATGAAACTAAAGACAAAACAGTTGAAACCAAAAGAAAAGCAATTGAATACAAGAAACCAAAATCTGTTGGTTTTCATTTTGAAAAAACCAAAGAATGGTTGAAAACAAACGGAACCGACAGCAGTAAAGTAAGCATCGCTTATGCCATAAACCGTACAGATAAAGCCAATTTACCCAAAATGGATTCTATTATAGTTCCGACAGATTTTAGTGGTGATTTACCTTATTATCTTCCGTTTCCAATACACGTTTCTTCTTTAGGAGATGTTCCAAAAGTCTTGATTTTCTCTTATCCTACACAAACTTTTGCTGCTTACGAAAATGGCGAATTGGTTTATACCGGCCCAACTAATATGGGACGAAAAAAAGACCAGACACCTACAGGATTATTCTTTACGAATTGGAAAGCTGAGAAAACGACTAGTACTTTTAATGACGAATGGGATTTAAAATGGAATTTCAACATCGAAAATAAATTAGGCGTAGGTTTTCATCAATATGAATTGCCTGGTTATCCTGCTTCTCATTCGTGCCTAAGATTATTAGAAAAAGATGCAAAATACTTATACAAATGGGCTGATGAATGGATTTTAAAAGACAGCGAAAATGTAAAAGTAAAAGGAACTCCGGTGATTGTTTTTGGAAGTTATCCGTTTGATGCTCCAAAACCTTGGTTTGCATTAGTTAACGATCCGAAAGCATTGGATATTTCTGAAAGCGAAATAGAGAGTCAAGTACAGCCTTTCTTAAAAAATATTTTGGACAATCAAAAAGTTAGAGAAGCTAATTCGGCTGGTACTCCATAAAAAGACTTATTTCATTTAACTGTATTATCTCTCGCAATGTTGCAGAGACACAAAGTTTTACATATATATCACAAATAAAAAAGGCGCAAGAATATAACTCTTACGCCTTTTGCTTTATATAAAAACTCTAATTATCTTGAATAATTTGGAGCTTCTTTAGTAATAGTAACATTGTGTGGGTGGCTTTCTGTAATACCACTTGAAGTGATTCTTACGAAACGTCCTGTATCCTGTAAAGTTGGAATATCTTTAGAACCACAGTATCCCATTCCGGCACGAAGACCTCCAATAAATTGAAGCATGCTTTCGTTTAATTCTCCTTTGTAAGGAACACGACCTACAATTCCTTCTGGAACTAATTTTTTAACATCGTCTTCAACATCTTGAAAATAACGATCTTTTGAACCTGTCTGCATTGCTTCAACAGAACCCATTCCACGGTATGATTTGAATTTTCTTCCTTCAAAAATAATAGTTTCTCCTGGAGATTCTTTTGTTCCTGCTAATAATGAACCCAACATTACACAATCTGCACCTGCAGCGATTGCTTTAGGAATATCTCCTGTATAACGAATTCCACCATCTGCAATAACTGGAACTCCTGTTCCTTTTATAGCTGCAGCAACTTCTAAAACTGCTGAAAATTGAGGAAAACCAACTCCTGCAACAATACGAGTTGTACAAATAGAACCAGGTCCTATTCCTACTTTTACTCCATCTGCTCCATTTGCTACTAAATATTTAGCCGCTTCTGGTGTTGCAATGTTTCCAACAATTACATCTATGTTTGGAAATTTTGTTTTTATTTGTTTCAATGTATTTACTACACCTTCTGTATGTCCGTGAGCCGTATCAATAATAATTGCATCTACTCCAGCAGCAACTAATGCGTCTGCTCTTTGTACTGCATCACCTGTAACACCAATTGCAGCTGCAACTCTTAAACGTCCAAAAACGTCTTTGTTTGCAATTGGTTTTTGAGTTAGTTTCGTAATGTCTCTAAAAGTAATAAGACCAACTAATTCGTAATTATCATTTACAACTGGTAATTTTTCGATTTTATGTCCTTGTAAAACTACTTCTGCTTGCTCTAATGAAGTTCCTTCTGCTACAGTAACCAAGTTTTTACTTGTCATTACCTCAACAATTGGTTTTGCACCGTTTTTTTCAAAACGTAAATCACGGTTTGTAACAATTCCTTTTAGGATTCTGTTTTCGTCAACGATTGGAATTCCGCCAATTCCGAATTCTTTCATCGCATTTTTTGCGTCTGCAATTGTAGATGTCATTGGTAAAGTTACTGGATCAATGATCATCCCTGCTTCTG
This sequence comes from Flavobacterium sp. MC2016-06, assembly GCF_009711165.2. Taxonomy (GTDB): domain Bacteria; phylum Bacteroidota; class Bacteroidia; order Flavobacteriales; family Flavobacteriaceae; genus Flavobacterium. The sequence goes on along the minus strand of NZ_WMID02000007.1, from coordinate 71,588 downwards.
CACGTTTTACTTTTCTAACCTTCGCAGCTTGCTGCTCGATCGTCATATTTTTATGTAAAACACCAATTCCGCCTTCTTGTGCCATAGCAATTGCCATTGCACTTTCTGTAACGGTATCCATAGCAGCTGATACTATTGGAACGTTTAGTGTTATATTTCGTGAAAATTTTGATTTGATACTCACTTCGCGAGGAAGCACATTCGAGTAGTTAGGTACTAATAATACATCATCGTAAGTTAAACCTTCGCCGATGATCTTGGAGTTGTGTGCTATCATGTTGCAATTTCTAGTTGAATTGCGTGCAAATATAGTGAATAAATTGGAAACTTGGATACTAACTTTTTCTTAATTTTCTCATTATAAGAAAGGTATTACAAACAAAGCTATCAATCATTTTAAACCATATAAGTGATATAAGTTCATTTAGTTTTTGCACATAGCTTTATAATTAGCTTATATCACTTATATGGTTTAAAAAATCAATCTTCTTTATCTTGAAAAATAAAATTGACACCTATTTGAAAGGCGAGACTGTTGGCTTTGGAAACGTCTTTATATTCTAAAACATTATCTATTAAAGCATACATATTTAATTTCCAGATGGTTCCAGAGAGTCCTAAACCAATATTTGCACTAGAATAGGGATCGATTGTGTAGGTGGCTTTAAAATCTAGCTTTTCTAAAATACTGCGTTTATAAAAAGCGGTGAAAGCAATATATGGATCACGTGGCATTGTCATAAAAAACAATTGTCCGCCAACAGCATTTACATATCTTGTTTTTGTTTGTTGTCTGCAGTCACAGTCTTCATTTGATCGATATTCTCCAAATGAATATTGTACAGAGGAATATAATTTTGTCGGACGCCAAGTCGTGTATTTATTATATAAAGTATCTCGTGGGATTGCATCGCGAAATTCATCAAAAACATCTTTTGGCTGATTGGTTAAATCAAAAAGTGGATTTACACCATTGTATATATAATTTCCCTTGTAAGTTAATGTTTCAATATCTTTTGATTGTTTTACAAAACCAAGATCAATTATACTTGCTGTAAATTGAAGATTTTCTCTATAATTATAGGTAATTCCAGCATCTAAACCCAAGCCCAGACTTCCGTTAAAAAAAGTGTTATGAGCAATATCTCTAGCCACATCTCCATCATATTCATCTTTCGTAAAAGTTGCTATTCCAGAAGTTTTAAGTTCTAGATTAGAATCAATTATCTGATTGTACAGATTAGGTGTGAGTCCATCTTGTCCTGTATAAATAATTCCTGAATTGTGTGTTGATACAGCATTAGCCCCGCTTGAGTAAATTTTCAAACGTCCGCCTAAAACAAGTTTTTCGCTCAGTTTTTTATGAAATCCAACATGAAATACAGAAAGTACTTCTGCTCTAAGACTTAAATCGGCCAAATTAAATGCTTTCCCGATATAGTTTTGGTTTCCATCTATGGCCAAAATGGCAATATCTTTTGGAAAATACATTAAGAAATCAAATTCCTGATAGGCTCCAAATGAAATATAAGACTGACTATCTCTTCCTCCTACTCTAAAGCCACCAGAAAATATTTCTAACTGTTGGTTTATCTGCGTTTTGTCGTTGCTGGATGATTTGTTTATAACGTTTCGGAGCTTATCATTAAAATCTACTCCATTATTAGCAAATAAATCGTAGGCAGAAAAACTACTCGATCCTAAATTGGCCGAAACTCCAGATAAAATAGGAACTCCAAAATAAAATTTATAAGAAACATCGGCTCCAGGATTTACAAGTAATGACTGCGGAATTGAAGTAAAATTATACAACAGCTGCTTATTTTGTGCAAAACAAGAAAATTGTAAAATAAGCACTAAAATTACAACTGCTTTTTTCATTCGATTTCCATATAAACGGTTGCACTCGATTTTAGCTTCAAATTACCAGAATCATTACTGGCAGGCGTTCCCGATGTCATTAAGATTTCAAAACCAATTTGAGTAGCTTTTTTTAACCTTTCTAATCTTTCGCCTTCAAAAACTTCGGTAGGATATTTTATAACATTTGTACCGCTTGTATAAGCTGGAACAATAAGATTGATGGCTTCAATCGGCTGATTATTTACATCAATAAAAATTATATTGAGTGCAAAAGCTTTACTTATAGTGTTTTCTATTTCAAAATCAAGTGCTGCTTTTTTAAGATGTTCTGTAAAAAACTTGCGCCTAAAAATATCAAAGCTTTCTACATCTGGAGGAATTTGCTGTCCGTTTTGAATTTGAGCCGCAGGAAGATTAAAATACGCCAAGTTGGCTACAATTACGGGTTCTAATTTAAGATCATTCACTTGATTAAAATCAAGATCACTTGAACACGAAAAGAACAAGGAGGCTAAAATAAATATTTTAGAAATGCTGCTGATGAAATTTGATTTCATAACTAATCTTTATTAGAATAAACGTGAGGCAGCGTCATTTATTCTGGTTATCATACAATTGTAGTAAATATACTCTTTTTTTAATGATATTTTCCAAACAATTTTGAAGCTTCGTTGTAAGCGCTTTCAAAACTTAAAGAGTTTAAACCTGTTATTTTTTTATTGGCTGTAAAATAAGAAATCAATTTTTCTGTAGGCATATTTCCAGTCAATTTATCTGTTGCCATTGGGCATCCGCCAAAGCCTTGTATGGCGCCATCAAAACGAGTACAGCCTGCTTTAAAAGCGGCATCGATTTTTTCAAACCAGCTGTCGGGCGTAGTATGCAGGTGTGCACCAAATTCTATCTCGGGGTATTTTGGAATTAAATTTGAAAAAAGATACGTAATTACATCGGGCGTAGAACTTCCTACTGTGTCTGAAAGTGATAAGATTTTAACTCCCATTCCAGCCAATTTTTCTGTCCATTGACTTACAATTTCAACATTCCAAGGATCTCCATAAGGATTTCCAAAACCCATAGAAAGATAGGTAACTACTTCTTTATTTTTTTTATCGGCAATTTCTAGAATTTCTTCCAATGTTACCAAAGATTCTGCAATAGTTTTATGTGTATTTCTCATCTGAAAATTCTCAGATATAGAAAAAGGGAATCCTAAATATTGAATTGGCTCGTATGCTGCTGCTAAAGCTGCTCCTTGTGTGTTAGCAATAATAGACAGCAATTTGCTTTTTGTTTGAGAAAGATCAAGTTGTGCTAATACCTCGGCGGTGTCTTGCATCTGCGGAATCGCTTTTGGTGACACAAAACTTCCAAAATCAATAGTATCAAAACCTACTCTAAGCAAAGCTTGTATGTAGGTAACTTTATTTTTTGTTGGAATAAAGGTTTTGATACCTTGCATGGCATCGCGTGGACATTCGATAATCTTGATTTCTTTATTCAAAGCTTATTCATTTGTAAAGGCTAAGTTAGTTTCTTTTTTAATGAAATAAAAGTTATAATTTTTATTAATTATACTATTACTCCAAACTAGAGCACTTTAAAATTACCAAAATACGTAATTTTTAAAATTATTACATAAAAAAGTAATAACAAAAGATATTGCCTATATTTGTAATAATAAGTTTATTTATTTTTAATTATATTTGAATCTATGACTAGTGTACTTACAGGTGATATAATTGACTCAAGACTGCAAAAGTCTAAAGACTGGGTAGAGGGTTTAAAAAAAATCTTATCGCTGTTTGGCGAGACGCCCAATCAATGGGAAGTTTATAGGGGCGATCAATTTCAAATTGAAATAAAAAATCCCGAAGAAGCTTTACGGTCCGCTGTTTTAATAAAAGCGCATTTAAGAGCTTTAAAATTGGATGCTCGAATGAGTATTGGTTTTGGAGACAAAACGTACAATGCGGTAAAAATATCTGAAAGCAACGGAACTGCTTTTATCTATTCTGGTGAGCTTTTTGAAACTTTAAAAAAACAAAAAGTAACCTTAGCAATACGAACAAGTGATGCGTCTTTTGACGAAAAAATGAATCTGATGGTACAGCTTGCTTTGACTTTTATGGACAACTGGCTCGTACAGTCTGCCGAATTTGTTGCCACGGCTATAGAAAACCCAACTTTATCACAAGAGGAATTGGGACAAAAATTAGGCATTAATCAAGCCGCGGTGAGCCGAAGACAAAAACGCGCTCATTTTGAATTAGTTATGAATTTAGATCGTTATTTTAGAACACAAATAAAACAACTTACTGCCTCATGATTCTATTTATAAAACTATTGTTAGCCCATTTATTAGGCGATTTTATTTGGCAGCCCAACTCATGGGTGATTGACAAAGAAGCCAAAAAATACAAAAGCGGTTATTTCTATCTGCATATTCTTTTACATGGAATTTTAGCAGCAATTCTGGCTGGAGAAATTCGATTTATACCGTATGCGGTTTTAATTGCCGTTTTGCACGGAATTATAGATTTAATTAAACTTTATTTTCAGACACAAAAAACCAAACGCACTTGGTTTGTTGTAGATCAAGTTGCGCATCTATTGGTTTTAATTGGTGTAGTTTTTCTATACGAAAACAAAACAGTAGATCTGCTTTGGTTCGGAAGTCAGTTTTGGATTTTACTCACAGGAGTTTTATTATTAACGAAACCTACATCCATTTTCATTAAAATAATTATTTCTATTTGGAGTCCCGAAAACCAAGATAACCATGATGAAGATTCACTTGCCAAAGCAGGTAATTACATTGGTATATTAGAACGTTTATTTGTTTTCTGTTTTATTCTAACCGGACATTTTGAAGCTATCGGATTTTTATTGGCCGCTAAATCGGTTTTTAGATTTGGAGATTTAAAAGTTGCCAAAGACCGAAAACTTACCGAATACGTTTTAATTGGTACTCTGATAAGTTTTGGAACGGCAATCGTTACGGCATTAATCGTGCAGGCACTGCTTTTACAATTGTTGTAAAACCTTTTTGTTTATTGCTTTTATTAAAGCTGGACCTTCGTAAATAAAACCAGTATATAACTGTACTAAACTTGCTCCTGCATTTAATTTTTCGATAGCATCGTCTGCAGAGTGTATTCCTCCTACTCCAATAATTGGGAATGCTTTATTGCTTTTTTCAGAAAGAAAACGAATTACTTCTGTAGAGCGTTTTGTTAATGGTTTTCCTGATAAACCACCCATTTCTGATTGATTTTGAGATTGTAATCCATCTCTAGAAATAGTAGTATTGGTTGCAATTACTCCAGCAATCTGTGTTATTTTTACGATATCAATAATATCCAATAATTGCTCGTCTGTTAAATCTGGAGCAATTTTTAAAAGAATTGGTTTTACTTTTTGAGTACTTGTTTTCTGCTTTTCTACATTTCTATTTTGTAAAGTCTGAAGCAAAGCCGTAAGAGGCTCTTTATCTTGCAAAGCTCTTAAGTTTGGCGTGTTTGGCGAACTCACATTCACTACAAAATAATCTACATGATCAAACAATGCATCAAAGCAGATAATATAATCGTCTACGGCATTTTCGTTTGGAGTAATTTTATTTTTACCAATATTACCGCCAATCAAAACACCCGAATTCTTTTTTAAACGTTCTACAGCTTCCAAAACGCCGCCATTATTAAATCCCATGCGGTTTATAATCGCTTGATCTTCTTTTAATCTAAACAAACGTTTTTTAGGATTTCCTTCCTGCCCAACTGGTGTTACAGTTCCAATTTCTATAAAGCCAAATCCGAAATCTGAAAGTTCTTTATATAACTTAGCATCTTTATCAAATCCTGCCGCAAGTCCTACTGGGTTTTTAAATTTAATTCCGAAAACCTCACGCTCTAAACGAGTGTCTTTTACTTCGTAAATTGATCTAATAATTGATGAAACTCCTGGTATTTTTGAAATGAATTTAACGAATGAAAAAGTAAAATAATGCACTTCTTCTGGATCAAACCAAAAAAGTATCGGACGAATTATCAATTTATACATAGTAGATTGTTGTTGTTTTTTTGGATGCAAATTTAATTATAATACTTGAAAGTGTCCCTATATAGTTTAACACTGAAATTAAAATTTATTAGAAAAAAAGCAGATTCAAAACTCCATTGATTAAAATCACTTTATTTTTTTATAATTCTTACATTTTTTTTTATAACTTTAAGCTATCTAAAACGCTGAAAATGAAAAATATAAAAAACATATTAAAGAAATTGGCAGTACAATGCCTAATAGTATCATTTTTTCTGATTTCTCTAGATGGTTTAGCACAACGCGGTGGGCACGGCGGTGGCGGCGCTCATAGAGGCGGTGGAGCTGCTCAAGCAAGACCAGCAGCATCTAGACCGGCAGCGTCAAGACCAGCTGCTTCTAGACCTAATAACACATCAAGACCAGCTGGTGGCAATAAAGCCTCTACAATAAACAGACCTGGTGGCGGCAATACTGGGAATAAAGTAACTAGACCTAATACTTCAACATCAAAAATTGGGGATAAAAAAGTTACTAATAACAACCGAGGAAACTCTACTGTCAACAGAAATAAAGTTGGTAATAAAAACACCAATATTAGTGGCAACACAGTAAATAGAAACAGAAACAATGTAAATATTAATGTAAACAACAGCGTACATGTACGTAATAATCGTAATACTGTTGTAAGAAGAAATCCTGGCATCGCTTATGGTCGCGCTCCTTATAGATACGGCGGTTATAGATACAATTGCTACCATCCTTACTATTATCATCCTTATAGACCATTTTATTGGGGGCCAGTTTGGCATCCTTGGGGATTTTTTGTTGCCACACTTGCCGTTACAGCAATTGTTGTTAGCGTAGAAAGCACACAATATCATTACGATCAAGGTGTTTGGTATTCATCTGCAAGCGGAGGTTATACAGCTGTGCCAGCTCCGGTTGGAGGAACTGTGAATAATATTCCGAGTGGTGCCCAGACAGTCAATACCGGAACGGTCAACAATTATTATTACGGAGGAACTTATTATGAAAAAGACGGAAGTAATTATAAAGTAGTTGCACCAACTGCAGGAACTATAGTTGAAAGCTTGCCAGAAGGAGGCGAAGAAGTTACAATAGGCGATGTAAAATACATCAAATTTGGAGAAACTTATTATCAACCCGTTCAAGTTGATGGCAAAGACAAATACGAAGTAGCTCTTGTTGAAGAAGATAAGTAATTTGTTTTACTGGAGAATTAAAATAATTTACCTATAAGACTATTTACCCTATAGAAACAGTAGAATTTTTATATCTTTGAAATGATTTTTTAAAATACATCTAAGCTTATTAAATAAAATTTTATTTAATAAGCTTATTTTTGTAATTTTATACCTACAATTTTTATTTGTATTAATAATTATAAAATTGACCCTAATGAAAAATAAACCATACTGGATTTTTGCAATTCTTACAATTTCTATTATCTCTATCGCATACGGTTATACCAAATTTATAACTCCAAAAGAGAAAATAATTGCAATGGATTGTGCAGAAAAACCAAATCTCGATGCAGAGTCGGCATTTAAACCAACTGTTTTAAATAAAAAAGCAGCACCATCTAAAGCTCCCGAAGGTATGGTTTGGATACCTGGTGGTGAATTTTCGATGGGAAGCAATGTTGAAGACGAAAGTTTATGCAGCATAAAAGGTGTTACAAAAGATGCAGCACCAATACACCGTGTATATGTAGATGGCTATTGGATGGACAAAACTGAAGTTACAAATGAACAATATGCAAAATTTGTAAAAGCAACCGGCTATATTACAGTTGCAGAACAAAAACCAACTCAAGAGGAGTTCCCAACTGCTCCTGTAGAAAACTTAATAGCAGGATCTGTAATCTTTACTCCTACTCTACAACCTGTAGCTTTAACTAATTTTTACCAATGGTGGGATTTTGTTCCAGGAACAGATTGGCGTCACCCACTTGGACCGGGCAGCAATATAATTGGTAAAGAAAAATATCCTGTTGTACAAATATGTTTTGAAGATGCTGTTGCTTATGCAAAATGGGCTGGTAAAAGACTGCCAACAGAAGCCGAATGGGAATTTGCTGCTAGAGGCGGTAAAACAGGAGAAATATATGCATGGGGAAATACATTAAAACCTGGCGGAAAATTTCAAGCTAATATTTATCAAGGACATTTTCCTGTAAAAAATGGAGATACTGGAGAAGATGGTTTTAAAGGAATTGCGCCAACTGCACAATTTGCTCCAAACCATTTTGGTTTGTACGATATGGCTGGAAATGTTTGGGAATGGGTACATGACTGGTACAGTCCTTATTATTTTGAAGAATTAAATAAAGAAGGAGTTGCCAGAAATCCGCAGGGACCAGATGCTTACAATGATCCCAGCGATCCTACAGAGAAAAAAAGAGTACACCGAGGCGGTTCTTTCTTATGCACAGATCAATACTGCACCCGATATATGGTAGGTACAAGAGGAAAAGGAGAAATAAGATCTGCTGCCAACCATCTTGGTTTTAGATGTGTAAAAGGCATCTAAAAATAAAATTAATACGAAAAGGATTCTAATACAATAGAGTCCTTTTTTATTTGAATTTAGATATTCTAAACAGCAATTATACAGCTCAGAAAAATGTCTATATTTGCTAAAAAATAATAAAATGCAACATATCATTGATCGTTTTATCAGCTATGTAACAATTGATACAGAGTCTGATCCAAATTCAAAAACAACACCTAGTACAGAAAAACAATGGAATCTTGCCAATAAATTAGTAGAAGAACTAAAAGCAATTGGACTGCAAGATGTTACTATAGACGACAAAGCTTACATCATGGCTACACTGCCAAGTAATGTTGATCACGAAGTTCCTACAATTGGTTTTATTTCGCATTTTGACACTTCTCCAGATTTTAGCGGTGCAAACGTAAAACCTCAGATTGTTGAAAATTATGATGGAAAAGATATTGTTTTGAATGCTGAAAAAAACATCATTTTATCTCCTAATTATTTTAAAGATTTATTACAATATAAAGGCCAAACCATAATTACTACTGACGGAACTACTCTTTTGGGTGCTGACGATAAAGCTGGAATTACTGAAATTGTTTCGGCTATGGAATATCTAGTACAGCATCCTGAAATTAAACACGGAAAAATTAGAATTGGCTTTACTCCTGACGAAGAAATTGGTCGTGGCGCTCATCATTTTGATGTTGAAAAATTTGGCGCTCAATGGGCTTATACAATGGACGGAAGCCAAATTGGCGAATTAGAATATGAAAACTTTAATGCTGCCGGTGCTAAAATTACTTTTAAAGGAAAAAGCGTTCACCCTGGTTATGCTAAAGGAAAAATGATCAACTCTATGCTGATTGCTAATGATTTTATTAATGAATTACCAAAAGGAGAAACGCCTCAGGAAACTAAAGGTTACGAAGGTTTTTTTCATGTTCATCATTTAACAGGAAGTATTGAAGAAACTGTTTTAGAACTAATTATTCGCGATCACAACAAAATTAAGTTTGAAAAACGTAAAGCATTAATTGAAAAAATTGCTAAAAAAATCAATAAACAATTTGCAAAGCAATTTGGAGAAGATATTGTAACTACTGAGATTAAAGATCAGTATTACAACATGAAAGAAAAAGTTCTTCCTGTAAAACACATTGTTGATATTGCAGAAAAAGCGATGAGAGAATTACAGATTAAACCAATTATAAAACCTATTCGCGGCGGAACTGACGGATCGCAGCTTTCTTATATGGGATTACCTTGTCCTAATATTTTTGCTGGTGGTCATAATTTTCACGGAAAATATGAATATGTTCCTGCAGAAAGCATTCAAAAAGCAACCGATGTTATTGTAAAGATTGCCGAATTAACTGCTGTACCAGGAATTTTTGATATAACTGATAAAACTAAAACAAAAAGATAATTTGGAAGATCCAAAATCTGATAAAAAACACGTTTGGGACAAAGTCAATAATTGGGAAGAGGAATTACTTTTCCTTAAGTCTATTATTGACAAAACTGAACTAGTTGAAACCATAAAATGGGGCGGTCCTATATATGTCTACAATAAGAAAAATGTTATCGGAATTGGTGGTTTTAAAAACTATTTTGCCATTTGGTTTTTAAATGGCGTGTTTTTGAAAGATGAAAAAAAGAAACTCATCAACGCGCAGGAAGATAAAACAAAATCGATGCGCCAATGGCGGTTTACTTCTAAAGAAGAAGTGAATGAAACCGAAGTATTAGAATACATCCTCGAAGCTATTGAAAACGAAAAGCAAGGAAAAATTATCAAACCTGCAAAAAAAGAAGCGATTGTTTCTGAACTTTTAGAGAAAGAAATGAAACAAAATTCAGCTTTAGCCGAGGCTTTTCAGAAATTTTCTCCTTATAAACAATATGAGTTTTTAGAATACATTGAAACTGCAAAACAGGAAAAAACGAAACTATCGAGAATAGAAAAAGTAATTCCGATGATTTTAGAAAATATTGGGTTAAATGATAAATACCGGTAAAATTAAATTCCAAATTTTTTAAATTCCAAATTCCAATCATATAGTGTAGCATAAGATAGTGGCCTTTGTCAAAGTTTTAAACTTTGACAAAGGTTTTTCTTTTTGTCTTTGCGAGGAACGAAGCAATCACACTAACTAAAAGCACTTAATACAAACATCGTGAGATTGCTTCGTTCCTCGCAATGACATACAATGAGAATAAAATCAGCTTAATCTGCAAGATCTGCGTGCAAAACAACCCAATCTTGTCATCCTGAGGAACGAAGGATCTTCGTTTGCTAATCTACTTTGTGGAGCTTCTTGTGAAGATCCTTCGTTCCTCAGGATGACAAGCATTGCAAAAAAAAGAAGATCTCTCTTTATGGAGTTTCTTGCGAAGATCCTTCGTTCCTCAGGATGACAAGCATTGCGAAAAAAAGAAGATCTCTCTTTGTGGAGTTCCTTGCGAAGATCCTTCGTTCCTCAGGATGACAAGATTGGGTTAAAAAAGTATTTTAAAAAAATACTTTTCCAAAAATTACAAAAACAAAAAAAATCCCAAACTCCTACTAATTGGAATTTGGGATTTTAAATTTTATTGGAATTTAAAAAAAGCTTAAGCTTTTTTGTTCAAAGCAGCACTCATTTCCATAGAAATAGCAGAACGCTCTAATTTTAATTTTCCTGACATAGTCTCGATGATTACAGTAGTTTCTGCAAGCTCAGCTATTTTACCGTGAATACCACTTTTTGTAATTATTTTGTCGCCTACTTTTAGACCGCTTTCAAATTCTTTTTCGTTTTTTGCTCTTTTTTGTTGTGGTCTAATCATAAAGAAATAAAGTACCACAAACATTAATAAATAAGGAGCAAATTTTAATAAATCTTGCATAATTTTTGTTTTTGTTGTTTAATATTGTTCTTTTTTTTGAATTTGGTCCCGAAGCTATCGGGATTAAAAAATTGAAATTTAGTTTCAATTACATTAACCCACGTCCAACTTTAATCATCTTTTTGTTGGCCTGCAATTCTTTTACCAAATTATCTAAAATTCCGTTGATAAAAATACTACTTTTTGGTGTAGAATACTCTTTTGCTATTTCTAAATATTCGTTAAGAGTTACTTTTACTGGAATTGAAGGAAATTTCAAGAATTCGCAAATTGCCATTTTAAGGATAATAGTATCAATTTCGGCAATACGATCGCTGTCCCAATTTGGTGTTTTGTCTTCATATTCTTTTGCTAAAATAGATTCATTTAGAACTGTTCTTCTAAACAAGTCTTTTGCAAAATCTTTATCCTCAACATCTTTGTACAATTTCGGTACTCTAAAATCGTCTGGGTCTTGAGTTTTAATTGCTTTCAATTGTTTGATAATATGTGTATTTACAACAGGAATATCATCAACCCAAGTCAATTTATCATCTTCTAAATACTCGTATAATTTTTCGTTTGGAACAATAACATCTGCAAACAAATCAATTACAAATTGTCTGTCTTCTTCAAATGTATTAGTTGTAGTGCTCATGTATTTTGTATACAATTCGCTTGCTTTAATATCGTTTAAAAGCAGCAAAATATAATCATCATTTAATGACCAGTTGTTGATTTTACGATTTTCTAAAGCGATACTAAGGGAATTGCTTTCGGCAAGAAGTTGAAAAATTTTATTATTAATAAATTTTTCATTTGGATTACGTTCTGCAGCAGTTGCAAGATGTTTTTTACTTGATAGATGTAAAAAAACAGATTCTTTTTTACATATCTCTATCAATGAAGAAAGCATTATTAGATATAAGTCCTGAATATTATCTATACTGTAAAAAAGAAATTTCTCTTCTTTTTCTAGATTATCAGAACCGCTTTGATGCATTGCATAAATGGATTGCATTACTTTAACGCGTATGTGTCTTCTATTTACCACCTTGTAAGAACATTTTAAAATTAGGGTGCAAAAATAAGAATTAAAGAGGTTATATTAAAATTTAATCCGATAAAAAACACAATTCGTAATCAATTAAGTTTTAGTCTAAAAAAGAAAAACGTTTTTTTTGATTTTTGACTGCAGATTTTAGATTTTAGATTGCAGATTGCAGATTTTGGATTTTGAATTTTAGATTTTGGATTTTGATATTGACATTGATTTTTGATATTGATTTTTGATATTGATTTTTGATATTGATTTTTGACATTAACTACAAATGTTACTGCAAAAAAAAATCTCCGTTTTCAGTTTATCTTAAAACTAAAAACGGAGACTAAATTTATAAACTTAAAAAATTACTTTTTACTGTTCTCGATTCTTCTTTGATCGATACGGTTTTGAGCAATAGTAAGCGCTGCTTTATGTGTAGTAATGTTATTTTTCACAGCATAATCGATAATTTCTAAAGTAGTGTTGTAGATATTTTCGGTTTTAGTCATGATTTCTGCTTTACCATAATGTTCTAATTCAGCATAAACATTGATAATTCCACCTGCATTGATCAAGAAATCCGGTGCGTATAAAATACCTCTTTCTGATAATCTAGCTCCGTGAACATTCTCGTCTGCTAACTGATTGTTTGCTGCACCAGCAATAACTTTAGCTTTAATTTTGTTTACTGTATTATCATTGATCGTTGCTCCCATTGCACATGGCGCATAAATATCAACATCTGCAGTATATAAATCTTCTCCAGTATAAATTGTCGCGTTATATTTTGAAGCTGTTTGGTATAATTTCTCTTCGTTAATGTCAGTAATTGTAACCATTGCACCTTCTTTAGTCAAATATTCTACTAAAGCTTCACCTACGTGTCCAATTCCTTGTACCAATACTTTTTTACCCGTTAACACATCAGAACCAAATTGGCTTTTTGCAGCCGCTTTCATTCCCAAATAAACACCGTAAGCTGTAATAGGAGAAGGATTTCCAGAACCACCTCTTTCTTCAGAAATACCCGTAACATAAGGCGTTACATCTCTTACAGTATCCATGTCTTTAGTCTCCATTCCAACATCTTCAGCTGTAATATATCTACCGCTTAAAGAGTGAACAAATTCACCAAACTTACGCATTAACTCACGTGTTTTCTGCGTTTTAGCATCACCAATAATTACCGCTTTACCTCCTCCAATATTCAGTCCAGTAATTGCAGATTTATAAGTCATACCTCTAGAAAGACGCAAAACATCGTTTAGAGCTTCCCATTCAGTATTATAATTCCACATTCTAGTACCTCCTAAAGCTGGACCCATAACAGAATTATGAATACCAATAATTGCTTTTAAACCTGTATCTTTGTCATTGCAAAATACAATTTGTTCGTGATCGTCAAAAGATAATTGACCAAAAACGGGATCCATTTTTTGAAGTTCCTTTCCAGTTGCGAAAGTTGCATCCATAGCGTTACTATTTATTTGTTAAAATTACGAATTCGTCAAAAAGACAATTCAAACTTAAACAAAAAATACACATGTGCTAATTTTTTATCTTTATAATAACAAATTAACAATCAATTTATTCTGATTGAATTGCATTTTCTATTACTTTTAATTTAAAGTAATTTGTAAAATCACTTCTTTTCGACATTGAATTTCTTAAAAAAATGAAAGAATTAAGCTATTTAAACAAATATTTCATCAAATACAAATACAGTTTTTCGCTAGGTATTTTAATCACCATAATCGCACAAATATTCTTTTTATTTACTCCAAAGCTTGTAAGTGAGTCTTTTGACATAATTGAGAGCTTCCTTAAATTGCCAAAAGCAGAGCAAATGTCTCAAGTAATTATAGCTTCGCATAAACAAGAACTAATTCACAATGTGCTCTTAATCATTATAAGTGCCGTTGTCGGAGGAGTTTTAACTTTCTTAATGCGCCAGACTTTAATTGTAATGTCGCGCCATATTGAGTTTGATTTAAAAAACGAAGTTTTTAAACAATACGAAATTCTTTCGCAGAATTTTTACAAACAAAACCGCACGGGAGATTTAATGAACAGAATCAGTGAAGACGTTTCTAAAGTTCGTATGTATGTCGGCCCAGCAGTAATGTATTCCATTAATACCTTTATTCGTTTTGCAATTGTTATACTCTATATGTATAATGTTTCGCCATTATTGACTTTGTATACTATTTTACCTTTGCCAATTTTATCGTATTGCATTTTTAAATTAAGTTCAGAAATCAATAAACGAAGCACCACATTTCAGCAGTATTTGTCTAAAGTATCAAGTTTTACGCAAGAAATATTTTCAGGAATTAGAGTCATAAAAGCCTATTCTTTAGAAAATCAGCATCAAAACAATATGGTGGCTCTTGCCGATGAAAGCAAAAAGAAAAGCTTAGATCTTGCAAAAGTTCAATCTTTATTTGGTCCTTTAATGATTGCTTTAATTGGAATTAGTAATTTGGTTGTAATCTATTTTGGAGGCGTTATGTACATTAACGGAACGATCCCGAGTATCGGAACTATTGCCGAGTTTATTTTATATGTAAACATGCTGACTTGGCCTGTAGCTTCTTTAGGATGGGTTTCTTCGATGGTGCAAGAGGCCGAAGCTTCTCAAAAACGTTTGAATGAATTCTTGAAAATCGAACCAGAAATCAAAAACAACAATGAAAATCCATCAGACATTCAAGGTTCTATTTCTTTTGAAAACGTAAGTTATGTTTATGAAGACACTAATATTGAAGCTTTAAAAAATGTAACTTTTACTGTAAAGAAAGGAGAAACATTAGCGATTTTAGGAAAAACAGGTTCTGGAAAATCGACCATTTTGTCTTTAATTTCTAGATTATATGATGTTACTGATGGAAGAATTACAATTGATCAGAATGAAATAAGTGCTTTAAACTTAAATGATCTTCGTAACAATATCGGAATTGTTCCTCAAGATGCCTTTTTGTTTTCGGATACTATAAAAAATAACATCAAATTTGGTAATCAGAACGCAACTGATGAAGAAGTTATTGAGGCTGCCAAAAATGCTGTCGTTCACGATAATATTATTGCTTTTAATAAACAATATGATACGATTTTAGGAGAAAGAGGGATTACACTTTCTGGCGGACAAAAACAACGTGTTTCTATTGCGAGAGCTATTATTAAAAACCCTGCTATTTTACTCTTTGACGACTGTTTATCAGCGGTTGACACCGAAACGGAAGAAACTATTTTGAATAATTTGTTTGAAATCTGCAAAGATAAAACGACCATAATTGTAAGTCATAGAGTTTCATCTGCAAAGAATGCCGATAAAATTATCATTTTAGAAGATGGAAAAATAATTCAACAAGGCTCTCATAATCAATTAATAAATCAAGAAGGATATTATGCATCGTTATATTTAAAACAACTTTCGGAAAAAGAATTACTTTAAATGTTGCGTAATAGATAATTTTTTATGATTTTTGAGTACTATTAATTCCAAAAATGATAGAACGTATTATGAGAGAAAATGACATGTTAGAAAAAGAAGAGATTTTTTCTAAAGTATTACGAGCAGGAAGAAGAACTTATTTCTTTGATGTGAGAGCTACTAAAGCAGACGATTATTATATCACGATTACTGAAAGCAAAAAATTTACCGAAGAAGATGGTTCGTTTCATTTCAAGAAACACAAAATTTACTTATACAAAGAAGATTTTGGTGCTTTTGCCGAAATACTAGAAGAAATGACTTCATACGTCTTGAACCACAAAGGCGAAGAAGTAATCTCTGAAAGGCATCAAAAAGACTTTAAAAAAGAATATGGTACTGATAAACCTGAAGGCCAAAGAAATAGTTTTACTGATATTGATTTTGACGATATTTAGTCCTACATAACTTTTTTTAAAAGTACGAGTCCAATTTGTCCTGCAATTTGGACTTTTTTTATATATTTAAATTCCTTGTTTTTAATATTTATAAAATGAAAAAATTACTTCCGATACTTTGTTTTTTCTTTCTTGGACTTAATGCTTTTGCTCAAAAACTAGAATACGAAACAAAATCTAATATTCAATATTACAATGCTCCAACCAATAAATCTGATAGTTACATTAACGAAAGATGTGTTTTAGATATTTATTATCCTAAAAACAAAACAGGCTTTGCTACTATTGTTTGGTTTCACGGCGGCGGATTAACCGGAGGCACTAAAGAAATCCCCGAAGCACTAAAGAACAAAGGATTTGCCATTATTGGCGTGGGTTACAGATTATCTCCAAAGGTAAAAGTTGAAGATTGCATTAAAGACGCTGCAGCTGCTATTGCTTGGGCTTTTAACAGTATTGCGAGTTATGGCGGCGATTCTTCTTTAATTTTTGTTTCAGGACATTCTGCGGGCGGTTATTTAGCTTTAATGACTGGTTTGGATAAAAAATGGCTGCAAAAAGAAAAAATCGATGCTAATAAAATTGCGGGATTAATTCCGTTCAGCGGTCAATGCATTACCCATTTTACAGCTAGAAAAGAAAACGGAATTCCAGATACAACTCCTACTATTGATGCTCTTGCACCGCTTTTTTATGTTCGCGCAGATGCACCGCCTTTATTATTAATAACGGGCGACCGAGAACTAGAGATGTTAGGCCGATATGAAGAAAACGCTTATATGGCACGCATGATGAAACTTGTTGGACACAAACAAACTAAACTTTACGAATTAGACGGTTACGGTCACGGAATGACTGAGCCTGGTTTTCCTTTACTCGTAAATGAAGTAAACCGAATTATAAAAGAACACACAAAATAATCACTAAATAAAATCCACGGCAATGGAAACAACTTTATTAATTTTACCCGGTCTCGGAAATTCTGGCGAAAAACACTGGCAAACCTTTTGGCACGAGAAATTTAAAAACTCAATTCGTTTAGTTCAGGATAATTGGGATGAACCCATTCGCGAAGAATGGCTGCAGCGTTTAAATGAAGAAGTTGCAAAACTTGATAGCCCGACTATTTTAGTTGCGCACAGTTTAGCAGTTTCATTAGTCCTGCATTGGGCAGAAACTAATACGAACAAAAACATTATCGGCGCATTTTTGGTTGCTCCTGCCGATGTCGATTCACCGGAACATACTCCAGAAATTATTCGGAATTTTTCGCCAATGCCTCTTTACAAACTTCCATTTCCATCTGTATTAGTTGCAAGTGAAAATGATCCTTATGCTTCTTTTGAAAGAAAACAATATTTTGCTCAAATATGGGGAAGTGATTTTGTAAATGTGGGCCAGCAAGGACACATTAATTCTGATTCTGATTTAAAATATTGGGAAGAAGGACAAGAAATATTAGCACAATTGATTGCTAAAATAAATCTCATTTAAAAAATAATTTTCGGTCACAGTTTACAAAGTTATCCTGTGACTGAAAACTCTATTTATCCAATTCTAAGTCCATTGTCAATTTTAAAATCGGGAGCTAATAAAATAACGTCTCCTTCCTCGCCTACTGCGCCCAAGACTAAACATTCACTCATAAATTTACCGATTTGTTTTTTAGGAAAATTTACAACGGCTACAATTTGTCGGTTTAGTAAATCTTCTTTAGCATAGCGTTTTGTAATTTGTGCCGATGATTTTCTGATTCCTATTTCGGTACCAAAATCAATTGTGAGCTGAAAAGCTGGTTTTCGAGCCTCTGGAAAATCGTTTACATCGATTATTGTTCCTACTCGCATATCAGTTCTTTCAAATTCATTCCAAGTTAAATCCATTTTTTTTAGTATATCGTTTATTTGTAAAGCTAACTTTTTTTGGGTGTGTGTTTTTTTAACACATAGAAACATAGATTTTATTTGGAAAAAGAATCTAAAAAAAGAAATTCATTTCTTTCATATAGACAGTACTATGTGCATTTCAAATAAGTGAAACACCTTCTTTTGAACTTACAAAATCTATGTTTCTATGTGTTAAAAAAAAATATACTTACCGTATTATTACAAACCTATTAATTTTGTAAGTATTACCACTAATTCTATAACTGTTTTTTAGCCTTGACTTCTAATTTTACAAAACAAATTAGTCAAGCTGACCTAAAACACACGAAAATGGAAAATAGTTTAATAAACACCAGCACTTCTTCTCTAAGAGATTCTGATTTTGACATCAAAGAACAAAATACTGATAAATACATAGAAACGGCTCAAAATGTAAAACTTTATGTAAAAGATTATGGTAAAGGAAAACCAGTAATCTTGATTCACGGCTGGCCGCTTTCAAACGAAATGTGGGAATATCAAATTGAGTTTTTAGTTCAAAATAATTTTAGGGTTATTGCTTATGACCGACGCGGTTTTGGTAAATCTTCACAGCCTTGGGACGGTTATGATTATGACACTTTAACTGATGATCTTAGCGAAATAATCGAACAGCTTCAACTAGAAGACGCTGCACTTATTGGCTTCTCTATGGGTGGCGGTGAAGTGGTACGCTATTTTAGCCGACATGGCGGAAGAGGCGTTACTAAAGCAGGATTGATTTCTTCGATTATTCCTTTTTTATTAAAAACAGAAGATAATCCAGACGGACATCCGCGAGAAAAAAGCGAATCGACAGCTGCAGCGATCAAAGAAGACCGTATTGCTTTTGTAGACAATTTTGGAAAAATATTTTTTGGTATAAACATCATTAATAAACCTTTGAGCACTGCTTTATTAGAATATTATAGAATGCTGTGTTCTTTTGCTTCGCCGAGAGCAACGCTAAAATGTGCTGAGTCTTTTTCTAATACTGATTTTAGAGATGAACTTCATACTATAAAAGTTCCAACGCTTATTATTCACGGAAATGATGATAAAATAGTCCCGATTGATCTGACTTCAAAAAAAGCTTCAGAATCAATCGCTAATAATACGTATATTGTTTATGAAGGTGCACCACATGGGTTATTCTACACCGAAAGAGATCGTTTAAATGAAGATTTACTCGACTTTTTAAATTCATAAATAAAAGATGTAAAAGAAACCTTTTTGTACTACAAGCTGAAAATTTGTTTCAGGATTGAGTATTTTTTTTCTTCATTTATTTAAAAAATTACTCACAAAAATATATTTTTAAATCATAATAATCTTATTATATAAAATTCAATATTACTAAAATTCTGCACTTAATTCCAGCACTTTAACTGCCGAATTTAGGCAGTTAAAGACTAATTACCAAAATTAATCAAATTAAACAATTTGAACTTTAACCGAATGAATTATTTAGTCATAACTATACAATAAACACAAGGATTACATAAATATTAACAGCTCCACACTTGTTAATTATTAGTTAATTTTTAAAATTAAATCTTACAAATTAATATTATTTATTTCATATTTACAACGGTTAACCAAAAACAAATAATATTAATCCGAATAAGTAAAATACCATAAATCATACTTATTCACTAAGACACACAATATGACCAAAATAAAATTAGGTATATTAACGATATTTATCGTGACAATTTCATTTATTTCTTGTTCAAAAGATACTGACTCTTCAAGTATTGATGAAAATTCAATTGCTGGTAAATTAAAGTTTTTGAATGCAAATGACAGGATTAGCACAAATGCAACTGGAAAAAAAGCAGAAGGCGACATAATAATTGTGCAATGGGATGAATGGGGAAGAGCAAGTAAAAATTGTGGCGGATGGGGACTTTGCAATGCAGAATGGTTTCCAATAGAAGCATTACCTCCTTTAGAAGAAATTCCACCAATAGACGAAATCCCTCAATTAGAAGGCAAATCTTCAAAAACAAATATTTTATCCAGTACAGGAGGCTCTACTATATTAGAGTTTGACTCAAAAATAAATAAATATTATATAGATATTCTTTTGGCAGAAAGTGCTCCTACAGACATCTCAGCTAGTTCTCTTACTTTTAAAATTGATAAAGATTTTCCTTTAGATTTAAAAAGTAAAATTGGGAAAGATCTAGTTTTTCATAATGGTAGTTATTTATTTGACAAATCATTAGGGAATTTCGGAGGCTATAGAATTTACTTAGATTAAGTATAATATTTTCAAAAATAGTTGGTAACTTTTTTTTAAAATTTTAAAAAATCACTTTAATTAAAAACTTTATTACCAACTATTTTTGATCTTAATCATCTGGAAAACATGAAAAACAGAATCCTATTTTTTATTTTACTTTTTACTTTTTTATCTAATGCACAAGAAAACTGCAATTTACAGTTTTCAAAAAAAGATGAAATTTATGCAATTGATACTAAAGACCTAAAATGCATAGCAGAAAATTCAAAAACAAAAAATACTATATTTTTTACTTTTGGAGTTTGGTGTAAACCATGCCGATTACATCTGCCAAATGCTATTCAATTTTCTATTGAAAATAATATCGATTTATATATTTTATTAGTTGAAGCAGAAGGAGATGAAAAAACTAAAGAAGCAATTAAATATCTTAAAGGAATAAAAGAGGATATAAAAATTGTTATTCTTAAAGACGAATTATACGGGACAAAAAGAAGTGAAAAAAATAAAAAATTTGTAACAGAAATAACACCGAAAGACTTTGAAAATATAGATGATTATTCAAAATATATACTTTTAAACAATAAAGGAGAAATATTAATGGTTACAAATTGGAAAGACAATAATGGGAATGATTGGAGGGACGACTCAAAAATGATACAGAAAAAAATACTTCCCTTACTATAAAATCATATTTCCCTTTTAAAACTCTTTAATTTTTAAAAAATAAACAGTTACACACAAAAACAATTAATATCCAAAGATCTGCCTATTTTACAATAAGGCTTCTTTTGGATATTTTTTGTCCTTGTGCGCTTTCTTTTACAGATTTTAAAGGTTATTTTTGAATAAATATTATTCTAAAATGGCACGAACTCCTTCAAATATGATTCCGCTGGGAACAGTTGCTCCAAGCTTTACTTTAAAAGATACTAATTCAAACAATATTTATTCTTTTGAAGAATTAAAAGGATCAAAAGGTACATTGGTTATGTTTATCTGCAATCATTGTCCGTTTGTACTTCATGTTATTAAAGAGGTTGTGATGATTGCCAACGATTACCGCGTTCAGGGAATTGGAGTAATTGCGATTTCGAGTAATGATGTTGAAAAATTTCCTCAGGATTCTCCTGAATTAATGACAGAATTTGCTTTTGAAAACAAAATAGACTTTCCTTATTTATTCGACGAAAGTCAAGAAGTTGCAAAAGCTTATGAAGCTGCCTGCACGCCCGATTTTTATTTATTTGACAATCAAGATCGTTTATTTTATAGAGGACAACTGGATGATTCTCGACCTGGAAACGGAATTCCGTTAAGTGGCAGTGACCTCAGAAGTGCCATTGATGCCTTGATTTATAACAGAAGCATGAAGGAACCTCAGAAACCGAGTATCGGCTGCAATATCAAGTGGAAGTAAACATTTTCTTTCAATTCAAAAAGATTGATTATCTTTGTAGATCAATTTAGTTATCCTTATGAGGAATATAATACCATTTACAGTTTTTAATTTGTCGTTTTCTTTTTCAAGAAAACCAATTACGGCTGTAATTATTTCGCATAATAAGGCCTTTATTAATTAGGCCTCCGTCTATCTCAATTTCTTCTTTCAGGCGGAGGATTTTTACCAAATTTTAATTTTTTATTTTATTTGAAAGAACAGCTCTCTTTCAAATCATTTTCTGTTTCCCTCAATCCGTTTTTACTGATAAACAGATTGTAGTCTGCTTTTTTTAAAAATTTAGATTTTGATACAAATCTCTCTTCTAATAAAAATATCATTTTAAATAAATAATAATAAATACAATTATGAAACCAACACCTACATTTTCCTCTGGAGATTACAAACTTCTGAGAGAGTTGATACTAAAAAGTAAAAACGAAACAAATGCTAAGGAAGCTAATTTACTTTCGCAGGAATTAGATCGCGCCGTTATTAGCAAAACAGACATTCTAGACCATTCTATTATCCGAATTAATTCGCATATTACAATTGAAGATGTAAAGGCAAAAAAGCAGATGAAAATTCAGATTGTGCTGCCATCATTTGCAGATGTAAAAGAAGGGAAAATTTCTATTCTGGCACCGTTAAGTGTTGCGATTATTGGTTTTAAAGAAAATGACGAAGTTGATTGGGAATTACCTGCTGGAATAAAAACTTTAAAAATAATTGCTGTAAGCAATACATAACTTTTTTAAACACCTCATTTGTGAAGGTGTTTTTTTATACCTCATCCAAAAAAAAAGCATCCCGATTATAGAATGCTTTCTTTACTATTTTACAATTGCGAATTGATATAATTCGTAATAGATGCCATCTGTGTTTCATCTAAATGAGCTTTTTTACCCATTCTCACTAAGATTGGTGTCCATTCTTCCTGTTTGAATTTTTTCGGATCATACAATTTGTGACATTTTGCACAATTGTTTGAGTACAAGTTTTGACCTTCTGCTAATTCAGGTGTCAAAGCTACAGCTTTTGCAGTTTCGGCAGCAGGTGCTGGTGGTGGAGTTGCTGCTACTGGAGCCGACTTTTGAGTGCCACAAGAAACCAATAATAAGGTTACTGCTGCAAGGATTAAAAATTTTGATTTCATCAGAGCTTTGTTTTTTGTAGTAAATATAAAAAAATCCCACTCGCGTACGAATGGGATTCCTTATTTAGACATTTTTTAAATTAGAACAAAACTGATCTAATTCTTATTTTACTTCCATTAACTCAACGTCAAAAATCAAAGTTGCGTTTGGCGGAATAACTCCTCCTGCTCCTGCAGAACCGTAAGCTAAATGAGAAGGAATAACAAAACGAGCTTTGTCTCCTACTTGCAATAAAGCAATACCTTCGTCCCATCCTTCAATAACTTGTCCTTGACCTAATCTAAATTCGATTGGTTTTTTACGTGGGTAAGATGAATCAAAAACTTTTCCAGTTTCTAAAGATCCTTCGTAATGTACCGCTACTGTTTTACCAGCTTCTGCTCTTTTACCGTCACCTTTTTGAATCATTTTGTAACGTAAACCGCTTTCTGTTTTATCAAAACCTGCAGCAAGTTCTTCCATTTTAGCTTCAGCGGCAGCTTTTTCTGCAGCTTCACGTTTTGCACGAGAACCTTCAAAAGTTCTAAAAGCTTCAATAGCGTTCCATTTTTGAGCTTCTTCTCCTACTCTTACAATTTCTAAAGTATCAAGAGCATCACCTTGAGCAATTGCATCTACGATATCTTGTCCTTCAACTACGTGACCAAAAACAGTGTGTTTTCCGTCTAACCAAGAAGTTGGAACGTGAGTAATATAAAATTGAGATCCGTTTGTTGCTGCACCAGAATTAGCCATTGCTAAAATTCCTGGACGATCGTGTTTTAAACTTGGGTGAAATTCATCATCAAATTTGTAACCTGGACCACCTGTTCCAGTTCCTTGAGGGCAACCTCCTTGAATCATGAAGTCAGGAATTACGCGGTGAAATGATAATCCGTCGTAAAATTTATTTCCTTGTGGTTTAATTTTATTTTCTAAGTGTCCTTCTGCCAATCCTACGAAGTTTCCAACTGTTCCTGGTGTCAATTCGTGCTCTAATTTTACTAAAATCGAACCTTTGCTAGTATTGAATTTAGCGTATATTCCGTTTTCCATTGTTGTTATTTTTAATTTGAATGCAAATTTACAAATTAATTCTATATCAATTTGTGCTTTCTATTTTTTAGATTTTGATTTATAAGTAAGTCCGTAGACCAATAATGCTAATAATGCTAAAACCGCACAGCCAATAGTAACGGCGTGCCATCCTCCCAATTTCCATAATAATAATCCGTATGCAGATCCGGCAGCAGTTCCTAAAAAGCTAAACGACATAAATACAGTATTTAGTCTGTTTCTGGCTTCTGGTAAAAGCGAATAAATTCGGGTTTGGTTTGAAATATGAACGCCTTGAATTCCTACATCAATGAAAACAATTCCGATAATAATTCCAATCACACTTTCTATTGAAAAGAAGAAAACAATAAAACTAATCAGCATTAATAAACAGCCGAAACCAACTGCAATTCTTGGATTTTTTTTATCTCCTAATCTTCCAACTAATGGCGCAGCTAAAGCTCCAGAAGCTCCAACAACTCCAAAAAGTCCAATTGTAGCGCTGTTAAAGCCAAAAGGTGCTCCAGAAAGTAGTAAAACCATAGTGGTCCAGAAAGCTCCAAATTGAGCAAAACAAAACATATTAATTAAAGTTGCTTCACGCAAAACCGGCTGTGTTTTTATAAGCGTAAAAAGCGATTTAATTAATTGCCCATAAGAACCTTGAAATTGCGGTTTATTGACTGGGAATTTACTTTGAATGGCAAAAAATATCAAAAGACAGATTCCTGCAGCAATATAAAACATAGATCTCCAGCCCAAAATCTGACCAATAAAACCGCTTAAAGTTCTAGAAAGCAAAATCCCGACCAACAAACCGCTCATAATAGTTCCTACTACTTTACCTCGCTGTTCGGGCGCAGTTAAAGAAGCGGCTAAAGGCAGAATAAGCTGCGGTACTATCGAAGTAATTCCTAAAAGCAAAGATGCAATTTGCAGAATAAAGAAACTTTGAGCAGTAGCAGCCATAATTAAAGCAATTACTGAGGCAAAAGTCGTCATTAAAATCTGTTTTTTACGTTCGATTTTGTCACCAAGAGGCACCATAAAAAACAAGCCAATTGCGTAACCAGCTTGCGTTAAATACGTTATTGTTCCTGCATTGGCTTCTGGAATTTTAAATTCGTTGGCTATTAAAACAATTAAAGGCTGACAGTAATAAATATTTGCAACTATAAGTCCAGTGCAAACTGCCATAAATAAGACATTCGTTTTGGATAAATTCATTTTGCAAAAATACTATTCTAATTTTAACCATTTTCAAAAAAAATTACAAACTTAATTGTTCATCAATTAGAGGGGACAAATCTTGCTCGGAAGAACCAAATGCAATTACAGTCCCATTTTTATCAATTACAATTTTAGTTGGAATTCCCTCTATTTTATATTTTCCAGTGATAGCATCATCATAGTCAAAAACTACATTAAAACTGTATTTTTTATCTTTAATAAATGTGGTGACTTTTTCTGTAGTCTCATTATCTTTCCCTTTTTCCCATGTATTCACAAATAAAAATTCTACATTTTTATCTTTATACTTGGTAACTAGTTCCTGCATTGCAGGAAAAGAAGCTTTACAAGGACCGCACCATGTCGCCCAAAAATCAAGAACGACTACTTTACCTTTTAAATCTGATAAATTAACAACTTTTCCTTCCAAATTTTTCAAGCTAAAATTAATAGCATCTGTGCTTCCATATTTCTTTACTATATCGGCCTTTATATTCGCATCAACGGTTGCTGTAAATTTTGTTTTAATGGTTTTAAAACCATCCATAGGAAGGTTGAGTTTTTTATATATCGTTTCCAATTGTGCAAGCATCACTCTTGAATTTGTTCCTTTGGAAAGTTCTTCTTCAATGTACTTTTTGGCAGCTTCTGAGCCTTTTACTTTTTCCAGCATGCCTGCATAACGTTCTTTTCCTCCAGTATCTAAACCTCCCGTAGAATTAAGATTATCTTGATATTGAAACGCTTCGTCAAATCGATTTTGTTTATAGAGTATTAAAGCATAAGTATCCGCAAACATGTTATATGCTCCACTAAAATCATCTGGAAAATCAGATTGTTTTTTTAGATCTGCAATTATGTCTAATGATCTCTTCGAAATTTTTTCGGCATAATCTATATCTTTTGCAGGAGTTACCAAATCTTCTCCAGATAAATTCCAAGCATAATCATTATAAAGATAAGCTGCATTTCCTTTTTTGGATAATAGATTCTCATACTGCTCCATTTTTTGAAAATCTTTGTTTTCAACATAAATTTTCAATAAGCTTTGATAAAAATAATCGGTATACATTAAAGGAATATTCTTAAATCTCTTAGTATAAAGATCTAAACGTTCTAAAATATAAGCTTCTGTTTTATCAGGATTATTCGCAAAATCAAAAAAGAATTTGCTCGCTTCAAAATTCCCGTTAGGGTATTTAGCCGTTATTTTATCCTCCATTCGTTTCTTTTCCTCTGTCATTTTAAGTCTGCCATACATTCGAGAAGCAACAATCATGTATTCTTCTGAAGTCTTTTTTTCGCATTTTTTAGCAAAAGCCAGCATTTCAGCTTGTGTTTTTTCTTTATCAGAAACCTCCTTTAGATATAAATAATTCTCATAACTTTTATCCTCTTTCATCTCTGGATACTTTGCGTACATCTTATTGTATTCAGCCAAAATACTTTCAGGTTTAGAATCTAATTTTAAACCCAGTTTTCCAGTCAATACATTATTCCCATAATTTATAAGATCAATTCTCGCTGCTTTACCATTAGCGTTTAAAAGCACGTCATATCCGTTGTTTTTGTTATTATCTATTATTTGTTTTCCATCAACAATAGCGGCAATAAAATATTTAATAGAATCTGGCACTTTTAGCGTAAATTCATATCCATTTGCTTTTTTGATTAATGCTGAAGTGCCTCCGGTAAAATCAAAATTGTTATTGTAGACAACTCTAACTTTGGCACTATTTGGAATTTCTACTCCTTTTGGCGGTTGATACAGATAAGTATTTTCTTCACCAATTTTCATTTTTAATTCTTTTAAAGATACTTTCCCATTTTGCGAAAAAGCGATATTACAATAAACCAAAAAAAGCACGATTACTGATTTTTTCATATTTTGAATATTAGTTGTTACCCCGTTAATTAAATTTTATTAATTGATTATTTCCTTTAAATTTAAAAAGTAAATGTAGAGAATTTTACTACATAGAAATAATGTGATTATTAAAAAATTAACATTTAATTTACTACTAACTTAAACTAAGTTGTCAAACCACCTAAAATACTCAGACAATCATTTAAATTATTGCTGTTTAAAAAACAAAAACCTCACTCTAAAAATTAAAGTGAGGTTCTTAAGTATGATTTTAATGTAATATCTTGAAATAAAAATTTTAAGTTCTAAAATTATATTTTACAAATACGGCTCTTTTAGAAGATATAATTAATACGTTTCTTTTTGCAGAAAATCTTCACGCAACGGGCTGAAAACATCGGTTAACATTCCTTCTTCCAAACAAACCACACCATGAATGGCGTGAGGCGGAATATAAAAGCTATCTCCTTCTTTTAGAGTCTGTGTAACACCGCTGATTGTAACATCAAATTTACCGCTTGCAATATAAGTTACCTGCGTATGATAATGTTCGTGTAAAACGCCGATACTTCCTTTTTCAAAATAAACATTTACAAGCATCACTCTATCATCAAAAGCTAGAATTTTACGTTTGATGCCTTCGCCAACTACTTCCCATTCTATTTCGTCTCCTTTTATAAATTCTTTGCTTGTTCCGAAATTTTTCATATTCTCTTTGTTTTTATTCTTTAATATGCTTTTCAAAATTTTTGATAAATTCTTCTAGATTTACCAACGTTTTTTCGTCTGTAATATTTCCTTCAAAATCTAATTTCCCTCTTATTCCTTGTATTAAAAGCTGTGTCTGATCCGTAAAATCAGCTTCTATGGTTTTCATTATTAAGGCTAATTGTTCGTGTCCTTTTTCTCCAGATGCAGAAGCCGTTATTAAACCTACTTTTTTATTGGAGAAAACGGTTGTAGAAACACACCATTCTAACGCATTTTTTAAACTTCCCGGCAAACTAAAAACGTATTCTGGCGTACAAATTATTACAGCATTTGCAGCAGCAATTTTATGTCTAAAAATCGCGACTGCTTCGGGCGGATTTTCGGAATCTAAATCGGGATTAAAATGAGGAATCATTTCTAAATCTTCGAATATCTCGACTTCAAAATCACTATTTATATGTTCTGAAATGAATTTAAGAATTTTAAAATTACTCGAATTCTTTCTTGTACTTCCAGAAACTGCTACTATTTTCTTTTTGTCGTCCATTTCAATCCTTTAAACTATGATACAGCAAAATCTACCGCAGCTTCTGAATGAATTTTTGTAGTGTCAAAAACTGGAACTGAAATATCTTCTTGGCTTATGAGCATCGGAATTTCGGTACAGCCCAAAATAATTCCTTCGGCTCCATTTTCTATTAATTTTTCGATAATAGAAAGATAGGCTCTCTTGGTTTGCTCTTTAATAATACCGCGGCCTAATTCTTCTTTTAAAGTCTGCTGAATAAAATCGCGTTCTTCTTGTAGAAATGGAACAATGGCTTCTATATTGTTCTCTGCAAGTTTCTTAAAATAAAAATCCATTTCCATGGTATATTTTGTTCCCAGTAAACCCACTTTTTTTAATCCTAATTTGTTTATTGTGTTTGCCGTTGCTGTTACAACATGAATAATTGGAAGTTTTATTTCTTTTTCTAATTGGTCTGAAACGGCATGCGCAGTATTAGCACATAAAACTATGGCATCGGCACCGCCATTTTCTAAACTTTTGCAGGCATTTAAAAGCAATTCAAAAGTTGCATTCCAATCTCCGTTTGCATTATTCTTCTGGAATTCATTAAAATTTAGAGAATAAACAAGGCATTCGGCAAAGTTAAGTCCGCCTAACTTTTCGTTGATACCTTCATTTATAAATTTGTAATAATCAATTGTCGAAACCCAGCTGATTCCACCTACAAGTCCTAGTTTTTTCATATTTGTATTTCTCTATTTTGAGATTTTTATTTTATATCATTTGTCATTGCATTCTGTCCGCTTATTATCATTTTTATGCCATAACAAATTGTTGAAACCGCACAGCAGATACTTACAATTGCATTTGCAAAATTTACTGTTGTTATTTTTTGAATTATAATATAAAGACCAATAATTGCCACGGTAGAAGTCCAAATTCCCATATAATAATCAAATTTTCTTTTGAATAATTTCCCTAACGGAAAAAAGTGCAAGCCGACGATTAGAGCAAAAAATGGAATAAATAATTCGTTGTGATTGATATTGACTAATATGTTTTTAGCCAAAAAGATTCCTAATCCTTCTAACCCAAAAATCCATAAAAAACGTTTGTCTTTTTTTGCTTCTTCTTCTGTTTTGCTTTCTGCAGCTAAATCAGGAAGTGTTTTATTAAATTTTGTAAAACGCATGTAAAAAAATAGAAAGCCTAAAACTACAATTCCAATTAAAACACCAACGATTCTGTTGTCTTTATCTTCTAAATAATATTCGGCTATCAATGTCCAAATTACTGTATTGATAATCATAAAAAACAATCCTCCAATTGCTTTTTCAATATCTCTTTTTGTATTCAATTTCATTATCCTTTTTGGTTGGTTTTATTTTTGAATGCTTGCTAGGTCTTTTTGCATTAATTCCAATTCTACTGTCAAATTATTATCCTTAAAAAATTTAGCTAATGCTAACAATCTTTTTTTGTTATCGTATTTTATACTCGAATTTAACTTCATTTGACACTCAGAACATAATCTAATCGTATGTACATCTGTTTCTGGTAAACTATTGGTACCATTCATCAAACAATCTGCTGCTGTACAATGATGCAGTCCAAAAATGTGTCCAATTTCATGCGGGCATACTTTTAGAAGTCTTGATAAACACAAATTAAAATTGGCTTCGGTTAAATTTTCATCTTGCAGTCTATAAATAGAACTTACGCCTATTTTTTGACTATATGATGCCAATCCAAAGACAAAATTCCATTCAGGTTTCGGATACAAATCTACTTGCGTCAAACCCATTAAAGCAATTCTTTTTAATGGTTTTTCTTTTTTCAAAACACTGTCTAAAATATAACCTGCCAAGAATTGTTCTTGACCTTCGCCTCCTATTCTCCTTGCTTCTTTAGGTATAATATCATTTGATGCTATTTCGGAAATTTTAGTTTCTAACTGAAAAAAGATTGCTAAATATTCTCTAACCAATTTTATCTGTTTGTTTTGCAGAGCCGTAAAGTTACCTATAGGTTTGATGTAAATAATATTAGCCTCTTTTGTCGGAACAATATGTTTTGAATTCATAAACTGTTCAAAAGTCTGTCCTTTCTCTTTATGTTCATACAGCCATTCGCCTGGTGCAGGCGGTAAAAGCGCAACATCATTATTTTTAATAGCATCAAAATACGGATCTTCTTTTTTGGAGTTACATGAAAAAAGAAGGATTAGAAACAAAAGAGAAAGTTTTCTCATAAAGATTTTGGCTTAAATTAAATTATTAGAAATAAAGTCACAGCTTGTTTTTATAGATTCAAAAGAATTAATCACAAAATTGTTCTCTTGTTCTACAAAAAAATGTTTCATTCCAGAGCGTTGTATTTCTTTAAAAATAGGTTTAAAATCTATAGAACCAGAACCAATTTCTGTATTTAAAGCTGGTTTTAGTTTGTCCATGTCTTTAACATGCCACATTTTAAAACGTCCTGGGTTTTCTTTAAACAATTGCAATGGATTCTTTTCTGAACGAACAACCCAATACAAATCTAATTCAAAAAAGACCAAATCATGATCTGTTTCTTTCAATAGAATATCATAACCTGTGAGTCCGTTGTAATTTTCAAATTCAAAATCATGATTATGATAAGCCAGTTTTAAGCCTGCCTTCTGGCACATTTTTCCAGCTTCGTTTAGTCGGCTGGCAATCTTTTTATAATCGTCTATATTGTTTCTAAAAGGCGGATCGACCCAAGGAATTGTCAAATATTCGCTTTTTAAAATTTTAGCAGCCTCAATTGCTGCTTTAAGTTCTGTTGTATTTCCATTGGCCAAAAAACTGCCAATTCCGTAATGACCGCTTATCGCTTTTAAATTATTAGCATCAAGAATTTTCTTTAATTCAACCGGTGATAATCCCCAAAACTGATCTTTAATCGAAAAACCATACGTTTCGACAGTGACATAACCTGCTGCTGCAACTTTTTCTAAAACCGTTTTTACATTATTTAGGAGTTCGTCTCGTAAAGTATACAGCTGTAATCCAATTTCTTTTTTACTCATAGTAAAGGCTAATGAAGGAAAAGTTAAAATAGTGGCAGCCACCAAACTGCTATTCATTATAAAGGTTCGCCTGGTAGTCATTTTTTTGCTTTGGAATTCATAAAGTAAAGCTAACTTTATTTTTCAGATTTTGGGTCATCAAAATTATCAAAATAGGTAAAATCTTTGGTGATTTTTCCTTTTTCGATGGTAAAGATTGTACAAATAGGGAGTTTAAATTTTGTACTGTCTGCTGCAGTTCCTGTTGAAATGAATTCTACAATAATATGCTTTTCGTCTGATGGATATATATTGACAATCTCATCATGCAAATCAGGAAACAACATATTAAGTGTGTTGTATTTATTGATAGTTTGTCTTCGGGTTTGAATTGTCATTTCTTTTCCGAATGACGGATCTTTGAAATCTGCTATTGGCGAATACATATCTGCCAATTCTTTCCATTGATGGTTGTTGAAATATTCAAAATATTGTTTTACTATTTTTTCTTTTTCTGACGGATCCAGATTGGGTGATTTCGTCTGATTATTACAAGAAACAAATAGCAAGGTTAGCAATAGTACTATAGCTGTTTTTTTCATTCCACTTATTTTAGATTGCCGAAATTGACTACTATCTAAATTAAATAATAAATTGATCCGTTTGTAAAAATGCAGCTTTTATTTATTTCGCACTAATTGATTTTGCACCAATTAAATCAGCAGCATTAATCTGCTGAGGCGGAAATACTTGTTTTTCTTTTCTCCAAGAAGCAATCTTTCCATCGGGATTTATATATACAAAAGTATAGTCCCAATGGTTTGAACCTACCATTCCAGAACTGTGCTGGTTATTTGAATTTGCATAAACCTGATCTGCATATATAAGGATTTCACCTTTTTTTTCATCGTCTAAAGTTCGTATAGGAGTTCCCCAGCTTTTAATAATGCTTTTTTTAGGTTTTCCTAGCCATGCTTCCATTTCCATTGTATTTTGAGTCGTTGAACACGATATCTGAATCATCACTATTATTATTAATAAAAATATTCTTTTCATAAGATTTCATTTATATATCCTTATTATTATTTCTTTCTTTAAAGATAAATTATTTTTTCAAGCAAAACATAAAACAATGTTTATCAATTCATTAATTTAACATTAAAAGACAAATCTTACAAAAAAATCACATTTACAGTATCTTTAAATTAACATATTTTGGGTCTCTCAATTTTTAAAATTTCTCAAATATTTACTTTGTATCTTTGCGCCTTAGAACTATTGAAGAAAAGAAATGCGAATTGACATTATAACGATTTTGCCAGAATTATTAAGAAGTCCGTTTGAGGCTTCGATTATGAAACGTGCTATAGACAAAGGTTTAGTCGAGGTTCATTTTCATAATTTACGAGATTATACTACAAACAAACAAAAAAGTGTTGACGATTATCCGTTTGGTGGAGGCGCCGGCATGGTGATGACGGTACAGCCAATTGACGCCTGCATTACGCATTTGAAAAGCGAACGCGAATACGACGAGATTATATATATGTCTCCAGATGGTGAAACTCTAAATCAGAAAATGGCCAATACAATGTCGATGTATGAAAACATTATCATTTTGTGCGGTCATTATAAAGGTGTAGATCAAAGAGTTCGCGATCATTTTATTACCAAAGAAATTTCTATTGGCGATTATGTTTTGTCTGGTGGAGAATTAGGTGCTTTGGTTTTATCTGATGCTTTAATTCGATTAATTCCTGGCGTTTTGAGTGATGAGACTTCTGCTTTAACAGATAGTTTTCAGGATAATTTACTTTCTGGACCTATATACACACGTCCAGCAGATTATAAAGGTTGGAAAGTTCCTGACGTTTTAACGAGCGGTCATTTTGCTAAAATTGATAAATGGCGTGAAGATATGGCGTACGAACATACTAAGAACAAACGTCCGGATTTGCTGAAGGAGTAATAGATTTTAGATTTTAGATTTTAGATTTTAGATTTTAGATTTTAGATTTTAGATTTTAGATTTTAGATTTTAGATTTATATACGAGACGTGGCTTCGACTTCGCTCAGCCTGACAAACGTATATTACCTGACTAAACTATGTCATCCTGAAAACGTATGTCATCCTGAGCGAAGTCGAAGGAACGTTCCAATTTTCAAGTTTAATTACTTAACGGGAAACCTGAAACAAAATTTAATTTGTAAGTTTTTAGCTTTTTTTATACTTTTAACATATTGAAATACAAATATTTAAAACATTAAATAATTAATTCAAAAAAGTAAATTATGAAAGAAGTAATCTTAAAACTGACTCTTTGCCTTGTGTTTTTAATTTCATCTGCAAGTTTTGCACAGGCTTTCAATAAAAAAACGCTGACATCAGCATTAGGCGCAACAGATGGCGCTTCTTTAGATACCAAACAAAAAGGTGCTTACGATAAAGCCAACGCTGATCTTGTTTCAGGATTGGCAGATTTGGATAAAAAAGATTTACCAAAAACGGATCGCGACAAGAAAATAGATGATTTGTTTGATAAAAGAGACAAAAGTTTAGCTTCTTCTTTAGGAGCTGATAAATATGGTGATGTGAAGAAAAAAACAGATAAAAATATTAAATCTGTAAAACGAAAAGTTAAGTTGGCTAAATTGGTTATCTAACTAAAGATTAGATTTTTACATTAGTTTTAAAACCTGTAAAATAATTTATAATTTATAACTCATAATTTATAATTATTTTTTACATTTGCACCCGAATTAGACTAACCTCTGGCGAGATCCGTGAATGTTGCTCTATTAAAAAACCATAATTAAAATTATCATGGCAGATTTAATGAAATTCGTTCAAAACGAATTAGTTGCTAAAAAAGATTTCCCTGTTTTTGGAGCTGGAGATACTATCACAGTTTTCTACGAAATTAAAGAGGGTGAAAAAACAAGAACTCAGTTTTTTAAAGGAGTTGTTATTCAAAGAAGAGGTTCTGGTAACACAGAAACTTTTACTATTCGTAAAATGTCTGGTGCTATTGGAGTTGAGCGTATCTTCCCAGTAAACTTACCAGCTTTACAAAAAATTGAAATCAACAAAAAAGGAGCTGTACGTAGAGCTAGAATTTTCTACTTCAGAGAACTTACTGGTAAAAAAGCTAAGATTAAAGATAAAAGAAGATAATCATTTATCTATTTGTTATAAAAAACTCGTTTCAAGTAATTTGAAACGAGTTTTTTTTTATACCTGTTTTTTAAATTTTTCAGGAGCTAATCCCGCTATTCGTTTCAATCTTTTGTGCCTCCCGATAGCTATCGGGACCGGCACAAAAGGATTTACACTTCTATCGGGGCTAAGGCAATAATTTTCATAACAATATTTTCGTTTAGTTTGTCATTTCGACCCAAAGGAGAAATCACACTAGAAACTCGACAAAGATTGGCTGCAATATTGAACACGGATGACGCGGATTCGCTTTGCGAAAACACAGATTAAAACGGATTTTATCAGCTTAATCTTGTCATTTCTGACAAGCTTTACGCATAAACTATGCGTCTTTAGCTTTGTCAAAGTTTTAAACTTTGACAAAGCTTCTCGTAATACTAAAACTTCTTACGTAGCTACTTCTGCAAACATAGGATGGATTTTGGCTGCTGAGTTTCTTGTGAAGATCCCTCGTTCCTCGGGATGACAAGATTGTGTTTATCTCTTTTTTAGACCTGACAGGTTTTAAAAACCTGTCAGGTCTACATAATCGTTGATCTTGCGTGAGGGATGGCAGTGGAGCTCTTTTTTGGGCATTTTTCTTGCCCAAAAAAAGCGGGAACGTACAGCCCGACCCGGAGGGACACGCCCAAAATAAAAAAACCGACACTCATAAAGCATCGGTTTGTATTTTAATGAAAATTGGTATTCTATTTTTTTAATAGTATTTCCAAATATTCTATTTTGTCTTTTTCAGCTTGCAGTAAACGTTCGTAAAGCTTTTCTTTTTCGTGGAAAGTTTCAATTAATTTATCTAATGGATTGAAAGTACAATTATTATTATGTCCCAAATGACCGTTATTGATACTATTATCGTGGAAAGTATTAAAATAGCTAATCATATTTTCTTCTGAAAAATTTTTAATTGCTTCAACAGTTACGCCAAGCGCTTTTGCTACTTCTGCCAGTTTTTCATCATCTATAGTTTCACTGTTTTCAATAGCCGAAATAGTTTGCTGGCTCATGCCTAAAGCCTGCGCCAAAGCTTCTTGTTTCATATCTCGAAGTTCACGAATACGGCTTATTTTTCGCCCTATATGATTTGGTTTTGTAAGTGTGCTCATAATTCAAAGATAATAATTAAGTCTGATAAGTAACAATAGGTAAAAAACATATTAAACAATGTATCTTACCTCTTTTGCCTATTTATTGCATTTTAGCCAAAAATACAATTTTTCAGACAAAAACAACTAAAGCTAAAATTGATTTACACAACTTTAGCGTTTTCCGTTTTCGAAATCTTCTTCTTTTACCCCCGATTCATCAAAACTGTAATTTTTTAATACCAAAATCATCGATTTCATAATTTAAAGACCCCGAAATAACTATTTGATAATTTCGGTATTTCTCTAGAAAACTAAACCGTTTTCGGAGTGTTTTTATTATATTTGCTCCGCTCATTTTGAGCCGAATATACCTTTTACATCACTGCTTCTCGGTGATACGATTATAAAAAAAAAAAAAAATGACACAAAAATCAAAAATTTTTTACACCTTAACTGATGAGGCGCCTTTGTTAGCGACTTACTCTTTATTACCTATTGTTCAAGCTTTTACAGCTACTGCTGGAATTGATATTGAAACTAGAGACATCTCTTTGGCAGGCAGAATTTTATCTAATTTTCCTGAAGTTTTAACAGATGCTCAAAAAACTGGAGATGCTTTGGCTGAACTTGGTCAATTGGCTACTCAACCAGAAGCTAATATTATTAAATTACCAAACATTTCGGCTTCTGTACCACAATTAAAACTGGCTATTGCTGAATTACAATCTCACGGATACAATATCCCTAATTTCCCTGAAGATCCTCAAAACGATGCTGAAAAAGAAATTAAAGCAAAATATGCTAAAGTTTTAGGTTCTGCTGTAAACCCAGTTTTACGTGAAGGAAATTCTGATCGTAGAGCTCCAAGAGCTGTTAAAAACTTTGCAAAAGCAAATCCGCACTCAATGGGTGCTTGGTCTGCTGACTCAAAAACTAAAGTGGCTTCTATGCCAGATGGTGATTTTTACGGAAGTGAAAAATCACTTACTGTTGCTGAAGCTAATGATGTAAAAATCGAATTTACTGCTAAAGATGGTACAACTACTGTTCTTAAAGCAAGTACTCCACTAAAAGCTGGTGAAATCATTGATAGTGCGGTGCTGCATTTAAATGCTTTGAAAAGCTTTGTTGCGGAAACTATTGCTGAAGCTAAAAAAGAAGGAGTTTTACTTTCTGTGCACTTGAAAGCTACAATGATGAAAGTTTCAGATCCAATTATGTTTGGAGCTATCGTTGAAGTTTATTTTGCAGATCTTTTCAAAAAATACGAAGCTTTATTTACAGCATTAAACATCGATACTAGAAATGGTTTAGGTGACATTTATGCTAAAATTGCTGGAAGACCTGAGCAAGCTGAGGTTGAAGCTGCTATTAATGCTGCAATCGAAAACGGTCCTGCATTGGCAATGGTAAATTCTGATAAAGGAATTACAAACTTACACGTTCCTTCTGATGTTATTGTTGATGCTTCTATGCCGGCAATGATTCGTACTTCTGGACAGATGTACAATAAAGAGGGAAAACAACAAGATACTATCGCAATTATTCCAGACAGATCTTACGCTGGTATTTATACTGCAACTATCGATTTCTGTAAAAAACACGGTGCTTTTGATCCTAAAACAATGGGAAGTGTTCCTAACGTAGGTTTAATGGCTCAAAAAGCAGAAGAATACGGATCTCACGACAAAACTTTCCAATTGAAAGAAGATGGAGTTGTACGTGTTGTAGATAAAAATGGAACTGTTTTGATGGAACAAAATGTTGAGGCTAATGACATTTTTAGAATGTGTCAGGCTAAAGACGCTCCTATTCAAGACTGGGTTAAACTTGCCGTAAACAGAGCTCGTTTATCTGATACTCCTGCTGTTTTCTGGTTAGACGAAAACAGAGCACACGATAGAGAATTAATCGTAAAAGTTGAAAAATATTTAAAAGACTACAATACTGTAAACTTAGATATTCGTATCTTAAACCCAATTGCTGCTACAGAATTTACTTTAGACAGAATCATCAAAGGTTTAGACACTATTTCTGTAACAGGAAACGTTTTACGTGATTA
This sequence comes from Flavobacterium sp. MC2016-06, assembly GCF_009711165.2. Lineage (GTDB taxonomy): Bacteria > Bacteroidota > Bacteroidia > Flavobacteriales > Flavobacteriaceae > Flavobacterium. The sequence continues at coordinate 33,848 of NZ_WMID02000007.1, read as the reverse complement.
CTTAACAGATTTATTCCCGATTTTAGAATTAGGAACTTCTGCTAAAATGTTATCTATCGTTCCTTTAATGAATGGTGGTGGATTGTTTGAAACTGGTGCTGGAGGTTCTGCTCCAAAACACGTTGAGCAATTTACAGAAGAAGGATACTTACGTTGGGATTCTTTAGGAGAATTTTTAGCGCTTGGTGCTTCTTTAGAGCATTTAGGACAAACTTTAGACAACTCTAAAGCAATTGTTTTATCTGAAACTTTAGATCAAGCTAACGATAAATTCTTGGCTAACGATAAATCTCCTGCTCGTAAAGTTGGACAAATTGACAACCGTGGTTCTCACTTTTATTTAGCTTTTTACTGGGCTCAAGCTTTGGCTGCTCAAACTAAAGATGCTGAACTGAAAGCAATCTTCGCTCCTATTGCTGCTGAATTTGAAGCTAACGAAGCTAAAATCGATGCTGAATTAATTGGTGCTCAAGGAAAACCTCAAACTCTTGGTGGTTACTTCCAGCCAACTCCTGAGTTAGTAAGCAAAGCAATGCGCCCTAGTGAAACATTCAACTCAATTATCGCTAAGATAAAATAATATCAAATTATGATTAATTCATAATATTAAAAGGCAGCCTAATCAGCTGCCTTTTTTTCTTAACTAATGTTTAACAAACGTTGCGTAATAATTTTTAGTAAGAATTGTTAACTATGTAAATTCAAAACCAAGACAATGATTTCAAAAAATATTGCCATATTTCTTATAATTATTTTATCTTCTTTCACTTCTTTTTCTCAGGAAAAATTTACACTAAGCGGTACAATATCCGACAATAAAAACAACGAAACCTTAATTGGCGTAAACATTTATATTCCAGCTTTAAAAATAGGAACTACTACAAATGAATACGGATTTTACTCGCTTACAATTCCAAGTGGTGAACATCAAATTGAAATTACCTATGTTGGTTATCAAACCATTCAAAAAACTATCACTTTAAAACAAAACACTAAAAATAATTTTTCGCTAAACGAAGGTGGTGAAGAACTTCAAGAAGTTGTTATTAAAGACAATAAAGAAAGAATCAATATTAAATCTCCCGAAATGAGTGTTAATAAGCTCTCTATTTCAACGATTAAAAAAATGCCTGTTGTTTTGGGTGAAGTCGACGTTTTAAAATCGATTTTATTACTTCCTGGTGTTACCAATGCTGGTGAAGGTGCTTCTGGATTTAACGTTCGCGGTGGTGGTGCAGATCAAAATTTAATTTTATTAGATGAAGCAACGATCTTTAATTCTTCGCACGTATTTGGGTTTTTCTCTGTTTTTAATCCCGATGCGATTAAAGATTTAAAATTATACAAAGGCGGTATTCCTGCTCGTTACGGCGGAAGAGCATCTTCTGTTTTAGACATTTACCAAAAAGATGGAAGCAGTAAAGATTTTCATATGAATGGCGGAATCGGACTTATCTCTAGCCGAATTCTTGCCGAAGGACCAATCGTAAAAGATAAAGGTTCCTTTTTAATTGGAGGAAGGGCTTCTTATGCGCATTTATTTCTAAAACTATCAGCAGACAATAAAGATAATGCCGCTTATTTTTATGATTTAAACACAAAATTAAGTTATAAGCTAAACGACAATAACAGTTTATATTTGTCTGGCTATTTTGGTCGTGATGTTTTTAGTTTGAATAAAAGCTTTACGAATGTTTACGGAAATTCAACTTTAAACCTTCGTTGGAATCATTTGTATTCTGATAAATTATTCTCCAACTTATCTCTTATATACAGCGATTACTATTATGGTCTTGATTTAGATTTCGTAGGCTTTAAATGGGATTCTGGAATTAAAAATTACAACATCAAATACGATTTTAAACATTATATCTCAGATAAATTCAAATTAAACTACGGTTTAAGCGGTATTTATTATGAGTTTAATCCCGGAACGATTAAACCTACTGGTGACGATTCTGGAATTAATCCCGATCAGTTGGACAAAAAATATGCTTTTGAGCCTTCTATTTATCTGGATGCAGAAAGCCAGCTTTCTAAAAAAATTACGGTTTCGTACGGATTACGTTATAGCTTATTTTATCGTCTAGGAGCTTCTACTATTAATTATTATGCTAATAATAATCCTGTAGTTTATAATACAGATATGCAGATTTATGAAAAAGGTACGCCAACCTCAACTGAGTATTTTGCAAAAAACAAAGTAATACAAAACTATAACAACTTAGAACCAAGATTTGCAATTTCGTACCAATTAAATGACGATCAATCTGTAAAAGCGAGTTACAACAGAATGGCCCAGTATCTTCAATTAATTTCAAATACTTCATCACCTACTCCGCTCGATGTCTGGATGCCAAGTGACAATTATATAAAACCGCAGATTGCAGATCAAGTTGCATTGGGGTATTTTAGAAATATCAATAACGGAGCTTATTCGCTTGAAGTAGAAACGTACTATAAAAAGATTCAAAATCGATTGGATTATATTGATGGTGCCGATTTAATTGCAAATGATGCAATTGAACAGGTAATTTTAAACGGACACATGAGAGCGTATGGTTTAGAACTTATGTTTAAGAAAAATGAAGGTAAATTTAACGGATGGGTTTCTTATACGTTATCTAAATCACAACAGCAGACGCCGGGAAGAACTCCAGAAGAAACGGGGATCAATAACGGACAATGGTACAGTTCTGCTTATGATAAAACACATAATCTGGCAATAACATCTGCTTACAACTTAAACGAAAAATGGTCTTTTGGTGCTAACTTTGCATTGCAATCCGGCCAGCCTGTTACGTATCCTAATGGACAATATGAATATTTGGGAATTACTGTCCCAAGTTATGGATTAAGGAATGAAAACCGTCTGCCTGCTTATCATCACTTAGATGTATCGGCTACATTAACTCCTCGAATAAACAAAGATAGAAATTGGAAAGGCGAATGGGTTTTTAGCATTTACAATTTGTACAATCGTCATAACGCAGCTTCAATCAATTTTAGACAAAATGTAGATACTGGAGCAAACGAAGCCGTGCAAACATCGATTTTTGGAATTGTTCCTGCTGTAACTTATAATTTCAAATTCTAAAAAATCATTTTCTTTAAAAAGAAAACAAAAGATATACTATGAAAAAAATATCCTTATTAATCGTATTTCTTCTATCACTTTTCTTCGTAAGCTGCGAAGAAGTTGTAGATGTTAATCTAGATACCGCTGCCCCAAAATTAGTAATAGAAGCTTCTATAAACTGGCAGAAAGGAACAACTGGAAATCAGCAGTCTATAAAATTAACCACAACAACAGGTTATTTTCAAAACGTAATTCCTACTGTTTCTGGTGCCGTTATTTATGTAAAAAACAGTAAAAATCAACAATTTAATTTTACCGAAGTTCCTAAAACAGGCCGATACGTATGTAATACTTTTAAACCCGAAGTTGAAGAATTATATACATTAACAGTAATTAGCGGCGGCAATACTTATACAGCAACCGAATCTTTAAAATCTGTAGCGCCTATTACCCGAATTGAGCAAAATAATGAAGGAGGTTTTACAGGAAAAGATATTGAAGTAAAGGCTTTTTATACAGATCCTGCAGACGAAGATAATTTTTATTTATTTAAACATACTTATTCTAGTAAGGTCACTTCAAGTTTTTATGTTTCTGAGGATAAATTTTATCAAGGAAACGAAATTTTCAGCACCACAGATGACGATGATTTAAAACCTGGAGACAACATCGAAATAATACATTACGGTATCTCAAAACAATACTTTAATTATATGACGATTTTAGTAAGTATTGCAGGAAGCAACGCTGGAGGTCCTTTTCAATCACCTCCTGCAACCGTAAAAGGAAACATCATTAACACTACAGACAAAACAAATTATCCGTTGGGTTATTTTTCTCTTAGTGAAATTGATTCAAAACAATATAAAATTGAATAATTTTGTAATATGGAACCTCGTATTGAAATCTTAACCGAAAAACAACTGATTGGTAAACACATCGAAATGTCGTTTATTGAAAATAAAACATTCCAATTATGGAACAGTTTTATGCCCAAACGAAGATTTATTAGAAGTTCTGTTGATGCAAATTTATATTCATTAGAAGTTTTTCCAGAAGCTTATTTTGACAATTTTGATCCCAACAACGTTTTTCAAAAATGGGCCGCAGTAGAAGTAAGCAATTTTGATCACATTCCATCAGAAATGGAAGCCTTAATAATTCCTTCGGGTTTGTATGCTGTTTTTATTCATTTAGGACCGCAGACGGAAGGACATAAAACCTATCATTCTATTTTTGTCGAATGGCTGCCAAATTCAGAATATACTGTAGACAACAGACCCCATTTTGCAGTAATGGACGAGAAATACAAAAAAGACGATCCTGATTCTGAAGAAGAAATTTGGATTCCAATAAAAAATAAAAACTAAAATATGTTAATCGAAACCCTAAAATCGCTGTTTGACCGAGATCTCAATAAACTAAAAGTAGAAATCGAATCTTATCAAAATGAAACTCAAATTTGGGTCATCGATAAAAACATATTAAACTCAGCTGGAAATCTTTGTTTACATTTAGTCGGAAATCTTAATACCTACATTGGTGCCGAAATAGGAAAAACTGGTTATATAAGAAACCGTGAGCTTGAATTTTCGCTAAAAGACATTCCTCAATCAGAATTAATCGAGAAAATAGAAAATACTATTTTAGTCGTAAACAATGCACTCAATACTTTGACCGAAACTGATTTACAAGCTATTTATCCCTTAATTGTTTTCGAAAAAGAAATGACAACTGGATTTTTTCTTGTTCATCTTTCTTCACATTTAACCTATCATTTAGGACAAATTAATTATCATAGAAGGCTTTTATCATAATTATTAGTTTTTCTAAATCTAAAATCAATCCCGATAGCTATCGGGACTAAAATCTAAAATCAAAATGTCTTCACACCATATCGTACGCGACGACCAAGAACCAGCATTAATTATTGCCAACGGAGCTGCTTGTAATCCAGAATTATTAGGACAACTGTTAGAATGGTCGCCATTGGTAATCGTTTTAGATTCTGCCATTGAAAGAGTGATTGACTTAGGTATAAAAGTCGATGTGCTTTTGGGGGATTTTGATCGTGGTTTTGACCCAGAAATTTACAAAACTTCTCAATATCCAATAGAAATTGTACATACGCCAGATCAGGACAAAACTGATTTAGAGAAAGCATTTGATTATTTAATCGCTCGAAAAATTCCTGCCGTAAACGTAGTTTGGGCTACTGGAAAACGCGCCGATCATACTATAACTAATCTTACCAATATTGTTCGTTACCGCAATTTACTTAAAATTGTAATTCTCGACGATCATTCCAAAATATTCCTTTTGCCAAATAAATTCGAAAAATGGTATACTGCCAAAACTCCAATTTCATTGATTCCGATTGGTATTGTAAACGGTATTTTTTCAACCAATTTAATGTACCCGCTAGAAAACGATACGCTAACAATTGGTTATAGAACTGGCAGCAGTAATTCGGTCTCAAACGACGGAATTGTAACCATTACACATTCTGATGGCGATTTATTGCTTATGGAATGTATGGATTAAGGTTTTAGATAACTTCGATCTTATCCTTGCGAGGAACGAAGCAATCTCACTAACTAGGGGACTCAAATTTTGATTCAGCAAGTGAGATTGCTTCGTTCCTCGCAAGGACAAGATTGTAAAATATTGGGATTTTAACATGCATTTTCATAAAACGATTTACAAAAAAGGAATGACTATCTTTGCACCCAAATTCACAAAATGAAAGCAATAGAAAATTCTGAAAAAAGTAATTTACATCCTCGAAATCTGCATCGTTCAAGATATGATTTCGAACTGCTTATTACCAATTGTCCGGAATTAAAAAAATATGTAGCTGTAAATATTCACGGCATCGAAACTATTGATTTTAGTGATCCAAAAGCTGTAAAATCGCTTAACAAAGCATTATTACAAACTTATTACGACATTCAAGATTGGGATATTCCAGCCCAATATCTTTGTCCGCCAATTCCAGGCCGCGCAGATTATATTCATTACTTAGCCGATTTATTAGCAGAAACCAACAACGGAGTAGTTCCAGAAGGCAATTCTGTATTAGGACTAGATATCGGTACAGGTGCAAACTGCATCTATCCGATATTAGGGAACGCTATTTACGATTGGAGTTTTGTAGGCACTGATATTGACGAAAAAGCAATTGAAAATTGCAGTAAAATAATCGAAGCAAATCCGAAACTAATTGATGCTATTAGTTTACAACAGCAAACAGAATCGCGTTTTATTTTCAAAAATATCATCACGCCCGAAGACCGTTTTACGTTCACAATCTGTAATCCGCCTTTTCATGCTTCTGCCGAAGATGCGAATCAAAGCACTGTTAGAAAAGTTTCAAACCTCAACCCGAAAGAAAAGAAAAAAACAAATCCTGTTTTAAACTTCGGAGGTCAAAATGCCGAATTATGGTGCGACGGTGGCGAAATTGGTTTTGTAACTCAAATGATTTACGAAAGTGCCAAATATCCAATGCAGTGTTTATGGTTTACAACATTAGTTTCTAAAAGAGATAATCTTTCGAGCATTTATAAAACCTTAAACAAAGTAAATGCAGCGTCTATAAAAACAATTGATATGGCTCAAGGCCAAAAAACAAGCCGTATTGTCGCGTGGACTTTTTTGACAGAGACTCAGCAAAAAGCTTTTAAAATATAAATAAAATTCTTACATATTTATTTATTTTACTTTTTTTATATATCTTTGCATCAAATAGGTAATACCTGTGTCAACGTGGCGGTGAAACATCTACCATAAATGTATTATTAATACATCGTTTACAGGGTCTATTTTTAAAAAATACCAAAGGGCTATCATGCCCTTTTTTTTATGCAATGAAAATATACATAGATGAAAGCGGTGATTTAGGATGGACTCTTGATAAACCCAATAGGCATGGAGGTTCAAGCAAGTACATTACAATTACTGCAATTATAATTGCTGATGACGAAGAAAAATACATTTCGCGATTCATAAGCTATATTTATAAAAAATACAATCTAACACCAAACATTGAAAAAAAGGGTGCCAACTTTATAGCAGAGCATTCTTCTTATATCACTTCCCAAATAACCAATAAGATAATTAACAAAAGTATTTCTTTTAAAATAATTTCGATTACTGTAAATAAAGCAAAAGTTTACGATTCTTTAAGAAAAGATAAAAATATATTTTACAACTATGTTCTTGGTTTATTACTAAAACCAGAAATCATTCAACACAATAATGTTGAAATTGTACTCGACAAAAGAACCATAAAAGTCAGTCATGGTGAAAGTTTCCCAGATTACATAAAAACTGAAGTTTGGGGACAAGGTCTTGATATTAATATTTCCTGCGAATTTTTAGAAAGTACTAAAAATAAAATGATTTGGTTTGCAGATTGGTATGCGAATTTTATCTGGAGAAAACATGAGGATAATGAATCTAGCTCTTATGATTTATTAGAAAAATTCCCTAAAGATAGATTTGTTGAAAAAAAATTATTCTTTTAACTCAAAAAATGACTATCTCAAAATTAATATAAATAACAGTATTACATTGTAATTATGATAGTTTAAACCCAAATTCTGATACTATATATATGTTTCTTCAACGTAACTTTATAGTAAATTGAATTTACCATTATGCAAAAACTATATTTACAATTCGCTTTATTATTTTTACTTTTTGGCTGTGCATCTTCAAATAAAGTGAAATTTGAGGATTATACTTTTCAAACCAAAAAAGAAAAAAACAGCTATATTACTTCCTATAACAAAGCTTTAAAACTTTGGGATATTCCATACACAGAAGAAGACATTCCAACTAGTTTTGGAATTGCTCATGTTGTAATAACTGGTCCAAAAAATGGGAAAGATTTGGTTCTCCTTCACGGAATGGATGCCAGTTCTACAATGTGGTATCCAAATATCAAAGTTTTAGCCAAAAACCACCGTATTTACGCCATAGATTTTTTAATGGAACCTGGAAAATCTACCTTGAAAGCTAAACCGCTTTCATCTGAAGAAATTGTGATTTGGTACAATGAAATTTTCAATCATTATAAATTAAAAAACTTTGATATTATTGGAGCTTCGCGTGGTGGCTGGATTGCAACTTTATTGGCCACTCAAAAAGGAAATTCAATTGATAAAATTGTTTTATTAAGTCCTGCGCAGACCTTTAAATTTATAGATAAAGTGGGCAAAACAACATCAGCCTTGATGCTTAAACTTTTTCCTAGTGAAAAGAAATTCGGAAAAACATTAAAAACCTTCTCTACACATCCTGAAAAAATTAGTCCGATTTATAAACGACAATTTTATTTGGCCAATAAATACGCCAAATCAAATTCGAGTATGCTTAAAATGCATCCCTTTTCAGATGATGAATTAAAGTCCATTCAAAATCCTGTTTTGGTTCTAATTGGAGATCAAGACGTTATTAATTCTGATGAAAGTTTAACACGAGCTCAAAAATATTTAGTCAATAGTAAAACCAAAACCATCAAAGATGCTGGGCATTTTTTAAGTATCGATCAGTATAAAATTGTGAATGATGCTATGATTGACTTTTTGAAATAAATCATGGTGATATTTTGCCACGAATTACACGAATTTTCCCGAATTATATTTATTTTTAAATTAGTGGAAATTCGTGTAATTCGTGGCAGAAAAATTTAAATTATTTTATAGAATTCAAACTTTGTATCTTTACAAAACCAAACTTTTCATCCGCAAAAAATGAATTTCGAAGTAGTTTCAGAATATAGTCCAAAAGGAGATCAGCCACAAGCCATTGAGAAACTTGCACAAGGCATTGTCGATGGCGAGAAATATCAAACATTATTAGGTGTAACAGGTTCTGGTAAAACATTTACAGTAGCCAATGTAATTCAGGAAGTGCAAAAACCTACTTTGGTTTTAGCACACAACAAAACCTTGGCTGCGCAGTTGTATTCAGAATTCAAGCAGTTTTTTCCAAATAATGCCGTAGAATATTTCGTTTCGTATTACGATTATTATCAGCCAGAAGCTTTTATGCCTGTAACAGGTGTTTTTATAGAGAAAGATTTATCTATTAATGAAGAGCTCGAAAAGATGCGTTTAAGCACCACTTCTTCCTTGCTTTCTGGACGTCGTGATATCTTAGTCGTTGCATCTGTTTCTTGTTTGTATGGTATTGGAAATCCTGTTGAATTTCAAAAAAATGTTATTGAAATTTCCAGAGATCAAGTGATTTCTCGAACCAAATTATTACACAGTTTGGTGCAGAGTTTATATGCTCGAACTGAAGCTGATTTTACGCCAGGAACGTTCAGAATTAAAGGTGATACGGTTGAGGTTTATCCGAGTTATGCCGATGATGCTTTTAGAATTCACTTTTTTGGAGATGAAATTGAAGAAATCGAATCTTTTGATGCTAAAACTTCTCAAGTAATAGAAAAGTTTAAAAGGCTGACTATTTATCCGGCCAATATGTTTGTGACTTCTCCAGATGTTTTGCAAGGTGCAATCTGGGAAATTCAGCAGGATTTGGTAAAACAAGTTGATTATTTTAAAGAAATAGGAAAACATCTTGAAGCAAAACGTTTGGAAGAACGTACCAATTTTGACTTAGAAATGATTCGCGAATTAGGATATTGTTCTGGAATTGAAAATTATTCACGTTATCTTGACGGAAGAGAAGCTGGAACAAGACCTTTCTGTTTGTTAGACTATTTCCCGAATGATTATTTAATGGTTGTTGACGAAAGCCACGTTACTATTTCGCAGGTTCATGCGATGTACGGAGGCGATAGAAGCCGAAAAGAAAATCTGGTTGAATACGGTTTCCGCTTACCAGCAGCAATGGATAATAGACCTTTGAAATTTGAGGAATTTGAAGCCATGCAAAATCAAGTAATTTATGTTTCTGCTACTCCAGCCGATTATGAATTACAAAAAAGCGATGGTATTGTGGTAGAACAAGTTATTCGCCCAACAGGATTGTTGGATCCAATTATAGAAATACGCCCGAGTTTGAATCAGATTGATGATTTAATTGAGGAAATTCAAGTTCGCTGCGAATTAGACGAAAGAGTTTTGGTTACGACTTTGACTAAAAGAATGGCTGAGGAATTAGCTAAATATTTAACTAAAGTGAATATTCGATGTCGTTACATTCACTCTGATGTTGATACTTTAGAGCGTATTGAAATCATGCAGGATTTACGAAAAGGTATTTTTGATGTTTTGATTGGAGTCAACTTACTTCGTGAAGGTTTAGATTTACCCGAAGTTTCGCTTGTTGCGATTTTAGATGCTGATAAAGAAGGTTTTCTTCGCAGTCACAGATCATTAACCCAAACTATTGGTCGTGCGGCGAGAAATCTAAATGGTAAAGCGATTATGTATGCGGACAAAATCACAGCAAGTATGCAAAAAACTATTGACGAAACTACGTATAGAAGGACTAAACAGATTAACTATAATACAGAACACAATATTACGCCACAGGCTTTAAACAAAAAAATAGACAGTGCTTTTACCAAAAATCCTCTAGTAGAATATGAATTAGGACATACGTTAAGTGTTGCTGCAGAACCAGAAACAGCATATTTATCTAAATCTGAATTGGAAAAAATGATACGTGAAAAACGTAAGTCTATGGAAAAAGCCGCTAAAGAATTAGACTTTTTACAAGCTGCAAAATTGCGTGACGATATTAAAAAACTTCAGGAACAGCTCGCTTAATTGTGCTGTTCTTGAAATACTCTTAATAAAAGATTTGGATCAATAATGGCGTTTGGTGCTTTTTTCATCAAATCTAAAACTCGTTTTACTGCACCGGGATATAAACCCATTTCTATAGCGATCTGTTGTATTGCTTTTGCTTCTTTTTCGTGCAAAATACCATCGCAATGCATTAATAAAGCTAATCTATAAAACTGCTGAATGCGTTGAAATTCAGATTTAAGAACTTGAGGAGGATTTTCTTGATGAAATAAATCTAGAAAAGTACTCTTATCAATACTTAATTCTTGAGCCACAATCCACAAAAAATCATATTCTCTTTTGTGCAGCTGCCCATCTACAGTAGAAAAAGCAATCATTTCTAAAAGTAAACTTCTCTTTTCTTCTTTGGTGTTCATCAAATTTATTATTTTTAGCTAAATTATTGCTTTTAAATCTAAAACACAAAAAAACTGATGAATAGAGGATTTATGTTATTGCTGTTATTATGTATGACCTTTATTGGAAATGCACAAGAAAGCACAGCCTCAAAAAATGTATCGACTTTTACGATTGAAGCACCGCAGCTTAAAACCACCAAAAAAATCTGGATTTACTTACCTGAAAATTATTCGACAGCGGTTAAAAAAAAATATACGGTCATGTATATGCATGACGCGCAAAATCTTTTTGATGCTAAAACTTCTTTTGTTGGGGAATGGAATATCGATGAAAAACTAGACAGTTTAAAAGCACAGGTAATTGTTGTGGGCATCGAACACGGAAATGAGAAACGCATTGATGAATTAACACCTTATAAAAACGAAAAATACGGCGGCGGTAATGCCGATAATTATGTTGATTTTATTGTAAAAACCCTAAAACCTTATATCGACAAAAATTACAGAACCAAAACTAATGCTAAGAATACCATTATTATGGGAAGTTCACTTGGCGGATTGGTTTCCTATTATGCTGCTATAAAATATCCTGAAGTATTTGGGAAAGCGGGTATTTTCTCCCCATCTTTTTGGTTCTCAAATGATATTTATGCGTTGACCGAAAAAGCTCCTAAGATAAAAACAAAATTTTACTTTCTGTGTGGTGATAACGAAGATGAAAATATGGTAAAAGATATGACTAAAATGGAGCGTTTATTAGACCATAATCGCTGTTACTGCCTACATCTTACCAAATCGAAAATTGTAAAAGGCGGCCAGCATAACGAAAAATTATGGCGCGACGGTTTTGCAAAAGCGATCCTTTGGCTTGGTTATTGAGGATAAAAATATAGGTAAAAAACTACAAATTATGAAACTAATTTTAAGAGAATACAATCTAAAACTGAAACATACTTTTACTATTTCAAGAGAATCTATTGATTTTCAACCTTCTTTAATTGTAGAATTACAAAGTGATGGTTTTTCTGGTTTTGGAGAAGCAACTTCAAATCCGTATTACAAAACAACGGTTCCTGTAATGATGGAAGATTTAGAAAAAATCAGACCAATTATTGAAGCTGCAGAAAATGAAACTCCTGAAGCGTTTTGGGCAAAAATATATCCGCACTTAAAAAAGGATATGTTTGCATTATGTGCTTTAGATTTGGCTTATAATGATTTGTTTGCCCGTAAAAAAGGCAAGAAACTATACGAATTATGGGGTTATTCAACTGATAAAAATCCACTCACTGATTATACGATTGGGATTGCTTCTATAGAAAAAATGGTTTCTAAAATGCAGGAACTTCCGTGGCCGATTTATAAAATTAAACTTGGAACTAAAGAGGATATTGCCATTGTAAAAGAGCTTAGAAAACATACGAATGCTATTTTTAGAATCGATGCAAACTGCGGCTGGGGTGTTGACGAAACGATTAACAATGCAGTTGAACTGAAAAAATTAGGCGTTGAATTTTTAGAACAGCCTATGAAAGCTGATAATTGGGAAGCGCATAAGGAAGTCTTCAAACATTCTGTTCTACCTATTATTGCTGACGAAAGCTGTATTATTGAAGAAGATGTAGCAAAATGTCACAACCATTTTCATGGTGTAAATGTCAAATTAGTAAAATGCGGCGGTTTAACTCCTGGAAAACGAATGATTGAAGAAGCTAAAAAATTAGGCTTAAAAACAATGGTGGGCTGTATGACAGAATCTACTGTTGGGATTTCTGCAATTGCGCACTTGTTACCTCAACTAGATTATGTAGATATGGATGGCGCGCTGCTTCTAGCGCAAGACATTGCAACTGGCGTAACCATAAAAGATGGAATAATCCGTTATTCTGAGCTTAACGGAACTGGAGTTGCTTTAATCTAAACGCGATGAACGTTAATCAATTTCCAGACAGAATTATTGAGATCGACCAAGAACAGTATTTGTATTTTGGCGGAACATCTTATTTAGGGCTTCCTACAAATAAGATTTTTCAGGATTTAGTTGTCAAAAATATTTTAAAATGGGGAACAACTTACGGAAGTTCTCGAAATGCAAATATAAAACTGACGGCTTATGATGATGGCGAAACATTCTTAGCACAACATATTAAAGCAGAAGCTGCTGTTACGGTTTCGTCTGGAATGCTGGCAGGAAAAATTGTAATTGAACAATTGAATAAAGAAACAGATTGTTACTTTCATTTTCCAGATTTGCATCCAGCAATTAAAGTAAATAACAGCTTCCCTGTTTTTATAAATAATAAAATCAATCCAAGATTATTAGATGCTAAAGAGGAGAAAATTACAGTTCTTACTGATGGTGTTCCTTCTTATCAGACAAAAGCAGTTGATTTATCGGTTTTAAAAGAAATTCCAAATCATAAAGTAATTACACTGGTTGTTGACGAATCGCATTCTCTTGGAATTTTAGGCATAAATGGTGCTGGAATTTACTCGGAAATTGATCTTCCAATTAAACGAAAAATTATGATTTCTTCTTTAGGGAAGGCTTTTGGTTTAACAGGCGGCGTTATTGCAAGTGATCTTTCTTTTATCAATCAAATAAAAAAACTAGACATTTTTGTTTCTGCCGCTGGAATGAATCCTGCTTTTGTACAAACATTGTCTGATGCGGCTTCCGTTTATATTACACAACATCAAAAACTATTAGAAAATTTAGATTATATAAGTACTAAATTGATTCCAAAAGACTCTATTAAGTTTAACAAAATATATCCCTTAATTTATTTAGAAGCTGCTGCTGTAAGTGAAACCTTATTTAAAAATAAAATCATCGTTGCTCATTTTAAATATCAAGAAAATGCAAAAGACCTGAATAGAATTGTAATTACAGCCAATCATAGTACAGCAGATTTAGACCAAATAATTACTGTTTTAAATCATTATTGATACTTCTAATTAAGTTGAAAAATTAAAAAGAGGAAATCCCAACCTATTGAGATTTCCTCTTTTTTTTAACCTTAATTTCTAAAAAACTTAGATTAATTAGCCCACCATACTTTTGTTTCCATTCTATCAGGTCCCTGAGCGGCAACTGCTATATTATAATTTAATGAATTTAATGTTTTTACATTAGCTCCATAAGCTTGTCTCTGCGGAATTATTGTAGAACCAATAGCGCCAATAGGCACTCTCAATGTTATTGCATTGGCACCAAATCTTCTCCATTCGTTCCAGCCTTCATAACCTTGCATAAATAAAGCAATATGTTTTTGATAAGCAATTGACTTTATGTCAATATAAGGAAATTGAAGAATGTAAGCATCAGCTTCTGCAGTTGTTACTCCCCATTGTGCCATCGATGCTTTTACAGCTTCTGTATAAAGAGAAGCTGCACTTCCCGAAATCCAGCCTAAAGAAGCGGCTTCTGCTTTGGCAAAATTGACTTGAGCGTAAGTATAAAAAAAAGAAGAGGCTGTTTTATTTTTTATAATTGTATTGGTAATAAAAGAATAATCTGCTACTGTAAGATTTCCTACTGAAGAAGTAACACCTCCTTTGTAAATACCTCCATTGGTCGATTTTTCGGCAAATTTTGCCAATCTCGGGTCTTGCGGAGCAAGATTAGTACCGGTACCAATTAGCATGTTTACAAAAGGTTCACTCAGCAGATAATCTGTTCTTGTTTCAAAACGGTCTTCCCATGGATTATCATAGGCTTCATCAGTAATATACGGAAATGTTATGTTTTGCACATTTGAAGCAATTGTTCCTGCATTCATGGCCTCAATAAATTTTGTTGCTGCATAACCGCCGGCACCAGGAAATCTATTAGACAAACGCAAAGCCATTGTCATTTTTAAGGTGTTTGCAAAACGTTTCCACTCTGACATTTGCGTTGCTTTTACAGTAAAAATCACATCTCCTTTTGGACCTGCTCCTGCATCAATTAAAGCAACAGCATTATCAATATCCTTAAATAAACCATTATAGATTTCTTCTTGAGTATCAAATTTTGGAAATTGAACAGCTGCAACTTGTAATGCCTGAGAATAAGGCACCATACCCCAACGATCAGTAATGTGCTGAAAAACATACGCTTTTAAAATCATGGCAACTGCAATTTGATTGTTATTAGAACCATTTCCTAAAGCAGAAGCTGCAGTGGCTGTATTTTGATTTATATTGATAACGGTTTGTAAGTTGTTTAAAATAGACACATAATTGGCTGTATATTCAAAATTTATTACATCATAAATTGTTTCTTTAGGATATTGTCCATTGGTTATATACTGCACATAACAAAGTGGCTCTACCGCATTAAGTACAGGAGACAGCGACCGCTCTGCTCCTGTTAACAATGAAGCTGTATTGGCAATACTCGGGTCGTTTGGATTTACATTTGTATCTCCAAAATCAGCATTATCACACGAAACTGATAGTAAAGCAGTTACTAACGCTATAATTGATGTTATTATTTTTTTCATTTTTTAATAATTATAAGGTTAAAACAGCATTTAAACCAATAGACCTTGAGTTTGGCAATTGAGCCGTTTCTATAAATGGAGTAGTTGCAGTATTGTAAGATTGTAATTCTGATGGATCGATATTGCGATTTGCAGCATAAATCAGCCACAGATTATTGGCATAAACAGCCACATTAATTTTTTGGAAAGGTGTTTTTTTCAGTACATCTTTATCTAAGGTATATCCCAATCTAAGTGTTCTTAATTTCACATAAGAAGCATCTTCTAAAAAAGGTTCTGTAATAGCTCTGATGTTTGCCCAATACGTTTTTGTATTCACACGATAAGCTACATCATTGCCTGTAACTGAATCTACTCCTTCAACCAAAAGACCGCCAGAGTTTGGCGCTGCTGTTGAATTAAGAATTGTTGCTGTTGGTGAACTTACACCTGCCAAATTTACTACAGGATCTCTTTTTGGATTGCCTAAATCATTGTTACCAACTGTTTCAATACCTACACCTGTTCTATTAATCAATGAATTAGAAACAGAATAATACTTACCTCCTTCTTGAAAGTCAAAACCTAAACTTAAATCAAATTTTTTGAATCTAACTGATGTTGTTAAACCTCCTGTATAATTTGGCAGAACATTCCCTAAGTAAACTCCCAATTCTCTCACATAAGCACCAGATGCAGTAAGTTTTGCTTTTCCGTTGGCATCTCTTTCTATTCTGCTTCCGTAAATTGCTCCCCATTCCTGCCCGACTTGTTCTACTAATTGAACGTTACCCATATTTGAGTTTCCGGATTGAATGATATTTCTATTGATTCCCGGTGCAATTGCAACTACTTGTCTGTCTAAAGTGGCAAAGTTTACACCAATATTCCATTCAAAATTAGTGGTTTTAACTGCTGTTCCAGACAAAGCTAATTCAAAACCTTTATAGGTTTGTTTGCCTCCATTTTGATAAGTACCTGTTGTTCCTGTTGATGCATCTAAGGTTACTAAAGAAGGTAATTGGTTGTCTAATCGATCAAAATAAGA
The DNA here is from genome assembly GCF_009711165.2 of Flavobacterium sp. MC2016-06. GTDB lineage: Bacteria > Bacteroidota > Bacteroidia > Flavobacteriales > Flavobacteriaceae > Flavobacterium. The sequence continues at coordinate 17,124 of NZ_WMID02000007.1, read as the reverse complement.
TAGATCTAACGAAATTCTGTTGTTAAAGAATTTTAAATCAATACCGTATTCTTTTTCTTCACGATTTCCTCCTTTTAATCTTGGGTTGCTGGGTATGGACTGCGTCGACGAAGTTGGATATGTCCCATAAGTTGTTCCTGTAACATATATAGGGCTTGTTTGATACATCACTGGAAATTGAGGTGCCATTGCAAATCCTGCTCTAATTTTTCCAAATGTGAAAATTTTATTTTCAGGAATAAATTTGGAAAAAACAAAACTTCCAGACACTCCATAAGTCGATAATTTATTATCGTTACTGTCTGCTGTTGAAGCAAAATCATTACGATAAGAAGCGTCAATATATAGAAAATCATCGTAACCAGCCGATGCTGTTAGAAATCCTGCTCGATTTCTTGATTTATATTTTTTATTATCTATTAATGGTGTACTAACAGAAGTATCAATACTATAAAATCCTTCCGAAACCAAACCTCCAACTGTACTGTTCTGCATATAAGTACTGTTGTAAAATTGATATTCAAAACCTAATGTTCCATTAATGTCAAACTTGTTTATTTTCTTTTTATAATTTAAATTTCCCGAAACCTCATCTTTGTTCGTAATCTGAAGTTTTTCAGCATAAGCAGGAATTACAGCTCCTCCCCAAGCATTTGTAATATCATAATAATCAGAACCAATGTATGTTTTTCTAAGTTCTAGATTCGCAAGCAAGCCTTTAATAATTTCATAAGACCCGCCTATTTTGCCATTAAAAGATTTATTATCTTCTTGATTCGGCTGTTCATATTGATCAAAAAAAGGAGAGTTCCATCCAATTGATTTCCCATTAGTCGGACTCGTTCTATTCCATGTTACGATTTTACCATTCATACGGTAATTACGTAAATCATCCATATTCAATTGTCTTTGAAACCATTGTCTTAAACTCGCATTCGTTGGTAAAATTAAATTATTACGATTGTATCCTGTAGTTTGTCGATCCTGAAACAATACGGTCGAAAACACTTTGAATTTTTTACCCAGATTTGCTTCTGCTGTAAGATTAACATCATATTGTGTTCTTGTAGTATTAGGTACAATTCCTTCCCTATTGGTTTTGGTTATCCCAAAATTTAGAGAAAAATCTTCTCCTCCTTTGCTAATTGATAAACTTGATCTTGTGGTTGCACCTGTATTATAAAAATTCCGAATATTATTTGGATTAGGAGAAAAAGGTACGAGCTTTCCAAATTCAGGAGTACCTTCTTCCCAGCTGTTCCAGGCACGAACCATTTGTCCCTGCATTTTTGGTCCCCAGCTTTCATCAGCCGTATAATCTACAATATTCTGACCATCAAAGGCGGCGAAAGACGCTGGATCTGATGCTGGATTATAAGTATATTTTGAAAAAGATTGTGAATAACCTCCTCCGTATTCATTCTGAAATTTAGGAAATAGATACGCATTTTCTAATGAAGAACTCAAATTAAATACTACAGAAACTGCTCCCTTTTTTCCTCTTTTGGTAGTGATTACAATGGCTCCATTTCTACCTTCAGGACCATAAAGTGCAGTTGCCGAAAGCCCTTTCAAAGTGTTTATACTTTCAATACTTTCTGGATTAATATCACTAATAGAGACTACCTTTATATTATCTACTACGTATAAGACTCCCGTATTTCCTCTTAATCTCAATTCTGATGTTCTAAAATCACCGCTGGGAGAACCTTGAAATTGAACACCGGCAACTTTACCCGCTAAGGCATTATTAATATCTGTTTCTCTAACGGTAACAACATCTGCAACTTTAACTTTTTGCGTAGAATATCCCAGAGATTTTTGATCTCTTTTCAATCCTAATGCTGTAACTACAACACCATCTAGTTCTTTTGCTCCGGTATTCATTTTGATATTTAAAATCGTTCCTGAGGCAGTGCTTTTTGAAGTTACATATCCAATATAGGAAAAAGCTAAAACAGATCCTTTATTAACACTTATCTGATAATCGCCATCAATGCCAGAAGTAGTTCCATTTGTCTCTCCTTCTTCTTGTATATTGACACCGGGCATAGGCAATCCCTGTTCATCTGTTACAATTCCTTTGACCGTAATTTTCTGCGCTAATAAAATGGTCGATGCAAATAAGAACAGAACGAAAGAAAAAATATACTTTTTTTGCTTCATAAAACTTAATTAAGATGGTTAATAAATTGGTTAACTTTTATTGCAATTTAAAAATTTATTCTTACAAAAATCATTCACTTCAATAAAAATATAAAATTAATCATTCATTTTTATATTATTTTATAACAATTATCCTATAAATACATATTAAAAATAATATATTTTATTATCAAATCCTGTTTATAATAAATTTTATACTCTTAGATCAAAAAATTAAGGTCAACTATAATTTAAAAGATATAGTAACGTACCTTTGTAAAAAATAAAACGATGACGAACAACGATATCCTAAAAAAACTTCGCGTAGCTTTGATGCTCCGTGACGACCAAATAGTTGACATTTTAGAATTAGTAGATTTTAGAATTACAAAATCAGAATTAGGTGCTTTTTTTAGAGCCGAAGATCATGAGAATTACATGGAATGCGGCGATCAGGTTTTGCGTAATTTCTTAAACGGATTGGTAATTCATCTAAGAGGAACGAAAGAAAATCCTAAAAACCCAAATGAGGTTTTAGCGAAACATAAAGCGGAGATTCCAAAAAGAGAAACTTCTAAAGATAGACCAGAATTTAAAGCAAGTCCAAAAGACAGCGAAAGAGCAAGAGGCGATCAAAGCCCATCAAAGTCAAGTTCTGCTGCTAAAAAACCTAAGAAGAAAGAATTTCCAAAAGGCAATGGAAAAACATCTGTTGTAGAAAAAGTAGTTTACAAAAACGGTAAGAATAAAAAATAACGCTATCGTACTGTGTTCTTTATCGCAAAGAATACAAGGTTTTTTTTACATACGAGATTTTATACAAACGCAAAGTTCGCAAAGCTATATAAATAAAAGCTTGGCGAACTTTGCGTTTTTTATCTTATAAATAGTAACAATTTTTTAAACTATTATAAAAACATAGCCAAAGGTTTCAACCTTGGGAGCGCAATATAATATCGAACTGCATACCGAGCACCCCAAGGTTGAAACCTCGGGCTATGTTCATCCTTTCTTTGCGGTTAAAACAAAAAACTTTTTATATCTTATTTTGATCAATTCGTTCAAAGAAAACATCCTTATAAGTTGCACCAATCGGCAGTTCTTTAGCATTAATAAAGACAGAAAAACTATCCGTAGATTCAATGTGTTTTAAAGCCACAACATAGGATTTATGAATTTGAATAAAATCATTTTCCGGCAGAGATTCAATTACATTTTTTAAAGAAGAATGCGTTATAATCTGCTGTTTTGAAGTATGAATACAAACATAATTCTGCAGGCTTTCTACATACAAAATATCATTTAAAAGTACTTTCTGAAACTTGTTCTTTCCGTCAGTTTTTACAAAGATAAATTCTGACACATTATTAGTTATTACTTCTGTTTTAACATCTAAATTGAGTTTTGAAACAGCCTGATAAAAACGTTCAAATGCAATTGGTTTTAATAAATAATCTACGGCATTCAACTCAAAACCTTCTAAAGCAAAGTCTGGATAAGCAGTTGTAAAAATCACTTTTACATCTTTAGAAATTATTCGCGAAAGCTGTAATCCTGTCAATTGAGGCATTTGAATATCCAAAAAAATGACATCAACTTTATTAGAATTTAAATATTCTAATGCTTTCAACGAATCATTAAAAACCCCAACTTCTTCTAAAAAAGAAACCTTCTCGACATAGTTTTTAAGAATTCGCGTTGCAGGCGGTTCGTCATCAACAATTATACACTTAAATGTCATAAACTATTATTTTAATGGGATTTTCAGATACATTTTAAAGGTATTGTTTTCTGTTGTTTTTTTAAGCAGGAATTTGCCTTTATAGGCATATTCTAAACGTTTCATCAGATTATCAAAACCAATTCCGGTTGAGTAATAATTTTCTCCTGCAACAATATAATTAAAAGTAGAAATTTCTAAAAATCTGTCTTTGATATCAATTGAAATTACTGCCTTTTTTTCTGGATCATTTAGTTTTCCATGTTTAAAAACATTTTCTATAAAATGAATTAAAACGGATGGTAAAATCTTTTCGATTGTATAATCTCCTTCTATAGAAAAATCCAGATAAAGCTGATCTTCAAATCTTTTTTGCTGTAAATGAATGTAGTTTTTTATAAACTGAATTTCTTTTGAAAGCAAAGCTTCTTCTTTGTCTGTTTCTGTAATTACGTACCGAAGCAAGTCTGAAAGTACTAAAACATCAGAGGCAATTTCGTCATTTTTCCCAATCAACTGCCCATAAAATGAATTTAAGGTATTGAATAAAAAATGCGGACTTACCTGCGATTTCAGCATCTGAAATTCGGCTTTTTTATTCTCTAAAAGCAATTCTTGATTTTGTTTCTGCGTTTCTTGAAACTGCCAGAATAAATAACTTAAGGAACTTAAAACTACAGCTGGCAATCCGAAGAAAAAATTATCTTTTATATAAAATTCTACATTCCTTACTCTTTCCATATAATTATGAATTCCAGTAATTTGAAAAAGAATAATTTCCTGAAAAAGATAACGAACTCCAGCAAAAAGAACCAAGGAAACTGGAATTGTCAGTAAATAAATAAAGATCTTTTTTTTATTTAAAAACCAATTACAGAATGTGTAGAAATTTAAAGTATAAATAGTAAAAATAGCCAGCAGCTGACTGAATGAAAACAGAAAGAATATTTTATTAAAAATAAAAGCACTGTCTTTTTCTCCAACACCAACATCCCAGATATAAAAAATGACAAACAAACCTAAGAATAGGACAATGTGATAATAGAAAGGAATTTTTAGTTTCATAATTAATGCAGAATATATTCAAAAATACAATTATACCTTTTAATGAAACTACTATTTATATGAAACTCTAATTTCTGTTGATGAACGTGCAAAAACGTTACATGACTTTTTTACACCATCAATTTAGCTTGTTGATGATCTAGAATTTGATGTTCGTCAAAAATTAAAATTCAGGGTTTAAATCTCGGCTACTTTCGCATTGAATTTAAAACAAATCATCATGCAAAAAATCATTTTACTATTAGTCCTTTTTACATTAAACACTGCTTCTGCTCAAACTAAGAAAAAACAAATATTATTAATTGGAACTTTTCATTTTGAAAATCCTGGACTTGATGTGGCAAAGGTCAATACCTTTAATGTTATGAGTGAAAAGAGTCAGAAAGAATTAGAAAACATAACCAATAAAATTAAAGCTTTTGGTCCCGATAAAATTTTCGTTGAATGGAATTACGAAAAACAAAATAACTTGGATAAATTCTATGCTAAAAACACTGACAGTTTACTTCATAAAGATGCAGACGAAATTGTACAATTGGCTTTAAGAGTGGCAAAAAAATTAGGACATCAAAAATTATATGGAATTGATTATCACCACGCCAACTTTCCATACGATAGTTTAACTAAAGGTATGAAACAAGCCAATCAGCTGGATTTATTAAAGAGTAATGACGAAACAATGGCTTATTACTCGAACTCTTTTAATGAGAAAATTAAAAAATATAGTTTAACGGAACTACTGATCGATTCTAATTCAAAAGAATCTAATAACAAGAATGTTGAATGGTATCTTGGAACTGCAAATAAAGCTGGAAAAACAGATAATTTTGTGGGTGCTTATTTGGTATCTGAATGGTACAGAAGAAATCTTTATATGTATGCTTTAATTCAAAAACTAACAGAAAGCAAAGACGATAAAATAATGGTGCTTCTTGGGGCTGGACATACGGCTATGATGCGTGAATTTATTAAATATGATCCTAATTTTGAAATTGTAGAATTGGCTGCGATTGTGAAATAATGAATTTAACCGCAAAGTTTTCTGTAGAGATGCACTGCAGTGCATCTTACGTGTGTGATATTTGTTGTGGACATTCGTTGCGGAGACGCACTGCTGTGCGTCTCTACGGAATATCTTTGTGGTTAAAATAATTCCAAAAAAAAAATCCTAAGCTTTTGCTTAGGATTTTCTATATAATTTGATTTCTTATTTAATTAAGAAAGTGCAGCTTTAACTTGGTCAGCAGCTTCTTGAAATTGAGTTGCAGATAAAATTGGCATACCAGAATTGTCAATTAATTCTTTTGCAATTTCAGCATTTGTTCCTTGCAAACGAACGATAATTGGCACATTGATAGCGTCACCCATGTTTTTGTAAGCATCAACAACACCTTGAGCAACACGGTCACAACGAACGATTCCTCCGAAGATGTTAATTAAAATTGCTTTTACGTTTGGATCTTTTAAGATAATACGGAAAGCAGTTTCAACACGTTTAGCATCAGCAGTTCCACCAACGTCTAGGAAGTTAGCAGGCTCAAAACCAGCATATTTAATTAAATCCATAGTTGCCATTGCAAGACCAGCTCCGTTTACCATACATCCTACAGTACCGTCAAGATCTACATAGTTCAAACCTACTTCTTTAGCTTCAACTTCGATTGGATTCTCCTCACGGATATCTCTCATTTCAGCATATTTAGGTTGTCTGTATAAAGCGTTATCATCGATATTTACTTTAGCATCAACAGCCATAATTTTGTTGTCTGAAGTTTTCAAAACTGGGTTGATTTCAAACATAGAAGCATCAGAACCAACGTAAGCGTTGTATAATGAATCGATGAATTTAACCATTTCTTTGAAAGCATTTCCAGAAAGACCTAAGTTAAAAGCAATTCTTCTTGCTTGAAAACCTTGTAATCCAACGTTAGGATCTACTTCTTCAGTAAAAATTAAGTGAGGAGTGTGCTCAGCAACTTCTTCAATATCCATTCCACCTTCTGTAGAATACATAATCATGTTGCGTCCAGTTCCTCTATTCAATAAAACAGAAACATAAAATTCAGAAGTTTCGCTTTCACCAGGATAGTAAACATCTTCAGCTACTAAAATCTTGTTTACTTTTTTACCCTCAGCAGACGTTTGAGGAGTAATCAATTGCATTCCGATGATTTGTTCAGCAATTTCTTCAACTTGTTGTAAGTTTTTAGCAAGCTTAACTCCACCACCTTTTCCACGACCACCTGCGTGAATCTGTGCTTTTATTACGTGCCATCCTGTACCAGTTTCGGCAGTTAATTGTTTTGCAGCAGCTACAGCTTCAACTGCATTATTAGCCACAATTCCGCGTTGTATGCGTACTCCGTAACTCGCTAAAATTTCTTTTCCTTGATATTCGTGTATGTTCATAATATAGAATTTGTCTGGTTCTGAATTTATTTCAGAATAAAAGTGCGACAAAAGTAGCAAAATTCAACTTAATAGTAAAATCTTTTTCAATTAAATATAAGTCAAATGCATATTCCATTCATATTCCTTTTCAAAGCAAACCAAACGTTAAACAATTGCTTCTAAAAAGTTAACAGAAAGACGCTATATCGTTTGATATTTAACAAAAAGATCAACAATAGCAATAGCTGAGAGACGATTTTTCTTAATATATTTTAAAGCACATTGTGATTTTGATAATTCACAATGGTTTAAATAAAATTATTATCAATTAAGAACCGTTTTTCTAGTATTACAACAAAAATGTAAGCCAATTTACAATTCTACTACATTATGTTTAACGAAATCTTTATTTTTGTAGAAAAAATATCAAGAATGAGAGTTAAAGAACAAGGGCTTTATTTGCCTGAATTTGAACACGACAATTGTGGTGCAGGATTTATTTGTAATTTGAATGGTATTAAATCTAATGACATCATTCACAAAGCATTGGACATCTTAATAAAATTGGAACATCGTGGTGCAGTTAGTTCTGATGGACGAACTGGAGACGGAGCTGGAATTTTATTCGACATCCCTCATGACTTTTTTAAAAAAGTTTGTGATTTTGAAATCCCTGAAACACGCGAATATGCAGTAGGAATGGTTTTTTTACCAAAAAGCAAAAACCAAGTTTCTTTTTGCATGAACGCTTTCGAATCTACAATCAAAGATCAAAACTTAAAGATCTTAGGTTGGAGAGATGTACCTGTTGACGCTGAAAATTTAGGGCAGATTGCCGCAGAAAAAGAACCAACAGTTAAACAAGTTTTCGTTTCTAAAAACGGTCAAAACTTAACTGAACAAGAATTTAATGCAAAACTTTTTGCAGCTAGAAAAATTGCGGAACATGCGATTAGAGGATCTAAAACCTCAGAAAGTCATATGTTTTATTTTACTAGTTTATCGACAACTACTATAATATATAAAGGTCTATTGATGCCGGAAGACATCAGCAGATATTATATTGACTTAAAAGATCCAGACTTGGTAACTCGTTTAGCACTTGTACACCAACGTTTCTCTACAAATACTTTCCCTTCATGGGATTTAGCGCAGCCATTTAGATACATGTGTCACAATGGTGAGATTAATACGCTTCGTGGAAACGTAAGCCGTATGCGTGCTCGTGAAGAATTAATGGAAAGCAAAATTTTTGGCGACGATATCAAAAAATTATTCCCAATTATCTTAGAAGGAAAATCAGATTCTGCTTCTATGGATATGGTGATTGAACTTTTATTGATGACAGGTCGTTCTTTACCAGAAGCTATGATGATGGTGGTTCCTGAAGCTTGGGAAAAACACCAAACCATGTCTGAGGAAAAGAAAGCATTCTACGAGTTTAACGCTTGTATCATGGAACCTTGGGATGGTCCAGCTTCGATCCCGTTTACAGATGGAAACGTAATTGGTGCTTTACTAGACAGAAATGGTTTACGTCCTTCTCGTTATACATTGACAAAAAGCGGTTTCGTAATCATGTCATCAGAAATTGGTGTTCTTGATATCGATGCCGAAGATGTAATTCAACACGGTCGTTTAGAGCCAGGAAAAATGTTCTTGGTTGATATGAACGAAGGTCGTATTATTGAAGATGATGAAGTTAAGAAAATGATCGTAACAAAGCGTCCTTACAAAGAATGGGTTGACGCTAACTTATTACCATTATCTAGTGTTCCTTACACCAACAACCCTACTCCTGTTGAGAAATTAGATTTCCAGACAAGACAACGTTTGTTTGGTTACACTATCGAAGATCTAAAAACGATCATTAATCCAATGGCATCTGATGGTGCAGAAGCGATTAGTTCTATGGGTAATGATACGCCTTTGGCTGTTTTATCAGAGCAGCCGCAATTATTGTACAACTATTTCAAACAATTATTTGCTCAAGTTACCAACCCGCCTTTGGATGGTATTCGTGAGGAAATCATTACTGATATCAGTTTAGCAATTGGTGGAGATTTCAATATTTTTGATATTGAAGCAAAACAATGTAAAAAATTAAAAATCCAAAATCCAGTTATCTCAAACGAGGATTTAGATAAAATTAGAAACATAGATCACGAAGATTTTAAATCGGCTACGATTTCTACTTTATATAAAATAGAAAAAGGAGTTAACGGTTTAGAGCGTGCTTTAGAAAAATGCGTTCAAGCAACATTTAAAGCTGTTTCTGAAGGATGCAATATTATCATCCTTTCTGATAGAGGCGTAAGCGAAGAATTAGCTCCAATTCCTATGTTGTTGGCTTGTTCTTACATTCACCACTCTTTAAACTTCTTGAAAGTTCGTTCTAAATTCGGAATCATAATTGAATCTGCAGAACCGCGCGAACCACATCATTTTGCTTTATTGTTTGGATATGGTGCAAGTGCAATCAATCCTTACATGGTTAACGAAATCATTCACGATCAAGTAAAACAAGGATTTGTAACTAAAGTTAAAGCTGATTACGCTGTTATCAATTATAACAAAGCAACTGCAAAAGGTATCCTTAAAATCATGAACAAAATTGGTATCTCTACATTACATTCGTACAGAGCTGCTCAAATTTTTGAGATTTTAGGTTTAAATAAAACATTCTCTACTAAATATTTCCCTTACACACCTTCAAGAATCGAAGGAATTGGTTTAATGGAAGTGGAGAAAGAAATTAAGAAAAGATTCCAAAAAGCATTTCCAAATTCAAAAATCGCCAACTTATTACCTTTAGAAATTGGAGGTATTTACAGATGGAGACGTGGTGGAGAAAAACACATGTTTAATCCAACAACGATTGCAAAATTACAGCAGGCTGTTCGTTTAAACAGCCCGGAAAGCTATAAAGAATATTCTAATATGGTTAACGAGCAAAGCTCAAACTTAATGACTATTAGAGGTTTATTCGAATTCAATAATTTAGATCCAATTTCTATTGATGAAGTAGAACCTTGGACAGAAATTGTGAAAAAATTCAAAACTGGTGCGATGTCTTACGGATCGATCAGTAGCGAAGCGCATGAGAATTTAGCAATTGCAATGAACAGAATTGGAGGAAAAAGTAATTCTGGAGAAGGTGGAGAAGATTCTAGACGTTTCCAGAAAGAAATTAACGGAGATTCTAGAAACAGTGCTATCAAGCAAGTTGCTTCTGGACGTTTTGGTGTTTCGATCAACTATTTGACAAACGCTAAAGAGATTCAAATTAAAATGGCTCAAGGTGCTAAACCTGGTGAAGGTGGACAGTTACCTGGAGAAAAAGTTGTGCCTTGGATTGCTGAAACTAGAAACTCTACGCCTTATGTAGGTTTGATTTCGCCTCCGCCTCACCACGATATTTATTCAATTGAAGATTTATCTCAATTGATTTATGATTTAAAAAATGCAAATCGTGAAGCGCGTGTAAACGTAAAATTAGTTTCTGAAGTTGGAGTTGGAACAATTGCTGCCGGTGTTGCCAAAGCAAAAGCTGACGTTATCTTAATTTCAGGTTATGATGGAGGAACTGGTGCTGCACCATTAACTTCATTACAACACACTGGTATTCCGTGGGAACTTGGTTTGGCCGAAGCACAACAAACTTTAATCTTAAACGACTTAAGAAGCCGTGTAGTTTTAGAGTGTGACGGACAGTTAAAAACTGGTCGTGACGTGGCGATAGCTGCATTATTAGGTGCTGAAGAGTTTGGTTTTGCAACTGCTCCATTAGTAGCTTCTGGATGTATTATGATGAGAGCTTGTCACTTAAATACTTGCCCAGTTGGTATTGCAACTCAGGATCCTGAATTGAGAAAAAATTTCAAAGGAACTCCAGAGCACGTAATCAACTTTATGTATTTTATTGCTGAGGAATTAAGAGAAATCATGGCATCTTTAGGTTTCAGAACTTTAAAAGAAATGGTTGGTCAATCACAAAAATTAAATGTGAATAAAGCGATCAAACATTATAAAGCCAATGGTTTAGACTTATCTTCTATTCTATACAAACCAGAAAAAGCTAAAACGGTTCCAAATCACAATACAACAGAACAAGATCACCAACTTGAAAATGTATTGGATTTTGATATCATCAAAGAAGCGATTCCTTCTATTTATAGAAAAGAAAAAACAAGAGTTACATTTAAAATTAAAAATACTGACCGTTCTGTAGGTGCTATTTTGAGTAATGAAATCTCAAAAATCTACGGCGCACAAGGTTTACCTGAAGACACTATTTTAGTTGATTTTGAAGGTTCTGCCGGACAAAGTTTTGGTGCTTTTGCAACAAACGGATTGTCATTTAAAATTCACGGAAACTGTAATGATTATTTAGGAAAAGGACTTTCTGGAGGAAAATTAATTATCAAAGTACCTCCTACTGCGACTTTCAAACCTGAAGAAAATATCATTATTGGAAACGTTGCCCTTTACGGAGCTATTACCGGAGAAGCTTATATTAACGGTATGGCTGGAGAGCGTTTTTGTGTAAGAAATTCTGGAGCAACTGCGGTTGTTGAAGGAATTGGAGATCACGGATGCGAGTATATGACAGGTGGAACTGTCGTTGTTTTAGGAAAAACAGGAAGAAACTTCGCAGCTGGTATGAGCGGTGGTGTTGCTTACGTTTACGATCCGAAGCAAGAATTTGATGCGACATTATGCAACATGGAAATGGTTGCTTTTGATCCAATCGAAGCGGAAGATGTTACAAAACTAAGACGATTGATTAAAAACCATTCCTTGTACACAAGCAGTCCATTAGCAAAAAGAATTTTAGCAGATTGGGAAAATCAACAAAACTTCTTCGTAAAAGTAATGCCAACTGATTACAAAAAAGCATTACAAAGACTTGCAGAAGAGAAAAAAATAGAAGAATTAATCGCAGGATAAATGATTTTAGATTTTAGAGTTCAGATTTTAGATTTATTCACAATGTACTCCTGAGAGAAGTCGAAGGATAGAAATTGGAATTTGGGATTTAAAAAATTGGAATTTAGAATTTATCATTTAGAATTTAATTAAAATGTCATGGGTAAAATAGGCGGATTTAAAGAATATAGCAGAGCCGACGAAAGTAATTTAGCAGTAGCAGAGCGTGTTGCAAACTACAACGAATTTACTATTCCGTTAGCAGCAGATAAAATAAAAGAACAAGGTTCGAGATGTATGGATTGTGGTATTCCTTTTTGCCATAGCAGCTGTCCGTTAGGAAATTTAATTCCTGATTTCAACGACATGGTGCATCAAGAAGAATGGCAAAGCGCATTAGAGATTTTGCAGTCTACTAATAACTTTCCAGAATTTACAGGTCGCTTATGCCCTGCTCCATGTGAGAAATCATGTGTATTAGGGATCATTAAAGAGCCTGTAGCGATTGAAAACATCGAGAAAAACATCATCGAAAGAGGTTTTGCTGAAGGTTGGATTAAACCACAAGCACCACAAACTAGAACAGGAAAAACAGTAGCCGTTATTGGTTCTGGACCTGCAGGTTTGGCAGCAGCACAACAATTAAACAGAGCTGGACACACGGTTACAGTTTTTGAAAGAGACAATGCTATTGGAGGTTTATTACGTTACGGAATTCCAAATTTTAAATTAGAAAAAGGAATTATCGACAGACGTGTTTTAATCCTTGAGGCAGAAGGAATCACTTTTAAAACAAACGTAAATGTTGGCGTTAACTTTAGTGTAGAAGAACTTAATTCTTTTGACTCAATCGTATTATGCGGTGGAGCAACAGAAAGAAGAAGTTTACCAACTAAAGGAATCGAAAGCAAAGGCGTTGTTCAGGCAATGGATTTCTTAACACAGCAAACTAAAGTTTTATTTGGAGAATCTATTCCAGATCAAGTAAAAGCAACTGGTAAAGATGTAATCGTAATTGGTGGTGGAGATACAGGTTCTGACTGTGTTGGAACATCAAACAGACACGGAGCAAAATCGGTTACTAACTTTGAAATTTTGCCAAAACCACCAGTTGGAAGAAGCGAAACTACACCTTGGCCATTTTGGCCGTTGCAACTTAAAACATCTTCTTCTCACGAAGAAGGTTGTGACAGAAACTGGTTAATTAATACTAAAGAGTTCTTAGCTAACGAAAAAGGCGAATTAGTTGGGTTAAAGACCGTTGAAGTGCAATGGAAAATGACTCCAGGACAAAGACCTGAATTAATCGAAAGAGAAGGTTCAGAAAAAATCTGGCCTTGCGATTTAGCTTTATTAGCTTTAGGATTTACAGGTCCGGAAAAAACGTTAAGCGAGCAATTAGGACTTGAAGTTGATATGAGAAGCAATTACAAGGCTAAAAATTATCAAACCAATGTTCCTCATATCTTCACAGCTGGAGATATGCGTCGCGGACAATCATTAATCGTATGGGCTATTTCAGAAGGTCGCGAAGCAGCAAGAGAAGTAGATTTGTTCTTAATGGGCTCTACAAACTTGCCTACTAAAGGAAACGGAGACTTACCAAGTCTTTAATTTCCAGATAAACAACACACTTACAACAAACCCCTGAATTATTTTCAGGGGTTTTGTTTTTTTGTTTTGCCACGAATTACACCAATTTTCACTAATTTACAAAGCTCTCTTTACGATCTAATAAAATTTGTGAAAATTCGTGAAATTCGTGGCAAAAAAAACTAACTGCCAACCAAAGGAAACGGAGACTTACCAAATCTTTAATTTTCGAGTAAAATACACTAAAACAAATCTTGGAATTATACTTTAGAGTTTTGTCTTGTTGTTTTGCCACGAATTACACGAATTTTCACTAATTTATAATGCTCTCTTTACGATCTAATAAAATTCGTGTAATTCGTGGCAAAAAAACTAATAGCCAACCAAAGGAAACGGAGACTTACCAAGTCTTTAATTTTCGAATAAAATACACTAAAACAAATCTTGGAATTATACTTTAGAGTTTTGTCTTTTTGTTTTGCCACGAATTACACGAATTTTCACTAATTTACAAAGCTCTCTTTACGATCTAATAAAATTGGTGAAAATTCGTGAAATTCGTGGCAAAAAAAACTAACTGCCAACCAAAGGAAACGGAGACTTACCAAGTCTTTAATTTTTGGATAAAATACACTAAAACAAATCTTGGAATTACTTTAGAGTTTTGTCTTTTTGCCACAGATTAAATAGATTAAAAGGATTTTTATCATCATTTAATGTCACCATTTTTAAAAGAAGCCAATTGTTTGTATCTAGCCCCGATTGAGGCGGTATCCTCGCAGTGAAACGGAGAGATAAAGCCGAAAGCGGGAACTATGTATATTAAAATGCCAACTGTTGTGCTTCTAAAAAAAACAAATAATTCTTTTAATCTGTGGCAAAAAAACTTAACAAATATTTTTTGCATCTATTTCAAACATAGCCCGTGGTTTCTACCATGGGGAACGAATCGAGATCAAACATTGTGCGCAAATGATTGAAACCATGAGCTGTTTATATGCATTGTATATGTTTTATTCTATAAATTCTTTTGTATGTTTAAAAAGATTCTATTTCTAAGAAAAATCTTAGTATCTTAGTCACTTAAAAAGTTAAACGGTTTTATAAAAACTCGAAATAAGCAACTTTTTGTTTAAAATCAAACAATTTGTTACAATTTGTTATTTTTCTACAATTAATTTGTAGATCATCAAAAGAGTAATAAATTTGCTCAAAATAAGTTTACAAATGCAAGCAAAAGATTTACTGCAGTTAGCAGACCAATTTGGAAGTCCATTATATGTTTATGATGCCGAAAAAATCCAATCACAGTACAACAGATTAACCAAAGCTTTCTCTAAGGTAGAAAACTTGAGAGTTAATTATGCCATGAAGGCATTGTCTAACGTTGCGATTCTTCAGTTATTAAAGAACATGGGGTCTGGCTTAGATACTGTATCTATTCAAGAGGTTCAGTTAGGACTTCATGCTGGCTATGAACCTGAGAAAATTTTCTTTACACCAAACGGAGTTTCTTTGGAAGAAATCGAAGAAGTTGCCGCAATGGGTGTTCAAATCAATATCGACAATTTGTCTATTTTAGAGCAATTCGGAACAAAACATCCTCATATTCCAGTATGTATTCGTATTAATCCGCACGTAATGGCGGGTGGAAATGCAAATATTTCTGTTGGACATATCGATAGTAAATTCGGAATTTCTGTTCACCAGATTCCGCACATATTGCGAATTGTTGAAAACACAAAAATGCACATTGTAGGTATTCACATGCACACAGGATCTGACATTCTTGATATCGAAGTATTCTTGTATGCTGCGGAGATTTTGTTCGATACAGCAAAACACTTCAAAGAATTAGAATTCTTAGATTTCGGAAGCGGATTTAAAGTTCCTTACAAAAAAGACGATATCGAAACTGATATTGAAGAATTAGGTAAAAAATTATCAAAAAGATTCAACTCTTTCTGTGCTGAATATGGTAAAGATTTAACCTTGATTTTCGAACCAGGTAAATTCTTGGTAAGCGAAGCTGGATTCTTCTTAGCAAAAGTAAACGTAGTAAAACAAACTACTTCGACTGTTTTTGCTGGAGTAGATAGTGGTTTCAACCATTTAATTCGTCCAATGTTTTACGGCTCACAACATTATATAGAAAATATCTCAAACCCAAAAGGAAAAGAGCGTTTCTATTCAGTTGTAGGATACATTTGCGAAACTGATACTTTTGCAAGCAACCGTAGAATTCAAGAAATTAACGAAGGTGATATCTTGGCTTTCAGAAATGCTGGAGCATATTGTTTCTCTATGGCATCCAACTACAACTCGAGA
Source organism: Flavobacterium sp. MC2016-06 (assembly GCF_009711165.2). Classification (GTDB taxonomy): domain Bacteria; phylum Bacteroidota; class Bacteroidia; order Flavobacteriales; family Flavobacteriaceae; genus Flavobacterium. The sequence goes on along the minus strand of NZ_WMID02000007.1, from coordinate 953 downwards.
TACAAACCAGCCGAAGTTTTATGGATGAATGGTCAAGGAATCTTAATTCGTCAACACGAAACTTTTGAAGATCTTCTTAAAAATCAAATTTCGTTGCCACAAGAAATTGCTGCAACAGTTTAAAATAAAAAAAAAGAGAATATCATTGTAAAAATCCCGTTTCTTAATTGAAATGGGATTTTTTTGTTTTTAGTTTCACGCAGATTTTGCAGATTAAGCGGATTTTTTCTTTGGCAAACTGAGCGAAATTGAAGCTTATCTCTAACTTTTCCTCACAGTTTTGTCATTTCGACGTAAGGAGAAATCTCCGCAAGAAACTCCACAAAGTAAAGCTTAACACAATCGATTCAGCAAACGGAGATTTCTCCTTACGTCGAAATGACAAACTAGAAGTACATATCAGAAATGGTTAAAATTAGTTCATATTAAAAAACAAGAATATTCTTTCTTTTTATAAATAAACTAAGTACTTTAGTTTTTATGGAATTACAAGAAGGCTATCACACTTATTATATTTATATAATAACAAACAAATCTAAATCAGTTTTTTATACTGGAGTCACTAATAATTTAAGAAATCGTCTAACACAACATAAAGACAATATTGCGACAGGAAACAAAACTTTTGCATCGAAATATAATTTAGAATTTTTAATATATTATGAAAAATTCACTTGGATCCAAGAGGCTATCTCTCGCGAAAAAGAAATAAAAGATTGGCGCAGAGAGAAAAAAATAAAGTTGATCAAACTCATCAATCCAGATTTGGATTTTTTGAATTACTTATTTAAATAATTTTCTTTAAAATATTTTTCAAATTTCCTTTTGTTCAGTTTTTCCATCCTATTTTGTCATTTTTACAAAGTTTGTCATTTCTGTAAAGGTTACTTATTTCGGTAACGAATTTATCATTTCTATTGGTTTTTTACCATCAATACCCTGATGTGGTCTTT
>NZ_WMID02000006.1 GCF_009711165.2 Flavobacterium sp. MC2016-06 | reverse complement strand
GTATATATTCTACATTCTGAAAAACTTAACCGCTATTATATTGGTTATACTTCAAATTTTGATCTAAGATTAGAGTTTCATAAAAATGCACCTCCAAATAAATATACCGCAAATGCAGAAGATTGGACATTATTTTTCAATTTAATATGCAACACTAAGGCGCAAGCACTTTCAATAGAAAAACATATTAAGAACATGAAAAGCAAAGTCTATGTTGAAAACTTAATTAAATATCCTGAAATATCTCAAAAGCTTCTTATAAAATTCAAATCTGACTCTTGATCAGAGCCCCGAAAGCTTTCGGGGTTGGTTCGAGCCCAAGAGAGGGAGCTTATTAAATACCACTTACAAATTGTAAGTGGTATTTTTTTTGCACTTAAATCAACCTCATCAATAAAAATCAGAATGCTTATAAATAATCATATAGTATATATTCTACATTCTGAAAAACTTAACCGCTATTATATTGGTTATACTTCAAATTTTGATCTAAGATTAGAGTTTCATAAAAATGCACCTCCAAATAAATATACCGCAAATGCAGAAGATTGGACATTATTTTTCAATTTAATATGCAACACTAAGGCGCAAGCACTTTCAATAGAAAAACATATTAAGAACATGAAAAGCAAAGTCTATGTTGAAAACTTAATTAAATATCCTGAAATATCTCAAAAGCTTCTTATAAAATTCAAATCTGACTCTTGATCAGAGCCCCGAAAGCTTTCGGGGTTGGTTCGAGCCCAAGAGAGGGAGCTTATTAAATACCACTTACAAATTGTAAGTGGTATTTTTTTTGCACTTAAATCAACCTCATCAATAAAAATCAGAATGCTTATAAATAATCATATAGTATATATTCTGCGTTCTGAAAAACTTAATCGTTATTATACCGGCTACACTTCAAATTTTGATTTAAGATTAGAGTTTCATAAAAATGCTCCTTCAAATAAATTTACATCCAATGCCGATGACTAGCTCTTATTTTTCAAATTAATATATGACAGTAAAGCACAAGCTCTTTCTATAGAAAAACATATTAAAAATATGAAAAGCAAAGTTTACATTGAAAACCTAATCAAATATCCTGAAGTTTCCAGCAAACTTCTTATAAAATATAAGGCTGACTGTTAATCAGAGCCCCGAAAGCTTTCGGGGTTGGTTCTCCCGATAGCTTTCGGGACAAGAGAGGGAGCTTAAAAAAAAGACTATCATTACGATAGTCTTTTTTTTATTTATTAAGAATACCTAGATATTATATTCATATTTTTTGTAAATTTGTGTCATTATGAAAGACATTTCAAATACAACCGAAAGAGTACAATTTGCTTTAAAGCAAATGAAAAAAGCAATGCCTATTGTTAAAGCACAAGTGGCAGTTTATGAAAAAAACGTACAATTAGGTAAAAATCAAAAAAAGCCTATAATAGCTCCACAATTTAAGAATGTCTAAACCCGTTTTACTCATCATAGCCGGATGTAACGGATCTGGAAAATCTACTTTTTCTAAACCGCTTGCTCCTGAAGATTTTACTCCCTTCGACTATGATTATCATTTTTTAAAATTTTACAACTCTTTAATTGATTCAGACATAAAAGAAGCAATGGCTCATCGAATGGCATTTAATGAATTAGAAAATCAAATTAAAAATGCTATTGACAACAAATTGAGTTTTTGTTACGAAACTAACTTCAATTCCACTCCGCTTCATTGGCCTGAACTATTTAAAAGCAAAGGATATGATTTACATCTTATATTTCTATGTCTAAACTCAATTCAAGAAGCTAAAAAAAGAGTTGCTATTAGAGTAGAAAATGGAGGGCATTTTGTTCCAGAAAATGAAATAGAAAAGCGCTATAATGATGGGTACGATAATTTAAATTCCTTTTTTGATCATTTTGATTACATAGATTTATTTGATTCATCAAAATATTCAGAACATCCAACACATGCTTTATCAATTGAATCTGGTAAAGTATCATCAATAACAAACATACCCGATTATTTAAAATTTTTGATTCCCAATATAATTACACGAATTAAGTAAACAATCTATTTTAAACACAGCCAGCGGTTTCAACCATTGAAGCACAATACAAATCCCAAGATTGAAACCTCAGCCTATGTTTAATCATCATGTTTTGTTATTGAGCTTAAAAAAGTAAACCTCATCTAAAGTATATTACATCGTTTTACTTTTAAAAATCTTCATCATTTCCTCTGCTTTATCCATTTCGTTGATTGCTTTCAATGACTGAGCGTATCGGTAATAGTAGACAGCTTCTAAATCTGTGGTCATATTAAACAATTCAGTGTAATATTTTGCTGCTACGGTTAAATCATCTTCAAAATAAGCTTTATCGGCTACTTTTTTTATCATGTCGAGCGATCTGTATCCTCTGTCTAAAACTTTTTCATAAGTGTTTAGCACATTTACTTTAATGTATTTTGCTTTCTCAGCTGGAGCGACTACTTCAACATTAACTGGCTTTATAGTGGTACTTGCATCTACAAGCGCTTTCGATTGAACCTTGGTTGCTTCTGCTCTTCCTTTTGTTCTTCCGTATTTTGGAGTTACAGTCCGTGTGTTGTTCGGACCTAGATCGTTCGTATAAACCATGTCTAATTTCGAAACCTCATAAGTGGTTGTTCTACTTCCGAAGGGCATTGTTATCTTTTCTTCGACAACATACGATTTCACAACAAGATCTTTATCAGATTTGTTGTCTGCCAATAAATGTGTATTTCCCATTGCTGCGTTGGCAGGAGCGTTTTGGGCACTCTGGGCAAAACAGTTAAACGAAAAAACACATACAATTGCAGTAAAGGGTGCTGTATAATTTTTCATAATAACTTGAATAAAATTGTTCGCAATATTAAAAACCTACATAAAGGTACTTATACTTCTATTCCTAATTTTATTCTACCCACAAACAACCTTAAAAAACGTTAAACTGCTGTTTTTAAATACAATTACACTTTAAAATACTACATTAAAACTGCTTTAAAAGAAGAAAAAAAGCTGTTTTATAATTCGTTTTACACTCCAAATCGAATAAAAAATGGCTTCATTGTTTTTGTACCTTTGTACACTATCAAAAAGAAATGGAAAAAATCCCAGTTCGGCATATTAAAGGAAATACTGTAAAATCTGATCTCTCCCAAAATTTCAGCATTCGTGACATTCAGGATTTACTTTCTGGACAAGATATGCTTCAGGAATTGCATCGGCATGATTTCTTTCATATTCTAATTTTAAAAAAAGGAAGTGGTTTTCACGAAATCGACTTTACAAATTATACCATAACAGACTGTTCTATTTTCTTTGTGCGTCCGGGTCAGGCGCACCGACTGCAATTGAACGCTGCAAGTTCTGGATATATGATGAAGTTTAATACCGAATTCTATTCTTCCGAAAATAAAACAACCCATTCTTATTTACGCAAAGCAGGCAGACAAAATCAGTATCAGCTTGACGAAAATCAATTTCAAAGAATACTTTCTGCCATAACTTATATTTTTTTAGAATATAACGACAAACGCGAAAATCATCAAGAAATCATCAAAGCCAATCTTAGTGTTTTCTTGCTGGAACTGATTCGAGAACAAAGTAAACAACCAATTGATACTGCCAACTTATACATTCAAGAGCGTCTTGATGCTTTTTTGGCACTTTTAGAAACAAACATTCTTGCGCATAAACAAGTTGCTTTTTATGCCGAAATGCTAAATATTACGTCCTTTCAGCTCAATGCCATTACCAAAACTGCTTTGGGCAAAACAAGCTCTGAAGTTATTACAGAAGCTGTTATTTTAGAATCGAAAAGATACCTTTTAGCAACTACCAATCAAGTCAACCAGATTGCCGATTATATGGGTTATGATGATGTTTCGTATTTTATTAGATTCTTTAAAAAACATACCGGATTTTCACCCGAAACCTTTCGGCAGAACTTCAAATAAATGCTATTAAACTCTGTTTTTGTCCTATCTTTTAAATTGTTTACAAATGTAAATTTGATCTGTTAATTTTAAATCAAATCATGATGAATCAGAAATGGGACGAAAGATATAAAGACAACGAATTTGCTTACGGAACAGAACCGAATGTATTCTTTAAAGAATGGCTGCCAAAATTCAACCCCGGATCAATACTAATGCCTGCTGATGGCGAAGGTCGTAACGGCGTTTTTGCAGCGCAATTGAACTGGAATGTCACTTCGTTTGATTTAAGCGCAGAAGGGCAGTTAAAAGCCCTGAAACTTGCCGAAGAAAAGAAAGTAAGCTTAGAGTATATTGTTGGAAATTTAGACGAATTAAAATTCGAAAAAGAATCCTTTGATGCAATCGGATTGATTTACGCGCATTTTTCGGCAGAAACAAAATCAAAGCTTCACAAAAAATTAAGCGAATATTTGAAACCTGGCGGGATTGTTATTTTTGAAGCTTTCAGCAAAAATCATTCAACCTTAAAAAAACAAAATCCTAAAGTGGGTGGACCAGATAATATTGATGATTTGTTTTCTAAAGAAGAATTATTGATTGATTTTGAGAATTATGAAATACTGTTTTTAGAGGAAGAAGAAATTCTTTTAAACGAAGGAAAATTTCATATCGGGAAAGGTTCTGTTGTGCGATTTGTTGGGAGGAAAGTTTAATTTTTAAAGCCATAATTCCTTCTAATTTGTCATTTCGGTAAAGGTTACTTATTTCGGTAACGAATATTTCGCACCCATTTTCCACAATCTTGTCAGAAATGACAAGATTGTGGATAAACATGATGTGAGTTTCTTGCGAAGATCCTTCGTTCCTCAGGATGACAAGATTGCGTGTGAAAAAAAACAGCTAAATCTGCGTAAATAAAAAAACAGACCGCCATAATATGACGATCTGTTTCTTTTAAGAGATTTCTAAAATTTATGTACTCGGAGGAATTTGCCCTTCCGAGATATATTTAAGCCCTGTTATTCCTGGTAAAAACAAGTACAAGCTTCCATCGGTACGTATAAATCTCGTAAGATTTGGAACCTCTTGATACCCATTATTCGTATTATATGCAAAAACGGAATCACCCGGATTAGTATCCCCATCTTGCAGGCCAAAAATAGGATCTACTCCACTCTGATTTGGTGATGCATCAGGATTTCTAAAACCTCCCGACTCTAACCAAAGTCTCGAAACAAAACGAAACTGATAGTTGAGAACTGCACCAATAAACAACCCAACTAGTCCTCTTTGGATACCACTTTTTTCAGAAGGATCATATACAGGTCCGTAAGGAGACGCACGTCTTAAAATTCGGTGTGTTTGAGCATTATCGTTGTTATCGGTAACATTTATATCATCACGAGGATTTGCTCTTCGGATATGCGCCGCATAAGGGCATTTCAACCCAAGCGCATCACTGCTCTGATCTCCTTGCTGATTGGGACTTGGAGTTAGATAATCGAAGTTTGTAAAATTGAAATTTTTAGTACTCGGTTCTCCTAAACTTTTATCTTCTTTATCTGGAGAAACCACCAGAGGCGTGCCATCGCGCCAGCGTCCGCACATTTTTGCAGCCATTAATTCTGGCGAAGCATCAGGATTAGAATTTATGAATGTATTAAATTTAGCTTCATCCTGATATAGTAATCTAAATGCAGCAAATGTACCGTTTACCAATAAAGCATGAGCATTATAATCTGACGCATTCTGGCTTATTACAAAGCGATCTGCCGGCACTATTGGCCTGTCATCGACACTGCTTACGCCCATTAACATTTTTCCTTTTGGTTCATTCCAAAAAATATCATCTATACGCGGCTGAGACAAACTATCTCTATAACCAAAGTGCACATAATCTGGACAGCCGTCTACAGTAATAGGGTCTGAATCTTGATAATACACCGGAACCACAGATGGTCCTGATGCTGTTTCTGAAATCATGCCCAGCAATGTCGAATAATATTTTTCTCTGTTTTCTGGAGTCAACGTAAAAAGTGTAAGCTGAATATGAAGCTCACTTCCATCTGTACTTGGAGGAGTTTTTGGAATCCAACCTCCGTTTTTCCACCAATTTTCTGGAGCACTTTCGCCTGTGTCACCTATTGCAGCTGCATCTTGTACAGCTCCATTAGAATAATAAAGAAAAACATCGTCACTAGAATAATAATCTACTTCTGTGCAATTAGCCTCTCCTATAAGTGTTTGTAAACCAGAATAAGTAAAGCCAATATTAAGACAATAATCAGGTTTTACGTTGTTTTCCCAGGGCGTCGCATTGGTAATACACATACCGCCGGGACCCGTTCCCGAAGCAAGATCTGCACAAAATTTTTGGGCTCCATCTATGTCTTTTATACTTAAAATAAGGTATCTAATATGAGGATAATTATAACCCTTTAATATTAGTCCTTGTACATCACTCATGTTAACCTTAGCCGAATTGCTCATAGTTTTATCTTAATTAATTGTATTTAAGTACAGATTTAAACTATTTACAATCTGGTTTAAGAGCCGTTGGAAATTGATAATTCACTTGACCCGGAACTGCTGGCCAAATTTTATCAGCATTTGGATAATTGTCAATAATTTTTGCTACAGTTAAGCCTGGGAAATTGGTTCCAAAAGTATATTCTCTATTTTTGTTGTCACTGTCACCTGCAGAAAGAACTGGATCTCCAAAATTGTAACGCATTAACAGGCAATAAAATGCCAATGGATTTTTCTTAACTCCTCCCATTTTATTAATGTAATAGGCAGATGTTTTTCCTTGAGGATCTACATTAGGGATTCCTGTTTCATCCATAAGAAGAAGCAAAGTATCTAAACCTTTTACAATTGCATCTATCTGGAAAAATGCACTTATATAAGCATCAAACTGTCCGTCGTAGATAGACATCACGACCAAAACGTCTTTTCCTGGATAAGACTGAAATCCCGGAACAGGTATTCCCGGCGTTGGCTGGCCGTCTGCTTGTGTGTAAATCGTAAAATAATGAACTCCAGTAGTTTTACGAAGATCTCCAACCGGAGCTGCTGCAGTAAGTTTCGCTGCTTCTTTAACTTGTTCGGCTGCAAGCATGGCTTCTGCCAAAACTCCTTTTTTTAGAGGAATAAACAAAAATAACAAATGTTGCTGGTCTGTTATTGGTACGGTAATAGTTTGTGGTGTTGTCATGATTAATTGTTTGTTTTGGGTATCCTACTCTGTTCAGGCTTTTCGGAGAACGCCTTTTATTTGCGTAATAAACAACGAATTTAGAAAGACTAAATACTATAGCGACAAGTAGTTATACCTGAATATAAAAGTGTCTACGAATTGTCTACGGTATTTAAACCAAAAACAAAAAGCGCTGCAAAATCTGCAACGCTTTTCTCTCAAACAGTTCTAATTACGGCACAAGCCTTTTCAATTTCTTGATCCGAAAATGGCTCAAGCGCTTTTGCCAGCATTTTACTGGCTTTTATACAGCTCATCATTTTATTTCGCAGCTCGAGATCGTTGCCAATTTCGGTTTCGAGAATGTATTCGAAAATTTCGGTTAAATATTCGGGATGTTTTCTAAATTCTACTTCAAACCAAAGATCTGAAAGAAATTCAGCGAAAGATTGCATTATAGAATCCTCATTTGTTGCGGTTTTGTTTGCTTCTTGCATGGCGTTTAAGTTTTAAAATTATTATTTGTACGAAAAATTGTATTTTTGTTTTCGCGCCGCAATTAAGCAATAGATTGCATTGTACCGAAACACGCAAAATTGTATCTCACTAATGCAAGTTTGTATTTTACTACACCTACTATTTTTAAGGAATTTTAAATATCTTTGAACTATGAGCACAGCAACAAAACCAAAACATATCGGCAGAAACATAAGCCGAATTAGAGAGCTTAGAGGAATGAAACAAGAAGCGCTTGCAATCGCTATTGGCGTAAGCCAGCAATCTGTTTCTAATATTGAAGGAAGCGAAACTGTTGATGATGAAAAACTAGAAAAAATTGCAACAGTTTTAGGAGTTTCTGTGGAAGCAATTAAAAATTATAGTGACGAAGTTGTTTTAAATAATATTCAAAACAACTATGAAGGAGCTGTTATTAATAGCGGACCAACAGTAAACCATAATTGTTCATTCAACCCGCTTGATAAAGTTGTAGAGCTTTTTGAGCGTTTGGTTCAGGCTGAAAAGGATAAGGTTGAGTATTTGGAGAAATTATTGGGAGGGAAGTAGATTTTTTTCTTTGATGTGACTATAAAAAAAGAGGCCTTGTGAAAAGAGCCTCTTTTTTTATATATTTTTTTTAAGTTTCAAGTTCAATTTCATTTTCAATTCTTATCGCTTCATAAATTTCTAAGCTTGAATTTAAGATTTCGATGGATACTACCAATGAATAAGAAACTTCTTCTTCCATTTTATCCCAACCTTTATGAGCTCTAACAGCAAAACTTAACTCATTAGGCAAATCGTGAGATTTAATTATTGACCAATCTTTTTGAATAGTACTATTTGTGCGATTTATTCCTTCAACAGGGCCTCTGGAAGTATTTTTTATTTTCCAATTCCATCCTGTAAGATCATTTCTTAAATCCTTATCATAAGAAGTTGCCTGTCCTTTCTCTATCTCACTCAAAACATAATCTTTAAAATCTTCTAATGGTTCGCCCAATTTTGAACTGGTCCAGTCTAGCCAAGTTGATAAATATGATTTTGTTTTTTGCCTAGTTCTTCTAACTTTTGCAGTATATGATAAGGTCACTTCAATAAGTATATCGTACTCTTCTGCAGGAGATCTTAAACTGTCAGGAATCTTCAAAGAATATATATGTGCTTCTTCAACTTTAATATTATTCGTATTATAAAAAGTTATTCTTTGATGAGTATTATTGGTAACTCTATCTAGAGAAGGTATTCCATAACCTAAACATCTAATACTTTTAGAAGTCGGATTTATAAAAAAATCTTTTGGCAATCTTGCTCCTTGAACTACTAAACCCCTCAATAGATTGACGTCTTCATTTGGGTAAAGTTTTAAAAGTTGTGCTACTATATGAGACACTTTTGGTGTAGCGAATGAGGTTCCAACTCTATCTTTTCCGAAAGCATTACCCCCATTTAAAGTAGAACGGAGTAATTCTGGAGAAGTAAATTCATTATTCCTAACAGATGCAAAAACACTTTTAGATATTACAAAACCTCCACCAAATTCAACAACATCAGGCTTAATCATACCCCAAATACCTGTCCCTATTCTTGAAAAAGCAGAAACATCCTGTTCGTCCCCTAAAGATTTCCAGTAATTATCTTCAAACGTTGAATGATTAATAGAACCGATAGTTAAAGCAAAACAACTTTGAGCAGGGTTAGCTAATCTACAATAAGGTTCGTTTAAAAAGTCAGGATAATTATTTCCCTTACTTATATAATCTCTAACAACATCACTGTCTATATTACCTGCTGAAATTATAAATAGAATTCTATTTTGATTAATTAAATTATCGATTGTTGCTGCCCAAGAAGACATGTGTTTTAATCTATAAGGTGCAGTTGAATTAATAGATAAGTTAAAAACTTTGCAGTCACTATTATCTTCAACAATTTCCTGCATTAATTGTGCAGGGAAAGTATTCACAAGTTCATTATTATGATTTAGAACTCTTATATTCCTAACAAAGCAAGGTAATTGATACACATCATCTGGTTTTGGCAAACCATAAGGATATAATATAGCGCCGGCTACCCTTGTACCATGCCCTCCACCTAAAACGTGATCGGCTGTAGATTTATCCCCTATAACATATGACTTTGAATTTCTTGCAATAATTGAAGCTGAAAGATATTTATGTTCTTCCATAATTCCGCTATCAATAACCGCAATTTCAGGTGAATTATCTTCAGGACCTACTATTTGAATTTCAATAACTGCTTCTTCCTCTTCAGAACCATTTATTGCATTGATTTTATCAATTTCTGAAACCTCAAAAACAAAGGGATAGTTTTCTACCAAATCTTTTAACCCTTTTCCTGTTATCTCTATTTTACATGAAAAACTATCTTCTAAATCAATAAATGAACTTAATCTTTCTCCATAATATTTAATAAATTCATCAAATTGATCTTGTCGTTCCATCAATTTATCATCTCTTTCTACTTGAGAATCTCTATGTTTTTGCAATCTAGCCTTTCCTCCTTGTTTTGTAGGATCAGGCTCTTTACCTAATGGCTTATCAAATGCAATTCCAATTTCTACCGCAAAAATTTCATTATCATTGATATTTTTCCATAAAGAAAGTAAATACTCGGATAATATATTTTCTGGTTTCCATTGATTACCTATTATTATTTTCCAAAAATCTGCAATTTTTGTACCTCCATACTCTTGATTTACAAATTTTTTTATTTTTGAATTTAGAGCATTTAAACCGTCTAGAGAAGCTCCAATAATAAAACCATCTTCTTCTTGAGAAATAATCTCAATACCGAAACTTTTTAAATCAAAATCATTTCCTATTAAATCTGGATTTATTTGTAAAAAAATTGGGATAACATTTTTATCCAAAGGAGGCAAATCATTATTTTCCCTTTGTGATACTTCTTCAAGCCAAGAAGCCTTTAATGAAGACGTTTTTTGCGAGAGATAACCATAATGTTCAACTCTATTATTAAGATTTTTTTGAGTTGTCTCATTAGGATTTGGAACATAATTTAGGCGAGGTTTACCCGTAATTTTTTGCAAAAATTTTAAATGTGGGAATCTCTCCATAATTTTGTATTATTTATTAAAAGCTAAATTTTCTTCTAATGCCTTATCCAAATCATCGGCAGAAATTTCTTTACTGGAATTTATAATTGATTTCTTAGCTGCATCATTCGCAATTTTAACCACTAATGCATAAGACAATCCATGCATTTCTCCTGCGTAGTTCTTTAATTGAATTTTTTTATTAAGATTTAATGCTGAAAATGTTATTTCAAGTAAGTCAACAATTTCATTTTCATTTGGTCTAGGAAGTTCTATAATTTCATCAAATCTTCTAAACAAAGCTTTATCTAAACTACCTTCCAAATTTGTAGTAGCAATTAATATACCTTGTCCATTATATTCTTCCAATAGTCCTAAAACTATATTTACAATACGATGAATTTCACCTACATCATTAGAGTTCGTATCTCTTTGTTTTCCTATAATATCAAACTCATCTAAAAGAAGAACACAAGGGTATTTTTCAAGGCTTTCAAACAATTTATTTAAGTTAGAAGCTGATTCACCAAGATATGAAGATATTATTGTATCAAAACGAACTTTATAAAATGGCAATCCCAAATCCCAAGCAATCCTTTCAGCTGTCATGCTTTTCCCACATCCTGAACTACCATACAACAGTATCTTTTGACGTGGTTTTAAACCATGATGCGCTAATCTTTCCCTTGCAATATATTCTTTTTCAATTCGTATAATTTTTTCCTCAACAACTGGTGCTAAAACCATATCATGTCTTAAAAAATCATTTTCAATATGTGTTGCTAAAGGTAATTTATATCTTCTATCTGCTGGAATAGAAAAAACATCATCCTTATTCTTTGCTAATTTTAAAGTTGTAGTATACTGAGGATGAATAATTCTTGCTAAATTACCTTCCAGAATAGTATCAAGTTTGTCTGCTAATTTTGTATGCCCTTTTTTTCTTTCTTCATCAATAATAGAATAGGCTATTCGCACCAAAGGCTCCTCTTTATTACCTTCGATTGATTTGAATAATCTTGTGAGCAGTGTCTGATTCATTATTAATGTTTGTAAGTTTTATTAAAGATACAAAAATAGAAAATAGAGTGGATAATATTTATTTTAATACAAATATTATTGTGAGCTCAACAACTCTTAAATTCAATTAATTAAAGCTTTCCCATTCATTATAAAAAACATCCTTTTTTATAATGAATAGGAAAAAACAAAAAGCACCACAATCCAAAAATTGCAGCGCTTTTCTATTTTATAAAAATCTTATTTCTTAAACCCCTAATTTCTTAGCAATTTCAGCAGGAATTCCACCTTTGTTAACCATTAAAGCAGTCGTTTTATATTTCACGAAGTTTTTAGTTACAAACAAGAAACCTTTGTAATCGTTAGTTTCTCCCCAAGAGTTTTTTACAATGTAATATTCTCTTCCAGTTTGATCTTTTGCAAGACCAATAATGTGCATTCCGTGATCGTCTGTCGTTGTGTAATTATCAAACGCAGCTTGGCGAATTTCTGGAGTAATTTCCATTTCTGGTTTTGGTCCGTTAAACATGTCTGCTTTTTCTTCAGCCGTCATGTCAACAAACTTTTTTGTTGGTACATAAGCCACACCATTTTTCCAGCTAAAGCTTTTCTCGCTCACGTCTGTTGCCCACGCTACTGTGTATCCTTTTTTTAGAGCATTGTCTATAACATCTGTCATATCGTTTACTTTTACATTGTAAACTTGATCAAAAGACCAGTTGTCTGGCACCATCATAGTTGTTTTTTGGTAATACGGAGAAGTTGTAAATGATGACATTTCGATATAATCATCAGGATTAATTCCTACTACTTCTTTTGCAAAAGACTGCGGTGTATAGTTTTTTCCTTTATAGGTAAAATTATCCGGCACTTTTCCTAAATAAGAATCAATAACTGCAGCGTATGCTTTTTGCCAGTTTGGTGTTAATTCTCCGTTCGGGTTTTTTACAACAGCTGTTAAAACGCCTTCGATTATGGCAGCCATTTCTCCAAATTTATTTTTATCGGTTCCGTAGTTCAATCCTGTGTAAACTTCTCTTGGTACAGTTCCGTATTTTTTGTACATATTAATTACATCGTGCAGCGCGCCTCCGTCACCCAAAGTAACCGCGCCGTGCATGCGTACGTAATTGATTCCTTTTTCAACATAAACGTTTCTTGCCGAATAAATTTGAGATAATTCTACTGGTTGTTTTCCTAAACGAATCATTTCTGACTCTAAAAAAGAGTTTGTAGAATAACTCCAGCATGTTCCAGACGAACCTTGCATTTTTACCGAAGTTGTTCCTAAATTAATTTGTTCTGTGAATTTAAAGTTCTCTTTACTTTTATCACTTGCATTTAGCTTTAGCGAATTGACTAAAACATCTTGTGCAAAACAAGTAGTCGCTCCAACAAAAAATACCGAAGCCGCAAGTACTGATTTGAATGAAAATGTATTCATAAATTATGTTTAAGGTTTTGATAAATTAGTCTCTCTTGTTTCTAATTTGTTACAAAACAATTAAATTTTGTGTAATTTATTGCTGTTTTGCGGTTAATTTTTTCACAATCTTTCTCTTAATGTGTAAAAGATTACAAAATATGCAAAACAAACAGCGGTTTTAATAGTATTGCTGTAAATCCTTTTTCGTTTATTATAATTCCCATTACGATAGCTTTTACGGTTGCTTTTTTTGAAGAAATAGTACTTCGCGGCATCATTTTTAGAATCATAGAAGAAAAATTAGTACATTATATTGTCTTATTAGAAGAAATAAAACCTAAACAACTATTTATAAAACAAAACCCCGATGGAGAGATTTCTCTATCGGGGTTTTTACTTTATTATGTTATGATTTTCTACCTCATCCAATTGCTTCCAAAAACAATATAATACGCCCAATCTTCTGGACCTTTTGCAACATCTACACCCATTCTGAGTTTAAATTTTCGGGCAACTAAATACCTAAAACCCGATCCGTAACTATACACTACAGGTTTTGCAAAAGCTTTGTCCCAATCGTTAAAGGCACTTGCTAAACCGCCGTAACCCATAAGACTCCATCTTTTGTATAAATCCCAGCGAAGTTCGACCTCAGAAACTAAACTGGTTTTTCCTTGGTATCTTCCCATAGGAACTCCTCTTAAATTAATTCCGGGTAAAAGATAAAATGGCGGGCTCCCAAATGCTTGTTCGCCTTCTATACGCAATCCTCCAATTAATTTTGGCGTTATGGGATGATATCCTATTGCCGAAAGATTGACACGCCAAGCATCGTAATCACTGCCAAGCATATTGTCTGACCAGAAAAAATCGGATTGAATGCGGATTCCTTTATCGGGTGTAAAAATATTATCGCGCCCATCAAACTGAATTGCTCCTCCAAACTGACTTACGGTACTCTTTATATCTTTTGGCTCAACAAAAGGAGGCGGCAGATTTACATCTGGCAGGTTTATTTTAGAATTTAACAAAAGATATTGCGGTCCTGCACTCCATTTTGAATTGCTGAACTGCTTTAACCATTGTGTATAAAAAATAGTTGATTTAAAATTAAGTTTAAATTCTTGATCTTTTAAATTGGGTATATTGTTGGCATAAAATGATAAATTCATATCACCATAACCAGCCATTATACGATATAATATTTTAGGTTTAATAAGTGTTCCTGACCGAAAAGCGCCTGCCATCCAGCTTTTGTTTCCAGTATACATTCCGATTCCTCCTGTAATATCCGGATTAATAAACCGCTTTTTACCGTTTTCATCAACAACTGGTGCGTGTTTTTTAAGAAAAACAGGTACAATTGCGCCTCCAATTCCGCCCAAAGCAGGTTCGGTTATAACGGTTGGAACTACAATAAAACCGTGTGCATAAATAATGTAATCGCTTAAATCGATCGCTCCATCTAAAGAATCTCTTACACTTACATGATATTTTTGCCCGAACATTGTAAGTGATAAAAAGAAAAAAACATTTACTAGAAAAATTTTCCGAAAGAGTTTTGCCTCTTTAATAGTAAAACCTGAATATATTTTTTCCATACAAATTAGTTTAGAATTTATTGTATTTATTAAAAAACATAAACTCAAGATTAAAATCGTAGAATGATCTTTTTCAAATTACTCTTTCTTCGTACTAGTGCTAAAGATGTGAGCCAGCGTCAAGAAAAAAGTATTCCCTTGAAATCTATTTACAGCATCAACTTCTCCTAACCAACGTAAACCAATTGTAGATTTAGATTTTAAATGCAGGAAATTAACCTCGGCTCCTAAAGCAGCAACGTGGTCTTTATCTCCTTCAAAAACAATTCCTCCAACTGGTATTTTATCATTGGTAACTTTATATTGTAAATAATAAATTAAACCAGCATTGATAATACCTTTTGGAGCTGTTTTTTCGGCATTAAACAGGTAAAATGTTTTTCCTAAACCTCCTTCAAAGCTTAAAATATCTCCTGTTTTTATGTCTGTATCTTTCTTTTTTCCATTGATTTCATAAGATGCCAATGTTGAGAAATGAAAGGTTTTTTTATCATTAAAAAACAATGTTGTTCCTGCAGAAAACTCATTCATAAACATTCCTAAACCGCTATTATCTGAAGCTCCTGCTGTGTATTTTCCTGTTGGAAGATAGATTTGATAGCTAAAAACAAAATCGGCTCTTTTTTTATGCCAGCCCAATTGTACTGGCACGATATAAGTATCTGTTAAGGCCAAAGAACCGTCTATATTTACATTATTTCCTTCTATTTTGTTTGATGCAAATCCTAATAAGGCCGTGGCACCGTAATTGGCTCCTAAAATTTTGAAGTCACTTACCCAAGAAATTCCTACTCCGGTAACAAACATGTTGACATCTGGGTTTGCAACTGAAACATCTCCATTGCTGTTTCGTAAAGTTGAAGCAGCGTACCAATAACCCGGCACATATACTGCTAAAGTATTTGCAGGACTCTGCGTTCCCGACTGTAATCCCATTTCTCCAAGAATATGACCTCCTTTAAGCTGTGCATTACCGTAAAAAGAAACTAGTAAAACTAGTGCTGTAAGAATATGTTTTAGAGAAGAGATTTCTATATTTAATTTTGTTTTCATGTTTAAGATTTTAAAAAAAATTATTAAGACATAAGTGCTCATAATAAGCTTGTCTTTTGTTACTATGCTTTACTTAAAGTAATAAGCATTTGTTTTATCAGAACCTATTCTAATGGTTTTAAAGTATTCTGATGGTGATTTACCTGTGTGTTTTATAAAAGCCCTAAAACAGGTTGTACGGGACTTAAATCCAGATCCCCAAGCCATTCCTTCCAGCGACAAATCCTTCCATTCTGGATCATTTATTTTGTCTCTGAAATATTCAATCCTTTTCAAGTTTACATAATCCTGAAAATGCAGATTAAACTCAGAGTTAATTAAATTTGAAAGATGGTGTACTGATATTCCCGTTTCATCTGATAAATCTCGAATTACAAAATCTCTTTTTAAAAAGAGTTTTTTTGATGAGAAAACATGTTCTAGTTTTAAAAGATATTCTTCTTTTTTATCCGATGTTAATTCATTTACCAATGGCAGGTTACCCTTTACTTCTTTCGTTTTTATTACAACTGTAGTATCACTTACAAAATCAAAACTCTCTTCTTCATCATGAAAAATATGAGGCCTGAAATAAAGCCACCCAACTGTAAAAAACAGTACAGATGAGAATAAGAAATAAGAAGAAAGATCTAAAACATTGACCTTTCTTACTAGAAAATAATGCACAAAAAGTGCTGAGAACAAAAACAATATCATTAGATTATAAACCCTAATCCAGTTTAAAACTTTTATTCTATGAAACTGGTTGCCTTTAAATTTTTTTAGATCATAATTTAAAATCAATATTGTCTGAAAAAAAACATACAGCAGCCAAATCGTAAGCATTAAAATAGAAAACGGATTTTTTACTTTGAGTGCAATTGCATCTACAATTGAAAAATTAGTATAGCTTCCTGCATAAACAAGAAGGTTTAAAATAAAATAAATCGCAAAAGGTAAAAAATGAAGCCAATCGTACTTTCTAAATTTTTTTCCTGGAGCCAAAATGTTTCTGACATATAAAAAGGAACATGGCGCCGACAAAAAAATAAAGGATTTTGTAATACTAAAAAAATCAGGAAAATCTTTAAAGACATTTGCTGACAAATAAAAGTTATAGACGCTTACAATAGCAAGACTCAACAAAAACAATCCTAAAAAAAAGCTTTTAGAATAATTTCGTCGTGAAAAGACAACAATCAATGAGGTTGCAAAACCAGCAATTGCAGCTATAAAAAAGAAAAGAGAAAGTAAAATATCAATCATATCTTCAGGTTTAATCTATTATTTACAATATTCCTTAAAAAGAGATGTCGAAAGGGGGACTTTCATTTTTTTTATAGAACTGTACTTGCTTAAGTGGTCTAAACAAGTACAGCTTAATGAATAACGTCTAAGTTATTTTTTTACTAAACCAGGAGGAAAACCTTCCAATATTTTTTTAATCGAATTATTAATAAACTCTTCTGGATTATCTGGTTTACTGTCAATTTGAGCGTTACCAACTCCCTGCCAAACCAGTTTTTGTGTTTTTGTAGATACAATATCTATTACCAAAGAGCCGTCAACATAATCGTAGGTATTAAATGTTGTATTGGCTCCTCCCATCATTGCACCGCCACCCCAATATCCGTATGGGCGATACATACCGCCATAACCATAAAAATTGGTGTCTGCACTAACAGATTGTTTATTTTTTAATATAGATACTGCGTTTACTTTTAAATCTGGATTACTAGATTCTGTAAAACCTTTTGCAATCATTTCTGCGCGGATTGCTTTTGTTACACGATCTACATTTAACTGATTTACTTGTCCTTCTTGTGCTTTTAAATCATAAACAGCAAAGGTTTTATATTCGCTAAAATTAGCAGCGTGGTCGTAATCAGTTGTAACTTTTACAGTTGGAGAACAGCTGTAAATTAAACCCAACATTAACATTGGGATTATACTAAGTGTCTTTCTTTTCATGTTCATTTTATTGTATTTAAATTAGTTTAACTTAAAAATTTTATAACAATGATTCAATCTTGAACGAACTTCGGAAAAAACTTACCTCAATTAACATAAACAGCTATGAGACAAATTGTTAATAAACTCAAAGATAATTTATTTTTCTCTAATTGTTTTAACAAAAAAAGATTAATAAAATATTCCTCAGTATAAACTTAGAAAAAAATATCGTAATTGTAGTAAAAATATTTCTTTTTTTTCTGTTTATTTTCCTTGAACAACTATATAGCTGTCTTGTCCGTCTTTGGCAATTGGCTGATAATAAACATTATCATAAATCATATATTTCTGTCCATCTATTGTTTTTTCTTCTGCACCTTCGGGTAAATGCGTTACAACGGCTCCTACTGGCGCAGTAACTACTTTATATTTGCTAGATGCTTTAACATAATAAGCTCCTCCATAATAATAGTAGCTTGTTCCTGAAATAACAATTGTAGTATATCCTTTAGGCAATTCAGAAATAGTAGCTCCTATAGGTGCCGGTACAACTTTATAACCAGAAGACTCTTTTACATAATAAACTCCATCATCATAATTGTACTTATCGTTTTCTACCGAAACTATAATGGCTGTAGCTGTTAATGTGGTTAAAAAGAAACCTACAGGATACCAAGTTGGCCCCCAAACATAAGGCACAAACGGATGATAGATGTAAGGATATGGCACCGGATAAGGATGAAATGGCGGTGGCAACGGTCTTGGATAAGGATACGGATGATACGGATAGGGGTGCGGTGGTATTGGTCGTACCGGAACAGGCACAGGTCGTACGGGTACTGGTACTGGTCGCACCGGAATAGGCCTAGGCATTACTGCATGTGGTGTAAAATGCCCAAAACGTTGTGCATTTATTGATTCTGATTTTATAAGCATCATTACAAATAATGCTATAACAATCAATGATCTTTTATTTTTTAAAATATTTAATTTCATGATTATAGAATTTATAATGATTATTTTTTATCCTCTCTAGGCTGAAGCTTGATTTTTGTCGCTTTTGGTGGTGCCGTAAATTCGAACATATAATCAGGGAAATCTGGATTTATAATCCAATCTTTATATACAGCCTCATATTGTGGTTTGTCTTTATCCTCGGTATAGACAATTACCATTTTTACGGGCAAAAAGAAATCATCACTGCCAATCCAGAATTGAAAACTTTTTGTTTTGTCTGTTCCTGCAATATGAAAACACTCACGGTCATCGACTATCGTTTTCCCTAAATACACCAAACTGCTTCCTTCTTCTGATCGAAGATCGTCTAAGAACGACTCATAGAAAAAGTCTGCTGCTGGAAACTCAATTCCAAATTTCTTACTGGTTTCATCAATAGTTTCAATAACCGATTTTGGTGCTGCTTCTGTAGCATAAGTGTTATTATCTAAGGAATAATAATTCAGCTTTTTTCCATTATACCACAAACTTCTATTTCCTTTATCTCCAGATGAAGTTACTTTCATCTTATCTGGAAATTTAATAGCTACTTTATCATTTACTGAATGCTTTATAAGCCCTAAATTTTCATTAGGAATATCATAAGTAACAACAGCTTTAAAACTGCATGATTTTATGTATTGTAATGTTTCTGTAGTGCGGTTTAAAAGATAAACAGCAGTAGAATCAATACGTTGTGTTTGGCTTTTTACTACAACCGACATGGTCATAAGGCCTATTAAAAACATATTTTTTATTTTCATACTCTAATTTTTTTAATTAATGAGAAGAACTACATTTCTGCAGCAATTGGCAGTCTGCCTTCTTTAATTGCTTTCAACATTTTATTGTAATCTCCCTCGTTTTGAGCCGCATACAGCGTAGAAAAACCAGCAATTGCATTGGCAAATTTATTTCCGTTACCTATATATCCTGATAAAACTGCCGCATCTCCCGTACGTGCATGAGCTCTTGCCAATGCCCAGCCGCATGCTTTTGCGTAATCTTTTAAATTTTCTGGTTTCATGATTTCGAGAACTGGTTTTATCTTAGCATCACGAAGCTGACGCATATAGAAAAACCTGCCATTGGGTCCATCTGTCCAGCCTAAAAACATATCTGATGCGGACTGCATTAACTTTTGTCCCATTACAATTCGCTCTCCTTGGTGTTCATATTTGCCTTTGGTTTTTACAAACGGCTCTAATACGCTTTTTCTAGCTTCTTTAAACTGTAAAAAAAGTGGCTCTCCTGTTGCCGACATCAATAAACTTATACCGCATAAAGTACCTACACTGCCTACGCCCACAACTTTTATTGCCAAATCGTGCAGTGAGTATCGCTGCAGCAATACCTGCTTGTCTTCGGATAATGATTTGATGTAACGCTGGTAAACTATCTCTGCTTCTTTTAACCAAATTGATTCTTCTATACCTGCTGGATGATAAATTAATGGGGGTTCATCTTTTATACGAGCACGTTTTCCTTCTTGATACGTTAATTTGGCAAACTCTTTTTCATGCGCTGTATATTCAGCTGCTTTTTTAAAACGTTTTTTCTGAAACTCTTTTATTTCTTCATCTACACCTAATTCAATCAATTCGGCTAAATCAATATGTGCATACCAAATCTGCAATGCCGACAACTTGCTATATTCAAGCAAATGTCTTTTATAACTGTCAGCGACATTCCATGCCAGTTCTTTACTAATTTTAGGTGACAAATCTTTCCATTTTCCAGCGATTGCAAAACTGGTGGCAAGTCTTTTTAAATCCCATTCCCATGGCCCTGGGAATGTTTCATCAAAATCATTAATGTCAAAAACCAATTTTCTTTCTGGTGTTGCAAAACCTCCAAAATTCATCAAATGACAATCTCCGCAAATTTGAATTTCGAGTCCTGTACTTGGTGTATGTGATAAATCAGAAGCCATTATTGAAGCCGTTCCTCTATAGAAAGAAAAAGGAGATTCCATCATTCGACTGTATCGTATGGGTATTAATTTTTCTTCTCTTCCAATACTTGTCTGAATCAAAATATCTACTGGATCTCTGCGGTCTGCTTTAGGACTCCATTCGCGCTGCTGAGAACGCCGTATTGTTTTGCGAAGCGCTTTCCCTTTTGCGAAACGCTCTTCTTTTGACAATACGAAGTCAAATCCATTTTCGTCTGCATCTCTAAACGGTTCTTCCATGTCTTGTATTAATTAATTTAAACTTTATTATTCTTTTCTTTTAAAAGGCAAATCAGTTGTTAAAGTCAATCGAATAGTATGATTCATCCTGCTTAAGCCGCTTACAGTGTTGGGCGTTTTCCAAAAAATCTGATTCATATAACCTAATTCCATCCTGATTTCTCTTTTTTTATCTAAACTATATGCACCACCAAGATAGATTCTGTTCTGATCTAGATAGTTTTCATTGTCCTTTGCAGCAGTTGTTCTTATATGAATTTCATCATAAACAACAGCCGCCCAACGTGGTTTAAACCACAATTGATACCGAAACTGATACCTAAATGTATTTTCGAATTTGTAGTAATCAAATGAATCACTTGTACTCTCCGGATTATCTTTTCGTCCTAACCAACGCTGCTCAACTCTAAAGCGCTGTGTCCATACTTCATTTCCTTCCCTTTTTGCAATTTTCCAAATAAACTGCTCGTAGACTCTATAATCGGGATTGTTGTAGGGTAAGGAAACTTCATCATAAGGCAAATCCCATTGATACGCTACTCCTGCTCCCAGCCTGTTTCCGTTTTTGAGATAATAATTGGCTCCTATTCTGTAAAAAGATCCTTGAAGTTCTGACACAAGATCATTTCCCTTTGAATATCCTTCTAATAATAATCCCCATCTGCCTTCTTCTTCAAAAGGGAGATACATTTCAAATCCTACCCAAGCAGCAACATTGCTTGCCATTTTTTGTGCAATAACTTTTTTATTTGAAACAACGATTAATAGTAATGTCAAAAAAATATTTTTACAGGATTTAGTAACCTTCATTTCAAGTCTTCTTGTTTAATAAATTTTAATTTGGTTTAAGTTCAATCGGACTAGGAAACCATGCGCCGTCTAATACTGGTTTTTTAGAAACATACATACGCATTGTTAATGCAAAACCTTTTCCTGCTGAAGTTGGCAGCCAATTACTTTGAGGTGCATTTTTTGGCAATGAAGAACCTAGCCAAATACTCATAGAACCATCTGCGTTTCTTTTATTGTGATAAATTGCTATTAAAAACTCTTCTATTTCACTTCTTTAATATCATCCATTTTCCAGCTTTTATCAAAATAAGCTGTTGTTGGTCCGTAAAAACGCATGTAGGTAAACCAATGTTTTCCTGGTAAAGTCTGCACCCAATTTTTTTCTTTTCCTTGAGGTGCTTTTGGTCCAAAATATAAATCAACAGATCCGTCGGTATTTTTAATTAGATCTTTACGAGAAGATAAATCAGCATTTTGCTGTGCATTATCAATCAAACACCTTGTCGCTGCATCATAAACTGTGATTGACCAGAAATTAACAGCTGGAGGATTTGCTGGAACATTCAGCGTATAATTCTTAGCTCCGTCTAACCAGTTTCCTGTATTATCAAAATAAGATCCTAAATAGGCTTGACCTACATTTGGTGTTTTGCTAATCATTGCTTTTGAATAGGTTACTGCTTCGTAGAAATAAGAAGTACGCTCAAAAAATTCATCATAGTTATCTGCGTGTTGAGAAGGATCTTTAATGATCATCACATAATCCCATTTTTTGTCTGGCCAATGCTTAACATCTTTAAAGCGTTTACAAAACGAATTTGCAATTGCCATTTGTTCTCCTTTTTCGGCAGCGGCAATCAAAATCTTCTTCTGACGTTCGTCAGGATTAAATGATTTCCCTTTCTCTATTCCAAGATTTTTAAGCCAAGCCATAAAAAAACGATCACGATCATCTACAGGTTCTTCTTGTAAAATAGCATTAAGGCGTTCCCAATAAGCAATCCCTTTTGGCTGAACAGCATACCATTTTTTACCTGCTGGCGGGCTCACAATTTTTGTAGGCACAGGATTAGCTCGCTTATCATAAGGATAAATTTTTACTTGTTTAACCAATGTTTCAGTTGCTTTTGGATCTGGATCTAATACTCTAAAACCGAAAAACATATTCATGGTATTACAGGGAACTATAAAATATCCTGCGGGTTTAAAATCCTTCATTGTTGGAGGCACTAATATATATTTACCTCCTTTTCCTTTATCTGGACCCATTTCTCCAATCACAGCCTGTTCGCGCTGCCAAAAATCTCCTAATCCTCCAGCTGTGTGACCTGCGGGCATTTCGATAACTGTTGGTCCATTTTTAGCAAGATCAATAAATGACATTATATATGGCGTTGTCGCATTTGCTGTAAGAATTCCCAAACGATCATTATAAGTGTTATAAAAAACTAGATCATTGCTTGTTGCATTAAACTTATTGTAATGGTCCTGTTGCCATTCGGCGAAAGCCACAATAGGTAATCCCCATAAATAACATTGAGTTGCCTGTTGAAAATCCATTTCATCAAACAATTCAGGAATTGATTCTTTTGAGGGTAATTCTCCTTCCAGTTTTATATTCGTTTCCGTTTTGGGACTTGATAGTGAAGCTATTTCTTCATCTGTACTTTTTTTGCATCCCGCATTTAAAATCAAAAAAGCACCAACTATAATAACAAACAATTTATTTTTCATAATTATCTTTTTTATAAAATTTGTACGCTTATTTTCCAGGAAATACAAAAGAGAGTATTGCTCTTAAACCCCAGTCTGGTCTTGATTCTCTAGGGCCAACAATTGGAATAAGCGGCGATAAAGAAAATTGAACGACCTGAGTTCCTAATTTTGATACGGCTCCTATAGATGGATTTAAAGATATTGATGTTGTATTACCTTCCCAATTTTGAGTTATTTCGACATTTACACCCAAATTAGCGCCGCTTTTGTAACTATGTGAAAGAAAGATTTGTGTGTAAAACTGATTAACATCTTCACGATTATCGTTTCCTGCTACCGACCATATTTGATTGGCTATAAACCCTACTGAAAGTCCTTTTCCCTGATGCATCAATAACACACTTGGACCAACTCCAAATTTTTCTGTCCCTAGAAACTTATCTGTTGCAATTGGCACTAAAAATGCTGGACCAATTCCGTAAATAATTCCCTCTGCTTTTGGTGCAAAAAAAGCTGTAATTGTAGCATCGCTTAAACCAAATTCATGTGTATTCTCTCCTGTTATGTCTCTTTGATCTACTATAGGAATAATATATCTTGTTATTAAATTTAAATTGTCACTTAATTTAAACGGAATTACGGGCTGAAAATTAATTGTGTATTTTGTTCCATTAAATGGACCAATTCCATAGTTTATATTATTCTGAAATGGTACACTTATCAAGCTCGCAACTGGATTAGCCAGTTTATCTGCAAGTTCTTGAGCACTTGCTCCTCCTTTTGGTGGTTCTTCTTGTGCCGCAAGATTAAAACTTATAAGAAAACAAACGATACTGAACAAAATTTTAAAAGTGGTATTTAATCTTGTGTTTTTCATAATCTTTAATTTAAAGGATCCTTAACCGTTCCTAAAATCAAAATGAAACAGCTTTCAACTTATAAAAGCTGCTCCATTTTAAACTCTACTAACAAAACCAACCTATTTATCTGAAAAAATCTTTTTCCAGTCTTCTTTCATATTTATAACATGCCATTTATTTTTGGCAGCTGCATTTAAAGAGGCATTATCTTTTTCTTGATAACTATATTCTCTTATTGAATCGTTATGATTTACTAATAATTGAAAGGACGGATACTTATTGCTTTGGCAATATTCCAGCATTGCAATGTCGCCTGCACCGCCTTCATTTCCGCAGGCAAAAACTGGTCGCTGGCCAATATGTAATTGTATCCCGACAGGCTTTTCGGTTTTATCGTTAAAATGATCTAGAGCAGGCTCTCTATTGATTGTGCGATTGGCTTCGTCAAATTTGTATTTGAAAGATGTTCCAACGACTTGATCTTTTGGTATTCCGTAAAAATCAGAAGAGATTCCACGTACCAATTCGATGGTTCCTCCAGTAACTATAAAAGTTTTAAAACCATTGGCTCTTAAATAATTAAGCAGTTCTAATTGCGGTTGGTAACGTATCTGTTTTAAAGGGACATTTTTTCCTGGATATTTTGCCATCGCAGTAAAATCTTTAACATCAGCTTCAAAGGCATCTTCTGTCATTCCTGTATGTGTTGCAGCAATAAAGGCTATAAGTGCTTTATCTCCTCCTTTTTCAAAATAAGTTTTGTCTTTTTCGATAACGGCTTTAAAAGGCTGCTTTTTTGCTAATTCAGGATTTGCTTCTATCATTTTTTTTACACGATAAAATGCAAATAATTCTTGTACATAAGGCTTTTCTGCCCATAGTGTACCATCATTATCAAAAGTTGCAATTCTATTCTCTAGTGGAATAAAATCTGGGCTTCCTTCTTTTGTAACCTTTTCAACATAAGCAATAATATCACTTTTAAGAGTTCCGTCTGTCCAACTTGGCAGCGGGTCTCCCGTCATTGCGGTTTCTGATTGTTTACTATCACTTGTTGGAGCAACAATAGTATCTGACTTTTTACATGATGTAAGCAACGATACTCCTAAGACTAAAAAAAATACCTTTTTAAACATATTACTTATTTTATTGGATTACTTATTTGCCAGATTAAAAGATTCGGATCCAATTACCCGAATCTTTTATCTTCGTTTTATTTCTTCTTAGCAACATCTTCTTCTGCTTTTTGTTTCGCCAATATATTTTTCTCTATATATTGCTTTGCCTTTATATCTTTCATTGTCTCTTCCATAATGGTATACGCAGAGAAACTTGGTGGAATTGAACGCGGTGGGTATTCTTTAAAAGTTTGAGCAAATGCAACAACATCTTGAATTGCTCCGTACATAAGCTGTACATGGTTCAATTGCCAATCCCAGAAAGTGTTCGAGGTAATATCTGCTCTTTCAAAAGGGTCTTGGTATAAATTGAATATTTTTTGTAAACGCAGTTTAGTAAAAGGTTCAGCCCACACACCCATTGTACCTTCCAAACGTTGTTCTGCAAATACATATTTGTAATCACCTTCTCTTAAACCAACCAAAAGCCCATCATCATCTGTATAAAAGAATTTATCTCTGGCACTTTTTTGCGTTTTACCACGAAGAAAATCGCTTTGATCATATCCATCTAAATGCACTTTATAATTTTTACCATTAGCAGTGTATCCTGTTAAAAGTTTTTTTGTTAAATCGGGTTCTCCTGCTATTGAAGCTAATGTTGGCATCCAGTCATTATGGCTCATCAATTCATTAGATATAGTACCTGGTTTAATTACACCAGGCCAGCGTACGATACAAGGAACTCTATAAGCACCTTCCCAGTTTGTATTTTTTTCTGAACGATATGGTGTCATCGCGGCATCAGGCCAAGTATTCATGTGTGGTCCATTATCTGTAGAATACACCACAATTGTATTATTAGCAATACCAAGATCATCTAAAGCTTTTAATAAATCTCCGACTGTAATATCATGCTCAATCATACCATCAATATACTCGCTGTCGCCATGCGTATATTTCCCTCTGTGTTCTGCTCTTACGTGTGTACGAAGGTGCATACGCGTACCATTCCACCAGCAAAAAAATGGTTTTCCTGCCGCTGTCTGTCTTTTAATAAAATCAATTGCAGCCGCAGATGTTTCATCATCAATTGTTTCCATTCTTTTTTTGGTAAGTGCTCCTGTATCTTCAATTTTTTGTTTTCCTACTTTTCCAAAACGTGAATCTACAGTAGCATCATCTGCATTTGTTGCCGTACATTTTAAAACTCCTCTAGGTCCATATTTTTTTAAATATTCAGGATCTTTAGGATAATCTGGCAACTCTGGCTCTTCTTCTGCATTTAGATGGTACAGATTTCCAAAAAACTCATCAAACCCATTTACGGTTGGTAAATTTTCGTTGCGATCTCCAACGTGGTTTTTACCAAACTGACCTGTTGCATAACCTAACTGTTTCATTATACCTCCTATAGAAGGATCTAACTGGCTCATTCCCATTGGAGCACCAGGAAAACCTACTTTAGTAAGACCTGTACGAAGTCCATGTTGTCCCGTTAAAAATGCGGCACGTCCTGCGGTACAGCTTTGTTCACCATAATAATGTAAAAATCTTTCTCCTTCATTTGCAATGCGATCAATATTGGGTGTTGTAAACCCCATAACACCATCACTATAAGCACTAATATTAGTTGTGCCAATGTCATCTCCCCAAATAATCAAAATATTAGGCTTTTTACTGTTTTGTGCTTTTAACTCTGCTCCTGTAAAGCATATTAATGCCAATACTATTATCGCATTTTGAAATCTACATTTGAAATTGATTTGTTTCATGATGATAAAATTTGTTAATGATTTAGAAATTATGAGGATAAATTCTATTAAAGCAATTCAATGCTGAAAGAGAAAAAAATAACTGTTTGCTGCATTTTTTACAGCTGTTTCAAATTCATTTCATTCGGAGAATTTGAAACATTTTTTTTTAACTTTTATTTAAGTATCTCAAAATTAACTAAATAATAAGCGAAGTATAGTATTTATTCGGATTGACATTGTTTCATTTTATAAAATGAAACAATAAAAAAAAACTTACTTTACTTGACGATGTTTCATTTTATAAAATGCATCACCATAAAAAACATTTAAAAAAATTTAGATTTATATTTTTTTTCTAACTCATAAACCTGTTTTTTTAAATACAACTCAATTGTAACCTTTGTTTGTTTTTTAAATCGTTAATAATTCTCCTCAAATTTTTCATTTAAACTAATTTCATACTACTTTAAATTCGTTTTAAGTATAAAATTCATATTTATATTATCGAAGATACACATTATAAATTAATTTTACAAGATTAATCTTACAATTTTTTAATAAAAAAAATAAAAAAAGGCTTATTAATATCATAATAAGCCTAATTATTGCATGCAAAAAGCCGTCAAAACAAATTTTGACGGCTTTTTAATATATTTTAATCTCTTTAAAAAGTGATTATTCTATTTCAGAAACTCTCATGGTATTTACCATTCCTTTATCTTTAATTGGCATAGCTGCAAGGTTAATTAAATAATCCCCTTTTACAGCATATCCTTTTTCTACAGCCATTTTATTAACGTCTGTAACAGTATCATCTGTACTTTCGTCTTTATCATAGAAGAATGATTTTACTCCCCATAATAAATTCAATTGAGTTAAGATTCTTCTGTTTGAAGTAAATACTAAAATATGTGCTGATGATGGTCTCCAAGCCGAAATTTGGAAAGCAGTATAACCACTGTTTGTTAAAGTACAAATTGCTTTTGCTTCTATTTCATTTGCTAATAAAGCCGCTTGGTGACAAACTGTTTTAGTAACAAAACGTTTTGTTTTAATTTGCGGTGTGTTTTGAGGCACATGAATAAGCGGTGAATCTTCAACAGCTTCACAAATTTGTGTCATTCTCTGAATTACTTGTACTGGATAGTTTCCTGTAGCAGTTTCTCCAGACAACATTACAGCATCTGCTCCGTCCATTACTGAGTTGGCAACGTCATTTACTTCTGCTCTTGTTGGAGTTAAACTAGTAATCATAGTTTCCATCATTTGCGTAGCAACGATAACAGGAATTCTAGCCGTTTTTGCTCTGCGGATCAAATCTTTTTGAACCAATGGTACTTCGTGAGCAGGAAGTTCAACTCCAAGATCTCCACGAGCAACCATTAAACCATCGCAATATGCTACAATTTTATCCATGTTCTCAAGAGCTTCCGGCATTTCGATTTTAGCAATAATTGGAATTTTAACTTCAGAATGCTTAGCGATCAACTCTTGCAAGTCTTGTAAATCACGAGGTGTTTTTACAAACGAAAGTGCGATCCAGTCTACTTTTTGCTCGATTGCAAAAATAGCGTCAGCAATATCTTTTTCTGTTAAAGCTGGTAAAGAAATTTTAGTGTTTGGAAGATTAACTCCTTTTTTAGATTTTAATTCTCCACCTTGAATAACTCTAGCAATAACTTCTGTTTTTTTATCTGTAGAAACAATTTCAAAAATAAGTTTACCATCATCAAGCAAAATACGCTCTCCTGCATTAACATCATTAGGGAAATTTTGATATTTCATAAACACTTTAGAAGCTGTTCCAATAATATCTTCAGCAGTTGTAAAAGTGATAAGATCACCATCGTGTACTACTGTTCCTTCTTCCATTACACCAACTCTAAGTTTTGGTCCCTGCAAATCTCCAAGGATTGCAGTTGTGTAACCAAACTCTTCATTTAGTCCTCTAATAATATTAATTTTTTCTTTTACACCTTCGTAATCAGCATGCGAAAAATTAACTCTAAACACATTTACTCCTGCATCGATCATATCTTTGATGATCTCTCTAGTTCCACATGCTGGCCCTAGCGTAGCAACAATTTTAGTTTTTTTGTTTGTTAACATTTTTTTTAAAAAATTAGATTGTTTTTTGATTTTATTTTATTGGTATCTACAGCATAAATAGCTGCGATACTCTCTATGGTATTTAGTTTTTGTTGAATTTCTGAAAAGCCAAAAGCCTCGTCGCCATTGTCTATTTTCAGGAAAAAGTCTACTTTTTTAAATTCAGGAAGTAGATGAATTGTTGTAGAAACCTCACTTGTTTCATTCGAAAACAAATCCTGGAAATCATTCTTACTCGCAGAAATGATTTCATTTTTATTCTGAATTAAATTCCATGAAATTGCTTTTTCGGAATCATAATAATAGAATCTTGAAAAATTTGCCTCGCCTTCCTTAGTTTGAGCATGAATCTCGTTTTTGCTCTTACTTAAGTTTATCGGAAGGTTTTTATTGATAAAATAGGCCAGTCTATAATCTTCTAATGAAGTATGAATTGCCATTAAATAATAATCAATTTCGTCAAATTCGTCTAAATCCAATCTATGAATAGCCATGTCATGAAAAATCAAGGTGTAAATATACTATTTCTAACGGAGCATCAATCGTTAAGATGTAGTTGTTTTTGTTAATTTATAAACGAAAACGTTATAGCTTTAAGTAAGTTACAGCATTTTTGTAGCTATTTCTTGTCTATTTTCTCTTGAAATGCAAAATAAGCCCTTTGCGATGCTTTCTCCTCAGCTTTCTTTTTTGAAGTTGCTCTTGCTCTTGCAATAACTTTATCATCTATACTTAGCTTAACACCAAATAAACGCTGCCCGTCGATTCCGTTATCTTCAAAAATATCATAATGAAAGATCCTCTTTTCTTTCTGACACCATTCGATAACCAAACTTTTATAACTTATTACTTTTCCTTCTAGTCGTGCAATATCAACATAAGGAGTAACAACTCTTTTTTGAATAAATTTTTCGCAAAAAGCATATCCTCTATCTAAATAAATTGCTCCTATAAGTGATTCGAAAATATTACCATGAATATTTTCTCCAAAATGCTGAATTGGTACTTTACTTTCTACAAAACGAACTAAATTTAGGTCTTTCCCTAATTCGTTAAGATGTTCGCGGCTTACAATTTTAGAACGCATTTTGGTAAGATAACCTTCATCTCCATTTGGCGCTTTATTAAATAAATGCGCTGCAATTACGGCACTCAACATGGCGTCTCCCAAAAATTCTAATCGCTCATAATTTATTGGATGTCCATTTTGATCTAACTTATTTGAAGATCGATGTGTAAATGCTTTCTTGTAAAAATCAATGTTTGCAGGCTGAAAACCAAGTATTTTCTGAATAGTGTCAAAAAAAATCCCGTCTTCTAGAGAACGGGATTTAGAAAATATTTTTTTGATAATATTCATATACAGAAATTAGTCAACTAATTTTTTAAACAATACACAAGCATTGTGTCCACCAAAACCAAAAGTGTTACTCATAGCAACATTTACTTCTCTTTTCTGAGGTTTGTTTAAGGTAAGATTCAATGATGGATCAATATTTTCGTCAACTACCTTATGATTAATCGTTGGTGGAACAATACCATGCTTCATAGCCAAAATCGAAGCAATAGCTTCAATAGCACCAGCAGCACCAAGTAAATGTCCTGTCATTGATTTTGTTGAGTTGATGTTGATGTTTTTTGCATGTTCACCAAAAACAGCACTGATTGCCTTTAATTCGGCAACATCACCTAGTGGTGTAGAAGTTCCGTGAGTATTGATATGATCAACATCTTCAGGGTTCATTCCAGCATCTCTTAATGTATTTTTCATTACTGCAATAACTCCAATTCCTTCTGGATGTGGTGCAGTTAAGTGGTAAGCATCAGATGACATTCCGCCTCCGCCAATTTCGCAATAAATTTTTGCGCCACGTGCTTTAGCATGTTCGTAATCTTCAAGAACTAAAGCTCCTGCTCCTTCTCCTAAAACGAAACCATCTCTAGTTGCATCAAAAGGTCTTGAAGCTGTTTCTGGACTTTCATTTCTTGTAGACAAAGCGTGCATAGAGTTAAAACCTCCCATACCGGCAATGGTAATTGCAGCTTCTGAACCACCAGAAATAATAACATCACACATTCCTAAACGAATGTAGTTGAAAGCATCAATTAATGCATTTGCAGAAGATGCACATGCAGAAACCGTAGTATAATTTGGACCCATATAACCATTACGCATCGAGATGTGTGCTGGTGCAATATCGGCAATCATTTTAGGGATAAAAAACGGATTGAATTTTGGAGTTCCATCACCTTTAGCATAATAAATTACCTCTTCTTGAAAAGTTTCTAAACCTCCAATTCCAGCTCCCCAGATAACACCAACTCTTGTTTTATCGATATTATCATTAGTAAGTCCAGCATCTTTAATAGCTTCATCACTTGCAGCAACTGCATATTGAGCGAATTTATCTAATCTTCGAGATTCTTTACGATCCATAAAATCTTCAATATTGAAGCCTTTTACTTCACAGGCAAATTTCGTTTTATGCTTTTCTGTATCATAATACGTGATTGGAGCGGCTCCGCTAACTCCATTCAAAAGTGCCTCCCAATAATCCTGGATATTATTCCCGATAGGAGTAAGAGCACCTAATCCTGTTACAACAACTCGCTTTAACGTCATAAATATGTATTTTGTACTTTAAACAAATAAAACCCACGCTTTCTTAACTGTATTGTTTACTTAAGAGCCATGGGCATTACAATATAAATATATCTTTTTGATTGAAAAACCAATCGAAATTTAAATTTAAAAAAAAATAATAACACCCGATTTATAAAAATTCCAATTTTTTAAAAACAAATCCCAATTTTGGAATTTGGACATTCAAATTTGGAATTTTTAAAATTCGGGTGCGTATTTATTATTTTTTAGCTTCCTCGATATAAGAAATAGCTTGACCAACAGTAGCAATGTTTTCTGCTTGATCGTCTGGAATTTGGATATCAAATTCTTTTTCGAATTCCATAATAAGCTCAACAG
Source organism: Flavobacterium sp. MC2016-06 (assembly GCF_009711165.2). Taxonomy (GTDB): domain Bacteria; phylum Bacteroidota; class Bacteroidia; order Flavobacteriales; family Flavobacteriaceae; genus Flavobacterium. The sequence goes on along the minus strand of NZ_WMID02000006.1, from coordinate 221,134 downwards.
TGTCTAATGAGTCAGCTCCCAAATCATTAGTGAAGCTTGCTTCTGTTACAACTTCGTTTTCGTCAACACCTAATTTGTCTACGATAATCGCTTTTACTCTTGATGCAATGTCTGACATAATCTTTAATTTTAGAATTTAATTTGTTGGCAAAAATAAAAAACTTTATTTTAAAACCACGATTTAGTTTATAAATGTGACACTAATTTATAAAATTAATTTCAAGAAAGGTCTTTTAAAGCTATTTATTTTCGTTTTTTATTCCGTTTTTTGCATTCTCAAAATAAATACTATTATGAAAAAAATTATTGTTTTTGCCTCAGGATCAGGAAGTAATGCAGAAAATATTATAAAACATTTTGCAAAAACCAAAATTGCAAAGGTCGTTTCTGTATTTACCAATAATGCTTCGGCAAAAGTCATTGAAAGAGCAAAAAATCATCAAATTTCGGTTGAAATCTTCTCGAAAACGGAACTTTTAGAAAGAAACATATTACAAAAAATAGAAAAAATCGATCCAGATTTGATTGTCCTTGCTGGTTTTTTACTCAAATTCCCAGAAAACATAATCGAGAAATATCCTAATAAAATAATAAACATACATCCTGCTCTCTTACCTAATTATGGTGGAAAAGGAATGTATGGCATGCATATACACAGGGCAGTAGTCGAAAACAAAGAAAAAGAAACTGGAATCTCAATTCATTTTGTAAATGAAAATTATGACGAAGGTGCTATTATTTTTCAGAAGAATGTAGCGCTGACAGAAGAAGACACAGCTGAAACTGTAGCCGAAAAGATTCATGAATTAGAACAAAAATATTTTCCGGAAATTATTTCGAGATTATTAGAGGAATAACTTTTTTAAAAATTTCAAAATTTAAACACCAAATTCCAATCCTTCGACTTCGCTCAGAATGAGAAAGGATATTAAATCTGAATTCTAAAATCTAAAATTCTATAATGACCCAACACGAAGTACATATATATACAGATGGCGCTGCAAAAGGTAATCCAGGAAATGGTGGCTATGGCGTAGTGATGGAATTGGTTGGAACTCCACACAAAAAAGAGTTTTATGAAGGTTTTCGTCTTACTACTAATAATAGGATGGAACTTTTGGCTGTAATTGTCGGTCTCGAAAAACTCAAAAATCCAAATATGAAAGTTCTAGTAATTTCAGATTCTAAATATGTAGTAGATTCTGTTTTAAAAAAATGGGTTTTTGGATGGGAGAAAAAAGGATATACCGGCAAAAAAAATCCTGATTTGTGGAAACGTTTTTTAATAACGTACCGAAAACATCAGGTAGATTTTAAATGGATTAAAGGCCACAACAATCATCCTCAAAACGAACGCTGCGATCAATTGGCTGTAATGGCATCAATGCAGCCCAAACTTTCTGTTGATGTTTATTATGAAACTGTCGCCTCTAAGGAATAAAAAAAATAGCGTATCAAAAAAAACAATATTTTTCGATACGCTATTCAAATTACTAACTTAAATTCTTATTTACTCTTTGTCTAAATCTTTTGCTCGGTGAAATCCAGCCAGCAAACCAACTCCAGACATTGTAATAATGGTTGCCGGATAAATAACATCTGAATTCATTTGCGTATAAGTTGAAATAAATAAAGCGATAAAAAATCCAAGTCCAACTCCGATTAAAAGGAAAGCAAAATTCAAAACAAAAACTTTCCAAGCCGGTACCTTATTATTTCTTCCCTCTAAAAAAATACTGGCATCAACACCTTTTTCAATAAGAGCCAAACGCTCTCTATTTCTTGTTGAATAAACAAGGTAAGCAATTCCGAAGACCATTAGAAAAAAACTGATTGGGATTAACATGTACATAATATCTATTTTTAATTGATTGATACTTTATATGACGAGAAGAGTTTTGTTTAGGTTACAAGAATTTGAAAAAAAATTCCAAAAACTTAAACCATATAAGTAATGTAAGATAATTTAAGTTTGACTATAATACATATGAAGAGAAACTAAACATCTTCACGTTTGTTTTGTCATTCTGAGGAACGAAGAATTTTCGTGAGAAACTCCGCAAAGATTTGATTTTAATTGTAGAGTTACTTGCGAAGATTCTTCGTTCCTCAGAATGACAAGCTTTACGCATAAACTATGTGTCTTTAGCTTTGTCAAAGTTTTAAACTTTGACAAAGCTTCTCGTAATACTAAAACTTCTTACGTATCTACTTCTGCAAACATAGGATGACAATATCGTGCAAAGAATTGAAAACCTGAAACCTGAAACTTTTTTACTTTTGCTGTAACCTAAACAAATAAGTTATCGTCTTATATAATATGAGTACTTTAGAAGATCAACATTATATCAATTTAATTACGCAAGGTGACAGCAATGCATTTGCTGTAGTTGTTAATCGGTATAAGGATATGATTTTTACTTTGGCACTCAAAATGGTTAAAAACAGAGAAGAAGCTGAAGAAGTGGCGCAAGACACTTTTATAAAAATTTATAATTCTCTAAACAAGTTTAAAGGCGATTCTAAATTCTCAACTTGGATTTATAAAATTGCTTACAATACTTGTTTAGATCGTTTGAAGAAAAACAAAAAAGAAGACAACAATATTTCGATTGATGAATTTTCGGCACATTTAATCAAAACAATGGACAATGCTTTGAGTGCTTTAGAAGAAAAAGAACGTAAACAAACGATTCAAAATTGCTTAAATTTGTTACCAAGTGACGACAATGTTCTACTGACTTTATTTTATTTTGATGATCAAAGTTTAGAAGAAATCGGAAAAATCATGAATATATCGACCAACAACGCCAAAGTAAAATTATTTAGAAGCCGACAGAAATTAGCTGTAATTTTAAAGAAGCAATTAGAACCAGAAATAGTAGAGTATTATGAAAGAGAGCGATAAAAATATAGAAAACCTTATTGATAAAATGATGGCCGACAATAGTTTGGAGTCACCGTCTATTGACTTTACTTCAAAAATAATGTCTCAAGTTTTAACTGTCCAAGAAAATAAAATCAAGGCTTACAAACCTTTAATTTCAAAGCAAATCTGGATTCTTATTATAGGAGCATTAATTGCTTTAATTAGTTGTGCCTTTTTGTTTGGTAATACAGCATACGACATAAAAATAGACGAATCTTATACTGCTAAATTTTCTGATTTGTTTTCGGGAATTCATATTTCTAAGAGCATTCTTTATGCATTTTTAGTTGTTCCGTTTATGATTCTAATACAAATTGGGGTTTTGAAAAATTATTTCAATAAAAAATATCAATTATAAAGTCTTCATTTTAAATCTTAAAAAGAAGAAAAAAATCAAACCAAACATTGTTATTTAAACTAGAAAAGTTTATTTTAAGCACTCAGAAGAGGCTTATTTAAAAACCTCATTTACAATACTTTTAAGCCCGAAAACGTTATTGTGTTTTTGTGAAAATTTTGAGAGTGCAAACCGTTGCAATATTGTAACTTATGAAGTATCTTTGCACCCTAATTCGAAATTCATAAAATGAATAAACTATTGATTGTTGGAACGGTTGCTTTCGACGCGATTGAAACTCCTTTCGGAAAAACAGATAAAATATTAGGTGGTGCTGCAACGTATATTGGTTTATCGGCATCTTTTTTTAACTTACAATCGGCCATTGTTTCTGTAGTTGGTGACGATTTTCCTCAAGAACATTTAGATTTATTGACTTCAAAAAATATCGATATTTCTGGTATCGAAATTGTAAAAGGCGGCAAAACCTTTTTCTGGAGCGGTTTATACCATAACGATTTAAATTCTAGAGATACTTTAGTAACAGAATTAAACGTTTTGGCAGATTTTCAGCCAAAAGTTCCTCAAAACTTTAAAGACTCAGACGTGGTGATGTTAGGAAACTTGCATCCGTTAGTACAAAGCAGTGTTTTAGATCAATTAGAGAAAAAACCAAAATTAGTAGTTTTAGACACTATGAATTTTTGGATGGACTGTGCTCTTCCTGAATTACTTGATGTTATTAAACGTGTAGACGTTATTACTATCAATGACGAAGAAGCTAGACAGCTTTCTGGTGAATATTCATTAGTAAAAGCGGCAAGCAAAATTCAAGATATGGGACCTAAGTATGTTGTGATCAAAAAAGGAGAACACGGCGCACTTATCTTCCATAACAGAGAAGTGTTTTTTGCACCAGCTTTACCATTAGAAGATGTTTATGATCCAACTGGAGCTGGAGACACTTTTGCAGGTGGTTTTTCTGGATTTATTACGCAAAGCGAAAACATCTCGTTTAACAATATGAAAAATGCAATAATTTACGGTTCAAATCTAGCTTCATTCTGTGTAGAGAAATTTGGAACCGAAAGGATGGAAACATTAAGCAAAGCTGAAGTAGCGATTCGATTACAGCAATTTAAATCGTTAACCCAGTTTGACATAGAAATATAATGCCTAAGAGCCTCGATAAAACGGGGCTTTTTTATTACGTTAATACACACAACTTACACAACAACACAAAATAAAAAACAATGAGCGACGCTTTAAAACACGAATGTGGTATAGCCTTAGTTAGACTACTGAAACCGCTTGAATATTACAAAGAAAAATACGGAACTGCTTTTTACGGGATGCAAAAAATGTATCTAATGATGGAAAAACAGCACAACCGTGGTCAAGATGGTGCTGGTTTTGCAAGCATCAAATTAGATGTAGAACCTGGACAACGCTACATAAGCAGAGTTCGTTCTAATCATGCACAGCCAATACAAGATGTATTTAAGCAAATCAATGAGCGCATCAACGAAGAGCTTACTGCACGTCCTGAACTTGCTGACGACATGCAAAAACTAAAAGCTGAAATTCCGTATATAGGAGAATTGTTTTTAGGACACGTTCGTTACGGAACTTTTGGAAAAAACAGCATAGAAAGTGTACACCCATTTTTACGTCAAAGTAACTGGATGCACCGTAACTTGATTTTGGCTGGTAACTTCAACATGACAAATGTTAAAGAGCTTTTCGAAAATTTAGTTGAGCTTGGACAACATCCAAAAGAAATGGCTGATACCGTTACGGTAATGGAAAAAATTGGTCACTTTTTAGATAAAGAAGTAATGCAATTGTACCAAGACTGTAAACAAGAAGGTTACTCTAAAAGAGAAGCTTCTCCTGTTATTGCAGAACGTTTGGATATTGCAAAAATATTAACCCGCTCGGCTAAAAATCTTGACGGAGGTTACGCAATGGCCGGTTTATTAGGTCATGGTGATGCTTTTGTTTTTAGAGATCCAGCAGGGATTCGTCCAGCTTATTTCTATCAAGATGATGAAGTAGTTGTAGTAGCTTCTGAGCGTCCGGTAATTCAAACTGTATTTAATGTACCTTTTGAAAGTGTTCAGGAAGTTGAACCAGGAAATGCTTTAATTATCAAGAAAAACGGAAAAGTTACTATGGAGCAAATCCTAGAACCAACCGTTAAAAAAGCGTGTTCTTTTGAAAGAATCTATTTCTCTAGAGGAAGTGATGCTGAAATCTATCAAGAACGTAAAGACTTAGGTAAACTAATTTTACCTGCAGTTCTTAAATCTATTGACAGCGATACAGACAACACTGTTTTCTCTTATATTCCGAATACTGCCGAAACTTCTTTTTATGGATTGGTTGAAGCGGCTCAGGATTTCTTGAATCAGCGTAAAAACAATTATATTTTAGAAAATAGAAATACTCTTACTGCAGAAACTTTACAAGAATTATTAGCCGTAAAGATTCGTACAGAGAAAGTTGCTATTAAAGATGCTAAACTTAGAACCTTTATTACAGAAGACAGCAGCCGTGACGATTTAGTCGCTCACGTTTATGATGTTACTTACGGAGTAATTAAGCCAACTGACAATTTAGTTATCATAGACGACAGTATTGTACGTGGTACTACTCTTAAAATGAGTATCATTAAAATGATGGACCGTTTAAAACCTAAACGTATCGTAATCGTTTCATCTGCACCGCAAATTCGTTATCCTGATTGTTACGGAATCGATATGGCAAAACTAGAAGGTCTTGTTGCTTTTAGAGCGGCATTGGCTTTATTAAAAGAAAGAAACTTATACCATATAGTAGACGAAGTTTACGCTAAATGTAAAGCACAAGAAAACTTTGTTGATACAGATGTTGTAAATTATGTAACTGCCATATACGATCAATTTACTCCAGAAGAGATTTCAGATAAAATTGCAGAGATGTTGAGCTCTCCAGAAATTAATGCCGAAGTAAAAATTATTTTCCAAAAAGTGGAAGATTTACATATTGCATGTCCTAAAAATTTAGGGGACTGGTATTTTACGGGAGATTATCCTACACCAGGAGGAAATCGTGTTGTAAACAGAGCTTTTATGAACTTTTATGAAGGAAAAGACGCAAGAGCTTATTAAAAAAGTATTAACAAAAGGTTAATTTGTGCATTTCATCGGTTTTTTTTGCCGTTCATCCCATATGTTTGGTAGAAAGGAAAAGCTACAATACTTTTGAGAAACCATAACATTAGTAGGTTAAGTTTATGGTAGATTTGGGGCAAAAAGGGTGGAAGTAATTCCACCTTTTTTATTGGAATAAACTCAAGTATTTCAAAAGCAACAAATTAAATTCCGTTTGTCGGATATATTTACCTTTCGTCTAGAAAGTTTTTTTCATAAAAATAGCTGCCATACATTTACTGAACCATAACATTAGTAGGTTAAGTTTATGGTAGATTTGGGGCAAAAAAGGTGGAAGAGATTCCACCTTTTTTATTGGAATAAAGTCACTCATTTTGAAATTCCAATTTTTGAAATTCCAAACTTTAAGCTTAATGCTTTTCTTCAAAATAAAGAAGCTTTTCAAGATGCTATACAATTACGAACTTTACACATAGGAATTAAACATAAAAAAACCCGATTAATTCTAAGAACTAATCGGGTTTCAATTTTATATAAAAGAAGATTATTTGTCTAAAGCAAATCTTCTAGCAACTTCTGTCCAGTTAATTACACTGAAGAAAGCTTCAATATAATCTGGTCTTCTGTTTTGGTAGTTTAAGTAATAAGCATGTTCCCAAACGTCCATTCCTAAGATTGGAGTTCCACCGCAGCCAACTTCTGGCATTAATGGATTATCTTGATTTGGAGTTCCGCAAACTTCTAATTTTCCTCCTTTGTGCACACATAACCAAGCCCATCCTGAACCAAATTGTGTTGCACCAGCTTTAGCAAATTTTGCTTTAAACTCTTCAAAAGTTCCAAAAGAAGCCTCAATAGCTGTTAACAAATCACCTGTTGGTAATCCACCACCATTTGGAGCCATAACAGTCCAGAATAAATTGTGGTTGTAAAAACCTCCACCATTATTACGTACAGCTGCGTTTGATTTATCTAAGTTGATTAAGATGTTTTCGATTGTTTTACCCTCTAAATCTGTTCCTGCAATAGCAGCATTTAAATTTGTAGTGTAAGCATTATGATGTTTAGAATGGTGAATTTCCATTGTGCGTGCATCAATATGTGGTTCTAATGCATCATATGCATAAGGTAATTGTGGTAATTCAAAAGCCATGATATTTATGATTTTATGATTTATAATAATTTATCCAAATTTAGACATTTAACTTTGGAATAGAAAATACTATTTCGTTATAATTCAATTTAATTAATTGATAATTTGATTTTTTAAGAGATAAATAGTTGTAAATCTTTATTTTCCATTAAAAGTTGTCATTGTGTTTTCTAATCCAGCAGTACCAAATGTTTTAATAATTTCTGAAGATATTTCTAAACGTTCTGTTAGTTTTGCTTTTTCCTCTTCATCCCATTCTCCCAAAACATAATCTATCTGCTGTCCTTTTTTGAACTGATCACTAATTCCAAATCTAAAACGAGTATAGTTTTGTGTATTTAAAATCAAGTTTATATTTTTAAGTCCGTTATGTCCGCCATCACTTCCTTTAGGTTTGATTCGAATAGTACCAAATGAAAGATTTAAATCATCTGTAATAACCAAAATATTCTCTAATGGAATATTCTCCTTATCCATCCAATATTTTACCGCTTTACCGCTTAAATTCATGTAGGTGTTTGGTTTTAAAAGAAAAAAAGTTCTTCCTTTAAATTTATATTCGGCAAGTGCGCCGAGTTTTGCGGTTTCAAAAGAAAGGCTTTCTTTTTTGGCTAAAAAATCTAAAACTTTAAAACCTATATTATGTCTTGTGTTTACGTATTCGGCACCAATATTACCTAATCCAACAATTAAATATTTTTTCATATAATCTATGTTCTCTTCTGTTTTTACTAATGAAAACAGGTTTTGTATCCATTTTATCATAGTACAAAAATAGGGTTAATTTGGGAATTATTTAATTTGATAATTCGAGAATGTGTCAATTGGATAATTTATTTACTTTGGCTTTAACCGGAAGGGCGATAAGATTTCGCTAATATACCAATAACTATTTCACGCAGATTTTACAGATTGAGCAGATTTTTTTCCTCTTTTTTCTTTTCATCATTCTTGTCAGGCTGAGCAGAGTCAAAACCTTTTATCCAGACAGTCTTCAGTTTCACTCAAGGCGACAATAACACAAATAAAAACTTTTTTTTAGAAACTCATAATCCCAGTAATTCAGAATCTTATAAAAACAAAAGGTCTCATTAGCCCTGACAGCAACGGCATCCTTTTTCTGGTTTCTTTAACCAGGAAAAGATATAGTGAATGGCAGGAGTGTCTGGTCTTAAAAACGACTAAGAATCTGCTCCTAAAAAACTTAGAAGTTTAGATCCATTAAAAAAGGACAAAAAAAAAGCACCAATCTTCCGATTGATGCTTTTTGTATTTTGAATTGAAAAAAAATTATTTTTTCTTTCCTTTTGCAGGCGCTTTTGCAGCTTTTGCAGCTTCTTGAGCAGCTTTCATAGCAGCACGAGAAATTCTTACTTGAGCAACAACAGTGTTTTCTGGGTGCATTACTTTGTATTCTGGTAAACCAACTTTAGTAACGTACAATTTGTTACCCATTTCAAGTGGAGTAATGTCAGCTTCAACGAAATCTGGAAGATTTGCTGGTAAAGCTTTAACTTTTAATTTACGTGTGTTAAGACGTAAAACACCTCCTGCAAGAACACCTTTAGATGTACCAACAACTTTTACTGGAACTTCCATAGTGATTTCTTTGTCATCAAATAATTGAAAGAAGTCAATGTGTAAAATTTTGTCTGATACTGGGTGAACTTGGATATCTTGCAAAATTGCATTGAATGATTTTCCTTTTCCAAGCTCAATCACAACTGTGTGTGCATTTGGAGTGTAAACCAAGTTTTTGAACGCTGCAGCGTCTGCTGAGAAGTGTACTGCTTGATTTCCTCCGTATAACACGCAAGGAACCGCTCCAGCATTACGTAAGGCTTTAGTTGACACTTTGCCCACGCTTTCTCTTTCTGATCCTTTAATTGTAATCGATTTCATTGTAAAAAAATATAGTTATTAATAAATATTCAAATCTTTATGTCGTTTTATTGCTTTGTTTTTCGCAATGACTACATGATAAATTTTCCACTAATGGAATTGTTGTGGTGCACCATGTGCATAACTTCTGCAAAAAGAGGTGCACAACTCACTACTCTTATTTTTTTTGATTCTTTCTTTAACGGAATAGAATCTGTAACGATTAATTCTGTTAATTTCGAATTCTCAATTTTTTCGTAGGCATCACCAGATAAAATGGCGTGTGTACAAATTGCTCTAACGCTTAATGCTCCTTTTTCGATCATTAAATCTGCCGCTTTCGCTAATGTACCACCAGTATCGATCATGTCGTCTACTAATATTACGTTACGACCTTTTACTTCACCAATTAGTTCCATAGTGTCGATAACGTTGGCTGCTTTTCTTTGTTTGTAACAGATTACTACATCTGATGCTAAAAACTTAGAGTAAGCATATGCTCTTTTTGAACCTCCCATATCTGGAGATGCAATAGTTAGATTTTCTAATTTTAAACTTTCTACGTATGGTAAAAAGATTGTAGATGCAAATAAATGATCTACTGGTTTTTCGAAAAACCCTTGGATTTGATCTGCGTGTAAATCCATTGTCATAACTCTTGTCGCTCCAGCAGCATCTAATAAATTAGCTACTAATTTTGCTCCAATCGGAACTCTTGGTTTGTCTTTTCTATCCTGTCTTGCCCAACCAAAGTAAGGCATAACAGCTGTAATGTGTCTTGCTGATGCGCGTTTTGCAGCATCAATCATTAGTAACAATTCCATCAAATTATCGGCTGTTGGAAATGTTGAGCACACGATAAAAACTCGTAATCCTCTAATTGATTCCTCGTAAGACGGTTGGAATTCTCCATCACTATACGTTGACATCGTTACTTTCCCTAACGGAATTCCGTAATCTGCAGCAATTTTCTCTGCAAGATAAACACTTTGTGAACAAGCAAAAATTTTAGCTTCTGGTTCTAGGTGCGACATTATAATTTGTTGTTTTGTAGTTAGTTGTGTGTGCTTCGTTTTAACGAGCTGCAAATTTAGAAAATTTATTGGACACTGAAAGGAAAAATTTAAGTATTTTTAGTCGAACATTTAAATTTATTTTTTACATTTGCACCGTGTTAAAGGAATGACACTATTTACAGCATCATTCTATTGCGTTAAAAATAATCAAGTTTTGATTGTTTTTTCGTCTGCTAAGCCCGGATGGCGGAATTGGTAGACGCGCTGGTCTCAAACACCTGTGGGAAACCGTGCCGGTTCGACTCCGGCTCCGGGTACGTAAGCGGAAAAGCTGTCAGAAATGACGGCTTTTTCTTTTTTATATCCTCGTGAACCCTTGCTACTCCTAGTTAAAACACCAATTACTTCATTCACTTTTTCGGTTCGACAATTATCATTTCCAAAAATAAGTTTCTGAGTAAATATTGAACCCGCTACTATTCTTTTCCCATCGTAATCGCCATTAGCAAACATTCTATCCAAGTTGGTAAGTAGCTCTAGTCCTGAATCAACGTACGTTTTTATTGAATCCGTTCTTGTGTTAAGTATTTCGATTTCATTATTGACTTCGATTAGTTGTCCGTTTATGCGTTCGACAATGCTATTGAATCTCTCTTTGGTAATATCCTTATTCAAAAGCAAGTCTTCTGCATCTTCAATTTTGACTTTTAAGCTCTTTTGGGACTCTATTTTGTCTTTAAGTTGAGTAGTTCTATCTCCATTAAATCGAGTCTCAGAGTTCTTTAAAACGGCTGAAAACAAATCCTTAATATTCTCGTTAATCTGCAAATTAAAAAGAATGTTTCCAATTTTCATGTGTGCATCATCAACTGAAACTCTAGTTTTACACTTGTTTCTGCAATGGTAATAAGCATATTTCTTGCTTCTTCCTTGTGATGTACTACCAGTAATTTGTCCACCACAAATTTCACAAGTTAGAAAATCTCGTAATGGGAATTCTAAATTTTTATGATTTGGCTTTGTACCGTGCCACCTCTTCCCATTGAAAACGGCTTGTACTTTGTTGAATGTTTCTATGTCTATCAATGCTTCATGTTTGCCATTTACCACCATTGCAGATTCTTTCTTAAACTCAGGAACTTTAATTTTACCTACATATATTATGTTTTTTAGTAATTCGCTAAATGCACTTTTTTCAAGCTTCATTCCTTCTTGTTTGAGTTTCTTACGTATTGTTTCAACTGATTCGATATTCATTGCAACCTCAATAAATGCCTTTTTTACAAAGAATGAAAACTGATTTGGTTTTAAAGTTGATTTCTTATGTTCGTCTCTAAAGTTATCATATCCGTATGGAGCTTTTCCAGTAAAATAACCTTCCTTCTTGGCTTGGTAAGTTCCTGTTATTGTTCTGCTAGAGATTTTGTCCCTTTCAACCTCTCCTGCCGTGAGGTAGATTGCTCGTATCATTTTGTTGTCTGAATTAGACATGTCCAAATACTGTTCGGTAGCATTCAATTCAATTCCTATTGAGTCGAATTCTCTTAAAACTGTTAATGCTTGCTCCGTGCCTCGTGAGAATCTATCCCATTTTGCAAATAGCACCTTATGTACTTCTTTCTTGTTTGCTTTTGCATACGTTCTCAATTTTATCCACTCTGGTCTATTGAAATTTTTTGCAGAATGGTCTTCTCTATAGATTTTAACTATATTATATCCCATTCCTTCGCAGAATCTTTTTAGTGATTCTTCTTGGTAATCGAGACTAAACGGCATCCTATGCAATGGCACACCTTAAAATGGATATGCTATTGACTGAAACGGGTTACAAACCAACAGACGACCAACGTTTCCGAATATTCTTAACCAACTCACTAGAAGAAGCACACCCCGACACCCAAACCCTATTTAGTTCGTGGCTTTCGGATGAAGCCGACCAAGCTAACGCTATCAAAAGAGATTCTCCAGTAATGGTGGTGATTGGGAATCCTCCTTATAGTGGAGAAAGTTCCAACAAAGGCGAATGGATTATGAACCTAATGGAAGACTATAAAAAAGAACCTGGTGGAAAGGAGAAATTAAAAGAACGCAACCCAAAATGGATAAATGACGATTATGTAAAATTCATACGTTTTGGGCAACATTTTATAGATAAAAACGGAGAAGGTATTTTAGCATTCATTAACCCACATGGTTTTTTAGATAGCCCTACTTTTAGGGGAATGCGTTGGAATCTACTTCAATCTTTTGATAAAATTTACACTTTGGATTTGCATGGAAATAGTACTAAAAAAGAAATTTCTCAGGATGGTTCAATAGACCAAAATGTATTTGATATTATGCAAGGTGTCTCAATAAACATATTTATAAAAACAGGAGAAAAGAAAAAAAATGAATTAGGAAAAGTATATCATTACGATTTATTTGGAAAAAGAGATTTGAAATATGATTTTTTAGTTAAAAACACTCTAAAAACAATTAATTACATAGAGATTCCGAATACCGAACCAATGTATTTCATGGTTAAAAAAAATTTTGAAGCTGAGTTTGAATATAAAAAAGGATTTGAACTGGAAAAACTCTTTACAATTAACAGTTTAGGCTTTGTAACTGCTAGAGACCATTTTACTATCCATGACAATGCTCAAAGTGTTAAAAATACAATTGAAGGATTTTTAAATATTGATAATGAAAGTGCAAGAATAAAATATAATTTAGGTAAAGATGTAAGAGATTGGCAAGTAAATTTAGCAAGAAAAGATTTAGAAAAAAATTATCCTAATAAGGGAATATTAACTAAAATATCATATCGTCCCTTTGACGAAAAGTACACTTTCTATACAGGAAACTCAAAAGGATTTTACTGTTATCCTAGAAATGAGATAATGAAACATTTTCTTCATGGCAATAATATTGCTTTAAATTTATGCAAAATAGGCAGGTCGGTAAATTCACATGTTTATTTTTTAAGCAATAAAATAACAGATAAAAATCTTGTTTCATCTTTAGATAGTGTCAACACATTTCCTCTTTACCTCTACCCTGAAAGCAATTCCCAACAAATCATTTTAGATTCCAAAGAGCGAGTTCCAAATCTAAATATGGAATTAGTCCAAAAATTTTCTGACGCTACTGGTTTAACATTCACAAACGAAAAAGAAGCAACACCAAACACCTTTGCTCCAATTGATATTTTAGATTATATCTATGCTGTTTTACACTCCCCGACCTATAGAGAAACTTATAAAGAATTTTTAAAAATAGATTTCCCCCGTGTTCCAACTCCGTTGGATCACGATGGATTTATAAAATTAGTTAAACTAGGTTCTGAATTAAGACAATTACATTTATTAGAAAGTGCCGAAGTTGAAAATTATATTACAGAATATCCCGAAGATGGCGAAAATATAGTAGGCAAACCAAAATATGTTGACCGCAATTTTGTAATGGAAAACAACACCATCACACACAACGACCCACCTTATCCAATGGGACGGGTGTACATAAACGAAACTCAATATTTTGAAAACGTTCCCGAAACGGCTTGGAATTTCTACATCGGTGGCTACCAACCCGCTCAAAAATGGCTCAAAGACCGCAAAGACCGTGAACTATCTTTTGATGATATATTTCACTATCAAAAAATGATTGTAGCACTCTTTGAGACCGATAGGATTATGAAGGAAATTGATAAAATAGAAATTTAGAACATGGCATCAAGTATAGAATGGACTGAGAAAACTTGGAATCCGACCACTGGGTGTACTCACATTTCAAAAGAATGTGATTTCTGTTATGCAGAAACTGAAACATATAGAAAAAAATTTAACCCAAATTCAGATAAATACAGACTTGGGTTCGATGTCGTTGTAGAGCATTCAAAAACACTTAAAGAACCCTACACATGGAAAACTCCACGCACGGTTTTTGTAAATTCCATGAGTGACATGTTTCATAAAGACATATCCTTAGATTTCATAAAAGAAGTTTTTGAGGTAATGAATGACACACCTCAACATACCTATCAAATTCTCACGAAAAGACATGATATACTTGAAAAATATTCTAAAGAGCTTAATTGGACTGACAATATATGGATGGGAGTTTCAGTCGGCAACCAAATAGCAACTAGGCGAATTAAATCTTTAGTTAAATGTGATGCTAAACATAAATTCCTTTCAATCGAACCTTTTATTGAAGAAATTACCGAAATCGACCTAAAAGGAATTGATTGGGTTATTGTTGGTGGAGAAAGTGGAAGCAATGAAGTTAGACCCATGAAAAAAGAATGGGTTTTTAAAATCAAAGACAAGTGTAGTGAACAAAACGTAAAATTCTTCTTCAAACAATGGGGAAAAACACGTAACAACCCGAACCCCAATGACCCAACTATGAATAAATCACATCGGTATTATTCAAAAGGTGGCAATGAATTGGATGGAAAAATATATTGGACGAACCCAACAATTAAAGACGATTCAACACCAACTATAAATTTATTTGGATATGATTATCTAGTAATGGATGAATTAGACGATTTAGTTACTATTTGGGAATTAAAAGCTCATTTACCGTTAGCCGACAAAGAACTACTTGAAAGTTTAAAAGAAGACATTCGGATTAACGGATTAAACGACCCTATACTATATATAAAAACAGAAAGTGGTCAAAAATTAGTAGTAGAAGGACACACTAGATTAATGGCTTTAAAATCATTGAAAAAAACGGGTGTAGCTACTAAAGAATTAAAAGAAACTTTAAATAGTCTTGATGAAATCAAACTATGGATGGTTAAACATCAACTGGGAAGAAGAAATTTATCAAATGCAGAACGAATTAGTTTGGCATGGCTTTCTAAACCAACAATTGAAAAACTTGCAAAAGAAAACCTATCTAAAGGAGGTCAAGTATTCTCTAAAAATCAACTCGAAGAGAAAGAACAAACAGAAATAGAAAAAGTTGATACGTATGCCGAAATAGCAAAAATAGCTAACTCGAGTAGGACTTCGGTCGTGCGATTTTCTCAAGTATTAGCGAGTGGTTCAGAAACAATAATAGACAACTTATTAAAAGGAAATATTTCCATCGGTTCTGCTCATGCTTCAATTAAAAAAGAAAAACCTCAACAGAAAACAATTACTGAAACTGAAAAAATTGAGTACTTAACAGTTTTAAAAAGCATCGATGAAGGTAAAGAAAAAATTTCTAACGGAGATATTGATGTTATAATGGTATTTGATAAAACGGATAAACTTGATGTTTTAAATAAAAATCCGAAAATCCGAATCGGAGTTTATTATTTATCTTAATTCATAAAACAACCTTTGACACTTTGGTCAAACCTTAAATTATTTCCAAATGTATCAAAACCTCAACTGTATCAAAATAAATCTACAATAGCTTTTTTATGATACGCTTAAATGTATCGAAAATATTCTAAATATTAAAATGATACAGTATGAAAGTGGTTATTTATTCAAGAGTTTCGACTAATCTTCAAGATTACAAAAGACAAACAGAGGAATTATTAGAGTTTTCAAAAAATATGAATTATGAAGTATCAGGTATTTTTGAAGAAAAGATTTCTGGAGGAAAAATAAACGAAGAAAGACCCGAACTTTTAAAAATGATAAACTATGTCAAAGCCAATAAAATCGACAAAGTTCTTTGTTGGGAGATAAGCAGAATAGGAAGAAATACCATTGAGGTTCTTAAAACTATACAATTATTAAATAAGAATTGCATCTCCCTTTATATCAAAAATCACAAAATTGAAACTCTTGATGATAACTGTGAAATAAATCCAATGTCCCAATTCTTAATCCAAATCCTAACTTCCATCAGCGAAATGGAAAAAAACCAGATTAGACAAAGAATTAAATCTGGATATGATAGCTACAGAAAGAACGGCGGTAAAGTTGGCAGAAAAGATGGTTTCCGAAAAGATAAAGAAATACTACTTACAGAATATAAAGATGTAGTTAAACTACTAAAACAAGGCTACTCGGTAAGAAAAACAATGAAACTTACTGACAAAAGTAGTGGAACAGTTCAAAAAATAAAAAAAATATTAAATGATTAATTACGTTTCAATATCTGAATTTTAAAAACTGTACTCTATACTTAAGATTTCTTTGACTTTAAATTATTTTAGTATTGGATTGAATCTTTACTTGGAATTGTAGCCTGATTTGTTATATTACTTTTTTTTGAACTTGTTATAATTTTAGAAGTATCTTTCTTAATAGTCGCGACACTATCAACTGAAATATATTTTATTTTTTCTAAAGGAATGGATATTGATTCTTTTTGTTCCTCTTCATTATTGAAATATTGAAATACTGAAAACAGGAAAAATAAAGCTAGCATCCCCTGAAGTACCCATCCAATCAATGACATTAAATATTCAATTTTAGTAATTTTTAATCGTATCTTATCAAAGTCTTCCTTAAAATGAACATAATTCTTAGAATAATTATCTTTTATCTCTTGTTCTTCCTTATTTACATCTTCATTTATACATTGAATATTAAACTTTGAAATTCCAAGCATTTTAAATGCTATTATAGAATATAAAATAAAAGCAATTAAAATTAATAAAACAATTAATGGCTTATCTTTAACCTGATAACTAGCAAAAGCTGTTGCCGCAAAGGTTAATGGGATTGACAAAACCTGCTTATTTACTAGTCCTATATTTTTCTCCAAACCTTCGAAATATTTATTTCGTTCTTCCTTAAATTTAGTTTTAATATTTTCAAAATTAAAGTCTCGAACATAATTTTCATAATCCCGTTCTGTCAATAATATTATGGGATTTAAATTTTTTAAGATCTCTAAAAATCGCTCTTTAGGATCAAAATTCCCAATACCTATTACAGTAATATTTTCTTTAAAAAATTGTACAAATTCTTTATTTACAAAATTAGTTTTAAGAATTTCAATCAATGGTTGTAAATTAGACAATAATGAAACTTTCTCTTCTAGGTTTTTATATCCTATATGAAAAGCACCGTTGTCCTTATTTAGGATTATTATTTCATTTTTTATTGGACTATAAAATGTTGTAAATAATGAATTCATTTTAAAAAAATCAAAAACTTCATTGTAGATTGGAAAGTTAAAAACCAATGCTTTTTCTTGACTAAAATCTTCATTTTTATGCTTCCAGAGAGTAGTACCTTGATATCTTAAAATAACAATGTCTGATTCAAGATATGCATTTTTATATCTATCAAAATTTATGAGATAATCCTTAATATCATGGAAAAAATAACAATTTTCAAATTTGCATTTATTTAAATTAATTGTTACCTTATTTGAAACAACGTCTGCATCTTGAAAAATATCATGAATTGTTTTAGTAAATAGAGAAGATTCTACTGTATTTAACACAAACCTAGTTTCAACACCACTTTTAATAATAGTGTCAAACTCAACTTTATCATTAAATGATTTTATAAAATCATCAATTAAACTTTCATTTTCCATTATTTACTATTTGCTGCATTATATCTGATCGTTAGCTTATTTGCTAATTTTTTATTTTTAATTAATATATATTCATCTTTTATTTCTACTTCATCAGGATTTATTTTGTCGTAATCAACTGATAAAATTATACCATCCACACTTGCTTTAATAGTTATTAATTCACGAACAATTCGCGCATCTTTTTTAAATTCATTGTCTATATCAATTCCATAATCTCTGGCTGTTTCTGCAATTTTATTTTCATTGCCTTCGCCATAAAAATTTCTACTAATGTCTAATAAATTAATGGTTTTGCTTTTCCTATCTTTTATATGATCAAATATAGCTCTCTTAAATTCATCAAGACTCTTAAAGCAATCCTCACCAGAATCATTTTTTGGCATGTCTATATTTTTAATAATCCTTAGAAAATTTTTAGTGTTTTCTGAGTTCTTGATCATATCCCCAGCATTTACCCAATCTCTGAAATATTCTGAAATTTCGCCATCTTGTTGAGTAGTAATAAGAGCGAGGTAATTATTTTTGTCTACTTCTGATTCTAAATTTAAATAGATTGAAAAATTTAGACGAAATGCCATAGCAATTTTATCAATATTAATATTTTCAGTATTATCTAAAGTATATACTCCATCTTTCTTAATTACATTTAGACCACCCTTTTTTCTTAATAAGACCACAGAAATATATCTACTGCTATCACTAGCATAATCAATAAACAGATAGTATCCACCCGTTGCAAATGGTTTAGTTTCTACCTCTTCTCTTAACTTATCGAGAGATTTCGAAAAATCCAAAAAACTTTGATCATCAGCATCGTCAGATAATTCTAAATAATTATTTAAGAACGTTGAAAAGTCGTTAGTGTTGTTTTCTTTGAATTTGGTATTTTTAAGTGATGAACTTTCGGTAATTGATTTATGTAAACTCTCCGCCAAGATTTTAGAAAAATCATCAGTTTGAGAAACTTTTTGAGAATAATCAATTGTTGCCGTCGTTTTATTTTTTTGTTTATCCAGAAAATGAATAACATAACGGTTAACTGTAATTTTATCTTGCATATTATTTTAATGTTTATTATAACAAATAACTACTTAGTGATAAATATTCTGAATTGATGTCAAAAATCTTCTTATATATCTTAATGAATATATCACGTTTTCAAATATCTTTCATTTTTAAATTAGCACTTTACGGAAAACCATACTAATTCATATTTCTTCACAGAAAAATGAATTTCAAATGCATTTAATAAATAGTATGATTCATCACGTATATATACTTGAAATTATAATCGATCAAATACCGGAAGCCATAACTTTGATTTTACAGGATGTAAGATATAGGAAGTAAACAATCAGTCGATGGCACACATTGCCTAATTTTTAAATTGCTAAAATAAAGAGCATGAAAAAATAAAGTTTTTTCATGCTCTTTTATAGTTCGAAAACTCATAATTTATCTAAACAAAGTCAGACGCAATCTTTATTTAGTATCCAAAGAAATTTATATTAAAATGATTTTGAAGATAATTTGATGGAGTATAAGAGAAACTATGATTTATACCATTATTCATATTAACAACACCATGATCCATTTGAGTTTGAAAAATTAATTTGTGCAAATCCTCTTCAAATTTTTCTATAAATGTTATATAATATAATGGTTGGAAATATATATTTTCAGCATGTGCTCCAATTAAAATTGTTATATCAGATTTAAGTTTTTTTCTATCTTTTATCTGCTTTCCTATTTTTTCGTATAAATGAGCATCCTGTCGAAGATAACTTAATATAAAATAAGTTTTATTATCCTTAAGGACTGGCAATAAAGTAATAAATATATTTTCCATCCTATTATCCGAATGAGGGATTTCAACACCATTAAAATCAAAATCTAAATAAAAAGACGAGGAGGTTGCAATAGGGTAAAAAAAAGGCAATTCAAAAATATCGGACTTAATAACAGAATAATCTTTCTCCAATATTGCTTTGTCAAAAATTTTACGGTTTTCAATTATATCATTTTGTGCTAATCCTCCAAAATTCATAAATGTCGAAACTTCCATTTTCTTATGTGATGCAACTACAAAACTTCTGTACGCAAATAAAAAATTCTGCTCTTCAGTCTTTTTATATTGATCATTTTCAATTGCATTAAAAATTCCATCGTGTGTATTACAAAATCCCCAAAATATGGATGCTATTTTCTTTTTAATTACCTTTTGTTTTAGATTTCCTTGTTGAAATCTGTACGTCGTAACCTCATGATTTTCAGAAATCGCACTAAGAATTCCATTATTTTGAATTGAATGAGCGGCACTGACAACAATTTTCCCCTTTGAATCTACCTTACAAGTATTATCACTAGCATTAACATGCCAACAAAATTTCGAATCTTCAGTCGCCCTACGAATAACTTCTTTCATAATGACCATAGACTCTTCAGTTGTAATATCAAATAAATTAAATTTTTTAAAGACATCGTAACCATAAGGGCCTCTTAAACGAATAATAGGTAAATCATTTATTGCATTTAGGAAATCATTATACATTTCAGGGTGAAGTCCACCCTTACGAAAGTCGGACATCACTTCATAAATTTTTTCATGATTTATCTGGGGGTTTTCGAGGTGCTTTAAAAAATTTACCATCTATTTATATAAATTAATTAATCGAAATATACTTTTTAATCCAATTTTACTACTTATGATTAGCTATCCATTTTATATCAACTCTTCTAATTCCTTCTTATAACTTTCCAATATTAATTCATTTAATTCTGAAAAATTTTCAAGTTCTTCAATTCTTAATCTAAGTTTCTCTAGTCGAAATTTTCTATGAACATTATCATTAGTATCATTTTCTAAATCTATTGACGGATCATTTTTAAATACTATTCGTATAGCTTTTACATCATCATTATTTCTTAATGACACGGCATTTTTAAGAAAAGATTCCGTATTGTCATTTTTAGCCTTTTGAGCGGCTTTGCTTAAGATAAAACTAATCCATATTCTTGCTACCTTATCAATTTGAGATGCCATCTTTGTAAAGCCTATAATTTCTTTTAAATCAGGATTATTGTTTTCCATTTCTTCCAATTCATAATTTAAAGAATGATAAAAAAAAGGCTCTTGTTCTTCTGGATTAAGTTTCTCTAAAGTTTTAAGGATTGATTCAAAATTCTCTAATGGTCTTTTGCCAGAGGGTAGCGACCACCTATGTTCCCATAACTTGAGAATTGTTTCAAAAGATTCTTTTTCAGCAACTTTTCTATTCTTCCCAACGGGTAAATGCTCTGCTAAAGCCATTTTTTCTGCAATATAATGAGCCATCCATTTTGAAAAAGTATCTACACCGGGATCCAATCCAAGTTCATTTACAAAATGTTTACCCAAGTCTGTAATTTTTGTTTCTAGTTCTAAGTTTTCCATCTTTTGATAGTATAAATATTTTATGTTTTGGATCCGTATATATTCTTTTATCTCTATTATATCTATATTTCACATCTCTTTTAATACTAATATCAAATATTAAATCGTAACCTAAAGTTAAACAAAGATATTTAAGAAAAGATAGCTTGACTTTTAACCGCATTCCTGATTGATCAGGATCTTCATCAGTTCTTTCTCTGAGGCTACTCCATGTTTCACAAATCATTACATTGGAATCAGAAAACTTCCAGACTTTTCCCTCTTCATCTACACTCAAACCTAAATTTTCAATTATTGTGGAGCCGAGAGAATAAGGAGGATAAATTACCCCGTCTGCATACGGGTCAAATCGATCAAGTCTTATTTCGTTATAACGATCATTGATCCACCCTTTTAGAACAAACATACCTGAGTTTACCTCCGTATCTTCTTCATTAAAATATGGTAGTTTATAATCATATGGATCACTGCATGTATCTAATGCTCGCAAAAGAGAATCTGAAGTTTTCGGAGATACAAGTGCCGTTGAAATTGAAAATGTCTCTATTTGATCATTTTCGCTTTCATGCCATGCTCCTTTGACATTAATCCATTGTTCTCCATTTTCTTCAAATTTTAGACAATTCAAAAAATCCTCTTCTCTTATATCAGATTCCCATGAGTCTTTTTTTTCCTCAAAAACCCACGTAGGTCGAGATAATGGTATCGCATCTCTGCATTCCGATAACCATTTGCCATCTTCTCTCGTGAGCATATGTCTTGACAACCAATTTAGCCAGCTATTATCAATCCAATCTCTTACTTTAATGACTGGCATTTTTTCTATCAGCTTTGCTGCGACAACAAGCATTGCATGATATGATAAATAAAAATCTAAATTATCAGTTTTTGGATATTCCATCTTATGGTATCTAGTTTCACGTTCACCAGATGAATTATTCCATAAACTAATTCTTGGATCATTGTAATATCCCTTTTTATATTCTAATTTCCATTCTTTAAGTATAACATTGGCTGCCAAATCTTCTATTTGATTCTCTGAAACACCAAATACATCTCCCAATGGTTCATACCAATATTTACCAATGTCTAACCCAAAATGATAATTATGTTTTAAATCTATTTGGTCTTGTTTATGCCAATAACTATCAGTAGAATAATGGTAATCTTCTTCTAATATTGGCATCTTACTTTTTCCTACGTTCTTAACTGAAGTTAGAACTGCATCTGAATATGTTCCTGAAAATCTATTTTCTACATTTAAAATGATATCCGCTGAAAATTTCTGGATGAGTAAATGATTTGAAGATAACGCATAATCCAAAAATAACTGGCTGTGTTTATTTAATGCTTCTGATTGGTTATTTGAAATTCTCGCAAAAGCCATTAAAAGATATTGTCTTGCATGAAGATTATAAAATGGAAAATTATGATGTCCAAATGCATTTACTTTATCGCTTTTTAACCACAATACAAGTTCATCAATAATGTCGAAACAATTAAAATCAGCTATTTTTTTAACACAATGGACTGCATTCCATCTAATTTCAGATCTTGGAGATCCCAAAGCAGACCAAATAAATCCAGCAATATTCTTATTTACATTTTTCGAAGTAGACAAGGAATCATTCCAATTGCCCTCTCCAAAGCCGTCCTCAAGATGTAACTCAAATCTACAAATTGAATAATCAATTAAATCAACAACGTCTTGATCTTTAACATTTGTTGAAACTAAATTTACGAATCCAAAAAAAATATCAGCATCTACAAATTCATTACCGTTTTTTAACCCCGCAATTATACCAATTACCAAATTCTCTGTTACATCTTTATTAAGATTCAATGTGTTTGTAAAAGAATTAAATAAATATTTATCAGTTAAGTCATATGCAAATCGTTCACCAATTTTACAAAAAATGCTTGGCAATTTAACTCTATAACTTACTTTGCTTGTCAATTCTTGTGGAAAATTGGTAAATATAAATTCCACTTCGTAATAACCAACATCATCTACTTGTAATACCGCATCAATAAAATTTAAAACTGTATTCCTTTCTAACCTATTTATAATCTCCTTTAATAAATTTTTAATTTTCCAATGAAACTGATCTTTTTCTATACTAAGTTTAAATCTTTCCACTAAAGTTATTAGACCTTCCAATGTGGAAATATTTAAGCCTATAAAAATATTTTCCAAATTTTGCAATTCATCATCATCATTAACTTTTCTTCCACTTTTTAATATATCATTATTTGAAATAATTTTAGACTTTCCTTCGTTTTTTGAATAAAAATTAATTATATAATTTAAATCTTTATTTTCAATATTATGTTTGTTTGCTAATTCTTCTAAATTTTTCCAATATTTATAATTTGTGCCTTCCACTTGAAGTAAATAAACTGCATCATCAAAAATATTTTGTTTTCTATTTTGAGATATTTCATTCTCTAAGCAAAGTGACAAAAATTCATAGCTATGATGACTGGAAAGAAATCTAGTTAAAGACCATCCTACAGTAGGAAGAATTAATTTTGAACTTATTAATTCATTCAATACTGCTTCTAATTCATATTCAAATCTTCCAATATCTCTATCTCTCCATCTGCTTAATGATGATATTCCTATACCAGGAGATAATCTTGTACATATTCTGATAGCTTCAGTTCTATTCCAATATTTTTCTCTTGATACATTCTCTCCAACTAATTCAGCGCAACGTATAAATCGATATGCAAGTTCATCTGAGACTGTTTGTTTGTCACAGGCTTTTCTAGCTAAAGAAACTATACTTTCCCACCGCTGAACTATCTCATTACCAAATTTCGAGGCAATAGCAATCGCTTCATCAAAGTACACACTTGCATCATCAGGCGAATTAGCTAAAACTGCACGTGCTAGAGAAATATATCTATTACCTATTTCTTCCGGACCATCCTCCTGGTAATTTTTAATTAAGTGGTAGCTTGAAATTTCCAATTGATGTGTGATACTTTCTAGATGCTTTAATCTGACCGCTCCGCGTAAGGTATCTATCCTATCTTGCAAAATAAAGGCTTTGTCATTATCTAAAAACTTCATGAAAAACTCTTCAATTACATTTGGTAAGCCTTTTTGATAAAATAATATTATAGAACTACAAACCTGACAAATTTCACGAGGAAAAGTATCATAATATTCATATCTACCATTTCTTGCCTTTTGCGATAATTCATAAGTTTTTAATACTTCAGAAACAAGATCCAATTTATCATCATCATATAAAATTCTTGCGCGTAATAAATACCACGGAAACATCCCATAAACAACTTCCTTTAATTTCTTAATTTCGCCATTTAATTCATAATTTTTTTTATTAGTATTAAATTCCTCAGGAGAAATTTTTTCAAAATTAACTTCATTCTTTTTCGAAAGTATTATTCTAATGGACAATGCCTTAAGAAAAATCGTTCTCTCCCCAAAAGAATGAGATTCATAAACCATCCTAGAAGCTTTTTCTGGCAAATAATATTTAATTATTTTAGAAATCTTTTGTGAATCCAATTTCCTATGTAAACATGCTTCTGCAAAAGATACTATACCTGGGATTATACTATCTTGATAAGAAATCTTCTCTTTTGAAATTCTTTTTGTTGTAGAGCATAATAAATCTAAACCAGTTTCTAAAACGAGAGTTTCAGGAAATCTTCCTATTCGAATCAACTCACTTGTTACGGCAACAGTAAAGTAAATATCATCTTTACAATTTTGTAAAAACTCATCAATTGCAGTGTAATTACCTATATCAATTAACCGTTCAGTTAATTCTTTTACTATACCATATATCCATATCTTCGAATTAAAACGCTTTAGAAATTGTACAGATTCTCTCATCCCTAAAATATTAAAATGAGCATAAGCAAGTTCTAAAATATCATCATCAGATATCTCGTCACGTCTATTTATCCCTGTTTTACGAAATTTATTATAATAAATTACCAACCAATTCATAGCTGCTCGTAAATAACCCCTGGCTTCTCCATGATAATCAGCTACTCCCGATAGCAAAGATGCTGAATAAACATTTTCGGATCCATCCCAAGTATTACTGAGCAATCTTTTAAAGGCAATCTCTTGAATTTTCTCCTTACTTTGAAGCTTAACAAGTAAATCAATATTAGATTTAAAAAGATCTAACTGTCTCTGGCTTCCAGCAACTTCTTCCCCTGCTCTCATTGCTACTTTTACAGCATCTTTGTAATTATTAAGCTTAAGTGATGCCTTAAAAGCAAATTGAAGACGATAAACTCGAATATTACGTGCATCGATCGGATTATTTATTGGCAAAAAATCATCCGAAAGAGCGATGTTAATCAACTTTTCGTATTGCTCTGATTGCAAATACAATTGGGGCAAGACTTCTGCAACATATGTAAGATCTTTTGCGAGAGGCTCTAAAATTGATATATATTGTACATAATGCTCTTTTTTAGCTAAAAAAGTATTTCTAAACCATGTTTCCGTTGGTTCGTCTCTGAATTGTATCGATAAATCTGATAACCATAACGATCTACCAATATCAGACACAAAACTTTTTATATGATCTACACTTACAGTGGATATTTGTGATAAAACATCAATAGGAATATGTGGAGGTAGGCTAGCTAAACCTAAGCAAATTGAATTAATATGATTATGATAATCAGGAGGAAGCTGATCTTTTATTTTTAAAATTGCAGATTGTAACTGTAATTCTATTTGATCTTCAACTGACGTTCCACCTGGCCCAAGTGAATTTAGTAATGATTTAATTGAATTATACTTTGCATCTAAAGCATTTGCCTGAACTCGTGGATTTCCAGAAGTCAATCGATGGAATTCCACACCATCTTTTTCACTAGCCTTTGGAAACCATGTCCTCAAATTTTCTATTGTTTCTTCTTTTGAAAATGGCTCTAATTCAAGTTGAGTAATAAAACTCTGAGGTTGCAGCAAATATATTCTTTCAGTTCTACATAAAAGTATCAGTTTACATCCCTCTGGCATTTTCTCTCGCAATAATTCGTGAGCAAAACACTCTTGGGTATACTCTTTTGCAGCCATTTCAGCATTATCTGCCGCATCAATCAAAATATACAACTGAGCAGAATTGACTGTTTTTCTTAATGAATTAAGAGAAGTTTCAAGACTCGAAAGAAATTTTCGCATAATATCCTCATCCAAAGTTGTATTTTGTATTAATAATGGATCACATAACCCTTTTGATGCAAGTTCATTTATTATTTGAACTAAGGCATCTCGATGCTTATGTCGCGACTCACTTCTGTTTCTATAACTACCTGCACCAAAACAATCATATGCAATACCCAGAGATCCTTCAGGCAACGAACTCAATAATTGACAACAAAAAACAGATTTTCCTACTCCACCTGCCGCATGAACAATTATTGGATGAATTGAAATACCAATATGATATTTAAGATCATCATGTTGCTTTCTTTTAATAACTTTAACTTTATCAAGATATTCCCATACTGCAGGAGCCGGATAAAGTTGTTTACTAGATGTTATTCCAAAACGTTTTAAAACTTCTTCTCTATTAATAATTCCTTCCGAGTCTGGTAATACTTTCTCTTGTACTAACGCCACTAGACTATCAATTTGTGCATTATCAATAGAACCAGCAATCAACTGGGTTAATTCTATTCTTAATTCATCTCTTTGTACATTATAATTCCCTTGCCCATCTTGAATTTGTATCGTTGTACAAAATGATACTAAATCATCCCCGGTTAGATTTGTATATTTTTTAATAGTTTTTAAAAATACACTATCCACCTTTTGCTCTTCTAAAATTGCTTTAAGATTTTTCTTGAATACTTCTCCAATAATTCTATTAGTAAGAATAATGAACGAAATTTTAGAAATTTCAAAATCTTTTTCACTTTTATGTTGAATATATCTTTTCGCAAAACCAATGAAAGTATCTTTTAAATCACTTAATCTAAATGGATCATCTTGGTGAACAGTAGTATGTTTTAATTGATAATAATCAATTTTTTTTATGTTATCAATCGTACTATATTCCGCAACGTCGATAACATATTCCCCTTCTTTCTCAGTTTCTTCTGAACCTTCAATAAAAATATTATCTATATATGAGTTTGGATAAATTAATCTCAGACAACGTCTTGCTGCCCATCTATAATGGAATACATCCCCTGCTCTGGAATATGCTACTAAATTATTAGACATGAAAAAAAAGTATATTAGTGTGAAAATTGATAATTCTTATGCAAACATTTTTGATAAAAATCTTAGAAACTTTTTGCATTGAAAGAAATTTCTTTTGCTAATTTATAATATATTTTGTAGTAAAACTAAACTATTATATTAGATTCAAAGATGCTCTTCTCGGATCAAAAGAAAACACAATTTAAACTCTAACATTTTCAATACCAGTTTTTTTTAGATAATCACATCAAGGTCTTAATTAATACAATAAATATTTGTATGGTTGCAAGGGAAATATTAATTATATAAAAGAAAGATGACAGAAGAAATTTTTGGTCTTTTTTAAGTAGTTCATTGGCACCGGTAAATAAATCCAAAATAATTGTAAGATATAGAAAAACTCTCATAGGTATATATATGCAAACGAGACCTTTACTAATTATTAAGGTTGATAAATATTAATTAGAAGATGATACAAATGTAATTTTTGATTACTTCTCTTACAATCTGTTCTAAATACCTTAATTTCAGAACCTTGTACATAAAACTGTGAAATATCAGATGTTCCCAATATTTCTATATCATTGACATATGTATTTACAAACGATTTTATATACAACGAATAACCTTCTACCAAGACATTAAAATTTACTGACTTGCAATAAATACCAAGGTATTTCTCAATTAAGCCATTTGCATCATAATTCGAAATTGTTTTATCTAAATGTTTTTTTATTATAGTAGTGTCTACATTTGAAAGAAAAAAACCTTCAAATATGGTTTTTGGAATTCCGTCGACATCTTCGACAGAGATATCAATTTGTCCAAATCCCTTTAATGTCGAAGAAGTACCCAATAGGGATTGTTCTTTTGCAGAATTACCTCGTAATTTAAGCAAGGGATTTAAGAGATCCTGATAATAAATATTAACTTTATTTTCATTGAAGCCTGCCAGCATAATTTTTCTGCTTTGCAATTTTGAGGCAGCATCAATAAATTTTCGCAGTAAAGAATTCTCACTTTTATTAGATTTAAATCCAGATAAAATATTATTAATATTGATGTTCTCAATACTTTTCTGACACTCTATAAATTCTTTATCTCTTTCTAAATATTTAAATAAAATTTTTCTTTCAAAAAGAGTTGGAGTCTCAGACAGTGCACAGTCATTACAATTACATACATATACTTCTTCAAAATCACCATCTATTAACTTCAGATTATCATGTATTATATCAATTGCATTTTTTATTATTGAAAATAAATAAGCCTGTAAGCTGCCAATTACTGATATTGTAATTATCTTTTTGAACCTATCAAGCTGAACAATTCCTCTGCTAACTTCTGTGGTGAAAATTGCACCATATTTCCAATAATTTTCTCCCTCAAGATAGAAGTTTAGTCTACAAATAATCCGCTCAATTATTCCAGCAGGTAAAAAAGTGTACCTCACAATAAATTTCAAAGTTTCTGGAACTTCAAAGTTCGAAATTTTAACTGTGTTAGGAAGGATCGGTGAGAGTAAAACTGGTATGATGTAATCATTATTTGAACCTAAAATTTGAAAACAAATTTCAAACTTTGTCATTAATGCTACAATTTGGAAATGCTTTTCCTCGGGATAATGTTTTAAGTCTAAAAAATTAGCCAATTGTTCTAACTTAAATGCTCCTTTCGACTTTTGAATTTCTAAAGAATGTATTAACTCATAAATAGCTTTAGTAAGCCAATTTGGATTAAGAACAATAATATCCTTTAATCCATAATCCTGCCCAAAATAAATTATATCCCCTAAATCTCGTAAAAATCCCGATACATGATTTATTTCGTCAGAATCTGTAATATTTAAAAACTCTTTAAATTCTGCAAAAGTTAAATAGTTTTTCTCGCAATTTTTTAAATTTTCTCTAATAGAATTCCAACTTTTTGGAAGCTCACTTCCAATATGTTTTTGTTCAGATATAACTTGATTAAGTACGCTACGTAAATCGTCAAAACCATTATTATTAGAGCAAGAAATGTTAATGAAAGTAACTATATTTTTATACTTATTCCGAAAGAAATTTTCATCTATAGATTTTATTCTGATATCAGACTTGTTCATCACAACTATAATTGGACTTTCGCCTCCTAAACGGTTTATGATGCTAAGCCAGTACTCGAAATTATCTTCATCATTGTCAGCTCGAGAATCCCATACAAAAATGTAAACGGATCGTTTTGTTAGAAAAAATTGATGAGTAGCGTATAACATTTCCTGCCCGCCAAAATCCCATACATTAACTTTAATTTCTTTTTCAAAATAGACGTTAGAGTCAAAATCTATATTAGGCTGATCGCTAATGCGTATTTCTAATGGAATGTCAACTCCATAAAAATATTTTTCAAAGGGAATAAAGCGTACATTAAAGAAGGCTTCCGTTACTACCCCATCTTCTTCATCCTCAATATCATCTTCTATTCTAATATATAAATTTTCTGCATCCTCTAATCGATTATAATGAGGATTTAATGCTGGATAAATTACATTTTCTTTATAAGTAGTAATATCTATACCATGAGTAGAAGTCTCTTTACCGATTTCTACAATAAAATTTTCATCAAGAAGTTTCTTAAGAATAGTAGTTTTTCCGACATCACCTCTGCCAACAAGTAAAATTTTTGTTTCAAAAAGTCTTGTTTTATTGTCTGCTGTACGAAGTGAATCTTGATAATACTTAATATATGACAAATCTTCATTTTCGATTAATTCAAGAGGCAAATTTTCTAGAAAAGGATTCTCGTTAAAAATGATTGTTGTACTATGTGGAAGATAATCCAATTCTTCAGGAACAAAATTTAACAAATTATGGGAAATCTTTAATTCTTTGAGACAATAGTTACGCCCGTATTCGAAATAAATTTCCACCAAATTATTGTGACTAAAATCTAAATATTGCAGATTCTCTAAAAGTCCAATTTCCTTCGGAAAATTTCTAAAACTATTAAAACTCAAATCAATATCTAGAATATAGATTAAATCAGAAATATCACAAGGTATTCGCATTAAATTTAAACCACTGAGATCTAAATATCGAGATCTTTCATTTCTGGCATTTGCAATTCGAATTATAGCTAATTGTTCTCCTTTGGTATATTTCATCTCAAAATAGAATAAAAATGTAATATTGTTTTATATAATTATTTTTTGTCTCCCAAATTATTACTCCTCTAAAATAATACTTCATCCCTAAAACTCTTCTAAGCCTTTACAATGTTTATTTTAAAAATAATGTTCAAGAAAAGTGATGATCTAAAATTAAGGATATCTAAGATTTGAAGTTGCGCTTATAAAAATTTTGATTTTTAATTTGTTCAAGAAACAACGTATGTAAATATTTTTCATCATTTTCTAATGGTAAACATACCGGCGCAAATCCTTTATAGAAATATCTAGAACTAGGGCTGAAAACTTTTTCTCTCATATAATAGCTAGTTATATTAATTGCCATTTGCGCATTATTATAACCTTTAATACTTTTAAGCTTTAAAATAGCTTTATTGGTTTCAGTCACTAAATCAAATACATCATTGATTTCAATTTTAGTGGTTATAACCTTTTCTTCAAAGTTTAGAGAAAAAACGGAA
Organism: Flavobacterium sp. MC2016-06; assembly: GCF_009711165.2. Lineage (GTDB taxonomy): Bacteria > Bacteroidota > Bacteroidia > Flavobacteriales > Flavobacteriaceae > Flavobacterium. The sequence continues at coordinate 189,898 of NZ_WMID02000006.1, read as the reverse complement.
TTAAAATAATCGAATGAAGCCTTTATTTTTTGTTTTGTCTCGTCCGGTATTTCAGTTTCAGCATCCAAGTCCGTGAGTTCATAAATGGCTTTTCTAATCGTTTCATTTAATGCCAGTGGATTTTCTGATAAAAATTCGCCCGTAGCAAATAACGTACTAATTATACTTCCGAAAAACTCAAATTTACGGTAGCCAGCCAATCTATCGCTTTCTGCCCAAATAAATTTTTGATCAGAAGTTATTATGGTATTTAAGTCAGAGAGTTGAATTCTCAGAGAGTCAGCATCAAATCCCATTTTCCCACATATTTTTTCATGATTAAATTTGTACTTTGAATAATCATCTTTCTCAAATGACTCTTTTAGGAGAAAAGCACCAGGAATAAACTTTAGATCTTTTATTTTTGATAAAATTTTGGTTATATTATAGAAATTAGAACCAGAAATCCATTCATCAGTATAAACTAAAAGTGTTTTTTTTAAATCTAATTCCTTTAACTTATTTTCAATTAACTCTTTTCGTGTATAACCGTTTTTTTTACTATCATTCCTATTTAGAGAAATTGTAATTATCATTGAATCAACCCCTTTCATCTTTAATAAATTTTGCAACAAAGTTGAAGGTATAGAATTACCTACTGGTAGTTCCAATATATAAATATTATATTCTTTTTTAGAAATACAAATCTTAGATATTACATCCAAAAGCTCAAAAAGTTTAGTTAACTGATCACTAGACTTGGCTACTATTGAATTCATTTGCTTAGATAAAGCATCTCTAAGAGCATTTTTCAGGATATTAAGACCTCCAATCGATTTATTTTCACATAATCTTAAGTATAGTGCATTTGTTAATAAAGTAATCTGTAACAACCCTGAAGGTTCATGAATTAACTTCTCAACATCTACATTACCACAATTTTTAAAGTCCTCTATAATTGGTGTTATCGGATATTCGGTAAGGAATTCTGCAAAATCTGTTTTAAATTCTTGAATAAGTTTTACAATATTTTTCTCTTCACATTTGGCATATAATTCAATTAAGTAATCTATCATGATTTTAAAATTTTAGTATGAGATAAAATTATTCAAAATATTGTTGGAAATTTAGAATTTTAGCTTTTGCATATTTTTTTTTTCAATTTTATTGAAAAAATTTTGTCCTAATTTTACAATCTCATTCTTAAAATAATACTAGTACGTATTAATTAATTTAATGACTCTAATCCGAAGAAGTTTACTCTCTTTTTGATTCTGTATCTGACATCGATGTTGATGTTTTTTAATTAATTTTACAAATTAATCTGAAATAATTAATATTTCTTCTCTATTATTTAATAGATTCTCTATTTCTATTCTGTGATTTAATATTTCTACATCTCCCCATTGCCCTTTTAGGTTTGTGATGTCATACATTATTTTTTGCTTTGGAGGAATATTTCCATTTTTATAATATTTCCCAGTAGGACTAGAATCTGCCTTACCAACAGGAGATTCATTATTCATTTTAGAATTTGAACTCTTGCTCACCAAGCAAAGATTGCCTATATTGTCTTGTATTGGATTTTTAAAATATTGCGATAAATGGTGCTCTACCGAATTGCGGTATGTAAATTTAAAATTAAAACTAGAAGGCGATTGTACCCAATACAAATAATCAATATAATTGAATAAAAAATGAGGAACCTTTACACCATCATCGTAATTAGATTCATTTATACTTTGCTCAAAATAGTTTAAAATAATTAAGTCAATCTTATTCTGATATTCTCCCACGGACAATCCAAACTTCTTCTTTTCAGAAAAAAAATGCAATATTTCCTGCAACCAATTTTTGTACTTTCTGTTCCTAAACGTTACCTGTAATAAAGAAATTGCTTTTATTACTCGATCTTGGTCATCAAAAGAATTTTTATATTTTAAACTTGTGGAAATTTTATTCTCTGCTTTAGAATAATCATATCGATAAGGCTTTTTCAATGTCCATTTATAACTTTCTTCATCCTTTTCATCATCCGTTGCTTTTACAATAAATCTATCAAAAACAGTTCGATAATAAAGTAGGTCATTTATAAAATCTTTGGCATCGATTATGTTTTTTAAATTTTCATATACAGCAATCAAATCTTTCTCATTCAAAGGAATCTCAATTTTATTCCCATTATCAACATAGGTTTGATACTTTACTTTAAAAATGTGGATCAAAAAGTTGGGAAAGTCAATAATTGATTGGTCTTTGCCTGCATCATCTATATCATCAATTTGAAACGAATCGACTTTTTTACCTAGATTTCTCAATGCTTTATTGATAGAAAATCCGCTTCTAACTTGTGCTTCTTCTTTTTCAAAATCTATCTGATTTATCTCGTCATAGTTGTCTCCAAAATATTTCCGCCTGTCTTCAGCCGAAAAAAGTTTTTGAATATGTGTATCCATCTGTGAACAAGCATCCCATATTTTTGAAAACTCATCTTGTTGTTTCTCAAAATAATTATCATCCTTATCTTTCAAGGTTTCTATTAGATAAGATTTCAGAATTTCGTGTTTTTGCAATTGCTCACCTCTATTATTCATTATTTCAAAATAATTGGCAACATCTGTATCCTGAGGAATTTCTACACGAACAAGAACTACGTTCTCAAAAACAAACTTTTTAAATCTATCAAAATCTTCAATATCAAAGAGCCTTTTTTCTTTAATTTCATCCGGATTTACCACAGATTGTTTTAGCATATCTACCGCATTAATCAGATGAGAAACCTTATAATTGAAAGTAACATCTTTTGTGCTCCCATTTCTATAGTAAGAATCGAAAAATGCTTCTACTTCGGGTCTCGATTCATAAAATAGTTTTGGTTCTTTTACCTGTTCCAATATTTTTAGTAAAAGTGACAATGTCGTTAATCTCTGTTGTCCATCAATCACTTCATACAGTCCGTCTTTTCTTTTCAAAACGACCAAACTACCTATGAAGTAATTTAAAGTTGTATTTGTCTCAGACTTTTTAAAATTCTCATATAAATCCTGAAGTAAATTTTCTATTTCGTCTTGTGCCCAAGCATAATTTCTCTGATAAAGAGGAACTATATATTTGCTTTGAAATATTTCCTGTAAGGTTTTATTTAAATTCTGTACTTCCATTATCAAAAGTTATATTTAGTAGAATCCACTTTCTTTTCATCTCCTGATTTCAAAGGAACTTTTTGTTCCATAAAATATCTAATTATAAAGTCTACATCCTTTTTACAAATTACTTTTTTATTCGCCATTTTTTCCAGTTGGGTTAAATCAGAATAGTTTTGTGCATTTTCAATAATATTAAAGGCTTTGTTCTGAATTGGATAATCAGCAACACTGGTGTAACGTACCTGTTCTTTTTCTAGACGAAGCCTGTACACTAATAGGTATAAAATTTTATGATACTTTTCTATACCTTCTTCTCCAAACTTATCAAACATCAACATAATTAACGATTTATAAAGTTCAAAAAGATACTTGTCTCCATCACGATGTGAACCTGAATATTTGCAATTTTTCTGAATAAACTTTTTAAATTCTTTCATGTCATCATACTCAGAATTAAAAAGCCTTTTGTAAATTTCAACATAGGTTTCTGTATAATCAAAAAAATCTTTCCCATTGACGATATTTTGGTTGATTAAAGCGAAAGGACTGATATTCTCAGGCGATAATTGTTTGAATCTTGATTTGACACCATTTACAGCAACACCCAGTGATTTAAAGTAATTCTGCATCACGTACTGTAACAATTCTCTATTCTGATAAGGAAAATCGATTGGGTGATTTTTATTAACAGTGATTCCTTTAAATTCTTTTATTTGCTTTTTATTAAACTCCAATGCCGTTTCTTTGCGACTCCACAATCGAGTTCTGTATAATTGCTCATTAACAAGCTGTCTTAATAAATCTGAGACCTGATTACTATCCTTGTTCGATTGATATCTGGCTGCACCTTCCCAAGTTTTGTCACAAACTATCTTCTCTTCAAACGTATTACTTTCCATTGCCCGAATATGATAAGCTTTCAAAAGATTATAGGCTTCTAACTCTTTACCACGTCCATTTTGCGAATCAAACATTTGGAATGCTTCTGAAAGATTACTCACTTTAATTTCTACAAACTCACAGTATTCTAAAATATATTTTTCAAAACCATCTACATCGTTTCCAATATTTTCTTGCAGCCAAGAGTCAATAAAACTCTTGTTGCGAATGATAGCATTTATCGAATCTTGATGTTTGTATTGCAACGAATTTCGCAAGCCAGAACCTACTTTGCTCCCCAGCGATTTTAACACCAACAAAATACTTGTGATGCGCTGTTGACCATCTACAATATTGAGTTTTGAAGCATTGTTGTTAAGTATGATACTACCAATCCTATACGAACTTTTACCCTCTTTCCAACTACTTGTAATATCTTCTAACAGTAAACGGACATTATTTTCTGTCCAGCGGTACGGTCTTTGGTAGTTTGGGATTTCCATCTGGTCATTCAATATTTTATTGACCTTTTTAATTTCAGCAGTTATTTTCTCCAAGTTATTAGTTTTTATTTTCTATTTAAAGGCATTTTCAGCTTCTAATCTGCATATTAGTCGCAACTCATCTAACTTAACTCCAAGAATGTTATACTTTTTGGTTCGTGCATCTAAATCAAGTGTAGGTCTCAAAAGTTTTATAACCTCTTCCTCTAATTCTCTCAATTTTGAATAGGGAAATGATTGCTCATCTTTCCAATATCCAATATTTAGATTTTGAAGTATCCATTTAGTTAGTGCGACTTCGCCATTAACATCAAAAGTGTAATTGATTATCTCACGTTTGCTATTTTTTCCATTTCTAGAAAAAGCAGTCAAACCTAAGTCCTTTTTTAATATGGCTCCAAGAGATCGTCTTAATGTTGATCTTCCCGTGCCCATATTATTAAAATGATTACCTAGATCTCTCTTCTTTAAACTATCTTTTGCAATTCCAACATAGAGGACCTGATCTGATGCACCAAATTCTTTCAAATTAGAATTTTTCTTCAAAATAAAAGAATAAATTCCTGGGCAAGTTGGAAAATCTAAATGTTCATTAAATGGTTTTGCATTTGTCATTAGTACGTTCACAATCTCTGCTACATTCATCCTTCAAATTTACTTATTTTAGAGGTCTATTTTTATTTAGAAACCACAATCTCTTTATGTAGTTCTCTGAACAATTAACTTTTTAAACCTACCCAGCCACTACCAGGATATTTGGTACTATTACATCTGTTTATTAAAGTGCAAGATATTAGAGTTACACATGATTAAACAGCGAGTTTACAAAATGATTTGAATATAATTCTTTCATAATTAGTCAATGTATTCATTTATTGATTATTTTATTAATCTTAAAATCTAACTTCTGCCTTATTAGCCAAAAACATCAAATTTAATCGACTAAAGTAATAAATAGTCTCATTAAAATAATTAGAGAAATCATAGTACCCATATAAATTCTAGTTAGATAAACTCAATTAAATCATTTAATCGAAATTTATTAAAAAGAGACCCGTTGGGTGCAATTATTTGAAATGGAAAATATTCGTTGTTTTATTATTTGGATAAAGGAGGAATCGCATAAAAAAAATCTAATTATGAGATTTTTCATCCTTCAAAACAACAAAATCAACAACCTTAGGTTATACAAAAGTTGAATTACCATAACTAAATGTAATTACACCCAACGAGTTAAAAAGAAAACTCCTGAAAAACTAATTTCCAAAACCTACTGCCTTTCTTATTTTCGAGAATATATAAAAGCAGAGCAGCAACACGCAATTTATTATAAGAATTTGAAAGATTAGAAATTAGAATGGATTAAATAGGCAAATGACAAAGCTAATGGGATCCCTTGATAAATAAAAAAGACAAAATATAATCTCTTTCAAGTATATTTGGTTATCTTAAACATATAAAAAAGGTTAACAACTTGAAATTGCCAACCTTTAAGATTAATTTATTTTATGACCCTTTTTTTTTGATTCTTTAAATCTTTTACTTATAACTCAGGCTTATTTGACATATCTTTATTAATAATATCCCTAGTCTAAATTTTCATGAAGATTAAACCTTATTATTCTTTTCAGAAATTATAATTTCTATATGTGATATTTTCAATTTGATTATATTTGCACTCCCAATTAAAAAAATGTTCTTATATATTAGTGATTTAAAAAGTAGCTACCTTAATACTAGCAATAGAATTGAGTAACTTTTTAACTGGCGTCCATTGATGAAGTAGCGTCACTTTGGAAGAGGGATAGTTCGTCCTGTACGAACATAACCAAATAAAAACTACCGATATGTCTATTCACATTGGAAATACTAAAACACTGATTGGCTTAGCAATAATCCTTTTTGCTGCGATAGTAATAGTTCTGGTACTTGTTGCCACCGATTACAGGGTAATTAACCTTGATTTACTAGGCGTACTCCGTCTAGAAGCAAAAAAATAATTCTGTTTTCTGGTGGCAACACCAGTTTTTTCTCGAGAGAATAAAAAAGACAATTCTATAATGATAAAATTCCTCTGGGAAAACGTTTTGACCAATCAAATTTTTTCAAAATAAAGTGATAGCCACTTTCTGACAAAACTAATCACCATTCTTCACTTTAGATTGATTGCTAACGTTTAATCCAAATTCATCTCTATAAGCGCTATTTATAAGGGAATCTTAACTATAAGAAACATCTTATATATTTAACTTTCTTTGATCATAGCAGTGCAAGATCAAATTTAAAAGCGCTAAAATATACTCTAAAATTGCATTTATCAAAGATAGAACTGCGTAATAATTAAAACTTAGCTAAAAAACCATAACTACTTAGCAAACAAAACAATAAATTATTAAAACAGGTATAAATACGTATTAAATAAAGAATATATATGTATATATTTATCCTACAACTATTGATATTGTTTTTAAAATACTGAATCTTAATAACATTTTTTTTACATCAAACTTAAATATAACAGATTTATAAAATTAGCTATTTACTTCTATGATTTCTTCAAGTTAAATATCAAGGATACATTTTAAAAATCAAATACTCAAAGATTTTCAATATAAACTGAAACATCATTACTAACTAAAAAAAATAAAAATGAAACAGACATTAATAACATTTATTATTACTGGGGCATTCCTAACAATTATGGCATTTTCTAAGCCTGACGATAAAGTTGTTGGAGCTATTGGAGATGTAAAATATTCCGTTTTATCTCCAGATAAGTTTAAAGAAGAAAACGGTAGCGGTTGGGTTTTAATGGATGATAAAATTCCTTTACAAAATTGCGATTTAAACACAAAGCACGGTATATCATTACTTCCGGATGCAAGAGGGCTTTTCATTCGCGGATTAAATTTGAAAAGGAATGATGAAAAAGCTGATCCATACTTAAGAGAAAATAATATAGAGAGATTAGTAGGGGACTATCAGACAGATATGTTAAAGGAACATACTCATAATTATACATCTGGAAAATTTAATCAAGTCAGTGGTAAAGGCTCGGCATCTCAATTCGCCTGGGATCCTCAAGAATATACTTCTAAACCAACTGGCGGTGTTGAAACTCGTCCTAAAAACATTGCTTTATATATTTATGTGAAAATAAATCAATAAAATGAAAAAAATAACTAACTTTTTTTTTAGTATTATTCTTTTGTTAATCGTGAATATTATCTGTGCCCAAAGTACAGTTAATAATTTCAAAATGTTTGATATTAGAAATTCTTCATGTGAAGTCTTTAATTCTCTTAACATAGAACTTGAGGGCCCCTCTTATAATAATGGATTTTCATCACTAAGAAAAAACCAACAGATTAAATATCCTCTTCAAACACAGAATAGCATTGATGGATTTATAAACGACTTTAATGTGACGCTTGACAAAACAAAAAAACGTTATGAATCTCAAGAATTTCTTTGGAAAACAGGAAAAGAAATTGGAAAATATGGCTTGAGTGTTTTAGGAAATTATGCACAGGCCTTGCCTACTAAACATTTAACCAACTTTTTGATGCCTGCGATAGAACAAGGCTATGAACTTTATGTAGATAATGAAATACAAAAAGGAATGGATCTGCATAAAGACGAAATTGATAAGATTATAAAAGACCGAATCAACTTATTATACACAAATGGTATAGACCTGACCACCTCCACTGATAAGAAAGCTTTTGAAGACATGTTTGCTTTGGCACATGGAGAAATTCCTGCATTAAATAGAGAACAATATGCAATATTTAATAAAGAACTTACAAAAAGAGCATATGATTTTATCTCTTCAAATAGAGAACAAATTCAGCTTCTAGATTTAAGAACAACTAAGCAATATGAAGACATAAAATTACAAGTAAATTCCAAAATTGAAGATTTTCAAAAACAAATAACAGATGATTTAGACTCGAAATTAAAAGAATTAGGAAATTCAATTGTAAAATTAACAGAGGGCCAAAAAAGAATATTTAAAACATTAGATAATATTCAGGTTAGAGTCAAAGAGAATGAAAGTAGAATTTCTACTTTAGAAAAAAATATGATTCTTTTTAAAGATGATATTGTTCAACTAAAAACTATTCAAGATGAACATAGCAAATTAATCATTCAAAACTCATTACAAATTGATATTTTAAGCGGTTATGTGTTTCAGAATCTAAATACTACAGAAAAAATAAATGCTCTTGAAAAAGGAGATTTCGACCATGTTTTTAGCACAAATGACGATAAAATAAAAAAAAATAAGTTACTTAATGAATTAAAAGAAATTAAAAACAAGGAAACTATTATTAGCGTTTCAAATGATATTGAAAATTATTCAAAGGCAGTTTATAGTGGTTTAGTAAATACAGGAATTCTTAAAGGAGAAGATTCTAAAAATGTAGGAATATTTATTAATAGCGTTTCTGTTCTTACAGGGGCTGCAAGAGTTTATGCAGGCGATGCCTCTGGCTTAATGAGCGTTGTCACTGGTTTAGGAGGATTATTCAGCAAACCTCAAGATAGCCCTGAAAGTCAAATACTTAAGCAGATGCACACTTATATGAAAATAAGGTTTGATAGTATTGACCATCACTTGAGTATTATTGAAACTAAGATAGATACACTTTCAAATATAACTCTTGATATGCATAAGTCTATGGCTTTGTCCTTTCAATATACTGGCAATCAAATTGAACGAATTAATAGAAAGAATGACTATCTCTTAAACCATAGTTCTTACCTAATATTCAAAGACTATAAAAATTGCTTAGACCAAACAAAAGTTTGGGAAACAAACATAAACACTATTACTACATATTCTGATATAACGAATAGTTTTAATCCTGTTTGCAAAAAATGCTTAGATGGATTAAATGATTTTTTAGCTGGCGAATCAATTCAAGCACCATTTTTCCTTTCAGCAAACCCAAATTATAAAAACATTGATGTAATTGATTTTGAAATAAACGATATTTACAAACCTACTAATCAATTATTTACTATATTTTACCCCAGTCCTTCATCAAAAGCAATTTATGCATTAATGTTTCCTTTTTCTTTAACAAGTGATACCAATAAGTCTCTTTATTATTTAAATAAGATGGACTATTTAAAAGAAATTGATAATGAAATTGTACTTAATGAATATTACAATTATCAATTAATTAATGAATTTACAAATAATTTAATTACGTTTTCTCCATTTTTCATAGTACAAAGCAACAGTTCTGATTTTAAACCCCAATCTATAAATGAATATTTAATCAATAATAAACTTAATAAAAACAATCAAACACTTCAGGAAAACCGTTTACTTAAAATACTCGAATTAATACAATACTCCGTTGCTCAACAATCGATGCTCTCTGGCAATTTAATGCTTGATCCTATATATGCAACTTTATTTAATTATTCAACTGATGTGGAAGCAAAAAATCTAGCAATAAAGGTTTTAAATAATAACAAATTGTTAGCAACAAACTTTTCTATTTACCTTATTAATAAAAACGTAGATCTCACAGACAAACTTAAAGTTCAAAGTCTTTATAATACAGCATCAGTCGATACCAAATCATTGGAAAATTTGAACTCCCTAATAACATTAAATGATATTAAGTTTGAGATTGATGCCAATAATCAAAAACTAAAATTAACCTTTAATAGGGAAGGACAAAAAATAACTATTCTTTGTCCCGAATTTTTAACTATTTTGGAAAATAAGATGATAAATTCCGAAGCACTTTATACTTTAATGGACAGCAGACAGAAAATAAATTCAAAGCTGATAGATTTAACCTTTACAAAAAACCTGTCACCTCCTTCAACCATAGAAAAATTTAAATATTATTATAGCACAAAAACAAAAAACGAATAATATATTTTTCTTCATATAATATTTTAATTTTTCACCTTGAAGATGTTTAAAAAAAATAAAATATTATATGAAGAAAAATATTCTATTCATTTATTTTAATATAAGTATATAGTGAAATATTTTTAGGTCTTGTTTCATCGCCAGAAAGATTTGTTCCCGATTCTAAGATTGTAATTGAACATTCGGGATCATTTGCAGACATAGGATTCCCTCTTTGCCCTCCTGACCATTGATTTCCAGTAGTCCAACCGCAAAAAAAACCTAATTTATTGGACAAATTATGAGTATGCTTTTTTATAGCATCTGGCTGATACTCTAAAACTAATCTATCTCGATTGTTTTCTGTATTAAACATATCTCTTTTGTCATCATTTCTTGAGCCATTAAGAGATCGAATAAACAAACCTCTTACATCAGGAACTGATGTTATTCCATGTTTAATATTTAATTCTGATCCTTGTAAAGGAATCTTATCATCCATTTGCACCCAACCATCCCCGTTCTCCTCTCGGAATTTGTCAGGTATTAAAACTGAATATTTTACATCTCCAATAGCTCCAACAGATTTATTGTCTAAACCTGAAAATGCCATAATTGCCGTTAAAGAAACAGCAATTGCAAGTATTAGTAAGTTTTTTTTCATTTTAAATTCTATTAAAATTAATACAAACACATAGTGATATCATTAAAGTTTACGCTTCATGTCACAAGTTTAATTATTAAACGATTCTACAAAATTTTATATTTTGTACATCAATGATCTCTATAACAAATTTACAAAATTAAGCAACATAATCAGTAAATAATTGACAATCAAAACAATACAATAGTATTTCATAAAAAAAATACTAAAATTAACAATTATATTTTATCCAATCAAACAAAAATGTATTCCATTATATTTCTAACTTGCAATATGGAAAAACATAAGTAAGCAAATATTGCTCAAGTGAGGAACTTCAGTGAGGGAAACCTAAAAAACAGCAAAAAACCAAATTTCAACAAAAACACAAATACCTTAAAATCATTGTTTTACAAAATTAAGAATTGAATAAAACAGTTTTCATAACCCTGAGGTCACGGATTCAACTCCCGTTATGGTATTTAAGGTAAAACCCTAGAACGTTTATCAATCACGGTTTACTGTTTTAATTACAATGCAATTTGTAGCTTTAATTATATATTTCACCGTAAAGTTTTATAAATAAATCAGCATTCGCATCTTTATCTTCATGTTTATTAATGTATTTTAGAAAAATCGACTCTTTAGTATGGCCAGAGATTCCCATTAGAGTCGGAGTTGATATTTTTTTATAGTAATTAGTACAAAATGAGCGTCTAAAACAATGAGTCGTAATTAATTTATACTTTTCTAGCAATTTCAATTCTTTGCGTCCGGTTTCAGCATTCATAATCTTCCCCTCTAAAATTTGGTTGATCCCTGCGATTTCACAAACTTCCTTGATGTAGTCATTTAATTTTTGAGCACTAATTTTGTAAGGGAAATTATTTTGAACGATATCAATTACGTACGGTTTTACAATCGGAACGGTTACCCATTTTTGAGATTTTTGCTGAAAGATGTCAATGTAAGCAATGCGACCGTCCTTTAGACGAATATTAGAGGGTAATGCATTCAATAAATCATTTCCCCGTTGCCCGAAATCGCAACCAATCAACAACCAATTTCGAGCATTCCTGTGTGCTTCTCTTGTTAATTCTGTCTTTCTAATCACTTCTAATTCCTCAAATGACAACGTTTGTATATATCTATCTTCATCTGCTTCTGCAAAAACTATTATATGCTTAGCAAATGGATTAACAACAATTTCTTTCCTTTCTGCTTCAATGCATAGCGTTTTAAGATTTGCTAAATGTTTTGATGCAGTATTGATTGCATATTTTTTATCATCAATCAACCAACTGCCAAATTTATCAATCCAGGTTTCTGTAAAATCAATAAAATGAATTTGCTTTTTAATTTTAATCTGATATTCTTTAATTACATTTTGCGTGGATATGAAACTATTTACACGACTTTGTGACAAGCCTAATTTGTAACCACCCTTTATTTTAATTTTTCGAGTATTTGCAGTGTCGATTACTTCTTGTATGTAGTTTGCCACAAGGCCTATATCTGTTTTTTCAATGCGGCTAAAACACTCGTTTATTTTAGCTTTTAACCACAGTTTGTCTATTAAAAAACTGTCAGTTGAATTAAGGCAATCGAAAATGAATGATTCTAATTTTTTAAGGTTGTTAAAAGTTTGCTTGTTTACAGCTGTATTTTGTTTTGGGCTCTTTGTTTTATCACTCCAGTCCTTCGGATTAATTGTAAATCCAGTATTAACCTCAATAAAATTTTTGCGTCCTAATGAAAGATAAACTTTAATAGGGACATCTTTATTTTCTTTACTTCTAATTCGATAATTCACTGCTGCCATTATATTCTAAAATTGATTATAGTATTATAGGCAAATTCATTTGAAAAGTTTACTTAAAAAGATTCTAAATAAGCTAATGCTTTCAAACTTCTGTAAAGAAATTCTATGGTTTAAACCATATAAGTTTGTCAAACCATTGCCAAACCGCTCTTCATTCTTCTTCAATTTCATTCAATTTTATTCCACCTCAGTTTAATTAAGAACAATTTATAATTCATTGAATTTAAAAGAGTTTATAATGTAACTCTTTGTTTATAAATTAAGTAAAAAATCATAACCTAGAGAAGATTTGATTCCGGCTCCGGGTACGTAAAACCTCTTCTTAACGGAAGAGGTTTTTTTATGCTTTAAATTTTCTATTTGTTTATCTTTTTTGATATTTCCATAAATGGCTTTTCAATAAATTTATAACCCAAAAAGCTAAAAATTACTACAACTGGTGTAATTAAAAAAATAAGTCCCCAAAATTCTAATGGAGTAAAACTCTTTATTTTTTCAAACCCAAACCCAAAGTAAAATACGGCAAAGAGTATTATGCCATGCATCAAGTACGTACTATATGATATTTCACCCAAAAATTTTAATGTTGCATTTTTTAAAACTCCAAACAATGTATTTCCTGATGCAATCAAAACAAAAACAATTGTAATTAGAATTTTACAAATAACATTATCAGAATTTTTAAATTGCCCAATTAATACAAAACAAAGCAAAATTAAGATACTTGAAAAAAAAGAATTTTTATCTGTTTTAAAAGGTTTAAATTTCACCACAATTGCAGCTATAGCCCCTCCTACAAAAGACAAAATATGATGAAAGTCGAAGTTGTTTACAAAAAAATAAAGAATGATAAAAACAAAACTAATCAAGATATACAAATTAGATGGCTTCTTTTTTAAGATTAATAAAGAAATTAAAGGCAGACTGAAATAAAACAGCCATTCATAAGGAAGAGACCAAACGACTCCTGCATTAATTCTACTAGTTAAATAATAACCATTAATACTCGTATTACGCACAATTGTAAATGTACCCCACATTAAAATCTGTCCAAAAAATCTAAATATTCCAACCTTTAACTTCCAATCATTAATAATCATTACAAACAATATAATTATACTAACTGAAAAATAATACATTGGAGTCAATCTAAAAAATCTTGAAATAAAAAATGCCTTCCAGTTAAACTCCTTTTCTTTTAAATTTAAAAGTTTTGAAATAAACAAAAAACTTGTTATCATAAAAAAGAAAGCAACACTTGTAGACCCAAGCTGCGCATAAAGATTGGATTTAGGAGCATCCCATTTATTTGTTTGAAGATATTGAATCCATATACTTGAATGATGAATAAACACTCCTATCGCTAAAAATCCTCTAAGACCATCAATAGATTCATATCGTGAGGATAAATTATTTACTTTATATTTTAAATTAATCACATAAGAGGTAGCATAAGCAATTAAAAACACAACAATTGCAAATAATGGATTTAAAGTATTCATTTAGGGTATATCAAGAAATTTAATTACTATTAATCATATAAAACTTAAAGCCTCCGAAGAGATAATCTTTAATATTTTATTTATCTTCTAAATAGAACATTTTGAAGTTTTGCAAAGAAACAATTAATATTAATTTTATACGATATATTTTAATATTTTAAATCACAAAAAACATTGTTTTTCTACGTGAAAAACTTAATTTGGTTTAAACCTCACAACTCGCATTATGCAAAACAGGAAAATTGCACGAATTGGCTATAAAACACAATTGATTTGCTTTTTTATGCAGTTCCAATGCTAATTCAATTTTATCTGAGTTTACAATTGTAACTTTAGGGTTTAATCTAACTTCTGTAAAACGTCCGCTGCCGTCTGAGTTTACTTCGAGTGTTGCTTCGGCATCGTCGGAATATAATAAAACTTCTATTCCGTTTTGAGAGCAGACATATAAATACGACATCATGTGGCAGGAAACCAAACTGCTCAATAATAAATCTTCGGGATTGTATAAAGCTGGATCACCTTTGAAAGCTTTCGCTGCCGAAACATCTAAAATAAGTTTTCCTTCAATTGTAACTTCATGGCTTTTGCTGTAGAATCTAGAAGTTGACTGTTCTGGATTTGGATTGGAAATCCAGTTTGCGTTTACTTTGAATATATGTTTGAAAGTCATTTTTTATTTATTTTTTCAACGAATTTTAAAATATCCACTCATATATTGACTTTAAACCTCCAGACAAGTGATTGATATACGACAATCGCCTAAATTATTTCCTAAATCTTCAAAGATATCAATGTTTCGATATTTCATTGCAAAATCTCTTCCTTCGATATCCGCAAAAAAAGAATAAGTCTCAAACCTAAAAAGATTAACTGTCGTCATTTGCATACCGCCTCCAATTGTAGCAAATTGTTTTTCTTTAATAATTCTATTCAAAACTTTTATTGGAGTTCTCCAATATTTTGTGGAATCATCTTTATTTTGATTAGATAATTGCACATCAATTTCTTCTAATATCTCTGTTTTTTTGTCCCCAATAATTATTACATCAACAAGGTCAGAAAAATCAGTTTTGCAAAAAATATTATAATCAAGAACATCATCTTTTAAAACGGGTTTAATTGTAGTAATAAATGGAACCTCGGATTTAGGACAAAATCCTGAAAGAACAAGTTCTGAAGGGCTTCTAATACCTGTTGAATAAAAGAAAAGAACATCTTTCGCTTTTTCACAAAGACTAACATAATCTGGTAGTTGATTATATTTTTTTAAACCTCCAATATTAGAAAACATCGTTTGCAACGCGCAATAGACGTTAAATCCTACCAATGCACTACCTGCATATGAAAAGCTTAACGAAGAGGTAAAATAAACCTCTTGATATGGAGTAGAAAGATCTTTACATCTAATAGGAAGCTCTAGAATTTTTGCGCCTTCTAATGTTAACGTGTCTTCACCATTAGATATTTTTGTGTCGCCAACCGTCATTATATATGGTAACGTCCCCTTTTCTTTATTAAACCACGATAAGATTGCTGTCATTTATTTTTTTTAGTTAGTTTAGGAAAATTGAAAATAAATTCTGTTGTTCTCAAAGCAAAATTCGGACAATAAACGGATAATAGATTAAAAAAAATCAGTTTCCAATTAATCAAATATAAGAAACAAAAAACCTCGAAAGCATCACTTTCGAGGTTTTTCAGAGAATTAGAATTAACTAAACAAATTCTAACGAAATTATTTTCTAACCGAAAACTTAAAAGTAGTTTTCGTTTTATAATGTTCTCCAGGATTTAACTCTGTCGTTGGGAAATCTTTTTGGTTTGGTGAATCTGGATAATGTTCTGTTTCTAAACAAAAACCAGTTCTGTGTGCGTACGTTCCGCCGTTGCGCATTGGTAAAGTTCCGTCAAGGAAATTTCCAGAGTAAAACTGAATTCCAGGTTCGTCTGTTGTCATTTCAAGAACTCTTCCGCTTGCAGGATGATACGCTGTTGCAATGATTGTTTTTCCTTTTTCAGGATTGTTCAACACCCAGCAATGATCGTAACCTTTTCCTCTTTCTAACTGCTCGTTCTTAGATTCGATGTCTTTTCCAACTAATTTTGGTTTTCTGAAATCAAACGGAGTATTCGCAACATCTTCTAATTTCCCTGTCGGAATTAAAGTCGCATCAACCGGAACTAATTTATCAGCATTTAACGTCAATTCTGTATCTAAGATTGTTTTTGTAAAATCTCCAGATAAATTGAAGTACGAATGCTGTGTCAAATTCACAACCGTTTTTTTGTCTGTATCTGCTTCGTAAAGCACTTCAAGCTGATTGTCATTTGTTAGAGTATACGTTACAGTAACCTTTAGATTTCCAGGATAACCTTCTTCCATATCTTTACTTAAATACGATAATTTTAAAGAAGCTGTTTCGCCAGATTTTACCTCATCGGCTTTCCAAACCACATTAAAATAACCTTGCGGTCCACCGTGTAAAGCATTTGGCGCATTGTTGATTGCCAATTGATAATTCTTTCCGTCAAGCGAAAATTTACCTTTAGCAATTCTATTTCCGTATCTTCCGATCAAAGCTCCAAAAAATGGATTTTCTTTTTCGTATTGTGCCAAAGAACTAAATCCGATTACGACATTTTCTGAAACTCCAGCTTTATTTGGTACTTTTAAATCTGTAATTCTTCCTCCAAAAGTGATGATATCTACTTCCATCCCATTTTGGTTTTTCAGCTTGTAACTGTCAACTTTTTCACCTTTAGCAGTTGTTCCATATTCAGATTTGTCAATAGTTACCAAAGCTTTTTCAGCCGAAGCAACTTTTTCTGTATCTGCTTTTTGATCTCTTTTACATTCGACCATGATTATAGATAAACTCAATAAACTTGATACAAAGAGGCAACGTTTTAATACATTCATAAATTGTGGTTTTTTAATGTTGTAAAATAGTTAGAAGTAAAGTGTAAAAAAATTAAAAGTAGCAAAAACTTATCATTTTTGCTACTTTTAATCTTATAATCTCAGCTTACAATCCATGCTGAAACAAATGGAAATAAGCTTCGTTAGCATTGATTTTATCTTTGAAATCTCTTACTGTAGTTCTTTCGTCAATAACCAATAATTCGATTCCAGCGATATCAGCAAAATCTTCCATGTATTCTGTTGTTATTGCTTGGCTGTAAACGGTATGGTGCGCTCCACCAGCTAAAATCCAAGCTGTTGCTGCGATATCTAAGTTTGGTTTACAATCCCATAAAACGCGGGCAACTGGTAATTTTGGCAATTCTGCCATTGGTTTTACCGCTATAACTTCGTTTACGATTAAACGGAAACGAGTTCCCATATCTACCAAAGAAACATTGATTGCTTCTCCCGCAGGCGAATTAAACACCAAACGCGCTGGATCTTCTTTTCCTCCAATTCCTAACGGATGCACTTCGCAAGAAGGTTTTGCATCTGCAATTGACGGGCAAATCTCTAACATGTGAGATCCTAAAACGTATGATTTTTGCGGTGTAAAATGATACGTGTAATCTTCCATGAAAGAAGTTCCGCCTTCAAGACCAACATTCATTACTTTTAATGCTCTTACCATTGCAGCCGTTTTCCAGTCTCCTTCTCCACCAAAACCGTATCCGTCTGCCATTAATCTTTGTGTTGCAATTCCTGGTAATTGTTTCCAAACGCCAAGATTTTCAAACGTATCTGTAAAAGCTCCAAAACCTCCTTCTTCAAGGAAAGCTCTTAAACCTAATTCTATTTTTGCTGCTTCAACTAATGAACTTCTTTGCGCTCCGCCTTCTTTTAATTGCTCTGTCAAATTATAAGAAGAAGCATAAACTGCTAATAAATCATTTAATTGCGCATCAGTTACTTTCTCAATATGTTTGGTAACATCTGATGAATCATAACCATTAACTGACATTCCGAAACGAATTTGAGCCTCAACTTTATCACCTTCTGTAACGGCAACTTCACGCATATTGTCACCAATACGAGCTACTTTTAAGTTCTGAAGTTCGTCCCAACCCAAAGCAACTCTTGTCCAAACGCCCAATTTGTTTAAAACGCGAGGATCTTCCCAGTGTCCAACAACAACTTTACGTTTTTTACGCATTCTAGACATGATAAAACCAAATTCACGATCTCCGTGAGCTGATTGATTCAAATTCATAAAATCCATATCGATGCTTCCCCACGGAATTTCAGCGTTGTATTGTGTATGTAAATGACATAATGGCTTTTTCAAAATACTTAATCCGCCAATCCACATTTTTGCTGGTGAAAAAGTGTGCATCCAAGCGATAATTCCGATACAGTTTTTAGCCGAATTCGCCTCTAAACATAAATCTAAAATTTGTTTTGGTGATTTTAAAGTGTCTTTGCAAACAATTTTTACTGGAATATGACTTGAAGCGTCTAATCCTTTTGCCATAATTGCAGCATGTTCAGCAACTAATTTTAATGTTTCCGGTCCGTATAATTCTTGGCTTCCTACTACAAACCAAACTTCTTTTTGAGAGATATCAATCATCTTTTTTTATTTTGTTTCAGGTTTTCTTTGTTTCAGGTTTCAAGTTCTTGAACCGCAGAAAATTCTAATTTGTTATTTTTGTTTTTGTTTCACGTTTTCTTTGTTTCAAGTTTCAAGTTTTACGTTCCAATAACTTGAAACAAAAAAAACCTGAAACCTGAAACTATTCTTTACTGTCCGTAATACGAATCTTTTCCGTGTTTACGATTGTAATGTTTCTTTATTAAGGAATCTTTTAGTCTTGGTGCATTTGGATTTATTTGCAAAGTCAAGTATGCCATTTCTGCAACAACTTCTAAAACCTTACTATTATAAACAGCTTTCGCCGCATTTTTTCCCCAAGCAAACGGACCGTGATTTCCAATTAAAATCATTTCTACTTCTTCGTATGAAAGATTTTTTTCTTTAAAACAATCCAAAATCTGGATTCCAGTATTGTGTTCGTAATTTCCTTCGATAAGCGAATCTGCCATCGGGGGCGCACACGGAATATCTGAAGTTAAATGATCGGCATGCGTTGTTCCAAAAATCGGAATATCTCGCTGCGATTGTGCCCAAGCCACAGAATACGTTGCGTGCGTGTGTGCTACACCGCCTATATTTGGCCAATTTTTGTATAAATAAGCATGCGTTTTTGTGTCTGATGACGGGCGCATTGTTCCTTCTATAATATTGTTATCAAAATCTACGATTACAATATCTTCAGGTTTTAAATCTTCGTAAGGAACGCCGCTTGGTTTAATAGCAAAAACTCCGTTTTCTCTGTCAACCGCACTTACATTTCCGAATGTATACACCACCAAATTCAATGCATTTAACTGCATATTGGCTTCGTAACATTCTTGTTTTAAATCTTTATATTGAGAACTCATTTTGAGAAATTTTAATAGTTGGATCTTCAAAAGCACTTAAATGATCGTAAGCAAGCAGCAATTTGTTGTACGCTGCGACTTTGTCTAATTGAGGGAAATATTCTCCGTCAAAATCACTTCCTATTTTTTGGCTTGCTTCAATTACATTCGGATAAATTCCTGCTGCAACTGCTGCATAAATCGCCGCGCCTAAAGCTGGTGTTTGATCTGAAGCTGCAATTTTAATTGGTTTATTTAATACATTCGCTAAAGTCTGCATGATAAAAGGAGATTTACGAGCAACGCCTCCAATTCCGATAACACTGTCGATTTTTACTCCTTCTTCTTCAAAACGATCAACGATTTTCTTTGCTCCAAAACAAATTGCATTTACTAAAGCTTTAAATATATGTGGCGCTTTTGTTCCTAATGATAAATTAGAAATCGCACTTTTTACTTCCTGATTGGCATCTGGAGTTCTTCTTCCATTAATCCAGTCAAGAGCAATTGGAAGACTTTCTGAAACTGGAATTTTCTCTGCTTCTTTTGTCAATTCAACAATTAATTTATCGCTGAATTCTTCTCTTAATTGTTCTTTTTGAGCATCATTTAAAACAGTCGAAGCACTTAATAAATGTTCAGTAGGCCACATTAAAAGTTCTTTGTACCAAGCCAATAAATCTCCAAAAGCAGATTGTCCAGCTTCCAAACCAATAAATCCTGGAATTACAGATCCGTCAACTTGTCCGCAGATTCCGCGAACGGTTTTTGTTCCAACTTCATCATAAGAACCCACTAAAATATCGCAAGTTGAAGTTCCCATTACACGAACTAAAGTATTCTCTCCAATTTTTGCTCCAACAGCTCCAGAATGCGCGTCAAAAGTTCCAACAGCAATAATAGTGTCTGTAGAAAGTCCTAAACGATCTGCCCATTCTTGGCTTAATTTTCCAGCTGATAAATCTGATGTATACGTTTCATCGTATAAGTTGCCACGAAGTGCTGCCAAATACGGATGTAATTTTTCTAAGAATTCTGCTGGCGGTAAACCATTCCAGTCTGCGTGCCACATTGCTTTATGTCCAGCTGCGCAACGGCTTCTTTTGAATGTTTTTAAATCTTTATTGTCAACTAATAAATACGTCATTAAATCGCAGTGCTCCATCCAAGTGTGCGCTGCATTTCTTACGGCTTCATCTTCTCTTGCAATGTGTAGAATTTTTGCCCAAAACCATTCAGAAGAATAAATTCCTCCAACATATTTTGTAACGTCTTCTCCGCCCCAGCTTACTGCCAATTCGTTGATTTCGTTTGCTTCATTTATTGCTGTATGATCTTTCCATAAAACCATCATTGCATTTGGGTTTTCCTCAAAACCTTTTGTCAAGGCCAGTGGAATTCCTTCTTTAGTTACCGGTACAGGAGAAGATCCTGTTGTATCAATACAAATTCCTCGCACTAACGAAGGATCTACTTTACTTTCTTTTACAACGGTCTGAATTGTAATTTCTAAACCTTCAATATGGTCTAACGGGTGCTGACGAAACTGATTTATTGATGCGTCACAATATTGTTTGTTTTTCCATCTTTTATAATGAGAAACATTTGATGCCAGCTCTTGCCCATTTTCAGTGTCTATTAGCACCGCTCGAACAGAATCTGTTCCGTAGTCCAATCCTATTACGTAATTTTTCATTCTAAATTCGTTTTTATAATGTTGACAAATATAAATATAATTAACTCATAAGTGTATAAAAAACACTTAATAAAAATAAGCTCTTTAATTTTTACAAATAATGCATCAAAACAAAGATTTCGGCAATAATCAAAAAACAAATGTTTGTTTTACATTTATAATGCTGCGATTATTTCATCTTAATTTTCAAAACCGTAACAGAGTAAGCTGGAAAATCATATTGAACTTGACTTCCTTTGACTTTAAATTCACTTTCTTTTGGACTTATTTTAGTTGGATTTGCAAAAGAATTTTCGTCATTTATTCCATCTCCCTTTAACGTAATTGCCGTTCCTTTTACGTCTAATTTTGCTCCTTTTAAATCAATAGCAGCATTTTGAGCTGATGCCGATGTATTGATAATTTTTAGAATTACTTCTTTAGAATTGACATCTTTTACTGCCGATGCAAACAAATCATTTTGCCCAATTACAGCTTTTCCGTCTTTGGAAATGGTAATTAAATCTGTTCCTTTATTGTTCGAAAACAACTTTTGAACATAATAGTTTGGCGTTCCGTAAGACTCTAAATTGTTAAACCAAATCATGTCTGGAGTCCATTGCCAGCCTTCTACGTGAGCTAATAAAGGCGCATAAGATGTCAAATGAACCACCTCGGCATTGCGTTCCATTCCCGTCATAAAAGCAGCTTCAGAGAAAGCACATTCCCAATTGTTTTTATTATCTGGACTTGCAATGGCAACACTCTGCGCTGCATATTCTCCTGCAAAAATTTTCGGCCCTTTACGATCATAATTGTCGTAACGTGTTACATTTTTTCTAAACCATTCTGGGTTTTTATAATAATGCTCATCGACTATTTCTGCATTTAGTTTTTTAAGTTCGGTCATGCCATAATCGTAATAATCTCCGTCAGGAAATGGTCCTGCTCCAGAAACAATCGTGATGTTTGGATATTTTGATTTAATGGCTTTTTCAAAGACTTTAAAGCGCTCGATATAATCTGGTCCCCATTGCTCGTTTCCTACTCCAATCATTTTTAAATTGAATGGTTTTGGGTGTCCCATATCGGCTCTCACTTTTCCCCAAGCCGTTTCTGATCCTCCGTTTGCAAATTCAATTAAGTCTAAAGCATCTTGTACATACGGATCAATTTGATCCATTGGCACTAATTCTCCAGTATTAAATTGGCAAGCCATTCCACAGCTTAAAATTGGAAGTGGAGAAGCACCAATATCTTCTGAAAGCTGAAAATATTCAAAAAATCCTAAACCAAAACTCTGAAAATAATCTGGAGCTGGTCTGTGTGCAAATTCCATATTCCAGCGGTTTACTGCCGTTTCTCTGTCTTCTACTTTTCCTACTGATTTTTTCCATTGGTAACGTTCTGCCAAAGTTCTTCCTTCAACAATACATCCTCCTGGAAAACGTAAAAAACCTGGTTTTAAATCGTATAATAATTGTACTAAATCTTTACGCAAACCGTTTTTTCTGCCATTCCAAGTATCTTCTGGAAACAACGAAATATTATCTAAATCAATTACTCCGTTTCCTTCAAAAGTGATTTTTAATTTCCCTTTTGCTTCTGTTGCAGACGATGTTAATTGAGCCGTATAATTAGTCCAGTCTTTTGATGTTGGTACAATCGAAGTTTCCCCTAAAACTTTATTGTCTTTATCAATAAACTGGATTTTTATTTTCGAAATATTCCCTGAAACATTTGATGCTTTTAATGATAAATTATACTTCAGATCTTTCTTGATTCCCATTCCTCTGAAACCTTCATTTATCAATTCATATCCTGAAGCATCTTTAATGGTAACGCGGCAATAATTATGGTTTGTTCCTTGTTTAGAATATTGAACTACAGTTGCAATTCCAGATTGTGCATTCAATTTATGACGGTCGCTGTTGGGTTCGTTCCATCCCATCATTGGAAACAAAAATTCGAATGATCTGTTTTTGATCATTTCGGCATATAAACCTCCATCGGCCGCAAAGTTGATGTCTTCAAAAAACACTCCGTACATTGTCGGTTGAATTTTGGTTACTGTTTTTGCAACATCTACCTGAAGATTATTTTTTTGTGCCGAAGCTAAAAAACTGCTCAACAACAATCCGTAAACGGTAGCTTTTGTAATTAAATTGGACTTCATTTATTTTTTGTTTTATGTGTGGTGGTTTTGTTTTTGCCACAGATTTCACTGATTAAACTGATTTTTTATTTTCCTGCAAGGTTTCTAAAACCTTGTAGGTATGTGTTTTTTACACGCAGATTTGGCAGATTAAGCCGATTTGCACAGATTTTTTTACTTCTTACTTTTTACTATTCACTTCTCACTCATAACTTATAACTCATAATTCATAACTACTTATAGTCCAACCAAACTTTCATTTTATTTACGCCTCTGTTTGACCAAGAATAATAAGGAATTGCCTTGAATTTTGAATTTTCGATAACATTTACTCCGTTTAATAAATTGGCTTCTTTTTTTACTTTGAATGTATCATTTGCCTCAATATCAATTTTGTCGAAATTAGTTTTGTTGTCAACTTCTTCAACTGCATAAACTATCGGACCGTATTCTAGCGAAACCTTATTTTTGTTGGTTTCTACTTTAGCATTTGTTTGTACTTCCTGAACTTCCATTGGAAAATTGATGGCGATTTTATCTCCTTTTTTCCAGCTTCTGTTAATGCTGTAATAACCGTTTTCAATTTCGATTCCAGCAGATTCTCCGTTGATGGTAAGTCTAGGTTTTTGAGCTGTTGCTTTTTTATAACTGTATAAATCGCCTGGCAAAACTTCATTTCTTGCCCAGCCCGGAACGCGAAGTTTAATCGTGAATTGGCACTCTTTTTTTGGATTAACCGATAGAGCAACTTTTCCGTTCCAAGGATAACCTGTTTGCTGTGAAATCTGTAAATCGGTTTTTCCTAACGTGAAAGAAGCGGTGTTTGAAGCGTATAAATTCACATACAAAACATCATTTGTTTTAGAATAAATTAATCCCGGAATTGATGGAATAAAACGAATTAAATTCGTCGGACAACACGAACAATCAAACCAAGCCTGACGTGTGCAAGAACCACGATTCGATTTAAAAACGCCATCAGATTCTAATGCATTTGGATAGAAAAATTGTTTTCCGTCAAGCGAAATTCCAGAAATTAATCCGTTGTACATCGTGCGTTCGATCACATCAAAATATTCTGATTTTCCGTATAAATTATGTAATCTGTGATTCCAATATACATCGCCTATTGCAGCACAGGTTTCGTTGTAAGCTGTTAAGTTTGGTAATTCGTAATTGGCTCCAAAAGCTTCTCCGTCGTGTCTTGAACCAATTCCTCCGGTGATGTACATTTTTTTGTTTACCATATTACTCCATAAATTTTTTACGGCATTTTCATATGATTTGTCTTTTGTTAATGCTACAATATCAGTCATTCCAGCATACATATAAACGGCTCTAACTGCGTGCCCAACAACTTCGTTTTGTTGTATAACCGGAATATGATCTTGCGCATATTCTCCATATAATTTATGATTGTTTGGATTCCCGCGATTGTCTAAATAATATTTAGCGAGTTTTGAGTAGCTTTTATTTCCTGTAACCTGATACAATTTCAATAAACCTGTTTCTACAATCTGGTGTCCCGGAACGCCTTTTACCTGACCTGGTTCATCGCCAAAAGTGCGTACTAACATATCGGCATTTTTGATAGCAATGTCTAAGAAGTTTCTTTTTCCTGTTGCTTCATAATGCACTACCGCAGCTTCTATTAAATGTCCAGAATTGTATAATTCGTGACTGATTTGAAGTGATTCCCAACGTTTTCCTTCAATAACTGGAACCCAAGTACAGGGCGGTTTTGCAGGATTTATAGTTCTCCAAGTTGTCAAGTAACCGTCTTTTTCCTGACCGATTTTTACAATCGCAATCAGCGAATCTAAAACACGGTCTAGTTTAGGATTTGGTGCGCTGATTAAGGTGTTTGAAGCGCCTTCGATAATCTTATAAACATCAGTATCGTCAAAAGGCATTTCGCCTCTTACGGTTCCTGTTTTTTGTTTTCCAGCAATTAAGAAATTCTCAAAACGTCCTTCTTCATTACATTTCTGAATCGCATATTGAATCGTAATTTCTTGTACTCTTTTAATAATTGGCAGCCAAAATGAATCAGACAATTTTACGTTTTGAATGTTTACGGGTTCAATTTCATAACCTGCTTTTGTTGCCGAAGTTTTATTTGATTGTACCTCATCATTTTTGGTTTCTTTACAGGAAATGAAAACCAAAAATGATAAGAAAATTGTAATGGTATGGAAAGTGTATTTTTTCATTATTATGGATATTCTATTTTAAAACGGGCCACAAATCTGCATCCCAACTCATTTCTTTAATAATTAATCGTGGCGTTCCATTGGTTTTCTTTTCGTAACCGTGGTAGATGATATAATCTTTTCCATCAAAAGTATAAGCGCTGTTATGTCCAACTCCAAAGTAATTTTCATCACCTTGTACTACAATACTTCCGCCACCTTCTGCCAATGATTTTCCTTCTTTATCTAAATAAGGTCCTGTTACTGTTTTAGATCTTCCAATAACAACTTTATAGGTGCTTTTTTCTCCGCGGCAGCATAAATCCCAAGAAAGAAATTGATAATAGTATCCGTTTTTCTTAAAGATAAATGGAGCTTCAAGTGCGCCATCGCCTGGATCTGAATCGGCTAATTCAAAACTTCTTTTGCGTTTTGCAATCGTATGCCATTCTTGAGGCTGTGCAATCGATTTTAAATCTGGATTTAGTTTTACCATTTTTAATCCTTCCCAAAAAGAACCAAATGCTAACCAAGGTGTATTGTTTTCGTCGAAGATTAAATTCGGATCAATCGCATTCCACATATCGCGATTTGGTTGTGATTGAATCACAATTCCTTGATCGACCCATTTGTAATTTTTGTCTTTTGGATCTAAGGTTGTATTGACCGCTACGCCAATTGCAGATGTGTTTTTCGCGAAAGCGGAAACCGAATAATACAGATAATATTGGTTGTTATGGAAACTAACGTCTGGTGCCCAAATGTGATTTTTAAAATCGGCTGCAACACCGTCTGCCCAAACAGGTTTATCTTTGAAAACCTGTGGTTCTGGATTCCATTTTTTTAAATCTTTCGAACTAAAAACACTAATTCCGTGACCTGTACAAAACAAGTAGTAAGTGTCTTTTTGTTTGATCATAACTGGATCATGAACAACTATTTCTTGTGCAGAAGAAACGGAACCAATCAATACGATTAGCAGTAAAAATGCATATTTTATGTTTTTATAAACCATATAAGTGATATAAGATATTTAAGTTTGGCTGTTCTGAAATTTCTAACTTAAAAATTTTTAAATCATATAAGTTAAAACTGAAAACTACTGAATTCCTTCGGAAGTCATAATTACTCGTTTCATTGTTCCGTCTTTGTTGTAAAATAATTTGTCGACACAAACCGATCTTCTAAAACTTCCTCCGTCGGGCTTTGATGCTCCGTTGTGATAAATAAAATACGATTGTCCTTTAAAATCAATTATCGATTGATGATTGGTATTACTGTTTCCTGCCAATTCGTTTAAAATTCCTTTGTATTCCCAAGGCCCTGTTATTGATTTACTCATCGCGTAGGCAATTTTTTCTGGAAACTCATAAGCATAAGACAAATAATACCAGTCTTTGTGTTTGTGAATCCAAGGCGCTTCGGTATAATTTGGAAGTTCTATATGATGAATTTCTCCGTCTATTTCGAGCATATTTTCTTTTAATTTAGCATAATGACAAGAGGTATTTCCCCAAAATAAATAAGCTTGTCCATCAGTATCAATATAAACCGTTGGATCAATATCGTCCCAGCTTATATCGGTAAATTTTGTCATATCATTTGTAATTAGGGCTTTCCCTAAAGCATCTTTAAAAGGTCCTGTCGGACTGTCTGAAACGGCAACTCCAATCGATTTTCCTGGAATTGTTGCATGATGAACGGTTACGTACCAATAAAATTTTCCGTTTCTTTCTATTACCTGTGAAGCCCATGCATCGCCAGAAGCCCATTTAAAATCGGTTACTTTTAACGGTACTGGATGTGACTCCCATTTTTTCATATCTGAAGAGGAATACACCAGCCATTCGTTCATTTTATAAAAATGAAAATCATTTGGTGCTTCATCATGTCCTGCGTACAAATACACTTTGTCTTTGTAAACAAGCGCTGCTGGATCGCCTGTGTATTTGTCTGTTATAATCGGATTATTATTTTTAGCCACTTTTGCAGATTGCGCAAAACCAGACAGACATACAATCAGAAACGATAGGCTTATAGTTATGTTTTTCATCATGAATTAATTTTTAATCTTTTTAATCCTGTAACCTGTGGCTACATTTTTTTTCACGCAGATTTTGCTGATTGAGCGGATTTATTTTTTAACACATAGGAACATAGTTTTTCTTTGGCTTAAAAAGGCATTTCATTTGTCCAAATTCACATAGCTATGTGTCAAATCTAGATTTGTATTAACTCTTTTTATTCGTTTTAAAAATCTATGTTTCTATGTGTTTAATTTTTTTTGCCACGAATTTCACGAATTTTCACGAATTATAAATTGGTGGAAATTGGTGCAATTAGTGGCGTATTTTTTTTGCACGCTGATTTAGGAAATTAAGCTGATTTATTTTTAATCTGCGACTCTCTTTTTTAATTGACTTTTTTACCCCAAACTGGTAATCCTGCACTATTAATTCCGGTGTAACTTAAGGTTACTTTTCGTGTTGCTGTTTCCCAATCCCAAGCATCAACTACATTACATTTTACTCCGTTTATGGTTACTGCTTTTTGCGTACTGTCGTACGACCAAGTTCCTGTAACATCACCGCTCACTTTTTTATCAGCAGTTAGATAAATGGTTACTGCTTTTTGTATGGTTTTATATTGATAATTCATTGTTACTTGTTCCCAAGTTCCTATTAAGCTTGCTTCTGTAAAAGTTGTTGTTGGTACGCCGGCATAACGTTCTGGTTCTACCGCAGGCCAGCCGTCTTCTGTCCATTGAATACCGCGAACATGTCCCATCATAACAGCATTTGATACATTGATTCCGGCAACTCCTTCTGGCAAACGCGCCTGCGATGCATAATACCATTTTTTTGATGTCGGATCTTGAAAGATACCACAATGTGAAAAACCAACCCAGCCTGTATGATTTTTAAAGGCATAAGGATGCGTTAACATTGGGAAACATTCTGCTCCGTTAGTAATACTCATTCCGGTGTTGGTAACATAAGGGCCTAAAATGCTTTTTGAGCGCGCTACACGAGTATTGTATGCCACCGATAATTCGTCATAAGCCAAAAACAAATAATAATACTGTGTGTCTGCATTATAGATAATTTCTGGTCCTTCGAGTGCCTGCCAGCGGTTTGTGTTTACATTACCGCGCCCAGCAATTCGTACTCCATAATCGTCAATTGTTTTTAATTGATATGGTTTTCCTGTATCTGGATTTAATTTTAACGCTGCAATTCCAGAATGCCAAGAACCATAAATTAAATATTGATCTCCTTCTGGAGTTTGTATAAAACTTGGATCGATGGCATTGAATTTAAAATAAGCATCCCAATCATTTCCTCCATTTCTAACGTAACTTTTTACACCGTCTGGTTCAGAACAAACCACCATTCCTTTGTCTACCCAATTGTTTGAAGCCAAATCATCTGTTTCGGCCAAGCCAATAAAAGCACGCTCTGTCCAAGAAGTATTGGTATCTGTACCTATAATCGGGTTGGTTACTACAATGCTGTAATACATTCTAAATTTGTTTCCTACTTTACGCACACATGGCGCCCAATATCCATACGTTGGATTATCGATAGGAGGTAAGGCTGGCGACATTCTCGCTCTTTTATTGTTTAAAGAATCTTTTACCCAAGCTGGTGCCTGAGTCATTGATGATCCCATGAATTCCCAATTGATTAAATCTTTTGATCTTCTGTAGAAAAAATGCCCATGACCGTCTGTTGCATTTCCATAAGAAGCATCGGTTTGGTACATATAATAATAGTCTCCAGATTTCTCTACCGTTGGATCGTGTACGTTGGCTAAATTCCATTGTGCTCTGCTTTCCCAGCTTGCGATTCCGGTATAATTATCGGCATAAGTTGGACCCGCAAATGTAGGCGTTACCACAACTGGCGGTGTCACTACAGGATCTGTTGTTTCTTTTGCTGGATCATCGCTCGAACAGCTGACAACGGTTAGCGCTGCCAAACAGAAACTGATATAGGATGTTATTTTTAAAATCGTATTTGATTTTTTCATCTTTTTTATCTTTTATTTTCCTTCTAAAACAACTACTGAGAAAGGAGGAATTGTAATTTCAAGTTTTCCTTTTTTGTTTTCAAATCCTTTAAAAACTGTTGGTACAATTTTGTTCGGAGTATCAAATGAATTGTAATCTTGTAATTTTGACGCTGTTAAAACTGTTGCTGTGAAATTTTTAACGCCTAGATCATTAATATCTATTTCTATCTTGTTTTTGTTTTTTGCATCTACATTTACTAATGAAATATGTACTGCTCCACTTTTATCTTTTGATGCTGATGCTGATACTGCTGGAAGTGTTTCTCCATTAAGCGTATATAATGGTGATGTAAAACTTACTGGCAGTAATTTAGCATCTTGATGTACACTGTACATTTTCATTATATGATACGTTGGCGTGGTAACCATTTTTGCTTTATCGGTTAAAATTACAGCTTGCAAAACGTTTACACATTGTGCTAAGTTTGCCATACGAACTCGGTCTGCATGGTTATTGAAAATATTTAATGTTGCTCCTGCTAAAACTGCATCTCTCATTGTGTTTTGTTGATATAAGAAACCTGGATTTGTTCCTTTTTCTACTTCATACCAGCCTCCCCATTCGTCAACAATCATCGCTACTTTTTTCTCAGGATCATATTTGTCCATGATCGCTGCATGTTTGGTAACCAATTCTTCCATTTTTAGAGCAGACTGCATGGTTTTGAAATAACCTTCTTCAGAAAAATCTCTGTCGTCTCCTTTTTTAGCCCAATCGATAACGGCATAATGGTGAACACCGAGTCCGCCCAGCATATTGATTGGAATATTTTTCATTAAAACTTCTGTCCAATTATAATCGGCGCTGTTTGATCCAGATGCAATACGAGTGATACCACCTGTATTTTCCCAATCAGACATAAAAGTGGCGTATTTACGATATTCATTAGCATAATATTCTGCTGTCATATTACCACCGCAACCCCAAGCTTCATTTCCAATTCCCCAGAATTTAACTTTCCAAGGTTCTGTTCTTCCATTTTTTTTACGAAGATCACTCATCGGACTTTTACCGCTAAAGTTGGTGTACTGAACCCAGTCTGCCAATTCCTGAACAGATCCGCTTCCTACGTTTCCAGACAAATACGGTTCTGCTCCAAGTAATTCGCACATGTTTAAGAAGTCATGTGTCCCGAAGCTGTTGTCTTCTGTTACACCGCCCCACCATTTGTTTACAATAGTTGGTCTTTGTTCTTGAGGACCAATACCGTCTTTCCAGTGATACGTATCTGCAAAACAACCTCCCGGCCATCTTAAATTTGGAATTTTTAACTCTTTTAAAGCCTTAACAATATCATTTCTAACTCCTTTTGTGTTTGGTATTTTTGAGGTGTCTCCAACAAAAAATCCTCCATAAATACAGCGTCCTAAATGCTCAGCAAAATGTCCGTAGATGTTTTTATTGATCGTTGGAGCGTCTGCAGTGTTTTTTATAGCAACTACTGTAGTTTGATTTTGTGCGAAAGTAACCTGATTACAAAGGGTAAAAAGAAAGGTAATTATAAGTGCTTTTTTCATAGTGGTTTATGTTATAAAGAGGAAAGTTTTAAGGCTTTCCTCTAAATTTTAATTTTTAATAAGATAATGTAGGCCATCCTGATGACCATGTAAAATATACAATTTCAAGTTTTGGATTCCCGCTGTCGGCTCCATCATAATAATGTACCGATCCTTTTTGAGTTCCAACAATTCGAGACAAATGTCCTGGCCCGATATAGTTTCCTTGCGTTGCCAAAACTGTTGTGCCGCCGCCACTTGTTAATGCTGTTCCGTTTTTATCCACAAAAGGTCCAAACGGACTTGTCGAACGTCCGACTACAATATAATAGGTACTGTTTACACCGTTACAGCAAGTACCTCGGTTAACGAACATATAGTAATAACTGCCTTCTTTTATTAAACAAGGAGCTTCCCATGAAGCGCTGTTTCCTCCAGCAACTATTGTTCTTGTTCCGCTTGGTTTTCCTGTAGAGGCATTAATTGATACAACACCAATTCCTGCATGCCAAGAACCATACGCCATATATACATTTGCGCCGTCTACTAAAATTGAAGGATCTATTGCATTTACATCTGACGCTGATGTTGAAGAAACAACTACACCTCTATCGGTCCAGGTTGTTCCTGCGCTTTGCGAAATTGCCGATGTGGTTACTAAACCAATTGTCGATGTGGATGAACCAAATGTTGAACACGAATAATACATGTTCCAGCGGTTGTTGAACCAAGCTACATCTGGAGCCCAAAATGTTTTTACAAAACCGGGAACGTATCCTGTTATCCAACTTGGTGTTGACGTGAAAACTGATGTTCCCCATGTCCAATTAACTAAATTAGTAGAATACGTCATTGGGATATTATCTCCTGTTGTAAAAACATAATAATTAACACCGCTTTTTACTATTGTACTTGGATCGTGTGATGCAACTGTTCCTGTAACTGTTTTTGCTGTTGTATTGTTTTTAATTTCTGAATTCTGAGTTACTGCACTTGCTCCTTCATTGGAAGAAACTATGGGATCTTCATTTTGACAACTTCCTAATAATACTGCTAATAAAACCAAACTTGTTATTGTTTTCATTGTGATATAATTTTAGTATTGTTTATAAATAATTAATCTCCTCTGCTATTTCACTTCTTCTTTAAGATATTAAAATACCACATGGCAGATTTTATATTTAACCTGCCAAATGATATTAGGTATTATAACTAACTCAATAAAATATTAATAACTGTCATTTTGAATGGTTCCTGGATTATTATCCATTTCTAATTGCGGAATTGGATAATATTCTCTTCCCGGCGCATACGAATTAAATTCTGCGTCTCTAGATTTTAACCATGCTAATTTTGTTGCATCTTGAAGCCATCCCCAACGACGAATATCATCAAAACGGTGTCCTTCCAGAGGGAACTCTAAAAATCTTTCATGACCAATTTGTTCTCTCATTGCAGTTTGACTTAATCCTGGTTTTGCAGTTGCTAAATTTGGCATGCCCACTCTGTCTCTTACCATTTGAATATAAGTGTAAGCTCCCGGTGTATCTCCTGTTTCGTTTAAGCATTCTGCATACATTAAAAGAATATCTGCATAACGTAACAAACGCTCGTTGATACCAGAACGCCAATCGTATTCATCTGCAAATTGTCCGTCAGAATTTTGGTATTTTCTACAAAAGATATCGCTTAAATCTGCTGGACTTGCGGCATAAAAAATGGCAAAATCTTTACCATACAATTGCATGCCGCCTGGTTTGTTGTAAAAAATAGTAGCATCTAAACGTGGGTCAAGATCTCCCGTTTTTGTTTTCTCATCATGAAATTCGTTAAACAATGCCCAAGAAGGCTGCACGTCTGTCCATCCAAAAGCTCTTGGTGCGTATGTAATCGCACGTGCCGATGTTTTCCCCCAGCCTGAAGCAGGAGCACCGCCCCAGCCTAAATCTACACCGCCAGCATCTCTGCTAAATTGTACTTCAAAAAGAGATTCTGAGTTGTTTTCATTAGTTGTTGTAAAGTTGTCTCTGTAATTGGATACTAAAGAATAAACTCCTAAATCTATAACTTGTTTAAAAGTGGTTTTAGCATTTGCAAAATCTTTGGTAAACAAATAGGCTTTTCCTAGGTATCCTAAAGCAGCACCTTTTGTAGCACGTCCTTTTTGTCCTGCATCTAAACCTGAAATACCATCATAAGAAGTTGGTAATAATTCGGCAGCAGCTTTAAAATCTGCAATAACTTGAGCCCAGCCTTCGTCATTTGTTTTTTGTGGATAGTATACCGCAATTTCTGTTGGTAACGGTACATTTTTAAACATGTTTACGGCATGAAATAAAAATAAACCTCTTAAGAAATAAGCCTGTCCTAAAATTCTATTTTTAAGCGCCGCATCTGTCATTTCGATAGCTGGCACATTAGCTAAAACTTGATTTGCGCGATAAATACCTTGATAATACGTTTCATAAGCCCATCCGTAAATAGACGGATCTGCTACATTTGAGTTAAATCTACCCGCATTATACATAGATCCCCAAGGGCTGTTGGTACGAGCATCGTCTGATCTTGCGTCTAATAATAATGGTGTACTACGCATGTAAGTACCATCTGTTAATAAACTTCCGTAAGCTGCATTTACACCTTCTATTGCGTCTTGATCTGTTTTCCAAAATGAACCCGCTGTTTCAACATTTGGATCAACTTGAAGCAAATCTTCATTTTCAACACAGCTTGTTGTTACAACTGCTAGTGAAAAGAAAACTGTTATATAATTAAATATTTTATATTTCATTTTAATTCGTTTTAATTGATTAGCTAATTTTAAAAGTTCACTTCAACACCCAAAGAAATTGTTCTTGGGTTTGGAAAAGATCCAGCGTCATATCCTCTAGAAAATAATCCATCGTTGTAGTTAAAATCAGGGTCGTAACCTCTGTATTTACTAATAATCAATAAGTTTTGACCGTTAATATATACCTTAGCTTTTTGAATAAATAGGTCTTTAGGAACTGGAATATTGTATCCTATTTCCATGGTCTGCAGCTTAATGTAATCGCCGCTTTCAATAAATCTGTTCGAATCTCTTGCGTTTGCGTTTGGATCTCCAATAATCGGACGTGGAACGTCTGTATTTGTATTTGTTGGTGTCCAGAAATTTAATTCGTCAACACTGCTGTTTCCATATTGTCCAGCCATTAAGTTACGATACAATCCGTTAAATACTTTGTTACCACCGCTCCCTTGCCAAAACATTGAGAAGTCGAAGTTTTTATAGTTTGCACTAAAATTAAATCCGTAGCTGTATTTTGGAATAGTAACGCCTTGGTATGTTCTATCAGCATCTGTAATCTGACCGTCTCCGTTAACGTCTTTAAATTTAACATCTCCAACTCCTGCATTGGTTTGAGTTGGCGACGCCGCTAAATCTGCTGCATTTTGAAAAATTCCTGCCGTTTGATACGCATAAATTTCACCAATAGATCTACCTACTTCCGTTTTTGAAGCTGCTCCATAAATAGGATTTCCGTTAAGACCAATTTGTAGAACCTCATTTTTTAAAGTTCCTACATTTCCAGAAATAGTATATTTAAATTTATGGTGATTGTTATTATATGTTGCAGAAAACTCTAAACCACTGTTTTTAACTGCTCCTGCATTTGTTGTAATACTTGCTGGAAATGCTCCGGTTGAATATGGTAATGGAACACCAATTAAAAGATCTGTTGATTTTTTTTGATAATACTCTGCTGTAACCTGCAAATCATTATCAAAAAATCCTAATTCTACCGCAACGTTAGAAGTCTTAGTTTCTTCCCAATGCACATTTGGATCAATTGCACTTACAACTGTAGTTCCTGGTGCCAATGCATTATTAAAATCATATCCCGCAAAAGAATTGATTGTTGGAGAATAAGCGTATACACCAATTGTATTGTTACCTAAAATACCGTAACCTCCTCTAAATTTAATAGTATTAAACCAATCTGGTAATTTTAAAAAATGTTCGTTGCTCAATTTCCAAGCTCCAGAAAAAGAGTAGAAATTACCTGTATTGTTTTGTTCGCTGAAAAGTGATGTTTTATCTTGTCTAAAGTTTCCTGTAACAAAATAACGATCATCATAAGAATAATTTAATCTGCTTAAGTACGAAATGTTAGCAACCGTGTTTTTGTTTTCTCCTGCACTTGTAGCATCAGCATATTGAATCTGGCTGATTTCTCCCGGCGTATATCCTACACCTCTAGACCAGTGATTGTAGTAATCTTTTCTTTCTTGAATCCATCCTGCTAAAGCATCAATTTTATGTTTACCAAGCGTGATTTCATACGTCAATAAATTGTTTAAGAAAGTTCTAGACTGACTTCCTGTTGATACATCTAAAGAAGCTTCATCATTTGTAGTAATATAATACCATCCTAAATCACTTGGTGGAATAAATTTTCTGTTTTGAAAATCTAATCTATCAAAACTCGCGTCCAATTTATATTTTAAACCTTTTACGATTTCTAGTTCTCCCCAGATATCACCAATAAAACGGTTTCTTTTTCCGTTATTAGTCAATAAATTATTGTATCCTATAAGGTTCATTGAGATTGCTCTCTGCGTTAAATTGTCTGTTCCTCCGTAACCTCCAAGTCTATTTGGATCGTACACTTTCATGGTTGGAATTGCACCTAATAAATCAACAATTGCAGATTCTCCAGCATTGTATTCGTTAAAGTTTTCTTTGTCAGATTGTGTAAATCCAATTTTTGCACCGTATTTAAATTTTCCTTTTTTACCAAATAAATTCAAATTAGTAGACATTCTCTCGTAGTCTTGAGGAGAGTTTAAATAACTTGTATTTTTAAAGTAATCTACATTCAAATTATATCCTAAATTCTCTGCTCCACCATTCATTGTAAGCGATTGGTTTTGAATAACTCCTGTTTGAAAGGCTTCTTTCTGCCAATCTGTATTTACATTATTAATATAAGAAGGACTAGTCGGGTCATTCCCTGGAGCTACAGTTAAGCCCGCGTTTAATTCTGCGGCAGTAGTAATTTTTTGATATCCTTCTCTATCTGTTAGATTCCATTTTTTAGCCACATTTTGAAGACCAACAATAGATTTGAATTTAATGTCTAATTTACCGCTTTTACCTTTTTTAGTCGTAATAATTACAACTCCATTAGCTCCTTGAACACCATAAATAGCGGCCGAAGATGCGTCTTTTAAAACTTGCATTGACTCGATATCTCCTGGTGCAAAATCGTTAGGATTGTCTACGATCATTCCGTCAATAACAAAAAGAGGATTGTTGTTTGTAAATGAATTTATACCTCTAATTTTTACGTTTACAAAACCTCCTGGTTCTCCAGAAGATTGTACTGTTACACCTGCAACCTGCCCTTGAAGCATTTTTGCAGGATCATAAGTAACTGTTTTTTTAGCAGATTCCATATCAACAACACTAATAGAACCTGTAAGATCTGATTTCTTTTGTGTTCCATATCCTACTACTACTACTTCATTAAGTTTATTAGTATCTTCACTTAAAGCGATTGTTATTTTAGATTGAGTTCCTACCGCTGCTTCTTTAATCTGAAATCCTATAAATGAAAAAACTAAAACATCGTTTGGTGATGCTTTAATAGAATACTCTCCGTCAAAACCTGTTGTAGAAACAGTTTTGGTTCCTTTTATCATAACGTTTACTCCCGGCAGCGGCAGATTGTCTTGTGCCGAAGTAACAACTCCGCTAATTACTTTGTCTTGAGCCGACATTTCATTAACAGAAAATAATAGCATTACTAATGCTATAAGCCATTCTTTTTTTGGCAATAAAAAATTGCAATAAAAAAATAATCGTTGGTTTGTCATACTGTGGTTTGTTTAAGTTAGTTAGTGTATAATTATAAGTGTTAATTCTACATTTGTAAATTTAACTAAAAAAAAACCTCATAAACAAATTAATATCACAAAAAAAGGCTTGAAAAAAAACGCATATCGTAAATTAAGTGTAATAACAACATTTAAAATTTGATGGTTTTTACAAAAAAAATGGCTTTTTTTACGAGTTATTTGTGTAAAAACTACACTTTTAATCAAAAAGCCTCTTTTTAATCAAAAAATTGTTTGTTAATAAAAAAGCTGTTTTACATCGATTTCGGAAACATAAATGTGTTTATTTTGTAAATAAAACCCTATTTTTGATGTCAGATTTTCATAATCTATTACAACTTTTTTCAAAAAACCATCCTGTAACTATCCTGTTTTCATCTTAAAAAAATCATAAAAACAAAAATTGTATGTTATTTTTATGTAAAAACTCATTTTTTTAACTCTATTTTTGGATAGTTATTCGTTTTAAGTGTAAAAACAACATTAATAAATTATGAAACGAATGTGGAAGTTTATATATTTACATCAAAAAACAGAATATGCTAAACAGTTATAGCTCTGCTGATAAAGCGCTATTGGCAGTAGATTGCATCATTTTTGGATTCGACCACCAAGGATTAAAAATACTTTTAATCAAAAGGGACTTTGAACCTGAAAAGGGAAAATGGTCTTTGATTGGAGGTTTTTTAAAACGTGATGAAGTACTAGACAATGCTGCTATTAGAATTTTAAATACCTATACTGGTTTAAACGATATTTACATGGAGCAGTTATATGCTTACAGTGATATTGATCGTGATCCTGTAGAAAGAACTATTTCGGTATCGTATTATGCTTTAATTAATATTGAGAATCATAATGCCGAAATGATACAAAACTATCACGCAGAATGGTTCAGTATTAATGATATGCCCAAATTAATTTTTGACCATAACGAAATGGTGCATCATGCGGTAAGAAGACTCCGTTATAGAACTTCTATAAAACCAATTGGTTTTGAATTACTGCCAGAAAAATTTACAATGCGCCAATTATTAGAATTATACGAAGCCATTTTAAGTAAAGAATTAGACAAACGAAACTTTATCAGTAAAATTAATTCTTTGGAAATTCTAAATAAATTAGACGAAAAAGACATGCAGTCTTCTCGAAAAGGATCGTACCTCTATACTTTCAACAAAGAAAAATACGAAGAAAAATTACTTAATGATTTTGTATTAAATCTTTAATATTTGGACACAGATTTAAATTTTCTTTAATCAAAACCTTATAATTCTTTTCACGCAGATTTTGCAGATTAAGCAGATAAAAATCCCCTAAATCTGCAAAATCTGCGTGAAAAAACCTTTTACCAAAAAATTATAAAAAATAAATCTGTGTGAAAAAAAATATTTTCTGAAAAAACAAAACCCTGAAAGCTGCACACTTTCAGGGTTTTTTCTTCAATAAAACTACTATTTAAAAAAAACTAAAATTATTCTTGTTTTTAGCTGTTTCCTTTTTGGTAATCTGCTAAAAATGTAGCTAAACCAATATCTGTTAACGGATGTTTTAATAAACCTTCAATCGCGCTCAAAGGACCCGTAATAACATCTGAACCAATTTTAGCACAATTGATAATGTGCATCACATTACGCACAGAAGCAGCCAAAATCTGCGTTTCATAACCGTAATTATCATAAATCAATCTAATATCTTCAATTAAAACCATACCGTCTGTAGACACATCGTCTAAACGACCGATAAACGGAGACACATAAGTTGCACCCGCTTTTGCAGCCAATAAAGCCTGCCCTACAGAAAACACCAAAGTACAATTGGTTCTAATTCCTTTATTAGAAAAATATCTAATAGCCTTTACGCCATCTTTTATCATCGGAATTTTTACCACAATCTGCGGATGCAGCGCTGCCAGTTTTTCACCTTCAGCAATCATTCCTTCAAAATCTGTCGCAATAACCTCAGCGCTTACATCCCCGTCAACCAAATCACAGATCTTTATATAATGATCTAAAATGTTCTGAGCGCCCGTAATTCCTTCTTTTGCCATTAACGATGGGTTTGTCGTAACTCCATCTAAAACTCCTAAATCGTTGGCTTCTTTAATGTCTTTTAAATTTGCTGTATCTATAAAAAATTTCATGTCTTTTGTATATTTTAATAAGTTAAAATTGTTTTCTTCTAAGTTCAATTAGAAGAGGATTTGGCTTAAGTCAGTAAGTGGTTTTTTTATTTGTTTTAACCCAATTTCAAAATAGAGCTCGTTCTATCAATTTGAAGTCAAAGCGAAATAATTAATAAGTGTAAAATTTACATTTGCAAATGTATGCAAAATAATTCCACAAAAACAAAAAATTGTTTCCTTATTTTTTTTACTAATAAATTAACGATTTACTAAACAAAAAGAATTTTAAATGTGATATAAACAGAAATGTCTCAAAAAAGTAATTCCAGCAATTTACAATGATCTTCGCATTGTTAAAGATGATTTATTTTCGATCTGTTCTTTAGTTCCTTTCAAAACCATATCTGCTAAGATTTTTCCCATCAATTCAAAATGAGTAGAAATCGTCGTGATTCCATTTGCAACAATCTTTTTTAAAGGCGTTTCATTGTACGAAATGATTCCAAAATCAGTTCCTAATTTTAAGTTCTGATTTCCTGCATTTTCAATTACACGAACCAAATCACGATCGTTCGGAATGATATAAAGATCTCCTTGTGTTATTTCTCGGTTGGTAAATTCTGTTATAATTTCAGAATCAAAATTATACATCTCACAAAACGATTCAAAACCCAATTTCATTCCAAGCGGCTCTCTAAAACCTGGAAAAATCAGAATTAATTTCTTGTATTTATTTAAACGTGTTTTTGCTTTTAGCAAACCTTCAAAAATATCCTTTCTATGATTTTGATAAATTGCAGGATATAATTTCAACTCAGGATTTGTCTGATCTAGTATGATAACGTCATTTACTGGTAGGGTTTTTATCCAATCAGCTACATCGTTTAAGTTCGTCGGCATAATTATGTATTTCGTATAATTTCCGTTGCTGTCATTTACGAGCTTTTTAAAAACATCGACATTGAAATGATGAAAGAAAATATCCACCTGAACATTTTTTCCAATGTGTTTTAAAAACGAATTATAAATGTCTTCTTTAAAAATATTTAATTCATCAAACAATAAAAAAATCTTCTGTTTTATAGTGATTTCAATACTTTTCACGTAATAACCCTTTCCAGGAATGGCATAAATAATCCCTCTTTTTTTCAGTTCTTCATACGCCAGCAAAACCGTATCTCGAGATAAAGAAAACGCCAGACAAACTTTATTGACCGATGGAAGCCGGTCGCCTTTTATTAATTTTTCTTCTTCGATTGCTTTCTCAATTGAAAGAATTATCTGCTTATATTTTGGAAGCCCAATGTTGTTTTGTACAGAAATTACGTTCATAAAAAATATATTTTTTGTGCAAGATACAAAAAACTGGTAGGTACTGGTATGTAATTGTATTAAATGTTTCTATTTTTGGATTTCATATTTGGTAAAAATAGCATGGAAATAAAACACATATCGCATTTTCAGAACCTATCTGGTTGCAAATTATTTGGTTTAATGCCTGATAACGAAGAAATTTATTCTTTTGAATTAAGAAATAAAAACGGAATGAAAGTTCAGATTATCAATTATGGTGCAACTGTAACTTCATTACAAATACCATTATCTAATGGAAAACTGGTAGATGTTGTTTTGGGTTTTGATAACCTGCAAGCTTATTTAGATTCTTACAGTCTGCCAAGTGCTCCTTATTTTGGGACAACTGTCGGCCGTTATGCCGGAAGAATTCATAATGCTTCTTTTACTATAAATAATAAAACTTTTAAACTTCTAGGCAACAACAACGGCAATACTTTGCACGGCGGTGATTTTGGTTTTGGAAGAAAGGTTTGGAATGTAACCGATATAACAGGAGGTGAAAATCCGTCAATTACATTGGGTCTTTTAAGCGAAAACTTAGACGAAAGTTTCCCAGGCGAAATGCACGTTTATTTAACGTATACTTTGACGGAAGAGAACGAATTAAAACTAGACTACAGCGCAACTACAACAGAAGATACAGTTATTAATTTAACACATCATAGTTATTTCAATCTTGAAGGTCATGATGCTTTGGTTTTAGATCAGGAAATGTTTATCAAATCGGCTAAAATGTTAGAGACAGATGATAACAATATCCCAACCGGAAATTTTGTAGATCTTACCAATCATGTATTTGATTTTAGAACGGAGAAAAAATGTCCGTTCCCGATCGATAATTCTTTTGTAATTAACTCTAAAACAGAAGTTGTCGCAAAACTAATCAGTTCAAAAAACAATTTACAAATGAGCGTTTATACGGATCAGCCAAGCGTGCACATATATGTTGGCGGGAATTGTTTTGATACTCTAAAAGGAAAAGAAAACACAGATTATAAAGCACAAAGCGGCATTTGTTTTGAAACTCAAAACTTTCCAGACGCTCCAAATCACGAACATTTTCCGAATGCTGTTTTAAGAAAAGACGAGGAATACACGCAAAGAACCGTTTATAGATTTGAAAATTTAAATTAACGGTTTATGAAAAAAGCAACTCTAATAAGCCTCTTTTCAGCTCTTCTTGTTTTGGTTTCCTGCAGTACCTCAAAAGATACTTCAGATTCTAAAGTCGAGCAGACTGGTTTCGCAAAAGGAGCCGATGTGGGCTGGTTACCTCAAATGGAAGCAACGGGATATAAATTTTACGATACAGACGGTTCTCAAAAAGACTGCTTACAATTGTTAAAAGACAGAGGAATTAATACCATTAGATTAAGAGTCTGGGTAAATCCTTCTAACGATAAAGCAAGCGGACACTGCAGTCCCGAAGAAACTGTTGTTATGGCAGTAAGAGCTCAAAAATTGGGCATGCGTATTATGATCGATTTTCATTACAGCGATTCTTGGGCAGATCCTGCAAAACAAAACAAACCTGCAGCTTGGGCAGCTCATTCTTTTCAAGATTTGTTAACAGATGTTTACAACCATACGTACGCTGTTTTAACCTTGTTAAAAAATGCTGGCGTTACTCCAGAATGGGTTCAGGTTGGAAACGAAATTCCGGGCGGCATGCTTTGGCCGGAAGGAAGCACAGACAACTTTGCGCAATTGGCACAATTACTAAACAAAGGTTATGATGCTGTAAAAGCAATTGACTCTAAAATAAAAGTAATTGTACATCTAGACGAAGGAAATAAAAACGAAAAATTCAGATGGTTTTTTGACAAAGCCACAGCCAATAATGTAAAATACGATGTAATCGGAATGTCTTATTATCCGTATTGGTTAAAAAGCGATTACAAAGCAAGTATAGCCGATTTAGAAAACAACTTAAAAGACATGGCTTCACGATACAATAAAGAAGTTATGGTTGTAGAAGTTGGCGGCGATTACACATTGGTCGAAAACACTAGAGATATGCTTACTGCGACGATAAAAGCAGTTAAAAATGTTCCCAACAACAAAGGTTTAGGCGTTATTTATTGGGAACCAGAAGGCGAAAAAAGCTGGAGCAATTACCAATTAAACGCTTGGCTTTCTAACGGAAAACCATCGCCGGCATTAGATTCTTTTAAAGAAAATTAATTTAAACAATAATGAAGATCCTTTCAAAAAATACATTCCTATTACTCTCTTTTCTTTTGGTTTTTTCTTTTGGAAAAAACTATGCACAATCGCGCACAAAAGTAAATTTTGGTGCCGATTGGGAATTTAAAAGAGAAGAAAACGGCTCTTCAGATTGGGAAAAAGTTACAATTCCGCATACCGCAAAAATTGAAAAACTGGTTGTTATTAAACAATTTCAAGGAACTTCTTGGTACCAGAAAAAGTTTAAAGCCAACCCTTCAAAAGACCAAAAAACATTTATCTATTTTGAAGGCATAATGCAGGAAGCAGATGTTTGGATCAACGACATAAAAGCCATCAATCATAAAGGCGGTTATCTGCCTGTTTCTATTGATGCAACTGCATTTTTAAATCAAGATCCAGAAAAAGAAAACATAATTAAGGTAAAAGTAAACAATGAAGATAATCCTAACTTTTTGCCGGGGAAACCTTTAAAAGATTTAGACTTTAATTATTACGGCGGTATTTATAGAAATGTCTATATAATTACAACCTCAAAATTATACATTTCAAATGCGGTACACGCAGAAAGAAAAGCAAGCGGCGGTATTTATGTAAACTTTGGAAACATAACGAAAGAAGAAGCTTCGGGAACTGTTCAGGTTCATTTAAAGAATGATTTTAACATTGCTAAAACAGCCTCTCTAAAGTTTATTCTAACGGATAATAAAGGCAAAAAAACCGAATTTAAATCGGAGAATTTCACCGTAGATTCATTTTCTGATTTTACTTTAACGCAAAAAATTTCGGTTAAAAATCCAGAGTTGTGGGGAATTAATAATCCGAATTTATATCAAATAGAAGTTCAGGTTATTTTAAACGATAAAACAATTGATTCTTATTCTGAAAAAATCGGAATCAGGAAATCTGAAATAAAAGCAGACGGGTATTATTTAAACGATAAAAAATTATTTATTACCGGAACAAACGAACATCAAGAATATCCGTATTTAGGATATGCCATTTCTGATGAAGCACAATATCGCGATGCGGTGAAAATTAAAAATGCTGGTTTTGATTTTGTGAGATTATCGCATTATCCGCATGCCGAAGCTTTTTATAATGCCTGCGACGAATTGGGTATTTTGGTAATGAACAGCTTAACGGGCTGGCAGTTTTTTGGAAATGAAACGTTCCAGAAAAATGCCTATCAAGATATTCGTGATATGGCGCGCAGAGATCGAAATCACCCAAGTATTATTTTTTGGGAAGCTTCGCTTAATGAAACCGACATGAGCAAAGAATTCATGGCAGAAGCAACCAAAACGCTTAAAGAAGAATTGCCTTTTGCTGACAATTACAGCGCAAGCTGGATTGATAACGAAAATTATGATTTGTTTATTCCAGCACGCCAGCATGCAAAAGCACCAGATTATTGGACAAAATACAACAAAGGAAATCGTAAAATTTTTATTGCTGAATATGGCGATTGGGAATATTATGCGCAAAATGCAGGATTCAATCAGACTGAATTTTCTAATTTGAAAGAGGAAGAAAGAACTTCTCGTCAATTAAGAAACGCTGGTGAAAAAAGATTGTTACAGCAGGCTTACAACTTTCAAGAAGCTTCAAATTCTAACCGAAAAGGAGAACAGACTATTGGCGAAGCCAACTGGGTTATGTATGATTACAACCGAGGTTACAGTCCCGATTTAGAAAGTTCTGGAATCAGCGATATTTTTAGAATTCCAAAATTTGCTTATTATTTTTATCAAAGCCAGCGTGATGCGAATGTCGTTTTAGATAAAAACTTATTCTCTG
Organism: Flavobacterium sp. MC2016-06; assembly: GCF_009711165.2. Classification (GTDB taxonomy): domain Bacteria; phylum Bacteroidota; class Bacteroidia; order Flavobacteriales; family Flavobacteriaceae; genus Flavobacterium. The sequence goes on along the minus strand of NZ_WMID02000006.1, from coordinate 145,210 downwards.
GACCAATGGTGCATATTGCCAATTTCTGGACACCAGAATCGCCATTAAACATAACGGTTTACGGCAATTGCGATGAAGTTGCTTTGTACTTAAATGATGTTTTAATTGCCAAAGAAAAACCATTAGTAAACAGCAATAGCGATAAATTAGAACATGCTCCTTTTATTTTTAAAGTAAACGAATTTAAGGCTGGAACTTTACGTGCAGAAGGTTTTATTGGTCGAAAAAAAGTAGCTTCAAATACTGTAAAAACGCCTAAAAAGGCTTCAAAAGTAGTATTGAGCTATGATCTTTCATCCAAACAGATAAATCCTGATTTTCCAGATATGGTTTTTGTTTATGCTAAAATTACAGATGCTGATGGAACTATTATTCCAACTGCAGAAAATGAAGTAACTTTTACTTTAAGCGAAGGAAATGCCGAATTAATTGGTCAAAATTCAATTAAAGCCGAAGCTGGAATTGCGACCATTATTCTTAAAACTAAAGATTTAAAAAAGAAAATAACGCTAAAAGCGACATCCGAAAAACTACAAGACAACACTATTACAATTACAAAATAATGAACGATATTTTAATACAAAACACGACTACATTCTTCAAAAAATCTTTTGGATCTGCTCCTCAAAAAATAGTTCTTTCTCCAGGAAGAATTAATATTATTGGGGAACATATTGATTATAATGACGGATATGTACTACCTGCAGCAATTGACAAAGTGATTTGTTTTGCCTTTGAAAAAAGTAAAACAAAAAAATCTAAAATCATCGCTATTGATTTAAACGAGGTTTTTGAAATTGATTTAACAGAAGAAATTCAGCTAAGCGATGTTGTCTGGACGAATTATATTCGCGGCGTTATTAAACAATTGAAAGATAACGGATTTGTTTTTGAAGATTTTAATTGTGTTTTCAGTAGTAATATTCCAGTTGGTTCTGGATTGTCCTCTTCTGCAGCTTTAGAGTGCGGGATGATTTTCGGAATCGCTGCTCTTTTTGATTTAACAATTGAGAAAAAAGACATTTCTTTATTAGGTCAAAAAGCAGAACACTGGGTAGGTATTAACTGCGGTATCATGGATCAGTTTTCAAGCGTTCACGGTATTGAAGACAAAGTAATAAAACTAGATTGTAATACTTTAGAATACGAATATCACAATGCCGATTTTAAAGATTATTCATTGATCTTAATGGACAGTAATGTAAAACACTCTCTTTTTACTTCTGAATACAACACTAGAAGATTAGAATGTGAAGAAGGTTTGTCTATTATCAAAGCTAACTTTCCTGCGGTAAAAAGTTTTAGAGATTGTACAGAAGAGCAGGTTTTGAGTCTTAAAGACAAACTGAGCGAAAAGGTTTTTAGCAGAGTTCATTTTGTGGTTAAAGAAATTAACCGAGTTATAAAAGCTTGTGAGGCTTTGGATAAAGGAAATATTGAGCTTTTGGGGCAGTTGCTTTTTGAGACGCATTATGGTTTATCGCAAGAATATGAAGTGAGTTGTGAAGAGCTGGATATGCTTGTAGATACAGCAAAAGCAGACGATGCAATAATAGGTTCTCGTTTGATGGGCGGCGGTTTTGGTGGGTGCACGATTAATTTAATAAAAAAAGGTCATGAAAATGAGGTAAAAAGTAAGTTTTCAAATCTTTATTTAGATACATTTGGGATTGAGTTAAAATTCTATGATGTAAAAATCTCTAACGGAACAACATTACTTTAATACCACCCACAACACAATGAAAAATTTTGACATTAACGAAGATCCGCACAGGCGTTTTAATCCATTAATTAATGAATGGGTTTTAGTTTCACCTCATCGTGCAAAACGTCCGTGGCAAGGACAAAACGAAACTATTTCTACAGAAGCTTTACCAAAGTACGACCCAACCTGCTATTTATGTCCGGGAAATGTTCGTGCTAACGGCGTAAGTAATCCCGCTTATGAAGGCAGTTTTGTATTTGAAAATGATTTTGCTGCAATGAAGCAGGACGAAATTATTTTTGAAGAAGATATTAAACATACTTTTTTTAAAGCAAAACCTGAGCAGGGAATTTCGAGAGTAGTTTGTTTTTCTCCAAGACACGATCTTACACTTCCAGAAATGGATCTTGCAGGAATTGAAAACATCATTAAAACCTGGCAGAAAGAATACACAGATTTAGGAAATATCAAGTACATTAATCACGTACAGATATTCGAAAATAAAGGAAGTGTAATGGGTTGCAGCAATCCGCATCCACATGGACAAATTTGGGCACAGTCTTCTTTACCCACTCAAGTAGAGAAAACTCAAAACAGTCTAAAATCTTATTACGATAAAAACAAAAGAACACTTTTAGAAGATTATGTTCAAGCCGAATTAAAATCAGGAGAACGTATTGTAATCGAAAACGATGATTTTATAGCATTAGTTCCGTTTTGGGCAATCTGGCCTTACGAAACTATGATTGTAAGCAAAAGAGCGGTAAATAAAATTACCAATTTTACTGCTGCAGAAAGCACTTCGTTTGCTAAAATCCTGAAACAATTAACGATAAAATACGATAATTTATTCAGCACCTCTTTTCCGTATTCTTCTGGAATTCATCAATCGCCAACAGACGGTTTGGAACATCCAGAATGGCATTTTCACATGCATTTTTACCCGCCTTTATTACGTTCTGCAACGGTAAAAAAATTCATGGTTGGATATGAAATGTTAGGAGAATCGCAGCGTGATATTACACCAGAAAAAAGTGCCGAAATATTAAGACAACAATCAGAAGTACATTATAAGAGTTTATAAATTATCGTTTTATAACGAAGAGAAAGTAAAATTTAACACAATAATCAATTTATAAATGTAAAAAACACATTTGTTAACAATGAATTTATAATTTTTTATTATACTTTTGGCTTTCGCTTCTATTTTCATAAAAAAATAACAGAATAAAAACATATATCTTATTTTAAACTAGCATAAATTATAAAATTACAGTTTTGAATTTTTCATAACCAATACTTTCAAAACCTAAAAACTAAACAAACAATCACCTATACTAATTTTTTAAAATACTACTAACAATGAACCAGAGCCTTGCTTTCGCAGATTATGCGGTTTTCATCATTTACTTTATCGTAGTTGCATCCTACGGTTATACTATTTACCACAAACGTAAAAAAGACGAACAAGATGCAAAAGCTTATTTCCTAGCTGAAGGAAACTTAACTTGGTGGGCTATTGGAGCTTCTTTAATCGCTTCTAATATCTCTGCTGAGCAATTTATCGGAATGAGTGGTGAAGGTTTCTTTTTAGGAATCGCTGTTGCTGCTTACGAGTGGATTGCTGCTATTGCCTTAATTATTGTAGCCGTTTGGTTTATTCCTGTATATCTTAAAAATAAGATCTATACCATGCCGCAATTCTTAAAAACTCGTTATAACGAATCTACGGCTTTGATTATGGCAGTTTTCTGGTTGTTTTTGTATGTATTTGTAAACTTAACATCTATTTTATATTTAGGAGCAGTTGCAATTAATGGTTTAGCTGGTGGAGAATACCTGCACGTAATCATGATCGGATTGGCTGTTTTTGCTTTGTTTATTTCTCTTGGAGGAATGAAAGTTGTAGCTTACACTGACGTTATTCAGGTTGCTGTTTTAATCATTGGAGGTTTAGTAACTTCATACATTGCATTGACAACTGTTGGAAAATATTTTGGAGTTGGTGAAGACGCTATTGCTGGTTTTAAAGTTTTGATGGAAAAAGCTCCTGAGCACTTTAAAATGATTATTCCAAAACCACATGATACTGTAGTTACAGCACAAACTTCTCAACTTGCTATTGACAAATACCTAACTTTCCCTGGATTATTATCTTATTTGGCTGGTATCTGGATCATCAACTTAAACTACTGGGGTTGTAACCAATACATCACTCAGAGAGCTTTAGGAGCAGATTTACAAACTGCTCGTACAGGTATTTTATTTGCAGGTTTCTTAAAATTATTAATGCCGCTTATCGTTATGCTTCCTGGTATTGCTGCTTTCGTTTTATATGAAAACGGACATTTACCCCAATTAGTTGGAGGAAAAGACGGTGCTTATTCTGCTGTATTAACATTCTTGCCAACAGGTCTAAAAGGACTTTCTGTTGCCGCTTTAACGGCAGCAATTGTTGCTTCTTTGGCTGGTAAAGTAAATAGTATTTCTACAATCTATACTTTAGATATTCACAAAAAATACATCCAAAAAGAAGCAGGAGAAAAACAACAAGTAAACATTGGTAGAATTGCGGTTTTTGCTGCAATGTTATTAGCTGTTTTATTTACTTGGAATGACCTTCTAGGAATTGGTGGAGTTGGTGGATTTACATACATTCAAAAATATACAGGTTTTATTAGCCCTGGAGTATTTGCTATGTTTATCCTTGGTATGTTCTGGAAAAGAACAACTGGAGCTGCTGCAATTGTTGGTGTAATTTTAGGATTCTTATTATCTGTATTATTCAACGAATATGCACCTGCATTGTTCGGAAACGAAACTTTGTTGTACAGTGCTTACAGTACTGGAAAACTTTATCCTGACGGAAGCAAAATCTACGAAATTCCGTTCCACATTTGTATGGGATTATCATTCTTCTTTACAACATTAACAATGGTTGTAATAAGTTTTGCTGGACCAAAAGTAAATCCAAAAGCATTTGAATTGGATTACGAAATGTTTAAAATTAAACCACAAACTACGGTATTAATCGTAATCACAATATTATCTATTATTGCACTTTACGTGAAATTCTGGTAATTAATTAGTTTTATTCTCTCTACTTTACAGCTGTTGTTTGACAAAAACAACGGCTGTAAAATTTTAAAAGCATCCCTATTTCAAAATATTAAAATATAAAATCATGCAGTTATCCTTAACAAAAAAAATAATTGTAGTAACCGGCGGCGCAAAAGGAATTGGCTTAGGCATTTGTAATGTATTAGCAAATGAAGATGCCATTCCGTTTATTGTAGGCCGAAACGAAGATGACAACCTTAAAGCCGTAAACGAGATTAAAGCATTAGGCAAAGAAGCGTTTCAAGTTGAAGCCGATTTAACCAAACCCGAAGACTGCAAAAAAGCAATTGAAGCCGTTATCAAACAATGCGGCAGAATTGATGGTTTGGTAAACAATGCCGGTGTAAACGACGGCGTTGGATTGGAAAACGGAAATTATGAAGATTTCGCAGCTTCTTTACACAAAAATTTAGTGCACTATTATTTAATGGCACAGCACGCGCTTCCGTACTTAATCGAATCAAAAGGAGCAATTGTAAACATTGGTTCTAAAACTGCCGAAACAGGTCAAGGCGGTACTTCTGCTTATGCCGCTTCAAACGGTGGACGAAATGCTTTAACGAGAGAATGGGCCGTTGAATTATTGAAATACAGAATTCGTGTAAACGCTGTAATTGTGGCAGAATGTTTTACGCCGCTTTACGAAACTTGGATTAATACTTTTGAAAACAGAGACGAAAAACTAGCTTCGATCACACAGAATATTCCGTTGGAAAACAGAATGACAACTGCTGAAGAAATTGCCAATATGGTTGTTTTTCTTTTGTCTGAAAGATCAAGCCATACTACGGGACAAATTATTTATGTTGATGGCGGTTACACGCATTTGGACAGATCAATTTAAATATTTTTTTTCACGCAGATTTAGCAGATTTTTTGTCATCCTGAGCGAAGTCGAAGGATTCTCAAAGAATGTCTGTAAAGTTTTTGCACGCAGATTTAGCGGATTTTTACAGATTTTTTATACAATTTTGTCATTCTGAGGAACGAAGAATCCTCACAAGTAGCTCCACAATGTGGATGCAGCAAACGAAGATTCTTCGTTCCTCAGAATGACAAAATTGCGTGAAAAAAAATCATACAACCGCATTCTTTTTAAATTCACTCGGCGTAATTCCTTTGCATTTTTTAAAAAGTTTATTAAAATTTGAAGCCGTTTTATACCCGCATGAATACGCAATCTCAGACATACTTTTATCTGTTTCCAAAAGCAATTTACAAGCATTAGAAATTCGGATTTCATTCAAATAATCAACAAAGTTTTTCTTCGTTTTTAATTTGAACATTCTGCAGAAAGAAGTCGGCGTCATATTCGCGACAGCGGCAATTTCAACTAGCGCAATATTTCTCGCATAGTTTTTATTTACAAATTGAAAAACCTCCGAAAGACGATCTGCTTTTGCTTCTTTATTCATTAAAGAATACACCTCATCATTAATATAAATTTGATCTTGACTTTCAGAAAGAATCGACAAAATTTCAAAAAGACCAACAATGACTTCGAAATCTTTTTTCAAAACTAATTTCTCTAATTTTTTCGCTATTAAAATATTCGTTTTTCCAATAATAGAAATTCCTTTTCCAGCCTGAAAAAACAGTTCATTAATTTTCTGCGTTTCCTTTAATGCATAAAAAGTAGGTCCGAAAATATCTTTGCTAAAATAAACTACAATAGAGTTTGCTTTTAAGTCTGCTATTTCCTGATAATAAATTTCGTCATTCAGCCAGACATGCGGAATATCCGACCCCAAAAAAACCATATCTCCGGGTTCAAAAGGCATAACCGAATTACCAATAATTCTTTTACCAAAACTCTCTTTTACATACACCAATTCGAGTTCTGGATGCGAATGAAACGGCGATTGAAAAAACGATTCCACCCGATTCAAAACCGAAACATTGGTATTTAAATACGACGTTATTTTAGTTTGTTCCAATTTCATACTGCAAAGATAATTAAAGATTAGACAAGGATAATATTAGACTAATAAGTAATCTTTAAAAGCGATAATTTTATTTATTCGTAACTGCCCTAAAATTCATTAAAAAGCAGTAAAAAATTAGAGTAAAAAATAACACTATATGTCCGAGAATAAAACAAAAAAGCTAGTCGTTAAATTGCATCCAGATGATAATGTTCTGGTCGCTTTATCTGATTTACAAAAAGGAGAAACCATAACTTTTGAGTCTGAATCTTATGTTATGCAAGACCTCATCAAAGCAAAACACAAATTCTATATGCAGAATATGCTGCAAGGAGAAGAAGTAAATATGTATGGTGTTTTGGTTGGAAAAGTGCAGTGTGATGTTGCAAAAGGAAGTTTAATGACTACCGAAAATTTAAAACACGCAGCAGATCCTTACGCGTACAGAAATGCATCGTACGAATGGCAGGCGCCAGATGTTTCTAAATATCAAAACAAAACTTTTAAAGGTTACAAACGTAAAGACGGACGCGTTGGAACTGCCAATTACTGGCTTTTTATTCCAACTGTTTTTTGCGAAAATAGAAATCTTGATGTTATCAAAGAAGCACTGCACAAACAATTGGGTTATGCCGTAACAGACAAATACAATCAATTTACGCATGAACTGCTTGAAGGTTATTTGAATGGAAATGACATCAACGATATTAATATTGAATTGAATCCGACACCAAAAAACAAACGTGTTTTTGAAAATGTGGACGGAATTAAATTCTTAAACCACCAAGGCGGTTGCGGCGGAACACGTCAAGATGCTTCAACTTTGAGTGCTTTGTTGGCTTCTTATGCCAATCATCCCAATGTGGGTGGAATTACTTTATTGAGTTTAGGATGCCAGCATTTACAAGTGCAGGATTTTGTAGACGATGTAAAAAGACAAAATCCAGCGTTTGATAAACCATTGTTTATTTTTGAACAGCAACAAACAGAAAGCGAAGAAGTTTTGATTACAAATGCCATCAAAAAAACATTTGAAGGTTTAATCGAAATCAACAAATACGAAAGAACTGATGCGCCTTTGAGCGAATTATGCATTGGTGTAAAATGTGGCGGCAGCGACGGATTTAGCGGTGTATCTGCAAATCCTGCGGTTGGTTATACTTCAGATTTAGTTGTAGCTTTGGGAGGAAAAATTCTTTTGGCGGAATTTCCAGAATTATGCGGTGCCGAACAAAATTTAATTGATCGTTGTGTTTCTGAAGAGAAAGCAAAAAAATTCATAGATTTAATGGAATCTTACGATGCCTTGGCGCATAAAGTAGGCTCTGGTTTTCACATGAATCCTTCGCCGGGAAACATAAAAGACGGTTTAATTACAGACGCTATTAAAAGTGCGGGCGCTGCCAAAAAAGGCGGCACTTCACCCGTAATTGATGTTTTAGATTATACCGAATTGGTTACCAAACCGGGATTAAGTTTGGTTTGTACGCCCGGAAATGATGTGGAAGCAACTACAGGAAAAGCAGCTTCTGGAGCAACTTTAATTTTGTTTACAACAGGATTAGGAACGCCAACCGGAAATCCAGTTTGTCCTGTTATTAAAGTAGCGACCAACTCTGTTTTAGCTAAAAAAATGTCTGATATTATAGATATTGACTGCGGGCCAATTATCAGCGGAGAAAAATCTATTGAAGAAATGGGCGAAGAAATTTTAGACTATTGCATTAAAGCAGCGAGCGGTGAAATTATTCCGAAAGCCGTACAATTAAATCAAGACGATTTTATTCCGTGGAAACGCGGAGTTTCATTATAAAAACTATTTCAACTAAAAACTTAAAAAATTATATCAAATGTTTTCATTACAAAATAAAAAAGCAATCATTACAGGCGGAGGAAGCGGCATTGGAAGAGCAATTTCTGTTTTATTTGCTAAACAAGGAGCCGAAGTTCATATTTTAGAACTTACTGAAGAAAGTGCAAAAGATACGCTTGAAGAAATAAAATCTAATGGCGGAACTGTTTTTGCTCATGCCTGCGACGTTTCGAATCACGAACAAGTAAAAACGGCTTTCGAGAAAATCGGAAACATTCATATTCTGGTAAACAATGCTGGAATTGCGCATGTTGGAAAAGTAGACACAACGTCTGAATCTGATTTTGACCGTATTATGAATGTAAACGTAAAAGGCGTTTACAATTGTTTACATGCTGCTATTCCTGCACTTAAAAGTTCTGGCGGGGGTGTGATTTTAAATTTAGCATCAATCGCTTGCTGGGTTGGTATTCCGGATCGTTTTGCTTATTCTACGGCTAAAGGTGCTGTTATGGCAATGACTTTGTCTGTGGCAAAAGATTATTTACACGAAAGCATTAGATGTAATTCTATTTCGCCAGCGCGAGTTCACACTCCTTTTGTTGATGGATTTATTTCTAAAAATTATCCTGGAAAAGAAGAAGAGATTTTCGAAAAATTATCAAAATCACAACCAATCGGACGTATGGGAAAACCAGACGAAGTAGCAACTTTGGCGTTGTTCCTTTGCAGTGACGAATCTTCTTTTATCACAGGTTCTGATTATCCTATTGATGGAGGTTTTATTAAATTGAATAACTAAAAAGGTTTTTGCCACGAATTACACGAATTTCCACAAATTTATAATTCGAGAAAATTTGTGTAATTCGTGGCGATAAAATAAAATCCACTCCCGATAGCTATCGGGATAAAAGATTAAAATGATTATAAAAAATCTGCCAAATCTCTTAAATATGCGTGCAAAAAAATATAGCCACAGATTAAAGGATTAAAAAGATTAAAAAAAAATCTGCTCAATCTGCCAAATCTGCGTGCAAAAAAAATTAAATACAGCTTTAAAAAAATCATTTTAATCTTTTTAATCTGTGGCAAAAAACAAATACATTACTAAAAAATAAAGAATATGAAACTTATACGATTTGGAGAAGAAGGAAAAGAAAAACCAGGAATTCTTCTAAATGATAAAAGATTTGACGTTTCGTCTATTGTAACCGATTATAACGAGAGTTTTTTTGAAAATGACGGTTTAGCAAAATTAGAAGAAGCAATAAAAAACAATACTTCTTTCCCTGAAGTAAGTAACGAAATTAGACTGGGTTCTCCAGTTGCGAGACCTTCAAAAATTATTTGTATTGGTCTTAATTATGTAGATCACTGTGAAGAAACGGGTGCAGCAATTCCGGCTGAGCCAATCATTTTCTTTAAATCTACAACTTCTCTTTGCGGACCAAACGACAATTTGATTATCCCAAAAAACAGTGAAAAAACAGATTGGGAAGTTGAACTTGCTTTTGTAGTAGGTAAAAAAGCCAGCTATGTTTCTGAAGAAGATGCTCCAAATTATGTTGCTGGATATTGTTTATTGAATGATTACAGCGAAAGAGCATATCAATTAGAGCGTGGCGGACAATGGGCAAAAGGTAAAGGAAGCGATACTTTTGCACCACTTGGGCCAACTATGGTTACACCAGACGAAGCTGGAGATGTAAACAACTTAAAGATGTGGCTTACCGTAAACGGAAAAACATTCCAAAACAGTAATACTTCAAACTTGATTTTCAAAATTCCATTTTTAGTACATTACTTAAGCCAGTTTATGACACTTCTTCCTGGCGATGTTATTAGTACAGGAACGCCTCCGGGAGTTGGTTTAGGAATAAAACCAGATCCAATTTACATTAAAGCGGGTGACGTAATCGAATTAGGAATTGAAGGATTAGGTACAAGTAAACAAACTGCTGTAGCTTACTCTCAAAAATAATACTATGGCAAATCAAAAATATTGTTTGGCTTTAGATTTAAAAGACGACGTCGATTTAATTGCAGAATATAAAGAATTACACGAAAACATCTGGCCGGAAATTAAAAAAAGTATTCAAGATTCTGGAATCCAAGTCTTGGATATTTATTGTACCGGAAATAGATTGTTCATGATTATAGAAGGTGATGAAAGTTTCTCTTTTGAGAAAAAAGACAAAGCCGACGCTGCCAATGAAAAAGTTCAGGAATGGGAAAATTTAATGTGGAAATTCCAACAAGCTTTACCTTGGGGAAAACCTGGACAAAAATGGATTTTGATGGATAAAATATTTCAATTATAATTTCAAAATAAAGTTAACCTCAAGTCATGAGGAAAATACTGCTTTACATTTTTACAATCTGTTAGTATATTTTTTTACTATATTTTTCTTGAAGAGAAAAGCGAGGATGCCGTTTGGTATTCTCGCTTTGTTTTTTTTGTGTACAATAAAATTAGAAGAAAAATGTTTTTACTAAAAATCAGTATTCGGTATTTTAAGTATATTTAGCCGAAAAAATTAACCAAAAAAGATGAAAAAACTAGTATTAGCATTATTATTTGTTTCTAGTGTACTTACGGCACAAGACATGGAAGTTGTAAAAGGAAATTTTGATTTTTTAAAAGATCAAAAAGATATCAACATCGAATTTGATTATAGTAATTTTACTATGATGAAAGAAAAAAAATCAGAAGCTCAGTATATTAAGGAGCACAAAGCCGAATTAGAAGAAAAAGCTAAAGGAAATGGAAACATTTGGGAAAAGAAGTGGATTGCAGCAAAAGAACAAATCTGGACTCCAAAATTTTTAGAAATAGGCAATATTGTGTTAGCAAAAGCGGGTAAAGAGGTGAACTTTCAAGAAGGATTAAAAACGCCTTACACTTTAATTGTACAAACCGTTTGGGTTTATCCAGGCTGGGATGCTGGAATTATGAAACAACCAGCAAAAGTAACTACAAATTTAAAATTTGTTGAAACAGCAAACAAATCAAATGTATTGTTGGAAATTACAAGCGAAGAAGCTCCCGGAGACCAATGGGGAAGTAACTTTAGCAATGAAACAAGAATTGGAGAAGGATATGCCAAAACAGCAAAATCATTATCTAAACTTTTATTGAAAAAAGCATTCAAATAAAACCAAAAAAGCCCTGAATAATCAGGGCTTTTTTTATGGTTTGTCTTTGTCAAAGTTTTAAACTTTGACAAAGATTATTACAAAACTATTCTTTATTTAAATCTCGTTTTTGCATGTCTAGCAAATAAGCCATATTCTGAATCACGTGGTCGTGTTTCTTAACAAAAGGATTTTCTTCGTTCCAGACATAACCTGCCAAAACCGAACATATTTTTTCTTTTACATCGGGATTTTCGGGCTGATAAAAGAATAATGTCTGCAGGTTTCCAGTGTACCATTCTTTCACGTAAGTGGTAAAAACAGCAATACCTCTTTTCATATATTCTGTAAATTCAACTTCCCAATCTACTTCAATTCCTTGCGACTCCTTAATATATAGTTTGGCAGCAAGCATTCCAGATTCTGTCGCAAAAGCAACGCCAGATGAAAAAACAGGATCTAAAAATTCAGAACTATTTCCTGTTAAGGCAAAACCGTCTCCGTACATTTTTTTAACGGCTCTCGAGTAATTTTCCAGCTTGACTGGCTGAAACAAAAACTCAGTTCCCTGAAATCTTTTTATATAATAATCTGAAAGCTGAATTGCATTTTTTAAAGCCTCGGCAGTATCTTTATTTTCGGCAAGCGAATTGATAAAATCTGTCGGCCCAACAACACCCAAACTTGTATTTCCGTTAGAAAACGGAATTACCCACAACCAAACTTCTGTTTCTAGAATATCAAAAGAAATCATGGTTCCTTCCTCGCCTTCTGGTCTGTTAATGTCTTTTACATGTGTAAAAATAGACGAATGCGGATCTAATTTAGACGGCGTATCAAGATCTAAAAGTCTTGGCAGTACACGTCCGTAGCCACTTGAATCGATAATAAATTTAGCGTGAATTTCTTTTAAATTTCCGTCTTTGTCTTTAACTATAGTCGTAGAATGTTTCCCTTCAAAAGAAACTTCCAGAACTTCTGTTTCAAATTCCAGATCAATTCCTTTTCTAATAACTTCCTGCGCCATTGTGTTGTCAAAGTCCGCACGAGGCACCTGCCAAGTCCAATCCCAGCCTTCTCCAAATTTTTTACTAAAATCAAAAACGCAGATTTCTTCGCCTCTAATAAAGCGTGCGCCAAGCTTTTTTTCAAAATTCATCGCGTCAAGACTCTCAAAAAGTTCAGCCTCTGCAAAGTGATCCATTACTCGAGGAATAAGGCTTTCGCCGACTACAAGTCTCGGAAACTTTGTTTTTTCTACAACCTTTACCCTAATGTTATTTTTATGAAGAAACGATGCAGACACACATCCAGAAGGTCCTGCACCAATCACTAAAACATCAACAAACTCCTTTATCATAATAGAAATGTTATCATTAATTAACTTACATTTGCCATCATCAAAATAACTACATTTATTTTGATTAATAAAATTAAATTAGCCCAACCAAAAACGATTTAATGAATACAATTAATGAATATTTAAGTTTAGCCGACTTTGAGTCTATTATCTTTGGAAATAACAAAGTTACAATCAGTGATCTAGTTCTAAATAGAGTAAATGAAAGCTTCAATTTCTTGAAAGAATTTTCTGGAAATAAAGTTATATACGGAGTAAATACTGGTTTTGGTCCAATGGCACAATACCGAATCAAAGAATCAGACCAAATTCAGTTACAATACAACCTAATCAGAAGCCACTCTTCTGGAACAGGAAAACCATTAAGCCCAGTTTGTGCAAAAGCAGCAATTTTAGCACGATTAAATACACTTTCGTTAGGAAATTCTGGAGTACATCCTTCAGTAATTCACCTAATGGCAGAGCTTATCAACAGAGACATTACTCCTTTAATCTTTGAGCACGGAGGTGTTGGAGCAAGTGGTGACTTAGTACAATTATCTCATTTAGCTTTAGTCTTGATTGGCGAAGGTGAAGTTTTTTATAAAGGAGAAAGAAGACCAACTCCAGAAGTTTTTGAAATTGAAGGTTTAAAACCGATTCAAGTAGAAATTAGAGAAGGTTTAGCTTTAATCAACGGAACTTCTGTAATGACAGGAATTGGCGTTGTAAATGTGCACCATGCTAATAAATTATTAGACTGGTCATTAAAATGTTCTTGTGCGATAAACGAATTAGTTCAAGCGTACGACGATCATTTTTCTTTAGAATTAAATCAAACCAAACGTCATAAAGGACAACAGGAAGTAGCTGAAAGAATGAGAAAAAACCTTTCAGACAGTACTTTAATCCGTAAAAGAGAAGATCACTTATATTCTGGTGAAAACACCGAAGAAATCTTCAAAGAAAAAGTTCAGGAATATTATTCACTAAGATGTGTACCTCAAATTTTAGGGCCTGTTTTAGAAACGATAAATAATGTCGCTTCTATTTTGGAAGACGAATTTAATTCGGCAAACGACAACCCAATTATCGACGTAAAAAACAAACACGTTTATCACGGAGGTAATTTCCACGGCGATTATATTTCGCTTGAAATGGACAAATTAAAAATCGTTATTACCAAATTAACGATGCTTGCAGAACGTCAATTGAATTATTTATTGAATTCAAAAATCAACGAATTACTTCCTCCATTTGTAAATTTAGGAACATTAGGTTTTAACTTCGGAATGCAGGGCGTTCAGTTTACTGCAACTTCTACAACTGCCGAAAGCCAAATGTTGTCTAATCCAATGTATGTACACAGTATCCCGAACAACAATGACAATCAAGACATTGTAAGTATGGGAACAAATGCTGCCGTTATTACATCAAAAGTAATCGAAAATGCATTTGAAGTATTGAGTATCGAAATGATCACAATCGTTCAGGCGATTGATTATTTAGAGCAGAAAGATAAAATTTCATCGGTTACTAAAAAATGGTACGACGATGTTCGAAATATCATTCCAATATTTAAAGAAGATCAAGTAATGTATCCTTTTGTACAAAACGTAAAAGATTATTTGATCAACAGTTAAGATTTCTTTTTTACATTATTAATATTGAATCCTAAAAACATGAAAAAAGTACTTATTTTTTTGTCACTATTATTTATTCAATTTGTTAATAGTCAGGAACTGGCATTAGTTAAGAAAAATTCGAAAATCGGATATATCACTAAAGACGGCTCTTTTAAAATAGAACCTCAATACAAAGCTGCCAAAAGTTTTTCTGAAGGTTTAGCTGCCGTTGAAGACAACGGAAAATGGGGTTTTATTGACACTAAAGGAACTTGGGTAATTCCCGCTTCTTTTGAGAATGCAAAAGATTTTAACAGTGGCATTGCTGTAGTGCAAAAAGACAAAGAATGGGTTTACATTAATCAAAAAGGAGAAGTGCTGAAAGCTCCTGCTTCTGAAAAATTATTTGATTTTAATGATGGCGTAGCTTTTATAAAACAAGGTGAAAAAATTGGATTAATCAATTCAAAAATGACTGTTGTTTTAGAACCTAAATATGATGTAATCAAACCTTTTGAAAATGGTTTTGCAAGAGTTGCACTTAATAAAAACTGGGGAATTATAAATACTTCAGGTAAAGAATTAGTGGAACCTGCTTATGCTGAAATTGGAAATTATTTCAAGAACACAACTTGGGCAAGAAAAGACAAAACTTTTGGAATAGTAAGCTCAGGAAATTTTATTCCTGTTGATGGTGCCGAAAAGATTTGGGATTTTGAAACTCAAGATGTGACGTTTGCCAAAAAGAATGGAAAAATTGGATACATCGACTTAAAAGGAAATTGGGCCATTTTACCTATATATGACAAAGCAAAAGCTTTTTCAAAAAATTTGGCACCGGTTTTGGTTGGAAAGAAATGGGGATATATCAATTTGAAAGCAGAATTTGTAATTCCGCCAACGTATAGTGATGCCGAAGTTTTTAGTACAAACGGTCTGGCTCCTGTAAAAGAAAGCAATTGGGGATTCATCAATGAAACAGGAAAATTAGTAATTCCAACACAATATGGCATTACTGCAAATGGCCTTATTGCCATGTTTGTACAACAGGATAAAGGCTTTATGGACGGCGTTGCCAGAGTAAAAAACGAAGGAAAATGGGGTTTTCTTAAACCAGACGGAACTGTAATAGGCAACCAATGGTTTGAAAATGCTGAACTATTTTCTAAAGGAGAGAAAAATTACAGCAATGAAGCCGCTGCTGATAAACCAAAATCGGAAGCAAAACCGACGGCAAAACCAGCACCAAAGAAAAAGCGATAATATTTGCTGCTCTAAAAAAATAAATTTCTCATAGTATGAAATCGGCAATAAAAAGGCGGTAACATATATGACTAAATAATAAAATTTACATAAATGAAATGTGTATTAGTAACAGGCGGTTCAAGAGGAATTGGAAGTGCTATTTGTAAAAAATTAGCTGTTGAAGCCAATTACCATATTTTGATTAATTATCATTCTAATAAAACTGCTGCCGAAGCAACACTTCAAGAAATACAAAAATTAGGTGCAACAGGAGAAATTTTAGGTTTTGATGTTTCTAATTTTGAAGAAGTCCAAAATGTTTTAACAAAATGGCAGGAAGCTAATCCTGAAGCTATAGTTGAAGCTATTGTAAATAATGCCGGAATTACAAAAGACGGTCTTTTTATGTGGATGACTCCAGAAGACTGGAATAGTGTTGTAAATACTAGTTTGAACGGATTTTTTAATGTAACACAGTTTTTCATTCAAAAAATGCTTCGTAATAAATACGGCCGAATCGTAAATATGGTTTCTGTTTCTGGTGTAAAAGGCACCGCTGGACAAACCAATTATTCTGCTGCAAAAGGTGCTATTGTTGCGGCTACAAAAGCGTTGGCTCAAGAAGTAGCAAAACGTAATATTACAGTTAATGCTGTTGCCCCAGGTTTTATTAGAACCGATATGACAAGCCAATTAGACGAGAAAGAATTATTAAAACTAATTCCTGTAAATCGTTTTGGCGAAGCCGAAGAAGTAGCTGATTTAGTAAGCTTTTTAATTTCTAAAAAAGCAAGCTACATTACAGGAGAAATTATTAATATAAACGGAGGAATATATTCGTAATACAATGTGTATGTTTGCGAGTTGTTTTTAAAGTTTTTCTTTAACAACGAAATTGCTCGCAAAGACGCGAAGTCGCAAAGTTTTTATTAAGAAAACTTAAAAAAAAGAAAAAACTTTGCGACTCTGCGTCTTTGCGAAATTAAAAAAATTACACTTTAAGGATAATAAAATTACTTTAAAAAGATGATGAATAAGAGAGTTGTAATTACTGGAATGGGTATTTATTCTTGTATCGGAACTTCTTTAGATGAAGTAAAGGAATCCCTATACAACGGAAAATCTGGTATTCAGTTTGATCCCGAAAGAAAAGAATTTGGTTTTCAATCTGCCTTAACTGGTATGGTTCCAAAAACTGATTTGAAAAATTTATTGACGCGCAGACAACGTATGAGCATCGGTGAAGAAACGGAGTATGCTTATATGGCAACTATAGAAGCACTGAAAAATGCCAACATTGATGATGCTTTTTTTGACGAACGCGAAGTGGGAATTATGTATGGAAACGACAGCGTTTCTAAAGCCATAATTGACGCTACAGATATTGTTAGAGAGAAAAAAGACACAGCCTTAATTGGTTCTGGCGCTATTTTTAAATCGATGAATTCTACAGTAACAATGAATCTTTCAACGATTTTTAAACTTAGAGGAATCAATCTTACTGTAAGTGCTGCCTGCGCAAGCGGTTCGCATTCTATAGGTTTAGCATACTTTTTAATCAAAAGCGGTTTTCAAGATATTATTATTACGGGTGGTGCTCAAGAAATTAATAAATATGCCATGAGCAGTTTTGATGGCTTGGGTGTTTTTTCTAACAGAGAAGATGAACCAGCAAAAGCTTCAAGACCTTTTGATGCGGATCGCGACGGATTAATTCCGAGTGGCGGCGGTGCAACTTTAATTTTAGAAAGTTACGAATCTGCAATTGCACGAGGCGCAACTATTATTGCCGAAGTTTCGGGTTACGGATTTTCATCCAACGGAGGTCATATTTCGACACCAAATGTAGAAGGTCCAGCAACCGCAATGCAGCGAGCATTAAACGACGCACAATTAAAAGCGTCAGATATTGACTACATAAACGCACATGCAACCTCAACTCCTGTTGGAGATGGAAATGAAGCCAAAGCAATCTTTGAAGTTTTTGGTGAGAAAAATCCTTATGTAAGTTCTACAAAATCAATGACAGGCCACGAATGCTGGATGGCAGGAGCCAGTGAGGTAATCTACTCTATTATAATGATGCAGCACGATTTTATTGCTCCAAACATCAATTTAGAAAATCCTGACGAAGATGCTTTAAAATTAAATTTAGTTAAAACTACGTTAAACAAAAAATTTGACATATTTTTGTCCAATTCCTTCGGGTTCGGAGGAACCAACTCGGCGTTGGTGGTTAAAAAGTTTAAATTGAACGATGAATAAAGAAGATATAATAGCACGAATTAATGGTTTTTTGGTTGATGAATTTGAAGTAGACAATGATGACATTGAGCCAGATGCTAATTTAAAAGACACACTTGGGTTAGACAGTTTAGACTACGTAGATCTTGTAGTTTCAATTGAATCTAATTTTGGTGTAAAACTTGTTGAGGCTGATTTTGTTGGAATTGCTTCTTTTCAAAGCTTCTATGACCTCATAGAAACCAAACTAAAAGCTAAAGCTGTTTAATGAGTCAATGGGATGGCAAATCAAAAGGAACAGTTTTAGGCTATAGAATATTCGTTTTTTTAATACAAAAAGCGGGTGTTAAGGCTGCTTATGTCTTACTTTATTTTGTTGCTTCCTATTATTTTTTGTTTTTAAGAAAAAGCAACAAAGCCATTTCTTATTATTTTAAAGAAAGGCTTCAATACTCCTATTTCAAAACAAAAAAAATGGTTTTCAAAAGTTACTATACTTTTGGACAGACTATTATTGATAAAGTTGCCATTTCTGCCGGAATGCGCAACAAATTCACCTATGAATTTGACGGAATCGAAGTCTTAAAAGACCTTTTGGCAGCAAAAAAAGGCGGTGTTTTAATTAGTGCGCATGTTGGAAATTTTGAAATCGCAGAACACTTTTTAGGTGATATCGATCTTGATTTTCAAATTAATTTAGTCACTACAGATTTAGAACATTCCGATATTAAAAAATATCTCGAAACCGTCACTCAAAAACCAACCGTAAAGTTTATCATTATCAGAGACGATTTGTCTCATATTTTTGAGATCAACGCTGCACTTACTAATAACGAATTGGTTTGTTTTACAGGCGATCGATATTTTGAAGGAACCAAATCCCTTTCTGAGGAAATTCTGGGCCAGGAAGCTAATTTTCCTGCAGGTCCATTTTTAATTGCTTCACGATTAAAAGTTCCAGTTGTATTTGTGTATGTAATGAAAGAACCCAATTTACATTACCATTTATATGCCAGAGAAGCTGCTGTAAAACATCGTGACGAAAAAGCACTTTTAAAAGAATACGTAAAAAGCGTCGAAGGCATTCTGCAAAAATACCCGTTACAATGGTTTAATTATTTCGGTTTTTGGAATCAATTAAAAAAATAAACAATAAACTAACACTTATTGCTGTCTTTAATAAGTATTCTTTTATACATTTAAGAAATCATAAAACAAGGCATGAAAGAATTCGACACGATTATAATAGGTTCTGGAGTTGGTGGTTTAGCGGCCGGTATTTGTTTGGCAAGAGCCGGACAAAAAGTTTTAATTCTAGAGCAGCATTATGTTCCTGGAGGCTGGAGTCATAGTTTTACTTTAAAAGGACAGCGTTTTAGTCCTGGAGTACATTATGTAGGACTCATGGAAGAAGGCTCGTCAACCAATGAACTTTATCGCGGTTTAGGAATTGCCAATGATATGGTTTTCTTTCGAATGAATAAAAATGCCTATGAACATTGTTTAATCGGTGATGAAACTTTTGATCTTCCAGCAGGAATTGATAATCTTAAAAAAACACTTGCTGCGTATTTTCCTTCAGAAGAAAAAAACATAAACGAATACCTTTCCTTAGTCGAGAAAGTAAGTTATGAACTTCAATTAATTCCAAAATTAAAAGGCTGGTGGCAGAATATAACAGTTCCTTTTAGAACGAAACATTTCGGGAAATTTGCTTTATTCCCTTTAAAAAAAGTAATCGGCTGGCACGTTAAAGACCCCGTTTTAAAAGCTGTTCTTAACATTCAATGCGGTGATCACGGACTTCCGCCAAACAAAGCTTGTTTCCCTGTGCATTGCGCTGTAATGAATCATTATTTTAATGGAGGCTATTATCCTATGGGTGGCGGCGGTGGTATTGTAAAAGCCATGACAAACGGAGTAAAAAGACATGGCGGTCAAGTTCGCGTACAGCAAAACGTAAAGAAAATTATTATTGAAAATAAAAAAGCCATTGGAATTGAACTCGAAAATGGCGAAAAAATACTGGCAGAAAATATTATTTCTAATGCAGATCCTTCTATTACCTATTTAAATTTAATAGATAAAGAACATCTAAGTAATTCGCTTATCAAGAAACTTCAAAAAACAAAATATTCTGTTACTTCTTTAATTCTATTTTTAACATTAGATATTGATGTTACGCTTTATAAAATTGATTCTGGAAATATCTGGATGATGAAAGACGAAAACGATGATGCAAATTTTGAAGATTTAATGACCAGCAGTATTGAAGAAGGCGATTTATTTCCTGCCGTTTTTATAAGCTGTACGACACTTAAAGATCCAGCAAGTTTTAATGGAAGGTATCACAATTTTGAAATTGTAACCTATGTAAACTACGAACATTTAAATGATTTTAACGGTTTAGACGATTATCATAACGAAGCGTACAAAATCTTTAAAGAAAAAGTGACTAATAAACTCCTTAATAATGTCGAAAAAATAATTCCAAATGCTAAACAGCATATTATTCAGGCAGAATTAGGAACTCCCAAAACCAACGAATTCTATATCAATTCAACAAAAGGAAATGTATATGGAACCGAAAAAACGCTCAATCAAGTTGGTCCTTTTGCTTATAAAAACAAAACCGAAATAGAAAATTTATTTCTTTGCGGCGCTTGTACTTTATCTCACGGCGTAGCAGGCGCAACCTATTCTGGTCTTGCTGCTGCAGCACTAATTTTAGACTGCAAATCAGATGATTTATTAATAGAAGATCCTGAGCAAAAAGTTCGAATTTATGATGCCGAAGATTCGTCAACATGGCCAGAATGGATTCACACAAAACGAACAGATAAAATCAGAAAATTCGTTTAAATAAATTTACTTATTTTTGCTCTAAACCAAAGCCAAAAACCCCAATGAAAAACGTCCTCGTTATTTATTATTCTCAATCTGGGCAACTAGAAACGATTGCACAAAACATTGCAAAACCGTTCTTAAATTCAGAAGAGATAAATGTCACTTTTCACGAAATTCAATTAGAAAAACCTTTTCCTTTTCCTTGGGATAAAGATTCTTTTTTTGATGCTTTCCCAGAATCGTTCCTACAGATCCCAACGGAATTAAAACCTGTTTCTGATACCATTTTAAACACAAAATTTGATCTGGTACTTTTCCATTATCAAGTTTGGTATTTATCACCATCAATTCCGATAAACTCTTTTCTAAAAAGTGCCGACGCAAAAAAAATCCTAAACAATACGCCTGTAATCACCATAAGCGGTTCTCGTAATATGTGGATTATGGCGCAGGAAAAAATTAAGGTTTTACTAAAAGAAGCCAATGCCAATTTGGTTGGAAATGTAGCTTTAGTAGACCGCGTTGGAAATTTAATTAGTGTAGTAACAATTGTAGAATGGATGTTTTCTGGAGTAAAGAAAAAATATTTAGGCATTTTTCCGCTTCCGGGAGTTTCAGAAAAAGACATACAAGAGTCAGATAAGTTTGGTGAAATTATGCTTTCTGATTTTAACCAGAATAAATTACAGGATTTACAGCCAAAATTAGTGGCAATTGGCGGTGTTCGCATCAGTTCCTATTTAGTAACTGTAGACAAAACAGCTAATAAAATTTTCAATAAATGGTCAAATTTGATTAATAAAAATCAAAAAAACCGAAAAAAGCTTCTTAAAGTATTTAATATTTATTTATTCCTCGCTATATGGTTAATCTCACCAATAGTGTATATATTGCACCTTATTACTTACCCATTTAAGATAAAAACCATAAAAAAAGAAACTCAATATTACCAAGGAGTTTAGAAGACGAAATTAGATTATGTTTGAAGTATATATTACCAAAGCTGCAAAATATTTGCCAAATGAGGCTGTTTCTAATGATGAAATGGAAGCATACTTAGGCCTTATTAACGATACTGCTTCTAAAGCAAGACGTATTATTTTACGCAATAATAAAATTACAAGCCGTTATTACGCTGTTGATAAAACAGGAAAAAGTACCCATAATAATGCTGAATTAACACGCAATGCTGTAATGCAGCTATTTGATAAAGATTTTACACCTCAAGATTTAGAAGTATTATCCTGCGGTACCTCAACTCCAGATATCTTTCTGCCGTCACACGCAGCAATGGTGCATGGATTATTGCAGAACAAATCGGTAGAATTAAATTCATCAACAGGAGTTTGCTGTGCTGGAATGAATTCGCTTAAATTTGGTTTCCTTTCAATAAAATCCGGCAACTCAAAAAATGCAATCTGCACAGGATCAGAAAAAGTGTCTTCTTGGCTTTTAGCTCAAAAATACAATCACGAAACAACCAATTTAAAAAAACTAGAAGAGCAGCCAATCGTTGCTTTCAAAAAAGATTTTTTACGCTGGATGTTATCTGATGGCGCTGGTGCATTTTTATTAGAAAACAAACCAAAAGGTGAGATTTCTCTAAAAATAGAATGGATGGAAGCTTTTTCGTATGCTTACGAATTAGAAACCTGCATGTATGCCGGAGGTGACAAATTAGAAAACGGAGACATTAAACCATGGAGTGATTATGCGCCAGAAGAATGGTTGAACGAATCTGTTTTTGCTATTAAACAAGACGTAAAATTATTGGACGAATTTATACTTTCTAAAGGTGCCGAAAGTATGAAAGATGCCATGGATAAAAACAACATAAAAGCAGACCAAATCGATTATTTTATCCCGCACGTTTCTTCTAACTTTTTTGTAGAAGGATTGAAAAAAGGATTAACAGAAAAAGGAATCGGAATGGCTGATGAGAAATGGTTCATGAATCTTTCTAGAGTAGGAAATGTAGGCTCTGCTTCTATTTATTTAGCGCTGGAAGAATTGATGAATTCTGGTAATTTAAAAAAGGGAGACCGCATACTTTTATCGGTACCTGAAAGCGGAAGATTCTCTTTTGCATATGCCTATTTAACCGTTTGCTAATGGAAACGACTTTAGTTTTAGAAAAAGAAGCAGTCGAGAATTTATTACCGCAAAAGTTTCCTTTTGTTATGGTAGACAAAATGTATGCTTATACCGAAACTTCATTAGTTTCTGGTTTAAAAATACAAAACGACAATATCTTTTCTAGTGATACTCTTTTTTTAGAAGCTGGTTTAATAGAACACATGGCGCAGTCTGTTGCCTTGCATACAGGCTATCAGTTTTTCTTAAAAAACGAAATAGCACCAACAGGCTATATTGGTTCTATAAAAGAAATTGAAATAAAAAAACTGCCTCAAATTAATGATACAATTCAATCTACTGTAACTATTCTGCAGGAATTTGCAGGAATAACTTTGGTAGACATTGTAACAACTCTAAATAACGAACAAATTGCAAGCGGACAAATGAAAACCGTTTTGGCCAAATAATACATTCTATGAGAACTGCTGTTGACATTCAAACTTACTTGCCGCATAGAGCACCGCTCCTTATGGTTGATGTAATTTTGAATATAGATGCCAGCTTTGTAGAAACCATATTCTTAATAAAAGAAGATAATATTTTTGTTAGCAATGACACTTTTATCGAAGCAGGTTTAATAGAAAATACAGCACAAACTTGTTCTTCTATCGTTGGGAAAAAATACTTTTTTGAAGAAGACGGAACAGAAAATGAAAACGTAAATGTAATAGGTTTTATCAGTGCAATAAAAAACCTAAAAATACATTTGCTCCCAAAAGTCGGCGATACCATTATAACCAAAGCAAATCTGGTTTCAAAGTTTGATGGTGGCGACTATACTTTATGCACCATGAACTGCGAAAGTTTATTGGGAGAAAAAATACTTTTAGAATGCGAAATTAATTTGTTCATTCAAAAAACAGCTGCAGCAGTATCATAATTCCAATCGAAAACAAAATCCGTTATGGAAAAAGAAAAAGTACCACAAGACAAAGGCAATTTAACCAAAAATAATCTAAAAGAATTATTGTATGCTACCGATGAAAACGGAGAGTATACAACAACTCTAAGCACAGGCTGGGAACCCAAAACAATTGCACTTTCTAATTCTATTGATGATATTAACGAAAGAATTGCCGAAGCAAAAATGCAGGTTCAAATTGGAGACGTAAGTCCAATTGCTTATTATATGGAATTGAACAAAATGGATCTTACAATTCTTTCTAGTTATGTTGGAATGTGGAAATGGCGCGTAAAAAGACATTTTAATCCAAATGTTTTCTCTAAACTAAGCAATACAATTTTACAGAAATATGCCGACGCTTTTGAAATTTCAATAGCCGAATTAAAAAATATCAAATCAGACTAATGCAAACTAATTTTACACATCATCAATCTGCTCACTGCGAGAATGGAGTAGCTTCGAATTTGTTAAAAAACAACGGACTGAATATCAGCGAACCGATGGTTTTTGGAATTGGCTCTGGACTTTTCTTTGTATACCTTCCTTTTATAAAAGTAAATCATGCGCCAGCAATCAGCTACAGAACTTTGCCTGGACAAATCTTTAATAAACTGGCAAGCCGATTAAATTTAAAAATAAAAAGACAAAAATTCTCTTCTCCTGCCAATGCAAATGCAGCTTTAGATGCCAATTTAAAAAATAATATTCCAACCGGTTTACAAGTTGGCGTGTATCATTTGAGTTATTTTCCAGATGAATACCGCTTTCATTTTAACGCGCATAATTTAGTCGTTTATGGCAAAACCGAAACCGATTATTTAGTAAGCGATCCTGTAATGGAAACTGTTACCACTCTTACTCACGACGAATTAGACAAAGTACGTTTTGCCAAAGGCGCTTTTGCTCCAAGAGGACAAATGTATTACCCGATTCAGATTCCTGCAGCTGTTGATCTTAAAAGTGCCATCATCAAAGGAATTAAAAACACCTGCCGTGATATGCTCGCGCCAATGCCAATAATTGGTGTACGCGGTATAAAATTTGTCTCTAAAAAAATCAGACAATGGCCAGTAAAATACGGCACTAAAAAAGCCAATCATTACTTGGCACAAATGGTAAGAATGCAGGAAGAAATTGGAACTGGCGGCGGAGGCTTCCGTTTTATTTATGCTGCTTTTTTGCAAGAAGCTTCGGTTATTTTAGAGAATGAAGAACTAAAAGTACTTTCTAAAGAAATGACGCAAATTGGCGATTCTTGGCGTGATTTTGCCGTAGAAGCTTCTCGTATTTATAAAAACAGAAGTGCAAAAGAAGACGCTTACAACGCTATTGCCGATGAACTTTTGGACATTGCCAATAGAGAAGAAGTATTTTTTAAGAAACTAAAAAAAGCAATCAGCTAAAATATTTTGCATCCCATTATAAAAATAGAATCCCTTTCGAAAAAGTACAAAAATGCAGAAATGTATTCTTTGAACGATTTTTCACTGAACATATACGAAGGTCAGATTTTTGGCTTATTAGGTCCAAATGGCGCCGGAAAAACTACTTTAATTTCCATGTTATGCGGTTTGGTAAAACCAACTTCAGGTCATTTTACAATTAGTGATTTGAACTATACGAATCATTCCTCAAAAATTAAAAAAATCATTGGAGTCGTTCCGCAGGAATATGCTTTATATCCCACTTTAACAGCCAGAGAAAACCTGCATTATTTTGGAAGTATGTATGGTTTAAAAGGTTCAATTCTTAAAGATAAAGTAGTCGAAACTTTAGACCTTTTAGGGCTTTTAAAATTTGCCGATAAACGCATTGAAACCTTTTCGGGCGGCATGAAACGAAGAGTAAATTTGATTGCTGGAATTCTGCATAATCCGAAAGTTTTGTTTTTAGATGAACCAACCGTTGGTGTTGATGTTCAGTCTAAAAATGCAATAATCGATTACCTAAAACTTTTAAATCAAAACGGAACAACCATTATTTATACTTCCCATCATTTGGCCGAGGCCGAAGATTTTTGCAGCAATATTGCCATTTTAGACCGAGGCAGTATTTATGCGCAAGGCACACCATCGAGTTTAATAGCTTCTACCGATGAAGCTAGAAATCTTGAAGAAGTTTTTATTTCATTAACCGGTAAAGACTTTAGAGATGATATATAAAATTTGGATGTCTGTCGTAAAAGAATTTTTACTGCTTAAACGAGATTTAGGCGGTCTGATTATTTTATTTATCATGCCGTTAGTACTTGTAATTACAGTAACCTTAATACAAGACAGCACTTTTAAAAGCGTAAGTGATACTAAAATTCAGATTTTATTGGTCGACAAAGACAAAGGTTCTGTTTCTAAAACCGTTTTTGATAATTTAGAAAAAAGCAATTTGTTTACTGTTGTAACACAAATTGACAATAAACCCATTACCGAAGAACTTGCCAAAGAAGCTGTTTACAAAGGTAAATTTCAACTGGCAATTGTAATTCCTGAAAATCTAAGCACTGATTTACAAACCAAAATCGACCAAAATGTAGCTAAAATTGTCAGCAGTATGGGTTTATCCGACAGTACAGCAGCTGCAAAACCTTCTAAAATTATCAAAGAAAAAGAAGTAAAATTGTATTTTGATCCAGCGGTGCAGATGAGTTTCAAAAATGCCGTCATGAATTCTATCGACAAAATGATTTCGCAGATCGAAACCAAATCCATTTACACCACTTTTCAGAATCAATTAGGCGAAGGAACAACCTCATTCGAACAAAAAAGTTTTATTACGTTTAAAGAAATAATTCCGAAAATCAATAATAAAGAAGTACGTCCAAATTCTGTACAACACAACGTTCCCGCTTGGACACTTTTTGCAATATTTTTTATCGTAATTCCGTTGTCTATTAATATAGTAAAAGAAAAATCTCAAGGAACATTTGTGCGATTACGAACCAATCCGGTTTCTAATCTGGTCGTTATTATCGGGAAAACTATTACGTATTCTGCCATCTGTATGATTCAGTTTTATATGATGGTTGCGGTTGCTATTTTCCTGTTTCCGCATATTGGTTTACCGCCATTAAATGTTGAAGGGCATTTATTTTTAATGAGTGTCGTTGCTTTATTTTCTGGTTTTGCAGCTATAGGATTTGGAATTTTATTAGGAACAATTGCCAGCACACAAGAACAATCTGCTCCGTTTGGCGCAACAAGTGTTATTATTTTAGCTGCAATTGGAGGAATCTGGGTTCCCGTTTTTGCAATGCCTGGAATCATGCAGCTTATTGCCAAATCATCACCAATGAATTGGGGATTAGAAGCTTTTTATGATGTTTTACTTCGTAACGTTTCATTCCTCGAAATCATTCCAAAAATAAGTTTATTGTTGCTGTTTTTTATCCTTACAACCTCGATCGCATTATATTATGACAAAAAGAAAAGAACCGTATAACGAGGCTTCTGCCTTAACCGTTTCACATGAAATCAGGATTCGTTTTAACGAAACTGATCCGCTTGGAATCGTTTGGCACGGCTATTATATTACCTATTTTGAGGATGGAAGAGAAGCGTTTGGACGTGAACACGGACTTACGTATTTGGATATTGGCAAAACTGGTTTTACGACTCCAATTGTAAAATCTAAATGCGAACATAAATTATCACTTCGTTACGGCGATGTGGTAACCGTAGAAACAACTGTAGTAGATACACCTGCTGCCAAAATGATTTATCGTTTTAAAATTATTGATGCCAAAGGCGAAGTGGCATGTACTGGCGAAACTGTTCAGGTATTTTTAGATAAAGAAGGAAATTTAATGCTGACAAATCCTCCATTTTATGAAGAATGGAAAAGGAAAGTTGGCTTAATAAAATAACACGTTCTGTTTCCTGCAAGGTTTCCAAAACCTTGTAGGTATAATTTAAAGTCTACAAAATCTGCGTGAAAAAAAAATTAAACAGGTAAAGCATTAAAATTAAAAGCATACCTACAAGGTTTTGGAAACCTTGCAGGAAAATAAAACAATCCATGCAAATCCGCTTAATCTGCAAAATCTGCGTGAAAAAAAATACAGGTAAAGCATTAAATTAAAATTAAAAACATACCTAACAGGTTTTAAAAACCTGTTAGGAAAATAAAAAAATCCGCGAAAATCCGCTTAATCTGTAAAACCTGTGTGCTAAAAAATACAGGTAAAGCATTAAAATTGAAAGCATACCTACAAGGTTTTGGAAACCTTGCAGGAAAATAAAAAAATCCACGCAAATCCGCTTAATCTGCAAAATCTGTGTGAAAAAAAATACAGATAAAGCATTAAATTAAAAACATACCTAACAGGTTTTAGAAACCTGTTAGGAAAATAAAAAAATCCGCGAAAATCCGCTTAATCTGTAAAATCTGTGTGCTAAAAAATACAGATAAAGCATAAAATTAAAAGCATACCTACAAGGTTTTGGAAACCTTGCAGGAATAAAAAGAAGAAGATGAAAGAAGTATATATCACAGCAACCAATTGTATTACGCCATTAGGATTTGATGTCGAATCTAATATTGATGCAATTGTAAATGGTAAAACCGGAATTCAAAAACACGAAGATTCATCTTTGATGCCAATGCCGTTTTATGCTTCAATCTTAAATAATGAAAAATTAAACAGCGAATTTGAAAAAATCAGCGCTGATAAAAAATATTCTCGTTTAGAGAAAATGATGATTTTGGCTTTAGAACCGATTATCAAAAATTCGGGAGTTCAATTAAGCTCAAAAACTGGTTTTATACTTTCTACCACAAAAGGAAATATTACGGCATTACAAGACAATTCTGAAACAAGTTTTCAGAATGCACATTTAGATGTTTTAGCAAAAAACGTTGCCGATTTCTTCGGATTTAAAATACAGCCAATTGTGGTTTCTAATGCTTGTGTTTCTGGAATTTTAGCTATTTCTGTTGCTAAAAGATTAATTCAATCAGAGCTTTACGACCATGTTTTTGTGATTGCGGGCGACGAAGTTTCGGAGTTTGTTTTATCTGGTTTTAATGCTTTTCAAGCGATGAGCGATCTGCCTTGTAAACCCTATTCTTTAAACAGAACTGGTGTAAGTTTGGGCGAAGCGACTGCTGCCGTTTTAGTTTCGGCAGAAGCCAAAAACGCTAAAAT
This sequence comes from Flavobacterium sp. MC2016-06, assembly GCF_009711165.2. Classification (GTDB taxonomy): domain Bacteria; phylum Bacteroidota; class Bacteroidia; order Flavobacteriales; family Flavobacteriaceae; genus Flavobacterium. The sequence continues at coordinate 116,032 of NZ_WMID02000006.1, read as the reverse complement.
AAAAGTAATAGGAGACAGTTCTATAAACGATGCCAATCATATTTCTGGACCTTCAAGAACAGGCGAAGGTTTGTTTAGAAGTATTCAGAATGCCATAAAAGAAGCACAGATAAATTCAGATAAAATCGATTATATTTCGGCACACGGAACGGCAACTCCATTTAATGATGAAATGGAAGCAATTGCCATAAATCGTTTAGGTTTGCAAAATGTTCCTATAAATAGTTTAAAAGGGTTTTACGGACATACTTTGGGCGCTTCTGGATTATTAGAAACCGTAATTGCCATTGAATCTGCAAATCAAAATATGCTTTTTGAATCGAAAGGTTTTGATGAAATCGGCGTAAGCGAATCAATCAATATTATTGCTAAAAATGAAATGAGAAATATTGATTACTTTTTAAAAACAGCTTCTGGTTTTGGCGGTTGTAATACGGCTGTGATTTTTGAGAAAATTAAATAAAAATGGAAAATAACGAAACAAAATTTCTTATTTACGATAATCCAAATGGAAAAGTTAGGGTTGATGTCTTTGTACAAGATGAAACCGTTTGGCTTACACAAAAAGCAATGAGTGAATTATTTGGCGTAGTAAAATCAACAATTAGTGAGCATATTACAAATACATTTGAATCTAACGAATTACAAAAAGAAGCAACTGTTCGGAATTTCCGAACAGTTCAAAAAGAAGGCGAAAGATTAGTTAATAGAGAATTAGAATATTATAATCTTGATGTAATAATTTCAGTTGGTTATCGTGTAAATTCAGCGAAAGCTACACAATTTAGAATTTGGGCAACCCAAACCTTAAAAGAATTTATTATTAAAGGTTTTGTATTAGATGATGAACGTCTAAAACAAGGGCAAACTCTTTTCGGTAAAGATTATTTTAAAGAATTATTACGTAGAGTCCGTTCTATTCGAGCAAGTGAACGCAGAATCTATCAACAAGTAAGTGATATTTTTGCTGAATGTAGTATTGACTATGATAAAAATTCGGAGATAACAAAGGATTTCTATGCTTTGGTTCAAAATAAATTTCACTTCGCAATAACTGGAAACACTGCTGCAGAAATCATTCACAAAAATGCAGATAAAGATAAAAACAATATGGGTTTAACTTCTTGGAAGAATGCTCCGGATGGAAGAATTATAAGATCTGATGTAATTGTTGCTAAAAACTATTTACAAGAAAAAGAAATAACTCAATTAGAAAGAACTATTACAGGTTACTTTGATTATATAGAAGGATTGATAGAGCGTAAAAACACCTTTACAATGGACCAACTGGCAACAAGCGTCAATAAATTTCTTTCTTTTAACGAGTATAAAATCTTAGATGGAAAAGGCAAAATATCAAAAATTCAGGCTGATAAAAAAGCCATCAAAGAATATGATGACTTTAATAAAACTCAAAAAATCATTTCAGATTTCGACAAAGAGATAAAACAAATCGGAAAGAAATAATGAAGACTTTAAAATTCATATTATCATTTATTGTTTTATTTTCCATTTTTGGATGTAAAAAAAAAGTGGAGAAAATCAAAACACCAACTTTCATTTTTACTTATCAAGATGCTAAAATTAATTACAGCCTTAGGTATTTAGGAAAAGATACTTTGTATTTGAGTGATATTAAATCCAATAAAAACTATCTTGCTTCTATAAACACAGTATCAGGAAATGAGCTTTCAAGAATTATAAATGGAATTGATAAGCCAGAATATTTAAATTCATATCAAAGTAAAAGTACTGATGATGTTGTTTATCGATTTTTAATATTACATAATGAAAATACATCTGAATCGTTGACTAAAAATGAAAATGCAGATCAAGAAATATATGACGCTGCAAAAAAATTAAATGATATAAGAAACGAATTAAATTTTGTCCTAACAGATAAAGAGCAATAATTCTAAAATAGAAATACTGTTTATCGTTAAACAACAAAAATGACTCCAAACAAAACCTACATACACGATTACATCACCATTGAAAATAACGAAATTGTTCTCAACGGAACTTCTGTTTTTAAAATAGAACCAACCAATTTTGGAGATTTCTCCAAGCAGGCTTATCGTAATTTTGACATTCAATATCCGAAATTTTTTAAAATGGATGCTTTGAGTAAATTGGCTTTTTTAGGATCTGAATTACTTTTAAGTCCGATAATTTCATCAGAACAAGAAAATAACATTGCCTTAGTTTTGGCCAATAAATCTTCAAGTTTAGATACCGATGTTAAGTATCAAGAATCAATTTCAGACAAAGAAAACTATTTTCCGAGTCCTGCTGTTTTTGTTTACACGCTTCCAAATATTTGTTTGGGCGAAATAAGTATTCGTCATCAGCTGAAAAGTGAAAATTCTTTCTTTATATTTGATGCCTTTAACCCTGAATTTATGTCGAATTATTCTAATATTCTTCTAAATTCCAGCAAAGCCGATTTGGTTCTTTGCGGCTGGGTTGAATTTTTTAATGACAATTACAAAGCTTTTCTTTGTACAATAAGTACACAGGAAAGCACGAAATATACAAACGAAACGATCAATACATTATACAATAAATAACCATGGAAGCATTAAAAGCAGAATTAAAAAACAAAATCATTACGACATTAAACCTTGAAGATATCGCAGTTGAAGATATTGCAGATACTGATGCTTTATTTGGAGACGGTTTAGGTTTAGACTCGATTGATGCTCTAGAATTAATTGTGATTTTAGATAAAGATTACGGTATTAAATTAGTTGACCCAAAAGAAGGGAAAACTATTTTTCAATCTATCGAAACAATGGCAGCTTACATTCAAGCAAACAGAACGAAGTAGTTTTCGTAAACATTAAACTTTGTCAAAGTTTTGAACTTTGACAAAGTTGACAAAGCTTTAATCTAAAATCATAAATCCAAAATCTAAAATTAGATGAAAGGTGTCGCAATAACAGGAATGGGAATTATCTCTTCGATTGGAAATTCAGTCGAGGAAAATTTCAATTCATTATTAAATGAAAAGCTTGCCATTACTCGCGTCGAGAATATTACCACCATTCACGCTGACGTTAATAAGGTAGGAGAAATCAAGAAAACCAATCTAGATTTGATTGACGAATTGAATCTACCTGCTGATAATAACTTTTCGAGAACAGCTATGATTGGCACTTTTGCAGCCAAACAAGCGGTTGAAAATGCTGGAATTACTTCGATAAACGAATTTAGAACCGGACTTATTTCGGCTACAAGCGTTGGCGGCATGGACATGACCGAAAAGTATTATTACGAATATTTTGAAAAACCTGAACTGGTAAAATACATCAGCTGTCATGACGGCGGTGACGTTGCCGATAAAATTGCAGAAGAGTTAGGTTTAAAAGGAATGGTAACGACAATAAGTACGGCTTGCTCTTCGGCAGCAAACTCGATTATGCTGGGTGCACGTTTAATAAAAAGCGGCAAACTAGATCGCGTTATTGTAGGCGGAGCCGATGCTTTGGCAAAATTCACTATCAACGGATTTAAAACTTTAATGATTTTATCTGACGATTACAATAAACCTTTTGACAACAATCGTAAAGGATTAAATTTAGGCGAAGCTGCAGCGTATTTAGTTTTAGAATCAGATGAAATTGTAGCAAAACAAAACAAAAAAGTTCTGGCTAGAGTTTCTGGTTACGGAAATGCTAATGATGCTTTTCACCAAACGGCTTCTTCAGAAAATGGGGACGGCGCTTATTTAGCAATGAAAAAAGCGTTTGAAGTTTCGGGTTTAAAACCTTCTGAAATAGATTACATCAACGTACACGGAACGGCAACGCCAAACAACGATTTGTCTGAAGGAAGAGCTTTGCTTCGAATTTATGAAAACGAAACAGTTCCCGATTTTAGCTCAACAAAACCTTTTACAGGACATACTTTAGCAGCCGCAGCGGCAATTGAAGCTGTCTACAGTGTTTTGGCAATTCAGAATAATGTGGTTTATCCAAATTTAAATTTTGAAACACCAATGGAAGAATTTGATTTGAAACCGCATACTACCTTAAAAAATAAAAATATCGAACACGTTCTCTCTAATTCTTTTGGTTTTGGTGGAAATTGTTCAACCCTTATATTTTCAAAAAGCTAATGAAAAAAACATATATAAATGGAGTAGGCTGTATTTCGACTCAAAAAACATTTGATACCGTTTTTTTAGAAGAAGCCTTAGAAAATAATACCGAAACTGTACTTTCTGTAGTAACGCCTGTTTACAAAGATTATATTTCTCCTGCTGCAAGCAGAAGAATGGCAAAAGGAGTTAAAAACGGAATTGTAGCTTCGGCTCTAGCGATGAAAGATGCAAATGCTGAAAATGTTGACGCAATTATTACTGGAACTGGTTTAGGATGCATTGAAGATTCTGAGAAATTCCTGAAAAACATTCTAGACAATAATGAAGAATTTTTAACACCGACTTCTTTTATTCAATCGACACATAATACCGTTGGTGCTCAAATTGCTTTAACAATGCAATGCAAAGGTTATAATTTTACGTATGTAAATGGTGTAGTTTCTTTTGAATCTGCTCTTTTGGATGCTAAAATGCAGCTGGAAGAAAACGAGGCAAATTCTATTTTAGTGGGCGGTGTAGATGAAAATGGTGATTATACAATGTCGCTTTTTAAACTTGCCGGACGTGTAAAAAAAGAAATCGATCAGCCTTATAATTTTTTAAATCCAGCTTCAAATGGATCTGTTCATGGTGAAGGTGCTAGCTTTTTTGTTTTAGAAAACGAAAAGAAAGATACTACTTATGCCGAACTTCTTGATGTTGAAATTAAAAACACTCTGGAAGAAAACGAAATTGAAACTGAAATAACTGCTTTTTTAAAAGCTAATAATTTACAAATTTCAGATATTGATGCTGTTGTTTTGGGTTTTAATGGAGATGCAAAATTTAATTCTTATTATAAAAATCTGACCGAAAATGTTTTTGCTGCTACAACTCAATTGTATTACAAACATTTGAGCGGTGAGTACGATACAGCTTCTGCATTTGCGCTTTGGATGGCATCAAAAATTATAAAAACACAAGAGGTTCCAGAAATTATAAAAGTAAATTCGGTTGTGAAACCTGTTTATAATACCATTTTATTGTACAACCAATTAAGTGGAAAAAACCATAGTTTTACGTTACTTTCAAAATGATAACGCATAAAAAAATATCATTATTATTTATTTTTCTATTGCTTTTACTGCTTCTTTTGAAACTTTATATTGCAATTAATATTTGGTGTTTTATCATTATCGTTTTTATTTGGTTAAATATAAATGCTTTTGGCTCAGCGCGAATTTCTTCTAATTATCATGTAAAAGCATTCTGTAATAATCCATTAGAAACCGAAAAAAAAATCGCAATTACTTTTGATGATGGACCGAGTTCTTATACACTGGACGTTTTATCACTTTTAAAAAAATATAACGTAAAAGCTACTTTTTTCTGTATTGGGAAAAACATCGAATCGCATCCTGAAATTGTAAAACAAATTATCGCCGAAGGACATTTAGTCGGAAATCATTCGTACAGTCATTCTAAATTTTTTGATTTTTATAATGCTTCAAAAATCATCAAAGAGCTTCAGAAAACAGATTTACTGTTAGAAAAATATACTTCCAAAAAAATCAATTTCTTTCGTCCTCCATACGGTGTAACAACGCCATCGATCAAAAGAGCTTTAAAAATAACGGGGCATAAAGTTATTGGCTGGAATATTCGCTCGCTTGATGGCGGTACAAAAAATCAAGAATTAATTTTCAATCGAATTATTAGACGTGTTTCTCCCGGCGGAATTGTACTTTTGCATGATACTGCGCCACACTCTGTTTTGGTGTTGGAACAATTTTTGCAATTTTTACAACAAAACGATTACACTGTAATTTCGACTGAAGAACTTTTGAATCTTAAAGCTTATGAAATCTAAAATATATCTATTCCTTTTAACATTAACTTTTTGTACTGCAGCATTTGCTCAGGAACAAAAAATGACGGATGCCGAAATTGCTTCTTTTAAACAAGATGTAAATGTGGTATCTAAAAAAATAAAAACCTTAAGCACTGATTTTGTGCAGTACAAACATTTAGATTTTTTATCAAAAGACATTGAAACGTCTGGAAAAATGATCTTTAAGGAACCAAATTTACTGCAATGGCAATATAAAAAACCATACAATTATAGTATTGTTTTTAAAAACGGGAAAATCCTAATTAACGATGAAGGAAAGAAAAGTGCAGTTGATATTGGCAACAGCAAAATTTTTGCTAGAATCAATAAATTAATAGTTGGAAGTGTGAGCGGGAATATGTTTGATGACAAAGAATTTACGATTTCGTATTTTAAATTAAAAGGGCAGAACTTGGCAAAATTTATCCCAAAAGATGCTACGCTGAAAAAATACATCAAACAAATCGAACTTACTTTTGATAAAGAAGAAGCAACTGTTGTACAAGTAAAACTATTAGAATCTTCTGAAGATTATACTAGAATTGTACTTAAAAATAAAGTAATCAATGCAAAAATCGACGATTCAGTTTTTACTAATTAATTGCTTCTTGGCGATTGTTTTAGTTTCTTGCGGCTCGGTCACAAAAAACTATTCACCTAAAAAATTAGACCAGACCTCTTATCAAGCGCCTTATTTTTCAGATTCTAAAACCGATTATGTTTATAAAGCAAATATCTCGGTTTATGGAAATGAAATAAGCGGTATTTTCATTGCAAAAAAAATAAATGACACTACACACAGAATTGTTTTTACAACTGAGTTTGGTAACAAATTAATGGATTTTGAAATTTCTGATACCGATTTTAAAGTCAATTCGATTGTATCTGAATTAGACCGAAAAATATTAATTAATACTTTGAAAGAAGATTTTCGTCTTATTCTGAAAAAACAATATTCGATTCAGGAACAATATGAAAATGAAGCCTTCAACATTTACAAATCGGCAGATGGAAACAGGGATAATTACCTGTTTATTTCTAAGAATAATAAGAAACTAGAAAAGATCATTCGTGCCTCTCGAACAAAAGAAAAAATAACCGTTATTTTTAATTCAGAAAACAATATTTTTGCTGAAAAGATTCAGATAATTCATCAAAATATTAAGCTAAAAATTGAGCTAAATTATTTTAAATCAGAATAAAATTTAAAGTAATCATAAACTTAAAATCAATTAAAAATGAGAAAATCTATCGTAATTGCATTTGTATTATTGATCGGAATCTCTGCTTCACAAGCGCAAGTAAGCGTTAGTCCGGGACTTAGAGGCGGTTTAAATCTTTCTACATTAACAAATGTGGATTATAGCAGTACCAAATCTGATTTTTATATTGGAGGATTTGTAAACATAAAATTCAATAAATATTTTTCGTTACAACCGGAATTAACCTATTCAAAACAAGGTTCAGAAGGAAGAGAATATAACCTAGTAGATAATTCGTATCGTAATGTAAATTATGATTTAAATTATGTAACACTTGGAGCTGTTGCAAAGTTTAACTTTAGGGGTAGTGGATTTCACGTATTGGCTGGACCTTCATTTGATTTTAAAACAGATGATAATTTTGGAGATTCTGATTATAGACCTGTCAATTTTGATTTAGCAATTGTAGGCGGCGTTGGTTATACTTTACCAAACGGATTAACTTTTGAAGCGAGAATCAAACAAGGATTAATTGACATTTATGGCTATGATGGTCTTGATCGTGATGATAATGGAAATTATTATTATGATGATATTATCCTTAATCAAGTGTTCCAGATTGGTATCAGCTATACATTTAAAGTGAAATAAAATGATGAGAAAAATACAATTAGCAATTATTGCATTAGCGTTCTTTGGAATAACGAAAACACAAGCTCAAGTAACTTTTAGACCAGGATTAAGAGCTGGATTAGGTCTTTCTAACCTTGGTTTTCATGGCGATTTTAAACCTGATTTTTATTTAGGTGCTTTGGGCGAATTAAAACTAACAAAAAAGTATTCGCTTCAGCCTGAAATCACGTACACTAGACAAGGAGCAAATAATCTAGAACGAACTCAATATTTTTATACCAGTGATGGTTATGCTTATGATACTACTGAGCATTATGATGTAAACATCGATTATTTGTCAGTTGCTATGATTAACAAATTTTCTTTTACGTCTGGTTTTCAAGTACAATTTGGTCCAACAATAGATATTGTTCTAAATACAAATTTACCTTATTCAGACAGTGATGTTGATCTTGGATTTGTATCTGGAGTTGGTTATAAATTACCATCTGGTCTTTTGATTGAAGCTCGATTTAAAGCAAATTTTGCAGATAATTATGGCAGTTATAATGACGGATACTATTATAATGAGAATCAATATAGTCCGAGTTTAACTTTCCAAGTTGGTGTTTCTTACACTTTTGGAAAAAAATAAAAAATATGGTTTTACAAGATTTTTACAAAATACTATCGGAAGAAAAAGTATCCGATTCTAAATATAATTTTACAATTTTAGTAAATGAGAAACATGACGTTTTTAAAGGTCATTTTCCAGGAAATCCGATTATGCCGGGCGTTTGCATGATTCAGATTATTAAAGAATTGACAGAGGCTGTAACAAAATCTTCATTGATTATTCAGACGCTTGCCAATGTCAAATTTATGGCGCTTATTAACCCAGAAGTTACACCAGAACTTCGTTTAGAACTCGAAATTGTAACGACTGAAGATGATTTGGTAAAAGTGAAAAACACGACTTACTTTAACGACACTGTTGCACTGAAATTGAGCAACGTGTATAAAAAAATATAATTATGAAACTATTATTGACATTACTATTGTGGGTCAGTTTTGCGAGCGCTCCAGACTTGGCGTCCATTCGTAAAATGTATACTGACGTTTCTAAATCTGAAACCAATGCGAAAGATTTTGTAGCAAAACTTTCGGGTGTTTCCAATACCGATGAGAAAATCTTAGTGGCTTACAAAGCGGCTTCGATTTTATTAGATTCTAAATTTGAGAAAAAATTAGGCGAAAAAATTGATCGTTTTAAAGAAGGCGCAAAGCTTCTTGAATCGACAATTGCAAGCGAACCTAATAATATAGAAATTAGAATGATCCGCTTGAGTATTCAAGAAAATGTACCGGGAATTACCGGTTACAAAAAAAATATAAAAGAAGATAAAAAATACATTACAGCACATTATTCCGAGCAGAATGCTGTGTTGAAAGAATACCTAAAAGACTTTGTTTTACAATCTAAAAGTTTCGATACAAAAGAGAAACAATTTGTTAAGTAGACAAAGAAAATAATTCTAATGAAACCTACAATACCTCAACAAGAACTCCTTCACACTACTAATTTTTGTGTAATTGTTCCCACGTACAACAATCACAAAACATTAAAAAAAGTGCTGGATTCTATTTTAGATTTCACTCACAATATCATTATCGTTAATGATGGCTCGACCGATGAAACAAGCCAGATTTTAAAACAATACGAACAGTTAACTCAAATTCATCACGCTAAAAATTCAGGAAAAGGAATTGCATTGCGAAACGGTTTTAAAAAAGCCATCGAAATGAATTTCGAATATGCTATTACGATCGATTCTGACGGTCAGCATTTTGCTGCCGATATTCCGAGTTTTATTGCCGAAATTCAAAAAGAGCCCAATTCTTTATTGATTGGAAGCCGAAATATGACGCAGGAAAATGTGCCAAAGAAAAGCAGCTTTGGAAACAAATTTTCTAATTTTTGGTTTAAGTTTGAAACGGGAATTCAACTAGACGATACACAATCCGGTTTTAGATTATATCCGTTAAAACTCATTCCAAAGCAATATTACACCAATAAATTTGAGTTTGAAATTGAAGTTATTGTGCGTTCAGCATGGAAAGGAATTGTTGTAAAAAACATTCCAATTCAGGTTTTGTATGATCCAGAAGAACGGGTTTCGCATTTTCGTCCATTCAAAGATTTCACCCGAATTAGTATTCTAAATACGGTTTTGGTAATCAATGCTCTTTTGTATATAAAGCCGAGAGACTTCTTTAGAAAAGCAAAAAAAAAAGGTTTTAAAAAATTCTTTCTCGAAGATATTTTAGAAAGCAGCGATTCTAATTTTAAAAAATCAGCTGCAATTGCATTGGGGATTTTTATCGGAATTTCGCCTTTTTGGGGATTTCAAACCGTGCTGCTTTTCTTTTTTGCAGCCGTTTTTAAGCTTAATAAAGTCATTGCTTATTTGTCTTCCAATGTTAGTTTTCCACCCTTTATTCCATTTGTAATTTATGGTTCCTTAAAAATGGGAAGTTATTTTGTTTCTAATGATGTTCCTTTAGTTTTAGACAGTTCGGTTACATTAGACGATATTCAGAAAAATGCAACGCAATATATCGTAGGAAGTCTTATTTTAGCATCCGTTTTGGCGCTGTCAGTTGGTTGTATCAGTTATTTGCTTTTAACCGCTTTCAGCTCAAAAAATAAAACAAATCTATAAGTAAAGTTTTGCCACAGATTAAAGGATTAAATGGATTTTTTTTCGCCACGAATTACACTAATTCTCACGAATTAATTTGCGGAAATTCGGGAAATTCGTGGCGGAAAAATAGGCTTTCAACTCGAAAATAAAAATTGAGAAAAATTTTGCCACAGATTAAAAGGATTAAATGGATTTAAAAATCGGTGTCATTTGCCACGAATTACACTAATTCTCACGAATTAATTTGTGGAAATTAGTGTAATTCGTGGCGAAAAAAAATCCTTTTTAATCCTTTTAATCTGTGGCAGAAAAAAATTAATCTGTCGCAAAAAACAATAAAATAAAATTATGCATCACTATTTTTACGCCATTCATTTATTTGTAAACCGAAGAAAAACTTTGTCGGTTTTCTTGGCAGCTGCGATGCTTTTTATGTTTGGCTTTTTTGCTTCGCAGCTTAAGTTTGAAGAAGACATTACCAAACTTATTCCAACAAACGAGAAGTCTGATGTTACGGCAAAAGTTTTAAAACAACTTAATTTTGCCGATAAAACAACGGTCATTTTCAAACTTGACAAAAAAGGTTCAGCAGAAGATTTAAAAGAAATGGCAACTGCTTTTACAGACAGTGTTTCTAAATCCTGCAAACCTTATATAACTGGAATTCAAGGAAAAATAGACGAAGAAAATATTCAGGAAACAATAGATTTTGTGTACAATAATCTGCCTCTTTTTCTAGAAAATAAAGATTATACTGCGATTCAAAATAAACTTCAAAAAGACAGCATTGCATCAACAGTACAAGGAAATTACAAATCGATTATTTCGCCTTCTGGATTTATTACCAAAGATTTTATTCAGCAAGATCCGTTTGGGATTTCGTTTATCGCTTTAAAAAAATTACAGCAGTTAAATATTGGTGACGATTTTACATTGGACAATGGTTTTGTGATGACGAAAGACAAAAAAAAATTATTGCTTTTTATTACCTCAAATCTTCCGTCGAGCGAAACCGAAAAAAACACCATTTTTGCGTCGAAACTTAAATCAATTCAAGAAAATTTAAATACTCATTTTAAAGGTAAAACTTCAATTAGTTATTTTGGTTCTGCTTTAATTGCAGTTGCCAATGCCAACCAGATTAAGAGCGATATTATCCTGACAACTTCTATTGCAATGTTTACGCTGATGCTGATTTTGATTTTGTTTTACCGCAAAATTTTAATTCCGTTTATAATCTTTCTTCCTACAGTTTTTGGTGCTTTATTTGCGGTTGCTTTTTTATATTTTGTAAAAGAACAAATCTCTGCGATTTCACTCGGAATCGGTTCTATTTTATTAGGAATCACGATCGATTATTCTATTCATATCCTTACGCATTATAAGCATAACAGCGATGTAAAAACCTTGTACAAAGACATTACAATGCCAGTTATTATGAGCAGTTCTACAACGGCAGTTGCCTTTTTGTGTCTGCTTTTTGTAAAATCGGATGCGCTGAATGATTTAGGAATTTTTGCAGCCGTTATTGTTATGGCTTCCGCATTTTTCTCGCTTTTAATTGTCCCGCATTTATACCACCCAAAAGACAATCCCGAAGAACATAAAAAAAATGCGATCGATAAACTGGCACATTTCTCCTTTCACAATAATAAAATCTTGATTGGTCTTTGTGTCCTGATTACAATTGTCTGCTGTTTTACGTATAATAATGTTGGTTTCAACAACGATTTATCTCAATTGAATTTTGTTCCTAAAGAAATAAAAGCAGCCGAAAAAGATCTCGAAGAAAGCACAAGTTTAACTTCAAAAACTATTTATCTGGCTTCGTACGGAAAAAGTATGGAAGAAGTGCTGCAAAACAACAGCAAGCTTTTTGCCGATTTATCAAAAGAAAAACAACAACAGAAAATATTAAATTTTAGTTCCGTTGGCGGCATTATGCTTTCGCAAAAAGAACAGCAGCAGAAAATTGCCAAATGGAATTCGTTTTGGAATGCAGAGAAAAAACAGTTTTTACAATCTGAATTGATTTCAGAAGGTTCAAAACTCGGATTTAAACCCACAACTTACACCGCATTTTTTGAACATTTAAATTTTGATTTTAAACCAATTTCAGCTGCTGATTATTTAAAAATTCAAGCATTACAATTACATGAATTTGTAACGGAGAAAGACGGTTTCTTTACGATTTCAACCTTAGTAAAAGTTGCTCCAAAACAACGTGACGCTTTTGTAAAATCGGCTTCAGCCAAAAACAATCTAATTGCAATTGACCGTCAGCAAATGAATGAAACGTTTTTCAGCACGTTGAAAACCGATTTTAATTCGCTTGTAAATTATTCTTTTGTTGCTGTAATCTTGATCTTATTTTTCTTTTTTAGACGTATCGAATTAGTCATTGTAAGCTGTATTCCGATTGCTTTAACGGGAATTGTAACCGCTGGAATTATGGGCATTTTTGGCATTCAAATGAATATTTTCAGCATGATTGTCTGCACGCTTATTTTTGGGCATGGCGTCGATTTTAGTATTTTCATGACAAGTGCTTTACAAAAAGAATATACAAACGGAAAAAACGAAATTGCGATTTACAGAACGTCAATTATTCTAGCCGTAATTACCACCATTTTAGGAATTGGAGCGATGATTTTTGCAGAGCATCCAGCACTTCGATCTATTTCGTCTGTTTCCTTAATTGGAGTTTTTGCCGCACTTATTATTACGTTTATTTTCTATCCGATTTTATTTAAATTGTTCATTTCAAATCGTTCAAAAAAAGGAAATGCTCCATTTGCGTTACGTACTTTTTTACACGGTATTTTGTCGTTTGCCTATTATGGTCTCGGCGGTATTTTAATGTCCCTTTTCAGTTTAATTATCATGCCGATTCTTCCTATTAAAGAAGAAACAAAAATGAAAGGATTTCGATATGCGATTTCAAAATTCATGAAATCCGTTTTGTATTCCAATCCGTTTATTCATAAAAAAGTCATTAATAACTTTAATGAAGATTTTGAAAAACCAGCCATTATTATTGCCAATCATTCTTCTTTTTTAGACATATTGTCAATAGGAATGCTGAGTCCAAAAATTATCTTTTTGGTAAATGACTGGGTTTACAACTCTCCTATTTTTGGTGCTACGGTTAGAAAAGCAGGTTTTTATCCCGTTTCAGAAGGACTTGAAGGCGGTGTCGATCTTTTACATCAAAAGGTAAAAGAAGGATATTCGTTGATTATATTTCCAGAAGGAACACGTTCAGAAAGTAATCAGATTAAACGTTTTCATAAAGGTGCTTTTTATCTTGCCGAAAAATTTAATTTAGACATACTTCCTATTTTAATTCATGGTGCATCAGAAGCCATTCCGAAAGGTGATTTTGTAATTCACGATACCTCAATTACGGTTTCTATTTTAGAAAGAATTACACCCGAAAATCTTTCTTTTGGAGAAAATTATACCGAAAGAACCAAACAAATTGGCGCTTTCTTTAAAGATGAATTTAGTAAAATTCGTCAAGAATTAGAAGGACCAGAGTATTTCAAAAAAATGCTCCTGCACAGTTATGATTACAAAGAAATTGAAATCACACATAGTGTCAAAAACAATCTAAAAACACATTTAGAAACCTATTATACGCTGAACAAACAACTTTCGGCGAAAGCCAGAATATTGCATTTAGGAAATGATTACGGACAACTCGATGTTCTTTTGGCATTGCAGGAACCACAGCGAAAAATAGCTTCTTATAATTTTGACGAAGAAAAAACAGCGGTTGCTAAAACCAATTATATTGTTACAAAAAGAAAAATATCTTATTTTGATGATCTCGAAACTGTATTTCAAAATCAATATGATGCTGTTTTAATTTCTGATTCAACTTATAAAAATGAGATTGAAAAAGTTATTGCCGCAACGTCATTAATTATTCTAATCGATAGTTCGGATTTAAAAGATATTTTGAGCAATTTTGGTTTTGAATGTACGTTAGAAGAAAACGCATTACACGTTTTTAAGAAAAAATAAAATGAAAGAACAATACGATGTAGTAATTATTGGCAGCGGTTTAGGCGGATTGGTTTCGGCTATTATTCTAGCTAAAGAAGGCTATAGCGTTTGTGTGCTCGAAAAAAACAATCAGTTTGGAGGAAATCTGCAGACTTTTGTGCGTGATAAAACTATTTTTGATACTGGTATTCATTACATCGGAGGTTTGAGCGAAGGGCAGAATCTGTATCAATATTTTAAATATTTAGGCGTTATGGATCATTTGAATCTAAAAAAATTAGATGAAAATGGTTTTGACATGATTTCTTTTGAAGATGATGAAAATGAATATCCGCATGCACAGGGTTATGAAAATTTCATCGATCAACTCACTCAATTTTTTCCTGAAGAAAAGAAAAATCTGGAACATTATTGTGATGAAATAAAAACGATCTGCAACTCTTTTCCGCTGTATAATTTAAACGCAGAAGGCAAATACGACACTGAGATTTTATCTCTTAATGCAAAAGACACCATTGATTCTTTTACTTCAAATGAAAAATTAAAAGCAGTATTGGCAGGCACTAATTTTTTGTATGCAGGAATTGCCGACAGATCTCCTTTTTATGTTCATGCCCTTTCGGTAAACTCGTACATTCAGAGTTCTTGGCGCTGCATAAACGGAGGAAGCCAGATTACAAAACAACTGCTGAAACAGCTTAAAAAATACGGCGGCGAATTTTATAAATACAAAGAGGTTTCTGGTTTAAATATCGAAAACAACAAAGTAGTTTCGGCAGACATAAAAGACGGAACTCAGGTTTCTGGCTTACATTTTATTTCGAATATCGAATTAAAAACGACGCTGAAAATGGCGGGTGAAGAAAATTTTAGAAAGTCATTTTACAAACGTGTTCAAAGTCTCGAAGGTGTAATTTCGGCCTTTAGTCTTTACATTGTTTTTAAACCGCAGACTTTTAAATATATCAACCATAATCATTATCATTTTAAAAATAGTAATGAGGTTTGGACGGCTCATGATTACGATGAAAATTCGTGGCCCAAAGCTTTTATGGCTTCAATGAATGCTTCTAAAAAGCAAGAAGAATGGGCCGAAGGAATGACTTTTATTACTTACATGAAATATGAAGATGTCCAGCCTTGGGCTGACACTTTTAATACGACGGTGGAAGAAAACGACCGCGGTGAAAGTTATGACGAATTTAAAGCACGAAAAACAGCAAAATTTTTGGCTGCTATTGCGCTTAAATTTCCTGGAATAAGTGACTGTATAAAATCAATTCATACTTCTACGCCACTCTCTTATCGCGATTATATTGGCGGTGACCGCGGTAATATGTACGGATATGTAAAAGATTCTAACAACCCGATGAAAACTTTTATTCCAACAAAAACTAAATTAGATAATTTATATCTTACAGGTCAAAGCATTAGTATGCACGGCGTTTTGGGTGTAACGATTGGAGCTGTTGTAACTTGCTCTGAAATTGTTGGAAAGGAATATTTATTGACTAAAATCAATCAAGCATCTGAATAAAAATAATGAGAAATCGATTTACATACTTTTTATTTCTCAGTTTCTTATTGCTGCTGGTTTCTTGCGGTACATCAAAATCAAAACATCATGTGCCAGATGTTGCTCCTTATAATACGGCAAAACCAGTTGTCACCAAAATATCTGACAGTGTTTTTGTTTCTGGAAAAAATTCTCTTTTAAAAAATAAACAAGGTATTTGGGAATTATATGTCGAAGGCGATCCATTGGAAATTGGTCTTACGACAGGCGCACTGACAGATTCGCTTTTGAAGAAACAGCAGCAGATTTTTTTCTCTAAAATTGCAACTATTGTTCCTTCAAGATTTGAACAGAAAATTCTTCGCCAATTTTTAAAATGGTACAATCGCAAATTGTATCTGAATGTTCCCGAAGAATACCAATCAGAAATTTATGGTGTTTCGCAATATACTACGCACGAGTTTGACAATATTGCACCACAATATCAAAGAAGTTTGTACCTGCATGCTGCGCACGATATTGGTCATGCATTGCAAGATTTAGCTTTAGTGGGCTGTTCGTCTTTTGCGGCTTGGGGTGAAAAATCTGAAGATGGAAATTTAATTCTCGGACGTAATTTTGATTTTTATGTGAATGACGCTTTCGCGGAAAATAAAATCATTGCGTTTATAAATCCAAAAGAAGGACATCCGTTTATGATGGTGACTTGGGCCGGCATGATTGGTGCCGTTTCTGGAATGAATCTGGAAGGTTTAACGGTTACAATAAATGCTTCTAAATCTGAAATTCCGCTGAGTGCCAAAACTCCGATTTCGATTTTGACGCGGGAAATTTTACAATATGCCAAAAATATTGATGAAGCAATTGCCATTGCCAAAAAAAGAAAAGTTTTTGTTTCTGAATCTATAATGGTAGGAAGTGCTCACGATAATAAAGCTATTTTGATTGAGGTTTCTCCAGAAAAAATGGACGTTTACGATGTTCCAAATACCAATCAATTAATTTGTTCAAATCATTTTCAAGGTGACGCTTTTAAAGATGATGAACGAAATCTATCACAGATTGCCAACAGCCATTCTGAATATCGTTTGGAAAGAATGCAGGAACTTTTGACTGAAAATCCTAAAATCAATCCTAAAATTGCTTCGGAAATTCTTAGAAATAAAGACGGTTTACAAAATATTGCTTTGGGTTACGGAAACGAAAAAGCACTCAACCAATTAATGGCGCATCACGGAATTATTTTTAAACCTACAGCAAAACAGGTTTGGGTTTCGGCAAATCCGTATCAAATGGGAGAATTTGTGTGCTATAATTTAGATTCGATTTTTAAAGACAGAAAAGAAAATTCAATTGTTTCATTTGAAGAAGAAAATCTGAATATTGCCAAAGATCCGTTTTTAAAAACAGAGGCTTTTTTAAAGTATCAAAAATTTAGAATTGAAGATGATAAAATCGATTTGTACTTAAAAGACAAAACAAAAATCTCTTCAGAATTTATTCAGAATTACCAATCTTTAAATCCTGACTATTGGGTTGTATATTATAAAGCAGGATTGTATTTTTACCAAAACAAATACTATAAGCTTGCTCAAGAAAACTTTGAAAAAGCATTAACCAAAGAAATAACAACGGTTCCTGATAAAGAAGCCATTGAAAAATATTTAAAAAAACTCAGAAGAAAATGACCATGATTCCATCAATAGAAAAGGATTCTTTAGAACAGATTAAAATTTTTCAAGAGCAGAAATTAGCAGCACTTTTAACTTATATTAGTCAAAATTCTCCTTTTTATAAAAGACTTTTTGCTGGACAGAATATTGATATTTCGAAGATTAAAACACTCGAAGATTTACAGCATTTGCCAGTAACGACAAAAGAAGATTTACAGCAGTACAACGATGATTTTTTGTGCGTTCCGCAGCATAAAATTATCGATTATGCCTCTACTTCTGGTACTTTGGGCGATCCTGTAACTTTTGGTTTAACAGATTCTGATTTAGACCGATTGGCTTACAATGAAGCAATTTCGTTTGCTTGTGCAGGAATTGCAGAAGGTGATGTTGTACAATTGATGACCACAATTGACCGAAAATTTATGGCTGGTCTGGCTTATTTTCTTGGACTTCGAAAATTAAAAGTGGGTGTCATTCGCGTAGGCGCAGGAATTCCAGAATTGCAATGGGATTCTATTTTAAAATACAAACCTTCTTATGTAATTACGGTTCCTTCTTTTTTATTGAAGCTTATTGAATATGCCGAAATTCACGGAATCGACTATAATAATTCGAGTATAAAAGGTGCTATCTGTATTGGAGAATCGTTAAGAAATGAGGATTTTTCAATGAATACTTTATCTAAAAAAATCACGGAAAAGTGGAATATTAAGTTGTTCTCCACTTATGCTTCTACAGAAATGAGCACAGCTTTTACTGAATGTGAACACGGAATTGGCGGTCATCATCATCCAGAATTAATTATTACGGAGGTTTTAGATGAAAACAATAATCGTGTAAAAAACGGCGAAGCGGGCGAATTGACTTTTACTACTTTGGGTATTGAAGCAATGCCTTTACTGCGTTTTAAAACGGGTGATATTGTACAGCTTCATGATGAGCCTTGTGCGTGCGGTAGAAATACTTTTAGAGTTGGTCCAGTTATCGGTCGTAAAAAGCAAATGATAAAGTATAAAGGAACAACACTTTACCCGCCTGCGATGAATGATGTTCTGAGCGATTTTGACAACATCGAAAATCACATTATTGAGATTTCTACAAACGATTTAGGAACAGATGAAATCGTGATAAAAATTGCCGTAAAGAATCAAACTCCTGAATTTTTACAAGAAATAAAAGATCACTTTAGAGCTAAATTGAGAGTGACTCCAAAAATAGAATTTGCTTCGAAAGAAATTTTAAATCCTTTGGTTTTTAATCCGATGAGCAGAAAACCAATTCGATTTTTTGATTATCGAAAAACTACCGTTTAGTTTTTTTTTTAACCATATAAGTGATATAAGTTCATTTTATTGGACGTTTTTATTTTGGTGAACTTATATCTCTTAATTGATTAAGAATTATTTTTAAGCATTTTGCTCAAATGAACTTACATCACTTATATGGTGAAATTTCCCTTTGACCCTCTAAATAGCAATGAATTAAACTAAATGTTGTAATTTTGCACAAAATATTGAAGATGGTCAAGATTGGCAACATAGAATTACCCGAATTTCCTTTATTACTCGCACCGATGGAAGATGTTAGTGATCCGCCGTTTCGCAGATTATGCAAGACGCACGGAGCTGACTTAATGTATTCTGAATTTATTTCGTCGGAAGGATTAATTCGTGATGCTATCAAAAGTAGAATGAAGCTGGATATTTTTGATTATGAGCGTCCGGTTGGAATTCAGATTTTTGGTGGCGATGAAGAGGCAATGGCACTTTCTTCTAAAATTGTTACTACGGTAAAACCTGATTTGGTAGATATTAATTTTGGATGTCCTGTAAAAAAAGTAGTTTGTAAAGGTGCGGGTGCAGGAGTTCTAAAAGATGTTGATTTAATGGTGCGCTTAACAAAAGCGGTTATCAGAAGTACTGATTTGCCTGTAACGGTAAAAACACGTTTGGGCTGGGATGACAATTCTATTAATATTGATGAAGTTGCAGAAAGACTTCAGGATATTGGTGTGCAGGCTTTAACGATTCACGCTAGAACTCGTGCTCAAATGTATAAAGGCCACGCCGATTGGTCGCACATTGCGCGTGTAAAAAACAACCCTAGAATTACAATGCCAATTTTTGGAAACGGCGATATCGACAGTCCAGAAAAAGCATTAAAATATAAAAACGAATACGGTATTGACGGTATCATGATTGGTCGTGCTGCAATTGGTTATCCTTGGATTTTCAACGAAATCAAGCATTATTTTAAAACAGGTGAACACTTACCTGCTCCAACCGTTGCTGATCGTGTTGAAGCCGCTAGAAATCATTTACAATGGTCTATGGACTGGAAAGGCGAACGTTTGGGAATTGTAGAAATGCGTCGTCATTATACTAATTATTTCAAAGGAATTCATTCTTTTAAAGAATACAAACAAAAACTTGTTACAACAGATGAACCTGAAATTTTGTTCGCTATTATGGATGAAATTAAAAGGGTTTATGCGGATTACGAGTTTGCTTAAAATTGTATAATCTTTGTCAAAGTTTTAAAACTTTGACAAAGATCTCAAGCCAACTTTCTTTTTGTATTTTATTTACTTTAATTTTTTTCCAGTTTTTCTAACCTTTTTTCTAAATCAATAACCTTTCTGTTTTGTTCCTGAAGTTCATTGATTTTTGTATTTTGTTCAATAACATAGATTGTCAACTCTTCTATTTTTTGCAAAAGTTTAATATTCATTTCAGATAAATTAATACCTTCCTTTTGCATTTTCTCAGCCGAAGCAATTTCTGGCAAATGTCTATTCTCTTTAATATATTTATCTATTGATTGTAAAGAAGGTAATTTATAGTTACTATCAAAAACAAAATCTGCCCCTGCATCTACCGATACTTTTACTTCTCGTGAATTAATATTTCCAGCAACTGTTAATTTTGAAGTTGGATTTATTGTCCCAATACCAACATTACCATTTTCAGCTATTCTTACTTTTTCGGTTAAATCAACATTATTATCCGCTTTTGTCCAAAAAGTTAAATATCCTGTCAAAGCTCCTCCAGATCTTGGCATTCCAATTCTTGCTATTTCAACAGTTGACTGTTTTGCACTTATTCTACCAACATCAACAAATTGCGAATCATTTCTAAAACTTTTTAAAGAAATCACTGCTGGAGTTGTATCTGAATTATAAATTTCAAATTTTTCAGTTGGATTTTGAGTTCCAATACCAACATTACCAACTATAATTTGATCACCAATAAAATTATTTTTTCCACGTGTCGCCAACTCATACCAAATTGGATTTACAGAAATTGCTGATCCAGATGCTAATTTTCTAAAATATAATCTATCATTAGTCGCTATTGTTGAAGCTATTTGTAATTGATAATTATTAGTAGGATTTGGATGTCTAACGACAAACAAATGCTGCCAATCACTTTCTGGTAATGTTCCCGTTGGATTTAATCCATTATAGGCTCCTGAAACGAGAGGCACTGTAAAATCATTAATTATATCAGCTAAACCATTTCCTATTTGTTGAGAATGCGCAGTAATAACAAATAAACATACTCCAATTGAAATCTTAATTTTTTTTAATTGATTACTCATAAATTTAAATTTTTTTTTTCATTTTTAAAAAGATAAAAATAAGATTTTATTTATATTTCTTATGAACTTTAAATTTATTTATCGTTTTATAGCGTCAATATCTACATAAAAAAAGACCTTCAATTGAAGGTCTTTTCTGTTTTTATATAATGTCTATTTTTATTTTACCGATTCTAAAATCTTAGCAGCAATTTCGTTTTGTCCGCTTTCGCTTGTTAGGTAATCTCTATTTTCTGCGTTTGATAAAAATCCTACTTCTAATGTTATCGCTGGACAATTAGAGTTTTTCAAAATATAAAAATTAGCTTCTTCTATTTTTCCTTTTAAAAGAAAGTCACCCGAAATGTTATTAACTAGCTTCTCTGCGTTCTCTTTTGATTTTTCATGAAAATCTTTTCGAGATGAAATATACGCTTCAACTCCATTTTTATCTGCATTTTGTGAAGAATTCACATGCAGTGAAATTACCAAGTCTGGATTGAGATTGTTTATAATGGAAACTCTTTCGCTCAATTCCATAAAATGATCTCCGTCGCGAAGCAAAACAATTTCAATATTGCTGTCTTTATTCAACGCTTTGATTTTTTTTGCAATGGTTTCTGATAGAGTCTTTTCTTGAATACCATTCATTGTCGCTCCAAAATCATGACCGCCATGTGCAGGATCAATAACAATAACTTTTTTTTCTTCTAAAGGTCTAAAGGCTAAAAGTCCAAATAATGCTGCGCCATAAATTCCTAAAATTTTAATGTTGGTTTTCATACTTATTCGTTTTTGGTTTGTTAACAATTTACAACGAAAATATTTAAGAAATATTGTACAAAAAAAATTGAATGCGTTTATGTATAATTTTTATATTTTTATTTAGATACGTTCTCTAGTTTCTCCAATCTATTTTCAATATCAGAAAATCTTTCGTTTTCTTTTTGAAGTTCATTAATTTTCTTATTTTGCTCAATGGCATAAAGTGTCAACTCTTCAATCTTTTGTAAAAGTTTAGCATTCATTTCACCCAAATTAATTCCATTTTTTAAAACTTCTTCCTCACTTGGAATATTTTCTAAATGTCCTTTTTCAATAATGTGTTTTTCTAGATCTTCTAATTTTGGCAAATTATACTCTTTTTTAAATACAAAATCAGACCAACCAATCATATCGATTTTTACTTCTTTTGAGTGAATTGTTCCGTTTACATCTAGTCTGTTGCTAGGGTTTAATGTTCCAATACCAACGTTTCCATTATTCAAAATATTAAAATAATCCGTTGAATTATATCTTAAACTAAACATATAATTATAGCTTGCTGGGTATCTAATTATTGTCCATTGTCCAATTCCAGTTCCATAATCTCCAGGAGTAGCACCTAATGCAATACTTGAATAACCACCTGTAGTTGATGGCAATAACCTTAAATTTTCATTGTAATTTCCGTTAGCAGTTTGACTTTTTATGAACCCATTTATGACTTGATTTCCATCAAAAGTGTTTGTTCCTCGAGTCGCTAGTTCATTCCAAGAATTCCAAATATTTGCATCCCCATTTTTTGTTCTAAAAGAAATATGACTCCCTCCATTAGGTCCGTAATCTGAATTTATCTGACAATCATAACCGTTCGCTTCAAATCCACCAAAACTAATTAATGCACCATTCCAAGGAGTTCCAGAGGTTGCGTACGAAAATGTATAACCTCCTTTAAAATTATTTGCCGCACCTACAGCCGAAATACTAGGAGTTGGTAATAAATTTTGAGCTTTTGTTTCAACAATAAATAACATTAAAGTCATTGTTAACAAAATTATTTTCTTTTCTTTTTTCATAAGTTTTTGTAATATTATTCTTTTTATATTTCAAAAATACAATAATATATTTATACTTGAGTACGCTTCCACTTCCCTCTTTTGTAAAAGAAAATTCCTGCAAGCGTTATAGCGGTTTCGGCAACTGGAATTGCAATAAAAACTCCCGTTGGTCCCATATTAAAATGTTTTGCCAATACAAAAGCTAATGGAATTTGAAACAGCCAAAATCCGAAGAAATTAATTCCTGTTGGTGTCCATGTATCTCCCGCTCCATTGAAAGTATTGATTAAAACCATTCCGATTCCGTAAAAAACAAAACCGACACTCATAATCTGCAAAGCTTCTACAGCAATTGTTTTTACGGCTTCATCATTCGTGAAAAATGAAATAATATATTTTCCAAAACACAGCGTAATTACCATGATTGTTGCCATGAAAATCACATTGTATCTGGCGGTCGTATAAACTGATTTCTCAGCTCTCTCAATTTGTTTAGCGCCTAAATTCTGTCCAACCAAAGTCGCGGCGGCATTACTTAATCCCCAAGCCGGAAGAATAAAAAACATCATAATACGCAATGCGGTCTGGTAACCTGCAGAACCATGATCACCGCCTGTTGTGGCAACCAATTGCGCTAGAAAAATCCAGCTGCAGGATGCTATTACAAATTGTAAAACTCCTGGAGCAGCAATTTTTATCAACGCTTTTATTTGTTTGAAATCTGGAATAAAATACGATCCGAAGATCTTTAAAACACCTTTTCCAAAAAACAAATGATACAATTGATACAAAACTCCAATGCTTCTTCCTAAAGTTGTTGCCATTGCAGCGCCCGTTAATCCGAAAGCTGGAATTGGACCAAAACCATTAATTAAAACGGGACATAAAATAATATTACAAATGTTGGCTAACCAAAGACTTTTCATGGCAATGGCAGCATTTCCTGCACCGCGAAAAATTCCGTTAATCAAAAATAGAAGCATAATACATAAACTTCCGCCAATCATAATTTGTGTAAATCTAAAACCATGTTCGGCTGCATCTTGAGACGCGCCCATTAATAACAAAATATCTTTGGCATAAATAAAGCCCAAAATGCTCATTACGCTATTAATTATAAAAGCGATAATAATAGCCTGCATACCTGCTTTTGCTGCAGCGACTGGATCTTTTTCTCCAATCCTGCGTGCTACAACTGCCGTTGCTGCCATACTAATTCCGATTGCAACAGAATACACAATTGTAATTACAGATTCTGTCAATCCAACGGTTTGTATCGCAAAACTGCTATGTTCTAAATGCCCGACGAAATACAAATCGACTAAGGCAAAAACCGATTCCATCATCATTTCTAAAACCATCGGAATGGCTAATAGAATGACTGCTTTTTTGATACTGCCAACAGTATAATCAAAAGATTCGTCGCCTTTTACGGCTAATTTTATAGTGGAGAAAATTCGAGAAAATAAACTCTTTTTTATAGTTGTTTCTGACATGATATATTTAGGATAAATAAAAAATTTGTCCAGATTCAAAAATCTGAACGGAAGTGAAAAACGTAAGTATCCTAATTATTTAAAAAAAAATAAAATAGGATTAGGCAGAAACAATCATATGCTTGAATTTTTAAGACGATAAATATAGGAAATATTTTCTTACTAAGAAGTGATTTATTCTAATAGCTTTTTGCTCACTCTGCTGCTGGCAATTAAAGAAGCTACAAATCCCAGCGAAATAATTGTTCCTAAAACAATCAGCACATTTTCTAATGTAAACACTACAGGATAAGCCAAAGTTGGCGTAAGCATAATCATCTGATATTTTTGCTGCAATACAACTAAAATAATCCCAAGAGCAAGACCTATAATACCGCCTAAAATACTTAGCAAAGTTCCTTGAAGTAAAAATATTTTTCGGAGATGGCTGATATTTGTTCCAAGATTAAAAAGGGTTTTTAGATTTCCTTTTTTTTCTAAAATCATCATGATCAAAGCACCTACTAAGTTAAAAAGTGCTACGATAATTACTAATGTAAAAATGAGATAAACCACAATGTTTTCGGTATTCAGCATTTTGTACAGAGACTCATTCAGCTGTGCTCTGTTTTTGAAAGTCATTTTGTTTTTGAAAATCGTTTCTAATTTAGACTTAACCAAATTCTCGTCTGCATTTTCTTTTAATTTAAATTCTATTCCCGAAATCTGATTCGGTTTGTACAGTAATAATTCTTGTGCTAAACCTAAATCGGCAAACACATATTTAGAATCTAAATCTTCGCTGATAGAATAAATTCCAACAGGTAAAATATCTGTTTTATTAAATGCTTCATCGGGGTTTTCAAAAGCTCCTTTTCCTGGTTTTGGCGCAAATGCCTGCATCGGATTTTCGAAGTCTAAAATTCCCATCGAAAAATCCTGTGCAATTCCGTAACCAACAACAACCTGATAACTATCTGGTTTAAGCCATTGCCCGTTAAAGAGTTTTTTCTTGATATCGTTTACAACTGGATAAAGACTGTCAACACCTTTTAAATACGTTACCTGTTGTTTATCTTTAAACAAAAACAAAACACGTTCTTCGATAATTTTGGTGTACGAAGCAACGCCTTCAACGTTCTTAATTTGATGTTGCTGATCGGGTGTAATCAAAAATGATTTTCCAAGTGTACTTATCATTTTCAAATCTGGATCAATTTCGTTTGTAAACGAAAGACTAAAAACTTTTAGTCCGCTAAAAACAGACAAAACCACAAACAAAGCCATCGTACCAACAATGATTCCCATGCTGGCAATTATATTGATAATATTAATAGCATTGTTTTTACTTTTGCTAAAAATATAACGTTTGGCTATGTAAAGGGGGAAATTCAATTTATGATTTTCTTCTTTTTTCTAAAAGATCACGGTTTTCAATTGGGTTTTCTCTGTTTGATAATGCGTTATCAATTTTCTCAATATAATCTAAAGAGTCATCAATAAAAAACACCAAGTTTGGTACACGACGCAATTGCAAACGTACACGCTGCGATAAATCGTGTTTAATTAAAGTTGAATTCGATTTTATCCCGTCTAAAGTTTCTTGTGCTTTCTCTTGAGGAAAAATGCTTAAATATACTGTTGCAACAGATAAATCTGTGGTAACACTAACTTTGGATACCGAAATTACTAAATTACTAATTCCGTTTTTTCGCACTTCACCTTGCAAAATATCAACCAAATCTTTTTGGATGACACCGCCTATTTTTTTCTGTCTATTTGTTTCCATAGTGCAAAAATACTACTTTTAAATTCAATCGTTGCAATTTCACAATCAACAATCCGATGATTTTTATAGGATTATCTTCTTTTGAATTCAAAAACAAAACGGAATCAATCCTTTAAAAATTATAATTCTCCTCAAAATGCTTTTTACTGAATATGAAATCAGAAAAAAACACAGCTTTAAAACTTACATTTTACAAAATAGAAACCTCAAAAAAGGAATCCTACATAAATTACAAAATTCACATACATTTAAAAATATGCACGTAAATAAATTTGTATTTTAGATTAAAAAATGAATATTTTTCATCAAAAAGTCTATAATTGAATTTATTTAATAATTTAACGTATGGCAAAATTAGCACCAAGTTTAAATCATAAAGGTTGGGATGAAATGTTCTCTAAAGATGGTGTTCGAGATTCTTACAGCCAAGTTTTTAAGACGTTACAAAGTTTAAGTCACAAAAATCTAACCAATAAACAAAACCAAGCCTCAGATTTGTTCATGAATCAGGGTATTACTTTTACTGTTTACAGCGACGACGATAACGGAATTGAACGCATTTTTCCGTTTGATATTATTCCGAGAATTATAACCCAAAAAGACTGGCTTGAAGTTGAGTCTGGAATAAAACAGCGTTTGCTGGCTTTAAATTTATTTCTCGAAGATGTTTATAACGATCAGAATATTGTAAAAGACGGCATTATTCCTGCAGGATTAATCGCTTCATGTCCGCATTATATTCAAGAAGTTCAAGGTATAAAAGTGCCTCATAATATTCATGTCCACATTGCTGGCATCGATTTGATTCGCGGAGCAAAAGGCGAATTTTATGTACTTGAAGATAATTTACGATGTCCGAGCGGTGTAAGTTATATGTTGGAAAATCGCGAAATTACAAAGCGTATTTTTCCAGATATGCTTTCGTCAAATCACGTGAGTATGGTAAGCAATTATCCAATGATTTTTCACAATATTTTGGTTTCCTTGTCACCTCGAAATGTCTCCAATCCAAATGTGGTTCTGCTGACTCCGGGCGTTTATAATTCTGCTTATTATGAGCATACTTATTTGGCTCGCCAGATGGGAATTCCGCTTGTTGAAGGACGAGATTTGGTTGTGAATAACAGCCGTGTTTACATGAAAACAACTTCGGGTTTACAGCAAGTTGATGTTATTTACCGTCGTTTGGATGATGAATATCTCGATCCTTTGGTTTTTAAACCAGACAGCGCGCTTGGTGTTCCGGGTTTAATAAGCGCTTATCGACAAGGAAATGTTGCTCTTGTAAATGCCGTGGGAAATGGCGTTGCCGACGATAAAGCGGTTTATGCTTACGTTCCTGATATGATTAAATATTATATGAATGAAGAACCGATCTTGAAAAATGTTCCAACTTATAGAATGGAAAATTTAGATGAACGTGAACACGTTTTTGCCAATATGGAAACTATGGTGGTTAAAGAAACCAACCAAAGCGGCGGTTACGGAATGATTATGGGCAACAAAGCAACTCAGGAAGAAATTGAAGACGCTAAAATTGCCATTACAAAAACGCCTCGGAATTTTATTGCACAGCCTATTATTCAGTTGAGCACCGTTCCGTGTTTAATTGACGGCGAACTCAAATTACGCCACGTCGATTTACGTCCTTATGCATTATGCGGGCCAAAAGGAATTCAGATTGTTCCCGGCGGTTTAACCCGTGTTGCTTTAACAGAAGGTTCTTTGGTCGTAAATTCTTCTCAAGGCGGCGGCAGTAAGGATACTTGGATCATCAAATAATTATGACTTTGAAAATAGTAATAACATTCAAAAATGGAAGTAAATATGCTTAGTAGAGTTGCCGATGGAATGTTTTGGTTGAACCGATACATGGAAAGAACTGATGGGATGCTGCTTACTTTAAACACATCTTATATATTATCTTTTGATAAAGAAATTAATGATTTTCAGGGTTACAAACCTCTTTTAGAATACTATACCAATTTGTCTCAGGATAAAATTCACGCGATACAATATGACACCACTTATGTTTTAAAATATATTATTTGTGACAATCAAAATGATAATTCGGTGAAAAATCTGGTGGTAAAAGCACGCGAAAATGCACGTGGTTCTCAAGATAAAATCACCAAAGAATTGTGGGAACACATCAACTCGATGTATCATTATATGAATACTTCTGATTTGCCAAAAAAATTGGAAGGTTCTGATGCTTTAAAAATAATTACCAAACTCAATAAGGATTTATTACTTTATAATGGAATTATGCAGGTCACAATGCCAAGAGGTTTAAGCTGGTGTTTTTCGAGCATTGGCAGACACATTGAAAGGTGTTTACAAACTATATCGATGACACAAGCTTATTTTTCGCCCATAAATTATAATCTCGAAGGTGAAGAAGATTTATTGTACTGGCGCCGATTGCTATTATCGCTTTCTGGCTATGAATTATATTTAAAAAGTTACAGCAACATTTCTCACAACAGAAAAGTGGTGCACCAAGTAATCTTCAATAAAGATTTTGCGCACTCTGTAATTTATACTCTAGATTTTATAAGCACTTATTTAGATTGTTTGTTTAAAGACAATAATTTGAGTGAAGCACGAACTTTGTCGAACCAATTTGGCCGTTTGAAAAGCTATATTGAATTTACAGATTATCAGCATTTAACGAATCAGGAATTGGAAGAAGTTTTGAAAAACGCAAAAAATCAACTCCTTCAATTTTCAACCGATTTCTCTAAATTATTCTTTTCTTATACCTAAAAATATGGCGCTTTTCAAAATAGTTCACCTTACAAAATACCAATACGATTATCCCATAAAAGAAAGTATTAATGAAATAAGATTGTTTCCTCATCATTTTCAAAATCAAGAAGTTTTACAATATCAGATTCTCATAACACATAATCCAGATGTTGACATTTCGGAAGATTATTATGGAAATCGCGTCGGGAATTTTAATGTTTTGGATGCTCATACCGAAATGACAATTGAGTCCAGAATGTTGGTTCGCGTTAATCATTCGCTCAAAATTCCTGAGATTGATGCCACTTCCGTGAATGATATACAGGGCGAGAAAGAAAAGAGTATTTTATTATTACGCCTTTGTTATCTTGAAGATATCGAGAAACAAAAAGATATTGAAGCAATTCTAAAAACGATTGGAATAGAAAATAAATCCATTATTGAAATTGCTCAACAATGCAATGCTTACGTTTTTGACAATTTTACCTATACTAAAGGAATCACGAATATCGAAACTACTATTGACGAAATTCTAACACTTAAAAAAGGTGTCTGTCAAGATTTTGCTCATATTTTATTGCAGCTTTTACGTACGGCAGGAATTCCGTCGAGATATGTTAGCGGTTATATCTGCCCAAACGAAAGCGGTCTTCGCGGAGAAGGTGCAACACATGCCTGGGTCGAAATTTATACACCAAAACAAGGCTGGCTAGGTTTAGATCCGACGAATAATATTTGGACCATGGACAATCACGTTCGCCTTTCTGTTGGTCGAAATTTTAGTGATTGTACGCCTATTAAAGGAACTTTTAAAGGTTTGGCAAGACAAACACTTTCGGTCTGTGTTTCGATTGGTTATGAAGACGGACGACAGTTTGAAGAAATTAACGATGTAAAGCTTCAAGAAGTTTCATATCGCGTTCAAGAACAGTTAGATTATATGGATCATCTGCAGCAGCAACAACAGCAACAGCAATAAAAAAGGGAGCAATTTGCTCCCTTTCTTTTATCTTCTTTGTAACCATCCTTCTGGATCGTTGTTTGTCGTATTTTGAAGAATCAAAAACTTTATGATTGTTTTTCCTGTATCGCCGCTGGTTCTTACTTTTCCAATATTTTGTTTAATAGTTACCTTCTCTCCTTTGCTTACATAAACTTTGCTTAAATTTTGGTAAACACTGAAATAATCTCCGTGCTGAATCATAACTACCGTATTTACAGGCGATAAAACCATAATACTAAATACTTCTCCTGCAAAAACGGCTCTGGCATTTGCTCCATCTTCTGTAGTGATCTCAACTCCAGAATTATGAATTGTAATTGAAGGAATTAATGGGTGAGGCTGATCTCCATATCCTAACGAAATAAATCCTTTTTCTACAGGCCAAGGCAGTCTTCCTCTATTGGCTTTAAAATCGGCGGCCAAAACTTTGTCTTCTGGTGTCATCGCAATTTTAGACGAAGAAACTGGTGCTTTTGGAGCGGTTGATCCTGGGTTTTCTTTTGCTTTTTCTAATGCCGCTTTTCTATTGGCTTCGGCAATTGCTTCACGTATTAAACGATCAATTTGTCTATCGATTCTTTTAGATTCGCTTTGTTTTGATTTAATATCTGAGGCAATTTTATTTTTATCTTTTTTAAGCTCATTTACCAATTTTTGCTGCTCTTTCTTTTCTACTTCTAAAGCAACTCGTTCTTTTTGGTTTTCAACAATTATCTTTTTCTTTACTTTTCTCTGCCCGTCTAATTTTGCGTTAAAATCTACTAACTGAGCTGATTTAGATTGAATTTCTAATCCTTGATTTTTTCTATAATTGGTATATTGTTTTAAATATTGTGCTCTTTTGTAGGCTTGCAAAAAACTTTCTGATGACAAAATAAACATGGCGCGGCTTTGCTCAGAACGGCTTTTGTATGATTTTAAAATCATTTTAGCATAGTCTTCTTTAAGAACGGTTAATTCTTTTTTAAGTTTATTAACTTGAACTTGATTAATATACATGTCGTTACTAATCAATTTTTCCTGCTTTGCTGTGGTATTAATTAATTTCTCTTTCAGTTTAATTTTATTGGTCTGAATTAAATATTCGTTTACTGCCGATTTTTCTTTTTTTCGTACAGTTTGCAACATTTTTTCATTGTCTTTAATTTCCTGTAGAATTTGCGCTTTTCGCTGTTCAAGTTTTTCTTGCTGCGAATCTTGCGCCCACATAAAAGTAGTAGCGCATATAAAAATTAGGCTTAGGAGAAATTTTGGCATGTTTCTATTTTCTTTTTGCAAATTTACTTAATTATAACTTTTTTATAACTGCTTGGCACGCTATAAGGAAAAGTAAGTTCTTCATTAAATGAAATATTGTTGTAATTTAAATTAATATCCGTTTTCCCTTTCGGCTGTGTCGCATTAATTTCAATACTTGTTGGAAGTGTTCCTTGATCAAAAACTTTACTGTCTGAATAATTGATCTGTAACATTTTGTTTTCAGCTGGCTGCGAAATCTCTTCTTTTTGAACTAAATACTTTTCAGAATCTAAGTAAAATGCTTTTTTCAAATTGGCGTCTTTTTCATCTTCCAATTTAAAAAGATTTTCTACAATTGTCTGTGTATATTTTCCTTTTCTTAAATCATCAAATGCTTCTCCTACCAAAAGGTTCTGTACTTTACTATAATCTAAATCAGTTCCAAGCCATTTGCTTAAACTTGTAAAATCTCCTTCGTAATAAGTGCTGTTTATTTTTTCGTAATAACTTACGGCATTTGGCGTAATCATAGCTTTAGCCATGGTAATTCCCAAAAAACGAATGCTTATTAAAATCTGTTTGTCTTTTTCTATTCTAATTTCTGCCGTTACATTCTGACTTTGTTTCTCGTCTTCATATCTTGCGCTGGCTTTTATGTATAAGGTTTTAAAATCTAACTTATTGTTATAATGTTTGTCTACAACTTTTTTATCTTCTTTTGGCGGAGCAGCTTCTGCTATTGTATTATTTTGTACCGCAACTGCTTTTGATTTACATGAAATCATGAAAACGGATGCAAATAATATGGCAATGTATTTTTTCATTTAATTTTTAATCTTTTACTTTTTTTGTTTTAATAATTCATTGGCTTTCTGCAGATACATTTCTTTTTTCTTCGCATCTCCCAAACCATTATAAGTCTCTGCTAGCTGAATATTAAAATTTGCTTCGAGCTTTTTATCATCCACAACATAATCGAGTCCCATTTCTAAAACGGTTTTTGCGTTCTTAAATTGCTGCAGCTCATTACTTCCTAATCCTGCATAATAATAAAATTGCGGCTGACTCGGATAAACTTCTATCATATACATCGCTCTTTTTGTCAATTGCTCAAATTGTTTGGCTTGTGCATAAGCATCCATTAAAAGCATATTGGTTTCGCGGTCTGTATCAGAATTTGTTTTTAAATCTTTTTCGTAATACTTGATCGCGTTTTCATATTGATTTTTGCTGTGGTAAAATTTTCCAATTTCTTTTGCAACATCAACGTCTTTTTCGTTATCAAAATAAGCAATTGCTTTTTCTAAATCTGGTGCATACTGCGGATTTTTATTCACATAAATCAAAAATTCATTTAAGGTACGATGTTTTATTTTTATGTCAATTTTAGAACTTGACAAAATTACATTCATCGACTTAATTGCTTTATCGGCTTGATTGGTTTCTAAATATCCTTTGAACAAACTTACCTGCCCCCATTCTGAATTTGGAAGTTCTTTTGCTAATTGTTTGGCAACATCTAAGGCTTTATCTGTTTCTTCTGCTTTTGAATACAGGAATATCAGGTTTACATAATTTGATTCTTCTTTCGGATTTTTTTTAATCAGATCAATCAAGTTATCAATTTCTGCATTTTGATATTTGCCTTGCGATAAAATCTGATTTTTATAAATTTCACGATCAGATGATTTCCCAAACTTATCGTTCATCTCGTTAATGGCTATAAGCGCTTTATCGTATTGATTGGTAATCATATAAATCGAAATTAAATCGTCTTTATATTCTTCATCAAAAACAATAATTTTCTGGATGGTTTCTATCGCCAGCGGATAATTTTTGGTTTCAAAACTTACGTCGTAAATTCCTAACCAATACCATTTGTTTTTAGGATCTAATTGTGTTGCTTTTTCAAAAGCATTTTGTGCGCTTGGATATTGTTTAAGCGCCAGATAATTTTTTCCTAATTCAAAATAAGCTACCGCGTCATTAGGTTTTAGTTTGATACATTTTTCTAAAGACACGATTGCTTTATCGTAATTTTCGATTCCTTTTTGTTTTAATGATTCATAAAATGAGTCTTGATATTCGTCTGATGCCATAGCAATATCTTCGGGTTCGACTTGCGCCATAACCGAAATTGAATTGCCAAACAAAGCGAAAAACAAAATTACCAGAACTCTTTTTTTCATCATTTTTAAATTTTCATTTTAAACAAAACGAATCTTTTTTAAATCTATTTTTATTCTAAAACAGAATAATCTCCAATGCTGATGTTGGTAAACTTACCATCATAACTTACGTGATTTCCAATCATTGCATTGTCTAAGTTAGCATTTTTTATTTGAGAATAAGTCTGCACCAAACTGTTTTTGATTGTACTGTCTGAAACGTGGCATCCTTTTCCTAAAGAAACATTCGGACCAACTGTTGCATTTTTCAACACTACATTTTCGCCAATAAAACAAGGAGGAATAATTGTTGAATTTTCTAACACAACATCATAATCAACCAAATGTTCTCCGTCATTGTGCAAAAATCCTAACATTCTTGTGTTGGTTTCAACCGTAACATCTTTGTTACCGCAGTCCATCCATTCGTCAACGCTTCCTGTTTTAAAAACTTTTCCGTTGGCCATCATGGCTTTAATTCCGTCATTGATTTGATATTCTCCACCATTTTGAATATTGTTATCCAAAACATTTTGAAGTTCTTTTTTCAAATCCCCAACTTCTTTAAAATAATATATTCCGATAACGGCTAAATCGCTTACAAATTCTTTTGGCTTTTCTACCAATTCAACAATTTCGTTATTCGAATTTAATTTTACCACACCAAAAGCTTCTGGCTGTTCTACTTGTTTTACCCAAATAACAGCATCTGCTGCTGGATCTAATTCAAAATCAGCTCTTATCAAAGTATCCGCATATGCAATTACTGCTGGTCCTGACAGTGAATCTTTTGCACACATAATTGCGTGTCCTGTTCCCAAAGGTAAATCTTGGCGGTAAATAGATGCTTTAGCTCCTAAACTTCCTGCCAATTCTTCTAAACTTGCTACAAGATCTTCTCCAAAAAAAGCCGGATCTCCTAATATAAAAGCAACTTCTTCTATTGGTTCTTTTAATATTGCAGCAATATCTTCAACTAAACGATGTACGATCGATTTTCCTGCAACTGGAATTAATGGTTTTGGAACGGTTAAGGTATGTGGCCTAAGTCTCGATCCTCGGCCTGCCATTGGGACAATTATTTTCATTCGTTTTTTATTTTTATGGGAAGATTTAAAAAATCTTCATTGGGTTTGGTCTTTCTTTTTGTGGCAAAAATTATAAAAACTAGTTACTGAAAACGGAAACTGAAATCTATTTTACTCCCGTACTTCCAAAACCGCCTTCACCTCTAGAGGTTTCAGAAAGTTCTTCAACTTCTATCCATTCTGCTCTTTCATGTTTGGCAATAATCAATTGTGCAATTCGTTCTCCATTTTCGATTACAAAATCTTCATTGGATAAATTTACTAAAATTACGCCTATTTCTCCTCTATAATCAGCATCAACAGTTCCTGGAGAATTTAGAACTGTAACTCCTTTTTTAGCAGCTAATCCACTTCTTGGTCGCACTTGTGCTTCGTAACCAATAGGTAATTCTATAAAAAGTCCCGTTTTTACAATGGTTCTTCCTAATGGTTTTAAGGTTATCGCTTCTGTTAAATTAGCACGTAAATCCATTCCTGCCGAAGCAATAGTTTCGTAATTTGGTAATGCGTGCTGTGATTTATTTATAATTTGTATTTTCATTTTTTGTTTTAAAAAGATTAAAAAGTAGGATTACTTTCTTTTCATAATTCCATGAATAGTTTCCTTTTCGTAATGATACACCATATACATGAAGGCTAAGAATAATGGTATTCCAACATAATATTTTTCTCTAAATCCGTAAAAAGAAATAATAGAAAATAGAATTGAAACTCCTAAATAAGCTCCAATTTTTTTCATGTCGTAAGGTATCGGATAGTATTTATTTCCTAAAATATAAGAGATTAACATCATACTTCCGTAAGCAGAAATTGTAGCAATTGCTGAACCGTAGTAACTGTATCTTGGAATTAAAAAATAGTTTAAAACCAACGTTATTATTGCACCTACAATAGAAATATAAGCGCCAATTTTTGTTTTATCAGTCAGTTTATACCATACTGATAAGTTGTTGTAGATTCCTAAAAAGAAGTTTGCCAAAATAATAAGCGGCACTACTTTCATAGCTTCCCAATAAGCTTTATCGTTAAGTAAAAGAAATTTTAAAAGATCTGCAAAAACAATAACTCCCAAAAGAATTAGTGAACCCAGAATTACAAAGTATTTAGTAATTACGGCATAAGTTTGTGGTGCATTTTCGTTTTTAGCATGACTGAAAAAGAACGGCTCAATTCCTAATCTAAACGCAGTTGCAAACAAAACCATAAATAAGCCTAGTTTATAACAAGCTGAATATGCTCCAACTTCAGATTTTGCAATGTTTTCTGGCAGTAAATAACCTAATAGAATTTTATCGAAATGTTCGTTAACCGCAAATGCTAATCCAGCAACCAAAATTGGAAGACCGTATTTCATCATTTTCTTCCAAAGTACAAGATCAAATTTTCGACCTAAACCAAGATAATTTGGCGAAAGCACAATAAATGTGGCTAAACTTGCCAATAGGTTTGCAATGAAAATATAAGCAATCTGGAAATTTTCTACATATAAATTATCCCAAACTGAATTTGGATGTGAAGCGGCAAGTTTAGGAAGATACATCAAGAAAAAGATATTCAGTAATAAATTTATTATCACGTTTCCAATCTTGATTGCGGCATAAACTATTGGTCTTTGGTTGGCTCTTAATTTAGAAAAAGGAATTAAAACCAAGGCGTCTAAAACCAAAATCCAAACTGTATAAGTAACATACTGAACGTCCACTTCGGCAAGGCTTGCCAATGTATTTCTAAAAATTAAAGCAACAAATAAGAAAATTATAGAAGTCCAAAAAACAGAAATTGTAGAAGTCGCGATGACATTTTTCTTGTCTTCTTCGGCACTGTAGAATCTAAAAAATGCAGTTTCCATTCCGTACGAAAGAACGACGTTAAAGAAAACCATCCATGATAAAACGATCGAAACCTCGCCGTATTCTGCAGTTGGCAAAATACCAGTGTACAATCTAACTAGTAAAAAACTCAGCATTCTCGGTAAAACCGTTGCTAGTCCGTAAATAGCAGTTTGTTTGAACAGATTTTTATATAATCCCAAAATATAATTCTAATAAAGTTTATAAGACAAAAATAACCATTTCTTTGAGATAATTGCCGAATTCACCAAGGTATTAAAGGTTATTTAAGATTTAGGCTGTTTCGTCAGATGCGCTGAAGTTTACGTTTTTTTGAGTTTCTTTTGGTTCTGGAATATCTTCTTCTGAAAATGTTTTTAGAATTTTATTGTTGAGTTTTTTGAGTTTGACTATTCTGTTTGCCTGATTTTGAACGCATTTCTCAAACAAATTTCTAACAACTCTCGCATTTCCAAAACTTTCGTCTTTTTGCGAATACAATAATTCAAAGGTATCTGTTAGTTTTTCTTTTGCTTCTTCAGAAACAATAAAGTCTGATTTTTTACAATAAGATTCGAAAATTTGAAATAATTCTGCTGGCGAAAAATGTTTAAAATGAAAAAATCTATTAAAACGCGATCTTAATCCAGGATTAGATTCTATAAAAAGCTGCATGGGTTCTGTATATCCAGCTACAACAACTGACAGATCATCCCGATGATCTTCCATTCTTTTCAACAGTGTGTTTACGGCTTCACTTCCGTAATCACTTCCTGATAAATTCTGAGTTAAAGCATAGGCTTCATCAATAAACAAAACGCCTCCAAGACTAGCTTCTACAGCACTATTTACTTTTGTTGCTGTCTGCCCAACATAACCTGCAACTAAACCTTCTCTGTCTGTTTCAAACATTTGTCCATTGGATAAAAATCCTAAGTGTTTAAAAATTCTGCTCAATAGTCTTGCTACAGAAGTTTTACCTGTTCCCGGAGGTCCTAGAAAAACAGTGTGTAAGGTAATCTCAACATTTTTTAATCCTTGCTTTGATCTCTTTTTTTGTATTTCTAATAAATTGATCAGCTCGGCAACGTCTTTTTTTACTTCTTCAAGACCGACTAAAAGATGAAGTTCTTTGAGTACTTTTTCAAGTGAATCTTCTTCTGGTACATTGGCTGTTTTGTTTTCTGCAGTTTTTGTTTTATTCAAATTCAAACCTAGAGAGTCACTAAATGTCGAAGTGTTTTCAATCTTTTTATCAAAAGCAAAATGAATGAAATTTTGATATTGGGTTAAAATTTCATCGCGTTTATTATTCTTGATTTCTGATAAAATTTCTGGTAATAAATATTTATACTGCTCTTGATTTATTAAGCTTACTTTATTTTCTTGTCTAATTTTTATCAGAAGATTTTTAAACTGATCTGTAAAAACTAACTGATTTAATTCGTTTACAGAGTTTGCGTCTGCAAAATGTTTGTTTCGCAAAGCATCATAATAATAAGCCAGAACAAATTGAGATTTTTCATTTTTGTTTGCTGTTTCTTTATCATAAAGAGCAATAATTTCTGAAAGAAAAAAATGTTCTGTCTTAAGCAGTAATCCTGTAGAAGCCGCTGGAGAAACACAATTGTTTATTTTTTGAATAAACGCTGCATCTTGATTTAATACATTACAGGTTTCAAGGATACTCTTTGTTTCTTTGTACAGATCATTAATAAGCGAAGCCGTAAAAACGGCTTCACTATGATTTATATTTGTCTCTAAATATTTTTTTAATGACAAAAATGATTCTTCTAAAATCGATATCGGGTTCTTGCTTTTTGACATATAATGGCTTAAGAAATCATCATTTGATGAATAATTTCTTTTGATAATTTTAAATGATCTTCACAATAATCTTTCCATGCTAATCCCATTTCTCTCAAATCGTATTTAGCAACGATAGTTCCATAATTCTGTAGTTTTCCGTCAACAGTTGGATAACCAATAATGTAAATAGTCTGAGCTAATTCTAGTGCTAATTCTATATCATGAGTAGAAAAAATAACGGTATTAACCTCAGAAGAATTACTCAATAATTCGAATGCTTTTTTTACTTCTTGAATATTTCCAACATCTAATCCAGAAAAAGGTTCGTCTAAAACAATAAATTGATCTGACGAAAACAATTGCTCTATAATAGCGGTTCTTTGTCTTTGTCCTCCAGAAAGTTCGTTAGGATATTTGTCTGCACAATTTTCTAATCCCCATTCTTTTAAGTATTGTTTTATTTTAGTGTCTTTTTCAGCCTCCGAAAGCTTTGTTTTTCTTAGAGAAAATTTCAAGGCTTGATTAACTGTTTTATGTCTAAATAAAGTATACTTCTGATCTACTAAACCAATATCTCCTTCTGCTACAGATTTAGCAGCATCTGGATTTTTGTCTTCAAAATCTTTAATTAATATTTTTCCTGTACTTGACGGAATTAAACCTGTCAATGCTTTAAAAAAAGTTGATTTTCCTCTACCCGATCTTCCAAGAAATGCAACTACTTGACCTGTACAATCAATATTCTCTCTAACTACATTTTTCTCAACAAGGCTTATATCTTTTATTATAATAGTGTCATCATAAACAACACTAAGATTTTCTACATATAAAAGCGTTTCTCTAAATTCGTGTTTCATGATTATATTTTTGAATATCTGAATATGGCTTTTCTTAAAAAATTTATTCCAGCATCTAAGCCAAGTCCAATTACTAAAATAATGATTTGAAGCGCTATAATACGCCCTGTATTCATAAATTTATCAGAGTTTTTTATTAAAAATCCTAAACCTCCAGAAGCGACAACTATAGATTCTACAGTAACAAGCATCATCCAGGTTATAGCAAGATTTTGTCTGATTACATCAATTACATAATCTAATCTTCCAAGAATAATTACCTGCCAAAGTACTTCCCATCTTGTACATTTCAGCATCTTAGCATGATCAAATTCTTCTTGCGGAATGTCTTTGATTACTGCAATTAATGACGTCGTTAAAAATGTTGTCAAGAAAATTACTAAAATCCAAACCTGCATCATTCTTGCTTCATGAACTACCATTGTAATATAAAATGATAATCCTGTAAAAGGTAAAAATCGAAATTTAGTTACAAATTCTGAAATTGATTTCAATACTGGAATCGGCCATGAATACGCTAAGAATAATGAAATTACTGTAGCCAGAAAAATAGAAATAAAACACAATGACAAAGAATTGAAAATGTGTACGACCAAACCTTCATTATACAGTTCTGTAAAACCTGTTAAAACTTGGCTTGGAGAAGGAAAAAGGTGTTTTTCGCCAGAAGTGGCTACAAACCAAATAACAATCAAAAGAACAAGCCAGCCTATTAAAATAAGCGTTTTATTCAGTTTTGATATTTTTTCAAAGGGCGTAAAAAATTTTATCATATTTATAATAAAGGCTATCCCAAAGGATAGCCTTTTCTTTTTTATTATTATTTCAAGAAAGTAATAACTACACGTCTGTTTAAAGCTTTTCCAGAAGCAGTGTTGTTGTCTGCAACAGGATCACTTTGACCTTTACCGTCTACCATTTGGAAACGGTTTGCAGGAATTCCTTTTTGTTTTAAGTAAGCTACAACAGCTTCTGCTCTACTTTTTGATAAAGCTAAATTAGAATCTGGATTTCCAACATTATCAGTATGTCCTACAACAGTTAATTTTGTGTTTTCAGCCTGAACTAAAAGGTTGTAAATTTTTTCAACTTCTTTACTTGAACTGTTTGAAATTTCAGCACTTCCGGTATTAAAGTTAATTTTCCATTCTCCAGACGCTACAACTTCTGTTGCTTGGTTACTGTAATCTGCTTTATCTGCAGAAGTTGACTCAATGTCATTAATGTTTTTTAAGTAAAATAAATTTACTGCTTGATCGTAAGGAACAACAGCTCCAACATTTTCATTAAACCCAAAAGGATTTAGTTCTGTTAAATATCCTGAAACTTGGTTGTAAACAGATTTGTATCTGTTAACTCCATCAGACAAACCAAAGTATTGCATTGCATCTGCATAGTTAAATACTTTTGAACCTCCCATATTATAAGTCAATCCGTTTTTAGTTCCTTGTTGTCCTTTAAACATTTTATACCAATATTCTGGTGTTTCAATTTTATAAGTATCAGCAACTGCTTGCGAAGCTCTTACTTTCCAGTCTTCATAGTTCTTCATTTGGTTTGAAGCCGTAAGTGCCGATTTTAAAATATTAGAAACAATAGCTGGATTTTTTTCAGCCCATTCTTTTACACCAATAAGTGCCGTTGGCATTTGGTTGTTGAATTCTTTTGTAGAAACAATATCAACAAAACCTGAAAGTTTATCAAAAACTGTTTTATCACCTGGAGTCCAAGTTGCACAACCGTCAATTTTTCTGTTAACTGATTTTCCAGTTAGTTTTCCGTTAACAACTTCTTTTAAAGTTACAGTCCATCCTGTTGTTTGAGATTTAATCAATTCCTCTGCCGATTTAATATAATCGTCATTTTCTGATGGATAAATATTTACCGCTTCAGCATCATAAGTTGTTGGATCTGGATTTACTTTTAATCCGTTTGCAAAACAGTAGTTTACCGTTGTAACCCAGTCACCATCTCCAAGTACTGCAGAAACAACAGCACCTTTCATAGATTTTGGATCTGATTTCCAACTTGGTGGTCCAATTAATTTATCTTCACCATAACTCATACCCACAACACCCATAACTTGTAAGTGGTATTTGTCTTTTCCGTATTTTTCGTCTAATGATTTTTGAACAGAACTAATGTAAAATGGCGCACCATCTCCCATAATCATAACCGCAAAAACGCTTTTATCTGAACTTGGAAAAGTTTCACCTTTATCAAATTCTTCAATAAATTTCATTTGCATGTTACGCAATTCTGAAAGCCAGTCTTGACGGATAATTTCAAGATTAACTCCATTTTTCTCCATCAAAGAACCTTTAGTTGTTTTAGGTCCACCGTTAGAAACAATAATTCCAGATTGTGCATTCCATGCATAAGCTCCAATTTTCACTAATGGTTTGTCTGCTACTTCTGTAGAAATTTCTGTAGACGGAAGTGCTATTTTTTGTGCATTTGTTACGTTGTTAACGTCTGTTTGATTAAGATCTATTCCATTTAATTGTTTAGAAACAGCTGTTTTAATTCCTGGAGAGATGTAATAAACTCCTCCTAGAATTACTCCAATTGCCACAACAACGATTAATAATTCAGAAAACGTAGTTAGTTTTTCTGTTCTTAAAATTTTTCCCATTTTATTTTTAAAATTAAATTGATTTATTAAAAAATATCTCCAAAACCACCGCTAGATAATTTATCTTCTTTGGTCATTTTATAATTTGGACTTGTATATTTTGTTGAGTCTGGAATGGTATTATCTCCCGTTTTAATTTCATCAGCCAATGAATCTAATCGAGAATAAAGTTCATCGTTATCAACAGAATATTTAGAGGTTAAAGCATCAATATCAATCAAGTTTTCAGATGTTTTTGCAATATCTAGAGCGATCGTAGAAGTTACAACTTCTAAAGCATATTCTAACTCCCAATCTTTTGTAAACATCATAGCGCTTTTAGCACTTTCTGTTGCTTCTTTAGCATTTCTAGCAAACTCATATTCTTTTTGAAGCATGGTAACTGTAGCATCAAAATCAGCAATTTTTATATCGATCGCTGTTCCTGCCAAAGTTAATTTTCTATCCATTTTTCCTAAAACATTAGCACGAACGCCATATTTTTGAATAAAACTTTTACTTTGCTCATATTGAGTAGAAACTCTTTGTGAGTCACTTAATTTTCTAGCCAACTCACTTTGCAGGGCTACATACTCATCTGTATCTTTTGCCGCAACTCCGTTAA
This sequence comes from Flavobacterium sp. MC2016-06, assembly GCF_009711165.2. Classification (GTDB taxonomy): domain Bacteria; phylum Bacteroidota; class Bacteroidia; order Flavobacteriales; family Flavobacteriaceae; genus Flavobacterium. The sequence goes on along the minus strand of NZ_WMID02000006.1, from coordinate 73,689 downwards.
TCTTCACCATTTCATCCATGGCAGATTTTAATTTTTCAGATTGACGCTGTAAACTCAAAACGTCTTCTTGAAAAGATTTGGCTTCTTTTTCAGATTTACTGGCTTCAATCTCCATTTCATTTTTAAGTCCTTTCAGCTTTGCTTTTGTATTCTTAAAAACTTCACGGTTTTTAACCATCTTTTGTTTTTGCTCTTCCAATTCATTAAAAGGATTACTTTGTATTAATGCTTTATGAAGATTTTTTGTAGCAAAACGAAGTCCTTTCATGATTACTGGAAACATCATTACTAAAAAAACTAAGAAAACTCCCGTTGCAGACAAAGCTATTGCCTGCCCAAGCATTGTAAATAATGGCGGAATAATATAGGTCCAAACCAAATAACCTCCTACTCCTAATAAACCTAAAGCTAGAGCCAAAAACAATGACTTCTCTCCTTTTTTTAGTGCTCCAGATTTTAAAGCAATTTCTCCTTTAGATTCATCAAAATGTTTTAAAATTGGCAATGATAAAAGAGTACTTTTTTCTTGTTCGTATTTATCCATTATTATATATTATAAATATTGATTGATTCCTGTTATTACAGTGTTTATTGAACTTAATATTTTTTGTTTTGCTAAATCGTTAGCTTCCATTTTTAATTGAATTTCTGAAAGCTGCTCCATATTTTTTGGATCAATTTTTTGAAGCTCCATTTTTTTAGATTCTAACTCTTTTTGAAGTTCAATAATTTTGGCTTCTAAATCAGAAATGCTTTTAGATAAATTATATTTTTCTTTTGTAATGTTGTTATCTAATTCTGATTTTTTAGTTTTTCCAACAGTATCATATTTTGCATAAACCTTTTCGATTTCACTGATATAGAAGTTTGCTTTCTCTAAAAGGAATTCTTTATTTAAATCTGGCCTTATAGTTTTTCCCATTGTAAAAGCCATCTGATAACTTTGAGGATTTGTTATTCCTACGGCTAAAACAGATTTATACAATTCAAAAAAATCAAAACCCTCTAAATTCAACGAATCAAAACCTTTATCGTAAACTTCAAAGATTTCATTTAAAAAAGGATTGCTCACTGCGCTTGCAGGAAATGAATCTGTAACTTGAGTTGGGAATTTTTTTTCAGGAGTTGATAAAACTGGGGCTGCTGGTTTTACTGCGGTTGATCCTTCTTCTTTATTGGTTTCGTCATTAATAAAGAGGCTCTTCCAATTAAAATTTTCTTTTGCCATTGTGTTAGTTAATCTATTTTTTTTAAACTTCTTTGGTCGTCAGATGTTATACGTACAAAATGTTAAAAAGTTACTAAATATAAAAATATAAATGTAAGGGTTTTTCGAATAAAGACGTAACTAATTATTACAAAGTGAGTTTGGTCTCATCTAAAATTTTTACAAAATGAAATCCTTTTGGTGCATATCCTTGATTGTAATAAAAACGATGTGCTGCAAAATTTCCAGTAAAGGCATCCAAGACAATACTACTGCAATCTAAAGCTATTGCTTTTTGGTCGATATAATCTGTCAGCAGTTTTCCTATTCCTTTTGAGCGATGTTCTGGATTGACCACAAAATTATCTATTTCGAGATATTTACCTGTCCATAATTTAGTCGCAGACCAGCATCCCGTAATTCCCAAACAAACATTCTCATCAAAAACACCTATTTGAATATAATTATGCGGAACCATTTGAGAGAGAAAGGTTTCATATTTTTCGATAGAAAGATTTGGATAAAGAAATCGCATAGTCTCAATTTGAGCCAGCATTTCTGGAATTGTAGTAAGTTCTTTGATTTTAAATTGCATAATGTATAGAATAGAAATCAAAATTACTTAAAAAAACAATTATTGCCTCCAATATATCCTTAAGAATAACGTTATCATTAAAGTTATATTATCAAAAAACATTTTCTAAAAAACTGTTTTCAGACTTACTTACATGATTCTGAACCATAAAACATGTGAAATATGTAAATATTAACTAAAAATTATGTAAGTTTTTTACACTGGACTTTTATTAAATTTGTAACACAGGGATTGAGAAAGCTAAATACAACCCTTATAAAAAAGGAAGCACTGGGACTAATAAAGCTTGTTTGTTCCCATAAAAGACAAAGCATAAAGGGATTGATTCTGCTGAAATGTAACCCTAAAAAAACAGAGCATTGGGATTTATAAAGCTAGTTTGTTCCCATAAAAGACAAAGCATTGCGGGTTTTAAGGTATCTGCAATAAAATATAAAATGGTATTGATTCTCATTTTATCGATAGAATGAGAATCACCATTTTATACTATTTATTAAAAAGAAAAACATCTACATAAAAAAAGAGCAGACAATAAATATTGTCTGCTCTTTTTTGTATTTCTAAAATAAATTATCCGTTCAAAGCTTCAGCTCCACCAACAATCTCTAAGATTTCGTTAGTAATTGCAGCTTGACGTGCTTTATTGTAAGTTAATTTCAATTGGTTTCTCAATTCAGTTGCATTGTCAGTTGCTTTGTGCATTGCTGTCATACGCGCTCCATGTTCTGAAGCAAATGAATCACGAATTCCTTTATATAATTGTGTTTTTAATGATTTAGGAATCAAAGTCAACACGATTTCTTCTTTTGAAGGCTCAAAAATATAATCTCCAGCCGTAACTGGTTTATCAGATTTAATTGGAGCTAAAGGTAAAAACTGCTCAACTTGAACGATTTGAGTAGCCGCATTTTTAAACTGATTGTAAATCAATTCAATTTTATCGTATTCTCCAGACAAGAATTTTTCAATTAAGTTATCTGCAATTCCAGCAACATTATCAAAAGTTAAATGGTCAAAAATTGCATTATGGTGACCGTGAACTTTATGAGTTTTAGCTAAAACATCATTTCCTTTTTTTCCTATTGGAAAAATGTCAACTTGTTTTCCCGCGTAAAATTCAGAACGGCTTTTAGCCTCTTTAATAATATTAGTATTAAAAGCTCCACATAAACCTCTGTTTGAAGTTATAGCAACAAGTAATACTTTTTTTACTTCACGTTGTGTTGTGAAATCTCCTCCAACTTCACCCTCAAGTGTAGCAGAAAGATTTTGAAGTAACTCCGTTAATTTCTCGGCATAAGGACGCATCGCAGTGATTGCATCTTGTGCTTTCTTAAGCTTTGCTGCAGAAACCATTTTCATAGCCGATGTAATCTGCATCGTCGATGAAACGGAAGTAATTCTATTACGGATTTCCTTTAAATTTGCCATCTTTTCTAATTAGAAAATTTGATAATTAGTCAATTAGATAATTAGAAGTATCCTAAGACATTTTCTAATTATCTAATTTAAAAATTATCTTATTAGTTATATTTTGCTGAAATTTCTTTTGCTGCTTTTTCGATAACATCAGTAATGTTGTCATCTAACTTACCAGCTTTTAAAGCATTAAGAGTATCTTTATGCTTGCTGTTTAAGTATGCTAAGAAATCAGCTTCAAATTCTTTTACTTTATTTACAGGAACGTGTCTTAATAAGTTTTTAGAACCTGCGTAAATAATAGCTACTTGATTTTCTACTGTATAAGGATCGTTTAAACCTTGTTTTAAGATCTCAACGTTTCTTTTTCCTTTTTCAATTACGTTTAAAGTAACAGAATCTAAGTCAGAACCAAATTTAGCGAAAGCTTCTAATTCACGGAATTGAGCTTGATCTAATTTTAAAGTTCCAGAAACTTTCTTCATAGATTTAATCTGTGCGTTACCTCCAACACGAGATACTGAAATACCTACGTTGATAGCAGGACGAACTCCAGAGTTGAACAAATCTCCATCTAGGAAAATCTGACCATCTGTAATCGAAATTACGTTTGTTGGAATATAAGCAGAAACGTCACCAGCTTGAGTTTCGATAATTGGCAAAGCAGTCAATGAACCACCACCTTTTACGATAGACTTAATAGAATCTGGTAAATCGTTCATGTTTTTAGCAATTCCATCATCAGCAATTACTTTACAAGCACGCTCTAATAAACGAGAGTGTAAGTAAAAAACGTCTCCAGGATATGCTTCACGTCCCGGTGGTCTTCTTAATAAAAGAGAAACCTCACGGTAAGCAACAGCTTGTTTAGATAAATCATCATAAACAATAAGAGCTGGACGACCAGAGTCTCTGAAATATTCTCCAATTGCAGCACCTGCGAAAGGAGCATAAACTTGCATTGGAGCTGGATCAGAAGCATTAGCTGCAACAATAACTGTATAAGCCATTGCACCTTTTTCTTCTAACATTTTTGCGATTCCTGCTACAGTTGACGCTTTTTGCCCAATTGCAACATATATACAAAATACAGGTTTTCCCGCATCGTAAAATTCTTTTTGATTTAAGATTGTATCGATACAAACAGTTGACTTACCTGTTTGACGGTCACCAATAACAAGCTCACGTTGTCCACGACCAACTGGGATCATAGCATCAACCGCTTTAATACCTGTTTGTAATGGTTCAGTAACTGGCTGACGGAAGATAACTCCAGGAGCTTTTCTTTCTAATGGCATTTCGTATAAGTCACCACCAATTGGTCCTTTTCCATCAATTGGAAAACCAAGAGTGTTTACTACACGTCCTACCATTTGCTCACCTACTTTAAGAGAAGCAATACGTTGAGTTCTTTTTGCAGTAGATCCTTCGCTGATTCCTGTAGATGGTCCTAAAAGTACCACACCAACATTATCTTCTTCTAGGTTCAATACGATACCTTCCATACCGTTATCAAATTCTACTAACTCACCATATTGTACATTAGATAGCCCGTAAACACGAGCAATACCATCTCCAACTTGAAGTACTGTTCCTACTTCCTCTAGCGTAGCACCAGATTCAAAACCTTCTACTTGCTTTCTTAATATTGCTGAAATTTCAGCAGGTTTGATTTCCGCCATCTTAATTTATAATTTAGACACTTTTATGTGTAATAAAACTAATTACTTAACTCTCTTTTTAATACTTGTAATCTGTTTGCAACAGAAGCATTGTATTGTTGATCTCCAATTCTCAAAATAAATCCTCCAATGATTGAAGCATCTACAATATTTTCTATTGTTATTTTTTTATCTGACAATGTTGCAATTTTAGCCAAAACTTTAGCTTCTAAAGCCGCATCCATAGGAATTGCTGTTGTAACTTTTGCAATTTCAATTCCGTTGCTTTCGTCATATACTCTAGAATATTCTACTGCAATTGCATCTAGAATTTCGAATCTTTTGTTTTCAAATAATAAATGAAATAAACCTTTGGTTACGCCATTTACATTTGCAAAAACTTCTAAAAGGGCACTTTCTTTAACTTCAACTTTTGCAGTTGGGTTTTGAATGAATGTACTCAATTCTAGATTGTTTTCAATTGCAGAAGCAATTGATTTCATATCGTTATTGACAGCTTCGGCAACACCTTTAGAGTTTGCTAAGTCTAGAATTGCTTTTGCATAACGAATTGCTGCTCTTATACTTGCCATAATCTTAGTTTAGCTTTACGTCACCTAACATTTTCTCTACTAATTTAGTTTGAGCTTCTTTGTTAGATAATTCTTCTTTCAATAATTTTTCAGCAATGCTTAATGATAAAGTTGAAACTTGTGATTTCAATTCAGCCATAGCAGCATTTTTTTCACTTTCGATAGCAGCTTTAGCTTGCTCGATCATTTTTAGACCTTGCTCTTGTGCTTCGTTTTTAGAATCAGCAATCATTTTCTCTTTCATTTCACGAGCTTCTTTTAGCATCGCGTCACGCTCAGCACGAGCCTCATTCAAAATTCTTTGATTGTCTGCTTGTAAATTCTGCATTTCTTGTCTTGCATTTTCAGCAGAAAGTAACGCATCTTTAATACCTTGTTCTCTATCATTTACTGCATCAAGAATTGGTTTCCAAGCAAATTTTTTCAACAAAAGGATTAATCCAACAAATATTAATATTTGCCAAAAGAACAAACCGAACTCAAACTGATATATTAACTTATCCATTATATATGATTATAAATTTTAAATTATGTCTTTTTTTAAATTGCTTTACAAATGCAATTTTTAATGTTTTAATTTTTAAAACAATAGTTACAACCAACCGTTGCAACTATTGTTTTTTGTGTTTTAATTAAGCAGCGAATAACGCAGCGAAACCAATACCTTCAATAAGTGCAGCTGCGATAAGCATAGCTGTTTGGATTTTTCCAGAAGCTTCTGGTTGACGAGCGATAGCGTCCATTGCTGAACCACCGATTCTACCGATTCCTAATGCTGCTCCGATTACAATTAATCCAGCTCCAACGATATTTGGAATTACCATAATAAATATATTAAAAATTAAACATTCAATTTGATGATAGATTTTTCTCCGATAACTCGGTATTAGATTTTTTAATTTTTTGTAAATTTTAAAATCTAAAATTATGAAAATCTAAGTTTTAGTGGTGAGCGTCTTCTTCGTGATGATGCTCTTCTACTGCTGAACCAAAATAAAGTGCAGACAGCATTGTAAAAATATAGGCTTGTAAAAATGCTACTAAAATTTCAAGTATAGAAAGTACAAATGACAATCCAAAAGATAAACTGCTTCCAATCCAGCTTTTAAAGATAAACATTAATCCTATAATACTCATTAAAACAATGTGACCTGCAAAGATATTCGCATACAAACGAATCATTAATGAAAATGGTTTGATGAAAACTCCTAACAATTCAATTGGCGCCAAAATAATTCTCATTGGTTTTGGCACTCCCGGCATCCAGAAAATGTGACCCCAGTAATTTTTATTAGCGGTAAGATTTGTAATTAAGAAAGTAAGGATTGCTAAAGAAAAAGTAATTGTTAAGTTACCTGTAGCATTAATCCCTAGTGGTGTTAATCCGAAAATATTTAAAAACAATACAAAGAAAAAGATTGTCAATAAATAGCTCATGTATTTTTTATAGTGTTTCTCTCCAATATTAGGAATAGCAACTTCATCACGAATGTAAACTACTAATGGTTCAAAAATTCTTCCTACTCCAGAAGCAATTCCTCCATTCTTAGCATACGATTTTGCTAAGCTTGTAAACAACAAAAACATTAATATTGCTGCAGCAAAAATAGAAACTACAGTTTTAGTAATAGAAAAATCTAACGGACGAACATTTGTTGGATGACCTGTTTTTTCATCTTCTTTAATTTCTCCAGAAGCTTCTGTTCTGTAAATTTTACCATCATGATGGTTAATTGCATAATAACTTCCATTTGATTCTGCTACTGCATGACCGTGGTTAAATTTAGAAGAAGAGAATACATGTAAACCATTATCCCAAATAATTACTGGTAAAGAAAAACCATAGTATTTACCTGTTTCGTCATCTTGAGTTAAAGTAAAATCATGAGAATCTAAAACGTGGTGTTTTATAAATCCTTTAATTTTAGATTTTACATCTGTTGGCTCCGCTTCATGATGAGCCTCTGAGCCAGCTTCGTGAGCTACTTCAGTTTGAACATGCGTAGAGTCTTTTTCAATATTTGAAAAACTCATAAGTGGAAGACAAGCTACTAAAGCTGCAAGAATAAATCTGAGTGGTTTGTTTGAAATCACCATATCTGTGGAAAATCTTATTTTTTACGTTTCTAAAATTTGGTGCAAAGGTACATTTTTTATTAATATTCAAAAGGATATGAAAAATTATTTTTGAACCTTGTTTTACAGAATCCCTATTTTAACGCTTTTCATTTAATAATCGGACAGTTAAAAGCGTCTCAAATAACAAAAATAAAATAAATGTTACAAAAAAATTCGTTTTTTCAACAGCGACGTTATGAATCTTATCGGATAAAATTGGTCGCAATATTAAATAAGAAAGAAACATTTGAATAAAAGTCCCTGCCATAAAAAACATCCCAATACTGTCAAATTTATCTTTTTTAAATCTCAATACTACAATCAATAGTACTGTTGCGAATACTAAGAAAATCAAATACAAGATTTCTATGCTGTAATGAAAGTTTTGATCGTTTAGTTTTAAAACAAAAAAAGCTCCCTTATGTATTATATAGGTAGCGATTGCAAGAAAAAATAAATGTAAAATGGGTTTGTAATTTTTAAAAAGCATTTTGAATAATTTTACTGCAAAGATGCAACATTTATTTAAAGTGCTTTTTAAAAGATAATTTACTTTGTTTTGTTGATTTCGTTTACTTGTCTAATCACATTATATAATGCGATTGCAACACCAACCATAACTAAGATTTTATTATAGTAGACTTTTTCACTCGGATGATTTTCATCTAACCAAGTTCCTAAATAAGAAAACAAGAAAATAATAGCACCCATTTGAATTGGAATATTAATGAGTGCGATCCATTTATTCCTTTGGTTTTTGTTCGGTTCCTTTTCCATCTTTTACTATTACTTCTTTTGTATTTGTCAACATGGTACAAGTAGCTGTAAAGTCGGCTCCAGGTTCTATAGAAAGTTTTCCAACAGAAACTTCTCCATGAATCTGCGCCGTAGATTTTATATTAAGTATTTCTAAGACTTTAATTTTTCCGTGAAATTCTCCCTCAATATCAGCATTATTACAAACAATTTCTCCTTTTACAGAGCCAGACACACCAATAACTAATTTTCCTTGTGAAGTAAAATTTCCAATCAGCTCACCATCCAATCTAAAGTCGGCTTTAGAAACAATATCACCTATAATGGATGTTCCTTCTACAATTCTATTTGTTTTTCCTAAAAGTTCTGTTCCGTTTTTTTTAACTTTATCAAACATGATTATGGGGTTTTAGGCTCTAAATAAGCCTCAAGATTTTTTTTGATTTGAACTATTTTGTAATTATCACTTGAAATGATAATTGACGGTTGTGAAATTTTATACTTTTTATCTTCTCGCAAAACATCTGAAACATCTTTTGCATATGCCTCAGATTTTACACCATGAATAACTACAAAACTCTGCGTTTTATTGTATTTATCTATAGAAGTTGTAAGTCTCTGAAAATTTTCTACAGCTAAGAATTTCTTAATTGCTTCTTCTATTAGCTTCCCTGTTTGGGTATCACCTTTTGAAATTGGGTATATGATTTTCCAGTTCTTTGCATCTACTGTTGTAAAACTAAGTTTTTCTAAACTAGGTATTTGTTTTTGCAAAATCTCTCTTGCATTTTTTCCTTCATCACTATTTGGATAATTATCTGCCACACCCTCTAGACTTTTCTTATATGCCTCTAAACCATTTACTTTACCTAAAGTATTTGCTTTCAATAACTCATACTTAGAAACAATATCTTCCCCAGCATATTGATTAATCAAATTATCAATATTATCGAGCACTGTATCAAATTCTTCATCTTGATATAACTTATACCATTTCTGGTATTCTTTATCGGGCGATGAATTATCCGCTGCATTGCTATTGTTTAAAATTTGCGCATACCTCGAATTTGGATACGTGGCTGTAATATTTGCTTTTATAGCTTCTGCTTTTGCAGGATTTGTAATTTGATATATTTTATACAGATTATACATTGATGGTAAAATCAATTTCTCTTCTGGATTATTACGCAACAATTGTTCTAGTTTATCGCTAGCCAAATTATATTCTTTAAACTTCTCCTTATATATAAGTCCTAATTGGTAGTAAGCAAAATTGCGTTCTTTACCAATGCTGTCCATTACCAGCTGTGACGTTGGAAGCTGTTTTTCGTAAAAATCTGTTGTATACTGCTGAATAACTATTGAATCTTTTGTTGTATTTGCAGCAACTTGGTCATTTATAGTATCGTTCATTGCTGCAGCGTTGGCTGCTTTTATACCCGATAATCTCCAATTTCCGCCAATTGTTCTATTACCCCACATTTTTTTAAATTGCAGTTTTCCATAAGCAACTGTTGTTGGATTGTAAAAATAAAATGTACTTACCGCATCAGAATTTGCGCCCGGAGGTAATCCAACGCCATCTGGAACAGCAGGTTGTCCTAAAGAATTGGGATTAACTGCTCCATTTCCTGAATTTGAAGCTTGTGAATTTCTCTCGATATTGGCTAATTTTTCTTTTTCCTTCTCTAATACAATACGTTTGGCATCGTCTTTCTTTTTAAGTTCTGCAATGTAATTTTCGAAATAAATTTTTCTGTCTGCAGGTGGTAAACCGTAAACTTTAATGATACTGTCATTTCGTTTAGCAATTGCCTCGTACTTAATTACGTCATCAAGATTTTTTCTGTTCTTTTGGATAAAAGCAAACTCTCTGGTTTTTGGATCCAGTTTTACCAATGTACTGTCATAATATTTAGCTGCCATTGTATAATCTGTATTTTTAAAATACATGTTTCCAATGTTTCTATAGGCAGAAGCAACCAAATAAGGATCTTTAGATTTTCTTGCCAGCGATTTATTATAAAATTTTAGCGCATCTACTTGATCTTTTCTTTTATCAAAGAAAACACCCATTTCGTAAAACAAAACATCATAATAAGGTCTGTTCTCACGATCTGCTACCAGCTTATTATACGTTTTTATAAATATGGTGTCGTTGCCATTTTTATAATCATACATCTGAGCTTTTTTTGCATAAGCATGCATCATGTATTTTCTGTCGGCCTTACGATTCATATCGATTACTCCGTCGTAAAAATAATTTGCACTATCTTTTTTTCCAGCCTCCTGATACATTTGTCCTAAAATAAAACGGTATCGAGCTTTCTCTTCATTTATTCTGCTAAATTTTTCTGCAATTCTAAGTTTAGCTACAGCACTGTCTTTTTCTTCTAAATTTAAAAACGCTTCTGCTAATAGTGCGTTTGCATCAGAAAAAGTTTGTTTGCTTAAATCTGTCTTTTTTAACAGCCTGTTAATATTTGTAATAACAACAGCATCGTTACCTAAACGCATATTGGTTTTTTCGCGCCAGATTTTTGCTGTATAAATATTACTGCTGTTTGGATATTTGTATAAAATATAATTGAATGCCTCTTGTGCAGGAATAAAACGCTGATCGTAGTATCTTGCTTTTCCCAGCATCAAATAAGCTTCATCAATTTGAGAGTTTCTTTCTCTTCCGCCAATATTCATCGAGTGCTTTTGAATGGCTTTTGTTGCTTTGGTTTCAGCCTTTTCAAAATCAGCATTTTTAGCTTTAGCATCATCAGAAAAATTTTCGTCAATCTGCATTTTTTCAATAGGCAGCATTTTCCAAAAATTATCTTGATTATTGGCCTGTATAGACATTAAACCCTTGTCTAGACCAATTCCGCCATTATACAAAATATTATACTTTGTACTCAATGCATGAGAATTTCTAGACAAAAAAGTGTTTTTCTTAGTAGAACAAGCTATCAATAAGAAAAAAAACACCAAAAAAAAGCAATATTTAAGAGTAATCTTTTTCAATAGAAAAGAGTTTAAAACAATTAACTTCCAAAAAGTCGTTTTAGTATAATGACTGGTAAAAATACACTTCTTTTTTGAAATTATAGAAACTTAGACTGCAAAAAACAACTCTAATTCTTGTAAGGTTTCTTCTGAGGTTTGAATGTCTTTTACTACTTCTCCTTTATTAAGTGCAACAATTCGATCACAAACTTCTACAGTATGCTGCAAATCATGACTTGAAACTAAAATGGTAACATTTGGATTATCAGCCAATTCTTTTATTATTTTCTTTAATCGGCTTACCGTTGTTGGGTCTAAATTAGCAAAAGGTTCGTCTAAAATAATAACTTCTGGATTCCCAATAAGCGTAGCAATTATACCAACTTTTTTTTGATTTCCTTTTGATAAATCACGTAGGTATTTTTTGTTTTTTAAAATTTCTCCGTTAAAAAATTCTTCATGCTGCGCCAATAAAGCATCAACATCTGCTTTGTTTTGATGGCGTAAATCACCAATAAAATAAAAATATTCTTCGGGAGTTAAATAGCCTATCAAGAAGCTTTCATCAAGAAAAGAACCTGTAAAAGATTTCCAGTTTTCACTTGTATTTACCTGAATATCATTACTTTTTATATTTCCCGTTGTAGGCTGAATCAAATCTAATAATAAACTGAAAAAGGTAGTTTTTCCAGCACCGTTATTCCCTACTAATCCAAAACTTTGCCCTTTTGGAATTTCAAGATTATTAATATTTAAAACCGTTGTTCCGTTATATTTTTTTGAAAGCTGATTTACTTGTATCATGGTAGTATTCAATTTTAGATTTTAGATTATTGATTTTAGATTAAAAAATCTGCTGTTTGTTGTTTGGTTGCAATCTGATAAAATTATCTTATTATCAAATTGACACATTCTCTAATTTTTAATTTAACTCTTTTGTTTGTAAGCGCTTATCGTGCTGTATTTCTCGATTTTGTACCTTTTTTCAATTAATGAAAAAACTTTATTTCTTAAAACAAAACCTAGAACTCCAGCGCCTGCAACTAATAATAATCCTAGCGTTTTGTCACCTAAATAAAGTCCAAGTCCATACAAACCTAATGGCAGTAATAATTTTGGTAAAGTCAATAACATTGCACTAACATTAAACGCTTTTTTATCTCCAAAAGCACCACTGGCATTACTTAAATCAATTGGCGTTTTAGTAAATGCACCGCCCAAAAGTACCAAATGTGAGTTAACGCCAATATTATAAATGGCTCCAACTACAATTGTTAAATAAACTTCCCATCCATAAAAAAGATAAAATGATGCTAAAATTGTAGAAACAAAAGTAGCAATAACAACCAGCCACCATTTTGAAGTTATGTACCCGCGATACGGGATATTTTGTGTCATCATTAATTGGTAATAAGAACTATCCCAACTTGGTACAAATTGCCCAAAAACAAACAAAAATCCGCCAGAAACAAATATTCCTGCAAAAATGTGCATTACAGCAGGCTGATGACTATTTCCGAAAAAGATAAGTCCGTAAAATAAAAAGAGCACGCTCATTACAAGAGTTGTTTTAGATCTTTTATTTCTTTTAATAAGCTTTATATCATTTTTTAGAAAAGTTCCCAAAGTACCAAATTGATTCAGCCAAGTAAGATTTTCTGTTGTAGCAATATCTTCTTTTTTAGAAAGTCCAGCATCCAAAAATAGATTGTTTTTTAAGTACTTATATGTAAATTGGTACAATCCAATTAAAACTAAAATAGGAATTAAAAACACAAATTTTGTTTCATATAAACCTTGAAAAAATGGTGCGGTAAAATTTGTAATATCAAACAGCTTATAATATTGTGCTCCTGCCAAAGCCAGAATCAACCCAACAAAAACAATAAATAATTTGTCAATATTACTTAAAATAATATTCAAGAAATTGTTGATATACACTAAAGATATAATCGCTAAGTGCCATAAAATTACACCTAAAATATTATAACCTTCAAGGACTAGCACAATCGAAAATGGAACGAAGAAAAGTGCATGAATCCAGTTAAAAAAAGACAAGGCTGTTTTGCCTAACGAAAAGTGAACAATTGTTGGCTTCTTAAACGGAATGATCAACAATGGTTTAATGCTCAATACTGGGATAGACTGTACTAACAATCGGATCATTAAATCGAATAAAAAATAGTAAATTAAAAATTGATTAATGATTTGCAAAGGCTCAAGGTTCATTTTTTTAAGAATATAAAATACTCCTACTCCAGCTCCTATAAAGATTAACGAAAAATAGATCATTAGAAAACCAATTAAAATTTTCATTGCCAGGTTTGTACCAAACGATGCAGATCTTGTAAAGGCTTTCCATTCGAGATAAATAAACTTTTTAATCATGGTTATTCAGTTTTGTTTTGTAGTAAGAGACCAAATGTAGGAAAACGTTACAAAAAAAGTTAAAAAAAATTTTTTCGTGCCTCTCTTTTCTCTTCGTTTGCTACTTTTGCATAAAATATACAACCATGCCTTCATTCTTAAAACTTATAATTAAAGAGGTAAAGCGCGAAACAAAAGATGCTGTTTCTGTACTTTTTAATGTTCCTGAAGAACTAAAACTCGACTATAAATTTATAGCTGGACAATACATTAATTTAAAATTAACTCTTGATAACCAAGAAATTAGACGTGCTTATTCTATTTGTTCTTCACCAGAAAGCGGTGAATTACGAATTGCTGTAAAAGCGGTTAAAAATGGTTTGTTCTCGCAATTTGCTAATACCAGATTAAAAGCTGGCGATGTGCTTGAAGTTGGTCATCCCGAAGGAAAATTTACTTTTGAACCAGATGCCGAAAGGCAAAAAAATTATGCTGCTTTTGTAGCTGGAAGCGGGATTACTCCTGTACTTTCTATTATAAAATCAGTTTTAAAGAATGAGCCAAAAAGTTCATTTGTATTAGTTTACGGTAATAAAACTCCTGAAGAAACTATTTTTCATCAAGAATTACACGACTTACAATTACAATATGTTGGGCGTTTTTTCGTGCATTATGTATTTAGTCAAGCCAAAGCTGAAAATGCTTTATTTGGCAGAATCGAAAAATCGGCAGTAAATTTTGTATTGAATAACAAACACAAAGAATTACAGTTTGATAAATTTTTCTTGTGTGGTCCAGAAGAAATGATCAACACCGTTTCTGGTATTTTGAAAGAGAAAAATGTAAAAGAATCAGCTATTAAGTTTGAGCTTTTTACTTCTTCTGCAGAGGAACACGAAATTAAAGCATCTCTAGAAGGACATACAAAAATCACAGTTTTAGTTGATGATGAAGAGGTAACTTTTGAAATGTCTCAAAAACAAACCATTCTTGATGCAGCATTAAAAAAAGGAATTGATGCGCCATATTCTTGTCAAGGCGGTATTTGCAGCAGCTGTTTAGCTCGTATTACAACCGGAACTGCAGAAATGACCAAAAACTCAATCTTAACCGATAGAGAAATTGCCTCTGGTTTGGTTTTAACCTGTCAAGCACATCCAACATCTGAAACTATTTATGTAGATTTTGATGATGTTTAAATGATACTAAATTCCAATAAAAAAATTCCAAATTCCAATTTAAAACTGGAGTTTGGAATTTTTTTTATTCTTGTAAAATAAAATTTTCTTGACTTGGAATTTTTATTAATTGGGATTTATTAATAACCCTTGAATTCTTTTAACTACTTTCTTTGGTGAAATAGTTCTCATTGCATCTTCATATCCTTCAATTATTTTGTTTCCATAAACAGAAGTTGGTAATTTTGGATATTCGTTTCGATCTGAAACAAATGCATTTTCTAAACTTTGATTAAACGGCAAAAATCCTGCATACGGGTGCGTTGCGCCCCAAAGTGTAACTACTTTTACGCCCAGCATTGCTGCAATATGCGCATTTCCAGAATCCATAGAAAGCATTACATCAAGATTACTGATAAGCTTAAGTTCTTGCTGAAATTTAATTTTTCCAGCCACATTTATTACATTTTTAAAAGGATTAGCAAGTGCATCTAAAATTTCGATTTCTTTCTTTCCTCCTCCAAAAAGCAAAATAGTATAATCCTTATTTTCAGACAGTCTTATTATTACTTCCTGCATTAAATCTAAAGGATAAACCTTAGAATCGTATTGGGCAAAAGGTGCAATTCCGATTAATTTTTGATATTTTTCACCAACTAAATCTGTAATTTCTGCACTTAAAACTGCTTTTTTAGGAAACTCAGGTTTTGATAAGTTCAACCGAAAACCCAGTTCTTCAAACACTTTTATGTGTCTTGAAAACATTGTTGGTAATTGTTCGAAAATTTTATTTTCGGCTCTTGTTAACTCTTTTTTTCCTTCTCGACCTTTATCAACAGTAGCTCTTTTTTTTCCGCTTAAAGCGAAAAGCAAACTCACAATTTTAGATCTTAAAACATTATGAAGATCCGCAAAAGCATCTATTTTGAGTTTTTTTACATCTAAAAATAATCGCAAAAGTCCGAAAAAACCTTTGTGGCGCTCTTTTTCATCAAAAGCAAAAAAATCAAGATTTGGAATTCCTTCAAAAAAAGGCTTGAAAAACGGACGCGAAATTACGGTGATTTTTACTGTTGGATATTGTTTTACAAAAGCACGTAAAACAGGAACCGTCATGGCGACATCTCCCATTGCGGAAAGTCTCATGACGGCTATATGCTGAATAGTTTTAGACAAGTCTGCTGCCAACTATTTTTTGTTTTGGTATAAAACTGGGTTCAATTCATCATCATTGTACATTTTCATTTGTTTGTACACTTTCATGAATTTATCTCCATTTTCAATATCAGTAAGCAATTCTTCAATTGCTGTAGATAAATCTGTTCTTTGTTCTAAAAGAATGTTTAATTTTTCTTGACATTTATCTCTATGCTCTTGCGAAGCCTCTGCACGAGTAGCTTCTTCATTCATATGATAAATTTTTAAAGCTAAAATAGACAATCTATCAAATGCCCATGCAGGGCTTTCTGAGTTGATTTTTGCTCCGTCTTTTACTTTTACATCACTGTATTTTTGTAAAAAGTAACCGTCAATGTATTCAACCATATCTGTACGTTCTTGGTTTGAAGCGTCAATTCTTCTTTTTAAAGTTAAAGCTGCTACAGGATCAATCAGCGGATCACGTATTATATCTTCAAAATGCCATTGAACAGTGTCAATCCAATTTTTTAAATATAATAAATGCTCAAACTTATCTTTTGGATAAGGATTGTTTATAGGCTGATCAACATTATCAAATTGATGATAATCTTTTATACTTTGTTCGAAAACTGAATATGCTAATTTTGAAAACATGTCTATATTTTTTTAAAGACACAAAGATACTTTTTATACTTTTATAGTGCGAAAAAAACCTTTAAATTTTCGTTATTATCAAGGTTTATCAACAATAATATTAAAAATTCATTATGCAAATTCATTATATATCAGAAAATAACAGCGTGTTGAACCATTTTTTGGGTCAAATTCGAAATATCAATGTTCAAAACGACAGTATGCGCTTTAGAAGAAATATAGAGCGAATTGGAGAAATTATGGCGTATGAGTTGAGCAAAAATCTAAAATACAAAAACGTCGAAATACAAACGCCTCTTGGTATTAAAAAAACGACAGAAATAGAAAATGATTTGGTACTTTGTTCAATCTTAAGAGCTGGATTACCCTTACATAATGGCTTTTTAAATTATTTTGATCATGCAGAAAACAGCTTTGTTTCGGCTTGCAGATATCATCCAAATAATGATGATACTTTTGAGATTTTAGTCGAATACCAAGCGCTTTCAAACCTAAATAATAAAACCGTTTTACTACTAGATCCAATGCTGGCAACGGGTCAATCTATAGTTGCTGTACATGAAAAATTAATTCAAAATGCAGTTCCAAAAGAAATTCATATAGTAGTTGTTATTGCTGCGCCGGAAGGAGTTGATTATCTTGAAAAAAATCTGCCCGATAACTGCCATTTATGGGTGGCTGCTTTAGACGAGAAATTAAACGAGAAAAACTACATTGTTCCAGGACTTGGCGACGCAGGTGATCTTGCTTATGGAAGTAAATTATAACTGCGAGAAAAAAGTAAATAAACTACACAAAATAAGCACATAAAAAACAATCTCGTTGTTCAGTTTTTGCTGCATATATTCTACATGACTTGCTGCCATCATGGCTAGCGGTGCAATGCTGAACAGTAAGATATCATTGCTTTTGTTTGGTGAAACAATGTAAACTAAAACGGCAATAAAAAAACACGCTACTATTTTTTTATAAGAAGTATGTACAATTTGTGGTCTGTTTGATAATGTGGTTAACATAGAAAACACAAAAAATAAAACCACCGCGGCATAAATAGAAAGTGCTCCGTTCTCATAATTGTTTTTAAAATAATCTATTCTAAAATCAAGAACAGCTCGTTTTTCGAAAAATTCGACTGCATCAATATGAAAGATTAAAGACACCATATAAAACACTACTGCAACAGCCAGAAATGCAATAAAAGGTAAAACCCAGTTTCTATAATCTCTTGAAACGTGAAAAATAATGGATATAAAAACCAAAATCAAGAACAAAATACACCAAAATTGAAATAAAGAAGCTACAAAAATCCAAAAAGAAGCATCGAATATTTTTTCTTTTGAAGCTTTTAAAGATTGTAATGAAATCAATCTTCGAAGTGCCAGCAAGAGAAAAAAGTTGGCATATATTACATTCGGATTATTGAATATCGTTGGGAAAAACAATATAAATAATAAATAGAAAAATATCGCGTAACCGTTGTCTTTACTGAGTCCGTTTTTTTTGACTATGAAATTAACCATAAAAAATGCTGCTAAAATAAAGCACAATAAGCTTAATTTTTGAAACAGCAAAAATGAGTAATCTACCCAAGAAGATTCTCGGATTTGAAACAGAAAAAAGAAAACCAGTATTAAAATTACAACCAATGAATAATTTAATGGTGTAGATTTTTTAAAAACACTTGTTATCATAAGGATATTTTATACTTTTGTGATTGTAAATATAATACTTGTTTAAAAAGGAAAACCCAACATGTTGAAAAAAGATTCTATTACTTGAATTTTAACTTCAATGCGTTACAAAACAATAAATAACATATAATTTTATAAATTATGACAGCTTTTTTTGAAGGAATACAATACTTATTCGTTAACATTTTATTTGCTCCACTTGACTTTTTACGTCATTTCGAACGTATCAGCTGGTTTGGTGCTAACACGATTAACTGGATTTTTATGATTATTTGTGCATGCGCAATCGTTTATTGGATTAAACAATTACGCATTTTTGATGCTGCAG
Source organism: Flavobacterium sp. MC2016-06 (assembly GCF_009711165.2). Lineage (GTDB taxonomy): Bacteria > Bacteroidota > Bacteroidia > Flavobacteriales > Flavobacteriaceae > Flavobacterium. The sequence goes on along the minus strand of NZ_WMID02000006.1, from coordinate 54,985 downwards.
GAACAGAAAATCAAGATACTACTGCTCACTCTTTTTTAAAGTAAGTCGAAGCCGATATCTTTTCTAAAATACATCTTATCAAAATTTAGTTTATCTATATTTTGGTAAGATTTTTTTATGGCCTGTTGAAAATCGTCTCCATAAGAAGTAATCGTTAATACACGACCTCCGTTACTTAAAACATTTCCGTCTTCTAATTTTGTTCCCGCGTGAAAAACTATAGAATCTGTAATAGTATCTAAACCAGTAATTACTTTTCCTTTTTCGAAATCTTCAGGATATCCGCCAGAAACCACCATAATTGTCGTTGCGCTTCTTGGATCAACTTCTAATTCAAAAGTATCTAATTTTTGATCTGCCACAGATTGAAACAATTCAACTAAATCAGATTTTAATCTCGGAACCACAACTTCTGTTTCAGGATCACCCATTCTTACGTTGTATTCAATAACAATTGGTTCGTTTTTTACATTAATCAAACCAATAAATACAAAACCTTTATATTCGATTCCGTCTTTTTGAAAACCTTCAATTGTTGGTTTTACAATACGAGTTTCAATTTTTTCCATCAAAACAGCATCAACATAAGGAACTGGAGAAACTGCTCCCATTCCGCCTGTATTTAATCCTGTATCGCCTTCGCCAATTCTTTTGTAATCTTTTGCAGTTGGCAAAATCTTATAGCTTTTACCGTCTGTTAAAACAAAACAGCTCAATTCGATTCCGTCCAAGAATTCTTCAATAACAACTTTAGAACTTGCTGCTCCAAATTTTTGGTGCACCAGCATATTTCTTAATTCCGTTTTTGCTTCTTCAAGATCTTGAATAATCAAAACACCTTTTCCTGCTGCTAAACCATCTGCTTTTAAAACGTATGGAGGTTGTAATGTTTCTAAAAATGCACATCCTTTTTCTACCGTTTCGGCAGTAAAACTATCATAAGCTGCCGTTGGAATGTTATGTTTCATCAAGAATTCTTTTGCAAATTCTTTACTTCCTTCTAATTGAGCTCCCAATTTTGATGGACCAATTACTGGAATATCTTGTAAATCTGAATCATTTTTAAAGTAATCGTAAATCCCTTTTACTAATGGATCTTCTGGCCCTACGACAACCATTTTTACATTTTCTTTTAATACAAATGCTTTTACGGCATCAAAATCGGTTGGAGACATTGCAACGTTTGTGGCAATTCCGGCAGTTCCGGCATTTCCTGGTGCAACAAAAAGTTTTTCGCAAAGCGGACTCTGAACCATTTTCCATGCAAATGCATGCTCTCTTCCGCCTGATCCCAATAATAAAATTGTCATGTGTTGTTGTATTTAGTTGTGGTGCAAAAATAATTGCTTTTGAACGTAAAAAATAATTAAATCTTAAAAAGTTCGTGATTCTTCTATGTTAGTAATTGTATAATATTATTTTTGATGAAAATTTAACCTCCAAATGATTTCTCTTTTCGACATTTCGCTTCAATTAAATGGTTTTCCTATAAAGAAAGCAAAATCCGATTTGGAACAAATTACACGTCTTTCTGAAGAAGAATATGCAAAATTTCTTCAAAAACAAAAAGACGAAATTGTTGGCTTTCATTTGCAGAACAATCCTTTTTATAACGAATTGGTTGGAAGTAAAATTGTTCAGAAATGGGAAGATTTACCGATTTTGAACAAACAAAATTTACAAAAACCATTATTAGAAAGACTTTCAAAAGGATATACTTTAAAAAATGTCTACCTCAACAAAACCTCTGGATCTAGCGGAACACCTTTTGTTTTTGCCAAAGATAAATATGCTCATGCGTTGACTTGGGCTTCGAATATTATGCGTTTTGGCTGGTTTGGGATCGATTTTAATCATTCCTATCAAGCTCGTTTTTATGGTATTCCGATGGATTTTATTGGCTATCAAAAAGAACGTTTTAAAGATTTTTTGGGAAGTCGTTTTCGATTTCCTGTTTTCGATTTATCTGATGAAGTTTTAGAAAAATTTCTGAAAAAGTTCAAAACTAAAAAATTCGATTACCTCAACGGTTATACAAGTTCTATTGTTTTGTTTGCGAAGTTTTTAGAACAAAAAAATATCATTTTAAAAGAAATTTGTCCAACCTTAAAAGCTTGTTTTGTTACTTCGGAAATGCTTTTTGAATCGGATAAAAAATTCCTGGAAAAACAATTCGGGATTCCAATAATCAATGAATATGGTGCTTCAGAATTGGATTTAATTGCTTTTGAAAATCCAAAAGGCGAATGGCAGGTAAATTCAGAAACACTTTTTGTAGAGATTTTAGATGAGAACGATCAAGTTTTGCCTTACGGAAAAGAAGGCCGAATTGTAATTACTTCTTTATTCAACAAAGCAACTCCATTTATCAGATATGACATTGGCGACATCGGAATTCTTGATGAAAAAAGTACGCATCAAAAACCAATTCTAAAAAAACTAATTGGCAGAACAAATGATGTGGCGCTTTTACCAAGCGGAAAAAAATCGCCCGGACTAACGTTTTATTATGTTACCAAAAGCATTATTGAAGACGATGGAAATGTAAAAGAATTTATCATCAAACAAACGCAATTAGACACTTTTGAAATTGAATATGTTTCTGAAAAAGAATTAGATGCGAATAAAATTCAGAAAATAGAAGAAGCCATTTCTTTGTATTTAGAGCCAAATTTAAACTTCACTTTTATTAGAAAAACAGTTTTAGAAAGAACCAATCGTGGTAAACTAAAACAATTTAAATCGTATTTATAAATATAAATAAAATCTTACATTTGTTTTCCAATTAAAAACTTATGGACGATCAATCTTTACTTTCAGAAGAAACAATTTCTAATAAAATATATTTTATCCGTGGTCAAAAAGTAATGCTCGATAGTGATTTAGCGATGCTTTATGAAGTTGAAACTAAAGTATTAAAACAAGCAGTTAAAAGAAATTTATCAAGATTTCCTGAAGATTTCATGTTTGAACTTACTAAAACGGAATCTGATTCTCTAAGGTCACAATTTGTGACCTTAGAGAAAGGAAGAGGTAAATATCAAAAATATTTGCCCTTTGCCTTTACAGAACACGGCGTTCTTATGTTATCAAGCGTTCTAAAAAGTGACAAAGCAATTCAGACCAATATTCAAATAATGCGTATTTTCACAAAAGTGAGAGAAATGCTTTTGGATACTACAGAAATGAAAGTTGATATTCTTCAAATACAGAAAAAATTAGAGAATCATGATAAAAATATAGAGTTGGTTTTTAGTTACTTAGATGAATTAACGGAGAAAAAAGAAAACGAAAGTGAAAGAATAAAAATCGGTTACAAAAAATAAATTCTTTAAGGTCACAAATTGTGACCTTAAAGAATTTTCAATCATGATGTCTCAAATTGCGACATCATGATTGAAATGAAAAATGAGATTGAAATTGATTTTCTTTAAGGTCGCAAATTGCGACCTTAAAGAATTTATCAAACTTGAAGTCACAATTTGTGACCTCAAGTTTGAATTAGAAAATTGGAGATCACAATTTGTGATCTCCAATTTTAGATGTTATTTATTATTTATATATCGAGGTTTCACAACCAATTGCGTAAATAAAAACCTCATCATCAACAAAACAGAAAACACAAAATTATAACCGTGAAATTCTCGGTAAACTCCAAAATTGTGTTTAATCAATTTGAATTTTGATGACGAAATAGAATCTTTTCTAATTCTATAAAAAGCCAAAGGTTCTGGTACAGGTTTCGTGGTTTTAATTTGTTTTAAAATTGTAAGCCACAAACGCCAATCTTGTCTTTTTTGTGAAGCAGGTAATGCGATTTTTCCAAAATAATCAGCATCATAAATCGCGGTTAAATTACCAACATAATTGCAGTAAAATAATTGTTTGTAGGTTAAGTTTAAAGGTGCTTCTACCCTTCTGTTTAAATCGTTTCCTTCTTCGTCTATACAATCGTAAAAACTAAAAGTAAAAGGCAAATTATTTATTTTTAAAAACTGAATTTGCTTTTCCAGCTTTTCAGGAAACCATACATCATCGGCATCGAGATACGCAATGTATTTTCCTGTTGCTTTTTCTAAAGCTACATTTCTGGCAAAACCATTTCCGGAATTTTTAGCTAATTTAAAAAGTTTGATTCTATTATCATTTTGAGCAAATTCTTCAATAATAAAAACCGTTTGATCTGTAGATGCATCATCAACTAAAATCATTTCCCAGTTTTGGTAACTTTGATTTATGACTGATTGCAAAGTTGCTCTAATAAACTTTTCAGTATTATAGGTTGGAATTATAATAGAAACTAATTCGCTCATTTGATGATTATTGCTTTGGGATTTATGCTTTAAATTACTGGAATTCTATTCTTTATAATTTTACCATTAAGTGCATAAAGTTAATAAAGTTGTACTTAATATTCCTTAATAACTTAATGGTAAAAAGAAAATTAAGAACTATTCTTAGTTTTAAAAAAAGACAAAATGTATAACTAAAAAAACTCCAATTCTATTAAAAAATTGGAGCTGTATGAAGTTTATTATTTTATATAACTAGAAAAATCTTTGTGTTCTTCTTTTGAAAGTTCTTCTTTAGAAAGTGATCTGAAATAATCATAAGTAATTTTCATTCCTTCAGAACGATTTACCTTTGCTTCCCAACCTAACAATTCTTTTGCCTTTGTCGTATCTGGCTGACGTTGCAATGGATCATTTATTGGTAAAGGATGATATACTACCTTTTGGTTTGTTCCGGTCAATTTAATGATTTCTTCGGCAAAATCTTTAATCGTAATTTCGTCCGGATTTCCAATATTTACAGGATAAACATAATCTGAATGTAGTAATCTAAAAATACCTTCTACTTGATCATCAACATAACAAAATGAACGCGTTTGCATTCCGTCGCCAAAAATCGTTAAATCTTCTCCACGCAAAGCTTGTCCGATAAATGCTGGAATTACACGTCCGTCGTTTAATCGCATTCTTGGTCCGTAAGTATTAAAAATACGTACAATTCTCGTTTCTACGCCGTGAAAAGTATGGTAAGCCATTGTAATTGATTCCTGAAAACGTTTTGCTTCATCATAAACGCCGCGCGGACCAATTGTATTTACGTTTCCGTAATATTCTTCGGTTTGAGGATGAACTAACGGATCTCCGTAAACTTCAGAAGTTGATGCTATTAAAATTCTCGCATTTTTAACGCGCGCTAAACCTAATAAATTATGGGTTCCTAGAGATCCAACTTTTAAAGTCTGAATCGGAATTTTTAAATAATCAATCGGACTTGCTGGCGATGCAAAATGCAGTATATAATCTAAATCACCAGGAACATGTACAAACTTTGTAATGTCGTGGTGGTAAAATTCGAAATTTTCAAGCTTAAATAAATGTTCAATGTTTTTAAGATCTCCTGTAATCAGATTATCCATTCCTATAACAAAATAGCCTTCTTTGATAAATCTATCACATAAATGTGATCCTAAAAATCCCGCCGCTCCAGTAATAAGTATTCTTTTCATAATTGGTTTTATTGAACATTTTTTGGATTCTTATTTGTGGTTAAAAATCCGAAGAAACAGCTACAAATGTAATAAAATATATGTCCTTTTAAATACCTTAAAAAATATGATTTTTGAAAGAAGTTTACTGCTGCCGTGATATAATTAACCTTATTTTTCTATTTTTACCCCGAATTAAATTCCCCCATTTTGAAAGTTGTACACATTATTGAGGCGCTTGGCGGCGGAGTCTATACTTATTTTAGAGATTTATCTACTTTCTTTGGAGATGAGGAAATAACCAAAAATACTGAAACGACTATCATTTATAGCGGCAATCGAAAAGAGATTGATGCACAGAAAATAAAATCTGAATTTTCAGATGGTGTTAACTTGATCCAGATTAATATGGTTCGGGAGTTTTCTCCGTGGGAGGATTTTAAATCCGTTATTAAACTTACCAAAGCACTTAGAAAAATAAATCCTGACGTAATTCATCTTCATTCTTCAAAAGCAGGTGTTTTAGGAAGAGTTGCTTATTTTTTCTTATTCAAGAAAAAGAAAATCTTTTACACACCTCACGGTTATTCTTTTCTTAGAACTGATATTTCTAAAACCGTTAGAAATATATATTGGGCAATTGAAAAGAATTTAAATCGCTTTTTTAGTGATACAATTATAGCTTGTGGTGATACAGAATATGAAATTTCTAAAAAAATTGGAAAATCAAAATTAGTCCGAAACGGTATTGATATTCCATCCGTACATCAATATCTTGCACCACATAAAAATGAGAAATTAACTATTGGAGTTATGGGAAGAATTACTTTCCAAAAAAACCCGCAATTTATCAATCAAATCGCTTTAAAATATCCCGATTTTAATTTTACATGGATTGGCGATGGAGATTTGAGATCTTTTATTACGGCACCAAATATAAGGGTTACAGGTTGGATTTTAGATCGAAAAACGGTTTTGAAAGAACTTAATAATATTGATATTTATATGCAAATTTCACTTTGGGAAGGTCTGCCTATTGCAGTTCTAGAAGCAATGGCATTACAAAAACCAGCAATTGTAACCAATATTATCGGAAATAAAGATGCTGTTTTACACAACAAAACTGGTTTTCTTTTTAATGAAATTAATGAATTAGACCAACACTTTGAGTTTTTAAAAGATCCTATTAATAGGGCTGTATTTGGTGAAAATGCCTTTGTGAGATGTCATAATTTATTTGATAAAGACAAAAACTTTAGAGAATTGTTAGCGATTTACAATCAATAATTTCTGCTGTAGCCAAAAGCTTCCGAAAATTGAAAACCAAAATCCGCTAAAAGCAATTCCGTCAAAACGGAGTAAAAAATCATCCATCAAATTTGACGTTAAAAAGATCAGAAAAAACGAAAGTATCATTGCATTTTTTAAATCCCAGCCTAGATATGCAATCGTAAAAATATAAAGCACAACTACTAAAGGTCCTAAGATCCCAAACTTCAATAAAAAATCCAGAAACTGGTTGTGTGTTGGGAATTCGTATTTTGCTAAAAACTTCTGATTGGTTTCTTTATAGTATTTAAATAATTCTGGTTTTCCATCTGAAGCGCCAACACCAAAAGGAAGATTTTTTAGAGACAATTCCCATGCTGATTTCCAAATGGAAACTCTTGTTACCAGCGAATTGAAAACTTTTACTTCTGGATGATCAATTTCATCTAATTTTCCAACTTTATCCATATAAGCAAATGTTACTTTCGAATATTTTTCTTTCATATAGGCATCTTTTAGAACAAAGAAAAATAATATACCGCCTAACAAAACAAAAAGAGCTGTGCTGGTCAAAATGAGTTTTTTTAAGTTTACTTTGGTTTTAAGCTCTAAAAACAAAACAATTAGAAATCCTGCGATAACATTAATCAATGCCATTCTGGTATTTACAAAAAGCACAAAGAAAAAGGACAATAAAAAAATGCTTATTCTAACGATTTTAAACTTGAATTTTTCGTCATTTCTAAAACTGTAAAAAACAAAATATAACGCACAAACAGAAACAAAAGCCAAGTGCATATTTAATGCTGGAGCATGAATTCCGACCGTTTTAGAAAACTCATACCCCATTTCCCATAAATGAATTCCGTTCAAATATTTATTCATTAACTCAGGAAACACGACATTAAATCTGATAAAGAAAAACAGTAATATTAAAGTCGTAGCAATTATATAAGTCTCTATTAATTTTAAAAAATTTACGCGCTGATAATTTCCAATTATAAACAATGGAAAGATCAATAAAGAAGTGCTTTTTTCAATTGCTTTTAAACCTTTTCCAAGCGAGTCATTATTCCAAAAAAGTAATACTTCTAACAAGATTGGCGAAGCAATACATCCCATAATTATTAAGGCTGTTTTGGTATACTTTAATTTTTTGAAAAACACCAAATAAAATACTGCAAACAGAATAATTAACAGCGAACATGGTTTTCTAAAAATCATGGCCGTCGCAATTAAACACAAAAAAACATGGAATATTTTATTGAAGTTCTTTTCGGAAATGTTCATAGTATAATGCAAAATAAATTAATGGAAAAATGCCTATTTTATGTCTAACAGCCGAACCCAAATCGGGTTCAAAAACACCTTGAATAATAAAAAAGGAAAACAAAATGAGTATAATAAATAATTCGTTTGGATATTTCTTTCTGTCTTTTAAACATTTAGAAAATCGAACTAAAAGAATATAAAACAACAAAAGCTGCCATACTACAAAAACAATAATTTGTGGAGATAAAATATGTTTAAATCCGTTTACTGGAATATTAACTGTAAAGAAACCATAAAAAACAGCAACAACTTCTCCGTACCAAGTATCTGGTTTTACCGGAGAAAGAATTATTGAATTTGCATCTGCTGAACCGATTCTGGAAATGTTAACAGTCTCTCTACTAATTTCTGAGAAATGTTTTCCTTTTAAAACGCCATAACTCAGCGATAAAAAAATGGTAATTAATAAACCATAAAAAATAGTCGAAATTGTTTTTTTTTTAAATTTGATGAAACTTACTAAATACATTCCCAACATTAAAACAGGAATTAAAGCAAAATAAGGACGATATAAAGCTCCAAAAATAAATAAAAGCACAATCGTTAAAAACCTTTTTTTGTTAACCGTAAATCGTTCATTCATACAAATGAAAATAAGGAATGCGATGAACAAAAAAGTAATGAATTCTTTTGACGGCATTGCTATATAAATGGCAATCATAAAGAAACCTAAATAAACTAAAATATTCTTAATATTAACTTTTTCAAAATTATCAGGAACACCAATTTTATATAAAACATACATTAAAATTGGAAACTGAATAAGTGCAACTACAGGAAATGGTAAATAACGTAAACCTGTAATTTTATAAAACAAAATCGTTAATGGATAACTTCCTATATAGCCTACTTCATTAAATTTATCAAAAGCAATAACGGCGGCATCATAAAAAAACTTAGGTGGCAAAATAAAATAAGCAAAAAAAGCTACGACTAAATTAGCCATTGCTATAAGCAAAAATGCTGCTGTGCTTTTTTTTATTAAAATCTGCATAACTAAACGAGTGTTTTATATAAGTCTATATGCTTTTCGACCATAATATTTATATCAAATTGTCTGGCTCTTATTTTTCCTAAATTTACAATGCTTTGGTAAAAATCTTTTTCATCAATTAATTTTTTAATAAAAAAAGCAAGCTCTTCTGCGCTTCCTTTTTTAAACAAAATACCCGCTCCTTTTACATTTATCATTCCAGGAACATCTGAACCTATAAAAGGTATTTCTGCAGCCATACTTTCAATCGCAGTCAAACAAAACCCTTCACCATTAGTGCTTAATATTGATATGTTGGATGTTTTTAATAGTTGTGGAACATCTGTTCTATTTCCTAAAAAAACAGTTCTCTCTGCTACATTAAGCTCCTGCGCCAAATCTTCACAATTTTTTTTTAAAATCCCTTCTCCTACGAATAGAATTTTAATTTTCTCCGGCAAATATTTCAATGCTGTTATAGCTGTTTTCTGGTCTTTATGTTTATTAAAACTTGCAATATGTATTAATAAAATATCTTCTTCTATAAACAAACTTGAAATTGCATTTTTAGCATAAGGCTCTGCATCATATATATTTTGCAGTTTAACGCCATTTTGAATTAATACAAATTTAGATTTTGGCAGTTTTAAATGTTTATATATTATTTTAAATACATCATCTGTAATGCAGACAATCTTATCGTAAAATCTATAAATAAATCGATCTATTATCCTTAAAAAAAAATTATTTATGCGAGGATTCGTTGTACTGTGCTCTGTAACGATTAATTTAATTTTAGAGAAAGAAAATATTTTGGCTATAACAATCCAATATTGTGAGGGAAATAGATGAACTTGTGCAATGTCGTATTTCCATAAAAATGGCATTATTCTAAAAACATGAATTGGATTGTACACGCTTGTTCCCAAAGAATAAATTTTACAGCAATTAATGTTTTTTAAAATTTCTAGAAAAGCAGTACTTTTTCCGTTAAGCAACAATAAATCAACCTCAATTCCTTTTTGATTATAAATTGGAATTGTTTCTAAAAGCAATTTTTCTGCTCCACCTGTATCTAGATCATTAATTACCTGTAATACTTTCATTTTAATGCAAAAAAATGATTATTTTATCTTTTCTGTAAATAATTATTGCCGAAACAAGATTCCAGAAAAAAGAACTGCAAACAAACGCAATAGCAGCTCCAGTCATTCCATAAATCGGAATTAAAAAACGGTTTAAAAGAAAATTAATAACCACTGCAATAATTAATATTATTTGAAATATATGCTGCCTTCCTGTCATATTCAAATACACTGGAGATGAACCAAACGCAGAGCAAACTCCCTGACCAATTATCAAAATTAAAAAAGCTTGCTTTGCAACAATGTATCTTTCTCCAAAAAAAGACAAAACATCTTCTGAAAAGATACAAAGAAGCAAAATTACCGGAAATGTTATTGCAAAAATTGTACGGGCACTATTCTTTAAAATTCTTGTCAATTCGGCTTTATTCTGACTCGAAAAACATTCTGAAATTTTTGCCGAAATCGTAATGTTAATTGTTATGATAATGATTGAAACAATTGTCATTAATTTAACTCCAACTGAATAAAAAGCTACGGTTTCATCATTTCTATATTTTTTCAAAAACATAATATCAAAACTCATCAATAAAAACAACGCCATTCCGCTAATTGCGATTGGATATGATTTAAAAAAAATCTCTTTATGCGAAAAACTCTCTGTCGGTTTTACTGTTTCAATTTTATTTAAATAAATGAAAACTAAAATCGAACTAATAAATGCCAGAACAACAAATCCGATTAAAAAAACATCTACCAGATAAACTTCTTTTTGGTAATAAAACAAGACTATTGCACCTACAATTAATGGTATATATTTAATTATATTTCTAAATAACTCTGCTACATATAACTTATCTAAAGCTCTGAAAATCTCAGTATTTAATAACGACATTCCCGAAAAAAACAAAGCTATAGAAGCTTTAAAAATAATCGGATAAACTTCAGAATCAGAAAAATAGTTATTTATTGTTTTTTTATCAATAATTGCAACAATTACCAAAGCAATCACAGATGTCAAAAAAAGCATCAGGACCATTTTAATATATATGTTTTTTAAATCTTCTAAAGTGCCTTGGCTCGCCAATTTTCCTTTAAAATACAAAATCGACTGGTCAAAACCCAGTAAACAAATACTTCCAACAACTAATAAAAAAGTACGCGCAAAGTCATACTGGCCTACAATTTTTGGGCTAAAGGATTTTGTTAAAAAAACAGTAAATCCAAATAAAAGAAGTGCTCCAGAAACCCTTAAAAATAAGGTAAAAAAACTTTGCTTTAAAAAAGGATTTTTAGAGATTTTCTCAAAAAGAGTATTGGTTTTCAATTGATTTTGATGCGTTGATTGCAAATAATTATTGTTGAAACTGCTGACTTTTCAAAAGCTGCTTTCTATAAAATTTCTGAAACAAACTAATTAAAATGAAAAGAAAACAGAACAAAACAGGAAGAAAAAATTTAAACTTTCCATCTACAATTTTATGATCGTCGATATTTGATGTCAAGCTAATTTCTTTAATTAATTTATCACAACTAATTAAATTCAATCTATTTTTTCCTTGTTCCTTAACCAACAGCTGCTTCGTTTTAATAATCTCGTTTAGCTGTGTATTTTCATTATAATAAACTAGTTTGTCACTTTTGGTGTTGTTTTTTACTGTATTCGAAAATCCATTTAAAACATTATCAATCTGAGCAATTATGGTGTCATTTTGAATAATCTGCTGTTCTAAATTCTTGTAGCCAATTTTTTGAACTTCTGTGAAATATTCTGAACTGTTTAAATATCTTAATAATGGTTCTACAATCTCTTTTTCATTGATTGCTTTATTTGAAATAAAAGAAATAGTATGAAACGTGTAGTTTTTACTCGTAACATTATCTTCCAAAACCTTTTTTACTTCGCCAACCTCAGCCATTAATTTTATAAGTTCAAAGTTTTGCTCTTTGTCTTCAATAAATTTATAAACGTCTGCAATAGGTTTAATTTCAATTTTTTTGATGGTTTTGGGATGTGCAATTCCAACTACGTTTTTTAAGAAAACAGTATCTCCAGAAAGTATTTTAGCTTCTATTAAATCTATCTTAGTGTACAAATAATCAACACTTTCAAAATTTGGTGTTACAATTATCTGATTTTGAAATGTTTTTTTATTAGAGTCTAAATACCATCCTAACCCAAATCCGAGTACAACTAAAACTAGAACAATAATCCAGTTTCTAATAAAAAACTGAATGGTTCTAAAAATAAAAGCATTTATGCGATCAAAGAAACCGCCGATACTTTTGGAAAGCTGAAAAATATCAATTTCCTCATTGGTCGCTTTTTCGGGTAGTTTTGTACTCATAAATTAATTTTATTTTATGTTGAAAATCTGTTCCAAAATCTTAATCGTAATCAAATATGTTGGTTTTACACCAGTCGTTCCAAGTCCACCAGAAGCCAAAGTACTTCCCGTTTCCAAAGGATTATCTGAAGCATAATACGCATATCTTACTTTGATATCATGTGGTACACTTTTTCTAATTTTTGAGGCCGATTGTATCGCTTTTTGATAATATGAACCTTCCATTTCAAGACCAATAACACCCCAAGTCGATTCGTGAAAGAATTTTAATAAATCTCTATTTTGTAATGATGTTCCAAGAACCGTAACCATTGCACCTTCAAAAACAGCAATGTCATTTCCTTCAAACATAGCGCCTGTTAATTCATTTTCGAAGAAATAATTGTCAGCAGTTCCTTCGTTTATATGCGCTGTCGGGATCATAATGTCTCCTTTTCCGCCTTCAAGAATTCCTGCTTTACCCATTATAGAAACCGATTTTACTTCTAGTAAAGTATCTTTTTTGTACGGTTTCAAAAGTTCATCAATCGTTTCATAAGCTTGTTCTCCAAAAGCATAATCCATTACAATAATAACTGGCTTTTCTTCATCAAGTTTTGCTTTTGGGAAAGCCGTTTTTGCCCAGTCAATTTTGGCCGTATCAAAAATCTGAACGTCGATATTTGTCCCTGATGTGTCCAGCAATGAAATCATACCGCTTTTTAACGCCAGTTCTTCTACTATCTTTCTTGTTTCTTTGGCGCCAGACTTGCTCAATTCTTCGTAAATAAAGAAATCAGATTTGTCTTTAAATTTGTTTTTCAACAACGGCGTTGCAAAAATAGAATTCATAACGCTGTGCATGTTTGCACTTATTACGTGTATCGGGCGTTTTAAAAGATTGTTTGCTTTTAGAACTTCCTTAATATTTGTTGCCCAGATTTCTCCGTGAATGTGGTGTCCCAAACGTTCTCTTAAAACCGGACTAAAAGTTATCGTACGTTTATTATTATCGATTACTTCTTCGATCGCTAATTTTCCTAACCAGTAAATAACATTCAAGAAACGATCTGGCTCATTTTCAGATCCAAATGCGTCATAAATATCTAAAACTTCCTCAAAAGTTCTACCTAAAATATTAGCAACATGCGAAATCGCTTTTTCTTTTTCTATTTGAGGCAGTTTTTTGGTCTGCATTACAGCTTGCTCTAATTTCATCCAATCGCGCGAAACTTCTCCACCGTCGTCTAATAAAACTCTATTTTTTATTTTGTGCGATTCAATAAAGATAAAAGTCAAATGCGTTAGAATATCATAAATATCAGAACGGCCGCGAGTAATCTCAACGTTCATTTGTTCTTCATCAATTCTGTAGCAATTTCTTCTTCTTTTTGGCGGAACAATCGCTTGAAAGTGCGATTTAGAATATCCTTCATCCGAAGTTAAATTGATAAAACGACATTGCTCAATTCCTATCGGAAGACGTTCTATAACGTACAAAAGCCCGTTTAATTCTACTTTTTCTTCTCCAATGTTTCCGTAAATTTCTGGACGTAATGCCAATAACGATTCACGTAAACTATCACCAGAAACTCCCATTGGTTTGTAAAAACCACGGTTGAATAAATGGCGCATTGTAATGTACATTTTTTCTATTGCTGCAGATGATTCCTGCGCTCTTGATCTTGATATATGTTTGGTTTCTTTCATGCTAATTATATTTTTCGAACTTATAAATGTAAGTTATTTTATCTATTTCAAATTATCCGCAATATCTCTATTATTCGATAATCTCGGAATTTTATTCTGTCCGCCCAGTTTTCCCTGCGATTTCATGTAATCCTGAAATCCGTTTTTGGCAACTTTGGTTACCACCACTTTTTGCAAAACATTACCCGTAATCAAATCATCATAATAAATATTTTGCTTGCGCATGGCATCGTCTATTGCATTAGAAAAGGCTTCCATGTTTTCTGGTTCCGTTTCAAATTCTATCAGCCATTCATGATATGGTAATCCGCTTGACGGTGTAATTTGCGGCGCAACAGTAAATTCGTTAATTACAACCTTAGTTCCCTCCATTGCTTCTTTCATCGCTTTTTCTACTTCATTGGCAATAACGTGTTCTCCAAAAGCAGAAATATAATGTTTGATACGCCCCGAAACTATAACTCGATGCGGAAATAAAGACGTGAACTGAATTGTGTCTCCAATATTATAACCCCAGAGTCCGGCATTTGTAGAAACAATCAAAGCATAATTTACGTCCAATTCTACTTCGCCAATTGTATGTCTTTTTGGATTTTCGGTAAAGAATTCATCGGTTTTAATGAATTCGTAGAAAATTCCAACATTCAAAAGTAAAAGCATTCCTTTTTCTTTCTGAGAATCCTGATATGCAAAAAAGCCTTCAGAAGCCGGAAACAACTCAATGCTGTCTACCTTTTTACCAATCATTTGTTCAAACTTGGCGCGATAGGGTTCATAATTAACACCTCCGTAAATAAACAGATTAAAGTTTTTAAATATTTCACTTATCTTTTTTCCGCCGCTTTTTTCCTGTAACCGCTCAAAATACATTTGTACCCAAGACGGAATTCCAGAAATTACAGACATGTCTTCTTTTATGGTTTCACCCACAATTGCATTTACCTTAGTATCCCAATCATCAATACAATTGGTTTCTAGAGAAGGCATTCTATTTTTCTGTAAATATTTCGGAACAAAATGCGCAACAATTCCAGAAAGTCTTCCAAATTTAATTCCGTATTTTTCAGTCAAAATTGGACTTCCCTGCAAAAATATCATCTTACCATTTACAAAATCAGCATTTCCTGTTTCGTGAATATAATGTAGAATCGCATTACGCGCTGCATTTACGTGCGTTGGCATTGATTCTTTGGTAAGCGGAATGTATTTTGCTCCCGAAGTTGTTCCCGATGTTTTAGCAAAATAAAGCGGTTTTCCTTTCCAGAGAATATTCTCTTCGCCTATTTTAACCTTTTCGATGTATGCCTTTAAATCTTCGTAATCGCGAATGGGAACGTTTTTTTGAAAATCTTCAACTGTTTTTATTGTATCAAAATGATGATCTTTTCCAAATTCTGTCTGCTTTGCATTTTCGATCAAACTTCTAAAAACTTTCAATTGTGTTTCGACTGGTTTATTAGACCAAGCAAGGGTTTGATTGTATATTTTACGAGCAAATATTTTTGCCGCTACGGATTTAATTGACATTCTCGGTGGTATTATTTCTTGCCTTTTTTGTTTTTACTTGGAGCTTTTTCGTTTGACTCCTTCTCTGTCTTAGCAACCTCTTCTCTTAATTGAATTTCTTCTTCTGTCGCTTTCATATTTACATCAGACGATTCTTCTATACTGGCAATAATAGAATCTTTATTGAATTTTGCATAATCCAATTCGCCTCTTAAGACTTTCTGAACTCCTTTTATATAGGCTTCATTTTTCTTTAAAGCGGTTTCTAACGAATCTGATTTTATTGCCAATTCGGTTGCGTTTTTCTTTAATTCTGTAGACGAATATCCCGGAATAAATTCACGTAATGATGTAAAAGCAATGATGAATGTGGTAATACAAATTAAGAATATTCCGCCTAAAGTAAAGACGACAAAGACATTCATCAAAGTAAGTTTGAACGAAAATATTTCTTCAAAGGTATCTTCATTCAAAATAACCAATCGGTTTTTGACAAATAATTTTTTTCTAAAATTGAACTTCTTCTTAGTCATTTTGGTTATTTATGCTAGCAAATATAAGAATTTATCATCTTGTTGATAACTGTCAAAATTAAGGTAATGTGCCTAAATTATGATTTTATGGAATATTTAACGTAATTAAACATAAATATTTTAAACCAAAAACACTTCTTGTTCGTATATTTCTATATACATTTGCATATTAATATTAAAAATAATTAGCTTCGGCTTTAAATATATAACCATGGGAAGATTAGGTCTTACAGAAATCCTTGTAATAGTAGGTATTGTGATATTACTTTTTGGAGGTAAAAAAATTCCAGAATTAATGAAAGGTTTAGGAAGCGGAATTAAAGAATTTAAAAACGCTGCTAAAGACGATCAATCTGCTCCTGCTCCTAAAAAAGAAGAGGAAGAAACGAAATAATAGTTTTTTAACTTATTTAAAATCCCAAACGATAATCGTATGATTATCGTTTGGGATTTTTTTTGTATCTAAAAATTCTTACTTTTAGAGTCCCTAAATTAAAATCAATAAATAATTATGAAAAACCTACTTCTAGTTAGTATTGCATTTTTGTGTCTCAAAAGTTATTCGCAAAAGCAATCTTTTCCCGCCAATGTTGTCTTTTCCAACGGAATTATGGCAACATCAAAAAACAGCCAGAATGCCTTAGATAATTACAACATCTGGAAAACCAACTTTGTTGAAGCCTGCTCTAATGGCCGTTACAGAATAAAATTTGACAATTCGTCTGAAACTGTTTCAGAAGGAATTGGTTACGGAATGCTGCTTTCTGTTTATGCAGCAGACAAAACGTTGTTTGATGGTCTTTGGCTGTATTATAAAGACAATGTCAATAGTAATGGTGTTATGAATTGGAAAATTAATGGCTGTTCTGGAATTAATGGCGTAAATGGTGCAACAGATGCTGAATTGGATGCTGCTTTTGCTCTTATTGTTGCCGATTTTCAATGGGCAAGCGCTGGAACTATCAATTATAAAAATGATGCTAAAGCCTTAATTACAGCAATTAAAACGTATGAAGTTGAAGCTAGTACTTTTGTGCTAAAACCCGGAGATCAATTCGGTGGAAGCCAACTCACTAATCCTTCTTATTTCGCTCCCGCTTATTATCGTGCTTTTGGAAGTTTTACTAATGATGTTTCTTTTTGGAATTCTGTTGCAGCAAAATCCTATACAGTTATCAATAATAATTTAACTCAAAATAATGCTGTTGGCGGTTTAGTTTCAGATTGGTGCCAAGAATCTGGTGCTTATTCTTCTCTTGCCGGCATTTATAATAATGGAGGAAAGGGCTATACTTACGATGCCGCCAGAACGCCTTGGCGTATTGCAGTAGATTATGTTTGGTACGGAAATGCCAATGCTAAAGTTTATGCTAAAAAAGCATCAGATTTTGTGCGTGTAAATCTTGGCGGTTCTTCAAACATAAAAGATGGTTATAATCAAGATGGAACTTTGAGCGGACAATGGCACAATGCTACTTTTGTTGGCGCTTTTGCCTGCGCTGCAATGGCTGGCGAAAATCAGGCGCATTTGGATGCTTCTTATACAGATTTAAATCAGTTAAGCGAGCCGAACAGTTATTTTAACCAAACCTTAAAAACATTATATATGTTCTTGCTTACGGGTAATTTTTACCTGCCTCAAAATGCAACTTTAGGAACAGGTGATTTCCAAATAGAAAAATCAACAGTGACTTTATATCCAAATCCTAGTGCAGATCGATTTACGGTTTCTGCTCCCGAAAAATCAATGATTTCGGTGATTTCTCCACAAGGAAAAATCATTTCGGAACAAAAAACAACTTCTGAAAATACTGAAATAAACCTAGCTAATTATTCTTCTGGTTTGTATTTGATTAAGATTACAAACGATACTAAAAGCATTACCAAGAAGGTTATTTTGCAATAAAGCTTAAAAAAAAAAGAAAATCCCAAATTACGATTGTAATTTGGGATTTTTTATAAAAATCTACTTCATAATATTTTACTAAAGAATCTTTATATTTGAGCAAATTTATTTTTATGAAAAAAACTCTACTCTTTTTAATTTTCTTTTTAACAACTTTTACATTCTCTGCTCAAAATCAAACAGATGTAACATACAAATTTGGTTCTCGTCCTGGATTTTTTCCTAGTTCTGTTAAAACAGTTTTAATTCAACCAAATGGAAAAATACTTGTTGGTGGTGAATTTGTTGGTTATCAAGGAGGTGAAACTTCGTCTTCTTTATATCGTTTAAATAATGACGGTAGTTTAGACCATTCATTTAATGTAGGAAATAATTTTGGATATATTTATTCTGTGGTTCTTCAGCCAGATGGAAAAATATTAGTTGCCGGAAACTTTACTAATTACAAGGGTACAACTCAAAACAGATTAATACGTTTGAATAGTGATGGAAGTAAAGATACGACTTTTGATATAGGAACAGGATTTAATGAAGGAGTTCAGGCTATTGCCTTACAGGAAGATGGGAAAATAATTGTGGGTGGTTTTTTTAACAAATTCAAAGAGATTACCCAAAACAGACTGATTCGTTTAAATGCAGATGGCAGTAAAGATGAATCATTTGATATAGGAACTGGGTTTGATTCCTATGTAACATCTATAGTCGTTCAAACTAATGGAAAAATATTGGTTGGTGGAGAATTTTATAAATATAAAGGAAGTATTCACCCTGGATTGCTACGTTTAAATACGGATGGAACCAGAGATATCACTTTTTCAGTAGAAAATCGTGGTTTTAATAATAATGGTGTTACGTCTGTAGTTATTCAACCTGACAATAAATTACTTGTTGGTGGTTATTTTAATACCTACAAGGGAATTGATCAAAATCATTTAATTCGCTTAAATACAGACGGAACTAAGGACACAACTTTTGATATTGGAACCGGATTTAATAATAATGTAAATTCTATCACACTACAATCCGATGGAAAAATACTCATAGGGGGCGATTTTACTTCCTTTAAAGGAACCATTCAAAATCATTTTATGCGCTTAAATTCTGATGGAAGTGCAGATGAGTCACTTGCAATAGGAACTGGATTTAACGATGCGATCCTTACGGCAAAAGAAATAGATGGGAATTTAATTTTAGGGGGGCGTTTTGATACCTTTCAAGGCATTAATCAAAATTATTTAGTTGGTCTAAAAAATGATGGAACTAAAAATCGCTCATTTAGCATAGGAACAGGGTTAAACTATTATGTTCGATGTATGCATAAACAATCTGACGAAAAAATACTTATAGGAGGTGATTTTATAACTTATAAAGAAAGTTTACAAAATCATATAATGCGTCTAAATCCTGATGGAAATAAAGACAATACATTCGAAATTGGAGATGGATTTGATGGTACTGTTGAATCAATATTACAACAGCCTGATGGAAAAATAGTTGTAGGTGGGAGTTTTAAGACTTATAATGGAATTTCTCAAAAAAGTTTAATCCGTTTAAACTCTGATGGAAGTAAAGATAATACTTTTGAAATTGGAAATGGATTTGATAATCCTATACAATCACTAGCATTGCAATCTGATGGAAAAATAATAGCTGGTGGATTTTTTAGTACATATCAGGGAATTCCTCAAAAATGTTTAATTCGATTGAATGGTGATGGCAGTAAAGACACTACTTTTGATGTTGGAAATGCATTTAACAATGGTTCTGTTGAAGCTTTATCAATTCAGGAAGATGGAAAAATAATAGTTGGTGGAAATTTTACTACTTATCGGGGAAGTAGTCAAAAAGGTTTAGTTCGTTTAAATCCTGATGGAAATAAGGATACTTCATTTGATATAAAAAGCGGATTTAATAGTGGTGTTCAAGTTATTGCTTTGCAACCTGATGGTAAAATATTTGTTGGCGGTGATTTTTATATATTTCAGGGATATGGTCAATTTCATTTAGTCCGCTTAAATACTAATGGAAGTAAGGATAGTACTTTTAATATTGGAAGCGGAGTATCAGGAACTGGATTTAGCAGTGGTATTCAAAGTATCGCTATTCAACCAAATGGCCAGTTAATTGTTGGAGGTTTTTTTACATCTTATAATGGTGTCACTCAAAATCATCTAAGTCGTTTAAATTCTGATGGAAGCAGGGATACTACATTTAATATCGGAGCCGGGTTTAATAATCCTGTTTTTTCTGTTCTTTTTCAAAATGATGGTCAAATAATGGTGGGTGGTAACTTTACAACATATCAGGGAGATAACAAATCCGCTTATTTAGTTCGTTTACAAGGTACTTATATTGCAACACCAATTGTACCTACAATTACACCAACTCATGTAACTTGTGCTGGTTCTAATGGTGCTGCTACAGTAGCAGTATATGGAGGAAAAGCTCCTTACACCTATCTTTGGTCGAATGGAGCAAAAACTACTGAAATTACAGGATTAGCTGCTGGTAATTATTCTTGTACTGTTACTGATGCTGATTTAGCAACAATAACAGAGAATTTCAACATAACTACAATTGCAGATACACAAAATCCTTCAATAACTGCTCCTTTAAATATTTCTGTTAATGCAAACTTAGGTTGCGAAGCAACAGGAGTTGCGTTAGGAAATCCAATAACGGCAGACAATTGTACGGTTGTTTCTGTTACAAATGATGCTCCAATAGCTTTTCCAATAGGAAATACAACAGTAAAGTGGACAGTTAAGGATGCTAGTGATAATATTGCAACAGCGACACAAATTGTTACTGTTATAGGCCTTGATGTAAAGGTTACCAATAATGCAGGAATTTTAACGGCTGCTGAAACTGAAGCGACATATAAATGGTTTAAATGTGATAATGGTTTATTAATAGAAATTCCAAACGAAAATAAAATTTCTTTTACTCCTACTAAAATTGGAAGTTACGCTGTAGAAGTTACTAAAAATGGCTGTTCTGTAACAAGTACTTGCTATGAAGTAAAAACTCTTGGAACAAAAGATTTCGATTTAGAAAATTCTCTAAAATTATATCCAAATCCTTCTAAAGATTTTGTTACAATTGAAATTAACTCTGCAGACAATGCAAAACTGAAAATCTTTGATATAAATGGTCATTCTGTACTTTCAAAAGAGTTAAAAGATGGCACAAATACAATTAATATTTCCCATTTATCAGTTGGTGTGTATATGTTTGAAATTTCAAATGAAACAAGAAAAACTATCAAAAAAGTAATTAAAAAATAGTTATCAGATAGTAAACAAAAAAGTCCCGAAATTTCGGGACTTTTTTGTTTAATCAATAGTTAGATTTTATAAAACCATCGTAAGCTGAATTCTCTTCCTATCTTCATCAACCTCAGTAACCTTTACATCAACATGCTGATGTAATTTTACCACTTCGTTTACATCGCTTACAAAACCAGCTTTTAACTGCGAAATGTGAACCAATCCGCTTTCTTTGATTCCTATATCAACAAAACAGCCAAAGTTGGTAATGTTATTAACAATTCCTGGAAGAATCATTCCGGTTCTCAAATCTTTAATCGATTTTACATTTGCATCAAATTCAAAAACCTTCGCCGACTTTCTCGGGTCTAATCCGGGTTTTTCAAGCTCTTTAATGATGTCTTTTAGTGTAAGTAAACCAATTTCAGGAGTAATATACTTTTCGGCCTTAATTAAGGCTGTTTTCTCTTTATTTGCAATTAAGTCGTTTACCGAAAGATTCAAATCTTTTGCCATTTTCTCTACAACCGGATATGCTTCTGGATGCACTGCAGAATTATCTAACGGATTTTTAGCATTCGAAATTCGAATAAAAGCCGCGCCTTGCTGATAGGCTTTATCGCCTAATCTTGGCACTTTTTTAAGTTGTTTTCTATCTTCAAACGGACCATTTTCAGAACGATATTGTACAATGTTTTCGGCCAATTTCTCACCGATTCCACTCACATAACTTAGTAAATGTTTACTCGCCGTGTTGATATTAATTCCAACCGAGTTCACGCAGCGAATTACGGTATTATCTAATTCTTCTTTAAGTTTCGTTTGATCAACATCATGTTGATATTGTCCAACTCCAATTGCTTTCGGGTCAATTTTTACCAATTCGGCCAAAGGATCTGAAAGTCGTCTTCCGATAGAAACCGAACCACGAACCGTTACATCGTAATTTGGAAATTCTTCACGCGCAATTTTTGATGCCGAATATACCGAAGCTCCAGCTTCTGAAACTATAAAAACTTGCAGCGGTTTGTCGAACGCGATTTTTTTGATGAAAAATTCTGTTTCTCTAGAAGCCGTTCCGTTTCCGATAGAAATAGCATCAATTTGATACGCGTTTACCATCGAACGGATTTTTTTTATCGCCATTGCTTCTTCGTTTTGAGGCGCGTGCGGATATATCGTTTCGTTGTATAATAAATCTCCTTTTTCGTCCAGACAAACTACTTTACAACCACTTCTAAAACCAGGATCGATTGCCAAAATTCGTTTTTCTCCCAACGGCGGCGCTAATAATAACTGTCCTAAATTATTAGCAAAAACCTGAATAGAATTAGCATCTGCTTTTGCTTTTGCTTCCTGCAATGTTTCATTTCCAATCGCTGGATTCAATAAACGTTTATAACTATCCTCAATTGCCAATTGTAAATGTGCCGTTGTACTATTTTGTTTCTTGATAATTATTTCATCAATAACATCGTAAGCATCGTCAATATCAACATCAACTTTCATTTTTACATAACCTTCGTTTTCTGCACGAAGCATTGCTAATAATCGATGCGAAGGCGCTTTTGTCAAATTTTCATCCCAATCAAAATACTGACTGAATTTTTGCGCTCCTTCTTCTTCTGCTTTCTTTTTTACAACTTTAGTTCCAATTGTCGCTTTTCGCTGGTACAATCTTCTTAGTTGCTTACGAACGTATATATTTTCGTTAATCCATTCGGCAACAATATCTCTTGCGCCTTGCATTGCTGCTTCTTCATTAATTACATTTTCATTAATGTATTGCGTCGAAATAAAATCAACATCAACATCATTTTCAGACATTATAATTTTTGCCAAAGGCTCTAAACCAAATTCGCGGGCAACATCGGCTTTGGTTTTTTTCTTCTTTTTATATGGAAGGTAAAAATCTTCAATTTCTTGTAAATCAAAACTTTGTTCAATTTTTTGCTTCAAATCTGGCGTAAGTGCTTTTTGTTCTTCAATAGATTTTAGAACCGCTTCTTTACGTTTTACAATCGTTTCGTATTCTTTTTGAAGTTTTGCAATCTGTTCGATCTGAACTTCATCTAGATTTCCGGTTGTATCTTTTCGGTAACGAGAGATAAACGGAATTGTACAGTCTTCCTCTAGTAGTTTTACTGTGTTTTGAATGTTAATCGCTGCTGTTGGAACAGACTTGGCAATGAATTGAATATTAGTCATTTTATTTTTTCTTAATTGGCTTTAACACTATGCTTGCTTTATTAAAATCTGCCGATGCATTATAAACTTTTCTGTATTCTTGATAAAGTTCTTTTGGATAATTTATTGATTTGTACTTTTCATCAATCGTAATTATAACCTGATTGTCAACTATTTTAACGGTAGATTTAAATGAACAATTTTTGCTTTCATCGTACTTCATTACTTTATCAATAACTAAATCTTCGTAATGATCTACCTGATATCCTTTCGGAATATTAAAGATTATTTTGTTATGATATTCTGTTGCATACTTCAAATCGATATCTGTTTTTCTAGTATTTTCTTGATAGAGATTATTTTGGCTTCCAATTACTTTTCCAAGATTAACCATTAATAGATTTCCAGCTTTTTCTATAAATGATTCTACCGATTCTACTTTTGAATTAATAATAAACGGTGCATTGGTATAATTATTTTTAAACTCTAAATTTTCTACTGTATGCTCTAACAATTTTACCTCGATACCATCCATTGAAATGCTTTTAACCAAGTCTAAAAGATCTTTCTTTTCTTCGTTATTGGCTAAATCATTATAAGAATATCTCATTATTTGTGCTGGGTAACCTGTATTTGATATCTTTTTTTCTATAGTTACTTTTGATAAATCGGCATTTAAAGTTACGATAGATTCTGTATCATTTTTTGTAAAATCTGATGAAATTACGGGAATAAAAATAGTTGTACTTTCCTTTTTAGCCGAATTATATCCTTTTGCTTTTGTATCTTGAAATTCATACGACGGATTGCCATAAGGGCTGTATGCTGAATTTGGAAAAATATATTTATTAGTTTCTCTAATGTAATAATTAAAGTCTGTAAACTCATAAAAAGTCATCAATTCATCGTCTAATTCGCCTAAAAATCGATCTTCATTTGCAATAATTTCATGAGGAATTTTTAGTGTTTCAAGAGCATATTTATATAAATACATAAAATCCTCAGGTCTCATTTTTCCTTTTCCGTCCAGAAGTTTAAAATCGCGTGCAAGAGATTCTCCTTTCGAATACAATTCATAATGAGTTTTAATATATTCGTCAAGAATAATTATTTTTTCATCTGTCGATTTATCTTTTAAATCTAACTTTTCAATAAGTTTTTTAATATCTCCGTTAGAAAAACTGTAGGGTCTAAATTTTATATATTCTTTAAAAAACGGATTCCACTGTCTTGCGGCCATTCCTTGAGATGTACCTGTAATTAAATAAAATACTTTAACCAGATTTTTAAATTTCTTAGAACTCCTTTCTTCTACTATTGGCTGAATATTATCTGCGGTAAAGAATTCTTTGTTTTTGATGTGATTATCCTGAAATTCTGGAGAAGCAAAAACTTTAGATGCTGCACTGCCAGAATCTGTCAGTGTAAATTCAGCATGAAGAACTGGAGCATCTTTTTGGTAAATTTCTAAACCATTTGATGTTGGATTTTCTTTTACAATAAAATAATATTCTAAAATATCTCCTTTTTCTACGCCTTCAAAAACTGTTGATTTTACGTTTTTTACATCCGAATTTACAATTTGCGTTTCAGATAAAACTCTTACATCGCCATTTGGTTTAATAACTCTTGCATGAAAATCTTTAGTATCACGAATTGTGTTGTTATCGTCTGCGGTAACTTTATTATACTTCGTAATTTCTGATGTTTCGTTTATTTTAACCGCAAAATGTTCCATCTTAAATTTTGCAAAACCATACATATTGGTGTTAATTCTTGTATGAACCCATCTTTTATCAAACAAAACAATTGCGGGTAATTTTTTATATTCTTCTGGAATTTTCTGAAAATTTGGAACAGCATCCCAAGTGTAGCTTTTTATTTCTTGCGCGTGTACATTTACAAAAAAAGGAAACAGTAGTATCAATACTAATTTTTTCATTATTTTTTGGTTAAGATTATAGATTGGTTGTATTGTTGGGTCAATTCGTTTGTGACTGCATTCCAGTTTTCAAATTGGCTGGTCTCGATAAGCAGTTTTTTTAGAGTGATTTTTTGAGATATGGTTAAGTTTTTCTTGTCTTTTTTATAGACAATTTCATAGCTTAAATTTTCATTTTCTTTTTTACTGTTTTCCGGAACAAATTCCAGCTGATAATTTTCTGGTATTTCGTACATATAAGTAAACTCATCTGTAAATTGAGAATCATTTTCTATTGGCAGTTTTCTTTCTTTTAAATCGATTATATATTCTTTAAAAGGCGATAATAAAATTGGTTTTACAATAATTTTTTCTCCAATTTTCTTTACCCAGCCGTCTAGTTTAAATTTGTACGACAGCGCTGCGTCTTTGTTTTCGTATTCATTCTTCTCTACTTCAACCTTTTCAATTTCTATTTTTTCATTATAACGTGACATTCCACTTTTCAAAATTTCATCTTCCTTTTGTTTATTACCCGATAAAATATTCAAAAAATCACTTTTCTGATAACCTGACAAAAACATTTTTGAGGTACCAGTAACAGCATTATCTTCTATTTTTAATTTCAGTTCCATTTTCAATTTATTATCATTTTTATCAACAACAGGAACTTTTTCTATAACAAATTCATTTTCTGATATTCCAATAAGACCTTCCTTTCCTTGAGTCATAGCTGACGGAAATCCAAACGAACAAAAAGAATCTGTTCCGTCTACAAAATATCTTTGCTTATCAATTTTTACAGCCGTAATCATGTGGTTACTTGATAATGGCGTAGGAACTTCTTCAAAAGTATAAGGTTTATCTCTAGTTCCAATCCAAACTAAATTAGATTCTATTCCAGCAGCTTTAAACATTTCATTTAATAAGTTCGAAATATCTTTACAATCGCCATATTTTTTATCAAAAACAGAAACCGCATCACGTGGAATAAATCCTCCCATTTCGTATTCAAAAGCGACATAATCGATGTTTTGCTGAACCCAATTGTAAATTTCTTTTGCTTTGTCTTTGGTATTTGTTTTGTCTTTGATTAATTCTAAAACTTTATTTTTTATTAGGGTTTGATCTAATTTGTTGACGTCTTTTACCAAAGAATAATACCATTTATAAAGGCCTTTTACATCTGGAAATAATTCTTCCTTTTGATTTTCTTTGGTATAACTTTTAATATAATAAACAATATGCGGTAAAAAATAAGTGAAATTTGGCGCTCTGTTTTCTTCTTCAAAAGCAGGCATATCTGCAATTTTCCAAGTATAAACATCAACGTTTCCTTCTTTTGTTTTCGAAAAAATAATTTTGTCTTGATGTTCTCCAAAAAGTTTATAACCTATTTCTATAGATGGATCGGCCTTTATTTCAAATTTTGAAGTAACAGTTTGTAATTCATGCTGAAAAGAAAAATAAGACAATAATCTTGGTTCGTTTTGTTTAACCTTATAAGAATATTCAACTTTAGATTTATCAACTACAGAGCTAAAACCAAAGTGTTTGTATTTGTTATCACTATAAAATACATCATTCCGTTTTAATTCATTGGTACTGATTTCGTACTGTGATAACTTGTTTTTTTTGTTTGTAACTGGATTTATTGCGGTTCCTTTAATATTAGAAATTTCGCTAAAATTGTCGTAGGGTATATTTATAGAATAATCCTCTACATTTTTACTTTTTGCAATTTCTCTTTGCTCTTCAATAAAAGATTCTATTTCTAATGCATTTTTATTGGTTAAATACACTGTTTCATTTCTGTAAAGTACTTTAGATTTTTCTTGTGCAGTTAAAAAATGAAACGAGAAAAATGCCAGATAAAAAATTTTCTTCATGTAATTTTATTCTATACTAATTGACGTGTTAATTTTGGTAAAATAGACTTTTACTGAAATAAATAACCATAAAAGAACCTTTAAAGAGTGTACTTAAACTTCACTTCTGCATCAGGAAGACTTATGTTTTATATTATTTTTATTGATGAAGTCTTACAATTGGCTAAAATAATATCTTTGTTTTTAATTTTAAGCCAATGAATGTTTTATTACTCTATTTTTTAATTATAAATTCTGCCACCTTTATTATAGCTGGATTTGATAAATATTTTGCGGTTAAAAATAAACGCAGAATCCCCGAAAATACACTTTTTACACTTGAAGCAATAGGAGGAACAATCGGGCTATTGTTTGCAATGTTTTTATTTAGACATAAAACGAGTAAAATATCTTTTATTGTAAAATTTTCGATAATTCTTTTACTACAGCTTGTATTAGTTTACCTCTATTTAACTGGTAAAATATAGATATTAACATTGTTGATAACTATAAAAATAGATTTCATTCAACTGTATTTAAGATATTTAAATAAAAAATCCGGGTGAATTTTAAAAATCCGCCCGGCTTGTTATTACTTTGGTGCGAAGCACCCGATTTTTTTTTGACTTTTTTATGAGCAAGCAATTTTGTTTACTCTATTTTGGTGTCTTCCACCTTCAAAAGCAGTTTCTAAAAACGTTTCAACCATTTCTACTGCTTGAGGAATAGAGGTGAAACGCGCCGGAATGCTAATAATATTTGCATCATTGTGCAAACGAACTAAATAAGCAATTTCTTTTGTCCAGCATAAACCTGCTCTTACTTTTGGATGTTTATTAACAGTCATTGCAATTCCATTTCCACTGCCGCAGATTACAATTCCAAAATCAGCTTTTCCTTCAGATACATCATTCGCAACCGGATGCCCAAAATCTGGATAATCTACAGAAGCTTCAGAATCTGTTCCGTAATTTGTTACTTCATAACCTTTTGCCTCTAACATTGCAACAATTGCTTTTTTATAATCTGGTCCTGCGTGATCGTTTCCTATCGAAATTTTCATTTTTATTACTATTAAGTTGTGTTCTGCAAATTTACTTAATTAATAAATGGTTGCCACGAATTTCACTAATTTTCACAAATTTCTTCTCTGTTAACTTTTATAACACAGCTTTAAAATAATTAAATAATAATTCGTGAAAATTCGCGAAATTCGTGGCAGAAAACCTGATTTTACAACTTTCTTACTTTCAAAATGTTAACGTTATTAACAATTTTGATATGTTCATAAGAAGCTGATTATCAATTAATAATAAACAATGTTTTTGTTAAAATTTTAAATTGTTAATACCAAAACCTAAATCGTTGATATTCAGTTAACTTTAAGTTAACATTATTTGTTAATAAGTTAAGATAGAAAATTAGAAGTTTTTTTTGGTTGTGTCAAAAAAAAACCTAATCCAAAACTGGAATGAAATAACCTAACAAAGTTTGAGGAATTTTTAGAAAAGTTATCAATATCAAAAATGCCATTTTCAACAAATATCAACATATGAACTTATCTACAAAATGAATCTATTTTTGGTTGTTAACCGTTGTTAATTAAAATACAAAAAGTCTTATAAATTAATTGATTAACTAAATATAAGTATGTTGATAACTCTATATAACTAAGAGAAACTTCATTTCAATACTTTTAAAAATAAATTTATATGACATATTAACACACTATAATAACCAACAAAATTTAATTAAATTTAAAATTCTTTTTTTGTTGTATTTAATATATGTTGAAAACTATTAAAGTTGAAAAGCAAAAAAAAAAATTGAAATTGAATTTTAGATTTGATTTAAACGATTCTGAGCGGATTATTGAGATTGTCGAGAATTTCTTGAACTTGTTCAAAATCGTTTGGATGTACTTTAAGTTTAATGCCACCGAGCGGTGCAGAATAGAAAGGAACGACAGATAAGGTTATTTCGTTTTCAAAAAAATAAGGAATCTCTTCTTGCTCTAATAAGTGTTTTAGAATTACGATTTCGTAATCGTAATTGAATATGGCAATCGTTTTAAAGCTTTCCATAAAAGGTCTTTTTGTAAAGATACGAAAGTTATAATTTTAATAATTCTATTTGTAAAATCTGTTATCTGATATCTTATTTGTAATTTTAAACTTTATAAGAAAAGATATATGAGTAAGAAAATTAGAAAGCCGATAAAAAAAGAGAGTGATTTCTCTGCCAAAATAGTAAAGATTTTATCGCAAAGCCCAAATAAAGCATTTAATTACAAACAGATAGGAGCAAAGCTAGAACTTGACGATACAAAGAGCAGAAATCAAATTATTAAAGATTTGAAAATTCTAGCAGCTTCAAAAAAAATAGTTGAATCAGAACCTGGCAAATATTTAGTAAAAGCAGAAGGCCAAGATTATTACGAAGGAACAATTGATATGACAAGCCGTAAAACAGCTTATTTTATTTGTCCAGATTTTGCAGAAGATGTTTTTATACCAACCAATAATTTAAATCGTGCGTTAGACAAAGACAAAGTAAAAGTTTATGTTTATAACCGTAGAAAAGGAAAAAGACCTGAAGGTGAAGTAATTGAAGTTATAGAAAGAAATAAAACGGAGTTTGTAGGAGTTATTGACATTCAGGCTAATTTTGCTTTTGTTTCTACTGCAAATCCTAAAATGTATACCGATATTTTTATTCCAAAAGATAAAATTGGTGAGGCAGAAAACGGAGATGTTGTTTTGGTTACTATTGAAGATTGGCCAAAAAGAGCCGATAGTCCGTTTGGATCTGTGATTCGAGTTTTAGGAAAACCAGGAGAACATAATACTGAGATTCATGCTATTTTAGCCGAATATGGTTTACCAGCAGATTTCCCGGTAGAAGTAGAGGTTTATGCACAAAAAATAGATACTTCAATACAAGAATCTGAGATTGCAAAACGTCGTGATATGCGTGATACACTTACATTTACGATCGATCCAAAAGATGCAAAAGATTTTGATGATGCTTTGTCTTTCAAAAAGTTGGAGAACGGGAATTATGAAATCGGAATTCATATTGCCGATGTTTCATATTATCTTGAGGAAGGAACAATTCTAGATGATGAAGCGTATCAGCGTGCAACTTCTGTTTATTTAGTAGATAGAGTAGTGCCAATGTTACCAGAAGTTTTGTCTAATTTTGCTTGTTCGTTACGTCCGAATGAAGAAAAATATACTTTCTCTGCAATCTTTGAAGTTTCAGAAACTGCACAAGTTATCAACCAATGGTTTGGTAGAACTGTAATTTATTCAGATCAGCGTTTTGCTTACGAAGAAGCGCAGTATATCATTGAAACAAAAGATCATACCATTCCTATTGATATTTCTATTACCGGAAGTTCTTATTTGGTTTCGGATGAAATTGTTCAAGCAACTTTAAAATTAGATGAATTAGCTAAGATTTTACGAAGAAAAAGAATGGCAAATGGAGCTATTTCTTTTGATAAAGTAGAAGTAAAATTCAACTTAGATGAAGCAGGAGAACCAGAAGGAGTTTACTTTAAAGTTTCTAAAGATGCCAATCATTTGATTGAAGAATTTATGCTTTTGGCCAATAGAAAAGTGGCTGAATACATTGGAAAACAAAAGAAAACATTTGTTTACAGAATTCACGATGAACCAAATGAAGACAAATTAATTGCAATGCAAACCGTAATTGCAAAGTTTGGTTATAAAATTGATTTTAGAAACAAAGGAGATATTTCGAAATCATTAAATGCTTTGATGGAAGAGGTAAATGGTAAAAAAGAACAAAACTTAATTGATACTCTTGCGATTAGAAGTATGAGTAAGGCCAAATATTCGACAGAAAATATTGGTCATTATGGTTTAGCTTTTGATTATTACAGTCATTTTACTTCGCCAATTCGTCGTTATCCAGACGTTATGGTACATCGTTTACTGCAGTATTATTTAGATAAAGGTGCATCTGTAGACGAAGAAGTGTACGAAACGAAGTGTTTACATTGTTCTAATATGGAAAGTTTAGCGACTAATGCTGAGCGAGATAGTATTAAATACATGCAGGTTAAATACATGCAGGATCACCAAGACGAAGAGTTTTTGGGTGTTATTTCTGGAGTTACCGAATGGGGAATTTATGTTGAAATTGTTTCTAACAAATGCGAAGGTATGGTTAGAATCCGCGAGATAAAAGACGATTATTATACATTTGATGAGAAACAATATGCCTTAGTTGGTGCGACATCAAATAGTATTTTACAATTAGGTGACGAAATTTACGTTAAAGTAAAAAATGCTGATTTGGTTAAAAAACAATTGGATTTTCATTTTTTACGAAGAGCTTAATAAATGTTTAATTAAAAAAACGAAACATGAAAAAATTAATTATAGGCGCTGCAATATTGGTTGCACAATTGTCTTTTGGTCAGGTTACAAAAAATTTAGGAGATTTTGATTCTGTAAAAGTGTTTGATAAACTTACAGTAAAATTAGTAGCATCTACAGAGAATAAGATTGTTATAAAAGGAGCTAGAGAAGCAGAAGTTGAAGTTGTTAACAAGAAAGGTTTATTAAAATTAAGAATGCCTTTTCCTAAATTATTATCTGGTGATGATTTAGATATTACTTTGTATTACAAACATATAGAACTAATTGATGTTAATGAAGGTGCATTTGTTAAAAGCAGTGAAGCTATAAAAGCTACAGTTTTTAAAGTAAGTGCGCAAGAAGGTGGAAAAATTAGTGTAGATTTAGATGTTGATAAACTTAATGTAAGTTCAGTTTCTGGCGGAGAAATTACTTTAACTGGTAAAGCTTCTAACCAAGATGCTAGTTTAGGAGCAGGAGGATATCTTCTAGCAAGTAAATTAGCTACGTCTCAAACAAAAGTAAGCGTTTCTGCGGGAGGAAAAGCAGATGTGAATGCTTCGACCTTAGTCGATGCAAAAGTAAGCGCAGGAGGCTCTATTTACATTTATGGAAAACCAAAACAAATAAATCAAAAAACGGTTTTTGGCGGAAAAATCGAAGAAGTAAAGTAAACTAATTGTATTTGAATGATAAATGATATTCTAACTGGACTGCCATGGGGACTTTTCTTAAGTTTTATGGTAGGTCCAGTATTTTTTATATTGCTGGAAACCAGTATTACAAAAGGATTTAGAGCTGCAATTGCTTTTGATTTTGGAGTAGTATTAGGTGATATTTTTTTTATAGCAATTGCTTATTTAGGAAGTTACAGATTGATTCAGAATTTAAAAGATAAACCTGCACTTTTTATTTTTGGAGGAATTATAATGCTTGCTTATGGTATTATTTCTTTTGTACAGCTTAAAAAAGAAGAAAAAATTAATGACGAAGAAATAGATCGTGATATCATAAAAAGAAACTACGGTAGTTTGTTTATAAAAGGTTTTTTATTGAACGTTATTAACATTGGTGTTCTTGGTTTTTGGCTAGCTGTAATTATCTCTGTTGGCCCAAAACTTCAAATGCAGACGCCAAGAATGATGACATTTTTTACTTCAGTAATTGTTACTTATTTGTTAGTTGACTGTCTTAAAATTCTATTAGCTAAACAATTAAAGTCTAAAATGACACCAAACAACATCCTAAAAATTAAAAAAGTAATTAGTATTGTTTTAATGGTTTTTGGAGTTGCTTTAATTGTTCAAGGCTGGTTTCCTAAAGAAAAAGAAATGGTAAAAAATGCTTTTGAAAAGATTGAGAATAAATAGTTTATCAATACAATAGAAATATAAAACCTCTCAATTTGAGAGGTTTTTTTATGTTTAATCATCAAATAAAACATTTAGCTTGTCATTCTGAGGAACGAAGAATCTTCGCGACAATTATCCATAAAGTTTATCAATCTTTGTAGAGTCACTTGTGAAGATTCTTCGTTCCTCAGAATGACAATATTATTGAAAACAAGGCATAAAAAAAAGAGACACATTTCTGTATCTCTTTTTGAGGCATCGTCCGGATTCGAACCGGAGTAGGAGCTTTTGCAGAGCCCAGCCTAGCCGCTCGGCCACGACGCCGTAGTTGAACGGACGGCAAAAGTAACTAAAATCTTTAAAATTCAAAAGTTTAAAGCAAAGTATTTTAAAAAATTACTTTATTAACAAAAAGTATTACTTTCTTATCTCTGTCATTTGTATTGTAACAGCTTCAACATCACCACCAATAGGAGGATTTATCTTTGAAACCCAAACTGTAGTTTTTTCTATCGAACTTATCTCTGCCAAAACACGATTATTGATTCTTTTGGCAACATGCTCTAATAAATGCGAACGAATTGCCATTTCTTCGGTAACAATTTTGTTTAAATGTACATAATCTACCGTGTCTGCAAGATGATCTGTTTCGGCTGATTTTTTTAGATTTGTTTTAATTTTTAAATCAACTGTGTAATCAGAACCAATTTTTCCTTCTTCAATTAAACATCCGTGGTACGAAAAAGTTCTGATGTTTTTTAATTTTATAATTCCCATTTCAAATTTAGTTTAAAGTTTAAAGTTTCAGGTTTAACGCCAGTTAAGTAACTTTAAACCTGAAACCTGAAACCTTTTTTTTATCTTTGCTAAAATTACTATAAAATAATGGCATCAGAAGAGAAATCACTCAATTTTATTGAACAAATCATAGAAGAGGATCTGAAATCAGGTCTGTCAAATACTAAACTTCATTTTCGTTTTCCACCAGAACCGAATGGGTATTTACACATTGGTCATGCAAGTTCTATTGCGTTAAATTTTGGTTTAGGAATTGATTATCAGTCTCCTGTAAATTTACGTTTTGACGATACTAATCCAGAAAAAGAAGAACAGGAATTTGTTGACGCCATTAAAAAAGATGTCGAATGGCTGGGTTATACTTGGTCAGAAGAACGTTATGCTTCAGATTATTTTCAACAATTGTACGATTGGGCCGTTTTATTAATTAAAAAAGATAAAGCGTATGTTGATAGTCAATCTTCTGAAGATATGGCCATTCAAAAAGGAACTCCATCTACAGAAGGAGTTGATGGACCGTATAGAAATCGTTCTGTTGAAGAAAATTTAAACTTATTCGAAAGAATGAAAAACGGTGAATTTGAGGCTGGAACTCATATTCTTCGTGCAAAAATAGACATGAAATCAACCAATATGTTGATGCGTGATCCTATCATGTACAGAATTTTACATAAACATCATCATAGAACTGGAGATGCCTGGAAAATTTATCCAATGTACGATTGGGCACATGGACAAAGTGATTATTTAGAGCAGATTTCGCACTCCTTTTGTACGCTTGAATTTTTGCCTCACCGTGAATTATACGATTGGTTTTTAGATCAAATTTTAGATGAAAATAAACTACGTCCAAAGCAAAGAGAATTTGCAAGACGTAACCTTTCACATACTGTTGTTAGTAAAAGAAAATTACAGCAACTAGTTAAAGAAAAGCATGTTAACGGTTGGGATGATCCAAGAATGTCTACCATTTCTGGATTAAGAAGAAGAGGTTATACAGCTGCTTCTTTGCGTAATTTTGCCAATACAATTGGTATTGCAAAACGTGATAATTTGATTAGTGTATCGGTTTTAGAATTTTGTATTCGTGAAGATTTGAACAAAATTGCACCTCGTGTAATGGCGGTTTTAGATCCTGTAAAATTGGTAATTACAAATTATCCAGAAGGAAAAGAAGAGTGGTTGGAAGCTGAAAATAATCAGGAAGATGAAAATGCAGGTTTCAGAAAAGTGCCTTTTTCTCGTGAATTATATATCGAAAGAGAAGACTTTTTAGAAGATGCTCCAGCTAAATATTTTCGTTTAACTTTAGGAAAAGAAGTACGTCTTAAAAATGCTTATATCATTAAAGGAGAAAGTGTTATAAAAGATTCTGAAGGTAATATTACGGAGATTCATGTAACGTATGATACCGATTCTTTAAGCGGAAGTGGGACAGAAGCAAGTCAAAGAAAAGTGTCTGGAACATTGCATTGGGTTTCTATTGCTCATGCTGTTGAAGCAGAAGTTCGTCTATACGATCGTTTGTTTACAGATGAAGCTCCAGACAGTTATAAAGACAAAAATTTCTTAGATTTTGTGAATCCAAATTCATTAGAAATCGTAAAAGGATTTGTTGAACCAAGTTTGGCTACAGCTCAAAATGAAGATAAATTTCAGTTTCAACGTTTGGGTTATTTTACGGTTGATAAAGACTCAACTACTTCAAAATTAGTATTTAACAAAACTGTTGGGTTGAAAGATGCTTGGGAAGAAAAAGGTAAAAAAGAAGAAAACAGTATTAATAATTCGTTGAAAGATATCAACAAATATTTTAAAGTTGAAACAAAACCTGAACGTCTTGCAATAGAAAGTGCAATAGGGGAGAGCATTAAAAATGTTTCTAGTTTTTCTTTATTACAAAATTCATTGAAGAAGAATATTGCTAATAATAAAAGTTCATTGTTGTTTGCTCAATTTATTTTGAAATATTCAACTTTAAAATCTTCGGATTTAGAAGAAGAAGAAATCAAAAAATTATACACAATGTCTTTACGAAGTGAATCTACTTATGTAAGATCTAAAGCACTTTTAAATTTAAGAGATTTAGAAAATCAAGATTTCAGAAATCAATTTAATGAGGAAATTTTGAAATTAAATTCAAATCCTCCAAAAAATGCTTCTGAACGAGAAATAGAAATTCTTGCTGAATTGGTAAAGTAATAGTATCAAGATAATTTATTAAAAGCGCTTTTATAAGCGCTTTTTTTTATTATTTAATTTTTCTATCGAAATTAAAAATTTAATAGATATTTTATTAGAAAAGTGACCTTCATAAACTAATTTTAAGGCATTTTTTAGATTCTTTCACCTCATTAATCCTCTTTTGTAAAATCGTTAAAATAAAAGCTTTATTTTAATTTTAGACTCCATTTTACACTCTTTTGCAGCTTATCAACATCGAATTGTTTATAAAGTTGAGAATTTGATTGATTTTACTATTTTGAGATGAAAAACAAAGTTATATTTTAATTTTTTGTTTAATATCAATTTAAATTATTATAAAATAATTATATAATGTTTTAAACTATTATTTATATTAACTATTAATATTTAAATTTTAATAGTTAATATAGATTAAAAGTGACCTTCATAAATTGATTTTAATCGATTTATTTATTTCTTCCAACTCATTAATCATATTTTAGAAAATCATTAAAAATAAAGCTTTATTTTAGTTTTTGTGTTCATTTTACCCTTATTTTACGGTTATTAACATTGAATTGTTTATAAAGTTGAGAATCCATACTATTTCTAATTTTGAATGTGAAAATCATTTTAAAAATTTTGATTTTATTAAATATCAGTTTTATTTATTATAAACATGTAATTTAAAGTTTATAATTATTATTTATAAAAACTATCATAATCTAATTTTTAATAGTTATTTTATTTAAAAAGTGACCTTCATAAATTGATTTTAAGGCTATTTTTAATTTCTTCCATCACATTAATCATATTTTGAATTATTGTTTATTTTAAGGCTTTATTTAAGTTTTAGACCTTGTTTTTCTTAGTTTAACGGGTTATTAACATACAATTGTTTATAAAGTTGGTATTTTTATAGAGATACCAAAACTCAGTGATGATTTTATAAAGTTTACTATTTCCAGTTAAGATTCTAAAAAGAACAGCTCTAGAATTTAAAAATGACAATTTTTGATTTAGAGTAAATTCTAAATTGATTTCTTTAAAAACAATTTTATGTTCTAATTTCTATTGTGATTCAATTTTGATACTATTTCGCGTAAAAGATAGTTTTTTAGATTGGTTTCATAATTTCTAAATTCCATGATATTGATTTTGTGTTGTATTTAAACTTTTAGATTTCTAGCTGGAATTAATTTAAAATCTTAAAATCTAAATTTATGAAAGTACTTTATTTTACGCTATCGTTATTATTTGCCAACATTGCAATTTCTCAAACTCATCAAATTACAAAACACAATGGGGAAGAGCTAGATGTTAATTTTATAAAAAGTGAAAATGACTTTATTTATTATGCTTTAAACGGAAGTTCTGAAGAAATTAAAATTAGCAAATATGCTGTTTCACAAATAACAAACAAACAGACAAATCAAACTCAAAAAATTACTGATAAAATAGTAGTCGATTCAAAATCAGATTATAAACTAGTTCAGGTTTTACCCAAAGAAAAGACAATAGGTTTAAAAGAAGCTGCTAATTTTTCTGGAGTTTCGACCAAGACAAAAGGAGAACCGCCTATTGCAAACGACAACCAGACTGCGATGAGAATTAAAACTCAATCTGCTTTAAATGGTTACCCGTTTGTAAGTATCATCAAAAAAGCAAATGGTCAATACCAAGCTGTAGCTTATGTGTATTAATTGGTTTGTTAAATTTTTGTAAATATCTTTTTGCCAATAATTTGTAAGATCAAAAAAGAGTACCTTTATTAATCATTTAAATTTTAATATTATGTCAAAGAACTTAAATACAATAGCAGCAATTTTAGCTGGAGCTGCTGTAGGAGCAGGGATAGGAATTTTGTTTGCTCCAGACAAAGGATCTAAAACTAGAGCAAAACTTAAAGAAGGTTTTGATGATGCCAAATATAATTTGAAAGATTCATTAGAAGCTGGTTCTGAGGTTTTACGCGAGAAATTTTCTCATGCAAAACAAAATCTTGACGGAACTTATGATGAATTATTATCTAATATGAGTTACAAAACTGAAGAAGTGATTTCTTTTTTAGAAACTAAATTGGCCGATTTGAAGGCTCAAAACGCTAAACTTCAAAAATAATATACTCGAAGCACAAAGCGCACTTTGATTTTATAATTGTTTTATCTTTATTGAAAAGAGAATAAATTCAGTTATTTAGCAGTGTTTTGTGTTTCCTTTTTTTAATAAACAATAGAATTATGAGTTTTGAAGATTTAAAAGAGAATACTGAAGATATTCAAGAGAATGCTAAAAAATACTTAGACAGTCATTTAGCCTATTATAAACTTTGGGGTTTTAAGGTCGCGATGAAATCTACCACTTTAATTTTGAAGTTTATTTTAATTGTAGTGTGTTTTAGTATGGTCTTACTTTTTGCATCTGTTGCGGCTGCTTTTGCTTTGAGCACTTTATTTGGAAGCTACACTTTAGGTTTTTTAGCAGTAGGAGGGATGTATTTATTGACAACAATTTTACTTTTCTTAATAAAAGATAAGATAGTAGAAGGACCAATTTTAGAGAAATTTTCAGAAATCTTTTTTAATGATTAATTATGGAGCCAAAAAAATACTCTTCGTATGCCGAGATTGAAAGAGATCTTGAAGTTTTAAAACTAGAAAAAAAGATTAATTATCATAAATTAGTTTTGAGTTTTCAGAAAACTAAAGAAAGTATTACACCGCAAAATATTGTTGGCGGGGTTTTATCTTCTTATAAAAGTTATTTTTCTAATTCTTATGTCAGCATTTTACAATCGGTTTTACCTTATGTAATCGGTTGGTTTATAAATAAAAAAAGAGGCCGTTAAGCCTCTTTTTCCGTTTTTGATATTTAATTAATTTCTGGAGCTGCGTCATCTTCGTAACCCGATTGAGGTTCAATCTTTTTTGGTTTTTCTATTTTCTTATTGTTTTTCTTCATCATTTCGCCAACCTGATTAGATGCTGTAAACGATGCAACCATGTTATTTAGCATATCACTTCCGGCTTGTGGTGAATTTGGTAATAATATTAAATTAGAATTAGCATCGGCACCAATTGCCTGCAGCGTATCATAATGTTGTGTAACTACAATTAGAGCAGAAGCTTCTTGAGAATTTATTCCAACATTGTTGAGTACTTCAACACTTTCTACCAAACCTCTAGCAATTTCTCTACGTTGATCTGCAATACCTTGACCTTGTAAACGTTTACTTTCTGCTTCGGCTTTTGCTTTTGCAACGATTCTAATTCTTGAACTTTCTGCTTCAAATTCTGCTGCAGTTTTCTCTCTATCAGCAGCATTAATTCTATTCATTGCATTTTTTACCTGGATATCTGGATCAATATCAGTAACCAAAGTATTGATAATATCATAACCATAAGTAGTCATTGCCTCATTCAATTCTCTTTTTACAGCAATAGCAATATCATCTTTTCTTTCAAAAACATCATCCAATTTTAGTTTAGGAACTTCTGCACGAACGACATCAAAAACATAAGCCGTAATCTGATCGTGCGGATATTCTAGTTTGTAAAAAGCATCATATACTTTTTCTTGAATAACTTTAAACTGAACCGAAACTTTCATTTTGATGAAAACGTTGTCTTTGGTTTTGGTCTCGATGATAACATCTAACTGCTGAATTTTTAGATTTACACGTCCAGCTAATCTGTCTACGATTGGAATTTTTAATTGTAATCCCGAATTTCTAACGCTCAAAAATTTTCCAAATCTTTCTATTACAACAGACGATTGTTGTTTTACTGTAAAGAAAGAAGACATTAGAATGAAGAAAGCAATTACTAAAATGATAATAAAAGGTGCGAACATAACGATATTGATTTAGTTTTTATGATTTTTTAAAAATACGAATAATATCAAGATAAATCTTAACTATTTCTTTTTTACATGATTTTTATTGTTAATATTTAGTATACATTTGATTAAAAACATAACCTAAAAAACAAAATTTATGAAAAGAATCTTATTCGGTTTATTATTATTAACTTCTTTAGTTTCAAAAGCTCAGATTAATGTCACTTTTTATGGTGAGCCTGATGAGTTGAAAGAATTAAAAACACGTCTATTACTTGTTGAAATTTTAGAAGAAAATGAAGATGTTTTAGAAAAATTAAGCAAGCCTAAAAAAGCTGAAGAATTAAAAGATTACAAAAAATTCATTGTTGATTTTAATGCTGATTTTAAAGTTTACGCTCAAAAGTATTGGACGTTTACTGATAAAATGGAATTTAAAACTGCTACTGAAATTAAAGATTTGCAAAAAGCAAAGAATAAATCGTATGCGGTTTTAAGATTGATTCAATTAAATGACAAAGGATATTGGGGAGTTAGAACCAATCAAAATGTTCCTGCATTAGCTTTTACAAGAATTGAAAGTAGTGTTGCTAAAGCAGACAGTAAGATTTATTTGCCATCTAGAAATTTAAACAACGATA
The DNA here is from genome assembly GCF_009711165.2 of Flavobacterium sp. MC2016-06. Classification (GTDB taxonomy): domain Bacteria; phylum Bacteroidota; class Bacteroidia; order Flavobacteriales; family Flavobacteriaceae; genus Flavobacterium. The sequence continues at coordinate 14,399 of NZ_WMID02000006.1, read as the reverse complement.
AATCTTTAAGTGAAGCAGATTATAAATATGCATTGTCAATTCTTCAAGCTAATGTAGATTGGATTATTGCAAACAATAAAGTTTTAAACTTTGATAAGTATGCTGAAAAAATGGCTAAAGAAAATGTTTCTAAACTAAAAGGGAAAACATTATTAGTTGAAGATAATATGTTGATGAAAGGAAGATCTAAAGAACAAGCCATTAAAAATTACGGTGGTGATTTGAAGTTTGTTTCTGAAAATGAATTAAGTGATGCATTAGTTAGCAAAGCTAAAAATACAGCTGTTGTGTATACAGCACCTTATGGTATTGTGAAATCGAATGCACCCTTTGTTTCGGTCTCAACAATTGTATATTTTAAAATTATTGTAGATTGTGAAACTAATGAAATACTTTGGCTGTATATGCCAGGTGCTATGAATTGGGGAGCAAATATGTCAAACCAAATTACAGAAGGTGAATTTAAAGTCATGGCAGACTTAAAAATAATCTAAAAAAAAGCTCCCAATTTGGGAGCTTTTTTGTTTTTATAAAGTAGCAATTGCTTTCTGAATTCTCGAAATAGTTTCTTCTTTTCCAATGATTTCTACAATGTCAAATAGGTGAGGACCTTTTAGCGCTCCAACTAAACTAAGTCTGAAAGGCTGCATCACTTTACCCATTCCAATTTCATTTTTAGTCAACCAATCTTTTACAATAGTTTCGATATTCATAGAAGTAAAATCTTCAATATTTTCTAAAACAGAAATCAATTCTTGCATTAAAGCTGGTGTTTCTTCTTTCCAGTTTTTGCTTGCTTTTTCATCATAAGATGTTGGCGCTTGGAAAAAGAAATCAGTTAAATCCCAAAATTCAGAAACAAAATGAGCGCGTTCTTTTATCAAAGAAACAATTCTTCTTGTCATTTCAAATGAAGGTGAAAAACCTTTTTCAACTAAAATAGGAGTGAAGGCTTCTGCTAAATCAGCATCATTTTGCTTGATTAAATACTGGTGATTGAACCATTTGTTTTTCTCAGGATCAAATTTTGCTCCAGATTTGTGTACTCTATTCAAATCAAAAGACTCTACTAATTCTTCTAAAGAAAATAATTCTTTATCAGTTCCGTCATTCCAACCTAACAAAGCCAAGAAGTTTACAACCGCTTCTGGGAAAAAACCGTTCTCTCTGTAGCCAGATGAAACACCTTCTGAAGTTTTCCATTCTAATGGAAATACAGGGAATCCCATTTTATCACCATCTCTTTTAGATAATTTTCCGTTACCAATTGGTTTTAAAATCAAAGGTAAATGTGCAAATTCTGGAGCATCCCAACCAAAAGCTCTGTACAATAAAACGTGAAGTGGCATAGATGGCAGCCATTCTTCACCACGAATTACATGTGAAGTTTCCATCAAATGATCATCAACAATATTAGCCAAATGATACGTTGGCATTCCGTCACTTTTAAATAAAACTTTATCATCAAGTAGACTTGTTTCAAATTTAACATCACCGCGAATGATATCTTTTAAATGTAAAGTTTCGTCAACCGGAGTTTTAAAACGGATTACATAATGTTCTCCATTTGCAATTCTTTTAGCAGCTTCTTCTGTAGAAATTACCAAAGAGGTATCTAACTTTTCACGAATAGTATGATTGTAAATAAATGTTTTTCCTTCTGCTTCTTGTTCTTTTCTCAAAGCATCAAGAGCTTCCGGAGTATCAAAAGCATAATATGCCCAACCTGAATTAATTAATTCATCTGCATATTTTTGGTATAAATCTTTGCGATCGCTTTGTCTGTATGGACCAAATTTTTCATTTTTACCAACAGTTTCTTCAGGAGCAATTCCCAACCATTCTAATGCTTCCATAATATAAGCTTCGGCTCCAGGAACAAAACGAGTCTGATCTGTATCTTCAATTCTTAGATAAAAAACACCATTGTTTTTTTTGGCAAATAAATAATTAAATAGGGCAGTACGTACTCCGCCAATATGTAAAGGTCCTGTTGGACTTGGTGCAAAACGCACACGAACTTGCTTTGACATTTGTTTATAATTTTTTGCAAAGATACAACTCTCAATTTGAAAATTAGAAAATGTGTTAATGAGATAATGCGTCGCTTTGTGCTCAATTGACTAATTATCTAATTGATCATTTTTAATTAGAGAATCAGAAAATGAGTTTAATTAGACAATGTTTTGCTTGTAGCTCAATTGACTAATTATGTTGTTGATCATTTTTAATTAGAAAATTAGAGAATGAAGGAATACGATAATGTTTGCTTTAGATTTAGTAGTCTAATTTCTGACGGTTGTTTCTAATTAGATAATAGTTTTACATAGTATTTGTAGCTCAATTGACTAATTATCTAATTGAGAATTATCTAATTAAAATTATTACTTTTATGGGTTATAAATCAAACAGATTCATTTTGAAAACAACGTCTGCCATATATCTAAAGCTAGAGGCTTTTATAAAGAAATATTATACCAACGAATTGATAAAAGGAATACTTCTTTTTACCGGTTTCGGACTTTTGTATTTTTTGTTTACGCTTTTTATTGAGTATTTTCTTTGGTTAAAACCATTAGGAAGAACACTTTTATTTTGGTTATTTATAGGAGTAGAAGTTTTTCTATTGTTTCGTTTTATTCTGTTTCCAATTTTTAAGTTATTCAAACTTCAAAAAGGAATCGATTATAAGCAAGCTTCAACCATTATTGGAAATCATTTTACAGAAGTAAGTGATAAACTAACTAACTTTTTGCAGTTGTCTGCTTCTGAAAATTCAGCCGAAAGTTCAGAATTAATGCTGGCTTCGATAGAGCAAAAAGCAAATTCATTGCAGCCAATTCCATTTGGAAATGCAATCAATTTTAATTCAAATAGAAAGTATCTGCCATTAGCATTGATTCCAATTTTGCTTTTTGCAGTGTTTTATATTTCAGGAAACAGCAATATCATTTCTCAAAGTTTAAATAGAGTAGTACATTTTAACGCTACATTTTTACCGCCGGCACCTTTCAAATTTGTAGTGCTGAATCAGAATCTGCAAACCGAACAGAATAAAGATTTTGTTGTAAAGATGGAATCAATAGGAAACATAGTTCCAGAAAATGTAATGATTCATATTGCTGATGAAAGTTATTTTATGGAATCTTCTCAACCTGGAAAGTTTGAATTTAAAATTGAAAAACCAATTGAGAATGTTTCTTTTTCTTTTGAAGGAAATGCAGTTTCATCTGAAGAATATGAATTGAAAGTGATCACGGTTCCATCAATTGCCAACTTCGAAATGGTGCTGAATTTCCCATCGTATTTAAAAAAGAAATCTGAAACGATTCAAGGAACAGGAAATGCAATCGTACCAGAAGGAACTTTGGTGACTTGGAAAATGAATACACAGTCGACTCAAGAGATTGTTTGGAAGGATGAAAACGCGACTTTTAAGTTTAATAAAGCCGAAAATGAGTTTAAACTGAGTAAAAATATAGGTCAAAATACAGAATATCAAATTCTTACTTCTAATAATAAAGTCAAAAACCACGAAAAACTAGATTATCAACTGTCAGTTATCAAAGATCAGAACCCAACTATCACTGTTGCGTCAGCACCAGATAGTTTGAAGTTAGATAAAAATTATGTTTTAGGAAGATTGGGAGATGACTATGGTTTGTCAAAATTACAAGTGGTGTACTACGAACGCAACAAACCACAAACTGCTAAGCGTGGAACTATTCCGGTAAAGCAAGCTGTATTCGATCAGTTCGTTTTTAACTTTCCAAGCAATTTAGCAGTAGAAGAAGGAGTATCTTATGAATACTATTTTGAAGTTTTTGATAACGATGCGCCACATCATTTTAAGAGTACAAAGTCTTCTGTTTTTTCAGATCGAGTTTCTACAACAGATGAAGTTCATGATTTAGAATTGCAACAGCAAAATCAAAACATTAATAGTTTAGAGAAATCTTTAAAGAACCAAACTAAGCAGATTTCTGAAATGGATAAGATCCATAATACAGGAAAAGAAAAAGACAATTTAGAATTTAAAGACCAGCAAAAAGTAAACGATTTTATCAAACGTCAGAAACAACAAGACGAAATGATGAAGCAGTTTGCTGAGAAAATGAATAAGAATTTAGATAAATATAAAGACGATAAGAAAGATAAAACTGCCGAAGATTTACAAAAACGTTTAGATAATGCGGATAAAGATTTAGAGAAAAATCAGAAATTATTAGATGAATTGAAGAACTTAAACGATAAATTAAGTAGTGAAGAGTTGTTTGATAAAATGGAAAAGTTCAAACAGATTAGTAAAAACCAATCTAGAAACTTAGAACAGCTTGTAGAATTAACGAAGCGTTTTTATGTAGAAAAGAAAGCAGAGCAAGTGGCTGATAAATTAGACAAGCTTTCAGAAAAACAAGAACAGCTTTCTAATAAAGAAAAAGAAAACACATCAGACAAACAAGACGAGATTAATAAAGCTTTTGATAAAATTCAAGAAGATTTAAAAGACTTAAAAGAAGAAAATAAATCATTAAAATCTCCTTTAGATATTCCTTCGGATGCTTCAAAAGAAAAAGATTTGAAAGATGATTTACAAAAAGCATCTGATGAATTGGATAAAAAGAACACTTCTTCGGCTAAGCCAAAACAGAAAAGTGCTTCAAAGAAAATGAAAAGCATGGCACAACAAATGCAGTCGAGCATGGATGGTGGAGAACAAGAAAAGATGGAAGAAGATGTTGCCATGCTACGTCAGATTCTAGATAATCTTTTAGCATATTCATTATCTCAAGAAGATGTGATGAAACAATTTAAGTCTATGAAATTAGGTTCTTCTGTATATACGAAGAATATAAAAGTACAGCAAAACTTAAAACAACAGTTCAAACATGTAGACGATAGTTTGTTTGCTTTGTCTTTACGTAACCCAAAAGTAGCCGAAGATGTAACTAAAGAAATTGGAAATGTACAATACAATGTTGATAAAGCTATTGAATCTTTGACAGATGTACAAGTTCCAAAAGGAGTTTCTCATCAACAATATGCAGTATCATCTGCAAATAAATTAGCCGATTTTTTAAGTGATTTATTAAACAACATGCAAATGTCTATGTCTAAACCAGGATCAGGAAAACCAAAACCAGGTGATGGACAAGGAATGCAATTACCAGATATTATTCAAAAACAAAAAGGTCTTGCCGATAAAATGAAAGACGGAATGAAGCAAGGAGATAAACCGGGGGACAAACCAGGTGATAAACCCGGTCAAGGTCAAGACGGAAAATCGGGTCAAGGACAAAGTGGTCAAGGACAAAGTGGTCAAGGAAAGGAAGGACAAGGTAAAGGTAAAGACGGGCAAGGTAAATCTGGAGATGGTAAAAGCGGACAATCTGGTAAAGATGGTAAAAGTGGAAAAGGAGAGAAGGATGGAAAAGAAGGAGATGATGGCGAAGGTGATGCAGAAGCAATAATGGAAATATACAAAGAGCAGGTTAAACTTAGAGAAGCTTTACAAAAAGAGTTAGCAAAACAAGGATTAGATTCTCAAGGAAAATCTGTTATAGATCAAATGAAACAATCTGAAAAGCAACTTTTAAATAAAGGTTTCAAGAATGAGAACTTGCAGAGAATACTAAATATTCAGCAAGAATTATTAAAATTAAACAATGCAGTTCAGCAGCAAGGTCAAGATACGAAGCGTCAATCTGAAACAAATAAAGCAGAATTTACAAATAGAACGAATGCTTTGCCAAGCTCATTATTGGATTATTTAAATAGTGTAGAGATTTTAAATAGACAATCGCTACCTTTGCGCTCGAATTTTAATCAAAAGGTTCAAGAATATTTTAATACAAAATGATCAATTTTAATTACGAAACAGAATTTAATTTAGATAACGAAGAAGCCTTTTCTAATTGGTTGAGTGCTGTAATTGTTTCTGAAAACAAAAACGAAGGAGAGATAAATTACATATTTTGTGATGATGAATATCTTCATAAGATCAATGTTGAATATCTAGATCACGATACTTTAACTGATATTATCAGTTTTGATTATACAGTTGGAAACGAATTAAACGGAGATATTTTTGTTTCTGTAGAAAGAGTAGAAGACAATGCTAAGGATTTTAATGTTTCTTTTGAAGAAGAATTGAAACGAGTTTTAGCCCACGGCATATTACATTACTGTGGATACAAAGATAAAACAGATGCAGATGCAGATTTGATGCGTTCAAAAGAAGATGAAAAGATTGCGATGTTTCACGTGGAACAGTAATTATACATCTCTTTAATTTGATTAAATTTTATGTTCCACGTGAAACATAAAAAGAAATTTTATCTACATAAAGTATGTTCCACGTGAAACACTAGATAAATTTATTTGTAATTTGATATACGTTCCACGTGGAACGTATATCAAATTTTTAAGTTTTGAGTTTCTTTTGTTCCACGTGAAACGTTTCTTTGATTGAAATTTTAGCATGTTCCACGTGGAACATGTTTATAAGAGTTTAAGTTTTGTATCTGAAATCGATCCATTGAACGACGTTGAAGTAATGTATTCGAACTTTGAATTTGAATATTTAGATTTTGAAATTTACTTTCCACGTGGAACGTATCTATATAAAGTTAGAATAGGAGAGTGGTTTTCTTTCTGAAATTTCAAGATTTGATTTTAAAAGAAGAGCTAGATTTGATGCAAATGCAACTGAATTTGGTTCTGGATTGGGTTCTATGATTTACCGAGAAAGGTAAGTCTTGGAATTTGGAATTTATATAAGTTGTTCCACATGGAACAATTGTAAATGTGTTTAGCTTTGATTAAGATTTGTTTCTATGATTTACCTAGAATGTAAATCTTGGAATTTAGAATTTAAAGAATTGGAATTTATATAAGTTGTTCCACATGGAACATATATAAGAGAGTTTGTTTTGAATCAGATTTGCATTCCATGATTTAACCAGAATGGCAAGTCTTGGAATTTGGAATTTGAAGAATTGGAATTTATAGAAGTTGTTCCACATGGAACAATTATAGATGAGTTTAGTTTTGAATCTGATTTGCATTCCATGATTTACCCAGAAAGGTAAGTCTTGGAATTTGGAATTTAAAGAATTGGAATTTACTGAAGTTGTTCCACATGGAACAATCGTAAATGAGTTTAGTTTTGAATATGTTTTGTTTCCATGATTTACCCAGAAAGGTAAGTTTTGGAATTTGGATTTTAAAGAATTGGAATTTATATAATTTGTTCTACATGGAACATATATAAATGAGTTTGACTTTAGGTTGAAACTCTTCTGAGTTTTAATCTGAATAGTAAGTTTTGGAATTTGGAATTTCAAAAATTGGAATTTCAAAATAATCGTTCCACGTGGAACAAATGAATATAAAGTTAATTCTGAGAACCACCTTAAACGGTTTCCAGAGAATAATAAAACAAAATGTTTTTAGAAGAATACGATGTTATTGTGGTCGGTGCTGGCCATGCTGGTTCTGAAGCTGCGGCTGCTGCCGCAAATTTGGGATCAAAAACTTTATTGGTTACAATGAGTTTGCAGAACATTGCACAGATGTCTTGCAACCCTGCAATGGGAGGAATTGCAAAAGGACAAATTGTTCGTGAGATTGATGCACTTGGAGGTTACTCCGGAATTGTTTCAGATCGAACTGCGATTCAGTTTAAGATGTTGAACAAATCAAAAGGACCTGCAATGTGGTCGCCAAGAGTTCAAAGTGATCGCATGCGTTTTGCCGAAGAATGGAGAATGATGTTGGAGGGAACTCCAAATCTTGATTTCTACCAAGAGATGGTAAAAGGGTTGATTATCGAGAATGGAAAAATTAAAGGAATTAGAACTTCACTTGGAATTGAAATTCGTTCGAAATCTGTTGTCTTGACAAACGGAACTTTCTTGAACGGATTAATTCATATTGGAGACAAACAATTTGGTGGAGGAAGAGCAGGTGAAAGTGCCGCAACCGGAATCACCGAAGATTTAGTTCAAGCAGGATTTGAAGCAGGAAGAATGAAAACAGGAACGCCACCACGAGTTGATGGTCGTTCTTTAGATTATTCTAAAATGAACGAAGAAAAGGGAGATGTAAAACCAGATAAGTTTTCATACTCAGATGTGACATCGCCTTTGGTTCATCAAAGATCTTGTCACATGACATATACGAGTTTGGATGTTCACGATATTTTGAGATCAGGCTTTGATCGTTCGCCAATGTTCAACGGACGAATAAAAAGTATCGGCCCAAGATATTGTCCTTCGATAGAAGATAAGATAAATCGTTTTGCAGACAAAGAGCGTCACCAATTATTTGTTGAACCAGAAGGTTGGAATACATGCGAAGTTTACGTAAACGGATTTTCAACTTCGCTTCCAGAAGATATTCAATTTAAAGCATTGCGTTCTGTTGTCGGTTTTGAGAAAGTGAAATTCTTCCGTCCAGGTTACGCCATCGAATATGATTATTTCCCGCCAACACAATTGAAACATACTTTGGAAACAAAGTTAGTTGAAGGTTTATATTTTGCCGGACAAATAAATGGAACGACAGGATATGAAGAAGCAGCTTCGCAAGGATTGATGGCCGGAATTAATGCACATTTAAAAGTGCATGAAAAAGCGCCATTAATTTTAAAACGTGACGAAGCTTATATCGGAGTTTTAATTGATGACTTAATTACAAAAGGAACAGAAGAGCCTTATCGTATGTTTACATCAAGAGCAGAATACAGAACATTGTTGCGTCAAGATAATGCCGATTTCAGATTAACACCAATGTCACACGAAATTGGTTTGGCTTCTGAAAAACGTTTACGCAGAATGGAGCATAAATTAAATGAGTCTGAAAAGATGGTTGCCTTTTTCAAAGAAACAAGTGTTTCGGTTGGAGAGGCAAATCCGATTTTAGAATCTAAAGAAACTGCTCCAATTACACAAGGTGATAAAATGTTCAAAGTTTTCTCTCGTCCGCAGATTGATTTAGAAGATATGATGAAATTTGAAAAAGTTAGTGAGTATACATCTGAAAACAATTTGGATCAAGAAATTTTAGAGCAAGCAGAAATTCAAGTTAAATATTCTGGTTACATAGAGAAAGAAAGAAACAACGCAGATAAATTGACAAGACTCGAGGAAGTAAAAATCCCCGAGAATTTCGATTATAATAAAATCAAATCGATGTCGATAGAAGCAAAACAAAAATTGAGTAAAATTCGTCCCGTGACAATTTCTCAAGCATCAAGAATCAGCGGCGTTTCACCAAGTGATATTTCGGTGCTTTTGATTTATATGGGGAGGTAATAATTTTAGATTTCTGAGTTTAGATTTTAGATTGTTGAATTCATTTTATCAATCTAAAATCTAAACTCAGAAATCTAAAATTACAATTGTTCCACGTGAAACCTTTTTGCAATTCTTGATTTAATTTAGAGAATTTTATTTTATTTAAAATATGAATATAGTTCAGAAAGAAGTTTTATCATTGCAAGACAAAGAGGTTTTGTGTGAGCTTTGGAATAATGAATATCCTGAAAAATTAAGTTATCAAACAATAGAAGATTTTAATTTATATCTCGACGGTTTGATAAATACAAAACACTATTTGCTAATCGATGATGAAAATAAAATCAGAGGTTGGGCATTTACTTTTTTTAGAGATGAGGAAGATTGGTTTGCTATAATTTTGGATGAAAAAATTCAAGGAAACGGATTTGGTTCATTACTGATTAAAGAATTAAAAAAGAATAAAACCATTTTGAACGGATGGGCTGTTGATCATGAAAATGATGTAAAACGAAATAAAGAGTTTTATAAATCTCCTTTGATGTTTTACATAAAAAACGGATTTACAATTTGTGAAAATTCGAGAATTGAAAATCAAAAAATTTCAGCTGTCAAAATCAATTGGAAACTTTAAAAATAAAAAATAGAATAAAAAAATAAAACCCTAAAAGTGAGATTTTCATTTTTAGGGTTTGCTATGATATTAAACCCAAAATACCAATAATTATAAAATGGACGTTTTAAATAAAAAACATTTTCTTACTGTAAAAGATCATTCAGTTTCTAAAGAAATTTTTGAATTGTATCATGATGAAAATCTTGATATGCTAATTACATCTCCGCAGCCAGATTTAGAAAATTTAGGAAAGTATTACGAAAGCGAAGATTATATTTCGCATACAGATAACAAACGTTCGTTGTTTGAAAAAGCATATCACTTTGTGAAAAATATCGCTTTAAAAAATAAATTGAATTTGATCAATTTGCAACAATCTCAAAAAGGAAGAATTTTAGATATTGGAGCTGGAACTGGAGATTTTTTATTGACAGCAAAAAATGACGGCTGGGAAACTGTTGGAGTTGAACCGAGCGATCGAGCAAAAGATATTGCAAAGAAAAAAGGAATTTCGTTTGTAGAAGAAATCAGCGTTCTAGAAAATAATTCTTTTGATGTAATTACAATGTGGCACGTTTTAGAACACGTTCCAAATTTAGAGTTGCAAATTCAAGAATTGAAGCGATTATTAAAACCAACTGGAACTTTAATTATTGCGGTTCCAAATTTCAAATCTTACGACGCAAAATATTATAATGAGTTTTGGGCAGCTTATGATGTGCCGATTCACTTTTGGCATTTTTCAAAAAAAGCCATTCAATCACTTTTTGAAAAAGTAGATATGAAACTCGAAAAAGTGCTTCCAATGAAATTTGATTCTTTTTATGTAAGTCTGTTATCAGAAAAATACAAAACAGGAAAAATGAATTACATCAGCGCGTTTTTCGTTGGTTTAAAGTCAAATCTAAAAGCTAAGCGAACATGTGAGTATTCATCGCACATTTACGTCTTAAAAAACAACTAAAACGCAATTTAAGCGTGATTAAGCCAATATTTCTACCTAATTGAGGAGAAATATTGGCTTTTTTTTGAAAACGCCTCTAAAACGAGCTATTAAAGCCGGTTTTAATAAGGTTTAATTATGGTTGTTTTTTTTGCCATAAGTAAAACTAATATCATAAAATTAGCGCATTTTTTAAACTTTATGTTGATGCTATTTATTTTTTTATATTTTTGTCTTTCATACCAATAAAAAATTAGAAATTTAAAAAATGAAAAAAGCATTAGTAATTATCGCGCTTTCAATTTTAGTTGTTTCATGTAATAAAACAGCAGAAGTTAAGGAAGTAAAAACAGCTTACGTTGATACTTCAGTTTTAATGAAAGAGTACACTGAAGCAAAAGATCTTGAAGCAAAATATAAAGCTCAAGCAGAAGAAAAAGGAAGACAATTACAAGCAGAAATTACTCGTTTTAAACAAGATGCTGCTAGTTTTCAAACACAAGCACAAGCAAATGGTCAAGCTTGGGCACAACAAAAAGGAGCTGAATTGCAAAAAAGAGAACAACAATTGGGTTATGCTCAACAAGCTTTGTCACAGCAATTACAGCAAGAAAGTGGTGTAGAAATGGATTCTCTTGTAAGCGGAGTTAAAAAATTCATCAAAGAATACGGTAAAGAAAAAGGATATTCTTATATCTACGGAACAGGTGATGCAGCTTCTATTTTGTACGCAGAAGAGAAATATGACATAACTAAAGACATTATCAAAGCTTTGAACGATAAGTATAAAGCATCTCCTAAAACTGACGAAAAACCGGCAGCTAAAGAAGGTGAAGAAGCTAAAAAATAATACCAAACTAACTAACTAAATTAAAAACCTAAATCTGCAAAGATTTAGGTTTTTTCTTTTATAAAAATGCGATACTTTTAGCTATCAATTACGCACAATGCAAAACGTTTCAGAAGCAGCAGCTTACACCTTACAATTTATCAATCAAACGCAAAAATCGATCTTCCTAACGGGTAAAGCCGGTACGGGAAAGACAACGCTTTTGCGCGAAATAATAGCAACAACTCACAAAAACACTGTAGTGGTGGCACCAACAGGAATTGCTGCCTTAAACGCAGGCGGAGTAACCATACACTCGATGTTTCAGCTGCCTTTTTCAGCATTTATACCGTCTTACGAAGCCAATCCACAGTTTACAGAAACAGTAAAATTTGAGAACAAAGAAACCTTGCGCAGGCATTTTAAGATGAATAATGTTAAGCGTAATGTGATCAAAAACATGGAGTTGCTTATTATTGACGAAGTCAGCATGCTGCGTGCCGATTTGCTTGATGCCATTGATTTTATGATGCAGACAGTACGCAGAAATTCGTACCCTTTTGGCGGTGTACAAGTACTTTTTATTGGTGATTTATTGCAGTTACCGCCCGTAATTAGGGATGAAGAATGGCGAACTTTACGCAATTATTACAAAGGAAAATTCTTCTTTCATTCCCATGTAATGCAGCAGCATCCGCCTTTATATATCGAATTATCTAAGATTTACCGCCAGACAGACGACGATTTTATCTCCGTTTTAAACAATCTCCGAAACAATCAAATTTCGACACAAGACGTTCAGTTTTTGAACCAATATGTAAAGCCAGATTTCGACTTAAAAAACAATCCAGGCTATATAACGCTAACCACACATAATGCCAAAGCAGATTCCATCAACGAGCAGGCAATAAATGACTTAGCAGGAAATGAGTTTAGTTTTCAACCCTTTGTAGTGAGCGATTTTCCAGAAAAAATCTATCCCGTTGAAGAAAATTTAAAGCTAAAAATAGGCGCACAAGTTATGTTCGTTAAAAACGATTTATCTTTTGAAAAACGTTATTTCAACGGAAAAATGGGCGTTATAAAGTCACTTTCGCCCGAAGAAATCTTCGTTCATTTCCCAGAAGAAAACAAAACCATCGAAGTAGAAAAATACGAGTGGAAAAACATCCGTTACAAAGTAAACGAGCTCACCAAAGAGATTGAAGAAGAAGTTTTAGGCACATTTGCACATTATCCGCTTAAATTGGCATGGGCAATTACCGTTCATAAAAGCCAAGGTTTAACTTTTGACAAAGCTGCGCTCGACGTATCGCAAGTTTTTTTACCCGGACAAGCATACGTAGCATTATCACGTTTACGTTCTTTAAACGGGCTTATTTTGCTTTCTCCGATGCAGATGAATGGTATTTCCAACGATCAAGATGTCATGGACTACGCTTTAAACAAAGCAACAGAAGATATTTTAGAAAAACATTTGCATTTCGAAACCAAAAATTTTATTCATAACTATCTCATTAACAGTTTCAATTGGACAGACTTAGCGCAAGAATGGCGCAATCATCGTTTTAGTTACAACGAAAATGCAGCAGGTTCAGAAAAAACAAAACATGCCGTTTGGGCACACAAACGTTTAGAAAACATAGAACAGCTTATAGATCCGTCACAAAAATTCATCAATCAGCTCAATAAAATTTTCAATAAAGAAACCGTAGATCTAATTTTTGTTAAGGAAAGGGTAGAAGCGGCGTACGATTATTTCTTTAAGCCAATGGACAAATTAGTTACCGATCTTTTACAGAAAATGGCTGAAATTCAGAAATTTAAAAAAGTAAAAGAGTTTTACGAAGAACTGGCTTTTCTAGACGATTTACAAACCAAAGCCGTTTTGCGATTGATGAAAGCCAAACTATTGATTGAAATTGTGGTTGCTGGAGAACCTATTTCTAAAGAAAAACTAACATCATCTGCCATTAAAAATTTCAAGTCAAATAAGCTGGAAAAAATTCGCGAAGAGTTTCAAATGACCAATACAGACATTTTTAAAGCAGATGGACCAGTTGTTCGATATACAGCAAAAAAACTAGACAAAACTACGCCAAAAGCAGACAAGAAAACTACGGTTGAAGAAACGTATGATTTATGGCTAGAAAAAAAATCGATTCAGGATATTGCCAGAATTCGAACACTAACAGTACAAACTGTTGAGACACATTTGATAAAATTAATTCAGGCCAAGAAAATCGAAATTTCAGACGTTCTTCCGTACGATAAAATTTTGGCGCTGCGAGAAGCATTTGAATTTTACCAAGAAGAATCGCTTAATCCGCTAAAAGAAAAATACGGAGATCAATTTACTTGGGACGAACTTAAAATGTTTAAAGCCAGTATAAATTAATTTAAATTTCAATCTTTTAAATTTCAAATTCCACTAGAAGCTTAAATTTTAGGACGTGCCACCATTTAAAAAAAGACCCAATAAACTTTGCGTTCATTGGGTCTTTTCTTAAATGCTGTCGGGCTATACGCGTTACTTCGGTAACTGCTTCTATCCCTCACGCAGAGCTGCACTTCGCGGTTAGTTTCAAGTTTCAAGTTTCAAGTTTCAGGTTTCAGGTTTCAGGTTTCAGGTTTCAGGTTTCAGGTTTCAGGTTTCAGGCTTCAGGATTGACCTTTCTGGTTGCAGGATTCAGGGTTCTGCTTTCAGGGTTC
>NZ_WMID02000005.1 GCF_009711165.2 Flavobacterium sp. MC2016-06 | reverse complement strand
GAGTTATGAGTTATGAGTTATGAGTTATGAGTTATGAGTTATGAGTTATGAGTTATGAGTTATGAGTTATGAGTTATGAGTTATTTTAAGGGGTGGAGTTACTTGTGTGATTTCTCGACTTCGCTCGAAATGACAAGCTTTATACATAAACTGTGAGTGTTTAACTTTGTCAAAGTTTTAAACTTTGACAAAGTTTGCGAGATAATCTTGTCATTTTCTGTAAAGGTTAGATATTTCGGTAACAAAATTGAAATATATTATTCTGCTATTTTTATTTTAAAGGCTCTATTTGTCATTTCGACGAAGGAGAAATGACAAGATTGTGGTAAATGAGTACAAAATATTCGTTACCAAAATAAGTAACCTTTACAGAAATGACAAATATTTAGGAATAAATAACAATTAATCCTTTAAATCTTATTAGGCTTACTCACGTATTTATTACCTTTTACAAAAAAACGCCAAGGCAAAAGAGCATGTTCCTGCGCATAAGCAATACCTACGCGGGGAACAGCAGCAATATCTTCAAGATTATACCGAATACCTTGATCTTCAATCCAAATTTCATTGCCCGTTAAATCTTTTTTATTCAAAGAAATATTTATTCCTAAAGCTTTTGCCGCAGAACCTGGACCAGATGAAATTGAAGGTTTAGTAACAGACATATTTCTTCGGCGTTCTATAACATCTTTTCCTTCCAGAGGTTCAATTGCTCTAATCAATATAGCGTGAGGTTCATTTTGTACAGAAGTAACCACATTAATCATATAATGTATACCGTAACACAAATAAACATACGAAACCCCGCCTTCACTGTACATAATTTCAGTACGATTAGTACGTCGGTCACCATAAGCATGAGAAGCTTTATCTTCAATACCATAATAAGCCTCGGTTTCTACAATAATACCAGCAGTAATCTCTCCATCAATTTGAGTAAAAAGCACTTTTCCCAAAAGATCTTGGGCTAAAAAAAGTACATCTTGATTAAGATAATAAGACAATTGTAATTTCAAATTAACTGATTTTTTGTTTTAAAAATATTCAGACCCAAATCTTTATTTTTCACCCTTCAAATGTTTTGCGCGAAGTCTGCTTAAAAATTCAGGTGTGATTCCGAGATAAGAAGCTATGTAGTGTTGCGGCACTCTTTGATTAATAACTGGATATCGATTTATAAATTCAATATACTGATCCATAGCTGGAGTCGAAATAGACTTAAACAGTCGTTTTTGAACCTTCGAGAGATGTCTTTGAATCATTAAACGAAACATTCTTTCTAATTGCGGAATTTCGCGCAGCAATTTATCTTTTGCTTCCCGGCTTAATACCATTAACTCACAATCTTCCAGAACTTCGATATATCTATCGCTTGGTGTTTGATCTTCAAAACTAACAATATCACTTACCCACCAATCTTCAGAGGCAAATTGCAATGTGATGTCTTCGCCATCGCCATTGATAAAATATTCCCGAATAATTCCTTTGTTTATATAGGCTTCAAAGTTACATATCTCACCTGCACGCAGTAAAATCGTTTTTTTAGGAACCTTTCTGAATTCAAGATTATTTTCGAAAAGCTTTAGCTCTTCTGCCGAAAGGTTAGCAAATCTTGAAAGATATCCTCCTATTTTCTGGTACATTTTTTAAAATTGATTTAGTATCTGAAACTTATATTCTGAAGAAGTAAATATAAGATGATTTTATTTAATAATATTCTTGATCTAGTTTAAGACTTTTCTAAAAAGAAACTTTAATCTTTGAAACCTTGATAATTATAAAGTTAAAAAAATGAATAACCAAACCTTAGATTCCAAAATTAATCTTGCTTTAAAAGCTATTGAAGGTTTAATTACGGAGTATCTTCAAGTAGATGAAGACAGACAAATTTCTAACGGAAATGTAGCGATATGCATTATTACTACTGATGGAAATGTTTACGGAAAAATGTACGGAACAGATAAAGCTCGTTTGCGTCATTCTTATAAAATTGCTTGGACAAAAGCCAGTCAGGTATGGCTTACCGGAATTAAAACGGGTGATTATGAAAAATTAGTTTTCAATAAACTTATTGATGAAAATGCTAACGGTATCGAAGCTCCAGATCTTATTGGCTGGCAGGGCGGACAACCTATTTTCCTTGAAGATGATACTTGTCTTTCAATCGGATTCAGTGGTTTTAGAGGAATTACCGATTTAGAAATTGTAACAAAAGCTTTTGCAAATTTATAAAAACAAAAACATGACTTATTTACCTGATACAGATCGCTATCAAAAAATGGATTACCGTCGCTGCGGAAAAAGCGGTTTAATGTTACCTGCTCTTTCTCTTGGATTATGGCACAACTTTGGCGCAATTGATAATACCGAAAACTCTAGAAATATAATGCATACCGCTTTTGATAACGGTATTACACATTTTGATTTGGCTAATAATTATGGTCCGCCTCCGGGATCAGCCGAAACCACTTTTGGACAGATTTTTAAAGAAGATTTTAAAGCATTTCGCGATGAGATTTTAGTTTCTACTAAAGCGGGATGGCAAATGTGGGAAGGTCCTTATGGAGATTGGGGTTCTAAAAAATATCTAGTTGCCAGTTTAGATCAAAGTCTTAAAAGAATGGGATTAGATTATGTAGATATTTATTATCACCACAGACCAGATCCAAATACGCCTCTTGAAGAAACTATGGGAGCGCTGGATTTAATTGTACGACAAGGAAAAGCATTATATGTTGGTATATCAAGTTACAGCCCTACTGAAACTCAAAATGCCATTAAAATATTGAAGGATTTAGGAACGCCTTGTCTTATTCATCAGCCAAGATATTCTATGTTTGACAGATGGGTTGAAGATGGATTACTAGATGTACTTGGAGAAAATGGTGTGGGCAGTATTGCCTTCTCGCCTCTTGCACAAGGTCTTTTGACTAATAAATATCTAGATGGAATTCCTCAGGATTCAAGAGCGGCCTCTCAAAGAGGAAACGGCGCCATTGCAGAAGATGTTATAACGCCTGATAATATTGCTAAAGCAAGAAGCTTAAACGAAATTGCAGCAAAACGCGATCAAAGTCTGGCACAAATGGCTTTAGCGTGGGTTTTAAAGGACAATCGTATTTCTTCTGTTCTTATTGGAGCTAGTAAACCTGAGCAGGTTATAGATTCTGTAGGTGCGCTGCAAAATCTTACTTTTACTATTGATGAACTTCAGGCAATAGAAAATATTCTAAATACTAACGGTAATTAATTTATAGCTATGAATAAAAACATTCAAAATTGTTTTGCTGGTGCTTTTCTTTTTTTAACTGTTACATCAAATGTATTCGCGCAAAAAACAGCTGCAGATCCTTTGACAGGTAAATCTGTAAAGGTTTTTGTTACGGCAAAAAATACCGACAAGAAACTTACGGAATCTGGAACGCTTCAATTTATTGATAAACCACAAACAACTGAAAAAGAAATTGCTGTGTTTGTAGATCCTTCTATAACTTTTCAAACTATGCTGGGAATTGGCGGTGCTATAACAGATGCTTCCGCAGAAGTTTTCTATCAGCTTCCAAAAGACAAACAGCAAGAGATTTTGACTGCTTATTATGACAAAGACAAAGGTATTGGCTATACGCTTGCCAGAACCAATATGCAAAGCTGCGATTTCTCTAGTGATATTTACAGCTACATTGCAGCAAACGACAAAGACCTTAAAACCTTTGACATTAGCCACGATGAAAAATATAGAATTCCGTTAATAAAAGAAGCTATTGCAAAATCTGGTGGAAAATTAACGTTATACGCTTCGCCGTGGAGTCCGCCCGCATGGATGAAAACCAATAATAATGTTTTGCAAGGCGGTTCTCTAAAGCCAGAATTTCGTCAGAGCTGGGCTAACTTTTTTGTAAAATTTATTAATGCTTACGAAAAAGAAGGAATTCCGATTTGGGGTTATACAGTACAAAACGAGCCAATGGCAGTTCAGCGTTGGGAATCGTGCATATTTACTGCCGAAGAAGAACGTGATTTTATAAAAGATTATCTTGGGCCAACTATGAAGAAAGCAGGACTTTCTAAAAAGAACTTAATCATGTGGGATCACAATCGTGATTTAATGTACCAGCGTGTTAGTACTGTTTTAGAAGATAAAGAAGCTGCTAAATACGTTTGGGGAGTTGGCTATCACTGGTACGAAGATTGGATGAAAAACGGAATGAACTTTGAAGCTGAACGTCGCGTTGCTCAAGCTTTCCCAGATAAACCTCTTATATTAACAGAAGGTTGTGCGGCAGATTTTGATCCAAAACTATTAACAGATTGGAGTTTTGGTGAAAAATACGGAATGTCTATGATTAACGATTTTAATATTGGAACTGTTGCTTGGACAGATTGGAATATTTTATTAGACGAAAAAGGCGGACCAAACCATGTACAGAATTTTTGTATGTCGCCTATTCATGCCGATTTAAAAACCGGTGCTCTTATTTATACTAACGGTTATTATTATTTAGGTCATTTTTCTAAATTCATTCGTCCGGGAGCAAAACGTATAGCTTGTTCTGCAAGCAGTAATAAACTGTTATCGACTGCTTTTGTAAACCCAGATGGAAAACTGGAAATTATCGTAATGAATCAAGGTGATACTGATGTTGACTATTTTCTTTGGATAAAAGGAAAAGCAGCAAAAACAACGAGTCTTGCACATTCTATCGCTACCGTAGAAATTCGTTAACAAAACAACATTCATACTATGAAAACTTGGAAAACAATAATTTGCGGAATTGCCATAATAAGTCTGGCATCCTTTATAAAACCAGTCCAAATTGGTAAACCTTGGCAAGGCAAACCACAGCAGATTCCAGGTAAAGTAGAATGTGAATTGTATGATGAAGGCGGCGAAGGTGCTGCGTATCATGATACAGATGCCGAAAATAATGGCAGCGGCAAACTAAATCCCGTAAACGGAAATCCGCTCAATGAATTTAGAATAAAAGACGGCGCAGATATTTCATATACCAAAGATGGCGATATTGATAATAATCCGTTTAATAAAACCTCTAGAAGTATAGGACAACTTTATTTGGGCTGGACACAGCCTGCAGAATGGGTAAATTATACGGTTGAGGTCACTAAATCTGGAACTTATAAGATTGGTGCACTTTATACGTCAAACGGCAATGGAGAAATCTCTATTGATGTAAATGGAAAAGATGCAACTGGAATAATTAAAATAGAATCAACTCATGATGATCGAGATACAATTGCTTGGAGGCAATGGCATCATTGGAACAAGTCAGATTTTCTAGGAAACATAAAGCTGAAAAAAGGAAAACAATTACTTACTGTACGCATTATTACCAACGGCAATATGAATCTAGATTATTTGACTTTTAGTTCCAATTAATTTTTTAAGCTGGAAAAGCTATGCAAACAAAAAAGCAACTCAGAATTTTGAGTTGCTTTTTGTTTTAGTTTACAAGTATAAATTCTTCATTTATTAATTATTTATTCAAATTTTCATTAAAAAAATCAATCGTACGTTTCCATGCTAATTCTGCAGCTGGTTTATCATAACGCGGTGTAGAATCATTATGAAAACCATGATTGACATTAGGATAAATATAAGCTGTATATTTTTTGTTATTGGCTTTTAAGGCTTCTTCGTAAGCTGGCCATCCTCCTGTAACTTTAGTATCTAGTTCGGCATAATGCAATTGCAAAGGTGCTTTTATATTGGGTACATCTTCGACAGAAGGCTGTCCTCCATAATAAGGAACTGCTGCAGCCAAATCTGGTAAACGAACTGCCATCATATTAGAGATCCAGCCTCCAAAACAAAATCCGACCACGCCTACTCTTCCGTTACAAGATTTATTATTCTTCAAATATTCAAAAGCAGCAATAAAATCTTCAAGCATTTCATTTCGGTCTCTTTTACTCTGCATTTCTCTTCCTTTATCATCATTACCCGGATAACCGCCTAACGGAGTAAGTGCGTCTGGGGCAAGACTGATAAATCCAGCCAAAGCTGTTCTTCTGGCAACATCTTCAATATACGGATTAAGTCCTCTGTTTTCATGCACAACAACAACGCCTCCTAACTTTTTAGTATTGCCTTTTGGCACACATAATAATGCTTTTATGGTACCGCCGCCTTTTGGCGAAGTGTAAGTTATGTAGGTTTCTGTAATTCTAGGATCGTTGGCTTTAATCTGCAAATTTACATCATAATCTGGCGTAAGAAAACTCAATAACGCAGGTACAGTAAGGCTTCCTACTGCATAAATAGATAATTTTTGTACAAAATCACGACGCGATAGTCTGTTATGCGCATAATCATCATATAAATCAAATACTTCCTGCTTAATCTCTTCTTTCTTTGGAGTTTCCATACTGTAAATTTTATATACGTTAAATATAAAAAAAAATGATTTACCATTCTTCATCAAATTTTCCAAAAAAATATTCTCTTTAATCTAAGAGTGTTAACTTAGTAGAATTCAATTTTAGCCATAAATCCTCTCTCTTAAAAATATCTTGATGAAAATACTCTGGAAATATTTACAGCCGCATCGTAATCTTATTTTTCTTGCGCTATTTCTAGCAGGAACTGCACAGCTTTTAACTTTAGTTGACCCAATAATCTTCGGAAAAATTATAGATCAATATGCAACAAATAAATACAATCTTGCTGAAAAAGAATTGATCTCAGGTATATTATACTGGCTTATAATTGCACTTGCTATTGGAATATTAGCAAGACTAAGTAAAGCGGCGCAAGATTACGTTACTCGAAAAGCCGTAGCTGCTTTTGGAATGTCAATTTTTAATGACGGACTAAAACAAACTCTAAGACTTTCTTACGAGGAATTTGAAGAAAGCAGAAGCGGAACAACTTTGTCTGTCCTGCAAAAAGTAAAAACAGATTCAGAGCGATTTATCAATTCCTTTATCAATGTAATGTATTCCTCGCTTATAGGTGTTGGTTTTCTTATTTGGTACAGCATTAATAAAAATTGGCTGCTTGTACCTGTCTTTTTTATTGGTGTAGTTTTATTAGGTTCACTTACTGGATTGGTTTCAAAAAAAATAAAAGGCATTCAAAAATCTATCAACAAACAAACCGATAAACAGGCTGGCGTAATTACAGAGAGTTTGCGAAACATAGAACTCGTAAAAAGTCTTGGGCTTACTTTTGCCGAGATTAAAAGAATGAATCAGCTTACGTTAAGTATTTACAATCTCGAGATGACAAAGGCTAAAAAAGTAAGTGTGCTGTCTTTCCTTCAAGGCAATATGCTTAATCTTCTTAAACAATCGATATTATTTATATTGTTGTGGCTTATTTTTAGAAAAGTCCTTACTACAGGAGAATTAATCGCCATGCAATTTATTTCGACTGCTATCTTTACGCCACTGCAGGATTTGGGAAATATGATTATACTTTACAGAGAAGCTGATGCGTCTTTAAAAACCTTCGACAAATTGATGAATAGACCTATAGAAAAACGTCCCGAAAATTCTATTGAAGTTGAAAAATTAGAATCTCTTGAATTTAAAAATGTAATTTTTAAGCACAAAACTTCTACTTATAATGCAATTGATGGTATTTCTTTTAAAATCAATCTTGGGCATACTATCGCGTTTGTCGGGCCATCGGGATCTGGGAAATCTACTCTTGTAAAATTACTTGTTGGACTTTATATTCCTGTAAACGGGGATATTTATTTTAATGAAATTAATTCAGACCAGATTCGTTACAATCCTTTGCGAAGACAAATTGGTTTTGTTACCCAAGATACACAGCTATATGCGGGATCTATTAAAGACAATCTGCTTTTTGTAAATCCTACTGCAACAGACAAAGAAATTACAGAAGCGTTAAACAAAGCATCGGCTACCGCATTGATTGCAAAGGCTTCGCATGGTTTAGATACACTATTGGGAGAAAACGGTATGAAACTTTCGGGCGGCGAAAAACAGCGCCTTTCGATAGCGAGAGCTTTATTACGAAAACCGCAACTTCTTATATTTGATGAAGCTACTTCTGCATTAGATTCTTTAACCGAAGAACAAATTACCGCTACAATCAGGGAAATATCATTGAGTAAACAGCGAATGACTATTTTAATCGCTCACAGGCTCTCAACCATAATGCATGCCGATACTATTTATGTTTTAGAAAAAGGAAAAATTTCTGAGACTGGCTCGCATGAGGAACTTCTGGAACAAAAAGGACTTTATTATTCTATGTGGCGTCAGCAGGTTGGTGAGAGAAGATAATTTTTTATTTCAAACTTGAATACATCGATCAATAAATGTCTTATAATACAATTTATGTGGCTTTTTGTGTAACAAATGATCGAGTTCTTAAATTTACTTTTGCAGCCTAAAAAAATAACCTTTTTAATATAAAAATGCTGCTTAAATTAAATGAACATCAAAAATACAAAATGAAAGACTTTATATTATTGTTTAAAAGGTTTTGGAAAGACTTTTGATTAAAAATATTATAATTTAAACAGTTAGTTTCCTGTAAATATTTCATCGAATCACATCAGGAAGAAGGCCTATTTTATTTTTCCAATATATTGTCCCGTTTTATATTCACTTCTTTTTTTCTCATTCCCTTTTTCATCATATTCAATTTCAATACCATCCTTCATTCCTTTTACATAGTTTTCTTTTAGCCAAATAACGCCATCTTCATAAATTAAAGATTCTCCATTGGCTTTATAATCTTCACAGTTAACAATATATTCATAAATGTTATCTCCAGATTGATTACTGCCTAAAAAAATACCTTTACCGTTTATCAAGGTTTGTTTTTTATTCTCATCATAACATATTAGATAATCCGTTTGGGTTATCGAAGAATCATCTTTATTTTCCCATTTTCGCGAATGACTTTTTACGGTTCCATCTAAAAAGTATTTTTTCAAATTCTTCTTTAACTCGTTATCAGTCCAAGATTCAAATTCAATATTTCCATTATCAAAAAATTTCTTCTGAGTTATAGAAACCCAATTATTTTTACTTTTAATTTTCATTAAATTCTCCTCTTTAATATTTCCGTTTGGAAAGAAAATTAATTTCACTTTAGTTGAATCGATATTGTTGATAGTTATTTTTTCTAATAATACTCCATCTGTGTATGTGTTTTCTTCTATCACTATACCATTTTCGTATTTTAGCTTTTCAATAAATATACCTTTTTCTTTTTTTTCATAATAACCATTTGGTATACCGTCTACTACAAAAAGAGATTCTTCTATACCATTAGCTTTTTTTTCAAAAATTTCTCCAGAGAATTTATTCTCTATAGGTTTTATATATTTTGATTGATTTTTTCTAATAAATACTTCAAAGTCTATATACAACTGTTTATTCAATTTATAATACAATTCATCAGCATCGGATAGAAAATCATTCTCGTAAAATTTATTCTCAAAATAATCTACCTCATTTCTATCAAGATTTTCTAAGCCTTCTTGTATATAATATAAATATACTTTTTCAATAAGATTATAATATTTTTGGTCTGGAAGTAATTTTAATCCATTAAGGATTGCGGGGAAATATTTATCATATCCATTATAAATAAATTGACTGAATCCACCATTTGTAACTTGTGCATCTAAATACCACCAAAAATAGAGTGCTTTCTGTTCTTCGGTTAATATTTTTATTCCAATTCTATGATTTAATTCATTTTCCTCACAATATGCTGTAACTTTTTCAGACAACGGTTTTAATACTTCCCAACTGAAATCCATTTCTTTTAATCTGTAAAAATCAATTTTAGAAATTTCAGGTTTAAAGATCAAATTATGATCAATACTTGCAAATTCATCTTTTTTTAAATGTTCAATGATGATTTTTTTGTCTGACGGATTCGGTTCGTCATTAATGGTTTTCGTTTTTTGGGAATGAGAAAATTGTATAACGGGCAATGATGCTATTTTAGACAGTAATTTTTTCAAAATATTTTTGGAAGTTATTAATGGTTTAGTAGTAATTGTTTATAAACAACTAAAATAGTCTTTTCTCCCTTATTAGCAATGCTGGATTTTTAAGAATTTTTATTTTATAATACTATAAAGCCTTGTTTAATGCAGCATCAAAAATTTTAACCAAATCAATAATTTCAATAGCAAACTCACCATTCTCATTCGATTTAAATCAACCAAAACAACCTAAAAGAATAAATATTACTACTTAAATCTTCTCAATGAAGATGAGAAAAATATCCTTATTAAAATCATTTTTAAATGCTCGATAAAAAAGAATAAAAATTTTATTAAATAATAAAATAAAGCTTTAAGTATAAAAAAGCTCGCAAATTGCGAGCTTTTCTTTTTTGACTATTTTGCTCTCGTTTGTGGGCACGGTTTGCAAAACCACGCTATCCTTAATGAGAAAATTATTGCTTATCCGAGCGATCGGGTTAGTTCTTTTTCTGTAACTAAATTAGTTACCATCATAAATAATTTCCCAATTAGCATCCTGCATCTCTTTTAAAGTAAAACTAAATCGCTTTAAAACTTTATCATATTTTACGATACTATCCCAAGGTTCGTTTAATAAAACTTGCTCATCGTAGAGTAAATAATATAATTTATTATTGTTTTCTGTAAACAAATCTTCATAACAGCCTCTATCTTTACCGAAAATGTCATCTTTAGTTGCACCTGGAACTATTTTAAAATATTCACCTGATTTAAGAGGATTATAGCTGATTTGAGAATTTGAATCTCTACCTCCAAAATAAATTACACTATTTGACTTATTTTGAATTGTTACTGCATTATGACAGTCTGTTTTGTCTTTTTCAGACACACAAGAAAAAAAGACTATTGACAATGCAGCTAAAAACATATTTTTCATAATTTACTGTTTTATTTGTTTAATAAATATCAAGGATCATTTTGATATGAACGTTCTCTATTGTCAAAGGCAAATTTGAAAGCCTGTATTTCTATAAGCTGACTTAAGCGTCCTGCTCGTGAACGCAAAAATCAAATTTAATTTATTTCAATTAAAAAAAGATTTCTGTTTATTATTTTTTCACGCAGACTACAACCAATAAATTCACTAGTAAGACACTCATTCTAATTACAAAAATCTTGACTAAATCAATAATTTCAATCTCAAACTAATGGTTTTCTTTCTATTTAAATCAACAAAAACTACCAAAAGCCATTTATTTCATAGATAAATTAGCACCTCAATCTCATTTTCATCGATAGGATTCATATCCTAGTATAGCAAATAGGTCTATACTTCTACTTTATTATTTTAAGACGGCTATAAATCATTCCTTTGATCTGCAAATTCATACAAGTAATGCCTGTAGAATAATTACCCATAGCTTTCAAAATTCTTGAGGCTATGGGTTTCTAAAAACCAAATACCAACATAAAATTTCCAAGCCTATTAAACAAAACTAACTCTAGTAACACAAAAATAAATTCTTTGTTTTTGGCAAAAAGTACGGCATCAATTTAAAATAATAAAAGCTTATTTCTGAGCTTTCTATTCATGCTATTCAATTAAAACATAGAATAAAACTGGCAGTATGCAAATGCTGTGATTAAAATAATACCCAAAGGTTACTAGAGCCAAATTAATATGCGCAAAACACTTATTTTTTTTCTGGTTTTTTCTTGTACCGTTGTATCACATGCTCAAATTCAGCAGGCTGTACAAGATACTGTCAAAAAACAATATGCAACCGGAAAAATTGCGTTCAATACTACAAACAGTATACTTTCTGGTTATACTTATGATCCTGTTACAGATACTTATATCTATACGAGTTCTTTAGACAATTTCAGCATAGATTATCCTATTTATTTAACGCCAGAGCAATATGAAAAGCTAAAGGTGAAGGAATCTATGCGTGATTATTTCAGAAAAAAAACAGATGCTATCGAAGCCAAAAAAGCAGGCAGTAAAGCAGCACAAAAAGATTTACTGCCGAGATATTATGTAAGATCTGCCTTTTTTGAATCTCTTTTTGGAAGCAACACAATCGATGTTAAACCAACTGGATCTGTAGAAATGGATTTAGGATTACTCTACAACAAACAAGATAATCCCGCCTTGTCTGCGAGAAACAGATCCAGCCTTAATTTCAATTTTGATCAAAAAATAAGCTTGAGTTTAATGGGGAAAATTGGAACCCGACTTCAAGTAAACGTCAATTATGATACGCAGTCTACATTTGCGTTTCAGAATGTTTTTAAATTAGCCTATACGCCAGACGAAGATGATATTGTTCAGAAAATAGAAGTCGGAAATGTCAGCATGCCATTAAACAGTACACTTATAACAGGTGCTCAAAATTTGTTTGGTGTAAAAGCACAATTGCAGTTTGGTAAAACAACGGTAACAGGAGTTTTTTCGCAGCAAAAATCAGAAACCAAAAGTGTGGTAGCTCAAGGAAGTGGTACAGTGCAAGAATTTAGCTTATATGCACTTGATTACGACAGTAACCGACATTTTTTCTTATCGCAGTATTTTAGAAATAAATACGATGCTTCTCTAAAAAATTATCCTTTAATAGACAGTAGAATTCAAATTACTAAAATAGAAGTCTGGGTTACCAACAAAAAAACGGCCGTAAGTACAACAGCTAATAATCTGCGAAATATCATCGCACTTCAGGATTTGGGAGAAGCACAATTAACGGGTCTTGCCGATAATGAAGTTGTAGTTTTAGATCCATCGTCTGGAATGTTTAACAAAGCCGCAGATTCGCCACCAGACAATTCTAATAATGATTATGATCCAGCACAAATAAAAGCAGGATCGGGATTATTAAACAGTCAAATACGCGAAATAGCCACTTCTAATTCTGGTTTTAATACCACCGCAAGAGAAGGGCAAGATTATTCTAAACTAGAAAATGCACGTAAACTTGCCACAACCGAATATACTTTGAATAAACAATTGGGGTATATTTCTTTACAGCAGAAATTAGCCAATGATGAGGTTCTTGCTGTAGCGTATCAATATACTTCTGGAGATCAAGTATATCAAGTTGGAGAATTTGCCACAGATGGTGTTGATGCTACTGTGGTTACCACACAAACGGTTACAACGCAGAGTTTAGTTTTAAAAATGCTGAAAAGCAGTTTGGTAAATCTAAAAAATCCTGTTTGGAATTTAATGATGAAGAATATTTATCAAATTCCAAATGCGTATCAAATCAACCAGCAGGATTTTAAATTTAATATTCTATATGCCAATCCATCAGCCTTAAATTATATTACGCCTGTAACTTCTTTTCCGTCTAATCCGACAGATGAAAATAAAGTTGCTGAAACTCCCTTGCTTAGGGTTTTTAATTTAGACAGGCTTAATACTAACAATGACATTCAAAAAGAAGGTGACGGTTTCTTTGATTTTGTTTCTGGCTTGACTATTGACGCACAAAACGGACGAATTATTTTTACAACTAAAGAACCTTTTGGTGAACTTATTTTTAATAAACTTTCTACGAATACGGGTGAAAGTTATGACAATACAGCGTCTTACAATGCCAATCAGAAAAAATATGTTTTTAAAAGTATGTACAGCAATACGCAAACGGGAGCTTTGCAAGACAGTGATAAAAACAAATATTTATTAAAAGGAAAATACAAATCTACAGGTTCTGATGGTATTTCTATTGGTTCCTATAATATTGCGAGCGGTTCTGTTGTAGTTACTGCCGATGGAAGAACTTTGACCGAAGGTATTGACTACAGCGTAGATTATCAGTTAGGAAAAGTACATATTCTTGATGCCTCACTTATCGCTTCTAATGCTAGCATTACGGTTAATGTAGAAAACAATTCTGTTTTTGGACAGCAGACTAAAAGTTTTGTCGGTTTTAATATAGAACACAAAGTATCGGATGATTTTACAATTGGAGCGACTTATTTAAAATATACCGAAAAACCTTTGACACAGAAATCAAATTACGGGCAGGAATCTGTAGACAATTCTATTTTTGGTCTTAATACTACTTTTTCAAGTGAAGTTCCTTTTTTTACCCGTTTGGTCAATAAACTGCCCAATATAGATACTGATGTTCCTTCCAATCTTTCGGTAAGAGGCGAAGTGGCATTTTTAAAACCAAATACAGCAAAAGCAAGTGATTTTGAAGGAGAATCAACGGTTTATGTTGATGATTTTGAGAGTTCTACTACTACTATCGATTTGACTTCGGCATATTCTTGGAGTTTATCGTCAACACCTGGAAATAATACTACAAGTGCTTATAATTTTAACGAAAGTGCTAATGATTTGAGTTATGGTTTCAAAAGAGCAAAATTATCTTGGTATACCATTGATCCTATTTTTTATACCTCAAAACCATCTGGAATTACTAATGATGATCTTTCGCTGAATGCTACACGAAGGGTTTACAAAGAAGAACTATACCCGAACACCGAAACTGCCACAGGACAAACACTTGTGGTAAGTACTTTAGATTTGAGTTATTATCCTTCGGAACGAGGTCCTTACAATAACTCGCCAAATTTTTCAACGACTCCAAAAGATAATTTTGGAGGTATCATGCGATCGCTGAGCACGACAAATTTTGAGCAGGGAAATGTAGAATATATTCAGTTTTGGGTTTTAGATCCTTATGTTGGAAACGGGAAAACAGCACCGGAGAATTCTGGTAAAATCTATTTTAACTTGGGTGAAATTTCAGAAGATGTTTTAAAAGACGGCAGAAAACAATATGAAAATGGTCTTGGTACAGATCAACTCGTGGTAACGCCTCAGGGAATTTGGGGAGATGTTCCTGCATCGCAGTCATTAACGTATGCTTTTGATACCGATTCTGCAAATCGTTCCAGTCAGGATATTGGTTTGGATGGTTTAAAAAATGATCAGGAAAGATTAATTTATACCAATTATGCTTCTGAAACAGATCCCGCTGCAGATGATTATCTCTATTACCTCAACACTACAGGAGACGTATTAGAACGTTATAAAAATTATAATGGTACAGAAGGAAATTCAGAAGTTAGTACAGATGCCGCCAACAAAGCCTCGACTACACTGCCCAATACAGAAGACATCAACGGCGATTATACAATGAATACCATCAATGCGTATTATGAATACAGTGTTGATATGAAACCGAATATGGCAATTGGTGAAAATTATATTACAGACATACGAAATACTCAAGTTACACTGCCAAACGGAAACACAACAGAAGCCAGATGGATTCAGTTTAAAATTCCTATTTCGCAGCCAGAAAATACTATTGGAAGTATTTCAGATTTTACTTCTATCCGTTTTATGCGTATTTTTATGTCTAATTTCAGTAGTCCTGTAACGATGCGATTTGGTTCTTTAAATTTACAAAAAGGCGAATGGCGTACTTATACCGAAACACTTGATGCTAATGATACTAATGTTACAGATGATAGTACAAATCTAGATGTACTGGCTGTAAATATTGAGGAAAACGATGGTAAATGTCCCGTAAATTATATACTTCCTCCGGGTGTAGTAAGAGAACAATCGTACAGCGGTAATTCTATTATTTATCAAAATGAGCAGTCTTTAGGATTAAAAGTTTCGGGAACTGGACTTGAACCTCTAGATTCTAGAGCGGTTTACAAAAGTGTAAGTGTTGATATGCGCCAATACAAAAAACTGAAAATGTTCCTGCATGCAGAATCACTTACTAGTCAAACGGTCCTTACAGACAATCAAATGGTAGGTTTTATTCGTCTAGGAAATGATTACACCGAGAATTTTTATCAAATCGAAATCCCGTTAAAAGTGACTATTCCAGCTGGCTGTGGTCCGTTGAGCGCTGTAGCAGTATGGCCAGATGAAAATGAGATTGATTTATCATTGGCTTTATTATCTAAGTTGAAATTACTCTCCAAAAAAGTAGATGTGAGCACGCTGCCCACAAGTGGAATTTATTATTTAAGTGAAGACGACGAGAAAATGGATCCAACATTAAGTTCTAAAATAAACAAGTTAAAACTGGGTGTAAAAGGAAATCCTAATTTGGGTTCAGTCCGAAGTTTAATGGTCGGAATTAAAAATAATGATCCACATCAAGATATAAAAGGTGAAGTTTGGTTTGATGAAATGCGATTGGCCGAAATGGACAATTCGGGCGGAATGGCTGCAGTTGTAAATCTAGACACCAATCTTGCCGATTTTGGTTCTATTTCGGCTACAGGAAAAATGAGTACTATTGGTTTTGGGTCTTTAGAACAAAGCTCCAGCGAAAGAAGCCAGGAAAACACCATGCAGTATAATATTGTCACAAATGCCAATCTTGGTAAATTATTACCCAAAAAATGGGGTGCTGTGCTGCCTTTTAATTATGCGGCGTCTGAGGAAATCATTACTCCAAAATACGATCCCGAAAATCCAGATATTACTTTGCAGACTATGCTTGATGCTGCAGAAAATGAGCAGGAAAGAGCCAGTATTAAAAATAGAGCTATAGATTATACTAAGAATACAAGCATCAATTTTATTGGCGTTAGAAAAGAAAGAAAACCAGAACAAAAAGCACATATTTACGATATAGAAAACTTTACTTTTTCGCAGTCTTACAACGAAACTTCTCGTCATGATTATGAAAGAGAAAGTTACGTAGATCAAAAAAGCAGTACTACGCTAAACTATGATTTTAGCACAAATCCAGAAAATGTTCAGCCTTTTAAGAAAACTGATTTCATGAAAAAAAGCAGTTATTGGAAATTGCTTAGTGACTTTAATTTTAATTATATGCCATCAAATATAACCTTCAATACCAATATTACTAGGCAGTATAATAGTCAGCAATACAGACAGATTGATGTTGAAGGAATTCCGCTGGATCCATCATCGAGCAGGAATTTTGAGTTTAATTATCAATATGGATTTAATTTTAATTTGACAAAATCTTTAAAACTAAATTATACGGCATCTTCTAGCAATATTGTAAAAGATTATTTAAACAAAGACGGAGAACCTATTGATTCTTTTAAAATTTCAGACAATTATTTTAATATTGGTGATCCTAATAAACATACTCAAAAGCTTATTGTAACGTATGATATTCCTATCAATAAACTGCCTGTTTTTAGTTTTGTAAAAGCCAATGTAAGTTATACCGGAGATTACAGCTGGCAGCGTTCTTCTGAAGCTTTATCAAAAATAGAAGTTGACGGCATTTCTTATGATTTAGGAAATACGATTCAAAATGCCAACACAAGCAGTTTGAATGCAAGTTTTAATATGGAATCGTTTTACAAATACATTGGAATTTCTAAAACTTCTAAAGCTTCAAATCAACCTCAAAAAAAGACTATTATTAAACCAGGAGAAAAAATCACAAAAGTTGATATTCCTCAAAAAAATGAAAGAAGCCCATTTCTAAAAAGCTTTTACAACATCTTAACTAGTGTAAAAAATGTGACGCTTAGTTTTGCCGAAAACAACGGCACTGTTTTACCGGGTTACTTACCTACTCCAAGTTTTTTTGGATTCTCTAAATCAACTTTAGGTTTTGCTTTTGGAAGTCAAGACGACATTCGCTATGAAGCGGCCAAAAAAGGATCGCTGACAACTTATCAAGAATTCAATCAAAACTATACTACAACAAATAGTAAAACTTTTAAAGGTGCTGCAAACGTAGAACTTACTCCCGATTTAAAAATTGATTTTATCGCAAACAGAGCCTATTCGCAGAATTTTTCAGAACAATACGATGTCAGCAATGGACAATATAATTCGAGATCACCTTATACTTCTGGAACTTTTGCAATTACGACGGTATTAATAAAAACTTCTTTTTTTAAAAGTGATGAAAACAATTCTGAAGCTTTTGATGATTTTAGAAAAAACAGATTAACAATTGCCAATAGATTGGCGGTTAAAAAAGGCGTAAATATCAACAATCCTGCAAATATTGGTGTAGATGGATTTCCCATAGGTTATGGAAGTTCAAGTCAGGCCGTTTTGCTGGCTTCTTTTTTGGCAGCTTATACAGGAACTGATGCTAATAATGCTTCGTTAGGTATTTTTAGAAGTATTCCTATTCCAAACTGGTCCATCAAATACAATGGTTTAATGCAGTATAATTTCTTCAAAAAAACATTCAAACGCTTCTCTTTGCAGCATACTTATCAAGCAACCTATACTGTAAGTGCTTTTAACTCTAATTACAATTATACCAAAAATCCAAATGGTACAGATGATAACGGTAATTATTACAATCCAACGATAACTTCAAATGTTACGCTGGCAGAGCAATTTAATCCGCTATTAAAAATAGATTTTGAATTAAAAAACTCATTTAAACTTTTAACTCAAATTAATAAGGACAGAACTTTATCGATGAGTTTTGACAATAACAATTTGACTGAAGTAAACGGAATTGAATATGTTGTTGGTCTAGGTTATCGTATAAAAGATGTAATAATGTCTTCTAAATTGGCAGACAACCCAACGGGCACCATAAAAAGTGATATTATCATTAAAGCCGATTTGACTTTGAGAAAGAATCAAACGATAGTACGTTACCTCGATTACGACAACAATCAAATCGCGGCGGGACAAAACATTTGGACACTTAAAACGACAGCAGATTATTCTTTAAGCAAAAATCTTACTATGATTTTTTATTACAATCATTCTTTCTCAAAACCTCTAGTTTCAACTTCATATCCGTTAACGACTATTAGTTCGGGATTTACTTTACGTTATTCTTTTCAATAATTTTAGAATTACGCTCAGACACCAATGTCATTAAGTTAAGGATTGTTTAAAAAAGTTTCAAGCAGATTTCGCAGATTTTAGCGGAAAAAAAAATCTGCCAAATCTGCAGAATCTGCGTGAAAAAATAACTTAACTTAATTGCATTGTCTCAGATACTTCATAAAAAAAACCTGCAAACAATATGTTCACAGGCTTTCCAATAAAAACCTAACTAAAAACTCAACTATTAACAATTCTACAATTTTATGTTTCGAATATCATTTAATGGTATTAGAAACAATAATTATTTAAAAGAAATAACCAATCGTAATTTGAAAAACTCTATTCTTCATGTCTTTGTTAATGAAATAATCTGTATCTCCATTTTTAAATACATTAGAATACGAAAGATTATATCTTAAGTCTGTATAAATTTTATCTTTAAATTGATAACCTAATCCCAAATTTACCGAAGTATCTACACCGCTTGAATGATCGAATAAATTAAAGCTGCCATAATTTTTATAACCCAAAAAATTATCCTGATATTTATGATCGGCCTTTAGAAGTATTCCTAATTGAGGCCCAGCCTGCACGCTAAATCCCTTTATTACATAATATTTTAGCATTAAAGGAATGTTTAAATAATTTAATTCGATAGTGCCTTTGTAGCTAGAATTTGTTACATCTCCATCAAAAAAGGAAGTTTTTGTTCCTTGCTGGCTGTACAATAATTCTGGCTGAAGCGAAAATTTTTCCGTCATAGGAATTTCAACCATAAGTCCTGCCGTAAATCCTGCTTTACTTGATGAATTTAATTCACTTTCATCAAAAGAAAGGCTCGAAATATTTAAACCTGCTTTTAATCCTACATTAACTTTTTTATTTTGAGCAATAACAGTCACACTTAAAAATAGTGTGTATAAAATTAGCATCGATTTTTTCATAATCATTTGTTTGTTTTTAAAAATGGTAACTCCCAAAAGAGAGTTACCTTATTTCTATCTGTAATTTGTTACTTTTTTATAATCTTAACTGTATATTTCTTGCCTTGTACATCGCATTCTAAAACATAAACTCCCGGACTTAATCCGCTTACATTTATGTTTGATGGAATACTTGTATACGTTTTATTCCAAACTGCTTTACCATCCATTCCAAAAATTTTGATTTGCACTTCTCCCTCAACTTTATCTGCTAAGAAGAGATTTATAATATCTACAGCTGGATTAGGAAATACTCTAAAAGGATTTATTATTTTTCCAACAAACATTCCTTTTGAATCAAATGGTTTAGAAATACTACTACACCCATTAGCATTAGTTACTTGAAGGCTGTAATTTCCTTCCCAAACCGTAATTATAGATTTTTCGTTTGCATTTGGTATCGGTCTATTGTTTAAAAACCATTGATAGGAAGTTCCCTCGTTTGAAGAGCTTAATTTTCTATCGCCTGCAGCTTTAATTTCAGATACAATGCTGTTTTCAAGAATTGAAATAGTTGTATTAAAAATTTTACCAATGCCATTTTCATTATAAACGGTTACATAATAATTACCGCTTTTTGCTGTAGTATAAATTGGTTCTGTCGAACCATCAAACCATTCATAAGATTTATAATTTCCAGGATTCAAAACAACTTCAGGACCACAGACAGCTCCGCTTGGTAATTCAGACTCAAAAGTATCAAATACAGCTTTTATGGTTTCCGTAAGCGTACATCCATTTTTCATCGCTGCTGTTACAGTATAATCTCCTGCCTTATTTATTCTAATCCCATTAGTAACGTCACCTGTACTCCATTTGTATGAAGCAACGTCTAATTTGCCAATACTAAAATTAGTTTCGGCCTCTATATACAAGTCTTTGCCTGCATATCCATGAATTATTGGATTGTCGAATATTTTAAAACCTGCAGCTATATCTTGATAGGTATAATTTTTTACTTGATTGTTTTGCTCGATAAAATCATTTTCTAGTTTAGCCGTAACATTAAATACATGAGAGTCACCGTCTGCTGCAAGTTTAGGCTGTTTTTTGAAAGTATATTCTATGCTTTCACCAACAGGAATTCCTGCTTCAATACTTTCTGAAATAGTCTCAAGCGTATTGCTGTATACTAAATCTAATTGAATTGTTTTTCCTTGAATTGCAATTTGTCCTTCATTGGTTAACTTCACCTTTACATCAGATCCGCCGCATATATCTTTTGGTGAGAGCATTTGTACAGATACATCTACAATAGGCTCACTAGTTATTTTTAAATCATCAAGTACCATATAAGAATACCCAGCTGCTTTAGCATGTCTAAATCGCAGCATAACAGATTTTCCTGCATACTTACTTAAATTTACTGCACCTTTCTGCCATTCTTTGTCTACATAACTTCCTTGTTTAGAAGCTCTCCATACTTCATTCCATTCGACGCCTGTAGTTTTAAGATCTACAATAAAAGCATTGTTATAATTACTTTGCAGTGCGTAATAAAATTCTAGAGTAGTGGTGCTTTCTGGTAATTGATACATTGGTGAGATTAATTCTCCATAAACTGCATAATTTTCAAGTTGATTGTAAAGCATTACTCCTGCACTATCTCCTGTGTGATCTTTTTGAGGAAGTGTCAGGCTTTTATTATCAGGTTTAATAACTGTTTTCCACGGATAATTGTCATCACTTTGGTTAGAAACAAATCCTTTTGTTCCAAATAATGAACCTTGCGGCACAGTTGAAAAAGTTTCAGTATCTAAATTTGATGCTTTCGCAATAACTTTAAATTTTCCTGTAAGACTTTCTGCCTCAGCTTTAGACTGTCCGTCTGCAATTACTTTTACATTAATTTCATAATTTCCTGCTGCCAGTTGCGGAATACCGTCTATTTTATAAACAAGAGTTTGGTATTGTAATAATGTACCTTTTCTTTCTAATGCAATTGGTTTACCTACGACTGTACCGTTTTGGGTAATTTGGTATTCGATCGTAACTTTATTAAGTGTATTATAAGATGAATTCTTTGCGCTTATAAAGAACTCGTATGATGGTGCATCTTCATAAACGGTTTCTGCAACACTCAAATTAGAAAGCTTCAAATAATCTCGTGTTTCTTTGATCTTAATATTATCAACAGCAAAACCATGAGCAAATAATTCATTATCATTATGCTGAAATGCTACAAGAACACAAGATTTTCCTGCATAAGCAGTTAAATCTACATAATATTCTATCCAATTATTGATGTAAGGCATTTTAAATACAGTCTGCCAATTTACGCCTCCATCTGTACTTACTTTTACAAATCCGTTAGAAAGTCTGGCTCCGTCTCCAAAGCCATCAAATGATAAATGCGCTTCTTTATAATTACTCAAATCAAATACAGGAGAGATTAACATATCATTTGATGCATTACAATTGCATTTATCATCGTTGCTCGCCATAAAATGAGTATGATCTGGTATACGCCATCCTTGAGAATCTAGATCATCATTTGTGCCATATTTCCAGCCTGCACTATTTTTATTTTCAGAAGTTCTCCATCCTTTATATTGTGTTACATCTTCAAAATCCATTGTGTATGGAAGTACAGATACTTTCATATCTTCATTGTTCCAATTGTCGTAACCAAATACAAAAGAGTTATTTTCTGGTTTAACTTCGCGAGTCATATCTTCAGGAAAAACTGAAATCGTAATTGTATTTTCACCAATACTTTTCAAATTAATATTCGGGATAGAATAGGTTATCGTATCTCTATATTTATTGAATACTAATGATGTATTTTCAGTTTTAGAAAAAACTTCATTTTTTGCACGATCAAGAATTTTGACTACGACATTGACCTTCTCATTTGTTGCTGCAAAATTATTAACGATCTCAGCCTTTATTGTCGCATTATCATTTTTAATGGCACAAGTACCGGCTTCTAATCTTGCTGCTACAACTTCTAAATCATAAGGAGCATCACTTACTCGAATATTGTCTATAAAAGCTCCTAAAAAATTGTTCGCATATTTATCTTTAACGATACGGAAACGAAAAGATCCTTTTTTACCTGCAAGCTCATTTAAGTGCATTCCATATGGCTTTTTATCAGGATCATTATTAATTGCGGTAAACCATGGTCCAGTTATTAAGTCATTATAATGTATTGTTGAAGGATAATCAATATCGGTAACTTTTTTCCAATTTTGACCTTTATCATCAGAATATTCAACAATCAATCCGTCATATCCTCTATAGAACAAATAAGTCATATCAAACTCTACATAAGGAGACGTAACATTAGTAAAATCAAATATTGGCGATTGTAGTGTAAAATTAGAATTCAGAGCCATTTTTTCAGAACCAGAAAGATCTGTAGAAATCCATAAGCATTTAGATTTTAAGTCTCTAAAAGAATAATTATACTGCTGCCATAAAAATTTCTGATTTGTAAGTATTGATTTTGAAAACCAGCCACCCGGTGTTCTTTCAAAATCCTGATTATACGGAAATTGATTTATAACACCATTATAAACAGCATTTATAGTACTGTTATTAGTCGTTACAGGATCTTGGCTGTAGGTTACAAAAGCTTCATAAGTATACAATCCGGCTGCAGATAAGTCGATAGTACCATCAAAAGGAATTGTCATTTCTGAATTCATTTTAAAAGCAGTATCTAGTGTAATATCTTTCCAGACCGTTTCATTTTCGGGAAGCGTATTTAGATATCCAACTTTTAATTTTGAACCAACTGGTATGTCCTTACAGCCTAAATTGTAAATCGTAACGGCTAACGGATGATTTGCTGACAACGCTTCACCTGAATACTCTGGAAGATTTAATCCCACAATTTTAATGTCAAAATCTTTTTGTCCTGGAGGTATCAATAAATCTGAAACAAAAGAAATTCCGTCTTTTGTACCAAACTCTTCAATAGGCTTAAAATCCAACTTAATTTCTACATAATTTACAGTACTTGCACTTATTATATAAGGAATTTTGTCTTGAATTTTTACAGTTATTTGCTCACCTATGTTCAGATCTTTTGCGAAATTTATGCTGCCATTGTTTGTGTATACAGAAGAAAATTTACCGCCAAAACCTTGTACCAATACTCTTAATTTGTAATTTAAAATCTCATTTGCTTTAATTACAGTAGATCCTGTGTTTTTAATGGTAACATAAAAAGGTTCATCACCTTTTAAAGGTCCGCAAACTGAAGTAGGTTTTTCAACAGCAACAAGTGTTATTTGTTTATCTGTATAAGCCGCGCCAACACCAATAGCATACCAAGCATTGGTAACTTGTTTGTATTCTTCGGAACCCAATCCGTACAAATCTTCTACAGCCATTAAAGTTGCCTCGCGCATATCGCTGAAGTTTGAAGAAGGTGATAAATACTCGGTAAGGGTTATGTATGCAATTTTCTCTGCTTTTGCAATACCAATAGGTTTAACATTATAACTGCTTTTAAGATCGTTTATACCTTGACCGCCTTCACATAAAAGATAATACCAGTAATTGGTAATACCGCTGTTAATGTGCACTCCTCCATTATCATAAGTAGTATCTAACGGGTTGGCCCAATTTTCGCCGCCATAAGTACTTGGCTGACCTTGCGCTTTTGGGTTAGACATACTTCTCATGCTTCCGTGTTTGTACAATTCATTACCCAGCATCCAAATATCTTCTTTGGTACTTTTTCCAAGATAAAATTCAACCGATACACCAAAAATGTCACTGAAAGATTCGTTTAAAGCACCCGATTCTCCTCTGTAGATTAAACCTGCCGAAAATTGTGTAACAGCATGAGTCAGCTCATGTGCTGTAATTCCTAAACTAACAAAAGGCGTATTATTTCCATCTCCAAATTGAGCCCAGCCTCCAGTCCATGAAGCATTTTCAACTTTATTACCCAAGTGTGCGAGACCTATAATTTCCATTCCTTTGTTGTCTACACTATTTCGATTAAATTTTTCTCCATAATAATCTATCGTTTTTTGCATACCCCAATGTATGTCTATAGCTGCTTCATCATGATTTTCATTATGCAGATCATTCCAAATATTATCTTCATCAATAAAATCAGTAATTACTTCATCTGATGCATTATCTGCATGATTCATATTTAAAGTCTGAATCGGTACATTGTATTTTCCCTGTAAAGCCTCTAGTCTATAACCGTCAGAATATTGTTTTGTATTAAAGGTTACTTCTCCAGAATATCGTGAGTTACCTTTACCAATACTCTGACCTGTAAAACGAACATCTCGGTTTAGGTCTATAATAAGAATTGTTTTTCCCGAGTTTGCATCTACATAAATAGTCTGGCTAGATTGCGGATTGGTCGCATAAATATCGTATTTCCACGCCAAGTGATATTCTTTTAATTCTGAAGAAAAATTAGGTCCAGCATAAACCAATTCACCTTGCGGTTTTGTGCTTATATTTTTATTGACTAAAGAACCCAGCTTTTTACTTTCCCAAATATATTGTTTGGCATTTACAGTTTTAAGTGCAGTTTCTAAGGCTGTAGCAGCATTTATTTTATAATTGCTATTTACAGGCAGTTTCTTAGACGTAGAACCAAATGCATCAATCTTGGTTTTGTTTTCTCTAACTTTATAGATTGCTCCTTCAACAGGAATAGAATTGTGCAATTGCTGATAAGTAGCCAGAGTTCTACCATGATTATCTGAAATTGATTTTAATTGCATTTTATCGGACTTAGGCAAATCAAAATCTTCTTTTTTAACTTCAAATATATTCTTCGCACTCAAATTTGAAGACTTGGCAAAAGATTTAACCTTTGTACTAACAGAATCCTGCGCGTATATTTTATCGGCAGTATTTATTAATTTTTTTTCAAATAATTTTTGACTTTCTTCTATTCGCTTTTTAACAGATTCATTCTCTTCATCAGAAAGAATTGTGCCTATTGTGTTTTCTTCTTTTTGATAGAAGAGATTGTCGGCATCATTGTTTTTAATAACATTTGGGTCACTGTTTTTTTTAGAAACTTGTTCCTTTACAACGTCGGGAGCTTCTACAGCCGTTTTCACATCCTCTTTTTTTACATTCTGAAAAGGAGACTGAGCCATTCCTGAGGAACAGACAAAGAAACCTAACAAAACAAATAAATACCTAATTTTAAAGTAATTCTGATTCATTCTTTTAATTTTAAAAATTAATGTTTTGGTTTACTTGGTTAAAATCATCAAGCTTCAATGGTTTTGAGAAAAAACCATTGAAGCTTTTCTAAAAATCAATTGGGGGTTGATTTTTAGTTTTCAGATTTAAAAAAGGGATTTTTTGTTTTTGTTTCTTCAGCAGGTAGCTGCAAACTTTTCGATTATATCGATTTAGTAAATGTAGAATAGAGACAGCTGTTTTTAAAAAAATTGACTATCACAAAAACACTCAACGGCATAAAAGTGACACAAAAAAAACACTCAAAACAACGCAAAATAAAGTAAATCAACACATTAACTTAATTCAAAAAATACATTTATTTAGGTTAAAATGTATTTAGATAAGTAGAAAGATTTACTTTTTCATTAGTCAAATCAAACTTTTTACGAAGTCTTGTTCGGGCATTCTCTATAGATTTAAAAGATTGTCCCGTAATTTGAGAAATTTCTTTTGTAGTTAGATCTAGATATAAAAGAGCACACAATCTGCGGTCTTTTGGAGTAAGTGAAGGATAGTCGGTTTTTAATTTATCAAAAAAGGATTTATGTACCTGCTCAAAGCTTATTTCAAATTCTTTCCAGATATCAGTATTCAAATTTTTTTCCAGGCGCTTTAAAACTTTATCAATAGCTTCCTGCATTTCTTTATTAATGGTTTTGAGTTTAATTTTTTTAAGATCAGTCAAAATTTCATTTATACTATCTGTACGATGTATTTCTGACATTGCCTTTCCTATCAGAACCCTATTTTTAGCTTTTAAGTGCTGCTTAAGCTCGTGCATCTTTGTTTTTAATTTCTCTTTTCTCAGTTGGTTTTTAATATTCTTATTTCGATATTTTACCAATGAAATAATTAAAATCAATATCCCAACGACTAATATTAATCCTATCACAAAATACTTAAACAGTTTCTTTTGTTCTGTTAGTGTTTTTATTTGGGTTCGAGCTTTATAATCCTGCTCCAGCTTCACTTTCTCTAAGTTTACTGCTCTTTCCTCAACATTTATACTGTCTTTTATTGCATTGTATTTCTGAAAATAATAAACTGCACTTTTATAATCTTCTTTATTTATATAAACTTGATAAAGTATTTTATTCAAATTTAAACCCGAAAAACTATATTCATTTTCTCTACTTAGTTCTAATGCTTTTTTTGCATTTACAATTACAGTATCGTAGTTTTTTTCTTTTAGCATATATTCAGAAAAAGCCTCATAAACAAAAGCTTGTACTAAAGAATCGACAGACTTATTTATTGCAGCAAAAGCTTTGTCAAAATAATAAGTAGCATTTGTTTTATCTTTTTTTAAAGCGTAAGCGCGTGCCAAATTAGTACAGACATAAACTTTTAAAGTATTGTCTTTTATCGTATTATTTATTGAATGTGCCTTGTGATAATAATATAAAGAAGAGTCTATATTTTTATCTAAATATAAGGTGCCTATATTATTTAGAATTTTTACAAGTTTTACAGGATCGTTCTTAGACTTTTGATAGTGATACACGTTTGAAAAATATTGTAATGCTTTTTCTTTATTTTTTCCCTGCGCATAAATAATGGCGAGATTGTTTTCTAATTTGGCAGTTTCCTCAATCTTGTCGCTGTTTTTATAGATATCATATGCTTTTAAATAATACTTTAAAGCAATATCTAAAACTTCTTTTGATGCATACATTTTACCTGCAGTAGTGTAGACATAAGCCAAAGTAAGTGCAGACTGCTCTGTATTTTTGGCTTCGGCTTCGGCAAATTCTAAATATTTTACAGCGCTATTCCAATCAGATTTCTGAAGACTTAATGCAATTTTGCGGTACAGTTCTACCTTTTTTGCATGATCGTTAATTGTATTTAAACTATCAATCAGTTCTTTTGTTGAAGACTGTGAATGAATATTAAAAGAAAAAACGAAAAAAAATAAGGATAATAATCGTGTCATCATATTTAAAACTCTAAAGAAGAATTTCAAATTTAACAAAATAAATAAGATTATTACTACAATTTATTAATATTAAGAAATATTAGTATATGCTTTCTGTTTTGATGAATCTGTCGTTCAAAAATCTATTAAGAATGATATTTCAAGAATCTAAAATCTTTTTTAACGATATATAATAATTATAAATTT
Source organism: Flavobacterium sp. MC2016-06 (assembly GCF_009711165.2). Lineage (GTDB taxonomy): Bacteria > Bacteroidota > Bacteroidia > Flavobacteriales > Flavobacteriaceae > Flavobacterium. Next base: position 254,126 of record NZ_WMID02000005.1, on the reverse strand, counting down.
CGTTTTACGAAAGAATTCTTTTATAATCAATACTTCCCCAAAAAGGCATATGTTTTGTTTTTACAAAGAAGACTCAAATTTGTGTGCTGTTACATTTCTAGAAAGTAATCTCAAAAATACCTCAACATGTATCTATCCAATACAAAAACAATTGTGTTTATTACAGGAGCATTTGTTAGTCATTCTTGTTGGGAGGAATGGATTGTTTTTTTTGAAAACAAAGGATACAAAACTGCTGCTGCGCCGTGGCCTTATAAAAATGAATCGGCAGAAGAGTTAAGAACCCAGCATCCAGATTCAAGAATCGCTATTTTGCGTTTAGCAGATTTGATTGATTATTATACAGAAATTATAGAAAAACTCTCTGAAAAACCAATTTTAATCGGGCATTCTTACGGAGGACTTTTAACACAATTATTGATTCAGAAAGAATTGGGTATAGCCGGAGTTTGTATTCATTCTGTTTCGCCGCAATTTGTACTGCCTTCAAAACGCTCTTTTTATAAAGCCATTTGGAAACCTTTAGGCTTTTTTACTTCAACAGCAAAAACCTATTTAATGTCATTTAAAGAATGGCAATATGCCTTTACAAACAAAATGTCGTTTGAAGAACAAAAGGCATCTTACGAAAAATTAGTAATTCCAGAATCTAAACTAGTTTTACGAGATGTTTTAACCCAAACAGCCAAAATAAACTTTAGAAAAAAACACGAACCTTTGTTGTTTATATCAGGTTCCGAAGATCAAATTATACCTTCTTCTCTTAATTATTCTAATTTTAGAAAATACAAAAACCTTCATTCTATTACTTGTTATAAAGAATTTAAGGGTAGAAACCATTTAGTTTTATATCAATCTAATTGGGAAAATACCGCGCAATTTATTGCAAATTGGTTAGAAAAAGTGATTTAATTTAATTCTTTCTTGATTTCGAGTTTTTTTATTTTTGAATTTAAAGTAGAAGGATGAATGTCTAAAATCTCTGCTGCACCGCCCGTACCCGATATTTTTCCGTTGCATTTTTTCAGAATATACAAAATGTAATCTCTTTCGTTTTCAAGAATTGTTTTAATAGAAAAAGATTCGCTTAGTTGTTCTGGATGCATTTTTAAAGAAGCCGAAATTTCAATATCCTTAATCGTATTTCCGTCAGTCAATAAAATAGCGCGCTGTATAACGTGTTCAAGTTCTCTAATATTTCCGGGCCAATTGTAATTCATAATCTGCTGTAAAGCAAAATCAGAAAGAATTGGTATTTTTCTGCCCATTTTTTCGCTGTAAACCGTAATAAAATGCTGGGCTAATTCTGGAATATCTTCTTTTCTTTTTTTAAGTGGCGGCACCAAAATCGGAAAAACATGTAAACGATAATACAAATCCATTCTAAATCTGCCAGCCGCAACTTCTTCTTCTAGATTTTTATTGGTCGCTGCAATAATTCTCACATCAATTTTTATAGGCGAAATACTTCCAATTCGCTCAATTTCTCTCTCTTGCAATACACGCAGTAATTTTACTTGAAGTTCTAAAGGCATCTCTCCTATTTCGTCTAAAAAAATAGTACCGCCATCAGCAAGTTCAAATTTACCAATGCGTTTGTCTATTGCGCCAGTAAAAGCACCTCTTTCATGTCCAAAAAGCAGTGATTCAGCCAGATTTTCTGGAATCGCACCACAATTTATAATAACCAAAGGTTTTTCTTTTCGAGGTGATAAAGCATGAATACTTTGCGCAATTTTTTCTTTTCCTGTACCACTTTCACCTAAAACCAAAACAGAAGTATCAGATGGAGCAACTTTTCTAATATAATCAAAAACCGTAATCATTTGGGAGCTGTTTCCTATAATGCCTTCAAAACCATTTGCAGTTTTTATTGGCTTTGGGATTTTAATAATGGTTTCTTTTAAGCTTAAACTTATATCTTCTTCAGCATACAATTTAGCAATCAACTGCGATAAGATATTTTCTAAATTACTTAAAAGATTTAAATGCTCTTTCGCGTAAATATTAAAGTTTCTGCTATAAAACGTAAAGTGAAATTTTTGAATGGATGCAATTGAAACAGGAAAAACCAAATACGATTTTATGCCAAAATTATGTGCAATCAAACCTTTTATCGGCGCGGCCTGAAAGTTGTTAATCAATGATTCTTCACTATATATAACAGGTTCTACATCTATCTTAGATTTCTTGTATGTTTCGTCTAATTCTTTTGTAGTAATAGCTGCAATTTGAGAAAGCTTCAGCGGGCTGATAATCTGATAATCATCAATATTTTTACGCACGATTCCGAGATTATCATAATGCGTTTCGTTAACAAAACCAACTTCCAAATAATCAAAAGAAATAAAAGCCTGCACTACTTTTCCAAATGCCAGCAAAGCTTCTTCTTTTTTTAGATTTAAATTTATAATCGCAGTAATATTCTTCTGCAATTGCATTTGCTGCATTAACTGTGTTTCTAAACTGTATTCCTGACGATAAAAAGCAATTTCTAAAGTCGTCAACACATCTTGATCTCGAAAAGGTTTTACAATAAACCCAAAAGGCTGCGTAGTTTTGGCTTTATCTAAAATACTTTTGCTGGAATTGGCCGAAATAAATATAAACCCAATATGATTTTCTTTAAGAATATGTGCCAGTTCAATTCCGTTTCTGCTTCCCTTCAGCATAATATCTACAAAAACTAAATCCGGTTTTTCTATTAGAATTTGTTCTAAAGCTTGATCAACAGAGCGAGCAATTCCTAAAACATCATAATTTGCCTTTTCAAGAATTAACTGCAAATCATGCGCTTCTATAAATTGATCTTCAACAATTAAAATTCGCTTTTTAAGTGTTGACTCAACAGCTTTATTACCATTCTCAGAAACCATTTTCATAAATGTGGTATTTTTAGTACTATAACAAGATTAATATATTGGCATAAAATTAGTTAATTATCACCATTAAAATAGTCAATTTTCAAAATTTAAATTATAAAAAACATCATTTATCTGAATTTTCTTGATATTTTTTCAACAAAGCAAATCCGTTTCTTTCTATATTTGTTTACCAAAACCATTAGAAATTTAATTCTGAATAACCAATGAAGCAATTATATTTTCTCTGTTTAATGCTCTTTATTTCCTGTACAGGATTAGCACAAAACTCTTCAACTGTTGCTAATTATGATTTAAAGAAAAAAAGACTGCTTATCCAGCTTTGTTCTATGTACTTGTACAACTCTAATCAAGGTGTTATAGATGCAGACAGTTCTGTTGTATTGGCCTGCAAAGCTTATAAACTGCCTGTTTCTTTAAGTTATGACGAAGGTTATAATAATGGTTCTTATATAATTGGAAGTGAACTCTTAGAAAAAGGTGATATTGATGCCGCCAAATTACTTTTGGCTAAATCTAAGAATACAGACCGAATAAAATTATTGGTGCAATTGGGCAGTTTTTATCTTTTTAAACCTGGAACAAAACCCGATGATCTTAAAAATGCCGAGTTGTATAGTAAAGAAGCAAATCTTTTAAGCAATCAGCTTAAAGACAAAAAATGGCAGCATTTGAGTTTAATGCTTCTTGGTAAATATTATGCTCAGATCAATAATCTTACTGAAAGCAAAAAATGTTTTGAGCAGGTAACAAACGAATGCCGAAAAGAAAATGACAAACTTGCTCTCGCTGAGGCAATAGAAAATCAGGCTGTTTATCTCATGCCTGCAGATCCTAAAAAAGAACAATTGCTTATAGAAGCTTCAAGGCTTTATAAACAATTAGGACAGGAAGAAAAAAGAATAGAAACCAACATGAATCTTAATACGATTTATTTTTGGGGAGAAAAAATTAGTCAGTCTAAGAAACTGCTGTACCAAAGTCTTGTTGACATGCGTAAAATTGGCTTTAAGCACGAGCAGTTTAACGAAACTACAATTTCTTTTATTGAGAGCTGGCAGTTTAATATAAAGAGTGCTTTATACTATGCTTTAAAGAGTGTAAGGAGAATGGAAACTACAAACGATTATACTTTTGCAGATATTTTTTATTTTCGTTTGGGCGGTGTTTACGGCAATATGTATCATTATGAAGAAGCTATTCAAATGTTTCAAAAAAGTGCTGAATTTGGACAGAAAAATATAAATAGCGGCAGTTGGTATAAAGCTTTTTTTAGTACAGTTCGTGCTTTATCATTAAAAGGGAAAAATAAAGAAGCTATTGAGTATCTGAATTCTTTAACAGTAACAAATCCGCCTACAAATGCTTTTGATGAAATGATTCTGAACTTTAGTCTCGCAAATTGCTATTGGCGGTTAAAGAACTATGCTATGGCTGAAAAATATTTTAACAAAATGGCTGTGAGTACCGAATTATTAAAAAGCCCTGAAACTTTTAAAGATAAAGCTAATTCGCTTTCTTCAATGGCTGCCTTTTATGCTAATAGAAACAACACCCAAAAAAGCAAAGTAATCATTGATAAAATCAGGCTGCTTGCCAAATCGCTGCATCAAAACTATAATTCGATAGATCTTCAAATTGCATCCTATAAAATTGATTCAACAAATGGAAACCATCTCTCGGCATTAACGCATTTTCGTAATTATAAAAGCATTGAAGATTCTCTTCTTACTGCTGCAAAAAACAAACAGATACAAGAGTTAAAAATCCAATATGAAACAGCACACAAAGAGCAGGAAATCAAACAACTGAACAAAGAATCTAATTTGCAGGAAACGGCATTAAAAAAATCAAAAATGCTTAACAGCGTATCGATTTGGTGTTTGGTTTTACTTTTAATAACGGTTGGATTATTGTACAATCGTTATCGTTTAAAACAACGAAATAATGTAAAACTTGAACTTAAAGAAAAAGAAATCAGCAGTGCAAATACCAATTTAAGGCATTTACTCGATGAAAAAGAATGGCTTTTAAAAGAGATTCATCATCGTGTAAAAAACAATCTTCAAACCGTAATTAGTCTGCTCAATTCTCAATCGGCATATTTAGACAATGATATGGCTTTGTCGGCTATTAAAAACAGTCAGCATCGTATTCATTCTATGTCTTTAATTCATCAAAAATTATATAATTCTGAAAATATTTCGACGATAAATATGCCAAATTATATTAAAGAATTAGTCGAATATCTGAAAGAATCTTTTACACTTGGACAAAAAATTAGGTTTGAATTAAAAATAGAACCTTTAGAATTGGATGTTGCGCAAGCTGTTCCGCTTGGGCTTATTTTGAATGAAGCGATAACAAATTCTATCAAATATGCTTTTCCGAGTGAGCGCACGGGAATGATTTTTATTACGCTTGAAGAAACTGCTGATAATAAACACTTGCTTACTATTGCTGATAACGGAATTGGTTTTGAAGATGACAGTACCAATAAAAAAAGTAATTCGTTTGGGATGACTTTGATAAAAGGTTTAAGTGATGACTTGGAAGCAAAACTTGCATTGGAAAATAATAATGGAACAATCCTAAAAATTGAATTCTCTCAGGAATTTCAAATAAATACAAAAGGCATATAATTTAGTTTCTCTTAATTTGATAGTGTGTGTTTAAACTTGTTTTGAGATAGCGAAATCTCACTAATATAAATCTATTTAGCGAAATACAGCGTTGTTAAACAAACTGAAACTATTGAAATACGGTCTTGGTAATGCTTTTTTTGGTATGGCATGTATATTGGTTTCTTAAGGATGATTAACCCTTAAAACCACTTATCATGAAGAATTTCAGTTTACCAAAAATTGTCTTAACTCTATTTCTAATTTTAGCAAACAACACTATGAAAACTTACGCACAAATTGATTATGCATCAGATCCGCATTTAACTCCTGCGGTAAAAGAGTTTTTAAAACCTCTAAATTCTGGAGGCGCGCCGCTAGAATCGCTTCCGCCCGCAGATGCAAGAAATGTTCTTGTTGGTGCACAAAATGCATTTAAGGTTGATTTATCTGGTATTGATGAATCTGAAAAAGAAATTACTGCCGACGGTTATAAAATAAAACTGAATATTGTACGACCTGCGAGAACTAAAGGAAAACTGCCTGTCTTTATGTTTATTCATGGTGGCGGCTGGGTTTTGGGCGATTACCCTACGCACAAACGCATGGTTAGAGATTTGAGCGTGCTTACAGGTTATGTGGGCGTTTTTGTTAATTACTCACTTGCACCAGAAGCTAAATATCCACTAGCTGTAAATGAAGTTTACGCTGCCGCGAAATGGATTGCCGCACATGGAAATGAAATAAATGTTGACGGCAGTAAACTCGGAATTGTTGGTAATAGCGCTGGCGGAAATTTAGCCACTGCAAGTGCCTTGATGGCTAAAGAAAAAGGAACGCCGCTGTATAAAGTACAAATTCTTTTCTGGCCTGTTGCCAATGCTGATTTTGAAACGGATTCGTATAAACAATATGGCAAACAGCGTTTCTTGACATCTAGCTTAATGCAATGGATGTGGGATCAATATATAGATCCGTCTAAAAGAAAAGAAATTTATGCATCGCCATTGCAAGCAACTTTAGCGCAATTAAAAGGTTTACCTCCTACTTTGATTCAGGTAGCCGAAAATGACATTTTAAGAGATGAAGGCGAAGCATACGGACGTAAATTAAGTGATGCCGGCGTAGTGGTTACAACTGTTCGCTACAACGATGTGATTCATGATTTTGGTTTACTAAATGGTTTAGCTGAAATTCCGCAAACCAAAGCATTGTTTCTACAAGCTGCTGCAGAACTTAAAAAATATTTAAAATAACGGTGTATTAAATCTAAATGTTATGAAAACAGATCAATCTAACAAAACAGCATTAATCTTAGTCGACCCTTTTAATGATTTTCTTTCGGAAGGTGGAAAATTATGGAATAATGTTAAAGAAACTGTGGAAGGAAATAATGTCGTTGAAAATTTAAAGAAACTGGTATCTGAATGCAGAAAAAGCAAAATTCAGATTGTATACGCTCCTCATAGAAAAACAGAAAAAGAAGATTATTTAAATTGGAATTTCTTATCTCCATCTCATATGGGAAGTTTAAAATTGACTCTTTTTGAAAAAGGTACTTGGGGCGGTGAATTTCACTCTGATTTACAACCTCAAAAAGAAGATTTAATAGCGCAAAATCATTGGACAGCGAGCGGATTTGCTAATACGGATCTTGATTTTATTTTGAAACAACATGGCATTAACCGCATTATTGTTGCTGGAATGAGAGCTAATACTTGTATTGATTCTACCGCAAGATACGGCGTTGAACTCGGGTATCATGTAACTTTGATAAAAGATGGAATTGGTGCTTTTAATTGGGAAGAGATTAAGGCTACTGTAGAAACTAATTTTCCAAATTATGGACATAGTCTCTTAACTACCGATGAATTTTTAGAAAGTTTAAAATGAAATTATTAGCCGAAAGTATTTGTAATGCTATTATTAATGCTCCGCTTGAAAGCATTGATTTAACTGAATGGCTGTTTACATTAAAGGACTTTGAATATCAAAACTGCTCTATAGATCATTTAGCTGCAGGAAATTCTTTAACTAAAGATGGAAAGCGAATGTCTATAAATGTAGAACAGATTTCGGGTAATCTTTTAATTCAGCATTATGTGGAAGATATTAGTCTTAAAGATCACTGTAGGGTAGAATCTATTTCTGATTCTATTTCTGCAATAGGAAAAACTACGCTGAAAATTATTTGGGAACTGAAAATTAAGGAACATACTTCATTAAGCTGTGAACTTACTAATCATGTTGTTGTAAAAGCAACAGACGAGTTTTTGGCTTTGCTTGAATCTTTAAAAATTACAGACCTAAAATCGGTATCAGATAATATGCTGCAAAATGTAATAAACCACAATAACCAAGAAACACCGCTTTTTGCAAAAGATATTGAAGCTAAAGCACTAAAAGGTATTTGGAACTAATTTAATAATCAAGCGAATGCTTATACAAGAAAACACAGGATTAATAATAGTTGATCTACAAGGCAGACTTGCCCGCATTGTAAACGAAAGCGAAAAATTAGTATCAAATCTTGAGAAACTAATTCGCGGCTGCCAGATACTATCATTACCTATTGTTTGGGTGGAACAAAATCCGCAAGGACTTGGACATACAATACCTGAATTAGAAAAATTATTGGTAAACCAAAAACCATTGGAGAAATTTTCTTTTAATGCTTTTGATAACGACAGCTTTAAACAAGCTGTTTTAGAATCTAATAGAAAGCAATGGTTAATCTGTGGTATTGAAGCGCATATTTGTGTTTATCAAACTGCTTTAGGCTTATTGGAAAACAATTTTGAAGTCGAAATTGTATCCGATTGTGTTTCTTCTCGATCTAAAGAAAGTATTGATTTAGCATTGCAAAAATTACAAACCAAAGGTGCTGCTTTAACCAATATAGAAATGTGTCTTTATGAACTCGTTAAAAATTCTAAAAGAGAAATTTTTAGAGAAATTCTAAACTTAATTAAATAAAATAATTATGGCAAAATCAAAAACTATTGTACTTATTCACGGAAATTTTGTAAACGACAGCAGTTGGACAGAATGGAAAAAGTACTATGAACAAAAAGGCTATACCGTTTATACTCCTGCAAATCCAGGACATGAAGGCAATACTAGTGAACTAAGAGCAAAAGTTCATCCTGACCTCGTTAAAACTGGTTTTATAGATGTAGTAAATAATATCAATAAACTACTAGACACTTTACCCGAAAAGCCTTTAATTATTGGACATTCGATGGCAGGAATGGCGGTATTAAAATTAATCGAATTGGGAAAAGCCAGCGCTGGAGTAAGCATTGACGGCGCACCGCCAAAAAATGTTTTTCCGCCATTTCAAACTCTAAAAACAGTGCTGCCTGCATTTGGATTTTTTTCTTCTGAAAAATATTTTATGGGCAGCCGTGATTGGTACGACAATGCCTTTTTTAATACAATACCATTTGCAGAAAAGAAAATTGCCTTTGAAAAATTTGCAGTTCCTGAAAGCTATAAAGTCAGTCGAGAATTAGTTTTAAATTCTTTTTCTAATATTGATTTTAAAAAAGCTCATGCTCCTATTCTATTTGTTGGCGGCGGCAGTGATCATATATTTCCGCCTGCTCTTACAAATACAATAGCGGGTAAATACAAAGACCGCAACAGTCAAGTCGATATAAAAATATTTGATGGAAAAAGCCATTTTATCTGTGGAGAACCAGGCTGGGAAACTGTAGCCGATTTTATTTTAAAGTGGTATGAAGCACTATAAAATAGTTTTATGTGCTGCTAAAAATTAGAAACGCATTTTATAAAAAAACAAAAACTGGAGCTTTACTAACTCCAGTTTTTTAATTTTCAAAATAAAAGAATAAATCTTCTATATATTCTTAATTCTTCCCCGCAATATTTACAGTCAGCAAAACCTATTTACCGCAAGTTGACGGATAAACTAATCGATTGAAAAACTGTTTATATCTATTGTGAACTCTATTTGGGAGATTACGCAATCTGCCGGTTCAAATAAATTGTAATATTGTTACTTATAAAATAATAGAAATGAAATTTTTGAGTCTTACTATTCAATCCATTTCATGTAATGAATAAGTATTAAATTATGTCTGAAAATAACAATAATGAAAAGCCAGTAGTAATGCAGGCTGTTTTAAAAGTAAAAACAAAAACATTTTTAACACCAAACTATATTCGTATTATTCTTGAAGGAGATGATATGGCTATTTTTGCTAATGCTCGTGTTGGTGATAACAATAAAATTATAATTCCGCCAAACAAAGAACAAGAGTTTACATTAGCCGATTTTACAAACCGCGCCGATGGAAAACGTCCGCTTATGCGTACTTATACCATGCGCGATCTTGATTTGGAAAAAGGGTTAATGACAATAGATTTTGTGGCACACGGAGACACTGGACCTGCCTCAAAATGGGCAAATAATGCAAAGGCTGGAGACCAATTGGTTGTTTTCATGAAAGTAAAAACAAAACCTTTATTTATTCCGTCAGACTGGTATCTTCTTATAGGCGATCATACGGCATTACCAGTTATTAGTGTAATACTAGAATCTCTTCCGGCAGATGCACAGGGAAAAGCTATTATCGAAGTATTTAGTGAAGCTGATATTCTAAAATTAAAGAAACCAGAAAATATAGATCTTATTTGGAACTTCAATACTAAACCTGGAGAAAAATCGGAACTGGCAGACTCTTTTGAAACAACAGATTTTCCATCTGGCAGTAAATTTATTTATGCTGCTGCAGAATATCAAACTGCAGAAAAAATTCAGCAAAAGCTTAGAAATGATGAGAATTTGTCCAGAAACCAATGGCAGACTTATTCATATTGGAAATACGGTCAAGCCGAAGATGCTTCTTCTGATGTAAGAAGAGAACAATCTAAAAAATAATAATAAAACATTTCATTTTTAATAACTCCGCAGGTCTCTATATAATCTTTTATAAATATGCCCAAGGTTTCAATCTTTAGAATATATATTGTGTTCCCAAGGTTGAAACCTTGGGCTATGTTTAATCGTTGGGTCTTCTTTTTTAGTCTAATTTTAATACTTCAAAAGATTCAATATTTTTAACTGAATATCAAATAGTTGAAAAAATTTAACAAAATTGATAAATGATTAAAATTTGTCCAGAAATCATTGTCGGACTTATTCGTATTGAAAATATCTACACAATCTACTATAAAAACATAGCCCAAGGTTTCAACCTTGGGAACACAATATATGAACGCAATATAATATAATCATAATACACTTATGATTACAAAGCTGTACTGCCATAATCTTGACCTATTAAAGTTATTTGCAGAAACTATACAATACTAAAACCCATTTAAAGGCAAATTTAGTTTCTCTTTTAAATCTGAAAAAATCTGCTTATAAACCATAAATAAGTAAGTTTTTTATTTATAATTTTTTATTTAATAATATCGTAATTCGTTTATTTTCATATATTTGTATTAAAAATAAGGTTAATATCTGTTCTTTCAAATAATTCATGAGACCAAGAATAATCCATATAATCCGCAAAGATTTATTTCTATAATCTACTCCTTCCCTATCTTCCTCCACGCAGTCTTGCCTCCTCATGCAAAAGACACTTTATAATTCACAAACCATTATATATTAATTATTAAACCTAAAAATTTACAAAATGAAAAAAACAGTACTTGTTTTACTATTATGCGTTTTAGCTGCATGTAATAATGAAAAAAAAGAAAAAGATCCAGTTGGAGGTAATGACGTTGTAATTAAAAAAGACGCTATTTTAACCTCTGATATATTAACCGCAGAACAACAGCAAAAATTAACTCCAAAAGAAATTTTAGATCGTCTTCAAAAAGGAAATCAAGATTTTATAGCAGATCGATTGACAGTACGTAATAATACTGAACGTGTTAGACAAGCCTCATTAGGACAATTTCCAAAAGCCGTTATACTTTCGTGTCTAGATTCAAGAGTACCTGTAGAAGACGTTTTTCACAGCGGTCTCGGTAATCTTTTTGTAGCAAGAGTTGCAGGAAATATTGTTAATGAAGATATCTTGGGAAGCCTAGAATTTGGTACTAGAGTTTCTGGTGCTAAAGTGATAGTTGTATTAGGTCATGAATATTGCGGTGCGATTAAATCTGCTATTGATGGAGTTGAATTAGGTAATATTACAGCACTTTTAAACAAAATAAAACCTCCTTTGGCAACTGCTAAAGCAAATTTTAAAGGTGAAACAACCTCATCAAATCCTGCTTTTATTGAAGCCGTATGCGATGAAAATGTTTTCTATGCAATACAGCAAATTAGAACAAAAAGCCCGATTCTTGCTGATATGGAGAAAAAAGGAGAACTCCTAATTGTTGGTGCCGTTTATGATATGAAAACAGGAAAAGTAGAATATTTGAAAGAGAAATAACAAAGAGACTTCCCTTCTTTAAAACAAATCAAAAATCAATGTATTACGAAAAATTATTTCGTTTTATAAAATAAAAGGAAAGCTCGTCTTAAAAAGATAAGCTTTCCTTTTTTAAGTATTTTATCTATACTTTATCCTGTTTACTAAACGCGGAAAAAATTAGCAGCTATCCAACGTTCTTTCCAACTACTCCACACTTGTTCAAATAAAGTATCATTTTCTTTATACTGAACTTTAAAAATTTCTTTTGTTGCAGCAATATCTTTTTGTTCTTTCAAAAGATTTAAAAAATCATATTGCTCTTTGTGTAAATCATAAACCGCCAATTTAAATTTGTGACGCAAAACGACACCATAAGTTTCGTTTTCAAGAGGCAGACTCGGTTGTTTTTCATTTTTAAAATCAGAATAATACTTTCGTACCGGAAATTGAAACTTAAATAAAGCACATATAGGCACTAATTTTAAATCTTCTTCGGGTGTATTAGTTGTTGCTAATTGATAATTTTCTTCGGCTTTCTCTTCAAAAATAACACCAATGGCATATTCAAACTGAGCCAGTTCAATCATAAAATCAATCCAATCTTCTTTCACTTCTTCTTCAGCATCGGGTCTGTTATTTTGAAGATATTCTGAAAAGTGAGCTCCTAAAAAAGATAAATTGTAATTATGAGATGGTCTTGAAGCGAGATAATCATCGGCGAAAGCGCAAAAAATAGTTTCACCTAAAGCATATTCTAAAGCACTAAATTGCTGCGACATACAATTTCGTAAACGCGCGATGTAACTTCGCTGGTAAATACCCAAATGTTCTTGCGCGGTCAATTTTTCAGAATGACAAATTACGTCTTCAATTGAAGAGGCGTTTATGGCATTCGAAAGTAAATTACTAGGATCAATTCCTGTTTGCTGGTAAGGATCTAATAAAAGCTGCTGCATCCATTGCTGAAAGTCTTTCAATGGTATTTGAACGTCTTTGGACATCTTTGAGATTTATAAAAATTTATTCATACTAAATATATTCAGTGGATTTGAAACTTGTTCTTCATCTAGAGATAAAACTTCATTTTCAGCTCCTACAAATGCTGCATCCATATATTGCTTCGATTTAAGCAATTCAGAATGATAAACATCAAAGGCTGGAATATTTCCATCCCACTCTAATAAAACCGAAGCTTGATTTGCCAATTGATAAGCTTGCTGGAACAATTTCCAAACCTGACTAGTGACTTCTCTATCGTGTGTATCTATAATATAGCTGCCACAGTTTTGATGTCCCGCCAAATGCATTTGTACAACTTTATCATGTGGAATTCCGTTGATGTATTCTACAGGATCAAAATCATTATTAAAAGAAGATACATAGACATTGTTTACATCTAAAAGTAATCCACAGCCCGTTTCTTCGGTCATGATTCTTAAAAAATCCCATTCTAAAATGGTCGAATTATTAAAAGATGCGTAGGTACTTGGATTCTCTATAATAAGCGGACGTTCTAAATAATCTTGTACTTGCAGGATTCGATTGCAAACATGTTTTAATGAATCTTCATTGAGCGGCAACGGTAATAAATCGTGCGAATTGGTGGTTAAAACTCCTGTCCAGCACAAATGATCGCTAATCCAAGCTGGTTTGACCTCGCTTGCAAGCTGTTTTAAACTTTTTAGGTAATCAAAATTTAATGGATCTGTACTTCCTATAGACAGTGATACCCCGTGCATAACCACGGGATATTTTTCTGCTATTTGCTGTAAGATGTATCTTGGCCGTCCGTGCGAATCCATAAAATTCTCAGAGATTACTTCAAACCAATCTACTGCAGGATTCTTTTCAAGAATATGCTCAAAATGCTGACTTCTAAGTCCTAATCCCAATCCTAAATTGGGTAATCCGAGTCTAGTGGTCATTGTTTTTTGAACAACAGTTTGAAATAGTCTCAGGCAGTTTTTTAGCGCTTTCTTCTTCCATTTTCAAAACCCTTGCAGCTGCAGCTGTTTGTCTTTCTGCAGGATTGTTTATATAGGAACAAGATCTTGACCCGCTTTGTCCACAAGAAGAATAATCTTGACCTGTAGTACCGCGAACGGTGTTTACGTAATCTTCACTTGGTCCGTATTGCTGTGGCGCTTCTCCAAATGATTCACCGTTTTTTTGTCTTTTTTCTTCAAAACGTGCTCTTGCTAACTGCCAAACGCTAAGTCCTTTATTTGGACCTTGCGCCATAAAACGTGAAGATAAAATAGGCACACCGCAGCTTCCTTGATAACGGCAGTCGTTTTCCCCTGGATGGCAAAGTTCTTCGGTAGTTCCAAAAATTCCGCATCCACCTTGGCTTTTACATGAATTTAAAGTGTGGCAGGGATGACCAACAGCTGTTGAACAATCTCCTTTTCCTGCACAATCATTATTTTCTGAATATCCTGCATTTTTGCAAGAATTAAGTCCCATGCATACATGAAGCTCTCTAGTTATTAATTCTGACATATTTTTTTATTTTTTAATTAATGCTGATGGCTGTAAGGTGTACTTGGTACGTTGGGCATATCTGCTACAACACTATGATCTAATCCTACATCTGGTAAAGACGGGAAATAATTTTCGCTCTTAATTGCCCAACCCCAATTATCAGGATCTGCTTTTGCTAATTGATCTACCAAGTTCATGATTTGTGCTTTTGGTCTTAAGGAACTATTTTCGAATAAAAAAGGTTCAAATGTTAATGCTCCTTTGTAAGCCTGATTACCTTTGCTGTAAGTATAATAATTGATTTGATTTCCTACGCCGCTTAAAAGCCAGATCATTGATTTATGAATTCCGTACATGAATAAGTCGTATTGGGTGCTTTCGTCTTTATAATAACAGGTTTCGATCATTAAAAGAATATAGGCGAAAACAGCATTACCCAATTCTGAACAAAGTGCAAGCGCTTCGTTACCCGAAGCTTTGTAATCTGCTGTTGAAGGATTGGCATCTGTATCGTATACAAAATAGCTGAAGAAATCATCTAAACCCTGAATCTTGCTGAATTTTTCTTGATAATAACCCCCAAGGCTATATGCTTCTAGAAATTTGGCAAAATGTGCTGCTTCTTTTCCTGTATCATCATAATCTCCTTCCCAGAAGGTTACTTTGCCATCTATTACCTCCATTGGTACCGGCATTTTATTTGCTCCCCAAATTAGCGTATGCTGTTTCTCTTTACTCCTTCCTTCTCCTTGTTCTACAATACGCTCTAGAGCATCTACTGCCGAATGAGCATCATGCACACCAACTAGTCCGCCACTGTCATTACCATTTGCAAATTGCGGATTGTGTTCTCTGTCATAATGTACCGTGTTCATTGAGTTTTGAGAATAGAATGGTCTAGGGCGTGATGGATTATCTGGAGGAAGTAATTGTGGCTGCTCTATATAGGGCCCTGGAAAATCTTCTTTTACACAAGAAATAATCATATCATACAAACGACCAATCGTTTGATAATCAATTGTATTTTTTAATTGTACTTCTGCATAAGGATCTACAAACGGTTCAGGACTTTCTATCTGTAAAAAAGTAGTTAATTGCTTTAATGATAATTTTGCCGCATTAATTTGAAATTCAGGAATATGCCCGTCTAATTGAGTTGGAAACGATAATACTTTTCCAATTCCCATAAGATCTGGAGGTGTTTGACAAACGGCTTGCTTCACATTGCATGATAATGCCAAATGCAGCATTTCTTCGATAACAACACTCATAATTAAAGCTGCTGATTTATTGGAATAAACCAATATATCTAATTTTAATTCTTGTGCTAACGCATCAATTTCTTCAGCAGTTCGCTCACCAAATATAGAAAGCTGTGCATAAAGTTTAGCGTACAAGTTGTCTTGATCTTGTGCTCTATTTATCGAATAATAGGTAGACAAATATGTTGGAATAGTAGCCAGCTCCAGTGCAATTGCCTGCTGCATTACTTCCTTGATATTGTCTTTTGTTACTTCATTCGAAAGTGTAAAAAGTTTTTTTGTTTTCATAGGTTTGAAATTTAAAAGCAGACTAACCTTTGTATACATAAACTGAAACTAGTATTAGTCTGCCTTTTTTGGGTTAATTGAATTATTCTGGAGAAATAAATGGGTAATGTTTTTGATCTATAATTTCTTCGATACCAAAGAAATCATTCAAAACAGATTCGGCAGTACAAAAGGCTCCTTCTACCCAAGCTTGATCATTTGAATAGGTTTCGCCAACTATAAAAATATCGCAGTCTGTTTTTGGAATAAGCTGTGATGGTTTTCTAATTTTTCTTTGTACATCGCCTAAACTATAATGTGATTTATAGGCATGATAACCTGCATTAAATGGAGGAAGTGACCAGTCCATATACCTTGTTTCTAAAGGTTCAGGAACTGAAGAGTAATCTGCTTGTGGTCCAAAATGCAATGATGCTAATTGCGAACGAAGCATTTTTACCATTACAGGTGTAGCTTCTCTTGGTCCTATAAGCGGTTGACAGTCTCTAGATTCTGGAATTTCACGTGAGGCATTTGGCCCAAGTTCTAATGCTTTCCAAAATGTTGCATATTGAATATCATCATAACTGGCAAGAATACCATATACTTTTTCTCCTTTTTCGTCTCTGGCATTATCACCAAAATAAACCACTTGACGAATAGGCATATCTGTAATACTTGGCCCGATAGTATCTAATTCGGCTATAACTGCGATTTGTTTTTCTTGTTTAAAAGTCAAACGCTCTTGAATGGCATTTTCTACAGCAGCTATAAAACTGACTTTATCATTAAATGAATTTCCTATGATAACGGGGCTTTTAGCCAATTCTATTTCTTTAAGATAATTAGACGGGAAATTCTCTTTTTTTAATTTAGCAATTCCGTCTTGTGTCAAGAAGTAACTTGTAAGCTTAGCAGGATAAGTTGGACCTCCGTCTAGCGTTTCTCTCCACCATGGTGTCTTGAAAAACATACCTACTTTATAAGAAGGTTCCATAATTACAGACTCTAAATACAATTGCACTTTTTCGTGATTTAGTACATCTAAACCTTCTTTGTCGCTATATCTACTTGCTTCTGCTACTAATTCTATGGCTGCTCTCGGCATTGCCAAAAATGCTGCGTTACAAATTTTACTTTCGGCAAGCTTGTCTGGGTCTTGGCGTGTTGCGGTTGTAAAATTTATTCCTGCTTTGGTATGCACAATAGAACGCAATCTAGTATTTGGAAAATAATTTAAAGTGATTCCTTTTGCTTTGGCCAGCTTTTCAACTTCCAAAAATAAAGTATCAAATAAACTGGAATATCCTTTTACTAAAGTTTTGTATTCGGTTCCGGGAGTAAATTCGTCATTAACATTAAAAGACTGAGCACTATGGCTGTTTACTACGTTTGAACTATAGCCATTTCCATCGGCTAAATAACTAAATCCTTCTTGCCCGAGCATATCATAACCAAGATTCCAATATCCGATCTCTTTTAGTAAATCTCCTTTTTGAAAGATAGAACTATCAGGCATATCAATATTGATTTTTCCATCTTCATAAAATTTACACCATTCTCTTCTGGTAACAGGTCCAGATGTTTGTGTAATTGCTACAGATTGTATGGTTGTAAATCCATCATCTGGCGGAGCATCTTCGCCATAATTGTTTACGGCATACGGAGCTGGCTGATTAGAATTAATGTCTGATATATACATGTTTTTAGCGCGTAAAGACATTAATGGATCTGCTGACTCATTAAATGAAATTGAATCTTTTTTTAGGTCCAATTTTTCTATGGTTTTAGTCACTACACGATGTCCAGCTCCCATAGGAGTACCGTTCCAATAAGAATATCTCATACCGCCCAATTCTAGGTACGAATTGTCTTTATTGTCTTTATAATGCCATGTACAAACACGTGCGCCTGGTTCTCTAGTTCCTGGATTTTTTTTAGAAAAATCATATTGTCCCCAGTCATAGAGCTCTAATACATCGCCTTTAACAAGCATTTTTTCGTTGTTTTTTTCTTTGGATTTTCCTTCAAGTAGTCTCCAAGCAGTATAGAGTCCAGCTGCACCTGCTCCAAAAATGGAATATGTTTTCTTGCTCATGATCGTAAGTTTTTTAAGGTTTTTATTTGTTTGTTTAGTGGAAGTTTTTATTCGTTACCCAATCTTGCCATTTGCTGTGCTAGATCTTTTTGCGGGATTACAATTTCTACCAGAGTTGGAAGATTTGTTTTTTTCTTAAGTTTAAGAAGTACTTCATCTAACTCTGTAACGGTTTCAGCTCGGTAGCTGTTTGCCCCAAATGCTTTAGCTAATGCTTGATAATCCCATTTTGGAAGAATATCAAATTCATCAAACTTATGACTTGTTCCTGCCTCAAACGAGTCTATATCTACATATACCTGCTCTATGGCATACACACCGTTACTCATTACAAACATTATCGAGTTGATATTGTATTTTACAAGGGTCGAAAGTGATTGTGCAACCATCATAAAACCTCCATCTCCGGCTATAGTCCAAGCCTGTTTACCGCTTCCAAGCTGCGCACCAGAAGCTGCACCCGTTTCAAAACCTATACACTGCCAAGCTGCCGAAGAAATAAAGGCATTCTTTGCTAATCCGTAAATATTGGTAGCCACATACATAGATGAGCTCACGCCAAAAGTCATCACAATATCTTTCAGCATTTTATTCTTTTCTAAGAAAGAAACTGTATGCTCAAAAAAGCGATTGAATGTGATTACTTCGGGTGTTTTATCGTATTTAGGATCTGAGTTAGATCTCCAAGGTTCTGGAAATTTTGGCTGTGCTGGCGCTTTCGTTTTTAAAGGATATGCTGATGCTTTTTTAAAACGTTCGATTAATGCTTCTATAAAGTCTTTTAAAGTTACATTTTGATACGTAAAATAACCAACTCGCATTTCTTGCGTGGTGGCCTGAATCATATCTGAAAATTTATTTTCTACGAGCCATAAATAATCATCAGTAATAATTGTTCCTAAAGACAGAATACAATCTGAAGCTTCAACCAGCTTGATTACTTCTGGTATTGAGGCTTGATCTGAATAGGTGCCAATAAATTTATCTCCTTTTTCATCCAGAACCGTTTTTCCCAGCGAAGTGGTAGTATACAACATACCGCTTTCTTTGATAAGTTCTTCTAGTTGATTGGTTAAATCGTGACGCAAGATTTCTACACCTGCCAAAATTAGAGGTGATTTTGCTTGACTAATTTGAGTCCAAGCTTGAGAAACAGCATTTTCGAGTGCTGCTTTTTCACTCTTTATTATTTGAGCCTCTAATTTTTTATTAGATGGCTTCGGGCAGGGTTCTCCCCACACTTCTTTATAACATGCTATATAAACAGGACGCTGGTGTGTAAGTGCTGCGATAATTAAATTGTCGATTTTTTCTGGAGCATCTACAGAGCTACTCAACGTTTCAGCTGCAACAGTTACTCTTTCATACACTTCTTGATCTGCGTTGAGATTCCCTGTCGAGTGATGATAAAGTACATTGTACATATTCCCTATTTGTCTGGCATCTGCTCCCGGAGCAGCACTAATTACAACAACAGGACTGCGTTCTACATAAGCTCCTGCAATTGCATTTAAGGCACTAAAAGTACTTACTCCATATTGTAGAGATACAGCACCTAAGCCTCGGGTACGTGCATAAGCATCTGCTGCATAAGAAGCATCCAATTCATTAGAAGTTCCAATCGTTTTAACACCTTCAAAGTTTTCTAAAGCCTGTGTAAAATGTTTTACATAATCGCCTGGAATTTGAAAAACTTCGGTAACATTTAATTGTTTAAGTCGAGTGAGCAGATAATCTGCAACTGTAAATTCTTTAGTAGTTTTCATTTGGTTTGATTTTCTAGATTAGGAAGTCATATAATGTCTTTCAGCTAGAGATCATTGGGTTCTTGCTCTTTTGAAGACATTTCAGTTTTAGTATTTAAAGCTGTATACGCACTTGTAAACTGCCAATGTTATCGGTTAATCCAGATCCGTATATACCATATAAATCATCATTGATACATAATTTCAATGTCCCGCTTTGTCCTGCTGGAGTTATAGTTGGTCCGTCTCCAATTAAAAATGGAGGATTAGTTCCAACTTGTCCTATTAGCGCACCCATATTTATACCTTGAATTGGATAGCCTGTTAGTGATGGAGGTATAATATTACCTGGACATCCATTTGCGTCATATAGATTACCATTATTTGTTGCTGGATCTGCAGTCCATAAACCAGACTTGTAACTTATTGTTACTGGGCTTCCTTGTACAGTAATTCCTGTATCCTGCCATGGCTGCGTTGAATTAACCTGAACAAACGTTTCTACTAATTGCAGCGTGTTGGCGTCAATATGTAAAAAAGGTGTTGGAAGACCATCAATTATAAACTCTAAAACAATATTTTGAATGTATTGTAACTGCGTGGTTCCGTTACTTAAAGTTTCAACGTACCAAGTGGTGTTCATTGAAAGTACTTTTCCAAAAGAACTTTCAAAATTTATATTACTTACTCCACCGCCTTGATTAGTAGTACTAACTGTAATACTTGAATAATTAGTAACAGTAATGCCTTTAGCATTCAATCCAGCCAATTGTTGTGTCAAATAAGTTGATGGATCAATAATCGTAGGATCTGTGAATGGTAACTGAGTTCTATCCGCAGTTGGAAAAACTGGATTTCCTGTTCCAGAATTAACTGGTCCTCCTGTCATTAAAATAGAAACACCATGAGGTACCGAAATTTGTTTGTTGTACTGAGTTGCTAAATTTTGTGAGGGAATTAAATTTGGATCTGGAACAAAATCTGGACCATATGGTCCCTCTAATTGGTTCATTATATTATGATACAGCCAAGCACCATTTTCGGCATGAATTAAGGTATTTTGAATTGGCTGTGCGCCACTTGGATCGGCATTGTTTGCAATGTAAACTCTTTGCTCATAAAACAACACGCCGCTTGTCTGTGTATACTGTCCTTCACGATTTGGTGCACCACCAGCTATAGCCGAGAATGAGATTTCTTCAAAATAAGGAAAGTTTTTAGTGATGTAACCGTTGGGAGTATCTACTTGTGGCAGAGGCATTACATTGTAACCTGTTGCGTCAGCTCCTGTAGGGCTGTTCCAAGTACCAATAAAACTATTTAAGAGCCCGATATTAGAAGTTCCAATAACTGGCTGTTGATTAGTTGTTGATACAAGTGGAGTTGTAATGTCTGGAATTACTGCTGTCGCTGCTTGCTGCGCCAAATATGGACATGTTTGCTGGTCTGAGTTAGTTGAATTTGTCATTGGTTTTTTATTTTTATTTCTTATAAAAATACATTGACACAACAGCTGAAATTAAAAAAAAGGTATGAGTACCGAATTCTTATCCATAAGAAACCTAAATCGCAGTATAAGATCTAACATCTTCAAAAAGATGTAATCAAATTTTTAAATGATTCAGTATCTCTTCATTTATAAAAAAAGTATTAAATCATCTCTATAAAAAAAATTCCATAACAACAGTTTGTATTCTGTTTGTTATGGAATTCTTAATATTGAGACAGCTTATAAACTTATGCCGTTATAAGTCGCTAAAGCTAATAGATACTACTATTGAGCATCCCAAGCTGCATCTTGATAATAAATAGAACTTGTTACAGGAGCTGTCCAGTAATCTTGACTACCGCCACGGAAAGTGTGAAGACTTACTGCATTAATAACTCGTTTAGCATCGTTGGTCACCCAGCGAATTGTTTGATTTAATATCTCCGTGCCGTTTACATAATATTTGACATATCCATTAGTACTTGAACCTGTATTTAACTTAACAGATATTTGACAATCGTAGGTCACTCCTTCTTGAATGTAATATTTTTTTCCAAAATCATTACCAAATTGTCCCGGTTGATCTCTATAATAAACGTAAGGCTGTAGATAAGCGCCGCTTCCTTTGGCAGTGTTTGATCCATTCGGGCAATACCACATAAATCTCGCACTACCTCCATTGCCATCCCATCCTGGGTCACCACCGGTATTTTGATCTCCAATTAATATTCCATAACCGCATTTACCTCCTCTGCTCCAATAAAATCCGGAATTAAATTTCATCTTGAACCAAACGGTGTAAATGCCTGTTGATGAAACACTATACGATGTACACAAACCACCAGGACATGTTAGGGTATTTGTTTGTAATGTGATCGTTTTAGCTCCTGCACCACCACCTTTTGCTGTCGCACTTTCTGATGTTACATTAGCCGAGACGGCTTCATTGTTAACGATTTTTTGCTCGTCCTTATTAACGGCTTGTGGCTCATGTAAATCTTGTTCATTTCCACAGGAATTAAACACTAATGCTGTAATAAATAGCAAACTTGTTAATCTTAAGATTTTTTTCATTTTAAAAAATTAAAGGTTAGTAAATAATAGATAGTAATTATATCCTTTGATGCTGAAAAAGACGGTTTTATCTCATTCTCAAAATTTACATCAATTGACATTGCAAAGTTGATTAATAAGAATTTTCACAAGGAGTAATAAAGTACGTTTTTAGGTACAAAAAAGTCTTGCTAATGAATTTTGTATCAATATTTTAGGTTAAAAAAATAATATCAATAAAAAAACATACAGTATTCAAACAATTAATAATGAGCATATTCTAAAACAAAAAAACGAGTTAAATAAATTAACTCGTTTTTGCTTTAGCTTTCTTTTGGATAGTATGAAGCTGTTTATGTTATTGTTATATTCCTAAAGCTTCAATTTAAGACAAATAAGGGGATTTAAATTTTACTTTCATCTGCAACGGCATCTTCCCATTTATCCCAGACTTTAACACCTGCATTGTAACCATCATAACCAAAGTTCTGACTTAACTGACCTTTAATATTTGGCTCTATAGCAAGTCTATACGGAATTGGCCAGTAATTATTACGTTTGTCCATACTGTAAAACTTTACACCAGGTTTAATGGCAATACCAGCTGGATATTTGTTGTAAAGGGTATAATGCACAATACGCTGATACCAATAACTACCTCCCGATGCATCTGTTCCAGATTGTTTATCCCAATTGGTTACGCTATAAGTATTGCCCCATTCGTCTGGTTTTCCGCTTAGAGCTAAACAGTGTGAAATACGTTTTAACTCTACATTTCTCCATTCTTCAAGATAAAGCTCTCTTCCTCTTTCTGCACAAATATCACCAATTGTTACTGTGGTATACATTTGCGAAGCTTTTGCTCTTGTTCTTACGACATTCACATCTTGAGCAGCTCCTGTAGCGTTGCCTTGATAAAAACGCGCTTCAGCACGTAATAGATACGTTTCGGCTAAACGATATATGTATAAATGTGCACTAGCACCTGCTGTAGCTCCTTGAAAATCATTTGCTGCAGGATTAGCTTCTGCTACAACATCGTGCAAAAAGATTTTATAATGCGGAAAATCAAACCAATCACGAATAGAATCTTGCGCTAACAGTTTGCCAGATGCATCTTTCATTCTAAAATTCTGCCCAGCCCATGCAGCACTGCCACCTGCTCCAGGAGCGTATTTAAGGTCTTCCATATTCACCCAGTTTCCAACGGTGCTGTTATGTCTAAGATCTGCCTTGTCTTCTATATGATTTACAACCCACATAGGATGCTGTGAATAATAAGAACCACTTATAGTCCCAATACCGCGCCCTATTGCTCTTTGATAATCGTATTTTGCATTATAATTAGTCTTATCCGTCAATGGAAAACGCGGTGCTGCTGTTTTACCATCAGGGGTAATTAAATTAGCATCATTCCAGTTTGGCCCAAAAATTCTCATCGAAGAAAAGGCTAAAAATGATTGTGCTCCTCCATTTGGTGCAACCAATATCGCTTCAGTATTAGCAGTGATCACCTTGTTCTCAGGTCTATGCAAATCCCAGATTACATTTCTGGTAATAGGCCATGCGGTAGGATTTCCTCCCGGATCAAAAATTCCTAAATTGCCTTGTACCAAAGAATAACCGGATTGATTAATCAAAATATTGGCTTGTGCTTCTGCATCAGCAAATCTGCCAGACGCCAAATAACATTTTATTAATAACTGACGGCATGCTCCTTTACTAACCATACCTACATATCCTATTTTTGACTGCTCAGGTACCCATTGTACAGCTTTCTCCATATCTGCTGTAATCATTTCTATGATGGCTTCTTTTTTAGTAGAATAATAACTCTGCTTTGGAACTTCCAATATTTTAGTAATCAACGGTATATCTCCAAATTCATACACTAAATTCAGATAACGATATGCTCTATGAAAATAAGCCTGCCCAATATATTTATTTTTAACCTCTTCTGATAAAGTGGTCACATTCCCAATATACGTTAATACGGTATTAGCATTTTTAATACCTGTATAGGCTTCTGTCCAAAGAAATCCAAGATAAAGATTCTCACCACCTGCATCTCTTCGGAAATCTCCAGTAGGAACAACAGTAGCAGCATAATCTGCAGTATTACTGCCTGTATCCGTTTTTCCATATTGTGCCATGTCAGAGAAAAGATACTCTGTACCAATTGGCACATTAACACCCGAATAATTATAGTGAATATAATTATTACGCAGCTGTTTATCGCACAATGCTAAAGTTGCCTGCAAACCAGCTTCTGTAGAAAATGTAGCCTCTGGTTCGTAAAACGAAAGCGGGTCTGAATCGAGAAAATCTTTTGTACAAGAACTAGATAAAGCAACCAATACTATTAAAGGCACTAGTCTTGAAATTTTATTTTTTATATATCTTTTCATTTTTGAATAATTTTTAAAGTTGTACGTTTAAACCTAAATTAAACTGTCTGGTAGCCAATCCTCCTGTTTCAGGATCTCCAAAATATTTCCATTCCTTAGAAGCCGACCAAGTTGCTACGTTTTGAACCGAAGTGTAAATTTTTAGATTTTTAATATGTGCACGTTCTAAAAGATCTTTAGGCAGCGAATAAGCTATCGAAATATTATCTAGACGAATAAAACTGCGATCATATATTCTACCCGGAGCAACCGGAGTTCCAGCAGGTCCTTTAGCGTCAAGACGTGCCCACTGATTAGTTGGGTTGTCAAGTGTCCAATATGGATTTACATATGGATTGAAGTTGAATTTATACAAACTACTATCGTTGAAAGTATTCATATAAGTTGAACTAAGTGACTTGCCTCCATTATTAGAATACATACTAATAGCCAAATCCCATCTTTTATAAATCTTAAAATCATTACGCATCGACCATTGTACAGGAGAATTTGAATTTCCTAAAAACTGTTTGTCTTTTTCATTATAAACTGCTTTTTTATAAGGGCCATCAGGTCCTACTGCGTCCACATCATCTGCAGTATAACTGTTTTGAACTTTTGGATCTCCAGGACGCTGTCCGTATTTTTGAGCTTCTTTCCATTCGTCCTTTTGCCAAATTCCAGTTACTTTATAATCCCAAATTTGAGTTATTGGTCTACCAATAAACCATCCATTAGCTGAATCATCTCCCTCTTTACTTCCAATTACATTACCATTAGCATCCTTAATATCTACCTTATTACCATACAATGAGATAATTTTATTTTCGTTGTAAGATATCCCAAATGTGGTACTCCATTCGAAGTTTGATTTTTTCACATTAAGAGTATTGACACTCAATTCTATACCTTGATTCTGAACCTCTCCAAGATTAGTTGCAATTGATGAAAATCCAGTAAAACCAGGCAGAGATTGACTCATAATCATATCGTGTGTAGCTGATCTGTACATATCTAAAGTAGCAGTAATACGATCATGTAAGAAACCTAAGTCAAGACCAATATTTGTTGATGTTGTTTTTTCCCATACCAAATTTGGATTTGCCATACGATCTAGTGCTAAATACTTAATTTCAAGCGGTTTTCCTCCAGCATCTAAATATCCCATTGTTCCAGTATTGACTAAGTTTGCCAAAGAAATGTACGGATCATCAAGAGACCTGTTTCCATTTTTACCCCAAGACAAACGTAATTTACCTGTACTCATAGGTTCCCATTGAAACCAGTTTTCATTTTTAAAATTCCATGCCACTCCAAAAGAAGGGAAAACTGCATAAGGATTTGAAGCTCCAAATGCCGAATATCCGTCACGACGGACAGTAGCTGTCAGCATATAACGATTATCAAACGAATAGAAAAGTCTTGCCATCAATGCATCAGCTGTTTCATGTGTATCTTTTGATCTAAGTACACTATTGGCCAAAGTTGCAGTATTAACATTATGAAAACCTAAAGCATCTGAAGGTTGAATATTATAAGCATCCATTCCGTCTGACCAATAACGGCGTTCTTCAGCTTCCTGAACAAAAGTTGCAATGATGTGATGTTTTTCAGCAATTGTATAATCCCACGCTAATGTATTATTCAAGTTATAATCAAATCTTGTAGCATTATTTCTATTTACTCCAGTCGTAGCTGCTGGCCAGTTTGGGTTTTGTGTTGACCTGAAATAGCGATCGTGAAAAAATTGATAACGAGGAGCAATGTTAAATGAATACGTAATACCTGCAGGCAATGTTATCTTTGTATTAAAAATAGTATTCAATGTAGTATATCCTGTTTCCTTCTCTATAAATTGGCGTTCATAGTAATAGTTATAATTCTGTCCAGAAACATTTTTCCCCATTGGCTGTCTTTCATAGTTGCCATTTGCATCTATAAAGGTTCCAAACGGGCTGGTTCTCATCATATTATTATCTCCAGAATTTGTACCTAAAGAAGGAGTAACATCTCCATCTGAGCGATCCTGAAAATTAACATTTGCCACAAAATCAAGCCAATCCGTAATTTTAGCGTCAATTTTCATATTAGAACGAGCTGCTTTATAATCGTTTCCAACAATAGCTCCTTCTGAAGTTAAATAACCAAAAGACATATAATAATTTACCTTATCACTTGCTCCAGAAATACTCAAATTATTATCATGATTAATCCCTGTTCTAAAAGAGCTATTACTCCAATCGTGTGTTTTTCCTGCCAAGAAATTAGCCATCAGCGAAGGATCAAAATTCAATCCCAAACGTGTTCCCCACACTTCTTTCGAGCTTTTTCCTGCTGTTTGCGCAGCTGGCTGATATGCTAACCATTGGGCTTCTGTAATGCCCCATTTACCCAAATCATTAGGGCTTGAGAAATATCCCGGTTTACCAGCGGCAACCGTTCCAGAAATAAATGCTTCGTATTGCCCGCTTGTTGTATTAACACCATAAGTTTGGGCAGTCTCCCAATCTTCACGATATTTTAAATACCCTTCTGGAGAATATACACCGCGATAGGCGCTCTTGTTACTAATTGTGGTATTTGTACTAAAACTAACGATAGGCTTACCGGTTTTGCCTTTTTTGGTAGAAATAAGAATAACTCCTGCTGCTGCTTTTGCACCGTATACAGATGCAGCCGATGCGTCTTTTAAAATATCGATCTGTCCGATATCATCAGGGTTAATTTCTGAAAGCTCACCATAAAACTGCATTCCGTCTAAAATAATAAGCGGCGAATTATGTACACCATCATTATTCGGATTGTAAACAGAAGTTTGTCCACGTATTTGCAATCTTCCTCCTCCTTTTGCAGAAGGATCGTAACCTACTCTTACGCCAGGAGTACCTCTCAGGATGTCTTGAACGGTTTGCGGATTTTGGTTTGCTAACTTGTCTGGTGTAATCTGAACAATTGCTCCCGTTAAATCCTTTTTCTTCATTTTACCATAACCTACTACAACTACCTCGTCTAATGATGTTGTTGCTTTTTGTAATTTTACATTAATTGTAGTTTGTTCTTTTAAAGTAACTTCTGCAGTTACATAACCCAAATAAGAAAAGACTAATACCGAATTTTCGTTATCTACTTTTAAAGTAAATTTTCCGTCAAAATCTGTCAAGGTGCTATTTTTACTTCCTTTTTCTAAAATAGTTACTCCTGGCAGCGGTACACCATTTTCATCGGTAACTTGTCCTTTAATACTTTTTTGCTCTAGTACATCTTTTGAAGTTGTTGTACTCTTAAAACTAATAGCATATCCATGAACTTGAGATAACGAAAACAATACACAAAACAGGATTGTCTTCTTTATCAAATTAAATCCAGATACGCTGTCAGTACCTTTTTTAATCCTAATAAAATTTGTCATTCTTGGTTTCAATTTTTGGTTAATTAAATAGTTAGTTTTTGAAAATCATTACAATACTGGTTAAATCGTAATAAATAATTTACGGGGCAAAATTGACTAATAAATGGTTCTAATAGGGAGTAATAAAATACGTTTTTGGGTATCCTAAAGTCTTGATATTGCATTTAGGCGCTTTTTTAGGCATTAAAAAAATACATTCCAAAAGAAAATTCTTAAAAAAATAAAAAATACGTAAACTGCTAAAAATACAGCACAATATTTAAGACTTCTTCTTTTTACAAAAAAAAGCTGCTTTACTTTAAGGATTATTAAAAAAAAGTTTCTCGCAGATTTCGCAGATTTTAGCGGAAAAAGAATAAAAATCTGCCGAATCTGCGTGAAAAAATAGCTTAACTTAATGACATTGCCCGATAGCTATCGGGACTGCGTGAAAAAAAACTTTAGAAGAATGTTTCTCAGGACACAACAGGATGCATACAGTACGCTATTTCTCTATTTTTGAAATTGTTCGTTAAAAATTATTTCGTTAGATAAGCTGAAAATAATTCTGGATAACAGCACTTTTACATTAGCAAAAAAACATTGAAAACTTTTGATATTCGGTGACTTTATAAAAAACAGAAAAATATGGATTCCAATAAATGGACTTTCTCTTCATTAGGCATTTTACTTCTATGCACTTTCAATCTTTTTAGCCAAGTTACACTTCCGAAGGTTCTGGGGCATAATATGGTTTTACAGCAGCGAAAAGAAATACCGATATGGGGAACTGCAAGCGCGGGTGAAAAAATATCGGTAGATTTTGCCGGACAGAAAAAAATAGCTGTAGCTGACAGTTCTGGTAAATGGTCAGTGAAACTGAGTGCAATGAAAGCATCGTTTACGCCACAGGAAATGATTATTAAAGGAAGTAATACGATTGTTTTAAAAAACATACTGATTGGTGAGGTCTGGCTTTGTTCAGGTCAGTCAAACATGGAATATGCCATGCGAAAATACAGTAAATTTGAAACTGCTACGAAAGGATATAAACCGCCTGAGGATGATTTGAATAAGGCCGACAATCCTAATATCCGCATTTTTCTAGACCGTCGAAAATACATGGATCCAAGTCCTGAGCATCTTGGCTGGGATTCTGCAATGGGAAAACCTTTGGTGGACTTTTCGGCTGTAGGCTATTATTTTGCAAAAGATTTGTATGCTAAATTGCATGTGCCGATTGGAATGATTTCTGCTGCAGTGCCTGGAAGCAGAATTGAACCTTGGATTCAGGCTTCGAAAATGGAAGTATCTCCTGTAATGAAAAACGGAAAAACGCTCGATAAACTCAGCAGTGATGGCGGTGATCCTGGTAAATTTTATGATACGATGATACAGCCTTTAATTCCTTTTACTATAAAAGGATTTCTTTGGTATCAGGGAGAATCAAATTGTTTCTTGAATGAAAATATTCGATATGCTTATAAGCTTAAAACACTGATAGAAAGCTGGCGAAACGACTGGAACGACAAAAAACTGCCTTTTTACTTTGTTCAAATTGCTCCTTACGCCTATTCTACCACCAAAGATGAACGCACCCACAATCCAGAAAACCTTCCCGAATTTTGGGAAGCACAGCGACTTGCTCTTCATCTAAAAAATACCAACACAATTGCCATTACCGATTTGGTCGACAGTATTGCCGATCTGCATCCCGGATATAAATGGGAAGTTGGCCGTCGTTTGAGTCTTCTTGCTGCAAATAAGGCTTACGGACAAAAAAACGTTATTTTTTCTGGGCCTGTTTATAAAAAAATGAAAATAACGGATCATAACATTGAACTTACTTTTACAAACACCGGAAGCGGCCTGGCAAGTCGCGACGGAAAACCGCTTAACTGGTTTAGCATAGCAGGAACAGATGGAAAATTTGCAATAGCAGAAGCCGTAATAAAAGACAATAAAATAATTCTTAGTTCAACTGAAGTGCCACATCCCATTTCGGCACGTTTTGGCTGGAACGAAACTGCTCAATCTAATTTTATCAATAAAGAAGGTTTTCCTGCCGTGCCTTTCCGTACAAATAATCCTTGGGATAAACTTTTTTGATCGAAAAAGATCAATAAAAGATAGGAATAAAAAAAATGGTGTATAAATACACCATTTTTTTTTTATCTATTTTGTCAGGACATCTATTATCCTAGAAGTATCATTTTCTGAATTTAATAATAAACTGAAAGCATGATTTTAGAATCAGAACTTTCTATTATTTTTTGAAGTCTTTTAAAAAACACTTCGCTTACCATCGGACAGCCATGACTGTTTAGTATGTAATATTCTTTCTCTTCGTCTGGAACCTCTTTATAGCAGTGAAGTACGATTGCTCTTTTCTGAGCATTGCTATTGGTTTCGTCCAAACCACTAAGTCTAAAAGCTTTTCCAAAAACACCATTATAAGACTTCTCTACACAATAACGTCCTAATGAAGTACAGTTAGAATTTGGCTCATTACTAAACTGTAAAATATCACCTTTAATTCCTGTCTCTGAACCTGAGCCATGTGCAACAAGTCCCTGATCAATGATCTTTTCATTCTCAAGATCATAAACAAAAAAACGGTTTTTTCCTGATTTGATTTTCATATCAACAAGAAAAGCAATTTTTCTGTTGTAACCACGGTTTAAAGCAGTAAAAGATTTTACTTCGCTTACATGATCTGTAAGTCTTACCAGTTCAATTTCGTTTAATATTTCTTTTTTATCTGTTACATTGTAGGTAGTAAAAGAACTTAAAGAAAAAAGCAGTGCCATAAAAAATACTCTCATAAGCAGGGCAATAAATTAAAGTTAACAGCAGATTGGGTTTGCAGTGTCAAAAACATCATTTTTATATTTGACTTTTTCACTTTGCAAAATTATGTAGAAATTTTACATAATTCCCATGTTTCCAATGTTAAATATAATATAAATATTTGATATTATGCCTTTTACGAAAAAAATATTTCTAAAATTCCGATAAACAACAATTAAATGCGCCTAAAATTCACTAAAAGTAATGTTACCTCATCAAGAAAAAAGTTAATTTCTATATACTTTTAAAATTTCAATTAATTTGACAATATTATTAATTCCGAGTTTCTCAAAAATTCTGCTTTTAAAAGTACTTACGGTTGTCATTTGGATATTTAGTTTATTCGAAATTTCAATATTTCCGTCACCATTTACAAGTAGTTCTGCGACTTCAATTTCTCTGTCTGATAATTTTTCTAAAGGATTTATAGGATTATTATAAAGTGCATTTTCTATAATTTTTTCTTTTACAGCATCACTTATGTAATTTCCGTTTTCTAATAATAATTGAACAGCATTAATAATGACTTCGTCACTACTGTATTTATTTAAAAAACCGTTAGCACCAGCATGTATATACCGCAAAGCATATCGACTTTCATCATAAGCAGAAAACATCATAATAAGCAGATCAGGATTGCTTAATCGGATTTGTTTAATCATTTTAGTACTATTTCCTCCAGGAAGATTTATATCTAAAAAAATTAAATCTTGTTTTTCTATTAATTTACTGGTAAGCTCATCAAAATTTTCGGCGTGAGTTATAGCAATTTCCTCAAAAGTCTTTTTTAACAATACAGACACTCCATGACGTACTACACTATGATCGTCTACTAATAAAACCTTTAATTTTTTTTTCATGACAATGTTTAAATTATTAAGCTTGATCTTTTACCATAATAAAAAACACAATAATCATCTTAAAAAATTAAAGTGATTATTGACTTATAACTATACAAGCTATATCGAATAAAATCACATACGAAATTTTCGATTACTTGGACTTGGTCTAAAAGCATTTTTTTTAAACTTATTGCACTTTTGGCTTATAACTTATTTATTACCTGTTGAAAATAAGGATTCTACAATTTTTTCATTGATGGATTCTTTTTCTTTTTTTACAATAAAAATCAAACGATAAGCCAAAATAAAACCTAAAAAACCCAAACAAGATAAAAAGACCCAATTTGCTCTATAGCCATATAATTCTATAATTTCCATTCCCGATTTGGTACTCAGAATATGTGCAACGCTGTAACTCATTGTAAAAACTGCCATAAATTTACCTTCTTGTTTCTTTAAAGATCTCTTTTTTACAAATGAATTTGCAAAAGGAAAAGTTAGCATAATACCAATTGTCATAAAAATCATCATTACAATCAATGCTGCAATACTGTGTTCTATCAACAAAAACAGATAACTCACGCTCATTGCTAAAACTCCATAAGAAACCATTAAAAGTTTGTCTATATTTTTTGATTCGACATAGGATACAATAGACAACTCAAAAATTAAAATTAATACTCCATTCAGTGCCAAAAACAAACCACTTTCTATACTCGAAAAACTGAAGACTTCTTTATAATAAAGAGATAGTGTTGTAAACATTTGAAAAAACAATATACCTGTTATTAAAGTAACCAAAAGGTGAATTAAAAATGGTTTGTCTTCCAGAATAGAATTCTCTTCTTTTAGATATTTAAATGAGTTTAGTTTGTAAGGCAGTTTTCTTTCTTTTACAAAAAACACAAATAATAGAATACTTAAAATACAAGTCAAGCCATCGATATAAAATAAAAAAGTATAGTTGAAAAGTGTAATAATAATACCGCCTATTAACGGACCAAACATAAAACCTAAATTTACCGATGAGCGCACTAATGATAATGCCTTTGTACTTTCTTTTTTGGTAGCATAAGTATCTAAAGAGACTAACATTGCTGGTCGATACATATCTGATATTGTGGTTAACAATAATACTCCAAAACAAAAACTGTAAAAACTGGTTAGAAATTGAAGTAAGATGAATATAAAACCTGTGGTAAAAAGACTGAATACCATAACTTTATAAAAACCAATTTTATCTGATAATTTTCCGCTTATCCAAGTCCCCAGGAAAGAGCCTACTCCAAAGAATACCATTACCCAGCCTATCTGACCGTAACTAAAATGAAGTTTTTCTAACATGTATTTAGAAAGAAATGGGACTACCATAGCTCCCATTCTATTAATAAAAGTTGCAACGGCCAATACTTTTACTTCTGGAGAAAATTGGCTGAAATTTTTTATGTAATTTTTAAGTAATGTTGTTATCATAAATGAAAAAAAAATTAAATATGTTTTTTGGATTGAATACTATCAAAAGTATTTTTTATTGCTGCAATTTCATTTCATAGTAATAGTAATTAGAAATGTAGTTTTTCCTAACAAAACCAAAACTTTCATACAGCATTTGTGCTGCATAATTTTGCGTATCTGTATTTAATGAAATATGTTCAATATTATTTTTTCTAGCATAGTCTATACATTTAGCAATAATTTCTCTCCCAATATATTTTCTTCTAAAATCTTTTTTGACATAGAGATAAGAAATATGCCAATTGCATTTTAGCAGCAAACGTGGATTTATTTTGTAATGCAGGATTGAGAAACCTACAATAATATTGTCTTCTTTCTTTATAAAAATTTTAATCTTATTTCTGCGTAATTTATCTTTTATCAGCAGTGCAGCATTTTCTAAATTAAAAAGTTTTTCCTCTATCAATTTAGATTCATAAAGGATGTCTTTTATGGTATCAAAATCATTAAAACTAATTTCTAAAACTTCATTTAATTTATCCATCAAAATGCTCTAACAGCTCTTTATTTACCAAACATTAATAGGTTTGTTTTAGCTTTGTTGTATTATATTTCTATCTTAATTCACGGACTTTGCTATTAGTACCAAAAACACATCTTAAACTATATTTAAAAAGCTTATTGAAAAAAAAATCAATAAGCTTTTTAAAATCATTTTGCCAGTATTGTATTCTTACAAAACAAGTTATAAGCTGATAATAGCCTGCAGCGATCTTGATAAAGAAGGTTACAAAGGCTTAATAAATTTACAGTTTACCTGAAATCTCTTTTTTGTATTTATTCAATAATGCTCTTGTTAATCCCAAATTAGCAACTTTTGAATCTACAGCTAAATAAATAAAATACTCATTGTTTTCTGAGATATCAATAATGTGAATTTGATCTGTAAGGGAAATCATGATTTCATCAATAGCTTGTTTTAATCCTAATGCACTTATAGCATTTAACTTTGCTTTTACAACTTCAAGGTTGAAAGCAGAAGCTAATTCTGGATCAAAACCGGCTACGGCAGAATCACTGTAATAAGAAATACCACTCTTAATTTCGGTTACAGCAGTTGCTATATAACCAGGAATGTTTTTTTTGATTTCATCCCCAAATTGTGTTAAAAAGTCAGACATTTTACTTGTTTTAAATTGTTATGTTTAGTTATAAATAGCCGTTACAGCTATATGGAAATTGTTTTATTGTAAATGGTATCGTTTTTTTTTTTGACTAGA
This sequence comes from Flavobacterium sp. MC2016-06, assembly GCF_009711165.2. GTDB lineage: Bacteria > Bacteroidota > Bacteroidia > Flavobacteriales > Flavobacteriaceae > Flavobacterium. The sequence continues at coordinate 219,619 of NZ_WMID02000005.1, read as the reverse complement.
AATTATTCTTGACTTTTTTTGAACGATCAACAACATAGGAAACAAGCCATGCTATTTGTCCTTCTTTAGCAAAATATATTTTCTTTGATTTTAAATTAGGAATACTTTCCAGACAGGCAATTAATATATTGTTTGCCGAGATTAAATGTCTTTGACTGTATGCATTAATAACTTTTTCTGCTTCTTTACTGGTTTTAGCTAAGTTTTCATACTTCACAAAATTATTCTTCAAGACTGCATCATAATCAATAATGTCTTGGTATTCTAATGGCACAAAATGGTCTTCGGTATTTTTGTCATAGTATAAAGTTGCAAAAGCCCAAATAGCTCCGCCTGATAAATAAATTTCATTTTTTCTTAATGACATTGGTTTTGCATTAAGCATCTCTTTTATTTTATCTCGCAAAATAGGAGCATATTCAAATGATTTTTCTTTATAAACAGACATATCATTTATTTGACTTGGAATTACAATTGTTTTATTAATTGCTTCTGTCAACGTTATTGTTCCATAATCTAATTTTAAAGGAAAAAATTCAAATTTATTTTGATTTTGAGTATTTACGAATCCACCTTTTGTATTACCGCCGCCAATATCCAGAATTATGGCATCGTTATATTCTGTAGGAGGTATAGAACCTTTTAAAAGCATTTTACCTTCGGTTTCGGCATCAATAAAATCAAGGTCTTTATTGGTTAGATTCTTAATTTTAGTTTTTAATTCTGCAGTATTATTTGCCATTGCTACTCCAGAAGAAGCAACAATAAAGATGTTTTCATCAGGAACATTAAATTTGGTTCTAATGATTTTTAAATTCCCAACAACAACATATCCTGCATTATTCATGTCCTCATTAGCAAGTTTTCCATCTATAGCGATGCCTTTAGCAATTCCAACATTTTCTGTCCAATACGATAATATTGTGTAATCTCCTTTTTTAATGTTATTTACATCAATTACCGAAAATTTTATTCCTTTACTTCCAATTTCTATTCCAGCATAAAGATTCTTTTGAGAAAATGATTTAAAAGGGAAACAAACATTTAGCAGTAGAAAAATTATAATGTAGAATATGTATTTTTTATTCATCAATATTTATTTTATATTTCATAAGTCTTTATTTACACAATGAATTATATCAATCGTCAATTGATTTAAGTCACAAATTTCATTATTTAAATCATATAGATTTGTAGCAGATTTATATAGAACCTGTAGAATTAATTCGACACTTAAGTACTATTAATTTTGTCTATTTTTTAGTATCGCTATACTTCAAAAAATTTATAAATGATTTAAATACCCGTTTATATTTAAGTTTTCATAATTAGATTTTTATTTATAGGGGTATCTACGGCTTAAAGAATGTTTTGGTTTTTTATACGAAAAAAAAATTGAACCAAAACCAGTAAAACAAACTCAACTTACTATAAATCAATATATTAAATGTTAAAAAATTAGATACTATTTTTTTTACAAATGTCAATTACAAAATATTCAGACAAAAAAAGAAGATAAAATAATGTCGCTTTCCTCTAATCTCATCTCACCATTTTAGAACAGAGCTATAAAATAGCAATACAATAGATTCTAAGTATTTTAAAAACAGAGGAATATAAATTGGTGTAGATTTTATACTATGATGCTGTAGTCTTTTTGAAATCATAAAAATAGAAGTGCCAGCAAAAAGTTCTAAAGCCACTTAGATAACTAAAACAATTTAAACTGCAAATTTGATCCGCTAATGCTCTAAAATTGAATGCAATAAAAAAAGCCTTAGAATGTTTACTAAACACTTTAAGGCTTTTTTATTATTTTGTAATGTTTTTACTTTACTTATTTTCAGATGCAATAAATGACATTGCTTATTTTTAAATTGTATTCTAAAATAACCTTTTTGTGAATATACCTTTTAGGTTTTGCAGCATCTGAATTTTAGTTTCCTTAAACGGCAGTCCAAGGCAAACTTGGATTTGGATTTGGTAATTTAGGCAGCACTTCGCTGATAACTGCAATAATTTGTATGTCATTTATCTTTATTTTGTTCCCCTCAATACTTCCTTGAATCTTATGTTCTTTTCCTCCATAACTTACTCTTCCAGAAATACTAAAAGGACCAATACCTACTGTGGCAGATGCTTCGACATTTCTTTTAAGAATTTCCTGAACCCTATCAGTAAACTGTCCAATAACTTCAACATTTCTTGCTAGAATATAGGTTGTTGGTAAGGTTACAAAAGCCCCCACAGGTCGAATGTCTTCTACTATACTTCCTCCTGATGAATATTCAGATTCTGGAGCATTGGGTGAAAACTTCCAAGCTTTACTATTAAACAATAAAGGATTCATCCAGGGACGTGTAACAGTAACCCGCATTAATTCACATTTAAATGTCAAATTGGTTTCATCTATTTTAGTATAACCTTTATCTTCTGAATAAGAACCCTCACCATCTATGGATACAATACCATAATCAAAATCTATGTTACCTGCTGCTGCTATTGCTGCAACATTAGATTGGTTATCTAAATCTTTTTGATTGAATTCAAACTTTGTCCAGCCTTCATTCTTATACCATTTTTTATAGGATGGAACCATAGTAACAGGACAAAATTCTACACCATCCTCAATAAGTAATTGATTGTCAATATACTGCCTATTAAGTTTTTCCCAAAAAACACCACCATTCATTGCTTCATACTGCGAAATAACCGCAACATTTGTCTCTTGTGCAACTTTACCTGCATTAACCCAAGCACGAAAAGCATTCTCTTTTGCAGCATTTAATCTTAAAGAAGGCTTAGGTAATGAACGGTCATTATTATATGAACTCCAAGCTGCATTATAAGCATCAGAGGCATTTAGATATACATGCATGAAATCATCCGATCTATCTTTAAAAAAATAATAACTTCTAATAGCCTCATCAAGTTTCTGCTTTTCGATCTCAGTGATAGTAGCTAAAGGAAATAGTTTATAATCCAATATACGTTTATATGCGCCAGAAACAGATAAAGCTACAGGAGAAAAAGTGGTATTAAATTGAGTTGCCGTATCAAACATTTGTGATATTTCCTTATTATCAGCTGGATTGGTTTCTGGACTTAAGCCGATTGGTATATATTGTCCAGGATTAAATACTGATAAAAGTGATTCACCAAGTTTTATTAATCGCATTGGATTGTTAACGTCAAAAGCTGATGCAATTTTGGAATACAATTTTTCGTAAAGGCTTATATTAAAGTCACTACCATTCCGTTTACTTTCCATTTTTTTTTAAATTTTTAATTATTCTTTTTTTTTGTAGATCAATTATTCAAGATTTTTGAAACTCTAAAGACAACAAGTTATGCATAGATGCGACAAAACCTCTAATTTTAAAATTAACATAGATTCCAATGTTTATCTAAAAACTCATCTTCTCCCGGCTCATCCGTTTTGTAAGCAATCGCTTCTGGAATAGATGTCTTTGGAATGTTTACATGTATAATTGTATTTTCTTTAATATCACCAAGTTGCTGCAAAACTTCTTCGAGTTCATCGAGACTGCTAACTTCAAAACCTTTGCCTCCAAATACATCAACGAGCTTGGCATATTTCCAAGGATGCATTTCATTATAATCATAAACGCTGTTTAAATCGGGAACACTATATTCTACTTTTTTAGCACCACGGAAAGGATTTGGGTTCACAAGCATTTGTTCAATACCATAAATACCATTGTCTAATACAAAAACAATAGTGTCGTGTTTCAATTTATTCTGTGTTGATATTGCCTGGCAGGTTTCCTGAAAAGCACCATCTCCAACAAATACTACTGCCCTTTTATCTGGTCTGGCACATTTTATTCCGGTTGCAGCAGGTACCGAATAGCCGATAGAAAGCCATGATGCCTGTGCCACAAATCCATTGGGTTCTGCAATACGAATGCCTTGAGCCCCCAATAAAGGAAAACCAGCATCGGCGACCACTATATGGCTGCCATTTATAAAGTTATTGATACGTTTAAAAAAAGTATCATAGGTAAGAACTGGTATTTCTTTTTTTGTTTTCAGGTCATCAGCGACAAAAAATGATTTAGGCAGCTTATTTGTATCATACATTTCGTAGGCTTCAAATGTCACTTTAGTGAGTTCTTCTTTCAAGAATATAATAAAATCCTTTAGCGAAACATTGGCCACATAAGAAGCTCCTATTCTAACACCACTGTGATTAGCGAGTACAGTATCTTCTTTCCATACATCAAAACCACCGAGATTTTTACCCGTGGTCCATACACCAAGACCAATCTTTACCTGAGCTTTTTCAAATTGCTTCTTAACATCTTTTGGCGATGCATTACCATTAAAAACACCTCTAAATTTAGGATGATTTTCAGAGACGATTGATTTTCCGAGTATAGAAGTTACAAATTCCGTATCGGTAGTTTCAATCAGATCCAGAAATTCTTTTTGAATACCGTGGCGTTGAATTTCAATACCGCCCCAGAAAATAATTTCCTTTCCACGAGCCATCGCAGCGACTCTTTCAGCTGCTTTGCGTGCGCTTGTTTGACATTTTGATCCTCCTTTTTCTACTAATGCATTAACAGGCGCATCACATTCCATTCGCCATACATCTTCAAAAACTTCAAGATAAACTGGTCTTCCATATAAAATACAGGCATTTAGTACTGCATCAATCTTATAAGGAGCATCAGATGAACCTGTAACCTGTTCTGCTGCAACGGTAACATTTCGGAACACATTGATATTACTGTACATATCACCTGTCATATGCGATGCCTTCATACCCTGAACAAGGCTTCGTTGTTGATCTTTGTTTGTTGGAGCTCCATTGATAACAAGAACAGGACAATGTTCTACATAAGAACCTGCAACCGAATTCAACAACGTAAATGCTCCTACGCCGTAGGTTACCGCTACTGCTGCAAATCCGTTTTGTCTTGCATAAGCGTCTGTACAGTGTCCGGCATTTATTTCATTTGTATCATTAACGATTTTAATTTTTGCGTTTTTGTCTTCGAGGATCGTATTTAAAAACGGAGCGGTATAATTGCCTGCAATACCAAATAAGTGTGTGAGGCCTAATTGTTCAAGACGTATTTGCAGGTATTTTGCTACTGATATTTTTTTCTCTGACATCTTAAATCGGGTTATTGAGGTTACCTGTATTTTCGTTGACTTCTAGTGCGGTACGGATTCCAGATTCGATAGCGCCTTCTATCCAAGCATGTTTCAGAGAAGTATGCTCTCCTGCAAAATGTGCTTTTCCTTCCCAATCCGTCGAAATGATATCGCGCTGTAATAACTGTAGCTGCCCCGGATTAAAGATTGCCGCTTCACCATAGGCATAAGGATCACGCATCCAGCTTTGTGTCGCGGCTCCAATTAATTTTCCGGTTTTGCCTTTGCGGTCTTTGATGCTTGAACTGATTACAGCAAGATCGATAATGCGCTGCTGCTCCTTCTCATCATCGGTGTGCATGATAGCAAGATTTTTAAGTGCATAGAAATATCTGTCATCATCATCCATAGAATCCCAGCGGCTTGCTTCGTCTGACCAGCAATAGGAAGCCAGTACTACACCATGTCCATTACTTCCCAAATCATTACTTGGATAATACGTAAAACGGTTGGAGAAATCAGTAATCGTACCACCGCCAACGATATTATACGGTGCTTCCTGCCACCATTTTTCACGAAATTCAAGTAATATTTTAGTAGCAGAATCATAATGCAGTTCTCGGATTGCTTTTCGTTTTTGCTGCTCGAATTGTGGTGTTACATAAACGTGTCTTAGTGCAGAAAATGGTATGCTGACAATTATTTCATCAAATTCCATATCGCTGACTGGTGTTTTTAATGCTTTGAAACCTGCATCTTCATAAAACTGAAAGTCACGCTGCACCTCTATGTCTACTTGTATTTTTACCTTCTCATTGACAAGCATCATTTTTGTCATTCTGCAATCAAAATAGGTGTTTTCTTCTAGATTATGCGCTTTAAAAAAGGCATTCGGCAGCATGTCACATCCTCCTACAATTTCCATAAATCGTGTAGAATCCTTAATAATATTCTGCTCTATAAAACTCTGGATAAAATCGTAAGCCATTCTGGATTCCAAGTTTTGGATCACACCAATCATTTCGATAGCATTTTCTGAATACATTGAATGTTCTTTCAAAAAACGACGCATCGAATATTCTCCATAACGCTCGATCAGCAACGGCCAGTTTTTCTCTGGATTTTCTGCAATGAAATCTTTAAGCGGCTTGATAAGTTTAGTCATTAACTCGTCTGCACGCATGTTTTCGCTGTTGCCCAAATTAAAGTCGAGCAATTCATTTACATCAACAATTTCATTCTCATCTTTTGGAATATATTTATTTTGAACAACACGTTTGCGGTTCATATAGAAAAGAGAATTTCTTGTAACTTCTGGCTCTGGTTTAGCAGGATCTGCCTGATGTGCGATTGCCTGTGCTTTATCGACAGAGAGATAATAAAAAGGCTCTGTTTTGAGTCCGAGTTTATCGATGTATTTAAGTACCATCTGATGTATAGTTGGGATACGCATGGCACCAGCTTCACCATAAACGGTATCGTCTTCAAAATATTTTTTGTCCTTAGAATTTCGGAAAGTCTTAATTCTACCGCCAACACGAGTATTAGATTCTACTATCGTAACCTTGTGTCCTGCTTGCTTTAACATAGCTGCAGCTACCATTCCAGACATTCCAGCACCAATGATCAATATGTCTTTTGGTTTATTTGTATGCGGAATTCCTTCGTCTATGTATTTTAAATATTGTTGAATAATTTGGTCATTGTCTTCATCGAGTAAGCCGTGTAAGTAGTTTTCCATGATTAGGGAGCTTAGTGGTTTGATTTATTTATGTTATGGGAACGAAATCTTTGTTAACACAAATAAACTCACTAAAACTTTGATTTTCAAGCGTAGTTCTACCTGTTTTTAAGTGATCGAAAACAGAATTTTTTATCACTATAATCAAAAAAAGTATTTTGAATATTTAAATAAATATTCAAAATACTTTTTAACCGTTCATATTGAACTATTTCAATTACCCTCAGAGCCGTTTTATACGTCTTCGTTTGTTTTACTTTACCTCGTTTATTTCGAGTACAACACTTGTTCTTTGTAAAGTAACATTTGGATTAATTCCTGTTTTCATAAGAAAATCTCCAGAATAAATAACGTTTGAATCTATTGATGAACTTGTTCCGGGATACAAATTAATTTCTTTTACTGTGTATTTTTTATTTGGATTTAATCCTTGCAATAGTACTGGTAGCTGTGTTGCTGTAATTTTAAGACGGTTATTGACTAGATAATTAAAAACAATTGCGCTGCTCTGATTTTTACTCACGTACATTAACGCCGAAATATCATTCTCATGCGGGTTTACTAAACGAAACAAATCGCCATGCCATACTATATCTTTAAAGGAATGATAATTTGAAATCGCTTGTTTACAAAATGTTTTATCTTTTTCATTTAGATGACTCGCTACGATATCAAATCCCAATTTTCCCATACTTGCTACATCAATCCTAAACTTAAGAGGTTGTTTGCCCCAATCGGTTACGTGGTTGTCTGTTGCGATTGAAGGGAAGAAATAAGAGTAATCCCATTGCATAAAAATTCTTTCTACGGGCTCTGTGTCATCGCTAGGCCAAAATTCAGTGAAATATTTAAGAAATTCATAATCACCTCTGCCGCCACCGCCAGAACATAACATCATAGGGACTTTGGGATATTTAGCTCGTATTCTTTCTAATACTTTGTACAAGCCTTTAATATAATCAATATATAAATTAGACTGCGGAATTCCTTTTTTATTAAGATATGCTGAATATGCATTGTAGATAACGGCATTACAATCCCATTTTATGAATGCCAATTCTGGGTTTTTCACAAAAAGATTATCTACGATTCCAAACACAAAATCCTGCACCTCTGGATTTGACAAATCCAGCACCAATTGATTACGGTAATAAATCTCTGGTCTTTCTGGCTGCCGAATTACCCAATCTAAATGCTTTTCGTACAACTCACTTTTTGGGTTTACCATTTCGGGCTCTATCCAAATACCAAATTTAATTTGCTCTTTTTTAGCTTCTTTTACTAAATATCCTAAACCGTGAGGCAATTTTTTTACATTTTCCTGCCAGTCACCAAGCCCTGCTTTATCATCATTTCTTGGATATTTATTACCAAACCATCCATCATCTAGCAAAAACATATCCACTCCAAGATCTTTGGCATCCTTAAACAAAGAAGCTATTTTATTTTCATCAAAATCAAAATATGTTGCTTCCCAGTTATTTAAGAGCGTCAATCTCTCTCCTTCTCCATCTAACAATCTGTACTTTCTTGCCCAATCATGAAGATTACGGCTCGCTTCTCCTGTACCGTTATTAGACAATGCATAAACCAAAGAAGGCGTTTTAAAAACTTCATTTGGCTGTAAAAGATATTCTGAAGCGTATGGATTTATTCCTGCTATAAGACGCAGATTTTTATAAGAATCAATCTCAAAATCAAGTTTAAAATTACTGCTCCAAGCTAGTTGTCCTAACATAACAGTCCCTTCACTTTCTGATGCCGGCTTACCAAAAGACACTATAAAATTGGGATTTTGCAACAGCATACTTCTTGTTCCCAGTTTAGAATCTACTGTTCTAATTCCTTGTTGAAGTTTAGTCTCAATAGGCTGCATTTCTTTCAGGTATTCACCCTGAAAACTGGTTAGATAAAAATCTTTATTGGTAAAATATAAATTAGCGGAAGCAAATTTTTGCAGCAAAACTGCTTTTTTTTCTTTGTGTTTTATTTCAGACCATTGTTCGATTACATTTTCTTTTGGCCAGACTTTATAAAACAAAGTAACTTCAAACGGATATACAGGATCTTTTAAGACAATACTTGTAAGTGTTGAATTGTTATCTGCTTTTTCTATTTTATGGCTGACATATTTTAATTCTAATGAAGGATTTCCGTCGGCATGTTTTACCTGAATTGCTGCTTCAGATAAATTCCAAGTACCTGCTGGTGTATATGCCGAATTATAGATTCCAGCATTATCATCATTAAAGTTAAATGCTTTTGAAACTAACGAATATTCGCTTGTGTTTTGAAGTGGTTTTCCAAAATAGACTGTTTTAAGTCTATTTTCTTTATCGGTTTGCAACAGCAGTAAATTGCTGTCTGTTTCTATAGGAATGATTACTTTTTGAGCCGATAAACTGATGACACTTACTACAAAACATAACGTTAATATTGTCTTTCTTTTAAAATGGTTTTTCAGATTTTCTTTCATAATTTTATTCTTAATATCATCAGTTCATTTAGCATCAATTCTTTAATTTTTTACTGGTCTGATTACAAAACCATAGCTGTATTCTTTCTCTTTTAAAAGATACTGTTCATGAGGAAGTTGTCCCCAGCTGTTATCACCGCCAACACCTCTTTGTTTTAAATCGACACAAACTACAACTTCTTTACGTGGCGTAATGTCATTGGTATGTCGGTACTTTTTTGTCAATCCCGGATCAAAATCTTCGGGATAATTATTCAATGCGCTTACTCCTAAAGACTGTAAACCTTCTATTTGAATACCATTTCCGGCAGTGTTAGTAAGTGTTAACCAGCGAACATCTGTTTTATACCCATTTTCCTGTGGTCTTGTATAAGGCACATATTGATCTGCCACTTTACTTTGATAAATACCTTTTAATGAAGCCGTATTTCGGTCACTATAATTCTCCAAAGGTCCTCTGCCGTAATATTGAAAATTATCAAATTCATTTTTCAATGAAAACAACATTCCAAAACGAGGCATTTCTGATAATGGATTTGAACCTGCTTTAAATGAATTAAAAATTGTTAAACTTCCGTCAGCATCCATAGAATAGGTTATGCTGTACGATGAAGCGATATCGCTTAATAAAAGATTTGCAACAACAATTGTTTTACCAGCTTCTTGTTTAATCTCTATTTTATCTAAAGTACTAATTCTTCCAACGGTTCTCCATACATTACTGCGTACCTGCATGTAATTTCCAAAATCATTATCTGTAGGAGCGCGCCAGAAATTAGGCACCGGCATCTGATTAAAAATCTGTTCTCCGTTTGATTTGTATTGTTGTATTAAGCCTGTTTTTTTATTAATAACTACTTCTACTGTTCCGGCTTTGATTGTAATGCTGTTTTTATCATCTGTTACGTTTGCATTCCCTTTTGAATTACTAACTTTAGCAAAGTATTTATTTTCAGCCAGAGAGAATTGTTCTTTGGCAACTTCAAAATTTTCAGGCATTACTGCACTTCCTTCTTTAATGTAAGCGAAAACATTTAGAAGATATTCTTCGCCATCTGCTGCCATTATTTTTGGCAATTCTAACTGAACTTGTTTTTTAAGCATTGGTTCAAGGCTAACATCAAAAATTCCTGTTTTTATAACTGTACCATTTTTTAAGACTTCATATTTAAAAAGGTATTTATCGAGATTTGTATATCCAAATCCATTCTCAATTTCGATAAGACCATTCTTTACATCAACTTCTTTAAAAATAATATCCTGATATACTTTCTTTACTTCAAAAGCGCCCGGATGCGGCGTACGATCTGGCCAGACTAAACCGTTATGACAAAAATTTTCATCATTTGTATAATTCTGACTTCCCATGTCGCCACCGTATGCCCAATATTTACGGCCGGCTTCGTCTTTTACTTCAAATCCCTGATCTACCCAGTCCCAGATAAATCCGCCCTGCATATTATCACTGCTTTTAATCACGTCCCAATATTCCTGAAAGTTACCCGAACTGTTTCCCATAGCGTGCGCGTACTCACACATAATAAAAGGGCGTTTCACATTTTTGCGAGTCGCATATTCTTTCATGTACTCCATTGTTGGATACATTGGGCATACAACATCTGTATTTTCTTTTTCACCTGCTTGCTCAAATTGAACTAATCTTGTTTTATCTCTGTTTTTAATCCAGTTATAAGCATCTTGAAAAACAGGTCCGTTTCCGCATTCATTTCCTAAAGACCAAAGAATTACCGAAGGCTGATTTTTGTCTCTTTCTACTAAGCTGTAAATACGATCCATGTGAGCCGCTTTCCATTCTGGAAGATAAGCAGGATGCTTTGATTCGTCAAAAGGACCTTGTAAAGAAGCTCCCATTCCGTGACTTTCAATATTAGCTTCATCAACTAAAAATAAACCGTATTCATTACAAAGTTTCACCCACATTAAATTGTTTGGATAATGACTGCAGCGAACGGCATTGATATTTAATTGCTTCATCAACTTAATATCTTTCATCATGGTTGCTTTATCCTGATAATGTCCTGTTACGGGGTTATGTTCATGAATGTTTACGCCGTGCACCATAATACGAATACCATTTACCAAAAGCTGTCCGTTTTTTAGTTCTACTTTTCTAAATCCAATTTTTGTTCCAATAGATTCAACAAGCTTTCCTTTTTCATCTTTTACGTTTAGTACTAAAGTATAAAGATTAGGTGTTTCATTACTCCATAACTTTGGCGATGCTAGGTCTTGATTGATCACTATTTGTTCTGTTGAATTGGCTTTTAAACTAACCTTTACTAGTTTAGTAAGGATTGTTTTCCCCGAAGCGTCTACCAATTTAGCTTCTACAGATTGATTATTTTTAACCGCTGCATTTAAGTTTTTTAACTTTACATCAACAGCTAGACTCCCATTTTTATACGATGCATCGAGATCCGGACGCGCAAAAAAGTCAGCAATCCTCACGTCATCTGTACTATACAGATAAACGTCACGATCGATGCCTGAAAGACGCCAGAAATCCTGATCTTCAAGATAAGAACCATCGCTCCAACGGTATACTTCGACTGCAACATCATTTTTACCCGCTTTTACATATTTTGTTATATCAAATTCAGTCGGACTTTTTGTGTTTTCGCTATAGCCTACTTTTTCGCCGTTTACCCAAATGTACATTGCCGAAGTTCCTCCTTCAAAATGAAGAAAAACGTGTCTTTCACTCCAGTTTTTAGGCAATTCAAAACTTCTTTTATAGGATCCAACCGGATTGTCTTCATGATTTATAAAAGGCGGATTCTTAACAAACGGATAGGTTATATTGGTATAAATTGGAATACCATAACCTTTTAATTCCCAATTGGAAGGAACTGAAATTTCACCCCAGTTAGTGGTATTAAAATTGTTTTTAAAAAAATCTTTTGGTCGTTGATCTGGCGTAGGCGACCATACAAATTTCCATGTTCCGTCTAAGCTTAGAAACCACGGTGAGCGTGTGTAATCATCGGTAATAGCCGAAGACTCGTCAGCATAAGGCAAAAATGCTGCTCGTGCAGGTTCTCGGTTAATCTGAAATACGTTTGGATTTTCCCAATCATTTCCACCCGATTTGTCCTGTGCAAAACCAATTTGAGAAACAGCAGCAAAAAAACATGCTATTAGGATTCTTTTTTTCATACTTAATTATTTTTTCAGACTCTATTTATTTGTCTGATTCTTTTTTAATCTAATTGAAAATCAATTTTTTTATTATCATTCAACTTCTTTAAATAGTAGTTTTCGGGGGTTATTATTATTGATGTGAACTCCATTTAATTTTTAAAACTATATTGAGTCCCATTTCTTTACTAATTAACTTAAACCCTTTTTAATACCTTTTATACTATTCTGATATTAAATAGCTGCAGCAGTAAACCAATCTTCTACAGCAGTTTTAAAATAATAACCCCAAAAAACTATCTTTTAAAAAGTAACTCCAATTTTACCATGGAGCATTTTGTGTCATTTTAGGATTATTATTCAACTCGCTTGATGGAATTGGGTAATAATTATATTTTGCCGAATAATTAGCATATCCTTCTCTCAAACTTCCTTTAATAACAGTTTCTAATGTACCCCATCTTCTTAAATCATAAAAATGCAGTCCTTCGCGAGCAAACTCAACATTTCTCTGATGCATAATTTCGGTCATCATTTGATCCTGACTCCAGCCTGTCATTGTTATGTCTGCTAATTTTGCTCTGTCTCTGATTCTTTTTACTAACGGAGCAGCTCCATCGCTATTTCCCTGCATTGTTTTTGCTTCTGCAAGCATCAAAAGAACGTCTGCGTAACGCATTGCAAATTCATTTAATTCTGATTTCCACTCGCCTTCGTCAGCATCCCACCAGTTTTGATTTTTTCTAATCCATATTGCATCTGCTTTAAATTTTGATGCAAACGGATAAGTATAATAAATGCATCCTGGATAATTCCATGCTAAAGTAGCTGTAGCTCTTGGGTCAAAATCATTAGCAGCTGTTTTTTCTTGTAACATAGCATCTAGCAAAGTTTTTGTAGGCAGTAATTCAAACCAGCCTCCAACTTCACCCGGCGCACATTCTTGAGCCATAGTTGTTGCTCTTGTTCTTTGAGAAGGTTCACCGCCCCAGATAGTGGCTCCACCAACTTTACTAAATTGAATTTCAAAAACAGATTCTTTACTATTTTCGTGTTTTCCATCAAAAAGCTGCGCATAATCTTCTAAAAGACCATAACCATTAGTAGCCTCATTATTTACTAATTTATTAAATTGCTCTTCGGCTTTTGCCCATTCTTTTCTGTACAAATACGTTTTCCCCAGATAAGCAATTGCGGTATTTTTTGTAACTCTTCCTTTTGAAGCTGCTGGATAAATCTCTGGAAGCGGACTTTTTGCTGCTGCATCAAAATCTGAAATTACCTGATTCCAAACTTCTTCCTCTGTTGCTTTTGCTTTAAAATAATCTTCCTGATTGGTTACAATATCCGTAAAAATAGGCACACTGCCATATTCTATTACCAGATTAAAATAATTCAATCCTCTTAAAAAAGTAGCTTCGGCAACCAATTGCGCTCTTTTGGTTTCATCAATATTTTTAATCTGCGATGCGTAATGAATTACCTGATTGGCTCTAAAAATACCGATATATAACGTTTTGAATATTGCGGTTGTTTCTGCGGTACTAGGACTGTTTTTATAAGTCGATACAGCATATCGCCCTGGCACGTCATTACGAGCAATAAAGTTTTCTGTTCTGTTTTCTTTTAGCTGCATTGCCTGAATTTCCCAATATCCGGCGTTATTATTATCAACTAAAGCATTGTAAATTGTTGCCACACCAGATTCTAAATCGTCTGAAGTTTTCCAGAAAGATCCGTCTGTTAATTTATTTGGGTTTTCCAGCTCAAGTTCTTCTGTACAAGAACTGATAGATAAAAGTCCTCCTATAAAAAATAGTATATATAATTTCTTTTTCATTTTTGTAGATTTAAAAGTTAAGTTGCATTCCAAAAGTGATCGTCTTACTTAGCGGATAAGATTTATAATCTACTCCTCTGCCGCCTAGTGCATCTCTTGAAACATCTGGATTATAACCTGTATAGTTTGTTTTAGTAAAAAGATTATCTCCTGCAAAATAGAATCGAAGCTTGTCTATTTTTACTTTATCCGTTAAGCTAGAAGGAACTGCATATCCTACTTGAATTGTTTTGATTCTAAAATAAGATCCATTCTCTAGAAAACGATCTGAATAATCAGCACCATTATCATTTAAATCATCAATATCCAATCTCGGAAAGTTTGAATTTGGATTAAATGTGTAGGAGTTTAAAGTTTCTTTAGAGTAATTAATATTAGATCTAACTGTAGCAATATCAGTATTATTACCGTTGTATATTTTATTTCCGTGAGTTCCCTGAGCTACAATAGTAAAGTCAAGTCCTTTCCAATCAGCCTGTAGTCTTAATCCATATTCATAATCTGGAAAAGCACTTCCTCTAAACTGTCTGTCATTTCCATCAATCTGACCATCACCGTTAAAATCAACATATTTAATGTCTCCAACTTTTGCTCTAGGCTGAATAAGCACTCCGTTTACACTATAGGCATCTATTTCTTCCTGCGATCTGAACAAACCGTCTGTTTTTACTAAAAAGAAAGAATAAATCGGATATCCTACTTTACTGTATGTTACCGGAGCTCCGTGAAATGAACCTGTTGCTCCTTCTAATACCTGACTTCCTGTACTAAGATCATCAACACGATTTTTTATACTTGAAATATTGGCGCTTACAGAAAAATTAACAGCTCCTACTTTTTCATTATAAGTAAGTCCCATTTCAAAACCTTTGTTCGTAACCTGACCTGCATTTGTGTAAGGGTCATTGCTTGATCCTACAGTTAATGGCACAGGTACTCTTAAAAGTAAATCACTTGTTTCTTTTTTAAAGTAATCAAAAGTATACTCAATTTTACCATTCCACATCGTTAAGTCCAAACCAACGTCAGCAGTAGCAGTCGATTCCCATTTTAGACCAAGAGCTGGATAATCCTGCTGAATATTTCCAATCCACAATGTATTTGGCTCTCCTACAGCATAACTAATTCCTGATGTTATTGATCCAAGATATTGATAATCTCCAATTTCCTGATTTCCTAGTACTCCGTAACTGGCACGTATCTTTAAATCAGATATTGGTGTATTTAACTTTGTGAAAAAATTCTCTTTTCCAATTCCCCACGCTGCAGAGATAGAAGGGAAATTACCCCATTTGTTTTCTGGACTAAAACGAGAAGATCCATCACGTCTGAAAGTAGCCGTTAAGATATATTTATTATCATAAGAGTAGATTGCACGACCTAAATAAGATACAAGATTATTCTCTGTAGCATAACCAACAGATGATGGCTGCTCTCCTCCTGCCATAACATGTATTCCGTCTGGCAATCCTGTAACAGAACCTATATTCGATCTGTAATTATTGTTGTAAACCGTATATCCTGCTAGAACATTTACAGAGTGTTTACCAAAGGTTTTAGCATAATTCAGGGTGTTTTCTACCTGATAATACTGTGTCATATCGCTTCCTTCTGCCAAAGTATTTTTTAAGTTTTTAAAGAAGCCGCCAACCTCATAACGCGGCGTGTAGGTATAGCTTTTATGCTCCGAAATAGTGGCTCCAACATTCAACTTATATTTAAAACCATCCCAGAAACTTGCTTCGGCATAGGTATTAATAAGTGCTTGATAATAATCATTTTTAACATCAAACAAATTAAGAGCGGCAACTGGGTTAAAAATATCGGTTACAGCACCAGATGCACCGCCGTAGCCGCCAACTGCATTTTCATCATAAATTGCAAAACCCGGAATCATCGAAATAGCAGATCCAACAACGTTACTTCCCTGCCCTGGAACACCTGGCAAATCATTTCTTTTCTCTTTGGTCAACATTACTGTTTCTCCAATTTTGAAAATACCTTTTTTATAATCTGTTTTAACTCTTAAATTAACACGATCGTAATCGGTTTCTTTAACTACACCTTCCTGATCAAAGTAGCTTAAAGACATATTGTATTTTACATTTTCACTCCCGCCAGATAAACCTAAAGAATAATTTTGAGTAGCTGCCGATCTGTATATTTCATCCTGCCAATCAACTCCTGCTCCGCCAACTTGTGGATTTAGTGCAATATCTAGTGGCTGTTTTCCAGCCGCGGCATACGCAGCAGTACTTACTTTAGCCCATTCCTCTTGATTAAGAAGGTCTAGCTTTTTAGATACACTAGATACTCCAAATGAAGTATTAAAAGAGACTTTCATATCGCCTTTTTTACCACTTTTGGTTGTAACTAAAATTACACCGTTTGCCGCTCTTGAACCATAAATTGCAGCTGCAGAAGCATCTTTTAAAACCTGAATTGATTCTATATCGCTGGGATTTAGATTATTCATAGAGGTAACAGCAATATCATCAACTAAAATCAAAGGGTTATTGTTGTTTAATGAACCGGCACCTCTAATTTGAATTCTGGTTCCTGACCCTGGAGCTCCACCAGCAGATTCTACAGTTACACCAGCAATTTTTCCCTGAATTGCGCTCCCCAGATTATTATTACTCTGAGAATCTAATTGAGACGATTTCAAACCGCCCACAGCTCCCGTCATGTCGCTTTTTTTGATGGTTCCGTAACCAATAACGATAACTTCAGATAAGGCATTGTTTTCTTCCTGCAAGCTAATTTTTACTTGCTTTCTGCCGTTTAATGCCTCTTCAACTGTTCCGTATCCCAGATAGGAAAAAACTAATATTGCATTTGGATTAGCTACGTTTAAAGTAAAAGTTCCATCAAAATCTGTTATCGTAGAATTTGTCGTGCCTTTTTCTAATACAGAAGCTCCAATAATTGTCTGATTGGTTGTTAAATCTATTATAGATCCCGTTATTTTATTTTGAGCCTGCAACCCCATACAAGACATCGTAATAAAAAATAAAATAATAAATTTTGGTAACAAGGATTCTTTTCTCCTCATGTAATGATTTAAGTTTTTTGAATTTTTCATAAAATCATGGTTGTTTAAAATTGCTTAGTTAGTAATTAGGTTAGTTATTAAAAAAATGGCTTACGTCTCCTTCAGCCATAAGTGGTTTTTATTCTATTTACATATCACAAATACAAAAAAAATGAGTATCATTTAAATTCAATTCTATTGCTGGATGTATATTATTTTGGCTTTATTGGTGTTAATTTTTTAATAAAATACATCTCATCGATTTACAAGAATCTACAAAAAGAATTATAACTTACTTAAGAGTAACAAAAAAGACAAATTCATTATTTTACTGAATTTAATTTATGAATAATGTTTTTTTTAAGTTATTTATTTGCGATATGTTAAATTCAAAAGTATATATTAAACTATAAAATAAATACCAGTACCTACCAGTTTTTTAAATATTTATCTAAAAAGTTACTTTTGAAATAAAAATTATTCCATCTTAAAACTGGTTTAAAATTTTAAAAAACAAACAAAAAATTAATTCAATTATAAAGGCATTTAAAGAATAGAATCGGGTAAATTCAAACGAGCATTTATCTACAAAAAGGTGAGTTTTTACGCTGCTTTTTAAAAATATTCAGCCTAAATTGGATATGGGAAGAAAGGGTCCGATTTTTCAGAAATGGATCACGTCTGTAATTGAAATTATAGTAGAAACAGCAACGTACAAACTCACTTAATCGTTGTAGTTAGATTTACAAAAAACCCTACCAGTAACTACTTTAATCAATTGGGTGAGACAACTCGAATATTTAAAAAGATTGAACCTCTTTAGTTTTACAAATCCTATATAAACGTTTCAGTATACTAGAAAAAAAATTAGATTCATTTACAAACTTTTAAATAAAAATGTTATTTTTGTATTGATTATTACAAAAATAAAAATGAGAGGAAGGCCGACCATATTTAATGAAGAAGAGCTACTGAAAAAAGCACAAAAAGTTTTTTGGGAGAAAGGATTTACTCCTACTTCACTTGAAGATCTGCTTGAAGCAATGCAGATTGGAAGCGGTAGTTTTTATAATACTTTTAAGGGCGGAAAAAAAGAACTTTTTTCTAAAGCACTTCAACTCCGAAGAAATGATTTAAAAAGTTTTAAAGAAGAACTTCTTCAAAGTGAATCTCCTCTTGATGTTATAAAGGATTTTTTTCGATCACTTGCAGGAACTGATCCGCATAGCCACTTAATAGGCTGTCTTATTGTTAATACTATTATCGAAATGACTTTTGTAGATCAGAAATTTCAGCAAGAGGCTCTTGTTATATTAAAAGAAATGGAGCAAATATACATTTGGGCTATTGACAAAGCGCAAAAGGACGGAAAAATAACAAACCAGACCAGCCCTGAAATCCTGGGGAGATACTTGGTCATATTTTGGAGCGGATTGAATGTGATTAGAAGGATGTATCCTGATAATGATATACTCGCAGCCCAAATAGAAATGCAGCTTAGCATCCTCAGCTAAGTTTTTTTTTATCCAATTTTGTAGTGTTCAATACAAAATTAAAAATGGAAGATTTTATATAATAAATACTAATTTAAAACAACATTCATGATTATTTACAAAAGAATTATTTCATTGGTTTTTGCAGCATTATTTTTGGCTGCTTGCAACAAGGAAAATCAATTACCAAAAAACAGTACAAGTCAGAATACCTATTTAAAAGACAATACTAAAGGCATAAAAACAGGAGGCGTTAAGATTGTAGAAATTACTACTCCAAAAGGAAAATTTAAGGTATGGACTAAAACTGTAGGGAATAATCCAAAAATCAAGGTATTACTTCTTAATGGAGGTCCTGGAGCTACACATGAATATTTTGAATGCATGGAAAGTTTTCTTCCTGCTGAAGGAATTGAATTTATTTATTATGATCAGCTGGGTACTGGGAATTCTGATAATCCAAATGATCCTGCCCTTTGGGATCTGCCACGCTTTGTTGATGAAATTGAACAGGTACGACAAGCACTCAATCTTAACAAGGACAATTTTTACCTTTTAGGACATTCTTGGGGTGGTATTCTAGCTGCAGAATATGCATTAAAATATCAGGAAAATCTAAAAGGTTTGATTATTTCTAATATGATGATGAGCGCCATTGATTATAGTAATTATTCTAAAGATGTACTTGCTAAACAAATAGATCCAGCAGTTTTAGCCCAATTAAGAGAAATTGAAAAAAATAAAGATTTTAAGAATCCTAAATATATGGAATTGCTGATCCCTAATTTCTATGCAAAGCATATTATTAAGATGGATATAAGCTCATGGCCAGAGCCTTTAAGCCGTTCTTTCGGAAAAATTAATGAATCTCTTTATGTGACCATGCAAGGACCAAGCGAATTTGGAATTTCTGGTAAACTCGAAAAGTGGGATGTCAAAAATCAACTTTCAAAAATTACGGTGCCTACTTTGTCAATAGGAGCAAAAGATGATACTATGGATCCTAAACATATGGAATGGATTTCTACTCAGGTTAAAAACGGAACTTTTTTATACTGTGATAAAGGCAGTCATATGGCAATGTACGATGACCAAGAAACTTATATGAAAGGCTTGATTAAATTTATAAAAGACACTGATAGTAAGCTGAACTAAGCTTATAAAAATAGCGCTATTTATCACAATCCCATTTACTACATACAACTTAAAAAATGATTGAAATTAAATTAAAAACTGTAAAATGGCTGGTATTGATTTTCATTTTTACAAATGCAGCCACTTACAGTCAAAACACCACAAAACAAAATCTAAAAATATTTACGGTGAGAGGAACTGTAAAAGGCGATATTACTGATGATTTTGCTTATTTATATTACAATGATATTCAAGATAGTGTAAAGATTGTTAATAAGCAGTTTGAGTTTAAGGGTACAGTAAATGATACTGTTGTAGCGAAGATTTATTTACAATCTGCTGCCAATGCACCACAATTCTATTTGGAGAACAATAACATCGCTCTTAACATCTCTGTAGAGAAAATACTGAAAGATGGAAAATCTATACAAACAATGCATATTGATTCAATTAAAGGATCATACTCTTTAGAATTACAGAAGCAATATTTAAATTTTTATCAGTCGAATACAAGTAAAAAAGACTTTAGCAAATTACTATATTCAGAATTAACGGTCTTTTTCAATAAACATCGTACTCATCCCTTTAGTGGAGCAATATTAGCTGAACTTGCACTGGTAAATCCCATATTAAATAAGGAACAGCTTACTACACTATATTCCATTTTAGACACTACCAAACAAGACAGTCAATACCTTAATCTATATAAAAAGGGAATAGAGAAATTAGATACTTATGCTGTTGGAAAACCTTTTTTGGACTTTGAATTACAAAACCAAAACGGCAATACAGTTCACTTAAAAGAATATAAAGGAAAAATTGTTCTCATTGATTTTTGGGCTTCATGGTGTGCGCCCTGCAGGAAAAAAAATCCCGAGCTGATTGATTTAAAACAGCAATTTGCAGCTGCTAATTTTGAAATAATTGGAATTTCAAGAGATAAAAATAAAAAACAATGGATTTCGGCAATAGCAAAAGATAAGTTAGACTGGGTAAATTTATTAGATGAGGATCAAAAAATGGAAAACACTATGGGAATAGAAAATATTCCGTACAATTATCTGCTTGATGAAAAAGGTATTATCATAGGCGTTAATCTTGACTTGAAGGATATAAAACAAATTTTATCTGATGTGACAAAAAAACAAAAATAGTGCGATGTGGACTGCACCTATTTTTTCAAATAGCATCTCATAAGTATTACTATCGAATTTTGAATTAATTAAAAAAATAGATTCTTTTTTTATACTTATGAGACTATTTATAAAGCAGTATAATTAAAGTTTTTGAATGTCACTCTTCCGTCTCCAATAGAACAAAGAGCAATTCTAAGACCCAAAAATCCACTTAACGCATTATGATTATAGGAAGAAACTTCAGCTGAATTTTCAATTTTTAGCCATTCTATACCATCAAGACTATAGAACATGTCAAGATTATTGTTTATATTCTTCAATCGTAGATATAAGTGTCTATTGTGAGCTTTTTTCTCTGTTACAAACTGCCAGCCTCTAAGATTTGCTAAGATATTTTCCTTATCTGCTAATATTCCAGAATAATAGCTATTATTATAAAATAGCACCAGTCCACCAATGGCCTCACCTTCAATATCCATTTCTACATCTGCCATATAGGAGTGTCCAGAAGGTACACAAACCAATGGAGAACTATCACCAAGCCCCTTACCTTTCCCATTTATAATTAAACTTTTATTGGTTACTTTAAATCGTGCTGCATCAACCCCGTTAAAAAACTTCCATTGTGGTTTAAGAACCATACCTGAAAAATCATCACTTTGTGAAAAATGGGCTACGGCTTCCCCTATTGGTTTAGTAATCGGCTCTTCGGTTTTAATATTATCAGGAATTTTATACCATCCATCTTTTGTCCACTCCACAGGCTCCAATAATGTTTGACGCCCTAAATTATAAAAGCCTTTTTCATAGGCATGCAATACCATCCACCACTTTCCATTGGCATCTTCAAAAACAGTACTATGTCCTTTCGACCACCATTTTTCATCACTATTTTGAGTTCGAACTACAGGATTATATGGAGAATTTTCCCATGGACCAAATGGCGTTTTTGAACGAGCCGAAATTACCATATGGCTCGTGGCTGGTCCTGCAGTTCCGCCTTCAGCGACTGTCAAATAATAATAGTTCCCTCTTTTAAATAATTTTGGACCTTCCATACAAAAACACTCTATAGACCAATTTCGAGGTATTACCCATCCATCATAAGCATGTTTAACTTCACCTGTAGTACTTAGTCCGTCTTTGGTTAAACCTATATAATCACCATTACTAAAATATAAATAACGGTTGCTGTTGTTATCTGTAACATGTCCTGGATCAATATTACCTATTTTTAAGTCTACCGGTTCACTCCATGGGCCTTCTATTTTATCTGCGCTAACCACATAATTGGTCTTATTTGCAGGGAAATAAATATAAAATTTGTTATTATATTTTACCAAATCAGGCGCCCAAACATCACCTACATATTTTTGCAATGCACTAACAATAGGTGTCCAATTAATTAAATCCTGCGAATGCCAAATCGTTAGTCCTGGATAATAGTCAAATGAAGAATGTACAATATAATAGTCTTTACCATCACGCAGTAAACTTGGATCAGGATAATCGCCTCCAAAAATAGGATTTTGATATGTTAGTTTACCAGTCATTGTTTCAGGCTGGTTTTGAGCAGATAATCTGGACAACATTAATAAGCTAAAAAATAGAAAGAAAATCTTTTGCATTAATTCTAATATTTTACTGGATTAGTATTGCAAATATAGAATTAAAACTGACTTATAGTCCATTTAACCATAACTAAAAAAATTTCTAAGGTTAGTTAGTTAAGAAATCAAAATACTTTTTCATTCCTACCAATTTGGACAGCATTAAAAAGTTAAATAACAGTCTGGATCTGGACTAAAAATAATACCTCAGAAAACAAGCCTTTTTCAATCTATAATACAACTTCTAAAACAAACGATATGTATTTTATAACTCAGAAGAAATAGTTTTAAATCAACCATAAAAAAATAAAGCTACTGACATACTGTTGTCACGTGGCAAATTAATTTTGCGGTATAACTTTAAAAGAAATAAAAAATGATTTTAGTATCCACCAGAATTATCACTGACAACGTCAATGAATTAGTAACATTTTATGAAAAAATAACTGGAATGTCTGTCGTTAAGTATACTCCCGATTTTGTCGAGTTAAAAACGCAAACAGCAACATTAGCTATTGGAAGCACAAAAACATTACAATTTTTCGGAGGAGATAATATTGCAGAGCCAGCTCAAAATCGGTCAGCTATAATAGAATTTAGAGTTGAAGATGTAGATAAAGATTATGAAAGACTAACAGAATACCTGCAAAATTATATTGTTCAAAAACCGACACTAATGCCTTGGGGAAATAAATCGCTCTTATTCAGAGATCCTGATGGTAATTTGGTAAATTTATTTACTCCAGCCTCAATTGAAGCAGTTGAAAGGCTTAACTAATTTCAGGATAAAATAATATTCTTTACCGTGTAACTGTTTTAAAACTGTTTTTCTCTTTACTGTTTGGCTAGATTCTTCCTTTTTTTGATGGTATATGCCAAACTCTTTTTAGATTTTTGAAAATAACCCTTAGAATTACAGTTAAAACTAAGGGTTATTCAAAAGAATTATACCAGTCATAAAAAGATTAAACCTGTCCAATCCCGCCAACAACTGATATTGTTGTTCCTGTAATATAATTTGCTTTGCAGCATAACATTACTGCTTATAAAAAGAAAGTATTACAGTTTTTAATTTTTGACAGATTAAAATTTTAGAAATTTATTTTAATTTTGCTAAAGCAGCTAAAATCGCTTCACCTACACTTGCTGCAGATTGAGGATTTTGCCCAGTTATAAGTCGTCCATCTACTTTTACATTATTGCTCCAATTGGGTGCGTTATGGTGTATCGCACCGTGAGCATTTAAGCTATCTGCTAACAAAAATGGGACTACATTTGTAGATTGAACCTCCTCTTCTTCATCATTAGTAAATGCAGCTACATTTTTACCCGCAATTAGGTATGAACCATCACTTAATGTAGCATTAACCAGTGCCGCGGGTCCGTGACATACAGCTGAAACAATATTACCTGCTTCGTAAATTTCGCGAATTATATGAATTACCGCTGGGTTATCTGGAAAATCCCACATAGTTCCGTGCCCTCCAGCAAAAAAGACGCCATCATATTTTGAAGCATCTACATCTTCAATACGCATTGTGTTTGCAATGACAAAACGAAATTTTTCATCAGCCCAAAACTTAGCATTAATTGGGTCGTTAAAATCCTCCAAACCATCTAAAGGAGCATCTCCTCCTTTTATAGAAGCAAATTCTACTTCGATACCTGCAGCTTCTAATTTTTCTAATGGATGGGTTACTTCACTTAAATTGTAACCTGTAGGAATTCCAGTATTTCCTTTTAAAGCTTGGCTTGTTACTACAAATAATACTTTTTTCATTTTTTATTTTTTAAATTGTTATTGTTAAGAATGTTTTGTCACTTCTTGATACTCTACATTGGTGAAATAAGGGAATAGAGGAAAAGTAGCAATCAATTCTTTTGCTTTTTCTAAGTCAACTCCTTTAAAAATTAATATGGCTCCCGTAAAATCATCTTTTGTAAAAAGAATCTCCTCAATTCCTTGATCTGCCAATTCTTTGCCTCTGGCAAATTCTTTTGCAACCATTTCATCCAAATTTGGAACACTGGTTAAATTAGTTGTGATGTTAATGTGAATTCTTTTCATTTTTTATCTTTTAATTGTTATTTGATACTGTAAATTTCTGTTGTTTTTTTAATAATAAATTGTACAAAACGGCTAATTTCAGTAAACACAAATAGCTTTAATTTACTGTAATTGGATTTTTCCAAGCACTGTTTAGCGATACAAAGTTCAATTGAAAATGATTGAAAAAATGGTACAATTCGGCTATTCTTTATCTTGACATTTCATAAAGTTCTGTAGTAACTGCCAAATCGAAAAAGAATAAATAAAACCAATGAACAGAATTTCAGCAATAAACCTTTAAAAATTGTATTGAAAGAAATAAGATTTGTAATGTGGACAGTGGATTCTCCTTCTTATTTTACTTTTAGCTTTATAGTAAGGAAGAATTGAATAAAAAAACAGTGCACTAATGGTGCTTTTAGGGTTACAGGTGTAGATCAAACAACAATTAGACTGGAATTTCGATAAGCCTTAAAGGTTTTGTTATAAACTCTCATTGCATATCTCGCAAATTCAAAGTTCAAATCTTATCAAAACAAAGCCAAATACCCCAAAAATAATTCAACAAAAAAAGAGTTAAAATATTAATTACTAATACCTTAACTCTTTTGTTATTTTTTAATTTGTATTTCTTTGCTGCTTCTACTTCCCAATACAGAAATTAGCAAAAATATTCCCCAGCAATTCATCATTAGTAACCTGACCTGTAATAAGTCCAAATTGGTATAAAGCTTCGCGAATATCAAGCGCCATTAAGTCACTCGAAAGATTCGTCTCTAAACCAAACTTCACTTTTTGTATTTCATCTAAAGCTTTTAGTAATGAATCATAATGTCTTGTATTGGTTACAATTGTTTCGTTGTTACGAAGCGCTCCAGTATTTACAAAAGAAAGTAATTCGTTCTTTAATTCATCAACTCCTATTTTCTCTTTTGCAGAGATTTTTAAAAGTTTAAGGTTTAAAGTTTCAAGTTTTTCATCAATGTTATCAACTTCTTGTTTAGATAATAAATCAAGTTTATTAACTACAACCAATATTGGTTTCAGCGGATATTTATTTTTAACTTTTTCAATTTCGTTTATGTAATCCAAACCTGAAACCTGAAATCTGAAACCATCAAACAAAAAGACAACAACCTGTGCCTGTTCTATTTTTTCGAAAGTTTTTTTGATTCCAATACTTTCAACAACATCTTTTGTTTCACGAATTCCGGCAGTATCAATAAATCTAAAACCAATGCCACCAATTACCAATTCGTCTTCAATTGTATCGCGCGTAGTTCCAGCAATTTCAGAAACAATGGCGCGTTCTTCATTCAATAAAGCATTCAATAAAGTTGATTTTCCAACGTTTGGCTCGCCGACAATTGCTACAGGAATTCCGTTTTTAATAACATTTCCAACAGCAAACGAATCGATTAAACGTTTTAAGACAAACTCAATACGGTTTAATAATTCATGAAATTGAGTTCTATCTGCAAATTCTACATCTTCTTCTGCAAAATCCAATTCCAGCTCAATCAAAGAAGCAAAATTCAATAATTCCTCACGCAGTTTGGCAATTTCATTACTAAAACCGCCTCGCATTTGCTGCATTGCAATTTGATGCGACGCTTCATTATCAGACGAAATTAAATCGGCAACAGCTTCTGCCTGCGATAAATCCAGTTTTCCATTTAAGAAGGCTCTTAACGTAAATTCGCCCGCATCTGCCATACGACAGCCTTTTCGCAATAATAACTGAATAATCTGCTGCTGAATGTATGTTGAACCGTGACACGAAATTTCGATCGTGTCTTCGCCTGTATAAGAGTTTGGACCTTTAAACAACGAAACCAAAACTTCATCTAAAGTTTTAGCACCGTCAATAACGTGTCCTAAATGTAGTGTATGTGTTTTCTGCTTCGTTAAATCTTTGCCTTTAATAGATTTAAAAACCGAATTACCAATCGTAATGGCTTCAGGTCCCGAAATTCGAATGATGGCAATTGCTCCTGCTCCAGACGGAGTGGCTAATGCAACTATAGAATCTTGATTTATCATGCTGCAAAGGTATAAAAAAACACCTAAAGTTTAAAAACTGAACCGCTATAGAAATTCTACATTTAATCCTTAAAATACTAGTGTATTAACAAATCTTTAAGTGTTAAATAACTGATAATTATCAGGTTATTTTCTATCTAGAATGAGTAAATTTGAGTAAACAAACCTTTAATCTCAATAAAATGAAAAAGATATTATTCCCCACAGATTTCTCTGAAGCAGCTACAAATGCGTTTGTTCATGCTTTAGAATTTGCTAAAATTGTCAATGCAGAACTCGTTTTACTTCACACCTTTGAGATTCCAGTTTACGACAGTCAATTTTTCCCAGAAAACTACGCCTCAATTTACACCTCTATAGAATTAGCAAAATTTGAAATGTTTAAAGATGAAATTCCAAAATTGCGAACTATTGCAATGGAAAGGAAATTAGAAAACATTGTTATAAAACACCGTTTGATGGATGGCGATTTACTATATAACTTAAAAAATGCTGTTGAAGAAGACAAAATCGACTTTGTAATTATGGGAACCACAGGCGCTTCAGACTGGACAAAGTTCTTTACTGGATCTAATACCAATTCTGTAATCTCAGGCGTTGACGTTCCTGTTTTATGCGTTCCAATTGCTGCCAAATACAAAAAAGTTAAAACAATTGGCTTTACTACGCGCTATCGCGAGAAAGACAAAAAAGAACTAAGAAAAGTATTGAAAATAGCTAAAAAAACAGATGCTAAAGTAAAAAGCTTATACGTAAGAACATCTGCATCTGATGTTTCTGATGCTACTATTAAAGAATGGGAAAATGAATTTGCTGGCGAAAATGTGGATTTTTTAGTACTGCCAAGTGATGAAGTCAAAGAAACAATTCTAGATTTTATTCTCTACAAGGATATTGACATTCTAACTACGATTAAACATAAACGAACTTTCTTTGAAAGTCTTTTTGAGTCTAGTTTCTCTAAAAAAATATCAAAAGAAGTCGAAATACCCGTTTTGGTAATGCATGAAGATTAAAAATGAATCGTTACTCATAATTATTTTAATACATAGAAACATAGCTTTTATAAATTCAAAAAAAGTCGTTTCACTTATCCAAAACTAACATAGCAAACTATTCGAAAGAAATGTATTTCTTTTTGGCATACTTCTTTTAAATAGAATCTATGTTTCTATGTATTAAATAAAATTTTATGGGATTGATGTATATATCTCGTAAAAGCTATATTTGTATTTCATCAAATTAATACAATGAAAGCATATCAAGAAAAAGCAGCACAATATTCAGAACAATTTAGTAAAATCAACAAACGATATAACAGCATAAGTCTATTACGTCTTTTAAGTGTATTTTTATTCTTGTTTTTTATGTATTATTACATCAAAACAAATGAAACTTTAAATGTAATTTTTGCTATTTTATCCTTTGTTGGTTTTCTTTTTTTAATGAGAATTCATTCTAAGCTGTCTTTTCAAAAATTGCTGACCAATGCGCTTTTAAAAATTAATACCAATGAAATCTCTTTTCTAAAAAGAGAAAAACTTCCTTTTGAAAACGGAATAGAATTCAATGATTTTCATCATCCGTATGCTTACGATTTAGATATTTTTGGAGATCATTCTTTATTTCAAAATCTAAACAGAACCGCTACTTTTATCGGAAAGAAAACCCTGGCTGAACAACTTTTAGTTGCAAATTCTAATACTGTTATTTTAGAAAACCAAGAAGCTGTAAACGAACTTAAAAGTAAATTTGACTGGAGACAGGAATTTCTAGCGCTGGCAACCATAAGTAATGATTCTAAAAGTTCTTATGATTCTATAATTCGTTGGAATTCTTCTAAAAATAATGCTTTACCTAAAGTAATAGTTGTACTGTCATTTGTGCTTCCAACATTGTTTTTCGGCTTTTTAGCAGCTTATTTTGTAACATCAAAAGCCATTTTACTTTCTTATTCAACTTATGTTTTTATTGCCAATTTAATTGTTGTAGGAAGATCTTTAAAGAGAATCCAATCTGAAATAGCCCAAGCAGATAACGTTGATAAAATCATCAAACAATACAGTTTATTAGTGGAGAAAATTGAAACTGAAAATTTTCAATCCCAAAAACTAATTCAGCTACAAAAACAGCTTGTTTCTAAAAATGCGACAGCCAGCATTCATTTAAAACAATTATCGGAGTTGTTTTCACGAATGGACACTATTAGTAATCTTGTAACTGCAACATTATTTAATGGAACCTTTTTATTTAACCTGCACGTTTTAAAAGCGCTTTTAAAATGGAAGGATAATTATTCGCTAGAACTAGAAAAATGGATTTCGATTATTGGAGAATTAGAAGCTTTGAGCAGTCTTGCTAATTTAGCGTATAACAATCCCGATTTTGTTTTTCCAGAAATCAACTCAGCGTATAAAATTAGTTTTTCTAATTTAAGCCATCCGTTATTAAATCCAGAAACCAGAGTTGGAAATGACACTCGTTTTTACCCAGAATCTTTTATGATTTTAACGGGTTCTAACATGTCTGGAAAAAGTACTTTTTTGAGAAGTTTAGGTGTTAATATGGTATTGGGAGGAATCGGATCAGTCGTTTGTGCTACAGAAGCTAATATACATCCACTTCCAGTATTAGTTTCAATGCGATTGTCTGATTCTTTATCAGATAGTGAGTCTTACTTTTTTGCCGAAATCAAACGTTTAAAACAAATTATGAATGCGCTGGAAGAACAGCCTGCTTTTGTGCTATTAGACGAAATTTTAAGAGGTACAAACTCTGATGATAAACGCAACGGAACAATCGAAGTCGTAAAGAAAATTATCGCTAAAAAAGCTATTGGAGCTATTGCAACGCACGATATTGAAGTTTGTTTGACTACTAACGAATATCCTGAAATTTTAACTAACCAATGTTTTGAAGTTGAAATACAAAATAACGAATTACATTTTGATTATAAACTTCGCGCAGGAATCTGTAAAAACAAAAGTGCTACATTTTTAATGCAGAAAATGGGCGTAATTTAATCTTAAAGCTACACTTCAAAAACATCATTCTATTAGCTTTAAAAACAGGTAGAAGGATCACCATAAGTATATAAATATTGTAGTTTAATTTTAACACGGATTTCACGAATTTGCACAAATAGTAATGGAGTAACTTTTGTCTGTAAAATTAATTTCACAAACGACATATCATTCGCGTAGGCGATACTAAAATCATTTATTTCTTAAACCGCTTTTTCCCGAAAGCAGTTTATAAATTAATTAATTCGTCAAAAAACACTAACAAGATTGTTATCTTAATACATTAAAAAAATCTCAAAATATAAGTTCTGAAATATGGAAAATAAAAGATTAAAATTTCTGCAAAGCTTTATTGGAAAACATTTTACTGAAAGCCCGTCTCCTTACGCACATTGGCTCAATGGAAAAGTAATTTCGGTTGAAGAAAAAGCAGTAGAATTTCAGTTTGAGATTCGAAAAGACATGACAAATCCTGTTGGAATGCTTCACGGTGGTGTAACTTCTGGAATGATTGACGATTGTATTGGTGTCAATTTTATGGTTTTAGGTTTAGAGAAATTTTACCCAACAATCAATCTTTACATCGATTATTTTAATCCAGCATTTGAAGGACAAAAGGTTTTAGTACGAACAAAAGTGGAGAAATTAGGCAAAACGATCATCAATATCAAAGCCGATGTCATTAACGAAAACACTTCTAAATTAGTCGCACAAGCAAGCGCAAATTTAGCTTTGAGTGATGTTAAAATTCCAGAATAATTTTAATCTGCTGTACACAATTTATTTTTAACACATAGAAACATAGCTTCTGTAAGCTCAAAAAAAGACGTTTCACTTATTCTAAAATACACATAGCTGTCTATGTGAAAGAAATGAATTTCTTTTTTATTCTCTTTATATTCAATAAAACCTATGTTTCTATGTGTTAAAATAATTACACACAATCTTTAATAAAAAAGAGATTCTTTCAGACAAAGAATCTCTTTTTTATGTTTGATTTATACAGCTTAATCTTCATACATTTCCATCCAAAGACGGGTTTCTTCAAGGTCAAGTTCTTTTTCTATTTTACGAAAGATTTCTTCGTTTACAGAACCTCCTTTGTGCATGGTTTCTAATTTTGAACGTTCTACATTCAATAAATCAATCTGAATTTTAGTAAAATCATTAAAGATCTCCCCTCCCATTACTTTTCCTTTTCCAAAAAAATTGACCGGAAGTTCTGTTTTCTGCAAACGGTTAAATTTGACTTCGTATTTACTTTTAATATTATGCAGCAAATCATCATTCAATAAAGAAAAATTGTCTTCGATATGAGAAATAGTTTCAGAAACTATAATATTTCTAATTCCATATTCTTCTGCAAGTATCGAATAAGGTTCTAGTTTTAATTTTTTAATAAGCCACGGCAGCGTAAGTCCTTGAATTACTAACGTCGAAAGAATAACACAAAATACGAGATAGATAATTAAGTTACGAAGCGGAAATTCTTCATTTCCATGAATGGTTAACGGCAATGCCAATGCTGCGGCCATAGACACTACGCCTCGCATTCCAGACCAGCCAAAAACAATCATATTGCGATAATCGTACTCTTCTTTCTGTCTAATTTTCTTGCTGATTAATCTAGGGATTATGGTTGCTGGAATAACCCATAAAAAGCGCACTAAAATAACGACTATACTTACTACCGCTCCCCAAATAAACAAAGAACTGCCAGAATAATTGCTTATTCCAGAGATAATCTGTCTAAGCTGTAAGCCAATTAAAATAAAAATTAATCCGTTTAAGATATTAGTTAGAACACTCCAAATAGTATTGGTCATAATTCTGCCTTCATGCGAAAAAATAGTACTCGATCGAGCCGAAAGAAAGAGCCCCGTTGCCACAACGGCAAGAACACCCGAACCTTCAAAATGTTCGGCAATAAGATAAGATGCAAATGGCGTCAATAATGTCAGCGTTACTTCGATAATATCATCACTTACAAACTTTCGATGAATAAAATGCATTACAAAGCCTACAGCAACTCCAACGGCAATTCCTAAAAGAGACATTACAATAAAGTTTAAGCCTGCTTTCCAGAGAATAAAATTACCTGCTGTAATTGCCATCAACGCATATTTATAAGCAACCAGACCACTTGCATCGTTTACAAGACTTTCGCCTTCAAGAATAGCAATAAGTCTTGGATGAAGTCCCAATCCTTTTGTAATTGAGGTTGCAGAAACGGCGTCTGGAGGCGAAACTATCGCACCGAGTAAAAAGGCTAACGGCCAAGAAACATCATCTATTAATGCATGAACTACAACAGCAACAGCAAACGTGGTAAAGAATACTAAACCAACAGCTGCCAATGTAATTGGACGAATAGTCTGTTTAAACTCAGACCAGCTGGTATACCAAGCTGCGTGATATAATAGCGGCGGCAGGAAGATAATAAAAACGACTTCTGGATTTAATGCAATTACGGGAAGACCAGGAATAATACTGATTACTACACCGCAAAGTACGAGTACGATAGGAATTGGAAAATTATATTTTTTGCTGACAAGGCTTAAAAAAGCGACGCCAAATAATAACATTATAATTACTGTTATATTTTCCATTTACTGCAGATATTTATTTGTTTTGGATGATAATTTCTGAGTACGAAATTAACATTTTATGTCTTATTTTAAAATGCTATAAGAGATTTAAAAATATTTAATCTCTCGTGATATCTTATTTTAACACATAGAGACATAGTTTTTCTTTGGCGTAAAAGGCATTTTATTTGTCCAAATTCACAGAGCTATGTGACAAATCTAGATTTGTATTTATCTCTTTTTATTGTTTTTAAAATCTATGTTTCTATGTGTTTAATTTTTTAGCACGCAGATTTGGCAGATTGAGCTGATTTTATTTTTAATTCTTTATCCGATAGCTATCGGACAATTTCATTAAGTAAAGGAATAAATAAAAAGTTTCACGCAGATTCTGCAGATTTTAGCAGAAAAGGAATAAAAAAATCTGCCAAAATCTGCAGAATCTGCGTGAAAAAATCTCTTAATGAGCTATCGGGAGTTGCTGTGTTTTATTAAATCTATGTTTCTATGTGTTTAATTTTTTAGCACGCAGATTTCGCAGATTTTAGCAGACAAAAAATAAAAAAATCTGCCAAAATCTGCAGAATCTGCGTGAAAAAATCTCTTAATGAGCTATCGGGAGTTGCTGTGTTTTATTTTAACACAACAAAAATTTAATCGACATAAAAAAGCCGAATCTTATTAGGGATTCGGCTTTCATTTTTTATGATTCGCAGCTGCTGCAAGAAACAAGACTTGTAACAAGTTCCTTAGAGACGCTTTGACTTCTTTGGTAATACAAGCTTTTAATTCCTAACTGCCAAGCTTCAATCAATAAACGATTTACTTCTTTGATCGCTAAATCTGCTGGAATATTAAGATTGATACTCTGCCCTTGATCTACATATTTTTGTCTGATAGAGGCTTGCTGAATAATCTCTAACTGGCTGATTTCTTTAAAAGTTTTAAAAACATCTTTTTCTTCTTGAGTCAGTTCATCTATATGCTGTACACTTCCGCCATTTAGCATAATTCCTCTCCAAACCTCTTCATTATCAATACCTTTTTTTTCTAATAATGCTTTCAGGTATTTATTCTTACGCATAAAATTACCTTTGCTTAATCCTGCTTTATAGTAATTACTGCTAAATGGCTCAATTCCTGGAGAAGTCTGTCCTAAAATAGCCGATGACGACGTTGTAGGTGCAATTGCCATTGTTGTAGTATTACGTCTTCCGTAACCTTTAAGCAATTCTGGCTCACCGTAGATTCTTGCTAAATCTTGTGTTGCTTTATCGGCTTTATCACTGATGTGTTTGAAGATTTCAGTCGTTTTCATTTTAGCTTCAAGACCTTCAAACGGAATCATATTTTTTTGAAGATACGAATGCCATCCTAAAACTCCCAATCCTAAAGCACGGTGTCTTTTTGCAAAACGGTTTGCTGCAGCAAGATAATAGTTTCCTTCTGTTTTCTCAATAAACTCCTGCAATACAGCATCAAGGAAAAAGATCGCTAGTTTTACGGCTTCGGTATCTTTCCATTCTTCGTACAACTCTAAGTTCATAGAAGAAAGGCAGCAGATAAACGATTCGTCACTACTAGACGGCAGCATAATCTCACTGCACAAATTACTTGCATTAATACGCAGGTTTTGATCTTTATATACCTGAGGTTTATTTTTATTTACATTGTCGCTAAAAAAGATATATGGTAATCCTTTTTGCTGACGACTTTCTAATACTTTTGCCCAAACTTGTCTTTTATCAGCATCACCATCAATCATTTCCTGCATCCAATAATCGGGTACACAAATTCCTGTAAATAGGTTCTGAATTGGGTTTCCGATACTTTTAATTTTCAAAAATTCCTCAATATCTGGATGATCAACATCAAGATACGCAGCAAATGCACCACGACGCACACCACCTTGAGAAATAGTATCCATAGCCGTATCAAAAAGTTTCATAAAACTTACTGCTCCGCTGCTCTTTCCGTTATCCGTTACAGCGCTTCCTCTTTCGCGAAGCTCACCAAAGTAACCAGAAGTCCCGCCGCCTATTTTGGTCTGCATGATAACTTCACCTAGTTTATGCGTAATACCTTCAATTTTGTCTGGAACATGCACATTAAAACAAGAAATTGGCAAACCGCGTTCTGTACCCATATTAGCCCAAACTGGAGAACTAATACTCATCCAGCCGCGTTCGATCATTTCAACAAAAGATTCTTTCAACTCTGGTTTATACAATCTTTTTGCAGCCGCAGTACAAATTCTATCAATCGCACCTTCTACAGTTTCTCCTTTTAAAAGGTAACCGCGATTTAAGATTTGTTCACTTTCAGAATTTTTCCACCACATTTTGTTATCAGGCAGACCTGGTGCCAAGCTGTTTGATTCATTTGTTTCTGTTGTATTCATACGTATTATGTGCTTATATTAAAAAAGGTCGTTGGCTGTTATGCTTTTATCGTGTTTAGTATATTCTACAGGGCGTTTTGCAAAGAAATCATCTAAACTGTTTGCAAAAACTTCTTCTTCAAACCAAGCCATTGCTTTATAATCGTCTGGAGAAATATTAAAAATAGTTTCCATTCCAATTTGTTTTAGGCTTTCATCTACTCTAAATCTCATAAAATTTACAAGATCTTTTTTGTTAATCGTTTCAATTTCACCTTCTTCAAATATCCAATCTAAAATATCCGATTCTACATCAATTGATTCTTTAACAGTTTCTCTAATTAAAGCCAAAGTTTCTTCGTCAAAATAATCTGGAAACTCTTCTTTTATTTTATTAATAATATAGACACCGCCATTTGCATGAATCTGCTCATCTATAGAAGTCCAAGCAATAATATTGCTTACGTTTTTCATATATCCTTTAAATCTGGTAAAAGATAACAATATGGCAAACTGACTGAATAATGATACGTTTTCTATTAGAATGCTGAACAAAATAAGCGATACAACATACTTTTTATTGTCTTGCGATTTGGTGTCTTTTAATACATTTGAAAGATAATCTACACGTTTGCGGATTACTGGAATGTCCATTAGTTTTTCGAACTCATCATTGTATCCTAAAACTTCTAGAAGACGAGAATATGCCTCAGAATGTCTGAACTCACATTCGGCAAAAGTACTTCCTAATCCGTTGAATTCCGGCTTCGGAAAATGCTCGTATATATTGCCCCAAAAACTTTTTACGGCTACCTCAATTTGGGCAATAGCTAATAAACTAT
The DNA here is from genome assembly GCF_009711165.2 of Flavobacterium sp. MC2016-06. Classification (GTDB taxonomy): domain Bacteria; phylum Bacteroidota; class Bacteroidia; order Flavobacteriales; family Flavobacteriaceae; genus Flavobacterium. The sequence goes on along the minus strand of NZ_WMID02000005.1, from coordinate 183,943 downwards.
TTTTTATGGCTGTTTTTTCTGCCAATGATAAATGAGCATGAAAATCTTGTGTATCAGCAGTAAAATCAACTTCTGAGTGAACCCAATAAGCCTTATTTATAGCTTCTGTAAATTGTAAAACCTCTGGATATTCAAACGGTTTATAATTAATTCTTTTATCGAAAATTGACATATATTATAGTATTAAGTAATGACTGATTAAGGATAGAAAAAAGCTCTTTACGAGGGTCTGTAAATATGATTTCTCTATCATTGCAAAATTAATCCACAGATATTCTTTTACCATGGTTTTGTTGTTAAAAATCCATTCAATTATCAACAGTTAAAAAGGTCAAAAAAAGGGATGGAAATTAATTTTTATCAACAGCAGATCTGGTTCTCGTAATTATCAATCAACTAGGCATTTCTATAAAACTCATGAAAGTTATCAACAGAAAATTTCATTGCATTTTTACCTTATTCTGAAAACAGTTATCAACAGTGAGTTTCTAAATTTTGATATTTTATTTTAAAAACAGGGTCAAAAAAACGTTGTTATTTATAATTATTCTAATTAACAGAAATCAAGAGAAATCGTTTTTTAACCCCATAAAACACTATCAAACAAAATCTTACAAAAAACATGAAGTAAAAATCGACTCTTAATGCTTTAAAAACTTAACTTGAACAAGTAAAAATTGTTAAACTTTTGACATTAACATCTTACTTGCTGAAAAATTCTAAAAAGTGTCTTGAGAAAATATTTTGATTCAAATTTCACAATGAATTCTGAGCAGGAATATTCAACATTAAAAAACATCAAAAACAACTTACACAAATCCTAAAATTTGAGGAAACTAACCTAAAAAAGTTTTTTTAAGGAGAAATTAAGATTGATTTAATGATTTTAATATTTACATTTGCCTTATTTTTATTTATTCTAAATAGATCCGTTTGTTCCGTGATTTACTTAATAAAATGAACCTTGATAAATTCAATAAACAATAAATACCTCAATATGAAAAAGAATATTTTTATTTCTTTTGCATTAGCCGCAACTTTATTTGTTAGTGCCCAGCAAAAAAACATATTATTAGAACAATCATTTTGGAAAACTTCTCCAGATGTAAACGCTGTTAAAGCCGAAATTGCAAAAGGAAATGATCCTACACAATCTAATCAAAATGCTTTTGACCCAGTTGTTTTAGCCATAAATAATGATGCGCCAATTGCAACTATAAAATTCCTTTTAGAGCAGCCGGGAAATCCAGTTGGAAAAATGACACACGATAATCGTATCTATTTACACTGGGCAGCATATAGAGGAAATACTGAACTTGCGGAATATCTTATTGCAAAAGGTTCTGACATTAACTTAGAAGACAGCCACGCTACTACTCCAATTGCTTTTGGTGCTAGTAACGGAGGAACAAATACAGCATTATACGATGTATTCTTTAAAGCTGGAATTGACCCTAAGAAAAAATACAAAGATGGAGCCAACTTATTATTAATGGCTGTTGCTTTTGATAAAGATTTAAAACTGTCTGCTTATTTTGCTTCAAAAGGAATGTCTTTAAAAGATGTTGATAATGATGGAAATACTGCTTTTAACTACGCAGCAAGATCTGGAAATGTAACGCTTTTAAAGAGTATTATAGAAAAAGGGGTGAAATTTAATGACAACGCGCTTCTTATTGCTGCACAAGGAATGCGTAGAGAAACAACTTCTCTAGAAGCCTATAAATATTTGATTGAAGAAGTAAAAATTAAACCAACTGTTACTAATAAAGCCGGAGAAAATATTCTTCATCTTTTAGCAGGAAAACCAAATCAGGCAGAAATTCTTAAATATTTCCTTTCTAAAGGTGTAGATGCAAACAAAGTAGATAAAGAGGGAACTACTCCATTAATGATTGCGGCTTCTAGAGAAACAGCTTCAGTAGAGCAATTACTTCCTGTTGCAAAAAACATCAACTTACAAAACCTTAAAGGAGAATCGGCTTTGACGTATGCTGTAAAATCTGGATCTCCAGAATCAGTAAATATTCTTTTAACTAAAGGTGCTGACGTAAATGTAAAAGATAAAGACGGAAATAATTTAGGTGTTTATTTAGTACAATCTTACCGTCCACAAGGTCGTGACGCTGCGGCAACACAAGATCCGTTTGAAGCAAAAGTAAAATTACTTCAAGACAAAGGATTAAACTTGGCTGCACCGCAAAAAGACGGAAGTACTTTATACCTTATCGCAATGCCTAAAAATGATTTAGGTTTACTTAAAAAACTAGCTTCTTTAAATATTGATGTGAATGCTAAAAATAAAGATGGTATGACGGCTTTACACAAAGCTGCAATGATTTCTAAAGACGATACTATCTTAAAATACCTAATGTCTATTGGCGCTCAAAAAGATATTAAAACTGAGTTTGACGAAAGTGCTTACGCGCTGGCAAAAGAAAATGAGTCGTTGACAAAAAACAATGTTTCTATTGAATTTTTGAAATAATAGTTTGATCTTGCAGACAACATAATAATCTAAATTCCAAAAATTAAATTCCAAATTCCAATTAAAATAAATTTCATGAAATCAATATTTAAAATAGCGCTTACAGGTGCACTTATCTGCCTTATTTCTTTTCAAGCTTCGGCACAGGCAAGCAAATACAAATGCATGCTTCAAATGTCAAACTATATGGGAGAAGGTGCTTATATCGTAGTTTCGTTATTAAACGCTAAAGGCGAATACGAAAAAACACTTTACGTAATGGGTGATGATAAAAAATGGTACACTTCTCTAAAAGAATGGCACAAATTTCACTCTAAAAAACCAGCAGATGATATCAGTGCAAAAACAGGAGCTTCGGTAACTGGCGGTGACAGAAGTATTACAACAATAGAAATTGAAGATTCTAAAATTAATGCTGGATATAAATTAAGATTTGAAAGCGCTGTAGAAGATCAAAAATACTATGTAACCGACTTAGAGATTCCTCTTACTACTGAAGGATTGGCTGATAAAACCGAAGGAAAAGGCTATATTCGTTACGTAAGATTAAATAAAATATAATAAGGATTACATAATGACTCTTTCTTTTTGGCGTTACTCACACTTGGCTTTGGCTTTGTTTTCTTCTGTTTTTCTATTATTAGCATCGGTTACAGGTACCATTTTGGCTGTAGATGCAGCACAGGAAAAAACACTTCCGTACCGGGCAGAAAATTTTGATACCATAACTTTAGAGCAGACGCTGCCTGTTTTAAAAAAGGCTTATCCTGAAATTACAGAGTTAAGTGTAGATTATAATCAATTTGTAACGCTTGAGGCAATTGACAAAGACGGCAATGATGTAAATGCATACATTGATCCTTTGACGGCTAAAAAGTTAGGGAAACCTATCAAAAAAAATGAATTTATCCAGTGGGTAACGGGCTTACATCGCTCGTTATTCCTTCATGAAACAGGACGTTTTATTGTTGGCATAATTTCTTTTTTATTATTCTTGATTTCGATTTCGGGTTTTGTTCTTGTACTGAAAAGACAGCAGGGAATTCGTAATTTCTTTTCGAAAGTAATAAAAGAGTATTTTGCCCAATATTATCACGTTGTATTAGGAAGATTTGCCTTAATTCCAATTTTGGTTATTGCACTCACTGGAACTTATTTATCGCTGGAAAGGTTTAACTTTTTCATGGATAAAGGAAAAGAAAAACAGGAAAAATCTAATCCTGTTCCTGATCAAAAAAATACTGTTTCGTTATTTAAAACCACTCATTTGTCTGATGTAAAGAAAATTGAATTTCCTTTTACTGATGATCCTGAGGAATATTACATTATTGAATTAAACGACCGAGAAGTCGAAGTTAATCAAGTTACAGGTGTTGTAGTTACAGAGAGACTCACCCCGAGGCGAGCGCAGTTAGCTGCTTTAAGTCTCGATATTCATGCCGGAAGAATCAATATTATATGGGCAATTATACTTGTAATTGCTTCTCTTAATATCCTGTTTTTTCTCTATTCTGGTTTTGCAATTACTTTAAAAAGAAGATCTAGCCGCATTAAAAATAAATTTAAAGCCGATGAAAGTAAATTTATTTTATTGGCAGGTTCAGAAAACGGAAGTTCTTTACGATTTGCCAATGCTATTGCCAAACAATTAATGGCAAATGGTGAAAAGGTTTTCTTGGCCGAATTGAATAGTTTTAAAACTTTTCATAAAGCAGAACATATTATTGTTTTTACTTCTACTCACGGACTTGGCGACGCTCCGTCTAACGGAACTAAATTTACTTCAATCCTAAAAAAACATACTCAAGAACATAAAGTAAATTTTTCTGTTGTTGGTTTTGGTTCAAAATCTTATCCTGATTTTTGTGGTTTTGCACTTGAAGTAGATGCTTTATTAGACAAACAAAATTGGACAAATCGTATTTTAGACGTTCAAACCGTAAATGATAAATCTGCAGAAGAGTTTGTAAACTGGGTGAGATTATGGAGCGACAAAACTGGAATTCCGTTATCGCCAACACCATCTTTATACAATGAAGTTCCGAAAGGTTTAGATAAATTAATGGTTTTAAACAAAACCGAGGTTTCAGATGCTGAACATACTTTTATACTTACTTTACGCGCCGGAAGCAGAACTAAAATTACTTCTGGTGATTTACTGGCTGTATATCCCGCAAATGACAACAGAGAACGCCTCTACTCTATCGGAAATCATTCTGGTAATGTGCAATTGGTTGTAAAACTGCATTCGCATGGTTTAGGTTCTGGTTATCTAAATAATCTTAAACCTGGAAATGTTATTAAAGCAAGGATTCTTAAAAATGCTGCTTTTCATTTTCCTAAAAAAGCGCCTAAAGTAGCTTTAATCTCCAACGGAACTGGTATTGCGCCTTTCCTCGGAATGATTGAACAAAATAAAATTAAAACTGAAACGCATTTATACTGTGGTTTTAGAATGGAAACCGAAACCGTTTCTGGATATAAAACATTTACTGCCGAAATGATTCAGAAGCATCATCTTCATAGTTTTCATTTGGCATTATCACGCCAAGCCGAACATATTTACGTAATGGATCTTATAAAACGTGATACCGACTTTTTTGTTGATTTATTGAAAGAAGGCGGTGTGATTATGATTTGTGGTTCATTAGCAATGCAAAAAGATGTAGAAGCAATTCTTGATTTGTTATGTCAGTCTAGAAAAACAAAAAGTATTTTAGAGTTTAAAAATAACGGACAATTATTAACGGATTGTTATTAAAAAAGGTTTCACGCAGATTTGGCAAATTTGGCAGATTTTTATTTCTATTCTGCTAAAATCTGCTAAATCTGCGTGAAAAAATATCTTAATTTAATGACATTGAACTTATCGAGGGTGGCATATTTTGGCATTTATAGAAATATATCGCTCCTCTAGAGCTAAAAAACTACTATTGTTTAAATTACTATAAATATTCTGCTCCGCTGGAGCTTTATCAAACTCTTCTTAAAAAAGATTTTATGAATAAATCAATCCTAAATAAGTTTATATTTCTTTTTGTAATGATTTGCAGCATTTCTATTAATGCGCAGGTTTTACGAAAAAGAACAACACTGCTTATGGGAAGTCGTTTTGATATTACAATTGTAGCTAAAGATTCGCTTACAGCAGAACAAAATATTAATGAAGTTATTGCCGAAATTTCGCGAATAGAAAACTTAATTTCAGATTGGAAACCAGATTCTCAGGTTTCTGAAGTCAACCAGAATTCTGGAATTCACCCCGTAAAAGTAGATCGTGAAGTTTTTGAATTAACCCAAAGAGCTATTAAATTATCTGAAATTACAAACGGTAGTTTTGACGTTAGCTTTGCAGCAATGGACAGAATCTGGAAATTTGACGGTTCTATGACCGAAATGCCTTCGGCGGAAGCCATAAAAAAATCGGTGGAGAAAGTAGGTTATAAAAACATCATTTTAGATAGCGTAGAATCAACTATATTCTTAAAATTAAAAGGAATGAAAATTGGTTTTGGCGCTCTAGGCGAAGGTTATGCTGCTGACAAATGTCGTGATATGATGCTTGCAAAAGGCATTAAAGCGGGAATTATAAACGGTTCTGGCGATATGAGTACTTGGGGCAAACAACCTAATGGTAAGCCTTGGAAAATTGGTATTACAAATCCGTTTAATCCTGAAAAACTTTTGGCTGTTGTTCCTTTACAACAAGAAGCCGTTACGACTTCTGGAAGCTATGAAAAGTTTGTTGTTTTTGATGGTAAACGTTATTCGCATATTATAAATCCTGCAACGGGATATCCTGCTACTGGTTTGTGCAGTGTGACGGTTTTTGGCCCCAATGCCGAAGCAGCAAATGGTTTGAGTACTTCTATGATGGTTCTCGGGCAAACAAACGGTTTATTGCTCCTTAAAAAATATCCTGATTATAGCTGTGTCATGATCACTGATGACGGAAAAGTTATAAAATCGGATAACTTTCGTATTAAAAAATTTAAGGCTAAGTTTTAAGTTTTTTTTTAACCATATAAGTTATGTAAGTTCATTTAAAAGTTGGTTCTGGTAGATTCTTATTGTTTTTATATAAAGCAGGAGGCTATTCATTATTAACATAATGTAATACTAAAATCAATTATTTGATACTTTTATTCTTTTAGATTTTAGTACACAATAAATACCTAAAAGTAAATTCAATCCAAAACAAAAATAGATAATGAAATATTGTTCTGTAGACAAACAAGGAGGGCAATTATTATTATCCAAACAAGGTTCACAAAAAGGCTGAAAATGCTTGTATAAAAAGAATAATATTGCATTAATTATAAAAAGTTTGAATAAACAACTCTTAATAATTTTATTCATTAGTATTGATTCCATACCTAAATTCTTTTCATGATTTATTCTTATATTTTGACTCAAATATTAAATTCATTCCAAAGTAAATCTAACATAATTATCTTTAAATCATTCCTAAAACACAATACTATTTTGAATTGCCTCCTGCTTTAGCTGGAGGTAAAAAATGCAATAATAAAGAAATGGCTTTAGCCGAAATTATCGTTCGACTAAAGCCATTATTGCAAACTTATATAATAACCTCCAGCTAAAGCAGCAGGCTATTCATTAACAGCTTCTTTAAAAACTTAAATTAACTTATATCACTTATATGGTTAATCTTTTCGACCAAGACTGCCTTTAGAATTTTGAAGCAAATTCTTTAGCAAAATCTTCCAATTTAATTTTTCCATCAACAGAAGCGTTACTTTGTAGAAAATCTTCGGCGATTTTTCCGCTTCTAAGTCCTGCTCCCATTTCGGTATACAAACCAGCAATTTCTTCTGGTAATCCGGCTTGTATCATGCCGCCCAGAGATTGTTCGTCCGTAAACTCAATCCAAGGTAATTCTGGTTTATCAATTGCAGTTCCTAAAGTTTTGGCGATTTCGCTTGGCGTACGTACATCACTAATAATGTATCTTACGTTTTTACCTGAAGTTACTTTTTGAAGTTCTTCGGCCACAGCATTTGCAATATCTTCTGGATGCACTAAAGGAATTTGTAAATCTGAAGGGAAATTTGCTCCCATAATTCCTGCTCCTTTTATCATCGGAATATCATTGTAAAAATTGATGTAGAAATATCCTGCACGCAAGAAAGTTACCGAAGTATTTAGTTTTTCATATAATTTTTCGATGTGATATAACCCTGCAATTGGACCCGTTCCATTTGGTAAATCTGCTCCAATACTGCTTAACATTACAACACGTTTTACCGCAGCGTTTTCTATCGCTTCCGCGAATGCTTTACCTGCTTCTACAGTGTTTCCAATTACATTACTGCCTCCTAAATTTGGCGGTGTCATGGCAAAAACGGCATCTGCTCCTGCAAAAGTTTCTGCTAAAAAAGAAGCATTATTTACAGAACCAATCGCTGCATGTGCACCTAAATCTTCTATTGCCGATTTTCTGTCGACATTACTGCTTATTACGACAACATTGTGACCTGCGTCAATAAGTTGTTTCGCCAAAGGCTTTCCAATATTCCCTAAAGAACCTGATAGTATAATTTTCATCTTTAAATATTTTTTATTTTACAATTACAAAGGTATATTTGTACTTACTTTTAAACAAGTACTTACCCTAAAGTATGTATCATGACAGCAATTAAAGAATCATCGACTATTCAAGAAAACAGGCAGTATGCATTGGAAAAATGCCCTGTAACTTTTGTTATGGAGAAAATTGGCGGCTATTGGAAACCTATTATTCTGTATTATCTTTCGAGTGGAGATATGCGCTACAGCGAATTAAAAAGAGCTATTCCAACAGTAAGCGAGAAAATGCTCATTCAACATTTAAAACAACTTGAAGCAGACGGAATTGTTATTAGAGAAGCAAAACCTATTGTACCTCCTTTCGTTACTTATAGATTAAGTGATGCAGGTAAAGGTTTGTTACCTGTTATTGATGCAATGGCTGCTTGGGCTTTTAAAGTAAAAGACGGCGTCTATACAATTTGATAGACACCGCCTTTCTTCAAAACAAATAAAAAAATAACAATATTTAACCAGGTACTAATTCCAACTTTAAGTGTCTTTCTGTAGTAGGTATAGAGAGACTGTTTTTTTATTTCTGATCAATAAAATACAATGCTTCTTCGTAATTAGCAATTGCGATCAGTGCATTATAAATGTATTTTGAGACCAAAGCGCCTCCTTCAAAATTGATTAAATCAATATCGTCTTCCGGCGTATGATATTGCGGATGCCCGCCTGTGTGAAATCCAACTGCCGAAATCGAATCTTTATAAAAAGAAACATGATCAGAACCGCCAACATCTCCTGCATTTACAACTGGATTTAAACCGCTGTTTTCTCCTAATTTTTTCATGAGTTCGACTCCGTTTGGAAAAGTTCCCGCACCGCCCATATAGAGCTGTTTTTCGGCATTAAGCCTTCCCACCATATCCATATTAATCATCACTTTTACCATTTCTTTTTTAACGGGAAGATGATTGACAAAATATTTAGAACCAAGCAATCCTTCTTCTTCTCCGCTGAAAGAAATAAAAATGATACTTCTTTTGGGTTTAATTTTAGTTTTAGAAACTTCTTGCAAAATGCATAACAAAGCGGCAACTCCAGAAGCATTATCGTCTGCTCCATTATGAATTGCTACGGTATCTTTCTTTTTGCTATTCGATCCTTTTCCGCCCCAGCCCCAATGGTCGTAATGCGCACCAATAACGATAAACTCATTTTTAAGTTTTGGATCAGAACCTTCTACATATCCCACAACATTTTTTGTAGCAACACTATCTGATTTTACTTTATTAATTCCTTCTTTTACAAATAGCTTAAAAGGCTGATCATAAGAATTATTGAATTTCTTTAAACTGTACTGCATAAAATATTTCTCAATATATAATGCGGCCATACTGTTCCCTTTTGTACCCGGAAAACGTCCTTCTAATTCATCTGAAGACAAATATTTGTCATGCTTATAAAAAGTTTGAGCCATTCTATTCTTTTGAGCATTTATAGTAATGCCATAAAAAAATAGGCTGATGAAAAGAAGTTTATATTTTAAGGTTGCTAAAGATTTCATATTTCAATAAAAATTAATCTATTTTAGGTCAAATGCTACGTGTTTTATAAATTTTCGATCGTAGGTATATAAAACATGAATTTTCTTGTCTGTGGTCTGAATTATTGAAGGATAACTAAATTCTCCTTTTTCTTGATTTTCGAGATCAAATAATTTTTTCCAAGTCAAACCATTATCAGAATATTCTACATCTAGAACATTACGTCCGTTAAACCAATCTTTTCCTTGCGGTAATGGATTATTAACCAATAAAAACAACCTTTTATTTACCGTTAAAGCGTCTATTCCTGAATTAGAATTAATCACATTAATAGTATCTGTTCTTATCCAGCTTTTACCATTGTCTACAGACCAGCTCGAAACTACTTTATTGTGCTTGCTTCTTGAAAGCATTTGAATTTCATTTGCTGAATGCACTAAAAATGTTGGCTGAATAATATCAAATTCTTTCTTGTCTTCAACCTCAATTTTAGCCCAAGTATCAGTCGCTTCTGTATACGTTTCTACGTGTACTCTCCATTTATTGGTTTCAACACTTTCTGTACTGCTGCCACATAAAATAACGCCTGGAGTTGTCTCAATAGGTTTATTTCTAATTGGCCCCAGAATTCCGTCTGGAAGGTATTTTGGAGTGCTCCAAGATGTTCCGTTATCTTTTGAAACCATCATGGCACCAAACCATTCTCTCGGATTTTTCCCGACTTTATAAAACAAATATAAATTTTGGCTTTTGCTCTTAAAAAATACTGGATTCCAGCAAGGCAGTGTATCGCCTTTTTGTATCAAAGGTTTAATTAATTCTTTTGGCGCTGTCCATTTTTGATCTTTATACGTTGCAACATAAATACCAACATCTTTTGCACCTTCATATTTACCGCCAAACCAAGCTGCCATAATTTCATTTGGTTTATATTCTACCAATGTCGAAGCATGGCTGTTTATTGTTACAGGCGGATCTGCAATATAACTTTTTATAATATTAACCGCAGTTGATTTTACCTGTGCCGTAACGCCAGAAACAACAATCAATGCTAATAAAACAACTCTATTTTTAATTTTTGATATCATTCTTTTTTTTTCTTAAATAGTTAGATGTTGTTAGTTAAAAGTTATAAGTTAGGAGTTAAACTCAAAAAAACTTTTAGCTCAAAACTTCTAACTCTTAACTTATAACTTATAACTCAAAACTTATAACTAATTACTTTTCTTCAATCCTAATTTATGTCCAGCTATAGCATAATATAGAATAATGATGTAACATGGCAATAAAATCCAATAACCTTTTGTGGCAGCTTCAGCAGTTGCTGCTGCTTCTTTTAAACCTTGAGCTAATAAATCGGCTTTATTTAAATCTACAATTTTTCCATATAATGGCGGAATTACTGCTCCTCCAGAAATAGCCATAATTAATAAGGCTGATGCTGTTTTGGTAAATTTCCCTAAACCTTTTAAAGTCAAAGGCCAAATTGCCGGCCAAACCAAAGCATTTGAAATTCCCAATGCCGCAACAAAAAGAATCGATGTAAATCCTGATGAGAATACAATACAAAATGACAGGATGATTCCTAAAACCGCACTTGCTTTAAGCGCAAATGCCTGAGTGATATATTTTGGAATTAAAAATGCTCCAAGACCATACGTTACCACCATTGCTAACAAGGTAAATGTTGTAAAGAATTTAGCATCGGCAGCAGGAAAGCCTAATGCAATTCCATACGCTATAATGGTATCTCCTGCAATAACTTCTACTCCAACGTACATGAACAACGTTAAAACGCCAAGCCATAAATGCGGGAACTGAAATATACTCGTTTTGGTTGTTTCGCCTTCTTTTGCTTCTTTTATTGGTTCTGCTTCTACATTTGGAAGTGGTGCTTTACGAATTAAAATTCCTAATACAAATAAAACTACGGCCATCGTAATATAAGGCGTTACAACACTATCTGCCATTGTGTTTAGTAATGTCGTTTTTTCGGCTTGGCTTACTACACTCAATTTTGCTTGTATTTCATCTATACCAGATAATAAAATAGAACCAAAAATAAGCGAGCCTAAAGCTCCAGCAATTTTATTACAGATTCCCATAATGGCGATTCGTTTCGCAGCGCTGTCCATTGGACCTAAAATTGTAATGTAAGGGTTTGATGCAGTTTGCAGTAATGTCATTCCTGCGCCTTGAATAAAAATACCTGTCAAGAACATCCAATAGGTTCTGGCTTCTGCGGCAGGAATAAATATTAAAGCTCCAAATCCCATTATAAATAAACCTAATGACATTCCTTTTTTATATCCAATTTTTGTTAAAATATACGACGCTGGAAGCGCCATCACAACAAAAGAAATATAAGAGGCAGATGCCACCAAAAGTGATTGTGCTGATGTAAGCTCGTTTATGGTTTTCATAAATGGAATTAAAGCTCCATTGATCCATGTTACGAATCCAAAAACAAAAAATAAACTGGCTATTATTATAATTGGAATTAATGTTGTTTTCTTTTCAGAAGAAGATGATATACTGCTAATCATAACTTTTCTATTATGTATTAATGAATAGACGGTTCTGCCAGAGATCTAAAATTTAGATCAAAAGCTTGACTGCCCATTTTATTCAAAATGGTTTTTTGTTTTTGTTTTTTGATAGGTTTTAAATACAGACTTGTATATAAAACAAAAGGAGAGTTGCCTCTCCTTTTATTATTTCTAAGTAAGGAGTTTGTCTTTACTTATTATTTTGTGTCCCACCAAAGTTTTGTTCCTCCTGTGTCTGGACCTTTTAATTTTGTGATTGCATCTGTAACAGCATCTTTGTTAGCAGAGTATTCATTTGTTGTATAAATAACTCTTTTCATTAAGCTTTTACCAACACCAGCATCAACATTATCTGTGTTTAATATTGGGTAAATGATTTTAGCATCACTTCTACGTAAATCTGCCCAACCTTCCCAAGATTCTGGGAATATTGCTAAGTATTTTTGAACAGCAATTTGTGTACGTTGATCTGTTACAGAAGAAGACCATGCAACTGGAAGTTTTACAGGTACATCTAATAATTCTGTTAAACTAGGATAAACTGTTACAATTTGAGGTACTACTGGCAATGTACTTCCTGCAATGTATGCATTAATAGTAGCCGAATCTGTAATTCCCCATTGCGCCATAGACATTTTAATACCTGTTTCGTATAAAGTTTGTGCACTACCGTTCATGTTCCATCCATTTAAAGCACCTTCAGCTCTACTTAAATAAGACTCAGAAGCCATAAATACTTCAATGTTTTTAGTTTCGCTAATTGTTCCTGTAGAACCATTACCTAATACATTATCATTAAATGTAGAAAATTTAGTAGTTCCAAATTGATCTTGTAAACCTCCAACAGGCTGTCCTTGATAACCTCCAGTTGCAATAGGAGAAAACCAAAGTGGTAATCTTGGATCGTTATAACCTTTAAGGATACTTTCCATAGAAGCTGTCATAGTATAACCCCAGTTGTTTACAATCATGTTTAAGTTGTTTGGAGTAATGTTACTTGCTTTAAAATAAGCACTTTGATCATTAGTTTCCATAACACCTGCAGCAACTGCAGCTTCTGCTTGAGTTTTAGCTTTAGCAGCATCTACATCAGAAATTCTTAATGCGATACGTAATCTAAGACTGTTTCCAAATCTTCTCCATTTTTCTGAACTACCTTGATAAATTCTATCATTAGGAGCTAATAAACCTACTGTTGCAGAAGAACTGCTAGTTAATGTAGCATTTGATTCGTCTAACAATTTAAAGAAATCTGCATAGATCGTTTCTTGACTGTCGTATGCTACTTTTTCTTTACCATTTCCAGCTTCTGTATAAGGAATTGGTCCGTAAGCATCTGTCATTTGGTTGTACATAAATACTTTCCAAATTTTTAATACAGCAAGTGCTTGCTCATCTCCAGCAGCAGCTTTAACTGCATTGTTTAAAGCAGGAACAGCAACTGTGTAAAATCTTGTCCATCCACGAGCTTCAAAACCGCTGAAATCATTTCTTACAGTACCGTATCCGCAATCTAAATATTGGATAAAAGTAGATGATAAGATTCCAGTTGCAATACCCCAAGTTCCTTGATCATCTACACCAGGTGAAGAGTAAGAACCGTTGTGAATACCTGCATACAATGCAGATGCAAATGAAGGACCTGCAAGACTCGCGTCTAATTGATCTTCTGTAAGCGTGTTTGGATTTGTATTTATTTCATTAAAATCGCCCGTACAGCCTGAGAAAACAGCGACCATCGATAAGGCAAGGCCAAGTGTTTTAATTTTATAACTATTTTTCATGATATCTTTTTATTTAATTAAAATCCAAATTTCACATTAACTCCATAATCTCTCGTTGAAGGAATGTTGAAAGATTCTATACCTTGTAAGTTTCCTGTACCAGCACCTGCTTCTGGATCAAAATATTTAGCTTTATTCATGAAAAAGAATAAGTTTCTTCCCACTAATGAGAAATCAATATTACTGAAACCTGAATTACCTAATAAACGTTTTGGTAAAGAATATCCAAATACAAGTTCTCTTAATCTAATGTTTGTAGCATCATAAATAAAAGGCTCCGCGATTGGTGTTCTTTGTCCAACAGAAGTCCAGTATTGTTCTGCAGTAACGCTAGTTGTGTTTGCTCTGTATGTTCCATCTCCGTTAGCAACAACACCATTAACCACAATACCACCTTCACGACCTGCTAATGTAATATCACTTACTCCTAAACCAGCTTCTCTAGCTTGAGTATAAGAAATAACCTCTCCACCGATTCTGAAATCAACTAAGAAACTTAATGAGAAATTTTTGTATTTGAAATTATTTTTGAAACCTGCAGTCCAATCTGGATTAAAGTTTCCTGCACGAACATCAAAACTATTTGTAGCAAGTGGCAAACCAGCAGCATTTACAATAACTTGTCCGTCAGCTGTTCTTTGGAAACCTTTAACGTATAAATCACCATATTCTCCACCTTCAACAACTTTACTTCTTACTAGTCTACCTTCTCCAAGTACTAACTCATCTCTACCATCATAAATCGATTTAACTTTTGATTTATAAGATGCAAAGTTAGTAGTAATATCCCAGCTAAAGTTTTGAGTTAAGATTGGAGTTGCTGTAAGAACAACCTCGTAACCTTTATTTTCAATTTCACCACCATTTACAACTCTTCTAGAATAAGCAGAAGATTCTGGAGTATTGATGTAGAAGATTTGATCTTTAGTATTTGTTTTAAAATACGTTAAATCTAATCCTAAACGGTTTTTAAAGAATCTAAGATCTGTACCAAACTCTATAGAGCTAGACATCTCAGGTCTAAGATTTGGATTTGCAGCAGTTGTTTGTCCGTATAACATACCTCCGTTACCACCAATATATGATAATTGAGAACTTGTTTGATAAGGATCTGTATCATTACCAACTTTTGCGTAAGAAGCTCTTACTTTTGCAAAACTAATTACTTCTGGCAATGTTGCCATATCTGAAATTACTCCAGAAAGACCTACAGAAGGATAAAAGAATGATCTGTTGTCTGCTGGTAAAGTAGAAGACCAGTCATTTCTTCCTGTAATATCTAAGAATAAATAGTTTCTGAAACCAATTTGTCCGAATCCGTAAACAGAGTGAACTTGTTTTTCTGAAGAAGTAGATGTAGATGAGATTGTAGATACATTAGATAGGGCAAAATAATTTCTTTTACTCAAAACACCACCAGAACCTAAAGAAGAACTATTTTGTTGCAATGCATTTGCACCAGCATTAATACCAATAGTAAAATCTCCAAATTTCTCGTTGTAAGAAAGTAATGCGTCTGTATTAAATTCGCTTACTGTCTCATAAGATTCGCTGTAAGAACCAAGGTTGCTGTTAAATTCAGCAGTTGCATATCTGTTTCTTACATATTTGTTTGTCATCTGGTCTAAACCAGTTCTAACTTGTAAACTTAACGTTTTTGTAAACTCATATTTAAGAGACGCTAAACCAATAAATCTGTTTCTTTTGTCTTTACGAGAATCATCACGTAATGCAGACCAATATGGGTTCCCTCCTGGAGCTCCAGTTTCGTCTAAGAAATAGTTTTTTTGCAATTGTCCAGCAGCATCTGTGTATTCGAAGTTTTTGTAATCATTGTATTTTAAACTACGAGGCATTAAATATACAGATGTACCAATAGACTCTTCACCAGTTCTTAATAAGTTATCGATGTCTTGAACAATGTAGTTTGTTTTTACATCCATAGAAAACTTATCAGAAAGTTTACTAGTCAATCTTAAATTAAGATTGTGTCTGTCTAATTGATTTCCTCCAACAATACCTTCAGCTTTTGTGTTGGTATAAGAGAAATAACCTTGTGCTTTTTCATTTCCTGTTGTAATAGTCAATGTATTTGCTAAGTTATATCCTGTTTTAAAGAAATCCATAGCATTATTTGGCTGTGGCGTGTAACTTGTAGTTGCAGGACCAGCATAATCAGGATTACGAACTAACTGCCAAGCAGATACTTGACTTCCGTCTAATTTTCCTCCCCAGCTTGAGCTAGAGTTAGCAACGTAAGCTCCAGAAGAACCTTGACCGTATTCATTTTGAAAATTAGTTAAGTTGTAAGCCGATGAAGCCATAAAGTTAGAAGATAACGAAACAGATGTTTTACCAGCTTTACCAGATTTAGTAGTAATTACGATAACACCATTACTCGCTCTAGAACCGTAAAGAGCTGCTGCAGATGGTCCTTTAAGAACTGTCATAGAAGCAATATCTTCTGGGTTGATGTTAGAAATACCGTCTGGCTGTGTAGTTCCTCCTGTATCAATATCAGGATTGCTATTTGTTGTACCATTACTAATTGGCACACCATCTACAACATACATAGGCTGATTGTTTCCGTTAAGAGATCTATTCCCTCTTAAAGTAATTCTAGAAGCACTTCCTACACCATTTGATGTAGTAGAGAAGTTAAGACCTGCAACTTTACCAGAAAGTGAGTTGGCAACGTTTAATGATCTTGCTTCAGAAAGCTCATCTACTGCAATGTTTTGAGCAGAATATGTAATTGCTTTTTTCTCTCTTTTAATACCAAGAGCCGTAACTACAACTTCTCCCAATTGTTGTGTGTCTGGTCCTAAAGATACATTAAGTGTAGTTTGTCCTGCAACAGGAACTTGTTTTGAAGCAGATCCTACATAAGAGAAAACTAAAACTGCTGATGCATTTGGAACATTAATACTGTACTTACCATCAAAATCTGTTGATGTACTCGTTTTTGTTCCTTTAACTACAACATTGGCTCCTGGAATTGGAATTCCGCTTCCAGCCTCTGTTATCGTTCCTTTTACTGTTGTTTGTGCTTGTAGACTTTGAAAGCCGAACAAGCAAACGACAAACAGTAATTTTAGTACGTCTTTAATCATATTAGTTGTTTTTTTAGAGTTAATAACATGTTAAACTTAAGAATACATTTTGTTAACGAAATATTATTTCGACAAATGACATTTTTTTGCGGGTGTTGGGTAAATTTTAACATTTCAAGGAGAGAAAACGTTTGCAATTGTAATCCAAATCCTCCTTATTTTTAGGGGGTTTTCTCCACTTTTAGAAACGATTTATCACTTTTTTAAACGTATTCTTTTTTTTATTCCATAAACGATTAAAAATCCTCTGCGATTATGCAAATTAGTTCAAAACTTTGAAACTGATTTTTTGCACATCAACAGTGTTACCCCCCACCATCACTACGAATTCGCCCGGTTCAACCACATTTTTCATTTCGCGGTTCCAAAGTGATAATTCTTCAGATGTAAGTGTAAATTCAACATTTTTTGTTTCTCCTTTTTTAATAAACAACCTTTTAAACCCTTTTAATGTCTTTTGAGGCGTAGTTACGCTGCTGTAAACATCATTTATATATAATTGAACTACTTCGTCTCCGTCAAAGTTCCCAACGTTTTTAACATCTACGCTTACTTTTAGTTCACCATCTTTTTGGATTTCTTTAACGTTTAACGCCAGATTAGAATATTCAAATTTGGTATAACTCAAACCATAACCGAAAGTATACAACGGATTTTCGCTTTCGCTAACGTATCTGTGTATTGCAGATGGTTTTTGATTATAATATATAGGTAACTGTCCAACTGATTTTGGAACTGTAATAGGAAGTCTTCCTGCTGGATTGTAATCCCCAAATAAAACATCGGCAACAGCCTTTCCTCCTGCTTCGCCCGGAAACCATCCTTCTACAAGAGCTGGAATGTTTTCACTGATCCAATTTGTAGACAACGGACGTCCGTTTAACAACACACAAACTACTGGAGTTCCTGTTTTCTGAATTGCTTCAATCAATTCTTCCTGCATTCCATGTAAGTCTAAAGAAGCTACATCTCTGTTCTCTTCAACTAATTCGTTAGATTCTCCTAAAACCACAATCGCAACATCTGCTTTTTTAGCAGCATCAATTGCAGGCTGTAGATTTACTCTTTCTAAGTTCCAACGCAAGTGAGCTCTGGCTCCCCAGCCTCCTTCCCACATTTCTATGCGGACTTTGTATTTTTTACCAGCTTCAATATTTTTTGGAGTTGTCACGATACTAGTTGCACCTTTTGTCCAGTTATCGATTACCAATTGATCATCAATCCACATTCTAATTCCGTCGTCAGAACTTAAACCTAGCCAGCCGTCAAAACCTTTATCCGATTTTATATAACCTGTCCAGCGAATAGAAAAATCATCATCATTAACTCCAACACCCGGAGACCAAGGCCAGTCAAACTCCAATTGGTTATCAATACGAGTTAACGCAGGAGTTCCTTCTACATTTCTGTTATTAAAATATTCTCCTTTTAAACCATTTTGAGCTTCATCTGGAGTAAATAAATATTTTGATGGAATAACTTGTCCCATTACAATCAATGGCACTCCTTCTTCATAAAGTACATTTGTGCTAGCGCCTACAACTTGTTTAACACCTTCAAGAACGGTAGTACCAACTTTATTATGAACCGAATATCCTCCTAATCTAGAAGCATTTGCGTTTGGTCCGATCACTGCAATCGTTTTGATATCTTTTTTTAATGGTAAAAGATTGTTTTCGTTCTTTAATAAAATAATCGATTTATGACCTGCTTCTAAGGCAACATCTTGATTTTCTTTGGTATGAAAACGTTCTTTAATTAAGTTTTTATCGGTGTATGGATTTTCAAATAATCCTAATAAAAATTTAAGTCTCAAAACACCGCCCGCTGCACGATCGATATTTTCCATTGTCAGCTTTTTTTCGTTTACCAATTCAATGATAGACTGCTGCCAAAACTCATTAGTAAAATCATAAAACTGCATATCAACACCAGCCGAAACTGCTTCTCTAATACTTTCTTTTGGAGAACTTGCCACATAATGTGTTGTCTGTAAATATTTAATAGCTCCCAAATCTGAAACTACAATTCCTTTAAAACCCCATTCCTTTCTCAAAACATCGGTCAATAACCAGTGATTTGCAGCACAAGGAATTCCATCTAACTCAGAATATGCACACATTGTTCCCAATGCACCGCCTTTTACAAAAGCTTTCTGGAAAGAAGGTAAAAAATCTTGGCGCGCAGCACGTTCTCCTACTAAAACAGGCGAAGAGTTTCCTCCTCCTTCTGGAATACCGTGTACAGCAAAATGTTTAGGTTCTGCAATAATCGTACGATCTGATCTTAAATCATCGCCTTGCATTCCTTTAATCATTGCCAAACCAATTTCGCTGTTTAAGTAAACATCTTCACCAAAAGTCTCTGCAACTCTTCCCCAGCGTGGTTCGCGGCCAACATCTAAGTTTGGTCCTAAACCAAAATGTACACCATGAGCTCTAGCTTCAGTAGCAATTACTTGACCTACTTTTCCCATTATGTTAGTATCCCAAGTAGCTCCTAAACCAATGCTCATTGGGAACGCTGTACTTCCGTCATCAAGATAACCGTGCAGCATTTCGCACA
This sequence comes from Flavobacterium sp. MC2016-06, assembly GCF_009711165.2. Classification (GTDB taxonomy): domain Bacteria; phylum Bacteroidota; class Bacteroidia; order Flavobacteriales; family Flavobacteriaceae; genus Flavobacterium. The sequence goes on along the minus strand of NZ_WMID02000005.1, from coordinate 164,362 downwards.
TAATCAAAGCTGGAATTCCCCATCTGTTTCCTTTAATTACATCGGTCTGTAAATCGTTTATCATTTTTGCAGAACGAGGATACACATCATGTATAGCACCAATTCCTAATTTTCCAATTTTTGCTGCTGCTTTAGACTTTGAAAAATCTTCCTTTTCTTTAAAAAATTCGCCTTTGTACATGTCCATTTGGCGCACCTTTTCCTCCAAACTCATTCGACTTAACAAGTCTTTTACTCTGTCTTCTACAGGCAGTTTAGCATCCTGATAAGGAAGCTTTTTCTGCGCTGAGGCTTGGTCAAAAAAACCAAGAGCCATTACAAAAATAATGGCTGCTTTTTTCATTCTTAATTGTAACATAGTTGTGTAATTTAGTTTTGAATCACTTTTAGTGTTTTTCCATTCACAAAATCATCATGAGAAATAAAATAACTATTAAGCGTTTTACCGTCTAATTGAATTTTATTGATTTTCCCATCAGAATTAACTTCACGTTCGATCACTATTGTTTTATTTTTATAATATTTAGCATCTAGCTGAATCGTAACTTTATCAAACATTGGCGTTGTAATCGTGTACAAAGGTTCGCCCGGCGCAATTGGGTAAATTCCCATCATAGAATACACTAACCAAGCCGACATTGTTCCTGTATCGTCGTTTCCTGGTAATCCGTTTGGTTTATTTTGAAAATATGCTGCAACCAATTTTTTCACCATTTCCTGACTTCTCCATTCTTCTCCTTTTAAATAGTTGAATAAATATGGATAAGCAATATCTGGCTCATTTGCCATATCAAACTGCTTGATATCGAATACTTTTTGCAATTGATTTCCAAAAGCTTTATCACCGCCCATTAATTTTATAAGTCCTTTAATGTCGTGCGGCATCATAAAAGCATACTGCCAAGCATTTCCTTCAATAAAACCAACATTCTCTTGGAAGTTTGCTCCAGAAACAGGATCAAATGGTTCGTACCATTTGCCGTCTGCCAATCTTGGTCGCAATAATTTTAGATTTTTATCGAATAATTTTCGGTACGAAAGCGAGCGGTTTTTAAAACGTTCGTAGTCGTCATTTTTACCCAATGATTTTGCTAAAAGCGAAATCGCATAGTCTGAAGCATTGTATTCTTGTGTGGTAGAAACTGGACCGCGGTCGTTTGTTGTTAAATATCCTTTTTCGATATAATCTTTCAATCCCGGACGTAACGGATTATTCTCCATTTGATCGGCACCTTTCAACATTGCTTTGTAGGCTTTCTGCACATCAAAATCACGAATTCCTTTTAGATAGGTATCCGCAATTACAATACTTGCAGGATCTCCTACCATTGTAAAAGTTTCAGTAGAATTTAATTCCCATTTTGGTAACCAGCCATTTTCATCGTACATTTCTAACATACTTTTAATCATATTAGACTGTTGTTTCGGGTAAACCAATGACATTAACTGATGTAAATTTCTATAGGTATCCCAAAGTGAAAAAACAGTATAACGTGTTCCGTCTGTTTTACCAATTTTACTTCTTTTGATTTCTGGATATTCTCCGTTGTAATCGTTTAAAGTATTAGGGTGAATTAAAGTATGATACAACGCTGTGTAAAAAATCGTTTTATCCTCTTTTGAACCGCCTTCAACCAAAATTTTAGAAAGTTCTTCATTCCACTCGTCATATGTTTCTTTGTAAACGGCTTCAAAAGATTTATTTCCAGTTTCTTTTTCTAAGTTTTCGCGAGCATTTGCAACACTTACGTACGAAACTCCAATTTTTACTTCAACGGTTTCTTCTTTATCAAAATCATACGAAAAATAAGTTCCAATGCTATCTCCTACAACCGTTTTAATGGTATTGTCCATCATTCTGGTTTTGCCATTATAGGTCATCCATTGTGCTTCAACACCTTGATATTTTGACGGTTTTTTCCAAACGCCGAATTTTGCTGCTGGTTTAGAAAACTTCGCTACAAAATATACTGGATAAGCATCTTCTGGACTGTTATAACAAAACGAACCTACGGAACGCATTCCTTCAATTTCTGAAGCCGAAACTACTTTTACCATTGCGCCTTCTTCATTCGTTAAACCTAAACCTAGATTTAGTAAAATATTAGACTGCCCTTTCGGGAAAGTAAATTTGCTTACTCCAACTCGTTTTGATGCGGTAAATTCTGCTTTGATATTGTATTTGTCAAGATTTACGCTGTAATATGCTGTTTTTGCTACTTCATTAGAATAATTGGAGCCGTAACTTAGATGATTGGTCTGTACGGCTCCTGTTGTAGGCATTAGTAATAATACCCCTAATTCTGGACAACCTACTCCACTTAAATTTACTTGACTAAAACCTGTCAAGAATGTATTTTCGTTTACATAAGGATTAGACAACCAGCGGCTGTCTTTTTCTAAAGGTAAATTTTGAGGGCCTGCAACATTAAACGGGCTAATGCTTGCCATTCCTCTTGGTGCGATCGGCCCTGGAAATGCAGCTCCATAATTGGAAGTTCCAATAAATGGATTTACATAATCTGCAGGCTTTTGCGCAAAAATAGTTATGCTAAAAAACAGCATGCAAAAAAAGCATGCTGTTTGTATTATTATTTTCTTTCTTAAAAGCATATTTCTATCTGTTAATAGCTTCAATTTTTAATGTCCAAGCTTCTTTTGCTGGTAAATTATTTCTCAAGCTCTCTGGAATTACAACTTTAAATCCTTCTGCTTCCTTAGCCCATTTTAATGATGTATTAGAACCTAACATCGTAATTTTTGTCCCTTTTTTAGGACTGATTGATTTTACAGTAACTTCTGCTGGAATCTTGTTTTCTCCTTCTTTTGCCATATAAAACAAGAATACATTTCCTTCTTTGTTTTGTGTCATGCAAATGTTATTCTCTTTATAAGGAGCAATTGGTTTTGTGTTATAAATTGCTGAACTATTTACTTTCATCCAATCGCCGTAAGCATTTAATAAATCGTAAGCACCTTGCTGCCATTCACCATCAGGTCCTGGAGCAACATTTAATAACAAGTTTCCACCTTTAGCTACGATATCTATCAGCATATGGATTCCTTGTCTGCCTGTTAAATATTTAGCATCTGGAGTATAAGACCATCCACCGCCAGAAGTAATACAAGATTCCCAAGGGTAAGGCAATGTTTTATCTGGAACGCGGCCTTCTGGAGTTAAATAGTTTTGGTTTTTACCGTGAACCGCTCTGTCAACCACAATCAATCCTGGTTGTTTTTGGCGCGCTTCTACTACTAATTCATCCATTTTTGGATCTTGATCTACAACTCTGTGTTTGATGAATCCATTTTTAGATTCATTTTCTGTAAATTTCTCTTCGTAGTTTTCTTTGATGTTTTGCTGGTCTCTTTTTCTAACCCATCCTCCATCTAACCATAAAATATCAATTTTTCCGTAATCAGATAAAAGCTCTAAAATTTGGTTGTGAGTAAAATCAACATATTTCTTCCATTTTTCTGGATAAAGCGCTGGATCGTAATTTACGTTTCTATCAAATGGCGGGAAATAAGGATCCCAGTAATTCTCATTGTGCCAGTCTGGTTTAGAGAAATACGCTCCAACTGAAAAATTTTCGTTTCTAAAAGCATTAAAAACTTCTTTAGCAATATTCGCTTTAGGATTAGTGCTAAAAGGAACGTCTTTGCTTGTTACTTTATAATCAGAATATTTAGTATCAAACATATTGAAACCATCATGGTGTTTCGTGGTAAAAACCATGTATTTCATTCCTGCGTATTTAGCCGCTTTTGCCCATTTTGCAGGATCAAATTTTACAGGATTAAAAGTCTTTCTTAAATCTTCATAATCTTTTACATAAGCATTATAATTGGCTGGATTGCTTCCTTTTTTACGTTCGCACCATCCATAATCTTCAGGACAAATAGACCAAGATTCTACGATTCCCCATTCGCTGTAAGTTCCCCAGTGCATTAACAAACCGAATTTTTCGCCTTGCCATTCATCTAATTTTTTTAATACTAATGGATCTGTTTCTGGTACATATCGTTCATCTTCGTAAATGGCTTGTGAAAACATTTGAACCGAAAATAAAATCGCGATTATGAATATTCCTCTTTTCATCTTTAATCTATTTATCATGTTTATTATTTTTTGCATTCTTTAATTAAACTTTGTCAAAGTTTAGAACTTTGACAAAGTGTTGTATTCTTGCTTATCCTCAATTTTGTCATCCTGACGAAGGAAGGATCTTCGAAAGAAGCTCCTTCTAGAAATTCACCAATCTTTGTCGAGTTTCTCGGGGAGACTCCTCGTTCCTCGGAATGACAAACGCTGCGTAAAACTTTGACAAAGTTTTATATGCTTGCCGTTAATCCTCAATTTTGTCATCCTGACGAAGGAAGGATCTCCACAAGAAGCTCCTTCTAGAAATTCGCCAATCTTTGTCGAGTTTCTCATGGAGATTCCTCGTTCCTCGGAATGACAAACGCTGCGTAAAACTTTGACAAAGTTTTATATGCTTGCTCTTAATCCTCAATTTTGTCATCCTGACGAAGGAAGGATCTCCACAAGAAACTCCTTCAAGAAATTCGCCAATCTTTGTCGAGTTTCTCGTGGAGACTCCTCGTTCCTCGGAATGACAAACACTTCGTAAAGCTTTGTCAAAGTTTTAAACTTTGACAAAGTTAAAACCGTTCAATTCTTCCAAACGAATGGAATTAATTCACTAAAACTTCATCAATAAACAACCAAGAACTTTCTCCTTTTGGACTTTTCTTTAAGTTGCCTGCAATTACTTTTACGAATCTAACGTTCTGTTTCGCAAAGCTGATTTTAAAATCTTTCAGCTCTGAAATTGGGTTTACAGCATACGGACGCGCTATTTTGCCAACTTCTTTATATTTAATACCATCAGCAGAAACTAGTACTTTTACTAGTACTGGAAAATTAACTCCAGCTCCCTGACTTTCTAATGTTCCAAGTGTTACTTCTTCTACACTATCAACTTTTCCAAGATCAACAACCAATTCCATGTCGTTAACTAACCAAGCCTGCCATTGTCCGTCGTGAAAGTTTTTAGAACCTCTAATCGTGTTTACCATTGTAAAAGGACCATCGCCTTTGTAACTATCATTGTAAGGCGTTAGATAAAGCACTTTATGAGCCATTCCTTTATGAAAAATAATGGTATCTGTAAATGTTTTTCCAACTGGTTTATCATCTTGAAATAAAGAAGCTTTTAAAACAGTAGTTGCTGTAAACTGAATTGGAGTTGTATATTTTGTCGCTGTATTGTCGATATTTTTATCTCCTAAAACGTAACGAATATCTGGATTTGGGAATTCGTTTTTTAGCGTAACATTAATCTGTTTGTTTGCTAAATCTGCTGTTGAAGAAGCAGTAACCAAATAAGCACTTTTTGCATAATTGATTCCTAAATAATCGTATCTTTTAAATAATGACGTTAATCTTCCTGTAAAATCTACCCAATTGCGTTTTTCTTTAGAACTCCATAAAACTTCTGATAAAGCTGCTAATCTTGGGAAAATCATGTATTCAGAAGCTTTTTGATCTGCTAAATATTCTGCCCATAAATTAGCCTGTCCGCCCAACACATGACTTGCTTCCTGAGGTGTAATTGTTGGTACGATAGGATCGTATTCGTACACTTTACTCAAAGGATTATAAGCATCAAAAGCTAATGGTTCTTCGTTTTGAGGACCTTGATAAAAGTTAAAATAAAAAGGAGATTCTGGTGTCATAATCACATCGTGGCCTTTATGCACTGCTTCAGCACCAATTTTATCGCCTCTCCAACTCATTATGGTTGCAGAAGGATCAATTCCTCCGTCAAGAATTTCATCCCAGCCAATCATTTTACGTCCTTTAGAATTGATGTATTTTTCAATTCTTTTCACAAAATAACTCTGCAATTCGTTGACATCTTTAAGATGCTCGTCTTTGATTCTTTTTTGACAGTACGGACATTTTGCCCAATTGGTTTTCGTCGCTTCATCGCCCCCCATATGAATGTATTTTGAAGGAAAGATTGCCATTACTTCATCTAATACATTTTCTACAAACTCAAATGTAGATTCTTTTCCTGCGCAATAAATATCTGTAATTGGCCATAATCCGCCAGATGGAACTCCAATTCTTTGATTGAAACAAGCCAATTCCGGGTACGATGCAATCGCACTGCTTACGTGTGCCGGCATTTCGATTTCTGGAATAATTTCGATGTTTTTAGCAGCAGCGTATTTTACAATTTCTTTTAATTCTTCCTGCGTTAAAAATCCGCCATAAGAACCTTTTTCGTCAGGATTAACGGTAAGTCTTGCATTCCAGCTTGCGCTTTCCTGATCTACTCTCCAAGCACCAACTTCTGTAAGTTTTGGATATTTTTTAATTTCAATTCTCCATCCTTGATCGTCTACTAAATGCAGGTGCAAAACATTCATTTTCAACATTGCCAAACGATCGATAGTTTCTAAAACGTAGTTTTTATCAAAAAAGTGACGTGATAAATCCAGCATCAATCCTCTCCATTGAAAACGAGGTTCGTCTGTAATCGTTACACACGGAATCTGCCATTTTGCAGCTGTTACTAAATATCTGCTTTCAATTGCTTCTGGAAGCAATTGTCTTATACTTTCTAAACCATAAATAAATCCTGCATTTCCTTTTGCCGTAATGGTTACGCTTTTAGGATTTACATCTAATATATAGGCTTCATTTTTTAAAGTTGGATCTACTTTAAATTGAATATAATTACTGCTCGGAAGTTTTGCCGCAATTTCTGGACGCCATCCTGCAGCGATTTCAAATTTATTGATTAAAGCTGTCGCTGCTTCTTTCTGAAAATCACCATTTACAACAAATGCGGTTTCTTGTGAGAATTCAAAAACTCCTGTTTTTATTAACAGCTGTGATGGCTTCGGAATAATCTGAATGTCTTTTTCTGTGTATACTTTTTGACCATAAGATGAACTCAAAAAAGCGAGAAAAAATAAAATAAAATAGAGCTTTAATGCCTTCATAAATTATTGTTTTAAAGATGGTGTTATTTTAAATTGATATTCATAGTTTTTATCACGAAGCAAATATTTCTCCATTGGCCAAGCCTGCCAGCTGTCGATTCCGCCGACTCCCATTTGCTTGTAATCAATTTTTAAACTTGTTAAATCTCTTTCTTTTAGTTCTTCAGAATGTCTTTGGTCTTTTTGTAAACCATCGTCTAAATCTTCATTTAAAAAGTGCAAAGCTGTTATGCTCAACAATTCATCTGAAGTTACTTTTATATTTAAAGTATTGTTGGATAAATCAAGGTATCTAACGTCTGTTTTATTTCCGGTTTCCTGCGGACGGATATACGAATAAAATTGCTCTGAAACGGTTTGATTGTAAAGACCAACTTGAGAACTGTAATTTCTGTCGATATAGTTTTCATGAGGCCCTCTTCCGTAATAATTTATAGTGCTAAAATCTTTAGGAACAATGATTTCCATTCCAAATCTTGGCAAAATTGGCGTTTCTTTCGTTTTATCAATATTCAACTGCTCTTTTACGCTTAATTCTCCATTGCTGTTGATTTCATAATTTAATACCAATTCGGCAAAAACCTGAGGTAAACTATACGTTGCTTTTACCTGAACTTTGTTGTCTTTTGTAATTACATAAGTCCAGTTTACAAGCGTTTGATTTTCTGTTGCTTCTTTCCAAGCTACTAGATTTATTTGAAAATTAGCGCCAAAATCATTATCGTTTGGTGCTCTCCAAAAATTAGGGCGTAATTGATATCCGTCTTTAATTATAGGTTGATTATTGAACGTATAAACATTAATCAATCCTGTTTTTTCATCAAAAGCAATTTCTGTTTTATCACTTTTAAAAACCGTGCTGTTTGTTTTTTTCTCTACTGTAATTTTCCCAGTGTTTTCAATTTTGATGTCGTTTTTCCAAGTTCCTTTATAAGACAGCTGCTCAGTTGCAATTTCAAAACCTTTAGGTAAAAACGGTTCATCTTGTTTTAGATGATACGTAATATTGATAAACGCTTCATTAAATTGTTTATCGCCTAATTTTATGGGCAAAGTATAGATTTTAGATTGTTTTGGATCGATTGCCAAATAATCAATAGTACCGCTTCCTTCTGTGATTCCGTCTAAAACTAATTTCCACTCTAAAGTTACATTACTTAAATCTTTAAAAGTAAATTCATTGTAAACTTTAATAGTCGCCGTTTCTTGATTTTCCCAAGAAGTTAGAATGTTTTGATACACATTGCGCATTTCAAAAGCATGCGGATTTGGTTTTCTGTCCGGGCTGAAAACTCCATTGTCTAAAAAGTTATTATCGCTAGGTACATCTTTAGGACCAAAATCTCCTCCGTAAGCATAAACTATAGTTCCGTCTGGCTGTTTTTTGTAAACCGATTGATCGATCATGTCCCAAATAAAACCTCCTTGAAAATTTGGATGCGCTCTAATTACATCCCAATAATCTTTAAAATTTCCCATCGAATTTCCCATTGCATGCGCATATTCACATTGAATATAAGGACGTTCTGGGTTTGGATTTGCCACAATGTATTCTTCCATTTTATTCGGTGAACTGTACATTGGGTCAATAATATCAGAATCCCATTCGTATTTTAAATCTTTTCCGTCCCAAGCGCCAGCAGTTGCTCTTTCGTACTGAATTGGTCTTGATTTGTCACGATTTTTAATCCACAAATAACCTCTGTAAAAGTTATACCCGTTTCCTGCTTCATTCCCCATACTCCAGATTATAATTGAAGTATGATTTTTATCTCTTTCTACCATGCGCTGCATACGCTGTAGATGCGCCGTTTCCCAGCTTGGTTTATTTCCCAGCGTTTTGGTAATATCGTAACCCATTCCATGAGATTCAATATTGGCTTCATCTACTACATAAATTCCGTATTTATCGCATAAATCATAAAAATATTCATCGTTAGGATAATGTGACATTCTCACAGCATTGATGTTGTATTCTTTCATCAATTTAATGTCTTCTTCCATGCGCGCTCTAGAAACAGTTTGTCCTGTAGTAGGATCTGTTTCATGACGGTTTACTCCTTTTACATAAATCGCTTTTCCGTTTACTAAAAGCTGTCCGCCTTTTATTTCAACTTTTCTAAAGCCAATATTTTGATGAATAACTTCTACAATTGTTCCTTTTTTATCTTTTAAAATAAAATCGACTTGGTATAAATTTGGAATTTCTGCACTCCATTTCTTCGGATTATTTACTGCAAAATCAAATGATGCTTTTTTTGCAGCTTCTGTAACAGCAATGGTTTTTGAAGCAATAATAGTTTCGCCGTCTTTAAGTTTTACGTCTAAGGTATAACTGTCTTTTTTATCTAAATCTGAAAATTCGGTTGCAATTTTTAAAGTTCCGTTTGTATAGGAACCGTCTAAATCTGGAAGAATTTCAAAGTCTCTTAAATGTGCTTTATTTCTAGCGATTAAATATGTATCTCTTGTAATACCGCTCATTCTCCAGAAATCCTGACATTCTAAATACGAACCGTCGTTCCATTTCATTACTTTTAAAACAATGCTGTTTACGCCCGTTTTTAAATATTTATTTAGGTTGAATTCTGATGGTAGTTTTCCATCTTCACCGTAACCTACATAAACACCATTTACCCAAACGGTAAGATTAGATTTTGCTGCGCCGACATGCAGATAAATATCTTTGCCTTCCCAGCTTTTGTCTACTGTAATTTCTCTTCTGTAAATTCCTGTTGGATTATGATCTACGGGAACAAACGGTGGATTTATTTTGATGTATTTGGCAAAATCGTACGTTGTATTGGTATAAATTGGATATCCGTAACCGTTTACATCCCAGCTTGCAGGAATTTTAAAGTTATCCCAAGCTTTATCATCAAAATTCTTGTTTTCATATCCGGCTGGTAAATCTTTCGGACTATCTACATATTTAAATTTCCAGGTTCCGTTTAAATTCAAATAGTTTTTAGATTCTTTCCAATCGTTTTTAGCCGCTAATGCTTCATTTTCAAAAACATAATAAGCAGCGTGCATTGGCTCTCTATTGTCTTCGTTGATTTTTTCATTCTGCCAAAACGGGACTTTTTCCTGCGCTTGTACAGAGAATATTGACGTAATTAGGGTTAATATAAAAATTGTATTTTTCATTCTTTGTTTTTTGGTTTTCTCTTTGTGTTTCTTTTTAACACTTAGAGAATAGTATTTTAGTGCAGTTTGTCATTTCGACGAAGGAGAAATCTCACTCGTAACTCGGACAATCTTTGAGGACAAACTAGTGTGATTTCTCCTTCGTCGAAATGACAATATTGTGTTTGAACTTTGACAAAGTTGAAATGCTGCACATTATTTTATTTCTCCCAAGACATTTTAAATTTTGCATCTTCCATTCTATGTCCTTTTTCATCATCAGAAACGGCATAGTTGAAACCTGATCTTAAACTGTAACCTGCATGTTCTCCGTTTTTATTCAACGCAATAAATCCGACTTGTAAATATTCCATGTCTTTGTGATTTTTGTGTTTGTTATAAATACGTTCTGTAATTTCTTTACAGGCATCAAAAGGTGATTTTCCCTGACGCATTAATTCTACAACCATTGCACTTCCTGCGGTTCTAATGACTGCTTCGCCTAAACCAGTTGCTGCAGCGGCGCCAACTTCGTTATCCAGAAAAAGACCCGCGCCGATTATTGGGGAATCACCGACGCGACCGTGCATTTTCCAGGCGGCGCCACTAGTTGTGCAGCCTCCAGCAAGATTTCCATCTTGGTCTAACATTAGCATGCTTATTGTGTCGTGATTCTCTATATTTATCACGGGTTTGTATTTTGATTCTTCCAACCATTTTTTCCAATCTTTTTCAGATTCTGGGGTCAGCAGGTTTTCTACTTTAAATCCTTCTGATAAGGCAAACTGTAAAGCGCCTTGACCAGCAAGCATTACGTGCGGTGTATTTTGTAAAACTCTTTTGGCAACAGAAATGGGATGCATAATTCCTTCAAGGAAACATACAGAGCCGCAATTGCTGTTATGATCCATAATACAAGCATCAAGTGTAACTTTTCCTTCACGATCAGGATAACCGCCGTAACCAACGCTTCTAATGTTTGGATCGGCTTCTGGAATTTTCATTCCTGCTTCTATAGCGTCTAAAGCTGGTTTCCCATCTTTTAGCTGTTTCCATGATTCTTGATTAGCAGGCAGACCATGATTCCATGTCGAAATAATGATTGGCTTTTTTTGCTTTTTTTCAGTTGAGTCAACTACTTCCTCTTCTTTGGTTTTAGCAAAACCGCTAACGCTTAAAACAGAACTTATTGCTAATGTTCCTAAAGTTGTTTTTTTGATAAAATCTCTTCTATTTGACATGATTTCATTTTTGTTTTCAATGTTTCCGACAATTGCTCTTAGTTTTGCTAATTTAATCAGATAAAATTTTTAATTGAAGTAAAATCGGTTATAAAGATGCTTTTACTGCTTTTATAGTCTTTAAATTGTTATCTGATAAAGCATTTCCGTCAAAAAATGAAACTCCTTTTGCTCCATTTTTCTTTGCCAATAAAATTGCTTCTTTTAATTCTGCATCCGATTTTAATCCCGGAATGTAAATTCCTGTATTTATTTTCGTTTGTTTTCCTTCTAAATCAGTTACACCTTGTTTGGTTGCATAACCTACCCAGTCAATTTCTTCATCGTAAAAACTATGGTAAATCATAGGATATACTTCGTCAATATTCCATTTGTCCCAACGCTGACGTACCATGTGGTCTGCCATTTCTGGATAAGGAAATACTGCTGCTGTTAATTTTACGTGGTGTTTGTGTGCAATTTTGTACGCATCATCAACCACTGCTTTTACGGCATTTAATCTGAAGTTTTTCCACTCCATATCGATAGAAGTGTTGTGGCTGTTTTTTGGATTTTTGTGATGTTCTTTTTCAAATTTACTTACACAGGCATCACAATAACAGAAATCAAATTGTGGTAATTCTATATCTTGAACTAAGTTGTATTTTGGCAATAAACTTATAGGTAAAAAAATGTCTGGAAAACGGATGTAATCTAAGTGTACGCTTTCTATTCCTTCTACTTTTGCTAATCCTTCTACTAAACCTAAAACGTGTTCTCTAGATTCTTTTTTTGTCGGGCATAACCATTGGTAATAATCTACATAAGGGCGATTATCAAAACAAGATTTTCCTTCTTTGCTTACTTGGTACCAATCTGGATGTTTTAAGGCTACTGAATCATTTGGACGGTTCATGGCCATAATCCAAGCGTGCACTTTTAATCCTTCTTTTTTAGCAATCGGTACTAATCGCGCTAAAAGTTTAGGATCTGTATTGGTATTGATTAAAACTTCGTCAATACCGCCGTCTTTATATTTTTTAAATTCTTTTGTATAATCGTCATTAGATCTTTTTGCATCGGCAGTCATCCAAACTCCAAAATCAAAATCTCCATCCATTTGGGTTTGATGTTTTCCACACGAAAAAAGACTTAATGCGAGTACTGCAAAAACTATTTTGGATAGTTTCCTAAAGCTTTTATTTAGTGATAATTTTACCATCTTCTTTTATAATTAGGGTTTTATTTGAAAAAGGGCTTTTTATCAGAATATTAAATCCTGAGGAATGGTTTTCTAATATTGGTTTCAATATTTTATTGTCAACACTGATACTTTTTTTAGCAATATTTTCTAAAGATTTTGCCCAAGCATTGTGTTGTTGATAATATCTTTTTTGTGCGCGGTATAAGGTGTACAATTCCCATTTTACTTTTTCGTCTTCTGGAATTGTAAAGAAATCTTTTCCGCCAATTTCTTTTGAAGAAAAATATACATAAGCCCATTTTTCGGGCTCATGCATATTTATGACTCCCATAGGCGACCAAACCCAATTGTATTCTGGGAGAAATTTTCCTTCAGTATCTTTTTTACGTTCATATTTTCCGTCTACGATGCTGTGCTGCCAGTTTACTCTAGAGAAGTTTACTTTCCAAAAATTGTCTTTGGGTACATTATTTTCTCCATAAGATTTTCTGTATGCAGCCCACGGAATTGCTATTTCTAATGTCCAGCCTTTATCAATATCTGATGGATCATTGAGCGTTCCGTTTACTTTTACCGCAGATTTTAATCCCGTAATATTCCAATCGTTTAAAACGACATTATTTTCTCTGTATGGTTTATTTATAAATAAATCCCAAGCGGTATTGAGTGCATTAATTTCTAATTCATAATAATTATGAGTGTCATTATCTGGATCAATAAAAACCTCAAAATCATTATTATAAAAAATAATAGTATCGCGTTGTCTAAGGTTTGCCCAAACGTGCGGTTCTTCAATTTTAGCTAGTAAGTAGTAGTAATTATCGTCCCAGAGCATTTTAACCTGAGTGGTGTACTTTGGTTTTTCGACACCTTCTATATCTATAAAAGGGCTTGTCCATTCCACTTTATCCCAAGCTGAGTCTGCTTCGTCGCCGTCAATAACAATTTCTTTTGGTGTTTTATACGCAACATAAGTTTTAGGTGTTACCTCTTTCTCTGCTTGCGCATAACCCATCAACGAAAAACAAAATACGGCTAGGGACAATAATTTACAGCTACTATGCATCATTATATTTTATTATAAACTATTATCTTTTGTAAATTGTATTACTTCACTTAACTTACCAAATGCCATTGCTACAACGGTATCTGCTGCACCGTAATAAACGGCTAGTTTGTCTTCTTCTATACTATGTAAAGCAGCACATGGGAAAACTACGTTTGGTACGTCTCCAACCATTTCATAAGTCTCAGCTGGACCTAATAAATAAGGCTGTGTTCTGTATTTCATTTGCTCTGGTGCATCTGTTTCTAATAAAGCTGCTCCCATTGCATAACGGAAACCATTGCAAGTATTGATAACACCGTGGTAAATCATTAACCAGCCGTCTTCTGTAAGAATAGGAATTGGCCCTGCTCCTACTTTAGTACACTGCCAAGCGCTTTGTTCAAAAGGACTTGGTTTCATTACCAATCTGTGTTCTCCCCAATATTTCATGTCTGGGCTGTAGCTGATCCAGATATCTCCAAAAGGTGTGTGTCCGTTATCACTAGGACGGCTTAACATAGCGTATTTACCGTTTATTTTTTGCGGGAATAAAACTCCGTTTCTGTTGAATGGTAAAAAGGCATTTTCACATTGAAAAAATTCTTTAAAATCAAACGTATAACCAATTCCAATAGTTGGTCCGTTGTAACCATTACACCAAGTAATCCAGTAACGATCTTCGATAAAAACAACACGCGGATCGTATTTATATGATGATTCAATCATTTCTGTATTACCAGACTGCATTACAATTGGTTCGTGGTTAATATCCCAATCAATTCCATTTTTACTGAAACCAGCAAAAATATTCATTTGTACTGCTTTGTTATCACATCTAAAAACACCCGCAAATCCATCTCCAAAAGGAACTACAGCACTATTAAAAATACTGTTTGATGAAGGAATTGCATATCTGTCGATAATAGGATTTTCAGAATATCTCCACATTACGTCATTGCTGTTTTCGGGTCTGTCTTGCCAAGGAATAGTACTCATTTTGCTTTTTTTTTTTATTTATTGCTCTTTTTATTCTTACTTAAACTTTGTCAAAGTTTTGAACTTTGACAAAGCGCCATACTCTCTTTCTTATACGCGCATTTTTGTCATCCTGACGAAGGAAGTATCTTCACGAGAAGCTCCTGTTAGTAATTCGCCAATCTTTCTAGAGTTTCTTACGGAGATTTATCGTTCCTCGAAAAGACAAACTCTGGCGTAAAGCTTTCCTAAACTTTGTCAAAGTTCAAAACTTTGACAAAGCACTATACTCTCTTTCTTATACGCGCATTTTTGTCATCCTGACGAAGGAAGGATCTTCACGAGAAACTCCTCTTAGTAATTTGCCAATCTTTCTAGAGTTTCTTACGGAGATTTCTCGTTCCTCGAAAAGACAAACTCTGGCGTAAAGCTTTCCTAAACTTTGTCAAAGTTCAAAACTTTGACAAAGCTGCTGCGTATTCTTTAAACACATAGAAACATAGATTTTGAAAGCTTTAAAAAAGCGTTTTATATCTTATGCATAGAGTGAGCTATGCAGTAGAAATAGGTTTCTTTTTTATTCTTTATAAATACAAAACCTATGTTTCTATGTGTTTCTTGTTTCTTTAAGCTTTGTCAAAGTTTTGAACTTTGACTAAGCTGATTATTATTTTGTCATCCTGACGGAGGAAGGATCACACTAGAACGTCCGTAATCTAAATTGACAATCTTTGTAGAATTACGTGTGCGATTTCTTGTTCCTCGAAATGACAAACTTTGTCTTTTAGTTTTATCTTAATCTTCAATTTTTCTAACTCTGTCTAACCATGTAAATTTTAAAGTAGTTGTTGTTACTAAAAACACGATTAAAGCCGTTATTGCTTTTGGATAATCTTTGATGATGAAGAATATTGGAAGCAGAATCATACTTGACTGCCAAATAATTCCAATTACACAATTCATCATATCCAACCAGAAATCATTGTTTTTCTGGAAAGACTGATCTTCTAATTTTAATGTTTTGTAAACAGGACTCCACCAGCCCCAAGGTCTTACATTGCTGTAAAAAGCTTTTAAGACTTCCATGTCTGTAGGTTTGCTCAGGAAAGTTCCTAGAATACAACCCAAAATAGAAATTCCAAAAATTAGCGGGAACAGGTAAATGGCGCGTACTTCTGATAATTGGTGTAATATAGTTCCCGCTTCAAAATTTCCTTTATTCTGGTCTAAAACAAACTGTAAAGAAGCTGCAAGCAAGCCTGCAAACATTCCCCAGAAATAACCCCATCCGTTAAAACGCCACCAAATCCATTTTAAGAAATTGGCTGCCACATAACCACCGTATAAAGCGCTGGTAATCCAAAGTGTAAGAGAATTTATAGAATCTGCAAAGAATCCCATAAAAACGCCAAGACCTACAACTATAAAAGAAGAAATCTGGCTTACTTTGATGTAATGTGCATTGGTTGCAACTGGTTTGAAGTATTTTTTATAAATATCGTTTACAATATAAGCTGGTCCTGCATTTACGAAAGCAGAAAATCCAGACATAAAAGCAGCTAATAAGCCTGCTAATAAAATTCCTTTAATACCAACTGGAATGTATAAGTTAACCACTTTTGGCATCAATAATTCTAAATCTGCTCCAGATAAATGCACATTTGAATTTAATTCTGGTGCTAAATTCATTAAAGCAATCACTACGATTCCTGTAATTAATAAATATCTTGGTATAAATAAAATCAGGTTGGTAAAACCACTCATATAAGCAGCTTCTTTTACCGATTTTGTAGAAAGAATTCTTTGTAAATCGTAACTTGGCGTTGGTCCTGCAACACTTGCAAAAAAGCCTTTAAATAAAGTCATTCCGATAAACGCACCAAACATTTTATATCCTTCTGAATCTATTAAATTGTTGAAGGTTTGAAATTTATCACTCCACTGGGTTTCAAACTGCCAGCCGAAGAAAACATTTTTCCATTCGTCGGTAATAACCGAATTAATCTCAAGTTGTGAGTAATTGATAAAAGCATATCCTGCAATTAAAACTCCTGCAATAATCATAATAACGTATTGTACCACTTCTGTAGCCACTACAGAAAACATCCCGCCTTTTACCGTATAAATAGTCGTTAAAAAGATAATGATTAAGGCATAAGAACGCTCTGAAGTCAATAGAACTAAATCGCCATAATGAAGCGTTAAATCCCACGGAAGAATAATGGTTACAAATTTTCCGATTCCTTCAAAAAAGTAAGCGATAAAACCAATGGTAGAAATAATAGCAAAAATAGCCACAATAATATGCGACGCTTTTCCGGCTCTGTCACTTCCAAAACGAGTTAAAATCCATTCAGAACCCGTCATCACTTTAGATCTTCTAATCCAGACGGCAAGGAACATCATAACAAAAATCTGGTTCCAAATGGGCCATAGCCACATAAACATGAAACTTTTTACACCATATAAAAACAGTACTCCAATCATCCAGGAAGTTCCTGAAACATCAAACATTCCCGATCCGTTACTAAGACCCAAGAAATACCATTTAATTGTTTTTCCACCAAGGAAATAATCATCTAAGCCTTTTGATGCTTTTCTTGAAATCCAAATACCGATACCTACCGAAAGCACGATATAGACTAGAATGATTGATACGTCTATAATATTCATTAATTTATATTTAATTGGTTAGTTTAGTCCCCAGTTTTTGTTAGGCGCCGCTCCCATTACAAAATGTAATACGCCTCCTTGCAAAATTTGTTTGTGTGAAATTGCTGTTTTGTTAAACGGCTGTCCGTTTAATGTTGCCGATTGGATATAGAAATTCTTGTTTGAAACATTTTCTGCTTCAATCACAAAACTTTTTCCTCCGTCAAGGCCTATTGTTGATTTTTCGAAAATCGGACTTCCAATTTCATACTCGCCAGATGCCGGATTCATTGGGTATAATCCCATTGAGCTGAATACATACCAAGCCGACATTTGTCCGCAGTCTTCGTTTCCGCTTAATCCGTTTGCTGTTGTATTGTATTGTGTTTCTAAAATATAGTGTACCCAATATTGTGTTCTCCAAGGTTGTCCTGCATGATTAAACAAATACGAAATATGATGACTTGGCTCATTTCCGTGTGCGTATTGCCCAATTAATCCAGAGATATCAGCAGAAACATTGTTTCCTGTAATCTCAGAACTTTCTGTAAACAATTGCTCTAAACGGCTTGTAAAGATTTGATTTCCTCCGTGAAGTTTAATAAAATCTTCTACGTTCTGCGGCACAAACCAACTGTGCTGCCAAGCATTTCCTTCGGTATAATCTGTATGTTCTCTATGGTTTGAATGTTTAGGATCAAAAGGTTCATTCCAAGATTTTCCATCTTCCGATTTTCCTCTCATGAATCCTGTTTTGGCATCAAATAAATATTGATACGCTTTAGAACGATTCAAGAAAAATTTATAATCTTCTTCTTTTCCTAAAGATTTTGCCATTTGTGCCACGCACCAATCATCATAAGCATATTCTAACGTAATGGTAACCGATTCGTCTAATAAATTGTATGGAATGTAACCGTATTTTTTGTAGAAGTTCAAGCCGCGTTCGTCCTGCATCATTGTGGCTTTCATGGCTTCGAATGCTTTTTCGCCATCAATCCCTTTTATACCTTTTAAGTAAGCATCGGCAATTACAGGAATCGAATGATAACCCGTCATAGTATTGGTTTCATTCGCATAAAGTGTCCAAACCGGTAATATTTTTTTAGTATCGTAATATTCCAGCATAGAATTTACCATGTCTGAAACTCTGTTTGGATCTAATAAAGTAAGCAGCGGATTTTCGGCTCTAAAAGTATCCCAAAGCGATAAGGTAGAATATGCAGTGTAATTTTTTGCTGTAATGATTTTATCGTCTTCTCTTCTAAACTGTCCGTTTTTATCGCTATACGTTACAGGCGCAACTTGAGCGTGATATAAAGCGGTATAAAAAATAGTTTTTAAAGAATCTACAGGAGTTTCTACTTTTATTTTACCTAAAACAGAATTCCAAGTAGTTGCTGCTTTAGATTTCACCGCGTCAAAATCTTGATTTCCAATATCAAAATTATCTTTTGCATTTGCTACGCTTACAGAAGACAAAGCTACTTTTACATATAATTCGTTGCTGTTATTGGCATTAAAAAACAATTGTACGGCAGTATTTTCGCCTTCGGCTTTATTGCCAGAAACTACTTTTTTATTAGCTGTTACAACAGATTCTGAAATTGGTTTTGAAAATTTAGCCACAAAAAATACTTTCTGATTTTTTGCCCAGCCTGTACTATATCTATATCCCGATATCGTATGATCGTCTTCTATAGTAATTTCGGTTTTTAAAGCTTTGTCCCAATTGATGGCAAAACCTAAATCTACTACTACAGATTGTATGTCATTAGCAGTAAAGGTGTATTTGTGCACTGCGGTGCGCTGCGAAGAGGTTAACTCTACATTGATTTTAGGATCTTCAAGAAAAACTTGGTAATAACCCGGTATTGTTTTTTCGTTAGCATGGCTGTATTTTGATTTATAAGGGAGTAAATCTCTTGATGTTGCTTTGATGGTTAAATCTACTTTTTTGTTGGTTGGCATAAATAAGATGTCTGCCAAATCGCCAATTCCGGTACCACTTAAGTGTAAATGACTGAAACCCGAAACAATAGAGTCTGAATAATGGTAACCAGAACACCAGTCCCAGCTCGAAATACCATTGTCTGGACTCACTTGCAGCATCCCAAAAGGAACTGTTGCGCCAGGATAAGTATGTCCGTGTCCGCCAGTACCAATAAATGGGTCAACATAATTTCCAACAAAACTTTGCTGTTTTGTATTTTTATCTGTTTTTATTTTACAACTTGCAATAAAAATTACAATTAGAATGAGCAGCGTAATTTTCCTCATATCAAAACAATATTAATTTAACTTTAAATTTAGATAAACTTGACTTTTATTAAAATAAATTTAGACGGATGACATTTAAACGGAGTTAAACACCAAAAAACAGCAACAAACCACAATTACAATTCTACTATGATTTTCAATTCAAGCAAACTTTATAGACTGCCATTACGGTACCATATTTACTTCTGGTTAACGTATTTTGTTTTTAATACTTTTCGTTGGGGAAGCTATTTTAACGACTATTTTTATTCATTAAAGACAAATTTATTAGGTTTTCCTATTCACATGGCATTATGTTATCTTAACATTTTGGTTTTAATGCCTTTTTTGATTTACCGAAAGAAATACGTCTTATATATTATTTCTGTATTATCGGCAATATTTTTAATGGTTGTCCTAAAATTTAATCTTACCTATTTATTAATAACCCATAAAGTCTGGCCAGAAGGACCGCAGACGATCGATAAACTTACCTTAAATTATACGATAGATATGATGATGGGGGAACTTTATGTAATGACTTTTGTGACGGCTATAAAAATTACATTCGATTTCTTAAAGGAACAAAGAAGGGTTACTGACTTAGAAAAATCGCAGCTGGAAACGGAATTACTTTTCTTGAAATCTCAAATTTCTCCGCATTTTTTCTTTAATACTCTTAACAATATTTATTCATTATCTGTAGAAAAATCAAACAAAACACCTAAGATTGTTCTTAAACTCTCAGAATTGATGCGTTATATGCTTTATGAAACTAAAGGCAAAAAACAGACTTTAGAAAATGAGATTATGTGCATACAAAACTATCTGGATTTAGAGCGCATTAGAAATGATGATCGATTGGAAGTTAACATGTCTATTTCTGGTGATATTCACGACAAAGAAATTTCTCCTGTTTTATTGCTGACTTTTGTTGAAAATGCGTTTAAACACGGCGTAAACAAAAACACTGGTGATGTGGTAATTGATATTAATTTTAATGTAAAAGGAGATTTTTTACATTTTACAATTTCAAACCCTACGCCAGAATTTACCGTACATAAGGATAATTTTAACAAGTCAAGTGGTATAGGTATCGAAAATGTCAAAAAAAGACTTGAATTAGGGTATAATAAAAGTGATTATAAGCTTTCATTTAAAAATAAAAAGAATATTTTTGTCGTAAAGCTAGTCATAAAAGTCACTTAGCCCCGATGTGAGCTTTTTTTTTAAAACTATACCTACAAGACCATACCTGCCAAAAACAACTTAATAGAAATGAAAGTAAAATGTTTGATTATAGACGATGAGCCATTGGCAATAAACGTTATTAAAAGCTACATCGAGCAAATTGAAGATTTAGAATTAATAGACACCTTCAGCAATTCTATTGAAGGTTTAAATTTTCTAAAAAACAATACTATAGATGTAATCTTTCTAGACATAAACATGCCTGTTCTTGATGGTATAAATTTTATAAAAAGTTTAGAAAATCCGCCTTTATTAGTAATTACAAGTGCTTACGACCAATTTGCAATTGAAACTTACGAGTTGGATGTTTTAGATTATTTGGTAAAACCAATTGAGTTTCCGCGTTTAATGAAGGCGGTTAACAAGATTAACAAACGCCTGAATAATACAAGCAAAGCACCGCTAGAAACAAACAAGGAAAATCCTTTTATTTTTGTAAAGATTGACAAGAAGAAAATGAAGAAAATTTTTCTGAATGAAATCTTGGTTATCGAGAGCTTAAAAGATTACTTAAAAATAAGCACAACTTCGGGCAAATTTATTATTCACAGCACACTTTCTGACTTTACTAATCTATTACCTGAAAGAGATTTTATAAGAATTCACCGATCCTACACAATTGCAATTGATAAAATTGATGCTGTTGAAGGAAATAGTATTGAAATTGAAGGTCTTCGCTACGTAATTGGAAGATCTTATATTGATGAAGTAAAACAAAAAATACTTAATTCTTCGATTTAATTATAAATTATGAGTTATGAATTATGAGTTTTGTTAGAATACATAGGCATTCAACTTATAATTCATAACTAATAACTCATAACTCATAACTCATAACTAATAACTCATAACTTATAACTTATAACCCATAATTTAGAACAACAAAAAAGGCAGTCTAACCAGGACTGCCTTTTTTTCTCAATATAGGTAACTAACCAAAATAAACCATGAAATAGCTTATTATCTTTATTGACTAACAAAAATTGATTTAAAAATGATAACGTTTAAAGGCTTCAATTGCCGAATAATCTGCTAATCCTAAATCGTGGTATTTTTTTGCTGTCAATCTATTTCTATCTTCAACTCGTACCCAAAACTCTCTGCTGTCATCACCTTGAAACATTACGCCGTCTTTTTGAGACTGGTGATAAAAAATTGCATGTCGTTTTTTAAGAACTTGGTCTGGACTCATTGGTACAGCCATTTCAATTTGGTACGATTCCCACTCATGCCAAGCGCCTCTGTAAAGCCAAACCCAGCAATCGTTCATATAACTATTGTGTTTTACTCTTTTTAAAGCTTCAAACAAACTATCTAAACAAACTTTGTGCGTTCCGTGTGGATCTGCTAAATCCCCTGCAGCATAAATTTGATGTGGTTTTATTCTTTCGATGATATCACACATAATGTCGATATCTGCTTCTCCAAGATTATTTTTCTTAACTGTTCCTGTTTCGTAAAAAGGAAGATCAAGGAAGTTTACATTAGAATCTGGCAGACCTAAATAACGAGTTGCCGCAACAGATTCGCTTCTTCTAATTAATCCTTTTAATTTCCTAACTTCTAATGAATCGATATCATTACTCTTTTTGTTTTTCAAGAAGTTAATGATTGCTTCAGCTTCAGCAGAATTACTATTTAATGCTTTTGAAATTTCAGCAAATTTTAAAGCTTCTTCGTTAGAAACTGCAATATTTCCTGAAGTTTGGTAAGCGATATGCACATCATGCCCCTGCTCTACTAAACGATCAAAAGTTCCTCCCATAGAAATAACATCGTCGTCTGGGTGTGGACTGAAAATGATGATTCTTTTTCTTTCCGGTGTAGAACGCTCTGGTCTGTAAGTATCATCAGCATTTGGTTTTCCACCTGGCCATCCCGTAATAGTCTGCTGCATTTTATTAAACATTTTAATGTTTAAATCGTATGCAGTTTCTTCTGTTAGAAGACTAGACATTCCGTTATCGTTATAATCCTTATCTGTTAATTTAAGGAAAGGTTTTTTCGTCAATTCGCTTAACCAAGCTACCGCTTTCAACTTCAATTCCTCTGTCCAAACCACCGATTTTACCAACCAAGGTGTTTTTACACGAGTCAATTCTGATGAAGCTTCTGTATCTAGAACAAAAGTTGTGTTGTTGTGTTCCTGTAGATATGTTGCTGGTACACGAGAAGAAACCTGTCCTTCAATTGTTTCCTGAATAATTCCTGCTTTGCTGATTCCCCATCCAAGAAGTACAATTCTTTTGGCATTACGTACCGTACCAATTCCCATTGTAATTGCTTTTCTAGGCACATTATCGATGCCTAAAAACGACGATGCAGCATCGACACGTGTTAAGTGATCTAAAGTGATACTTCTTGTACCAGAATTAACGTGAGAACCTGGCTCATTAAAACCAATGTGTCCTGTTCTTCCTATTCCTAAAAGCTGAAAATCTAAACCTCCGTAAGATTTAATTTTCATTTCATAATCAATACAATACTGTTGTAATTCCTCAGCACTAACTTTTCCGTCAGGAATATTAATATTGGCTGCAGGAATGTTTACATGATTAAAAAGATGCTCATGCATAAAATGAAAATAACTTTGAATGTTATTTTTATCCATAGGATAATATTCATCTAAATTGAAGGTAATTACGTTTGCAAAACTTAGTCCTTCTTCTTTATGCATTCTTACAAGTTCTTCGTAAACTTTTACAGGAGAAGAACCAGTTGCCAAACCTAAAACGCAAGGTTCGTTCAACTCATTTTTTCTTTGTATTAAGTTTGCAATTTCTTGCGCTACTAATAAAGAAGCTTCTTGAGACGAATCAAAAATTACATTGTGAATTTTTTCAAAACGTGTTTCTTCAAACTTCCCAGCTTCTCTAAAACCTATATCTTCTTTAATCATGTTCCAGTTATTCAATTAATTAATGTAAGATAAAAGTACTTGATTAGTGATTGTTGATTATTAAAAATTCGACTAATAACAAGGCAGCATCGGCAGAAAACATAATTCTATATGTTGAGCAGCTTTTAACGTCGAGTAAATTTCTATTCTTCTACAACATTAATTTCGGCAATAGAAACCGATTGCCCTTTTGATACTGCAGCCGTCGCAACAAAACGTAAATATCTCGCTTGTACTCCTACAAAAACTTTTACCTGTTCAATAGGATTATGTTTGATATTTGAGAACTCTCCTTCCGATTGTTTTGTCCAATTTATATTGTCTGAACTAGTGTAGAATTCGTAATTTGAAATCAGATTTAAATTGTTCCCAACTTGCTGCGGTACATACGTAAATCCTTTAATTTTAATTGAAGTTCCCATATCAATAATTACTTCTTGAGGCAGTTTATTGGTTTCACTTCCAAAACCCCAATCGGTATTTGGATTTCCGTCTATAATTCTTTCTGCCGATTTTAAATCACCGCTGGAAATAGAAACAATTTTCCAATTTTCTTTAGAAATACCATATTTTGCCGTTTTTACAGCACTGTTTATTTTTTCAGTCGTATTTCTCGAAATTGCTTTTATTTCAACCGCTTTATCATATCTAAAAGGAACTGTATACAAGGCGCTTTTTTCTGATGGATTTTTTCCGTCAATGGTATAATAAATGCTGTTTCCTGTATCTGATTTCAATGTTACTAAACCATTTTTATCACGCTGAATTTCTGGCGCATGCACAAAAGTTGGTGCATTATAGGCTTGAATATTAGAAATAACAATACTTGCTTTTGCATCTGTAATATTAATTTTTAATGCTGAAGCTTTTACTCTGTCTACTCTTAAAATTCTTTTGTAACCTATTGTAGTTTCGGTTGCAATTGTTTTCCAATTTCCATCTACTTTAGCTTCAACAGTAAAGGCTTTTATACGCTGTCCTAATTTAATATCTTCTTGAAGTAATATTCTATTTAATTCCGTTGGCTTTTTAAAAGTAAACTCAATTGAGGCTTTAGTAACATTATCATCCGTTGCCCAATAACTGTTTTTATTGCCGTCAATTACATTTTTAGGAGCAAAATCGTTAATTTTTCCTCTAAAATTATCTGCACTTACTTTTGTTCCTGCCAATAATTCTTTTTTGAAATCGCTTTTTATAGTTGCAACCAATTCTTTTAATCTTGCTTCGTCATGTTCATTAACCAAACCACGCGGATCAACAGGAAGATTTAATAATAAGGTAGCATTACGCCCAATCGACTCGTAATAAATATCGACCATTTCGTCTAGCGAACGGACTTTATCGTCTTCAACAGCATGATAAAACCATCCCGGTCTTATAGAAACATCTGCTTCACCTGGAACCCATTTTTCGCCGTCTTCATGTCCCGACATAAATTCTGTGTAGTGTACTTTTCCAGCCAATTCATCTTTCTGTCGCAAAAGTGACCAATTGGTTTTTCCGGCACGTCCATCTTCATTTCCAATCCATCTTGCTTCCGATGGTCCAACTCCCCAAACCAATGTTTTTGGAGCTAAATTATAGATCATTTTATAGGTTTCGTCCCAATTGTAATACGTTAGTGTGTTGATTTTTCTAGTTTCGTTTGCACCTCCGTAATAACCGTCTCCGCCATTAGCACCGTCAAACCACATTTCGAAAACGTCGCCGTAATTGGTCAATAATTCTTTTAATTGATTTCTGAAATACGTTACATATTCTGGTTTGCCATAATCAGCATTATTTCTATCCCAAGGTGAAAGATATAAACCCAATTTTAAATTGTATTCTTTACACGCTGCAGCCAATTCTTTTACCAAATCGCCTTTACCATTTTCCCAAGGAGAATTCTTTACAGAACGTTCTGTATAAGCCGACGGCCAAAGACAAAAACCATCGTGATGTTTGGCAACTAATATAATGCCTTTCATTCCCGCCTCTTTTACAATGCGCGCCCATTGACGAACATCTAAAGCTGTTGGATTAAATAATTGTGGAGATTCGTCGCCATAACCCCACTCTTTATTGGTAAAAGTGTTTAATGAAAAATGCACAAAAGCATAAAACTCCATTTCCTGCCAATCTACTTGCTTCTGTGTAGGAAGCGGACCAAAAGGCGCTGGAGACTTTGCTAATTCCTGACTGTTAATAGCTGGCATTATGCCGATAAGACATAATAATAGGAAAACATTTTTCATCGGGTCTGTATTTAATTTGTCATCTTGAGTAAATTTCAAAACTCACTACAAAGACTAATCTATAAAATTAAGACAAATGAATATTTTATTGGATACAATTTCGACCAATGACAATTTTGCAGCGTTTTTGGTTTAAAAATGACACTTTTTCTATAATTGCTTTAGATTACTATAAAATATATTAATTGAGTTATAATTTAAATAACACATAGGAAATTAGAAAACACAAAATATCTTTCTAATTTTAATCTCCACCACAGCCACCACAAGAACTGCCGCAGGAGCTTCCGCAAGAACTCCCACACGAACTGCCGCCAGAGCTTCCACAGGAAGAACCGCAAGATCCGGAATTGCTGAAGTTGTTCCATGTAGAAATGCCTGTATTATAATTTGTTATTGGAATAAAAAAGCTATACAATACGGCATTTCCATATAAAAAATAATCCCATTCCCAATTAATATCCTTTCCATTATTTTTATTAATTTCCAGTTCAAAAAAAGATGGAATAATCTTGGTAAACATTTTATTTAGTACTCGATCTAAATAATACAGTGAAGCAAGTACTAAAGCAATAATTGCAAATAATAGAAAGATTATAGGTTTATCTCTCCAAATTCCAGTAATAAGCCGGCTAAATATAATGGCTAACAATACTCCTAAACTAATCATAGTCGAAATTACAACAAATGTAAATTCTTTTGAAGCCATTATTCTTCCTTTAATCCTGTAAGTCGCTTTTTGCAATTGCTCAAAAATTGGTTTTTGCATAACCGCATGGCACAATTGTTTATAAGGCATTGGATCAAAATCTTTCATAATCTCAATTACACAATTCTCGTACTGATTGTCGCTGAAATTTTTATCAATTAATTCTAATCTATCATTAGTTAAAATCTTAATTTTTTTATTGATAATTAAATTATTTACAACTCCATGAACAACTTTTTCGAGTTTACCTTCTTTAAAAAAGACTAACTCAAAAGCACTAAGGTTCTTTAAAATCTTGTGCGTCTTAATTTCTTCATACAACAAAGTAAAACCTCTTTTGGTGTAGAATTCCAAAACCACAACTGTTAAACCAAATAACAACAGATAACCTATTAAAAAATATGGATTTGGAATTTTTATTAGAAGCGGAAAAATAAAAAAACATACAGGGAAAGAAAGAAATATAGAATATCTTAAAAATAGCTTTCTAAGCTTCGAAACTTCAAATCTGCTTTTACCGAGATTTAAAGAATCTAATTCATTTACATAATCCCAGACTTCAACAGGCTGCGTTCCAAAATTGCTATTATACAATTCTTTAGTACGATCTTTTGCTTTTTGAAATTTTTCAAATTCTGATCTATTATGAGTCGATGGAATATGTTCAATTCTTTTCCCTAAAACATCACAAAAGTTAGTATATGAATTAGTAAAAATTAAATGCTGATGCCAGACAATATCAACAATTTCTGAAGGCGAAACCATTTCATTATTAGTAGCTGCCAAAAACATAAACCTTTTATATTCGAGTATAGCAGTTTGAGTAAAATATAATGTCCAATGATTTTCTAGTGCTAATCTTGTCGAAAATCCGTATTGATCCGTTTGAAGATCAAAATTAAAATTCAAAACCTTTCCCCAAAGTATTTTATCCATAAAGAATCTCTTTATTTTTCTTTAGTCAATCTATCCAATTCTTTTAACAAAGTCGGAAATCGAAATTCGCCGTGCATTCTTTCAATCTTTTTAAAAGCTTCATCGGCTTCTATCCCAATGGCTGTTATATATAATGGCTTTTGACTTTCGCCTCTTATCAAACTCTTTTTGTCTTTCTCTATGCTTGCAAAATTTGTTTTAGCAACACCTATCACCGGAATTTCTTTATTCAGTTTCTCATACAAGTGCGCTCCTAAACCAAACTTTTTTTCATCGTCTAGATACACAAAACCGTCTACAACTATAGCTTCTACATTTGCTAATTCAATTTTATCCAGCAGACTCAAGATACAAGGCAGTTCACGTCTGTAAAATTCTCCTGGAATATATTCTTCGACATTTTCTATTATTTCCGAATGAATTTTAAAGTCTTTGTCTTCATTCCATTCCTTAAATTCTAGACAGACTGTTTTTGCTTTATCTTCAAAATAATACGTATCGAAAGCTAAAATCATTTTAAATTGGTTGTATAAGGTTTAATTCTTTTGTTTTTTTGTATCTAAAGTTTGATCAAAAATACATTAAAAGAATTTACAAAACACGCTTTAATTTTTCACTTTCTGCAATAGTTTTCTCTAATCGAGATTGACGTGTTTTTTCTTGTTTGGCGCTCATAATCCAATGAATCATGACTTTTTTATACGATGGTGCCTGCTTCTCAAAAAACTCCCAAGCCGTTGTATTGCTTTTAAATTGATTGACATAAACATCATCAAGCGGAACGGGTTCTTTTTCGTGTGAATAAATATTAGATCGGCTTTCGGTTCTTAAACTAAATGCTTTTAAGCCTTCGGGTTTCATTAATCCAGCTTGGGTTAAATCTTCTATTTTTTTGATGTTAATGCTACTCCAGATACTAGAAGGTTTTCTAGGAGTAAAACGAATGGTATAACTATCCTTATCGATTGATTTTCGAACGCCGTCAATCCAGCCAAAACAAAGCGCTTGATCTACAGATTCTGACCAGCTCATTGATGGCTTCCCGCTGTTGACTTTGTAAAAACCAACTAACAGTTCTTTCTGCTCTTTATAATTTTCTTCGAGCCATTTTCTGAATGCTTCTTGGGTTGCGAAAAAAGTGGGTTCCATTTATATCATTAATTGATTACGGATATTCAAATCCAAATTCAAATTTTTCGAGTCTATTTTTTCTCAGTTTGTAACTCGCATAATAAGTTGGCATATTATTATTTTTTAACAATTTTGATTTGGTGTCATTTGGCAGTTCAATTCTATAATAAAGTTCAATGAATCCTTTCATACTATCTTTTGCAGTATAACATTTCCCTAATTTTTTAATAATATCGCTTTTATTCATTCCCAATTTTATTCCATTATTGGTTATAAAAGCAGCCGCTTTAACATGGCGATAATCCTGAAATAATCTACCCGAATCTTCTACTTTGAAAATTGAAATTTCATATTTTGAATCTCCTGGATGCTGCACTAAAGTTAAAGTTTCTATATCTGAATTTGAATATAAATGATACTGTCCTAAATCATCCTTTTTATCTTTTTCTTCAATCAACTTTTTTGCACTTTCATAATCTCTAATATTTATTCCGTTAATTGATGTATCAGGTTCATCTAAAATACAATTTGATTTTTTCAGTTTCAACATCGCCTCATATTGTAATCTCTCATCCTGATCAGGTTCAGGAATTAATTCCATTCTTATATTTTGAGTACTATTTTTGTTATTAGATTTTTCACAGTTTGTAAAAAGAGAAATAATAAACAAACAATATAAAAAATTTCTCATCATGGATTTTCTTGTTTTTGAGGTCGAGTATTTTTATTGCGTTACATTCATTCTGTCAACGTAATTCATTATAGTGGAATAATTTCTAATGATATTTAAAACCTCTTTAATAGGTTCATCAATATTATCTACATTTATTCTTTTTGTTTTTGAATTTTCTTTTCTCCAGATAACAAGATAAAAAGTTTTTCTTCCCTTATTACCCTTTTCAACGTTATATTCAACGTGTTTAATATCAGTCCATTTTATTAAAATAAGAGATGAAAATGGAAAAATTGTTTTTCTAACCCAAAAACCGTCTTTACTAATTTTAAATTCTGGTTCATTGTCTAAAAGCGACATCCAAGAGTAAAGACACAACATAGAAAAAGCTAGGAAAGCAATTGTAAATATTCCATTAGGATTAAATTTTTCGAAATGAAAAAGCTCCTTGGGAAGTTTGTAAATCATTAAAACCACAATTGCAGTAAAAATTACAACTAAAAAAGCCTTAACAGATGTGCTTGACTTTACTTCTATTTCTTGTACGCTTGCACTATTTCTGAATGTTTCCAAATTGATAAATGATTTTAACAATCGCTAATATATAGATAATTAATTAACTTTTATATCTAACATTTCTCTAGAAATTCCATTTCCAGTAGAAGCTTTTAATTGAATATTTTCTTTCTTACCGTTTGATTGAATAATCGCAATACATTTTCCATTAAAAAGCTTGCAGGAATTCGCTTTAAAAGAATCCAAATTGGCTTGATAACCGTTATCAACACCAACTAATTTTCCTCCGCCAAGAACTTCAAAGTTAATTAAATCTGTAGCATTTGGTAATACGTTTCCGTCTTTATCAATTATTGAAACTGTTACATAAACCAAATCGTAAGTATCGTTTTTGATTGTTGTTTTATCTGCATTTAAAGCTATTTTTGAAGCTTCGCCCGCCGTGTGAATTTCTTTTTCTAAAACTAGTTTTCCGTCTTTTCTTGAAACCGCTTTTAAAATTCCCGGTTCAAATTTTACACGCCAAGAAATATGCAGATCATCATTTTGTTTTGACTTTTTGCCTAATGATTTTCCATTTAAGAAAAGTTCCACTTCATCAGCATTATTGTAATACGCCCAAACATCAACCTCTTGATCTTTTTTCCAATTCCAATGCGGAAAAATATGCAAAACAGGTTTTGTAGTCCACTCGCTTTGGTACATATAATACACATCTTTTGGAAGACCCGCTAAATCAATAATTCCAAAATACGAACTTCTTGCCGGATACGGATACGGATCTGGTTCACCGATATAATCGAATCCTGTCCAGATAAAAGTTCCCGCCATGAAATCTTGTTTCTTGATGGTTTTCCAATTCTGTTCGTGCGTTGCGCCCCAATACGATTTTACCTGATCGTAAGCCGAAACTGTCCAATCTGCATTTCCATCAAATGGAGCACCAAATTTTGAAGGCCAAGTTTTAATACTATCCGAAAGCTGATCGTAATGTCCGCGTGTTTCTAAAGCCGAAACACTTTCTGAAGCCAATATTTTTTGTCCTTTAAAACGAACTGGAAAATCTTTATAATCTTCGTGTTTGTAGTTAAATCCTAAAAGATCTAAGGCTCCCGATTGATAAATGAAGTTTTTCTCAATTACATTTTCTGTCAAAGCAGAAGTTACAGGACGCGTTGTATCAAGTGATTTTACAATCTTGGCTAATTCTCTTGCAATTGCAATTCCGGTGCTGTCAAACTGCTCTCTAATTTCATTACCAATACTCCACATTATTACCGATGGATGATTGCGGTCTCTTTTAATGAAATCTTCTAAATCTTGTTTGTGCCAAGCATCCCAATCTTTGTGGTAATCGTTGGTCACTTTTTTCTTTTTCCAAACGTCAAAAGCTTCGTCCTGAACGATGAATCCCATTTCATCACACAATTGCATCATTTCTAAAGAATGAGGATTGTGCGACATTCTAATCGCGTTAGCGCCCATTTCTTTTAACAAAATCAATTTCCTTCTTACAGCATGAATGTTTTCTACAGCACCCAAAGCGCCATTATCATGATGCAGACAAACACCTAATATTTTGGTTGGAACTCCGTTTAATGAAAAACCTTTTTCGGAATCAAAACTAAAATATCTAAAACCTAAAGGTGTTTCGTAATTGTCTACTAGTTTTGATTTCTCATAAACTTTTGTAATTACTTTATATAAATATGGATTTTCGGTATTCCATAATTTTGGCTGTTTTACCACTAAATCATGAATCTTTTTTTCAGAAGTTTTTGTTCCAATTTTTTCTGTTGAAGTCATATTGGCAACTTCAACATTGTCTGCATTTACAATTGAAGTAACCAATTTAAACTCTTTTGCAATTGTATTGTCGTTATCAATAGTTACTTCAAAATGTACTTTTGATTCTGTCGTAGAAACTTCTGGAGTAGTTACAAAAGTTCCCCACTTCCCTACGTGCAGTTTTTCACTCGCCGTTAATCTCACGTTTCTGTAAATTCCAGAACCTGTGTACCATCTTGAATTGGGCTGTGCGTCATTATCAACCTTTACAGCAATAATATTCGATTTACCAAAATTTAAATACTGCGATAAATCGTAAGCAAAAGAAATATATCCGTTTGGACGCATTCCTAACGAATGCCCGTTTATAAAGACTTCGCTGTTTTTAAAAACACCATCAAACTCTATAGAAACTGTTTTGTTATTCCAATTTGCTGGAACGGTAAAAACTTTACGATACCAGCCTTTTCCAGCTGGCAAAAATCCTTGCGCTTGTTTGGTTTTATTGTCTTTATTAAAAGCGCCTTCAATACTCCAATCGTGAGGCAATTGAAGCGTTCTCCAATCTGAAACGTTGAAATTTGCATTAACTGCTTCTGGATAATCTCCTAATTTGAAGTTCCAGTTTTTATTAAAGTCTTCAATGATTCTGCCTTGTTTTCCTTGCGCAAAACAGACTGCTGAAAATAGCATTATTAAAGCGATTCCAGTTTTTTTAGAAATGTTTTTATATGTATTCATATTATTTTTTTATAATCTAATTACGTCCCATTTTGTCATTCTGAGGAACGAAGAATCTTCCTAAGTAACTCCTCATAGCAATGCCGTCAATCTTTGTAGCGCTGCTCGCGAAGATTCTTCGTTCCTCAGAATGACATGCTTTACGCATAAACTATGTGTCTTTAGCTTTGTCAAAGTTTTAAACTTTGACAAAGCTTCTCGTAATACTAAAACTTCTTACGTATCTACTTCTGCAAACATAGGATGACAAACAAGACGTTATCTTTTTTTTGTTTATCACTTTACGTAGGCTTCGACTTCGCCAGCCTGGCAACTAAGTAAACCTCTTAATCTTTGTTACTTAAAACCTTTGTGCTTTCGTGCCTTTGCTGCTAAAAAACGTTATTGAAACTCAAAATTATCCAACAATAATCCTTTTAAATCTTCTCCTTCTAAAGTAATTTTATAAGTTCCTGCATTAATATATCCGCCAGAAGTTGTGTTTAAAACCTTCCATTTTTCTGGTGATGAGAAAAACTCAATCGTATCGTTTCGCATTAAAATTCCGTAAGCATCTTCCATTTTAAATTTTACTTTTAATGGAGTTTCGTTTCTATTCATAAAACGGAAACGCATTAAATAAATTCCTGCAACGCCTGGTTTTACCTCAAACTGAATGCTGTTTGGTGTGCTTTTGGTAAACTCAATATAATCGGCTTTTTTGAAATTTCCTTTTTCAATTCCGTCTCCTGCTGTTTTAGCTTTTTCGGCTTCAATTGTTACGATAGGTCTTGAATCGTCTTTTTCGCCCATATCATAAACAGGAACAACTGCAATTGATGTCAAAGTTTCTGAATGATCGAACGAAACTTTTTCTCCTTTTTCAATCAGTTTAGAGAAAATTATAAATTCAGTTCCATTGCTGTTTTTTGCTTTTTCTTCTAGTTTTTTATAATCCGATAACCAAGCTAATGTTTTATTTATTTTACTGTCTACTAAAACATAAATATTCGAATCTTCTTTGGCTGTAAACGAACCTGAAACTTTAGATTCAGAAGCAAACTGCAAATAATCAGCTCCAAAAATCTCGGCTGGTAATTCGGTAAAAACAATGTCTGAGTTAGAATATTGTTTTGAATTAATATCCAACCAAGAAGCTACTCTATTTATACTTTTGTCATAGCTTTCTAAAACTAAATTCTCAATATTTTTTGGTGATGCATTTGCTGGTTTTAGTTTTCTATCTTTTGTCCCAATTGCAATGGCAGAAATTATCGCTTCTCCAGCTTTTGTATTTGGAAACGAAATTACAATTTTTCCGTTTTTACTTTTTACAGTAAATGTTTTCTTCAACGCATTATCATGTCCAGCTTCTGCCCAAATATCAAAATCTTTAATCACAACATTTTCATTGATAGCAACATCAAACAAACGCCAGCCTTTGCAGTCTAAACCGCCGCCAGTTCCGTACCAAGGTTCTGTAAAGTATAATTCTACTAAATATTCTCCGTCTGGAACTGGAAATTCATAACGTAATTTATCGACTCCGTATCTGAAAGTTTGAAACAATTCTGGATCTTTTGTTCCGTTTATCGGGTCGAAAGTACTTCTTTGACTTGCGTAAAAATCTGGAAGTTTTTCAAAATTATCCGTCCAAGACAAAGAACCATAAGTATATTGACCGTTTTTATGCGTATCGGTAAACCATGTATTTCCTGATGAGTCTGTCAATTCAGAACCACCGCAATTTACTCTGTAGATATAATTATAGCCTTTTTTAGAACTTAAAATGTCTGTTTTTTGAGGAGTTAAAGTTTCTAAGTTTGGCGCTTTTGGAAGCGTATTCAAAACCACATAATCCTTCGCAACCGCTTTTCCGTTTACATAACCAACGGCGTATAAAACATTGTATTGAATGTTGACATTATTAAACTGAAAATGCTGTCCTAATCCTGGATTTTTTAGTTTTCCTAAAGATGATTTATTGACGTCGTTAAACAATTCAACTTCATCACAATTCGAGTAAATATCGATTCCATTTTTAATTCCTGGTTTATCCCAACGGCTTGGCCAAGTGTGCGAAACGATATAAACCATTGGGTTTGTTTTGTTTGAAACATAATTGGCGCGATACATATAATACGCGTCCATTGGCTCGCCCCAAATCGTAAAAAGTCCTTTGTAATTTACGGGTCCAACTTTATCAATATCTCTAAATCCTTCGCCGTTTTGCACACGTCCCGGATTTTCGTGCGAAGCAAAAAGCCAGTTAAATTGTCCCGCAATTTTATCTTTTACCGATTCGGCTTCACGGACTTTAATTTCCATTAATTGAGAGAATCTATTTTCGCTCAAAATTCCTTTTTGATCAAATTCACCTTCAGTATGTAAATCAGCAGTTCGCCATGCGCCGTATTCTCCGTTTAATAACTGTGTGCTCATTTCGAGATGATATTTTAAAGGATCACCGCCATAAGTTCCAGACCAGTTTTGTACGACATTCCAATCTGTACCTTCTCCACCATTACAAGTCGTTACAATACGTTGCGAAGCTGATAAAGGATCCATTTCGCGAATAATTTTAGTGCATTCTTCGGCAAATGCTGCAGGAATCGTACTTTCGTTCTGTAATCCCCACATCACAACTGATGGGCTGTTTCTACGTTCCTTAATCCATTCTCGCAATAAGGTTTTGAAATTTTCTTTAAATTCTGGTGTATCGTACCAAATATGTGCCGAAAACTGACTCCAAAATAAGATTCCGTCTTTGTCTAATTCTTTTTGATAGGCTAAATTATGAGGTTGATGCGCTTCTCTAAAAGCGTTAAATCCAGCAGCTTTTATTTGTTCTATTCTCGAATGAATCTGCTCGTCTGAGAAGGAATGACTGTTTCCAATTAAATGTTCGTATTCGCAAGTTCCGTTGATAAATAAAGGTTCGCCGTTGATGTAAAAACGATTGTCTTTACCATCTCTGCTTACCGGCCAGCTTACCCAGCGGATTCCGTATGGCGTTGTTACTTGGTCAATGATTTTTCCGTTTTCATAAATAGAGGTTATCAATTGATACAGATAAGGATTTGACGGCGACCACAAATTAGGTTTTGTAATTTCTGGAAGTGTGATCGCTATTTCTTTGGTTTCGCTAGCATTTGTTTTTACTTCACTTTTTGCTGTAACTACTTTTTTACCTGATGCATCAAAAAGTGTATTTTCTATCGTGAGATTTTGGCTTGAATTTCCGTAATTCTTGATTTCGGTTGTGGTAAATAAAATTGCTTTTTCTTTAGAAACAGATTTGTCATTCCAGATATGAACGCCAAAAGGTTCTATGCGAACCTCATTTGTAATGACTAAAGAAACAGGTCTAAAAATCCCCATTGGCTGTGAACCTTCTGAGAATCCCCATTCGCCCGAACAGCCACCGCAAACCCAAGGAAGATCTGCAATAAATGATGGATGCGAAGCTTTAACAACGATTTGATTTTCTTTATTGAAAGAAACTGCGTTTGTAATATCTAATGTAAAGGTGGTTCTTCCGCCTTTATGTGAACCGACTTTTTTTCCGTTTACCCAAACATCTGCATACGAACTTACGCCTTCAAAATAAAGAAAAAGTCTTTTCCCTACTGTTTCTTTATCTAATTTTAATGTTTTTTTGTACCACGCTGTTCCGTGTAAATTTCCATGTTTTGTTCTCCTGAAACCATAATACTGATCCCAATTGTGCGGTACGTTAACCCGCTCCCATTTGGAATCAGTGCTTGGATTGTCTACAAACTTATCTTCCTGCACAGGAAGATTATCCAAGATTATGGTTTCCCAAGATGAGTTCAGCGAAACTTCTTTACGAACTTTTGCCGTTCCGTTACTTTGACTCCAAACAAAGTAACTACTTGAAAAAAAACAAAAAATAAAAAAAATTATTCTTTTCATACTTTTTTAAACCATATAAGTGATATAAGGTAATTTAAGTTTATTTGTGTTGTCCTGCAAGGTTTTGGAAACCTTGTAGGTCTATTTTTTACAATTCAATTCGCAAAGTTTGTCATTTCGACGGAGGAGAAATCTTCGCAAGTAACTCCTCATAGAAATGTCGCCAATCTTTGTAGAGTTTCTTGTGGAGATCCCTCGTTCCTCGGGATAACAAGATTGTGTTTACTGTCCTGCAAGGTTTCCAAAACCTTGTAGGTCTAATTTTTCACAATTCAATTCGCAAAGTTTGTCATTTCGACGGAGGAGAAATCTTCGCAAGTAACTCCGTAAAGAATGCTGTCAATCTTTGTTGAGTTTCTTGTGGAGATCCCTCGTTCCTCGGGATGACAAGATTGTGTTTATCTCTTTTTTTTGACCTGACGAGTTTTTAAAACCTGTCAGGTCTAGATAATCGTTGATCTTGCGTGAGGGATGGCAGTGGAGCTCTTTTTTGGGCATTTTTCTTGCCCAAAAAAAGCGGGAACGTACAGCCCGACCCGGAGGGACACGCCCAAAATCTATTTATTTTAATAAAATAGCCAATCTATCGCTTCTTTTTCTCCTTCGTCGATATAACCTACATCTCGCGGTGTTATGGTTTGATCTGCGTCTATAAATCCTAAAATCAGGACTCTTCCTTTACCTAAATCTAATTTATTTTCGCCTGGCTGAAAGGTGTAGGTGTGAATATTTACACGCGGTAATTCTTTCAGGTTCATCGCGCTTGCCAATATTACTTCGGCTTGACCGTTTGCGTTTCCTGCTGCATCTGTTTCTAAACTTGGCGGCAGTAAAAATCTCTTTTGATCTGAATTAAAATAGCCTACAACTAGTTTTACAGCTTTTGTATTTTTGAATTTCAGATGTGTACCGTTTTCGTTTTGTGACGTTTCATCAAATGTTATTCCCTTTAAGTTCTGCAATTCTGGAGCCGTTTTAATGATTTCAGAAATCGGAGTTCCGTATACTTTTGTTCCGTTTTTAACGGGATAATTTGTTTTGTTTTCTCCAATTAAAGTTACTTCTGCAGTCTGCCAAGGTTTTCCTTCTTTGGTTACAATTTTACCATCTTTTGATGTTTTTAGTAATTCTAGATTTCGTTTGAAATTAACTAATTCACGCTCATAATGCGGTAATAATTCGATCCAAGTTTTGTTATTTCCGTCGTCGCCGCCAATCGGAATTCGGCGCTGTGCGGTCTGCATGCTGTTGGCGTACCAATAATTGTCTTTGGTTAAATTAACCAATAATTCGTAATGTTTGATGCTTTCTTCTAGATGCGGCAATGCTTTGTCTAAATCTGAAATATCATTTGAATAACTGTAACGCAAAACTAACAAGGCTGCTTTTACTTTTTCTGAGAAGAAATCTGCAAATGCTTTGTAACAGTGTACATCGTTTTTAAGGCGTAAGAACTCTTCTTTATCTTTTGTTACACTTGCTTCGGCTTTGTCAATTGCTTCTACAGCTAATTTTCCGTGTTGCGTAATTTCTTCTATAATCTGCGTTGGAAGTTCGCCAGAATGCGGTTCGTGATTCCATTCTTTTTTAGCATATTCGAGAAGTAATTCTCCCGCTGGCCCGCACGATTCGTGAAAGCCCGGATAAACACGCCATTTTGCTGGATTTACCAATTGACTTTCGAACATTCCTAATAATAGGGTTTGTCTGTTTCCTTCGGTGATTCCGAAACGTCTTAAGGTTTTTGGCGCAATTTCTCCAGTTTCTTCGTATGCTTTTAATATATTATTTGCTGCTTCTTGATCTGTTCCGTATTTGGTAGCAAGATCATTATCCCAATATTTAACTTCTTCGTTTCTATCTCTTTTACTGTCCCAAGCATATCTTGCCCAAGCTTTGTACCAAATCCAGTCGCGATCCATTTCTAGTATTCGTTCGCCTGTTTTTGTTTTATCTGCGGTATAAGGCCAATCCCAATAAGATGCCTGCGGATATAAATGTAAGGCATTGGCTCCGTGCGCAGTGTGCATTGCTTTTACTGTTTTCTGGATAAAATCTGGCGAACCGTATCTAAAAGGTTCTAAGTTTGCAAGAATATGAACGTTTTCAATATGAATTGACTTTAAGGCACTTAGTTGTCTGTGTGTTTCTCCCCAAGGTCCGCCCGGCGTATAAGTGGTTAAAGATTCTCCGGTGTATTTGCTCTCTGTGTATAGGTTTTTGTATAACGGAAGTGATTTTTCCATTACCAAAGGCCCGTCGGTGTCGTGAGAACGCAGAATAATTGGCGGTTCGTCTGTTCTTCCTAATGCTTTTAATCCGTCTTGAACTCCCGGAATAATGGTTTTGGTAAACCATTCCACGTCGTCATCAACGGTATTTATGGCTTCTCCTAAACAAACCATTAAGCCAACATTTGGATATTTTTCTATAAAAGCAGCGATTGATTTTCTGGTATAATCGGAAATTAACGGCGTAATTGGTCTTGAACGGTCTTGTGTTTTAATGTTGTAATGTTCTGCAAATGGTTTTGAAACAATAATATTATAAAACATCTGAATGACCCAGATTCCTCTTTTGTTGGCTTCTACAGTTAGGTATTTATAGATTTCTTCGTTCTTTTTAAAATCTTCGTCGCTTACTTCTACAGCAAACGGATATTCTTTTAGTTTTACTAAAGAAGCAAAAGGATGTCCGTTCCATAAATACAACGAATTCATTCTGTTGTCGACCATCATATCTAAATATTTGGTCCACAATTTTTTATCGTAAAACCACGGAAAAGTTTCTGGTGTATACGGATATTCGTAAACGTCTCTTCCGGGAAGATAAACGGTTTTCTGCATTCCGATACAAGCGCCTCTCAATACCATTTCTGGGCTGTCTTCGATATTAATTTCTGACGGAATTTCACCTGAAGCTTTGATGCGGTCTACTAATTCCATCGCACCATATAAACTACCAGTTGCGTCTGTTCCTTCTATATAAATGATATTTTTTTGTGTGCGAATTTGAAAACCTTCTTTTCTAAGTAGTTTACTATCATCTATTT
The DNA here is from genome assembly GCF_009711165.2 of Flavobacterium sp. MC2016-06. GTDB lineage: Bacteria > Bacteroidota > Bacteroidia > Flavobacteriales > Flavobacteriaceae > Flavobacterium. The sequence continues at coordinate 125,004 of NZ_WMID02000005.1, read as the reverse complement.
TGGCTGTTTTAGCGGTTTGCTGCCAAAAATCTGTTCCTTTTTCGCCAATAACGATTATTTTGTCTTTTGATTTTTTGGGAAGATTTTCTGATGAAGTTACTTTGAATCCTTTGCTTGAAACAATTTCTGATAACTTCTCTGCTCCAAATTGTGCTCTTGGCGATTTTGCATCACTAACAATGGTAACGTTTTGCGCTGTCGCGAAAGAGACATAAAAACATAAAAAAAGTAGACTTAAATATTTCATTGGTATTATAATTTATAGACACAAATCCCGTAAAGTTTGTCATTTCGAGGAACGAGAAATCTTCGTTAGTTGCTCCACAATGCTTGAGTTACTTGCGAAGATTTCTCGTTCCTCGAAATGACAAAAATGAGATAAAAATGTATTAATTTTTATTTGAGACTTAACAGGTTTCAAAAATCTGTTAGACCTTATGTTCTGTACTAATTTAAAACAATCTGCCGAATCTGCCTATCAGCGTGAGGTTATTGCACGTAGATTTAGCAGGTTTTGGCAGATCAAAGTGATAAATATTTAGGTTTAACTCTTACATATTCAACACTGTTTTTCGTCATACTAATTCTGAAAAATTTTCTTTAAGTATGCAACATTTGCTCCATAATTGGCTTTTACATCATGCACTTGTGCAACATCTCTTGAACGTTCTACAATAAGCCAGCCGCTCCATTTCATTTCGTCAAGCGTCTTTTTGATTTCTGGCATATTGATAGCGGCATCATTTTCTAACCAAACTTTATCGGTATTTGAAGCGTGAATTTGTGCTAGATATTTTTTACCTAAAATCTTTAATTCGCTCGAAATATCTCTTCCGTTATCTGCTGCATTGGCAAAGTTAAAGGAGCTTTTGATGTATTTTGAACCTATTTCTTCTAACAGTTTTCTCTCTTCTGTGGCGTTTAGTGAAGTTTCTATTGCAATAACGCCTCCTATTTTACCAACTGCTTTTCCTGCCCATTGCAGTCTTTTAATTACTTCTGGACGCAATTCTGGATTTTTAACCAAATCGGTTTGTGTTCCTAACGGAAGATACACCACTTTTACTTTCATAGCCGCCATTGTTTTAATGCAGTCCTCAAGCATTGGTGTAATTTCTCTTGTTGCAAAAGACTGTGCATAAAATCCAGACATAGCAATAGAACTTATTCCGACATTGGTTTCTTTAGATTTATCTAGAAACTTTTGTCTTTCTACAGGATCTCCTAGTTTGCTGTCAAAAGTGGGTCTGTTTCCTAAACCGCCCATATCGAGCTCGATTCCGTCTGCTTTTATCTCAGCTGCTAAACCAAATGAGCCTAGTTTTTGTCTTTTTAGAATCATCCAATCACAGACTGCAACTTTATACTGTTGTTTGTTTTTTGAAGCTTGCGCCGATACACAACTATTGAATGTATTACACAAAACAGCAAAAACTAAGATAATTGTGTTTCTTTTAAAATAAGCTGCTATCATATTTTTGGTTTTTACCATTAAGATATTAAGAAAATTAAGTGTAATGCTTAATAAAACTTAATTGAAGAAAAAAGAAAGTTAAGCTTAATGAAACTTAATATCTTAATGGTTAATTTAAATTTTACTCTTCTTCCGCTTTAACTGCTGTTACGGTTTTGTTTTCGTCGCCTGGCCAGATTCCGTTTTTAATAGGAAGTGCAACCAGTTTACTCGGATCAATTTTTACATATTTTAATTTTTCTCTTCTCCAAGTGTACACAATGTGAACCATTCCGTCTGAACTCTGAATTACCGATGGATAAGAATATTGACTGATTTTTGAATCTTCTAAAACCAATGCGGCATTCCAATGAATTCCATCTTTAGAAATTGAAACGTTTAACGGCGTTCTTGGGCCTTTTGCTTCAGTTCCCGGAGGAAGAACGTGATTGTAAACTAATAAATGTCTTCCGTCTTTAAGCGTTACGGCATCTGTTCCTGAGTTATTATTTGGTAAACCGATTAATTCTATATCTGACCACGTTTTTCCGTTGTCTTTAGAAAACGTGCTGTAAATGGCTCTATTTCTTGTTCTTCCAATTGCTTGAATACTTCCGTCTTTGTGAAATAAAATACTAGGCTGAATGGCATTGATTTTTTGTTTTCCTCTTGAAAGTGTATCTCCCATTACCCAAGTTTTCCCGAAGTCTGGTGTAGATTCCATTCTAAGTCTCCAGCCATCGCCTTCTATACTCGACGGACACAACAAGGTTCCGTTGCTTAATAAAACGGGTTTGTTTTTTATTGGTCCTAAGAAACCGTCTGGCATTTTTTTGGCTTCAGACCAAGTTTTTCCATTATCAGATGAAGTTCTGATTACGCCCCACCACTCTGATGGTTTTGGGCCAATTTTATAGAAAAGCATTAAATCTCCACCCGGAATTTGATACAAAACAGGATTCCAAGTTGGCAATCTCGGGCCTTCTTTCATAATTCCATTGGCAACATTTACACCTTCACCCCATTTATCACTTCCTTTTGGTTTAATGCTTACATAAATACAAACATCTGGATTTCTTTCTTTAGTTCCTCCAAACCAAGACGCAACTAAATCACCGTTTTTGGCTTCGACAATTGTTACTGCATGACAAGACGGATAAGGTGCTTTATCGTATATAAATTCATCTACTAAAATTCCTTCTTTCCAAGTCTTATTCTGTAAAGCAGGTTTACAGCTTCCTAAAAGAAACAGACATGATACTACAAAAGTTATTTTTACGATCTTCATTCTTAGTTTTGGTTTGAATTAGTCTTAAATTTAATTAAACCCAAAGATTTACATTTTTTGATTATTTATGCATACCTAATAATTTTTTGGGCAAAATTATTTATTAAGTGTAAAAATGACACCAAAATTTTAAAGATGTATCCTGTACTGTCCCGAATTATTTAAAATAGTACTTATTTAACATTCAAAATATAAGAACCTGATGGAAGCGTAAGAACAATACTGTTTTTTTCTGTTTTATACGATATACCTGTTTTCTCTAATTTCTGATTGTTTACCGTTACGGCATCAACTTTCGCTTCTGGTAAATAAACAACTGCCGATGTATTGGCTGGAATGGTTACATTCCACAACAAAGTGTTTTTATTTTTCTTCCAATTGCTTTTTATCAATCCGTGAATAGATTCGTAAGAAGCATTTACAAAAGAAAGTCCGCAGTTAAAATCAGGTTTCATAATAATCTGTTTGAAACCCGGAGCTTCTGGATCACTTTTTATTCCCGCAATGTTTTCATAATACCAAATCAATAAATCGCCCAATAACATCACGTGGTTTTGCGAATTCATTTTAGGATCGGCGGTATTTCCATTCCATAATTCCCAAATCGTTGTAGCTCCGTTTTTAGCCATATATCCCCAACTTGGGTAGGTATTATTTGAAGCTAATTTATACGACAAATCTGGTCTTCCGTATTCTGATAAAGTTCGCATTAAAAACTGAGTTCCAATTACGCCTGTGCTAATATGACCTTTGTACGTAACTTCTACTTCGTGTATAATATTCTCAAAAACTTTCTCTTCTAGATTCTTCGGAACCATCCCGAATGTCAACGGCAGTAAATTTGCCGTTACCGTATTATTAGCGTAATTATTTGTGTTTGAATTGAAAAACTTAGCGTTAAATGCTGTTTTTATTTTCTGCGAAAGTGCTTCGTAATATTGAACATCTGTATTTCCAGCACCGCTGATTGTGGCAAACTTTTCCATTTTTTTTAATAAATGATAATAAAAAGCACTTGCAATCAATTCACCGTTTGTAGTTCTAGCAGAATCTTTAGAATGAATCAACTCTAATGATTCTGGCGGAACGCACCAATCACCGTATTTGTCTTTGGTCATTAAATCTTTAACCAAATAATTTTTCTCCATATACACCATCCATTTTTTCATTGATGGATAATGTTTTTCGATTACTTTTTTATCGGCAAATTGCTGGTACAACATATCGGCAACCGTAATATAGGTTCCCGGCCACGTTACATTATCGCCGTAATAACGCCAGAATGCAGGCGCCACATCTGGAAGACCTCCATCTGCCGTTTGTGCATTTTTTATATCGTCTAACCATTTTGCGTACAAAGTCTGATTATCAAAAATAAAACTTTCACCATAAGCTCCCGTTGTACGATCGCCAAGCCAAGGCTGACGCTCGTTTCGCTGCGGACAATCTATTGGCATTCCTTTATAATTACTTCTAATTCCCCAATAGGCATTTTTAAAAATCTGATTCATTGTCGCATCAGAAGATTCAAAAGTTCCCGTTGTTTTAATGTCGTCGTAAACCACTTTTCCAACAAAATTATCTAAATTTGGTTTTGAAGTAAAACCTGAAATTTCTACAAATCTAAATCCGTGAAAAACAAACTTAGGTTCCCAAATTTCTTCACCTTCTCCTTTTACAATATACGTATCGGTTGTTCTCGCATCACGCAGATTTTCTATGTATAATGAACCATTTGCCTGCAAAGATTCGGCAAATTTCATGGTGATTTTATCACCGCTTTTTCCTTTTACTTTCAGTTGCAGCCAGCCAGCCATATTCTGACCCATATCTAAAATGTAGGTACCTTTTGGAGTCTCTTTTATCGAAATTGGTTTTACTTCCTCCATCACCTTCATGTTCGGATTCATTTGTGCCTCGTAAAATCCACCCGGTTCTTGCACAAATTCAGCGTTAAACCAATTTTTATCGTTATAATTAATAGTGTTCCAACCCGTTAATTCTTTACGAGCATCATAATCTTCACCGTCATATTCATTGTTCGATAATATTGGTCCGTTTGTAGTAACTTTCCAAGAATCATCAGTTCTAATAATATCTTTAGTTCCATCTGTGTATTCCACAAACAATTGCAAAGCCATTTTAGGATAACCAAATGTTTTAATTTTATAAGGTTTAAAATCCTGACGCATCGTAAAAAAACGACCGTTTCCTAAAATAGTTCCCAGCGTATTTTTTCCTTCTTTCAATTGAGAAGTCACATCAAAAACATTGTATTTTATATTTTTGGTATAATCTGTTGGAACCGGCGCCAAAACCTGATTCCCTATTTTATATCCATTAATATACAATTCATACATTCCTAAGCCCATAATATAGACTTTAGCATTTTTGACTTGCTTTTTTAAGTTGATTTCTTTTCGTAAATATCGAGCTGATAATCTAGAATACTGCGAAATACTATCGCCTAGAGAAGCTTTTTCATAACCAATCCAGCGTGTTGATTTCCAATCTACATAATTCAAAATTCCCATGCTGAAATGAGCCGTTTCTGTCGATTGAATTTCTCCTTTATTCGTCCATATTTTTACCTTCCAGAAAGCATTTTGTCTGTTTTCTAATACTTTTCCGTTGTAAATTATATTCACAGATTCGTTGCTTTCTACTTTCCCGCTGTCCCATAAATCGGCAGTATTGTTGTTTAGGTTTTCTAAAGTTGAAGCAACAATAATTTGATACGAAGTTTGTTTTACATCATTTACATCTGTTTTTAACTGCCAGCTCAATCTTGGTTGCAAAACATCAATTCCTTCTGGATTGTTTAGCATTTCGCATTGTAAATTGTTTACGATGATTTTATTTTGGGCTTTCGCCGAAAATGAAAACAATGTGATGATTAATGTAAGATGTAAAAAAAACTTTTTCATAATTATATTGTATGCTTTTACAGGATTTTTTTGTTGCACGCAGATTTAGCTGATTTCATTCTCAATCTTGTCATCCTGACGGAGGAAGGATCTTCACTAGAAACTCTACAATCAAAATCGTCAATCCTGGTGGAACTACTAACGAAAATCCTTCCTCCGTCAGGATGACAAATTGGGCGATTCTTTTTTATTTCTAAACTAAGACCTGACAGGTTTTAAAAACCTGTCAGATCTAATTATCTATTATTTATTGAGAAACTACTTTCTCTAACTTCTCAGAAAACGCAATTTCTTTTCCATTTTTATAAACTCTAAAACCTTTTCCTTTATGATATTTTTCGCCAGTTTTGTCCCAAAGAATCGTAATAATATTGCCGTGATACAAAACATTATCCAAACAAAACCAATCCCATTTTTCCTGTGGAATCAACGGATTTACTTCAATTTTTTCATCCGCTCTTGGGCGTAAACCAACCAATCCTGTAATCATTAAATCATTAAAAGTCGAATGATTGTAATAACGGCTTCTTTCGCGATCACCCATTAACCAATAACCAGTCGTTTCGTCTAAATATTCACCAAGATAAGGCTTTCCTCTATAATATTGCGACTGCACATACAAATCTAATTGTTTGAAATAATCGGTTTTACCAACAACATTCTGATCGTAATTATTCAAAACATTTGCCATCGCCGTCAAAGTCTGCGTAGTAGCAAATGGCCAGATTGCGCCGTCCCATTCGCAGGTTCCCGATCCATGAGTTCTAAAACGCGGACTTCTGCGCTCCGCTGTTGTCAACCCAAACGGAGCAGAAAATCCTTTTTCGTCTTTTACCTGTTCCCAAGCTTTTTCAAAACCTTTGCCTTTTTCAGGCAGATTAAAATACCACGGAATAAATCCGATTGCTTCTCTCACCTGCGCCAAAGTATCTTTTTCTGTGAAAGTTTCAAAAAAATCACTTTTAGGATTCCATAATTTACTTTCTACTAATTTCTGAAGTGTATCCGCTTTTGCAGTAAAATAACTTTCCTCGTTTGCATCCCCTTTCAATTTTGCAATTTTAGACAAAGCCACCGCATTTCCGTACATGTAGCTGTTAATCGTCGGACGTGCATTTCTAAATTTTCTGGCACCGCTCAACGATTCTTCCATTCCGTCCTTTACATCAAACTGCCAAAACAAACCATCTTTACGTTTTCTGTCACCTTCCCAAGCGTTGTATTCTGCAACCAAATCTGGATACATATCCAATAAAAATTTATCGTCTTTATTCACCAAATAACGATTGTACAAAGCATCTGCCGTCCAACTGCTAAAAGTTCTAAGCTTTTTCATCGCCTTTCCGTCATTTCCTCTAAACCATAAATGAACATCCTGTTCTAAATAAACTGGATTATGAATCCATCTAAATTCATTAATATGATGTCCTAAAGCACAACTAATCATATTGTATTTATCAGCATAAGAACGATCTACCAAAAATTCTGTAATCGCAAATCCCTGTGGTGTTTTCTTGATGTGTTTTCGAGCGCTCCACCAACGGAAATAATAGATTTCTTCAAAGTTTTGCTGCGGACATTCAAAAAACGGAATATTCGCTTTCATCCAAACCCAAGCGCTGTCATTCGGAATCGCAAATTTTAGATTTTCATCTTCCATTGTGTTGAAATAATCAACGTAATGTTTATAATCACTAGATTTTAAAACAACGCCTTTACTTCCTTTGGAAGAATTCACACCCGATTTACAACTACTTAATGAAGCAATTATAAGAGTAAGGACTATTATTTTGTATTTGAAATGTTGTAACATCTTTATTAATTTTATTTTTTTTACACCAATTTGTCATTCTGAGGAACGAAGAATCTTCGTTGCAAGATCGACAAAGATTGCGGAGTTACTTACGAGGATTCTTCGTTCCTCAGAATGACAAACTAGGCGCTATAATAGTTAAATCTATTAATTCCCATAAAAAGTATACGTCTGCCCTGCTTTCATATTTACATCATAAACATTGTAAACTGGCAATTGTACTTTTTTAAGATTGGCTTTATCCGAAATAATCGGTTTCTTAACTTCAACATCAAAAAACAATGAGTTTGTGTTTTTACCTTTTGCTTTTTTAAGCGAAACTCCTTTTCCTGCGTTCAATGTATTCTCTACTTTCAATCGGCAGTTTCCGTCTAGTTTCGCATAAATCGTTAAAGTCGAAACTTTATTATTTTTCCAAGTCATATCAATTACAAAACCGCCTCTAGAAACCAAACCCTTTATGCTTCCGTCTTTCCAAACACTTGGCAAAGCCGGCAATAATTGAATCGCATCACCTTGGCTCTGCATCAGCATTTCGGCAATACCAGCAGTACATCCAAAATTACCATCAATTTGGAATGGCTGATGCGCGTCTAACATATTTGGGTACGTTCCGCCGCCTTTTTTCTGTTCCGCCGTTACCAAATGCATTTGGTCTTGTAATAATTTATAAGCATGATTTCCGTCTAATAATCGTGCCCACCAGCATACTTTCCAACCCATTGACCAGCCTGTAGATTCGTCACCTCTGTAATTTAAAGTATTTTTAGCCGCTTCAAATAATTCTGGAGTTTTAATTGGCGAAATTTGATTACTCGGAAACAATCCATACAAATGCGAAATATGTCTGTGTTTGTCTTCTGGATTATCCCAATCCTCTTGCCATTCTTGCAATTGGCTGTATTTTCCAACTTTCATTGGAGCCATTTTTCCCAAAGCTTCGTTTATTCTTTTCGTTAAATCAGCATCTGGAGAAACCAATTTTGAAGCTTCGATTACATGCGTAAACAAGTCAAAAACCAATTGATTGTCCATTGTAGTTCCTGATGCAATTGTTGCTTTTCCTGTTTCTCCTGCGTGTGTATTTTCTGGAGAACTCGACGGAACAACAACCAAATACCCAGTATTAAGATCAATAATCATAAAGTCTAAAAAAAAGCTCGCTGCGCCTTTCATTATTGGATAAATTTCTGCTAAATATTTTTTATCGCCCGTATACAAATATCTTTCCCATAAATCTTGAGAAACCCAAGCACCGCCTGTTGGCCACATTCCAGAAGCTGCCGAATCTACGGGAGCCGTTACACGCCAAATATCAGTATTATGATGCAAAACCCATCCGCTGGCATTGTACATCATTTTTGCAGTTTCTGCACCTGTTACGCTCAATTCTTTTGCCATTTGAATAAACGGCTCATGCATTTCTGAAAGATTGGTTACTTCTGCGGGCCAATAATTCATTTCGGCATTAATATTTGTCGTGTATTTACTGTCCCAAGGCGGCGTCACCATATCGTTCCAAATTCCTTGTAAATTCGCTGGCTGTCCGCCTGGCTGTGAACATGAAATTAAAAGATAACGTCCGAATTGAAAATACAATGAAGCCAATTGCGGATCAAATTGTTTCGAGAAATTATTAATTCTTTCGTTTGTTGGTTTAGCTGCTTGCTCATTTTTACCTAAATCGAACGAAACTCTATTGAAGAATTTTTGATAATAAGCAACATGTGCTTTTTTAATTTCTTCAAAGCTTTTAGGTAAAGCTTGTTCTAAATAGGCTTTGCTTTTGGCAACTTCATCGCCTGTTATATCTTGATAATTTTTAAAGTTTGTAGCAATCGAAATGTACAATGTAACTTCGTCTGCTTTATCAATGCTTAAAACGCCGTTGCTGGCATTAATCTCTCCTCCTTTATTTTGAGCCGTAAGTCTTCCTTGAAATTTTACTTTTCCTTTCTGATTCTCAAAATTGGTTCCCAATCCCGAAAGTATAATTTGATTTCCTTCTGTCGAAGCTACCGTTTTATCAATCGGACTGTTCATAAAAACATTACACGTAATTTGTCCCGGTTTGCTTGCCGAAAGTTTTACCGCAATTACCTGATCTGAAAATGCTGTAATGATTTCTCTCGTAAATTCTACGCCATTTACAGTGTATTTTACTTTTGCTGTAGCATCGCCAATATTTAAATCTCTATAATAATTGGTATATTTTTGATGTCCGGGAAAAGAAATATAAACACTTCCGAAAGTTTGATACGGCATTCCGTCATTCGTCTGCGACATAATATCCTGCGTTGCCAAATCTTGAGCTTCATCAAACTTGCCGTCAAAAATTAATTGGCGTACAATTGGTAAAGCTTTTATTGATTTAGAATGTGCATTACTGTTTGGAGAACCCGCCCAAATCGTTTCTTCATTCAACTGCAAACGTTCCACAGCAGGATCGCCAAAAACCATGGCGCCCAAACGTCCGTTACCCAAAGGCAGAGCTTCGTTCCAGATTGAGGCAGGTTTATCGTACCATAATTTTAAATCGTCATTAGTTTGAGCCGTTGCAGTAAACGAAAAAATCCCGAAACAAATCGCTGTTATTTTAATTTTCAACTTCATATGTGTTATTTTTTTCGCCACGAATTACACCAATTTACACGAATTATTTTTTTTTGCCACAGATTAAAAAGATTTACACAGATTATTTAAAAAAGAAATCCAAATAATCCTTTAATCTGTGGCAAAAAAATTAGTGTAAATTCGTGTAATTCGTGGCATCCTTTTTATTTTTTCAACCTCATATCTTTATTATCTTGCCACGGATTGCACTAATTATCAAGAATATAGTTGGCTGTAATTTTTAATTTTTGCCACAGATTAAAAAGATTTACACAGATTAATTATTAAATAAATTAATTCAAAAAAAAAATCATTCTAATCCTTTTAATCTGTGGCAAAAAAATTAGTGCAAATTCGTGAAATTCGTGGCAAACTTTTTACTTCTTAACCTCGTATACTTTATTGTTTTTCTCACCAAACATTTCATATAATTTGTCAATGTCTTTCAAAGCATTTGCCGGTAATTTTTCGCCGTGATCTCCAAAAACAAACATCTTTTCTTTTGGTTCAATTACGCAGGTCGATTCGTCGATTTCGCCTTTTTCATTTTGCACTTTCTTCAAATCCAAACCTAAATATTTAGCCATAAACGGATACATTGCCATTCTTTTAGAAACACCGTAATCGTGTCCTTCATTAGCAAAATGAGCATTTTCTACTAAATCTTTCTTGCCGTAAAGTCCGTACGTACGCTGAATAAATGGAAACTCTAATTCTGGAACAGCAAGCGTCCAATCTTTTCCATCAGAAACAATTAATTGTGGTTTTGGAGCCATCATAGCCGAGATTTCGGCATTATTAGTTCCATTACCACATAAATGAATCCCACGTCCGCTTTCACAAGGACATCCACCCGAAAAATGAGAAGAAACCATAACAACTGGAGCCGAAACGGTAATTCTATCGTCTAAAGCAGCCAAAAACATGGTGTGCGAACCACCGCCAGAACCGCCCGTAACTCCAACACGCGACATGTCGGCATTTTTTACGGTTGCCAAATAATCTAATAATCGGATACCGCTTAAAACCTGAACTGTTGACGCAATACTATTCCTGTGCGTTTGTTCCGGGAACTGAAGCAGTGATTCTCCCCATGCAAATAAATCATAGCTTACTACAATAGCGCCCATTTTGGCCAATATTGCGCAACGATATTGTTCGTCACTTCTGTATCTTCCGTCGCCAAAATGACCGTCTGGTGTTAAAATTACTGCCGCTTTTTTGTTTAAAGGATATGGTTTGTAAATCGATCCTGTTACATAAACTCCCGGCAGAATTTCTAACCCAATATTTTCAATACTGTAATCTTTATAAATTCTCTTTGGAGTTAAAAGTGGCTTAGATTTTGGCGTGGGGGGAGCCTTGTCTAAACCAAATGACGTAATCATACAAGCTTTTAACTCCATTTTACGTTTTTCCCAATCGGCTTGAGTGGAATACAAATTCGTTAGATAAAACAAACGTTCTTTTCCTTTATCTACTGAAACTTTATGGTTTTCATATTTTCTAATAATGTAGGTTCCGTCTGGTTGTTTGAAGTACATTAATTCAAACGGAGCCAGAATATTGGTCAAAGAAATGGCCAGATTTCCGGGTTCAATTCTCCAATCGGCGTAGTCTAATTCTTTTCCTTTAAGTAAACCTCTGTCGTCGTTTATCGTAACACTAAAAACAGTTTCAATTTTCTTAAGCGTTTCTGAAACTGGTTTTCTAAAATTAGTATCAGAAGTGCTTTGTGCATTTGAAAATGTCAATGCACAAATTGTGGCTAAGATTGCGTATTTTATGTTTTTCATATTGTTGAGATTGGTACGCAGATGACACGGATTTACTTCGTAAAGACGCGGATAAAAACTGATTTTTCTTTTCCTTTTTTATATTAAAAAATCCGTGTCAATCCGCGTCTTCGCTTTAGCGAATCCGTTTAATCCGCGTTCTATATTTTGCTTTCTATTGTATAAATTCCTGATCCTAATTCTAATGTTGGTTTCTTATCTTTTTCATCAAAACCTAAATTCGCAGCTTTTTTATTCACTTTGATTTCTGAATTTTTCGAAACCGGTAATTTTATTGTCGCAGAAGTATTCGCTGGAATCTCCACTTTCAAGATTAATTTGCCATCTTTTTTCTCCCAAGACGAAACTATTTTTCCATAAATCGAGTTATAAGACGCTTTTACAAAAGTCATATCGCCCACAACTTCCGGCTGAATAAAGAAATGCTTGAATCCTGGATTGGCATCGTCTGAAACAATTCCTGCTAAACTCTGATAAAACCATTCTTCAATTTGTCCCATCATAAAATGATTCCAAGAATTTCCTTTGCGCGGATCCCATTGTTCTGTTAAAGTCGTTAATCCAAATTTGATCTGAAAACCATAACCCGGCGCATCGTAATGATTGTTCATTTTGTACATCGTTTCGTTTTCTCCATTTCGAGCCAAAGCTTGAAATAAATAACGATTTCCAACATCGCCTGTAGTTAATCTGTCTCCTTTTGCTTTGATATCAGCCAGCAGATTCTGCATTACTTCGGCTTTATATTGCGGTTCTACAATGTCCATAAAAACAGGAACGGCATTACTAAACTGGCTGCTTGTTCCGTATTGTTTGGTTTCTTTGTTGAAAAATTCATCGTTGAACGCTTTTTTAATGTCCGAAGTCAACGTTTCGTACTTCTCGATATCTTCTTTTTTGTTTAATAATTTAGCTGCTTTTGCTACCAAACTTGCACCATAAAAATAATGAGAAGTTGCCGAAAGTGCAATCGGACTATTTTTAGAATATCCTGCTGCGTGTGTTCCGTAATCGTACCAATCGCCTAATCCGTAGGACACAATATGACTTTTTGATTTTGTTGTTAAGTAATCAACGTAACCTTTCATCACAGGATAATATTTTTCTATTAAGGAAGCGTCTCCATAATATTCATAATACATCCAAGGCAGAATCACACCGGTAACGCCCCATTCCGGAGAATCGGTGAAATCACCTCCAAAAACAACATATTCAGGCACAATAGTCGGAATTAAACCATTTTCTCTTTGCGAATCTGAAATGTTCTGCATGATGGCAGGGATATAACTTTCTAAATTATAATTAAACATTAATCCCGGCCCATTTAAGTGAACTTCTTCCAGCCAGCCTAATTTTTCGCGCTGCGGACAATCGGTAAAAACGCTTTGGAAATTACTTTTTATCGAGTTATTAATCAATTCGTGCGCTTTATTAAAAATCTCATTTGAAGACTTAAAACTTCCTGCTTCTCCTGCTGAATTATAAATGAAATTTGATTGTAATGCTACAATTGTAGGAAGATTAACGTTCTTGGTTTCCTTATAATTAATGTTTTCGATTTGAATGTATTGAAAACCATAATAAGAGAATTTTGGTGTCCATTCTTCTACTTCTTCGCCTTTTAAAGTATAATCGTAATAATAGGGTTTTCCAGATCTTCCCTGCCCTACAGTTCCGTCGTCATTTAATCCTTCACCAACCCAAACACGAACGGTTTGTCCTTTTTTTCCTTTAACTTTTAGGGTTGGGAAACCCGAAAGATTCTGCCCCATATTAAAAACATAAAGCTCTGGTTTTGGCTGTTTAACTTCTTTTACGTCATACTTTTTCTGAATCGTAATTGGTGGCGCTGTCTGCGCTTTTAAACCTCCTTTGGGTGCTTCTTGAACCACAACTTTTTTCCAGTCTGCATCATTAAAACCTTTACTGTTCCAGCCTTTTTGTTCTAAATTGGCATTGTAATCTTCGCCTCCAAAAATACTGTTGAAAGTTATTGGACTTTTGCTGTATTTCCAGCTTGCATCTGATTTTATAATTTCCTCTGAACCGTCTTTGTAAACCACTTTCATTTTAAAAAATAAAGTCGGCGGACCAAAGCTCACAAAAAACTTGGCATATCTTTCGGCAAGCATATTGTACATTCCGTTTCCTAACAAAACGCCAATAACATTTTCACCGTTTTGCAATTCATTTGCAGTCAGTTCGTATGTATTATAATTGACCGTTTTATCGTAATCTGTCCATAAAGGAGCAAATTCGCTGTTGCCAATTTTCTTGCCGTTAATCGTTAATTCATAATGACCTAAACCCGAAATGTAAACAACGGCTTCTTTGATTTCTTTTTTTACCTCAAAAGGTTTACGAAGCATAATACTTCTTCTCGACAAAGAATCGGAAGCATTAATTATAGCTTCTTTTTTCTCTTTTTTAAATGTTGCTGCGTGGTAATTTCTGCCTTCTGGCAAATGACTATCGGCTTTTGTAATAGCACCAATCCAAATTGGATTTAAATCTGATTCTGAAGGTGCAATTCTAAAGGAAGCTATTTTACTCCATTTTGATTCTTTATTATCCTGATCCCAGATTTTAACTTTCCAGAAGTATTTTGTTTCACTTTTTAATGAATTTCCACTAAAAGTAATTTGAAGATTTTTATTTGAAACCACTTTTTTGCTGTCCCAAATATCGGCTTCATTTTTCTTTAATTTTTCTTCCGAAGATGAAACTAAAATTTGAAAAGCAGTTTGCGAAACATTTAATTTATTTGAAACCAATTGCCAGCTTAATCTTGGCTGATTCTGAATAACAGCCAATGGATTTTCAGTCATTTCGCAAGTCAAATGTACAGCCGAAACTTGTCCATTTGAAATGAAAGTTACTAAGAAACTAAATGCTAATAATATATTTTTAAAAAATTTCACGCTATCATATTTTTTTGCCACGAATTACACGAATTAACACAAATTATTCTTTTTTGCTTAATTAAAAAATTCGTGCAAATTCGTGTAATTCGTGGCAATATTTTTATTTACAACTTTTTCGTAACCAAAGATTCAATATTGAATACAGCTTCGGGAATTAATTTTCCTGTATCTGGTAAATCAACGAAATCATCTATATCTGGTTCTGTGTCTGCGTCTGGCGAATGTCTCTGCTCACCTGTGCGGAACATTATTCTTTCAAATCCATCTACTGGTGCATAAAATATCTTGGTTGATTCTTTTTCGTCGTTTACTTTTATGGTATATGAACGCTTTTTTGCATTCAATTTAACCGTGATTTTATATACTTTGTTGGCTTCGTATTTTGCAATTGTATTAAAACGTGCACCAGTTTTAGTTTTCAATAAACCATCAGAATCAAAAACCAATCTTACGGCTGGTAATCCTTGTTTATTTTGAAATTCAATTTGCAATAAACCATGATTATTCTGCTCCGGCATTACGGTAAAAACGGCTTCCATTTTTTCTGCAAAAGGAATCACACGTTCGGCACGCGAATAATCAAAAAAGTCTTGATCTCTTAATGTTAACCATTTTTTGCCGTCTGCTTTCTTTTCTATTTTAGTCGAAGCCCAAGAAAGATCGTAAGTATTCCAAAGTTTTAATTCTTCTCCATTTGGAAGATTATTAAAAACATCATTTACATTTTCTGTTACCACAGAAGTTACAGGAACTGGAATTGAAGCTACCCAAATATCTTCTTTGTTCATGCTGTAACCTACCCAAAGTTTTCCGTCTGGCGGTATTCCATCGCCTTCAGAGATTCCTCGAACGTATTGTGGGCCTGCAGATTTGTAATTTCCACCATATCGCATCGGACTTACTTCGCCGTGAACTAATAATAAATCATTATAATTTAAACCGTCATTACTGGTCGAAATTGCCAATGGCCAGCGGTATTCAGACGGATTGTAAAGGGTTGCATATTTATTGTCTGAGGTTTTTTGTCCCCAGATTTTAGCATTGCTGTTTACAAAACCAGGCGCTCTTGTTGGGTTATATTCCCATGTTTTTCCTTCGTCTTTACTAATAGATGTTAAAGCAAATTTCCATAATCCTACTACATTTCCGTTTGGTAAGTGATAAGAACTAAAGGCTTTAAATTGTTTCTTCAACGGAATTAATTCATCGTCTCTGTCGGCTTCTTCCACCCATTGCTGCATTAACAAAGGTTTAGAAAGTAATTCGTCACAGGCTTTAATAAACTTTTTGTCTTTGGCTTTTTTATAAAATGGAAATTTTGTTGAGGATTCATTCCAGCTTTTATTATATCTGATGAAATAAATTGGACCAAAACTTCCGTCTTTATAAATTTCTCTAACAACACGCCCGATTCCTTTTCCGTCATTTGGATCGTCTTTTTCATCCATTGCAATTCCGTAATACCCTGAGGCAAGTAATCGATTATCAGATGACGTATAAAATCCCATACGCTGGTGCATTACGGCATCTAGATTTTTGGCAACACCTTCTACACCTTCTTTTTTAAATCCGTCGGGAATGCGGTAAATCGGGAAAATCACTTCGGGTTTTGTCCAAGTTGTTCCGTCTTTAGATGTCATTAATAACGTCTGTCCGGGCGGAATATGTTCTCCTGTTGGATCACTTAAATAATGCAGGTAAAAAGTATTGTTCCAATAGGCTAACATTGGCTGATGGTTGTATGTCCAGCCAAAACCGTCTGCTTTTTCTTTATGTTCTCTGCTGGCACGCATAATCTGCGTAGCGTGTACTCCAACCGCAGGACTTAACTGCCCGTGATGATAATCTATGTTTGAAAGTGTTTTGCCAACATAACGCACCGTATCATTCTGTGCTATTGCAGTATTTACTACTCCAATAGTTAACAAAATGGCCGCTGTTACGATGTTACTTTTTATGTTCTGAAATGCAATCATTATTTTTCTTTTTTGCCACAGATTTCACAGATTTAAATGATTTTTTAATCTTCATTTTATCTGCTTGATCTGCTAAATCTGCGTGCTTATTTTTTTCACGCAGATTTAGCAGATTTGGCTGATTATTTTTTTAGTTATTTCTTTTCAATTAAGCCTTTTAAAGTTTCTTCGGAAATTGTTGTTATCGTTCCGTGTTTGTGTCCTTCGGGAAGGCTTATTTTTGACGAAACATCTTCAAAATGAACAAAATCTGAAGTACTTGATGCTTTATAATTTTTCTCTCCGTAATTGTCGTAATAAATCAACCATTTTTTATCTACTTTGACTACGGTTGGTCCTTCTGATAAATGAGCGGTAAAAGGTTCTGAGCTTTTTCCAAATGGTCCTAAAGCCGATTTTCCGAATGCTACTTTTATATTTCGCATAGGTCTTGTATTGTCTTTTAAGACTAACACATACTCTTTCTTGTCTTTTTTTACTATCACACAATCTATTACGCTGTAACCAGGATCATAAAATAATTTGGCCTCTGTAAATGTTTTAAAATCCTTAGTGGTTACAGAATACATTCTATGGTTGTTATTTTCTTCTTCCTGTCCTTTTTCAAATCTAAACGGAATTGTAGAAGCCCAAATAATGATGTATTCTTTCTTTACATCGTCATAAAAAATTTCTGGCGCCCAAACGTTTACTACATCTGGTTCGTTTTTCATAACTGAAATATATTCTTGTTTTGACCAATGTATTAAGTCTTTAGAACTTGCATATCCAAAACCATTGCCGCCTTTCCAATCTGTTGTCCAAACCAAATGATAAGTATCATCTGCACCTTTTACGATTGACGGATCGCGCATGATTTTACTGGCTCCGATTTCGGGTTTTAAGAATGATCCTTCTAGACCTTTCCAATGGTACCCGTCTTCGCTGTATGCTAGATATAAACCTTCTGTTGCTGGTTCCCGAAACGACGTAAAAAGATAAATTTCTTTCTTTTTCTGCGAATAACTGATCGCAAAAAGTGAAAGGGCTATGATGATGAATATTTTTTTCATGTCTTACTTTTCTTTTCCTGCAAGGTTTCTAAAACCTTGTTGGTATAGTTTGCGCTTATAGTAATACCTAACAGGTTTTTGAAACCTGTTAGGATACGCGTATATAATTATTCTGAAATTGCTTTTTTATCCAGAGCTGCACCTTTTTTAATAACAGTCGAAACATTATTGAAAACATTATTTTTCAAGAAAATGTTTTTTGTTTCTTTTCCGTCTGCTTCAATAAAAATATCGGTTGCATTAAACGGGAAATTATTATTAATCATCATATTTGAAGCATTATCGATTTTGATAACTGGAATTCCTTTTATTGGTGTTGATGAACCTACATTGTCTAAAATCATGTTTTTAGAGTCTGAAATTTTGAAAGAAGAACCAACAGTTGCATTTACTTTTACATCGTGAAATTCAATATCTGTCGCTGTATTTACTGTAAAACCTTCTTTTCCATCCATATTGATGTTAGAAAAAGTGATGTTTTGGATTGGCATTTCAGAAATTCCACGAACAAATCCTGCTTTATTTACATTTACACCTGTAACATTACTAATGTGGATGTTTCTGAAGATTGGCGTGCGCTCTGTAACCGGCTCAACTGCATTGTCTTTATCATAAAACAAGTCCAAAATAATGGCTTCTTCTTTGATATTTTTCATGACGATATTGTCTACACGAATATCTTCTACAACGCCGCCTCTTCCGCGAGCCGATTTAATGCGGATTCCTCTGTCTGTTCCATCAAAAACACAGTTTGAAATGGTTACTTTTTTGATCCCGCCCGACATTTCGCTTCCTATTACAACACCGCCGTGACCGCTTAACATGGTACAATTGGTAATGGTTACATTTTCGGTTGCTTTTCCGTATTTACGGCCGTCTCCGTCTCTTCCTGATTTTATGGTGATACAATCATCGCCTACGCTGATGTGGCAGTTTGAAATATGAACATTGGTACAAGATGATGGGTTTATTCCGTCTGTATTTGGCGAATGCGGATTGAAAATCGTTATCCCTGTAATGGTTACATTATCGCAAAATTCTGGGTTTATAGTCCAAAATGGAGAGTTTTGAAACGTAACGCCTTCTACTAAAATATTTTTGCAATTGTAGGTTTGAAAAAATGAGGGTCTAAAAAACTTTTTATCGATTGTTCTTTTATAATAAGGTTCTGTAAATAAACCTTTGTTTTGTTCTTCCCACATTTTTTGATATTTGGTAAGAGGTAAAGGTTCTTTTGAACTTTCAATTCTGTACACTTCATTCCACCAAGCTTTTCCTTGTCCGTCGATAACACCTCTTCCTTTTATGGTAATGTTCTCGGCATCTTTGGCATAAAATAAAGGCGAAAAACTCTGCATTACAATTCCTTCGTAACGCATTTCTACAAAGGGCAGATAATCATCAAAATTCTCTGAAAATTTTAAAAGTGCACCCGAATCTAAATAAATAGTAATGTTACTTTTTAGTTTTAAAGCGCCTGTTAAATATTCTCCAGCTGGGAAAAAAATTGTTCCACCGCCATTTTGTGATGCTTTTTCAATGGCTTTCTGAATGGCTTCTGTACATTTTACTCCTTTGTTATTTCCTCCTTCATTTAGGATATTCAACCAGCCGTCATTCGCGAAAGCGGTATTAAATCCTGTTATGAAGCAGAGAATGAATAGTATATTTTTCATTGTTTTTGTTTTTTGTTTCACGCAGATTTTGCAGATTTTAGCAGATCTTTGTGTTGGTATTTTTGCCACAGATTATAAAGATTCTCGCAGATTTTACTCTCATTTTAGTCATTTCGAGGAACGAGAAATCTCCGTTAGTAACTCCTCATGCTTGATAAACTTTATGTTAGTTTCTTGCGGAGATTTCTCCTCCGTCGAAATGACAAGATTGTGGTTATTGGCACGAATTCAAGATTTTTTTATTCTTCAGACTCTAAAATCAAAACCCAGTCATTGCCATCTTCTTTTTTCCCTGAAGGTTGAAATTCTTTGACGCCTTTGTTTTCAAAAAATCCAATCTGCTTTCTCTCACCGTTTCTTGGATTATACCAACTTGTGTGAACATTCTCTCCTAAAATTTTCCCCATATTAACAGAAATACTTCTTCCGTTATAAGTATAAATTAAAGCGAAATTCACACCTCTTATTCCAGCTAAATAATCATACTTCTCACCTTGATTTGCAATTAAACTCCCATCTGGAATACGATCTAATGAATTATATCTTTCCATTAACTTTTTAATAAAAATCATTTGTCCTGAGCCTGGCGCATTAATTGCCGATGTCCATAATTCTTTGTTTCCGTATGCTGGTTTGTCTCCTTTTCTAAACATCTGCATTACGGCACTGTGTCCGTAAGTATAACCTGCTGCTCCAGAAAATACAGACCAATATCCGTAACGACGAACATCACTTGCTGTCCATTTTGGCTGTAATGTATCGTGTAAACCGTGCGGAATTCCTTCGTAAGATGGTTCTCCGTCTAATGTTGGTTTTGTTGGTTTTAATTCGAAATCTCTTAAAACAAATTTGTAATTGTCTTCTTTAAAATTCGTTTTTATTGAATCCTGATCGTATCTTCTATGACCTGATTGAAACATATTAAAATCTAACCATTTTGAATTTTGATAATTATCTGAGGAATCTGTGCGACCGAAAGGGTGAAAAGTCACTAACTGATCAGGATTATTGGTTTTCAAAGTGCTTCCGATCGCGTTCCAGATGTCTGTAAACTCGTTTCCGTGTGTATCACCTCCGTTTAACCAAATTATGTTGGTTCTGTTTTTATAGCGGTCTGCTAAAAATTTAGCATATTTTTCTGCTTGTTCTTTGCTGACTTTATTTCCTTTTGAAACATTTGTTCCCCAAACTGGGACCATAGCTACATAGATTCCGTTTTTCTGAGCAACATCTAACGTATAATCTACATGATCCCAGTAATCATATTCTGCTGCATTGCTAAAATTATTGCCTGATGTTATTAATGGTTTCGAAACATCTTCATTTATCAAAGCTGCGTCACCGTAAACGTTTACGGCATTTATATTATGCAAAACCATAACTTGAACTACATTGAATCCTTTTGATTTTCTATCCTGAAAATATTTATTTACGCCTTCTCTGTCTAATTTCCCAAATGTCAGCCAGCCTGTGTCTCCCAGCCAGAAAAATGGTTTCTGATCTTCGGTTACAAAATAGTGCTGGTTTTTTGAAACTTGAATTTTTGGTAATGCTTTTGTTTTTGCAGATTGTGAAAATCCGCTTTGTGCTGTAAACAAAAAACTTATACAAAGGGCGTATAGATATTTAATTTTCAGATTCATTTTGGTTTATTTTGGAATTATGTTTTTTGGGTTTTGTTTGCCACGAATTACACGAATTAGCACGAATTTTTATTTTGGCTGTGTTTTTGTTTCACGCAGATTTTGCAGATTTAGCTTTAATTAAATTCGTGCTAATTCGTGTAATTCGTGGCAAACTATTCTTTTACTTTTTTACTACAAAAAGTACTTTTTCTTTAATTTCAGATTGAGGAATTACAACTATTTTTCCTCCGCTTATGTTTGCTTTTTTTGTGCTGTTTCCTGTTGTTGTATTTATTGCATATACTTCGAATGTTCCTTTTGAATCGGTAAGATCTATCGAAATATCTTGATCGTTTTTCATATAAAAAAGACAGCTTTTTCCTTTATTTTGTAAGGTCCAAAGATTGTCTGAAAAAGTAGTTCCTGCTGCTGGTTTCATCTCTGAAAGTGCAGTGTAAAATTGTGGTAATTCTACTTTTGGAATTGCCGGCAATGAAGCTCCTGCCATTAAAACTGCCCATCCAAATCTTGAAGATGCATCTGTTGAATACAAAATCACTTTTTCTGGGTATTTTTCTCGGTATTCGCTAATGGCGCGATATACTTGATTTTCTACTTCTTTTCCTGTTTTTAGTTTTCTTGCATGCTGGCGCGGCGCTAAATTTACACCGCCTTCTGGTGCATAAGCTGAACCGTCTTCTTTGTAATACCAATAACGAATATCAATTACATCAACTGTTTTTACTCTTTTTGCATCATTTAAAATAGCATCTTGAACATCTTTGGTTGCACTTAAACCAATAAGTCCTTTTTTACCTGTTTCGTCTTTCCATTTTTGTACTTCATCCAGCCAGAATTCCATAAAATGTAATGGACCTGTAAATTCTGCACTTGTCAACTGAATTACGTTACTATTATCCTGAAAATTTTCTAATGATTTACGGATAAATCCTTGATGTAATTTTCTTCTCTGCGGATTGTTAATATCATAAAACTGCTCTGCCATAAAAATACGTTTGTCTCCTGCATACGGCGGCGGTTCTGGAAAACCTGTACTGTTGATATTGTTTGCAGAACGCCAAGGTGAACTTGCCCAATGTGCGCCAGCTTCTATTATATTGTGCTGAAAATATTGCTGATTGATTAACAACTGCCCGTTTGTTTCGGCTAAATTGGCGAAAGTTTCTAGGCGATTCCAATACCAATCATTAAATTTTGTTAAGTCATATTTGCTTAAATGATCCCAAGCCAAATCTTGTCCGCTTCTTGCAAAAGGCTGTTCGTAATATGGAGGCCAAGCATCGGCATCGATACGGCGAACACGTTCGTGATCGTCCATTCTTCTGTCGTACCATAAACCGTAATTGTGTTCGAGGGCAATAATATTTTTGGCTTTCAAATAATCAACTACATCTTCTACTTTGTCTGTAAGTCCGGTTCCATTTCTTCCGGGAACAAAACGGGTAACGTGAGGTAATGCTTTATTGACATCATCGTCTAATAAACTTCCTCTCCACCACGCTGTATTCATTTGTTTTCCAGCAATCAATTTACCTTCAAAAGTTAATAAACCATTTTCTGATTTTATTTTTGAAACTGCAGCTGTTTTATTTTCTGCTGGTTTTAAATCATCAGCATTTTTAAGTTTTACATTTGATGTATTTACTGGATTTAATTGAGAGACTTCTACAATTAATTGCTGTAAACTCTTTGCTGTTGTAACTGAATTTTGAGTTAATTCTTTAGCAACTTCTACTGTTGGACTTGAAGATGGTTCTGAACCTAAATCATAAATATATGGTTTTACGGGAAGTGTTCCTAAACGGTTTTCTAATTGTGTGTAGAATAAACTTCTTGGGCTGATATGTGCGTTTACATCTTTCCAGATTCCGTTGCCACCAAATTGTCCCCAAACTCCAAAAGCCCAATTTAGTGCTGTTGGCGGACTGTAACATTCTATTTTTGATGCCGTAGATTCCCAGATTACACTGTTTGCTGCAGTCCATCCTGCTCCTCTTCCGCCTTGTTCTCTATTGTTGTAACTTAATGATGCTCCGTCGATGTTTACAATATCAAATAAAACTCCGGTTGCCCAGCTTCCAATTGCACCGCTGTTTTCAAATGGCATGTGAGATTCGCATTGTACAAAAGCATTTGGTCCTGTTGTACCAAAACCTCCAACAGCAAAATCATGATATCCGTATTCTGAATAACAACGCTGAAATAAGGTTTGTTGTCCTTCTGTATAAAAAGTATTTCTTCTAAAAGATGCTATTTCTGAAATTGGTTCTGTTGCAATACAATCTTCCACAGTAATTTGCTGTGTTGTTTTTAATAATGAAACGGCTCCGCCTGCAAAATGCTTAAAATTGACTTGTTTTACCCAAGCATTTCTTGCATTTTCTATGCTGACTGCCTGCCATCTGTGTTCTTCGTCTTTTAGATTTGAAGCATTATAAGTCGATTTTATTAAAATATTTTCGATTCCGTTTTGCTCAATTCTTCCTGCCCAAGAATACGAAATGACTTTTGCAGTTCCGTAAACTGCATCTAAAGCCATTGTTAATGGAGTATTTACAGTAATTTCATTTCCTTTAATATTGGTAATGACTCTGTTCCAGTTCATATTCCAATCGTCTTTTTTCCATCCAATCCAAGAAGTTTCACCACCAAAATCCTGCATTTTTAATTCCTTAATCCAATTATCGGTTAATGGATTACTAATGATTATTTCGTCTGAAACTTTTAGTTTTGAGGCATCTTTCAGCTGGATTTTTTGTGTTCCTAATGGAGAAAAAGTGACTGCTAATTCGAATGTTTCATTGTATTTTCTGTCATCTACACCCAGAATTCTAATAAGAGATTCTCTTTCTAACCCGGTTCCTAAAAGTATGGTGCCGTTTTCGGTATTCCCGCTTCCGCGAAGTACTACTCCCGATTTTCTAATGTATAATGTACCTGCTATTTTAAATGTTCCTTTGTCTAAAAGAACGGCTCCGCGAAAACCTGATTTGTCTGGTTTTAGGTTACCAACATAATCTATCGCGGCTTGTATTTTTTGAGTTGCATCTTGTTCTTGTTTTGGGACAAAAATTTTATTCTCAAGGTTTGGAATTGCTTTGTCTGATGACATGTATCCTGCAAAAGAAAAATCAGGTATTAGGTTTCCTAATTTATCTGCGGTATAGGTAAGTTTTCCTTCTTTTGTTTTTGTAATGTCTGGGAAAGTATTTTGACCAATTGCAGTATTAATGCTGAGAAGCAAAGCAAAACAAGACAAAACTATTTTATCTTTTTGAAGAGAAACTATATTTTTTAATTGGATAAAATTCACTTTAAAATATTTTTTGTGATTTATCCTAACAGGTTTTGGAAACCTGTTAGGTATTAATTTTTCGATCTTATTTTTTCGAAATTAATTCTAACCCATATTCCTTAAATACCTAACAGGTTTTGGAAACCTGTTAGGATATGTTGAAAATTATATTGTTAAAGGATTAAATTTAAGATATTATTGCAATAAAACTTTTTTCAATGTATCAATATTATTTTCTGTTTTGGTCCAGTCTATTTTTTTGGCTGGATCAATTTCGTTAAAATATTTTTCAATATTGGTATATCCGTCTCCGTTTGAATCTTTATTGGCATCTGATGCATCGTTTGGATTCAAGTTGTATTTTTTCTCCCAATTGTCTGGAATTCCGTCAGAATCAGAATCTTTATAGGCTTTTCCTTTATAATCTGGATAACCGCCAACTTGTTCTATAGAGGTAATAATTCCTTTTTTATAAGAATCTGCCGGCAATCTTCTTTTAATGAATTCTTTACCAATTGTATTTTCTAATCCGTCTTTAACCTCAATTTTTCCGGTACGAACTTGTTTGATTATTCTTTCGTCTACTGCATCTCTTTTTGGTAAAGTTGCTCCAACATTATTCAATACAAATTCATACGCTTCTTCTGCTTTCATAATGGTAATATGAGGCATTGAGAATGGTTTTGGTACTTTGATGCTTTCTAAAAATTCTTTGGTCTGTTCGTCTGAAAGATCTTCTAATTGTACGCCACCGTTCCAGTTATCTGCTGTAACTTCTGGAGATCCAACAATAAAATTACCTGAAACATAAGCTCTTCCGTATTGTTTTGGCTGAATGTATCCTGATTCTGGTTTTACAATTCTGTGGGCAATAGGCTGATCTACCGGTGTTATTGGTCCTGGCTTAAAATAATTATTGATGATGTTTAACATTGAGCGATAATCTCCTCCGTCTAAAGTACGATTCCACCAATTGAAAACTACATTATTCACAAAATTAAAATCACCGTACATTCCGATAGAAGCATTTCTTGAAATATTATCTGCCCATAAATTTCTCATAAAAGTACTGTTTAATCCGCCAATCGTACTTCCGAATGCGTGATTGTAAGTATCTAATCCTTCTGATGAAATAGTGTTTTGAATGGTGATATTACAAGCTGGTAATTTTTCTAATTTAGATTTATCATTTACTTGAAATTGATGTCTGTATAAAGAAATATTTTCGTCTAATCCCCAGCTTACTGAGCAGTGGTCTACAATAATATTTCCCATAGGATTTCCGCCTAATGCATCGTCTCTTCTTGTAACTTCAGTTGCACCACGTCTAAAACGCATGTATCTGATGATTACGTCGTGTGTGTCTATTTCTAAAGTTTCGCCTGCAATACAAATTCCGTCACCCGGAGCAGTTTGACCTGCAATGGTTACATAAGGTGCACGCATGCTGATTCTCTTTTTTAATCTAATGATTCCCGAAACGTTAAATACGATTGTTCTGGCTCCAACTGCTTCACAGGCTTCTCTAAAGGTTCCTTTTCCGCTGTCTTCTAAACTTGTTACTACAAAAATCTTTCCGCCTCTGCCTCCTTGTGTAAAAGCACCACCGCCTTCGGCTCCAGGAAATGCAGGAATGTCTGCTTGTACAAAATCTTTTGGATAAGAAGCCCAAGGCAAATATGGTTTTCCTTGCTTTGCTTCTTGCTGGATAATGCTATAATTGTTTTTCCAAATTTCACCTAGTCTTTTTTCTTCGCTGTCTAAAATGGAGTCGGCTTTTGCTTGAACTGGCTTTGGAATTATGGGATATTGTGCGTATGCTGATGAAACTACGGAACAAAATGAAAATAGCATTATTGTTCTTTTTAAAATCGTGTTTGGAGAAATATTTTGCATTTGTTTAATTCTTCTTTATTAGTAATTAGTCAATAGTTATTAGTAATTAGTTATTAGTAACTAGCTTTTAATTCTTAGTAATTGTTTAATTAGTCAATTGAAAATTAGCGATACATTATTTTTTTAGTCACCAATAACTATTCACTAATTACTAATAACTAATAACTATTCACCAAAGACCAATTAAACTTATTGACCTGACTTATTTTTTTCTCTTTCTTCAACACGTTTATGCCAATCTGCACTTTCTTTGTTTAAATCGTAACCTGCTTTAGATAAATAATTATTGATTCTTCCTTTGTATTTACCAAACCAAGCGTGTTTTTCTTTAGATGAACCTCCGTCCATGGCGTGTTCTCTGGCTTCAACTAAAGCATTATAAATATATTCTTTTTGTTCTGCTGTTAAATTTGGCAGCATGTCGTTATAACCAGCAACCGTGATAGGAAGTACTCCATAAGTCATTCCATCTTTAACTTCTATGATTTTAGCTTCGTTTAATTGGGTTCCTAATTTTTTTAAATAGCCTTTATGCAATTTTTCTATTGCTTTATCTGCTTTTTCTTTTAGTTTATCAATTTTCTCGTTTTGCTTTTCTTTGGCTAAACTTGTGTCTTCTTTTATTTTTTTGATTTCGGCATCTCTTCCGTCTTGAATTTCGCTTAAATCTCTAAACTGCTGTGCTACAATATTGCTTACTGCTTCTTCTTTATTTTTGTCTCCCAATTCTAATTTAGCTACAATTTTTGCTGCTCTTTCATTGGTAACTTTAATATATTCTGGATCTAAATGCTGTTGTGCAATACTATTAGCAAATACTAATAGCAGCATTACAACACTTATATTTAATTTACTTATTGACATGATTGTTCGTTTTTTGATTTTTTGATTTTACAGTTTTTTATTTTAAAATTTAAGAATATTAAACTGTTTGTTTTTATAATCTCGCAAAGACGCAGAGGCGCAAAGTTTTTTGTAATAGCTTTTTTTTTTAAGTTTTGCTAATCTGCATCTTTGCGAAATTTTAAAAAATTTAATCTTGTAATGCCTTCACTAAAGTCTCGTGATTATTGTTTAGGTCTTTCCAGTCTACTTTTACATTAGGATCTGTACCGTTGATATATTCTTCGATGTTGTAGTAACCGTCTCCATCTGTGTCTAATTTTGCATCTGAAGCATCATTTGGGTTTAAACCATGTTTCTTTTCCCATTTGTCTGGCATACCATCTTTGTCTGTATCTGTATACGCTTTCCCTTTGTATTCTGGATATCCTCCAACTTGCGAAATATCTGTGATGATTCCTTGTTTGTATGAATCCATTGGTAAACGTCTGTGCTCAAATTGGTAGAATTCTTTTTTCTCTAATCCTTTTGCATATTCTGGGACTCCTGTTTTAACTGTTTTTACAATTCTTTCGTCTACTTTATCTCTAAATGGTAAAGTTGCCCCAACGTTTTTAAGTACAAAATCATACGATTCTTCTGCAGTCATAATTTTGTTGAACCAAGGCATTGGGAATGGTTTATCACTTTTCATTTTATCGAAATAAACTTTCGATTCATCGTAAGTCATCAACTCTCCTTTTTTGTTTTCGATTTGAACACCGCCATCCCAGTTGTCTTTAGAAACTTTTTCGTTATTGTTTATAACGTTTCCGTTTACATACGCTCTACCAAAAACCATATAAGGTAATTTGCTTCTTCCTGATTCTGGTTTTAAGATTCTGTAGCTTATCGGCTCTGCTGTGTTGGTTACAGGTCCTGGTTTGTAGAAGTTATTAATGATATTGTAGTTTGCTGTATAATCACCTCCATCTGTAGATCTGTTGTACCAGTTGTATACTACGTTATTTACAAAATTGAAAATTCCGTTCCACCCAATTGAAGGATTTCTACCTGCATTACTCGCCCACATATTTCTCATGAAAGAACAATTTTCTCCTCCTAATGTACTACCAAAAGCATGGTTGTAAGTATCTAATGCTTCTCCAAATAAACTGTTTTGGATTGTAATATTCACAGTAGGTTTTTTTTCGTCTGGATAACCAGCACCTGGGCTGTACATGTGTCTGTACATAGACATATTTTCATCTAATCCCCAAGTTGCAGAAACGTGATCAATCATAATATTTCCAACTGGATTTCCTCCAATTGCATCGTCTCTACGACCTACAAAAGTTTCTCCTCTACGGAAACGCATGTGTCTGATGATAACATCATGTGTATCAATCCAAGTAGATTCTCCTGCTACACATATTCCATCTCCAGGAGCTGTTTGTCCTGCAATCGTGATATAAGGCGCACGGATGCTTAATGGACTTTTTAATCTAATGATTCCTGATACATTAAAAACTATAATTCTTGCACCACCTTTTTCACATGCTTCACGTAAAGTTCCCGGTCCTCTATCTTCTAGACTTGTTACGGTGTAAACATTTCCGCCGCGTCCTCCAAAAGTAAACATTCCTCCACCTTCAGCTCCCGGAAATGCAGGAATTTCGGCTTGTGGTAAATCGTTTGGTCGAGATGCCCAAGGAATATATGGTTTTCCGTGTTTTGCTTCTTCTTCAATAACAACTAATGCTTTTTCCCAAGCTTCATCAGAAAGTTTTGCTGCTTCCTCTTTAATAGCTTTTTCTTGTGCTTGAACTTCTGGACTAATTTTAGGATATTGTGCAAAACACTCAATACTTCCTAAAAATAGAAGGCTAACGCTAAGTAATGTGATATTTTTCATACTAATTTTTAATTGTGGTAATCATTGTAAACAAATCACCTGTATTTTTTTAGGATACAGGTGATCGTTTTGTTATTATGTTATTCTTGATAATTATAAGTTCCTGGTGCTCCCGAAACATCATTCCAGCCTATAGTTTGCAATAACCATGGGTTTTGAGTTAGAGCTGTAGTGTTAAGACCGCTTATGTAATAGTTTGGATTGAATTTAATTTTAACTCCTACGCCATTAAAATTATCCAATGGTGTTACTAAAGCTGTACGGGTAAAGTTAGTATTGTAAAAAGTTGCCAAAGTTGCTAATTGCGTTTGGAAGTTAGCAGCATCTGGATCTGCTACAAGAGTTGCACGAGCAGCTGCTAAAGGATCTGTCGCTGATGATGCAGCTGTATTTTTGTACTGTAAATAGTTTCCTGTACGCTGTGTTCCGTTGATTGGTGCTAAACCTAATTTTTGGCAGCTATTGCTAACGTTAGTTCCTAATGCATCATCGCTGTATAATTTCCAACGTTGAATATCCCAGTAACGTTTTCCTTCGTAAGCTAATTCTACTCTACGCTCGTATAAGCATGCTTCTATAGCTGCATATTTGTCTGCCAATGTACCAATTCCGTAATTGTTTGCTGCAGGAATACCAACACGGTTTCTAATTCTTCCTAAGTATGCTAAAGTATTATTTGTTTGTCCTAATGCTGCATAACATTCAGCAATATTTAATAACAATTCTGCATAACGATATTCAAAAATATCTGTTCCAGAATACTGGTAGTTTGTTGCATTACTAGCTGCTGTATTTGTCATTTTTCTAACAAATGCTGGGCTTGATACTGCATTGTTCCCATCAGCATAACCAATTTTATTTGCTGCATCTACCCAACGGTATGTCCAAAGAACAGCGTTTGCATTTTCTTTGTATCCCCATTTTTCTCCAGAAAAAGCAAATGTTCTGTAAAATCTTGGATCACGATTTACAAAGAAAGTAAAATCATTATATCCATTTGCTGCTGTAGGTCTTGAACCATCTGCCATTGGAAACAAATCAATCATTTCTTTAGGGGCAGTTGCACCACCGCTAACACCACCTTGACTTGCTAAACGAATTCCTTTTTCCCAAGAGTTATTTACAACATTACTTGTAATACCGGTACCGCAAAGCTGTACTGTAATTGCTTCTGAACAAAAAAGATTGTCTGTTAAGAACATTGAATCCCATTGTTTAATTGAGTTTCCAAATAATCCGTAACCGTCTTGAGATAATTGAGCTTCTGCTGCTAATCCAGCTTTCAAAGCTGCTTCCCAACGCTCTGTTGAACCGTCCCAGTTTTTGTTGAATAAAGGACTTGCAAACGTTAATAATACACGAGATTTTTGTGCTAAAGCTGCACCTTTTGTAAAACGTCCGTAGTTTGCACTATTCCAGTTTCCAGGTAATAAGCTTGCAGCCATGTCTAAATCTTTTACAATTTGATCTACTACTTCAGAAACTTTTGCTCTTGGTAATTGAATGTCTGGATTGTCTGCTGCTGCATCTTGAACAGTTGTTACAATAGGAACTCCGCCGTAAGTACGCATTAAATCATAATACTGCATAGCACGCATGTAATACATTTGCCCTTTTGCCTGATCACGAAATGTTTTATCAAGACTAGCTCCTTTTACATCAATATCTTCTAGTAAGTTGTTACACTCTCTAATTCTATTGTATGGAGTATTGTTAATACCTGTTCCTATTTTAAGACCATAATAAGCATTAGCATCAGCTGCATTTACAATAGTTTTGTTAGGATTGATAAGATCTTGAGTTCCGCCTAACTCTTCCGTCAGTTTTGTATTGGCATCTGTATACAATCCAACTACACTAGATGTTGGAGATTTATAAGCGTTATAAAAATCATAGTACTGATTGTCTACGTATGCTTGTGTACGCTCCTGACTTTGATAGAAAGTATCATCATAAGAACCGTAATTTTTCTTGTCTTTTAGAAAGTCATCACTACATGAAGTACCTAAAACAAACAGAAGTGATAGACCTATATATATACTAAATTTTGTTTTCATAATTGTTTTAAATTTAAATTAGAATGATACGTTAAAATTAAGCGACCATGTTCTAAGTGTAGGATAACCTACAGAAGAATTATCATACATGTTACGGTAATGATCAGGGTAAGGATTGTATATATCCCAAAGGTTAGTACCTGTTACACCCAATGTTATACCTGATATCTTAGTATCTGCAAAAACTTTCTTAGGGATATCATATCCAACACTTAAATTTCTAACAAAACAACGGAAAGTGTTCAGCTGCCAAAAATCTGAAGGGCTTGAAATATAAGACCATTGTGCTAGATTAGGATATTTTCCGTTTGGATTATCGTCTCCATACATATCTTTCCAGAAGCTTTCGTGTGCCCACATATTTGCTGCAGAAGAAGTACCTTGATTTACTAAATCTACGAAAGTAGCTCCTCCCCATGAAGTAGAGATTTGAGTTCTGAAGTAGAAACCATTAGTTTTGAAACCTAAGTTTGTAGTAAATCCGTATGTTCTGCTGCTATTAGCTAATTTTACGTAATCTAAATCTTTTGCAATTTGACCATCTGCTGCACCTAAAGTTCCATCAGGATTAAGTTGTCCTGCAACGTCTCTGTAAGCCAATGATCCTTTTCTAATTCCAGAAGCCGCATTAATGTCAAAATATTTTGGTGCTACACCAGCTGCTGCTGCATGTTCTGATAAATAAGCCCAGTAGTTAGCAATATCTGCATCTGTACGTAAAATACCATCACCTGTAGAAGTACCTTTCCATGTTTCGAATCCCCAAACTGGATTAAATCCTACTGATTGTCCTTCTCTAGTTGCATTATTAGACGGAGCTGCTATTGGCTGCGTTGGGTACTTTTTCACTTCGTTATTTGCATAACTGAAATTGATACCTATATCATAGCTGAAATTATTTTTTATTTTATCGCTCCAGTTAATACTGAACTCAGATCCCCAAGCGTCTACTGCAGCATAATTTTGTTCTGCAAATGCTCCACCAACAGAAATTGGTACACCGGCAGCACTACTCATATCGGTTAACATATTTGTTGTTTTGTCATAATAGAAATCTGCAGTAAACTGTAATCTGTTTTTCAAAACGTTTAAATCAATACCTACGTTATTTTTTAATGTAGTATCCCATGTTGCATCTCTGTTTGGATTTACTCTTGGCGTTAAACCTGAACCATTAGTTCCTCCGTTTGTTAATCCAAATCCAGCACCTTTGTCAACAATAACATCATAAAACTGAACCCATTTCCATGGTTGAAGATTATCTTTTCCTGTTTTACCAATTGAATAACGTACTTTGAAGAAATCAACCCAAGATACATTTTTTTCAAACCAATCTTCTTTAGACACTACCCAACCCAATTGAAGAGATGGAAAATATCCCCAATAATGTTCTGGTGCAAACTTTGTAGAAGCATCACTACGGAAAAGAAATTGTGCTAAATATTTTGATTTGTAACTATAGTTGATACGTCCAAAATAAGAAAGAGTTCCACCTTCTACTTTAGTTGCAGTACTGTTTGAAGCATTTAATGCTCCTGCTGTAGCGTAATTTCCTAAATAATCTTTACTTGTTTGTTCATAAGCTAAACGAGTACTTGTATTGTAGATTTCAGAAGCTTCACCTCCTACCATCGCACCAATTTGGTGATCTCCAAAAGTTCTTTCATAATTAATCAAGAAATCTCCCTGTGTACTTTTACTATCACTATTGTTATAATAAACTCTAGAGTTTTTATTATTAGTTTCAATTACATAATCGCTGTCTGGAGCTTCACTCGCTAAGTGACGATCTATTAAATTGTAACTTTTAATTCTTGCTAAATCATAAGGCAATTGAATTTGTTCTGTATAATTTGAACTTTGAGTTCTAGAATAAGTTGCTTTAAAAGACAATCCTTTTACAGCTGCTAATTTATAATTCAACGAAGCATTTACGTTATACGAATTATCATCACTTATTTGGTGTGAACCGTTATTTAAGTTGGCAAAATAATTCCATCCTGCAATTGTAGTATTTGAATTTGCACTACCTAAGTTTCTGTCGTTTCTAGGAAACGGAGACATATAATATTTTACTCCTCCAACTGTTGTTTCCCACGGAATGTATTGCGGCATGTGCAATAAGAATCCGTAATCTGCTTGTTCTCCACCAGCAGCAGATGCGAAACTACCATCACTAATATTTGCAGATGCTTTTGTAAACGATTTATCAATAGTTCCTGTGTTTCCAGAAACAGAAGCAGATAACGTTAAGTTGTTTGCGATTTTTGCGTTAATACCAGTACGGAAATTCCATTTATCATATTTTTGATATCCTAGATTCGCGTCTTGAGTAAAGTAAGTAGCACCAGCAAAATAAGTAACATCTTCACTACCACCGCTTACGTTAAACGAATGTTTTTGTTGAATAGCTGGTTTCCAAGCTTCATCTAACCAATTGTAATCTAAAGTTTTCATTTGATCCAATTCGTTTTGAGAAAAAAGATAAGCTCCACCATTAGTATTACCCGAAGATGTTAAGTATCTATTATTAAATACTCCAAACTCATAAGCATTCATAACTTTACTATGGCTTACAGCATCATTTACTGCAAACTGGCTGTTATAAGAAAATTTTGCTTTACCTGCTTTTCCTCTTTTCGTTTTTACAACGATAGCACCTTGTGAAGCACGAGCTCCGTAAATCGCAGCAGATGCATCTTTTAATACTGTCATACTTTCAACCTCAGAAATATCCAATCTGTTAAAAGTATCCATAGTAGGTTTACCTGTAGTTGGATCAACTTGAATCATATCATCAATGATTACCAAAGGTATTGTTGAGTTTCCATCTTTTGAAAAACCAAATGATTGACGGATTTGAATACTTGAAGCATCTCCAGGACGTCCTGAACCACTAGTAACAGAAACCCCAGCAACCTGTCCTTTTAAAGCATCTGCTAAATTTGCAACTGGTAAATCTCCAAGATTATCTGTATTTATGGTAACAATAGCTCCTGTAAGCTCTTTTTTCCTTTGAGTACCATATCCTACCACTACAATGTTTTCTAATTGATTAGAATCATCCTGCATATTGGTATTGATAATAGTACGTCCATTTAAAGGCAATTCTACTTTTTTCATTCCGATGAAAGAAAAAACCAAAACTCCTCCAGTTTTTACTTTAATTTGATACTTTCCATTAAAATCTGTTGTAACCGCATTTTTAGTTGATTTCTCGGTTACGTTTACACCTGGTATAGGAGCTCCGAAATTATCGGTAACTGTACCCGTTACAGTTTCAATAGTAGATGTTTGAGCATAAGTAAGCACACTCATCAGTGTAAACAAAAGAAAACTACATCTCTTTATAAGTGCTTGTTTCATAAATGTTTTTTTTTGGTTAGGTTATTAAATGTTAGTTAGTCATGTTTTAAATGTGTTTCTTTTAATAAAACAAGATTTAAATTAATCTTAAAGTATTTCATTAAATGTCCAAAACACATTTATTATTTGTATACCAAAAATATAACGACAATACATTAGAACCGTCCTGCTCTATCCTGTTTTAATTGTATAATCTCAAAAAATAACACTTAAAAAAAACAATATTAATAAAAAAACAAAAGAAAAAATATACGTACCTGAAAATTTAAGGAAAATATCTAAACATAATCAAATAAAGAAACTGCTTTGCAAACAAAAGCAGCAAAAAATGCATCAAAAACAATTATAAGTTGTTTATTCTGCAAAATAATACCCGCGAAGAACTGATATAGAAGTGGTTAACTTTGCCTATTATAGGGCAAAAAACAAGCTAAAACGCTATAAAAACAAAACAATTTCAAAGATAAAAAACTTACAAATACAAACCATAACAGTTCCTAAACATTACTTAATATTTTATTAAAAAAATATACTTTTTAAAAGTAATTTCTGACCAACATTTCGATGATTTTTATCTTTATGTCGATTAAAACAGGATACTCATCTATAACTTTATGCCATTTTAGTTTTGGTTCATAAAAAAAGGCCGAAAATACATGTTTTCAGCCCTTGTTTTATTCTTATTTTTTAGGATCCCAGCCGTTCAATACTTTATCTAAACTATATTTTTTAAGATCCGATTTATTCAGTTGATGCGACCATGAAACTCTTTGAGATAAATCTTTTGCACTACTGCCTTTACTGCCGTATTCTGCATAATAAGCTGTTTTATCCTTATCTGGAAATCTGGTATCGATCCAGGCATTCCAACCTTCTGCTATAATATGAGAACTTAAATCTGTATTTATAAAAACAGTTTGTGCATAAGGTCTCCAAGGTCTACCCAGAAAAACTTTATCAACAGTATTGTCTTTTGCTTTAAGCTTACAATCTGCAAAAACAAAACCATAAGCCTGACCCTGAGGTGTTGACGCTGCTGTAATATACGAGTTACTTAAACTTTCGATAGTACAATTATTGAAATAAGCTGTTGCCGCACCAAATATAAAATCGGTTGTACCCGTGATTAAGCAATTTTCAAAGTAATTACGAACATTGGGTTCTGATAAAAAAAGCGTATCCTGATTTCCTAAGATAGAACAATTTTTCACTATCACTCGATCGCTTTTTATATGTAAAGCAACCGCCTGTCCTACTCTTCCTGCTGTATTTTCGATAGTAAGATTTTCTAGTGTGCAATCATTTCCTTTAATTAAAAAAGAATAGGAAGTAGAAGTGCCAAATGCTTTTTTACCAGATGGATCTATTTCTCTTAAAGGCTTTCCAGAATAATCATCAAACGAAATAATGGTTTTCTCTCTGTCAACTCCTTTTAAAGTAATCAATATTTTAGAAGACGGAATCTCTAATTTTTCTTTGTAAAGACCTGCCTTTATAGTAATAACAACTCGCTTTTCGGCATTATCTTTTACAGCATCAACGGCTTCTTGAATCGTTTTAAAATCACCCGAGCCATCTTGAGCAACAGTCAATTCAAATTTATTATCTATAGTTTGTGCTGTTACGAGCAAAGAACTAATACTCAGAAATAAGGCTAAAATGTGTTTCATAAATTTTGATTTTATTGTGGTTATTAACTATGTCAAAGTTTAAAACTTTGACATAGTTTCTCGTCTTCAAAATAATATTAATGCGACATCCAAACCGTCATTTCTCCTTTTCCTTTATTTCCCCATGCAAAATAAGGAAGTAATTGTACCGTAAAAGATTTTCCTTCTTTAGCAGAAATTGGTTTGTATAAAGTTTTATTCCAAGAATTATCTGAAGAAACGGTTGTACTCGCTTCAATACTAAGTAATTTTCTATTATCTAAATCTACAAAATTGGTAGTAAATTTAGAATTAAGATTTAAAACCACATCATTTACACTAACATTTGCCGGAAGCTGATCAGATTCTAAGCAATAAACCAAAGGTCCTCTTTTTACAGCTACTTGATTTTTAACTTCTTCTACCAAAGGATTTGCTTCCATTAATTCTACCGGCATCGGAAGATTTAACTCAATAACATCGCCTTTTTTCCATTTTTGTTCTATTTTGAAATAAGATCCAGAAGTTATTTTTTCATTAACTTTTTTATCGTTAACCAAAATTGCTGCGTCTTGGCTCCATCCCGGAATTCTTAAGAAAAAAGCCTGCGCCTCTTTTGGAGCTTTTGCAATTTTCAACGTAATTTTTCCATCCCACGGATAATTAGTCTGCTGTTCTACTTCTAGAATTTCTCCGTTTAAAGTTTTAGTTTTTAATGAATTGCTTCCGTATAAATTAACATACAAACCTTCTTTCGAAAGATCGTAAGCATAATTGGCCGCTTCGGCAATTGTTCTGGTTACGTTTGGTGCACAGCAATTTGAAAGTTTGATGTAACTTTCACGCTCATTTCCCCACCTTTGCTGAAAAGGCAGATCATTAGAAACATTCAGCGGATTGTTGTAGCAGAATTTTTCTCCTTCCAAATTAATTCCAGACAAAACACTATTATAAAGTGCTAACTCTACAATATCTGCATATTTTGCATCACCAGTAATTTGAAGCATTCTCCAATTCCATAAAACATTTCCAATATTGGCACAGGTCTCTGTATGAGCCGTAGCATTTGGCAACTGAAAAGGTCTTCCGTAAGCTTGATGTATTTTTTGAACTACTGTAGGATCATAAGAAGTTCCATCTGGTGAAACTCCATCGTACAAAGCACCGCATGCGCCTGTAATGTACATTTTTCTGTAGGTTACATCATCCCAAATCGATTCAAGATTATTCAACAATTTCTTTTCGCCCGTTTCTGCGTATAAATCGGCAACACCTGCATAGAGATAATTTGCTCTTACAGCATGTCCCATTGCTGTAGTCTGCTGTCTAAACGGAACGCGGTCTTGATTATCATCCGTTCCATCATCTGTAGTTCCTCTAATATCAATTAGGTTATTGGCCAATTCTAAATATTTTGGATTTTTTGTAGTGCGATACATTTCGACAATTCCCATATAATGAGACGGACAAATGGCATTACGAGCCAATTCTGGTGACGCTTTTTTATAAAAATCATACAAATAATCGGCTACGCCTTTGGCAATATCCAAAAAGTTAGTTTTTCCCGTTGCACGATAATGAATGCAGGCCGCAGTCATTAAATGTCCCATATTGTATTTTTCAAAACCCAATTGTTTTTTTACTTCCTCTGGCCCTAAAGTTCCCCAGCGTTCGTCTATTAAAACCGGCGTATGAATATAACCATCCTTGCGTTGTACTTTTGCAAAAAGAGCAATTGCCTGATCCATTTCGGTATCTAGTTTTTTATCTTTTGTAACTGCATAAGTTGCCGCCATAGCTTCAAAAACTTTATAGAAATCACCATCGTGAAAAGATGGCCCGCTGAATTTTCCTTTCATTAAACCAGCAGCAATTTCAAAATTTTTGTACGCATGTGTAATCGAATCATTATGATACAAATTCCACATATATGGCAAAGTGTTTTTTGTTTCTACATCAAACTGTTCTTTCCAGAAGCCGTTTGTCCATTTTACATCTTGTAAACCTACACTTTGTAATTTAGAATACGGACTTTCAGAATTAGCCACCAATCCTTTATTCTGCGCTGTAAAAAC
Organism: Flavobacterium sp. MC2016-06; assembly: GCF_009711165.2. Lineage (GTDB taxonomy): Bacteria > Bacteroidota > Bacteroidia > Flavobacteriales > Flavobacteriaceae > Flavobacterium. The sequence goes on along the minus strand of NZ_WMID02000005.1, from coordinate 86,765 downwards.
AGTCGAGAATAATAGCGCTGCGAATAGAATAATATTATTTTTCATTTTATTAAGAATAGTTTAAACCATATAAGTTATATAAGAAAATATCAGTTTAGCTTAATTGAGCTTATATAACTTATATGGTTTAATTAATTTTATTTTACAAAGAAGTTAACCAAACGACTCATTGTATCTCCATCTGCATCTTTAACGGTGATTACAAAAGAAGCAAATCCGTTTTGGAAAGGTTTAAATTGAATTTCATTTCCATTCAAAGAAACACTTCCGTTTTTAGCCTCAGAAAAAGCGTAAACTGGTTTGTTCTCATAACCTTTAAAATAATCTGGTGCAGAAAGTGCAACATTTTCTCCAGCTTTTACAAAATAATGTGGATGCGCCAGCCAATCTAAATAATTGTCTAACTCTGTAAATCCATCTTTATCAGCATCTAAATTAGCATCTGAAAAATCTCCAGCACTTGAGTTAACATTTAAGTTATGCTCTTTCTCCCACCAATTTGGTAATCCGTCATGATCTGTATCCCAATCAGCAGAACGAGTTTCAGATTTAAAATCAGGCCAGCCGCCTTGATCCGCTTCATTATCGATCAAACCGCCTAAACCGCTTTTACTTCCTTTAAAAGTAAAACTTCCTTTAAGCGTTTCATCAATCATTCGAATATCGTGTTGATCCAAAAACGGCTGATTTGCACCAACATCTGACAATACATTTTTATAAGCCGCTTCGGCACTTTGAGTCGTTACAAAAGACTCGAAAAAAGGTTTATTTACAAAAGTTTCATATTTCACAATCTCTTTATTCGAAATTGTCATTATTCTTCCTTTCTCCTGATTTTTTTCGGTAAAATAACCCGGCATAATATTACCGTCAAAATAATAACGCTGCATTCCTTTTCCAACACCTTCATGCTGTGCATTTAGTGCTACAAAAATATCTGTAGAAGCGCCCGGTTTGTAATAATTATTAACAAAATTTACTTCATTTGCGCCGCCATCTGTTGTACGATGTCCCCAATTGTAAACCACATTATTTCTAATATCCAATCTTCCAGAATAATAACCGTCTCCGTTTAAACCACCGCCAATACTCCAGTTACGACCGTAATTGTGTGCCAATAAATTGTGATGAAAACTACCAATATCACCGCCAATTGTAGCTGCAAATCCATGCATTTTTCCCACTGGATATTTGTCGTGTCCAGCAACATTTAATGCCTCAGAAATTAAAGTTCTCTGCAAAGTAATATTATGCGCTCCACGCGAACTAAAAGATTCATCAATTGTCCAGCTGATAGAACAATGGTCAATAATACTCACGTTAGCGCCTGTAAGTCCCATACCATCAAAAGTAGTACCTCCACCGATACGCACTTTCAAAAATCGAACAACACCATCATTTCCCGTAAGACCAATTGGCGCGCGCGTAATCGTGATTCCTTCTCCCGGAGCAGTTTGTCCAGCAATAGTAATATACGGCTGATTAGCCACTAATCTTGATGCTAATTTTATATTTCCAGACACATTAAAAACAATTGTTTTTGGTCCAATTTCTTGGTTTATGGCATCACGTAAACTTCCTGGTCCGTCATCGTTTAAGTTCGTAACTTCTACAACTTTACCGCCTCTGCCTCCAACGGCAAAACGTCCGTAACCTTCAGCATCTGGAAAAGCCAATTGTGCTGGTTTAAACGACCACACATTTCCTGGAGTTACATTTCCTTTAGCATCAATTTCATCCACCCTCCAATAATACGTTGTCATGCTGTACAAATTAGGAACGGCAAAAGATCTTTTACTTAATTTTCCTTTGTATTCTTTTGAAGATTCATTGGCATTTGCTACTGCATCTTTATCTAGTCCAAAATACAATTGATATTTTGAAGCATTTTTTGAAGCATCCCATTTCAAGATAATAGCTTTATCTGCCACATGTTCATCTCCATTTTTTGGTTCGGGAGAACGAGCTTGATTCATCAAATTTGGTGTATCAACTTCAAATCCGTTAATCACAATTTGGGGTACAATATTGGGATTGGAAGTTTCGTCAATTTCAAAACGAATCACTACATCCTGATATTTAATCACATCAAAAGTAATGTAAGCCATCGCAGCGTCAATTTTAGCATTGGCTCTCTGACTCGCGTTTACAGTTGCGGTTAATTTATCGTTTACATAGATTTTAATCGGAGAAAAAGTTTTTCCTTTAATAATATCAAATGCATTATGAAAGGTCAATAATGTGTGTTTCCCTTCCTTTAATCCGTTAATTTTCAGCTCTAAATTCTGGCTTGTAACCAAACCGTCACTCCCTAATTTGCTGTAAAATGGTGCACTCATTCCGAGTTTGTACCATTTTGATGTAAAGTTTCCTTTTAATTTAAAAGTTACATTATTAAATGTTTTTGAGTCTTCTTTTTTATCCTCAATTACCCACGAATCATAACTTGTATCGTGAACTTCTTCTAATCTTCTTTGAAAAAAGTCAAAATCGACTTTTACAACTTGTTTCTCTGTATTCTGCGCCTGCCCGTTTAATGCCAAAAGTATTGACATAGCAAAAGAGCCAACTAATTTTTTTATCATTTTCTTTTTAGTTTAATTTTGTTTTTTCTTCTATAGATTTTCCTAACAGATCAACAATATCTTTTGTTTTTTCTTCTGGAATTACTTTTATAATTTTCGATTTTCCGTTTACAATTTCTGCTTCAATAATGGTGTTTTGAGAGGCATGTAATTTAAAATGAACATTCCATTCTTTTGGCCAAGCCGGAAAAAGATAAATTTTTCCATCTGCTTCCTGCAAAAGCATTTCCTGCATACCAATCATTCCAGATCCGCCCCAATTATGATCGGGAACCCAATCAAAACCCGGTCCCCAAAACGCTGGAAATCTTCTATCTGAATTAGACATTTTCAGCAGATTGTATTTCTTTGCTTCTTCTGTTAAACCCAATCTTGCCGAGAATATATTGTCTTGTTTCCAACCAATATGACTTCTAAATTTTATAGCATCTGCATCATATTTCCAAGTATTCAGCGCCGTTTCTAAATCTAGTTTTCCAATACCATAAATTCCCCACGGATAAACGGGATACAATTGCGGTACTTCAGAATTATTAACACGTTCCCACGATTTTGCCGGAACCAATACTTTATGATTTTCAATTGTACCAAAATTCAAAGGTGGAATTCTGGTTTGAAAACCTTTTAAATATTCTAACTCTTCTTTTGATACTTCTTTTTGTGAAAGGTTTAAAAGCTCTTCTGTAATTACTTTTAAAGCAGCAATTGTACTATTTGAATTATTAGCCATCTTGTAAGTTTCGGCTCCAGAACCCGGAAAAAGAATCAAATGTCCGTTTCCATCCAAAGCTTTACGACCTCTTTGTTTCGCTAAATATTGATAATGTTCATCAAAAAAACGAAGACAACTTATAATGAATGAATTGTATTTTTGAATGTCTTCTTTCGCAAATTCTTTCTGCTGTAACATCATTTGGCAAAATTCAAAAACCGTGTCCCATTCGTATTCCAGCCAAGCATTATATTCCATTCCCGGATCATAATCTGCGGGGCGTTTCCACTCGTATTCAGCAGGATTTGGCAGACCAAAATTTTCTAATTGTTCTGTAAAAGCTGCGCCATTATGATTCCAATACACTTTGCTTCGTAATTCGGCATTTTTCTGCAGACTCAAATAATAATCCAGCTGCGATTTCATCATGTCAAAATCACCACTTTTCAGCATCGGAAAATAAACCAAACGCTGGTTTTGAGCCGTCATCGTTCCGCCTCCCCAATTTCTAAAATCGGGAGTAAAATTTAAATCTTTATTGGTAAAAACAGGATCAACTGTAAAAAGTCCGCCATTGAATTTGGTTGGATATTTTCCGTAAGCATTACAGCCTAACATATAGCGAAACAGCTGATAATTCTGTCCGATTTGATAAACAGAATCTTTCTCAATCGATTGATTTTTTTGTGTAAAAATAAAACTGCGGTCCCAGAAATTATTCCACCATTTTATGGTATTTTTCTCTGCTTGCTTTGCTGTGCTTTTATAAGCCGCAATCTGGCTTTTTAAGGCATTATTCCATAAAGCTTGATCTTCTTGTTGATTGGTATATAAATGAAGTTCTAAAGATTGTTTTTTAGAAGGTTTTATACTCGATAAATTAAATCCTTTAAAATCGGTATCCTGATATTTCCCTAAATATGTTCCGTCAGGTTTTAAATTATCACCTTTCATAAATCCACCGAAAGTCAGATTCGCAAGAGGATTCGTCATTTGGCCTTTTACCGATTCCATTTTCTGCTGTTTTACAGCAACATCAAAAACAGTTTGAGCTCGGTTTTTATGATAGAATTTGATTCCATTATTTTCAAAAGCAATCGAATCTTTATAGGTTACAATTTCTCCCTGCGGCGCCCATTTATACGAATTGGCATTGTTTGCTTTTCCTTTTGAATCTCTGTTTTTATAACGCCAGCTTTCGTAAGATGCTGTCATTTTCATTGGTATCGAACTCTCAAAATCTAAATGAATCACTGGATTAAAAACATCAACCCAAAGTTTAATTTTTGTTTTATTTTGAAGGATCGAAACATAGCCGTCTTTCAGTACCAATTCTTGATGAAAACCTTCATTATCCTTAAACGGATTCGGCGTTAAAGTAACTTTTACACGTCCTAATTTCAATAAAGTATTGTGTTCGTCGAAAGTACCGCTTCGCGAAAAATAAAAATGCAAATCGCCTTTTTCTACCCAGACATTCAACCCAATATCTCCGCCGCCCAAAGGCATCGATTCTGATGAATTATTACTCTGCGTTTTCCAAACTTGATTGTAATCTGTAAGCACAGGAACCTGCGCCTTTACAAAAAGCGTAAAAATAAAGAATATAAAAAGCGTTATTTTTTTCATCATTTTTCTCTCCTGTAAAGTTTCCAAAACCTTGTAGGTATTTAATTAACCATTTCATTAAGTATCCCAACAACATACCTACAAGGTTTTGGAAACCTTGCAGGAATGACAAGCCGACTTATAATTTATAATTTATAACTCATAACTCCAAAACCTACCATTCATCGGTTCTAAAAGAAGAAACTGGCAAACCTCCCCCACTAAAAAGTTCCGCTTTTGCAAAATCTTTAAATAAATAACGAACTGCAACTGGTTTAGCAACTTTATCTGAAGTTAAAACCACTGATTTTCTGCGTACAACAGTCTTCGCTGGATAAAAAACTTTGTCTTCTCCCGCCAATTCAAAACCTGTAACTTCTTTATCGTAAGATGTAATTCCGTTTGCCACGTCATCAAAAGAAACCGTTACAGAACCGTCTTTTATTTCCATGCTTTTATATTTTGGGCTTTCGAACTCAAAACCTTCAATTCCGTAAGTTCTTGCCAGAGCTTGAAAAGCCAAACGATTTCCACCTTTTTCTTTATCCATCGGGTGAATGTTATTTTCTTCACCAACATCCATTAAAACTGCCATTGCCGAATTCGGAATTTCTTTAGAAGCTTTCAACTGCGCTTCTCTCGTGTAAGCCGAATTGTATTTTTCTAAATAATCTTTTGGGTGAAATTGCGCGTAATTAAATGGTGCAATCTGAGCGTAGTAAAATGGGAAATCACCCTGTTTCCATAAACCTCTCCAACTGCTTACCATTTTCTTCATTAAGTCTTTGTATTCAGAAGCTCTTTCGTAATTAGATTCGCCTTGATACCAAATACAGCCTTTAATTCCGTAACCAATAACAGGCGAAAGCATTCCGTTAAACAAAGTTGTCGGAACGCGATTTGGGTCTTTTGCTAATTCTTCTTTTGTAGTTGGAATTTTAGCGCTTGTAAAATCTTTCAACATTTCCTGATTCATCCAAGCTTCCATGCTAGAACCGCCATAAGAAACGTGAATTAATCCAACTGGAACATCTAAAACTTCTTGTAAAAGCGATCCAAAATACCAGGCTGTAGCGCTAAAATTGGCCGTAGATTTTGGTGAAGCTACTTCCCATTTTCCTTCAAAATCATCTAAAGGTGCTAAAACTGTCGCTCTCGGAATCGTAATTAAACGAATGTTTTTATTGGTTGATCTTACAATGATTTCATTTCCATTTGTAACAGGTTGTCCTTGAAATCCTTTCAACGGCATTTCCATATTCGATTGTCCTGAACACAACCAAACTTCGCCGATCAGTATATTTTTTACTATTACTTTTTCTGTTCCTTCTGTTACTTCAATTGTAAACGGACCGCCAGCAGCAGGCGTTTGTAAAGCAACATTCCATTTACCTAGATTATCGGCTTTCACTTTGTAGATTTTAGCATTCCATGACGTTTTTATGGTAAGATTTGCATTCATCTCTGCCCAGCCCCACATTGGCGCATTCGACTTTTGCTGCAACATCATATTGTCCGAGAACAAAGCTGGCAATTTGATTTTTGCATTGATTTGTAAGCTTGTTAAAAACAATATAATGGCGAAAAAAATGTGTTTAAAATTTGTCATTTATATGTATTCTTTAATTATTTTATTCAAAACAGGTCGCTCCTCTGGAGCTTTAACAATCTAAAAAAAATCCTTTTTCTACAAACAGTTAACTCCTAAAGGAGTTTTTTTTAGTTCCAGAGGGACGATATGTTTCTAGAAAAAAATTATATCAAAATAAGCTCCATCGGAGCGGTCTATATTTTATTAGCAAACATCTTATTTCTCTTTCACAATCGTAATTGGTCCCAATAATCCAGCTTTCAATAAAGGCTCTCCATCCAATCTAAAAGGTGCCGTTGTCCAAGTCAATCGTTCTTCTTTTGGAAGTTTTTGATCGCCCATTAATCGGTTTGCCCAAGTATTGGTTACTTTTATAATGATGGTATTTTTCCCTTTTTGTAATGCATCCGAAATATTAGTTCTGTACGGAAATGTCCAAATTGTACCACAGTCTTTTCCATTGATACTCACTTCGGCGATATTAGCAATTGTTCCTAAATCCAGCCAGATTTGATCTTTAGTATTTCCTTTCCAAATCAATTCTTTTTGATACGAAACTGTTCCCGAATAATATTTAATTTGATCATTTGCCGAAGTACTCCAATCAAAAAGAACATTGGTTTTAATCACTTCTTTTGGTCCGTGAAATTCAGGATCAAATTGCAATTCCCATTTTTCATCTAATGTCTGAATGGTTTCAAATTGTGAGTCTATTCCCGATACAGATTTCATTTCTGTATTATTTTTAAAAATCACAAAACCCGATTCATTTTCTACCAATGAAATAGTGACAATCGTGCGTCCGTTTTCTTGTTTCCAATTTTGCAAAACAGTCGTTTTATCCGTTACAGGATTGTACCATTCTGGTATTTTTCCAGAAACTCTAAACGAAGCTTCGAAAGTTCTTTTTTCTTCTTTTTGATTTGAAATAAAATAAAGATCTTCCGTGTCGGTTTTGCGGTGTGTCCAAGCAATTGTTTCAGATTCGGCTCTATTTAAATTCGGAAAATAAACATCTTGCGTAATTCCAATTGAAGCAAAGTCATTTCCTAAATAGGGAAGCTTAATAACCGTTCCTTTTCCTATTTTCCATGAAGAAGCATTTGCTGCATTATTCCAGATTTCATCAACAACAATCTGCCATTTCTTTTGATCTGCTTCTGATTGAATTCCGGGTTGTAAATTTGGTTTTTCATCAATAAAAATAGTTCCTCCCTCTTTTAGCAACTCCAATATTTTTTCGGCGGAAGCCAAAGAAATCATTTTATTAGGTGCCATTTTATGACTTCCCGGAAATAATAAAGCTCCGTATTCAATTCTGCCTCCAAAAGAAATTTTTCCGTTTTCTACTTTAGCGCGGTTGATTAAAACATCAGCATTAAAAGAATCATATTGATAACCGTTCATTGCGTTTACCCATTGCGATAAATCGGTACTATTTTTTGAAGACGTTACTTCTTTTGGAGCTCTTAAACTCGGCTGTCCTTCATTTTCTAATCTGATTTTCTCGCTTGCTATTCTTGCCGCTCCAAAAACATTCGGAATAAAAGGCACTAATCGATCTGGAAGAACCGAACGCGACGGCAAATCTTCACCAATAAAAACAGCCAGATCAATAACTGGTTTTCCTTTTTGCAATTGAAACTGCACTCTCTGGCAATAATCGACCCAAGCTTTTCCGGGTTTCCACCACGTTTGATCTCTTTGAAAATAAGAACCAACGCCGTCTAAAGTCATTCCGGGTTTCCTGTCTGTCCACGGATTATGTACAAAAACGTGATAGAAAAATCGGTTAATTCCTATTGCGTAATTTCTGTCTGCTAAAGTTTTAAGATTTCCGGGATGTTCGTCCCAATCCATTTTTAACTCCGTAAAAGCTTCTGCCTGAATAATATCTTTTCCATAAATATGTCCGCCAGAAATGGCATCGAGCATATCGTTTGGTTTGTCGTGTGTTGGGCTTTTTAGCCAAAATTCTCCACTCGGATAATCGATGTGTTTAAAATGTAAAAGTCCGTCGCTCATCATCGTTGGTGCAACATTTTCTGAGCTGAATTTTACATTTGCTTTTTTAGCTTCATCGGCCAAAGTCGCAAAAAAATTATCGGCAACTAATTCTGAAATTGTCTTTCTAACATCGTATAAAATTTTCTCAGAATTCTCAATAGTATTTACAGGAATTCCAGCCATAACCGGAAGGAAATCGACAATATCATAACCTCTGCGTTTTTTGAATTCGTCTCTAAAAACAGGGGACCAATTCTGACTGCCACATTCCCAGCTGTCTATGTGCAGAATTTTTACCACTTTTGAAGCTAATTCTGGACCTGCTGTTCTGAGCATTTCACCAAACCAATGATCGAGTTGAAAGCGAACGGCATCAGCACTAAATTTATCAACTTCTAATCCTCTTCCTGCACCCGCAGTTGCATTTTCATGACCTGTAGAAGTATATCCAAAACGAATAATTCGCCACATTGCAATTGATGGAGCTTTCCAGTTTAAAACGCCTTTAGCATCTACAAACTTCGAAATATTAATCATTTTTGATTGTTCTACACAATCCGTTTTTCCAATTGCTGCATCAGTAACTTGTGGACTCAATCTCCAAATCGCTCCCGATTTTCCTTGGTAATTATCAATCAAAGTTTCGTTTGATAAAATGATTTTAGAAACTTTTAAACCTTGATTCCATTTTGCTGGATCTAAGTCTTCTGCGCCAGGTTCAGTTCCTGCTGGATCGTAAACAAATCTGAAATATTTTGCTTTTGTCGGCACCAAACTATGTGTATAAAAGGCGTCAGTATCCTGCCAGCCTTGTCGCGGCGTTGTTAATCTTCCTAAACTTTTAAAGTTTTTACCGTCATCACTTACTTCAACAATTAATCGATGTGCTTGGTAATTATTTCCTTTGGTTTCTATCTGAATTGATTTACATAAAAAAGGTTGCTCAAATTCATATTGAATCCACCCTTTTTCTTTTAATCGAAATTGATCGTCTTTCTTCGAATCACTCAAAAATGAAGCATCAAAATCGCCTAAAGTTGATGTAATTTTGGGCTGCTTTTTATATGAAGTTACATTCGCTTCTTTTAGCGGAATTGCAAAAACTGCAATGTCTTTATAATAGTCTTTATAATGATTTGGAACTGGTAAAGTTAGGTTTTTAGCTTCTTTTCCGTTAAATGTAAGATCTTGCCAAACTACTTTCTGCATGGAAATTTCTGGCGTGATCCAAGGCCCGCCCGCAACAGCAAAACCATCGGCTGGATGAAATGCAATTTTCACACCCAAACGATCTGCTTCGGTCAATGCCCAAAGCACCAACTGCCAAAATTCTGGACTTAATTGTAAAACAGGAGGATTTATCAACGGTGGATTTGCTGGTCCTTTAATCGTCATTAAATAAGCACCGCCAATTCCAGCTTGTTTCATCGCTTCTAAATCTGCTGTGATGCCTTCTTTAGAATAAGCACTCTGCATCCAATACCAATATACCCAAGGTCTTGAGGATTCTATTGTGGGCTGAAAAAAGGTATTTTCTTTTTTATGGGTTTCCTGTGCGGAAACAAATCCCGCAAGAAGTAGTATAAAAAAGAGGTACTTTTTGTTTAACATTATTGTTGTTATTTATCCTATATTGGATTTTATTATTATTCTAAAAAATCTGCTTGATCTGCTAAATCTGCGTGAAAATTTACTCACGCAGATTTAGCAGATTTTGCGAGATTATTTTTTTATCTCGTCATCTTATCATTTCGAGGAACGAGAAATCACACTCGAAACTCCGCTAACTAAATCTTCAATCTTTGTCGAATATCTAGTGCGATTTCTCGTTCCTCGAAATGACAAAATAGTACTTACTTTTATTCTTTATTCTCCGCAATCTTGTCATTTCGACGGAGGAGAAATCTCCGTAAGAAACTCCGCTGAGTTTGTCTGCTTTCGATTGCGGAGCTACTCGTGGAGATTTCTCGTTCCTCGAAATGACAAACTGTATCTTAAACTAAAATACCTAACAGGTTTTGGAAACCTGTTAGGATAATAACTTAATATTTAAACTTTTTCAAACTTTCCTCTAAACCATTTTTTGCTGAAGAGAAAGGCATCAAATAAAAACTATATTGATAATCTCCTGCTGGAATCATGTACTTTTCTATTGGCTGTGCAACTGGCGACCAACTGTCGTTTCCGCCCACTCCCATTTGCAATAAATCAATATTCAAAGTTAAAAAACCAGGATCTTTTAGATCATATGTATGTTTACCTTCATTTAAACTCGCTTGCGTATAAGGCCAAGCACTCATTTGTAATGCTTTATCATTTTGTAATACTAACAATCCATTATTTTTAGAAGGAGTTGATACCGACATCCATCTTACTTCAGTACGATTTCCGTTTTCTTGCGGTTTGATGTACGGCTCAATAAATTTATCAATTGGTAAAGAATATCTTCCAACAGTAAACCCGAAACTACGATCACAATAATTTTCTAATTCGCCTTTTCCGTACCATGAAATTTGATCGAATTTTCTCTGCACTCCCATTTGCATTCCAACTTTCGGAATGTTTGGTAAAGCTTTATCCGCAGACAATTTGTAATTTACTTGAACAATTCCGTTCGCTTTTATCAAATAATCTACTCGAACCTGAGCGCTGTCTTTTATAACTTCGTAATTACTGCTTATCTTAATTTCGTTCTCTAATTTTTCTGAAGAAACCGTAATTAATTTAGGAACGTTATTGTACCATTGTTTTAATTTCTTCTGCGGTTTCCAGCCTTTACGATCATTGTCTGTCAATGGTCTGGTGAAATTTGGCAGCAAAGGCGCAAAAACTTGTTCTTGATTTTTATATAAATAAGAAATCAATGCTCCATTCGTTTTACTAATTACTACAGCATATTCTTTACCTGTAACTTTAAATGCTTCTGCAGTTTCTGAAACTTCTATTTTTTCTTTTGATTTAGAATCAATTGTAGTTTGAGTTTCTTTCTTTTTCAACAAAAACTGATCTTCTGATACAGCAAAACTTTTTGGAGCCCAAAATTCCTCTTTTGGAAGTTGAAATTCGATATTCAAAAAATACTCTGAATCTGATTTCATTTTCGTAAGATATTGTTTTACATCTAATGAAAAATCGCTTCCAGCTGGAATATCTATTGGTTTTAAAATTTCTGTTTTTATAACATTTCCATTTTCAAGAATCTTTATTACCGGAATAAAACCGCTCAAATTTTGAACAACTTGTCTATTATGAATTTTTAAAATCGAATTGTTTTCTAAAGTTGAAACAGCTGGCTGATAAATCCATTTGTTCTCAAACATTGCTGCTTTTGGTCTTCCGTCTGGAGCGACCATTCCGTTGATATTAAAATTAGCATCGTGCTTTTTCTCTCCAAAATCTCCACCGTAACCAAAATATTCCTGCCCCGTTTTTGCATCTTTCAGCAATAAACCTTGATCTTTTAAATCCCAAATACAACCGCCAATTACTCTTGGCGTTGAGCGGAATTCATCCCATAATTCTTTTAAATTTCCTGTTGAATTTCCCATTGAATGCGAATATTCTACAAACAAAATTGGTCGTGTATCTTTATGCTGCTCTACCAGAAATTTTGACGTATAAATACCCGGATAGAAACGACTTACGATGTCTACATAAGGTTCGTCCTGCGGGTTTTCGAAACGATGCGAATGATCTACAGTTTTAGGATAACGCGGATCTAAAGGATCAATATACCCGTCTAATCTAGGATTTCCCTGCGCTGGTTCGTAATGTACTGGACGCGTAATATCGTAATCGTGTGTCCAACCCGCCATTGCAGCGTGATTTGGGCCTTTTCCTGCTTCATTACCCAAACTCCACATTACAATACTTGGGTGGTTTTTATCACGTTCTACCATTCTCGTCATACGCTCTAAATAAGCGTGTGTCCATTGCGGGTCGTTGCTTAAAAATCCGCCTAAACCGTGCGTCTCTAAATCGGCTTCGTCCATCACCATTAAACCATATTTATCACACAATTCATAAAAATATGGGTCGTCTGGAAAATGGCTCGTACGAACAAAATTAAAGTTGAATTTTTTCATCAACTTAACATCTTCTTCTAAATCTTGATGATTGACTGCTTCTCCTCTTACGGGATGATGCCCGTGATGATTAACGCCATACACATAGGTTTCTTTTCCGTTAATGAGCATTTTGCCGTTTTCTTTAGAAAATTCAATACAACGAAAACCAACTTTAGCGCTTTTTACTTCACTTATCGTTCCATCAGGATTTTTAAGCGTCATAATTAAAGTATACAGATTCGGAATTTCAGCACTCCATTTTAATGGATTTTTGATCGTTTCTTGAAAAAATCCAAAACGTACTTTATCTAAACGAGGCGAAACTTCACTGATAATATCTGATGCTTTTCTCACTAAAGCTTTTTCGAATAATGGCTTGTTTTGAGCATCGTATAATTGAACTTCAAAGGTTTGATTTTTAATGGTATCTCCTGTAAAATTCTCTAAACGCGGACGCAGTTGAAAAACGGCATCTTGATATTGTTTGTCTAATTTGGTTTGAACAAAGAAATCTTGAATGCGTAATTTAGGTTCTGCCATGATAAATACTTCACGCTGAATACCGCTTAAACGCCAATGGTCTTGATCTTCTAGATAAGATCCATCGCTGTAACGAAAAACACGAACGGATAACACATTTTCGCCTTTTTTAAGATAGGGTGTAATATTAAATTCTGATGAATTGAAACTATCTTGTCCGTAGCCTAAAAAATCGCCGTTAACCCATACTTGAAAAGCAGAACTTACACCGCCAAAATGAAGCGTAACATTCATTCCATCCCAATTTTCTGGCACTGTAAATTTTCTTTGATACGAACCAATCGGATTGTCATCTTTGGGTACAAAAGGCGGATTTACAGGTCTAAACGAATAAACAGCACTTTTGTAAATAGCATGTCCATAACCTTTCAATTCCCAATTAGAAGGAACTTCAATTTTATCCCAGCCTTTTACTTCATTTTTATAAAAATCCTGAGGTGCTTCCTCCAGATTTTTAGCAAATTTAAAATCCCATTCGCCATTTAATATTTTAATTCTGCTCTTGTTTCTGTTTCCTTCTAATGCATCTGCAACATTGGTATAAGAATATGCCGTCGCACGCGCCGAAGCTCTATTGATACTTGTCACTAAAGGATTCTCCCACGGATTATCAATATATTTTTCTGGAACTCTTGGTATACCAGCAGGCTCGCCCGTAACCAATTGCGCCTGCATTGTGCAAGTTGTGAGAAGTAAAATGTAAAATGTGAATACTGATTTAAACATTATATTATTTTTTTGTGCTTCTGATTATTAGACCTGACAGGTTTTAAAAACCTGTCAGGTCTGCAATCGTAATTCTTATTTCTTTTTCACTTTCTCTGGCGGAGCAACAAAATTCATTTCGCTTTTACCTAAATCTTTAGAAGTTGCAATTGCAATTCCTCTTTGTTCTGCTTTATTTACAGCGCAATAAAAATGATACACTACACCATTGTATTTTACTACAAAAGATTTGTGTGCAAACATATCATCATAAGGTTCTGATGACTGAATTAAATTTTCGCCTTTCCAATCATTCCAATGAATTAAATCGTTAGATACAGCAAAGCGGTTAAATGCACCTTGATCCCAACCTGTCCAGAAAGCACCAAAATAAAACATTACCCAAGTATCATTAATTCTTTGAATGTAAGCATCGCCTGTAATTCCTTTGTGGTGATTTAATACCGGATTTTTACCAAAACGTTTCCAAGTTTTCATATCATCAGAAACTGCCATTCCAATTCTTTCTGCTCCTTTTTGAGGTTTTAAACTATCGCCACGCGCATTGTAATACATAATAAAATTATGTCCCGTAAGTTTATCTTTGTCTCGGATAACGCTGTTTTTATACATCGTACTATTATCCCACCAGCTTACGTCTTTGTCTTTTGGCGTTAAAACTGGATTTTCTAATCTTTGAAATTCGTGTGGTTTTGTCGGTGATTCTTTTGTATACGCCATTCCGATTGATAACACTCCAGCTTCGTAGCCTTTGCTGTCTCCTCCAAAATAACTCATCCAATATTTGTCATCGTATTTTTCCCATTCGTAGCTTCCTCCCCAAGTTGGATCTTGTAACGAAATATATCCTGCTTTTTGATTAACATCCCAGTGTTTTTCGTTTTCTGAAAAAGACATTACTTTTCCTAAATATTTCCAATGCAGTAAATCGTCACTTTCGGCAAGCCAAGTTTCATAACCTCTTCCGTCATAAATTAAATAGGTCATAAACCATTTTCCATCTTTTCTAAATACACTCGGACAATCCATTTTATAGGAGTTGTCTGTGGGAACCATTACCAAACCGTATTTATAAGGCGTTTTTACTTCGTTGTAAATCTCCTGCATTACGGTATCGGTAATTTCTCTTTTCTTGTATTTGGTTGCACAGCTTGTTATTGCAAGTGCTGAAATGGTTAGGATTAGATATTTAATTTTCATTTTATGTTGTTTTTGCCACGAAGGCGCTAAGACACTAAGTTTTTTTTCTCTGCGACTCTGCGACTTTGCGAGATTAATTTACAAGCCTTGTTTTAGCTCTCGCAAAGTCGCAGAGTCGCAAAGTTTCTATACTCTATTCTCTTTGTTCTTTATTCTTTACTCAATTCTTCTAATCTTAATTTCATAACCTCTGGATTCAGTTTTACTTTTACCATTCCCATTGGGTGAAATCTTCTATTTAAATCTATTGCGGCGTATACAATGGTGTAAACATCATTTCCTTCTGGAATCAGGCAAAGCGGTGTACGCATAATATCCCACCATCTATTGACTTTTGTTTCTATTGGCAAGTATCTTGCTTCAGACCATTTGTAACCGTCTTTTGATAGAGAATATCCTATCATATTAGGCAAATGATGTCCCCAGCCGTCTGGTCCTCCATCAAAAATGGCAATATATAATCCGTTTGGAAGCTGGCTCACGATGGGATTTTCAACAAAAAAAGGATGTATTGATTTTATGGGTTCAACACCTTTATTCATTCTTTTCCAAGGACCTTCTAAACTATTAGATTCGGCTAAAGCTACAAACCAGCCTTTTCCTGATTTCTTCGGATAATCTTCCCTAGAATTAAACGGATAAGCACCGCTGTAAAACCCTAACCATTTATCGCCCACTTGATACGGAAAAAAGGAAGCCACGCCTTGACGTCCTTCCCACGGTTGTGAATCTAAACCTGGCTCCATAATAATTCCCATATCTTTATAAGGACCGCCAATTCCGTTGATTCCTTCTACAGTTGATTCACAACGCCAGATTCTTCCAAAAGAATGGTTTGGTTCTATTTCCTTACTCACCGTATAGGCCAAATAATAGCCATACCATTTATTTGCTTTTTCATTAAAAACAGGCATATACGACCAAATTGCCGCGCGGCGATCGTTCATCGGATTATCATCTTCTGTCACAGCGTATGTTCCGCTTGCTTGATAAATAGTTGATTCTCTTTGCCAGTGAATCGCATCTTTACTCGTCCAATGTCCTATTTTGGTTTTTACACGATCGTAATAATAATCAACGCCTTTTTCTCCAGCTCTTTCGGTTGGAAACATGTGATAAGTATCGCCTACTTTTACAACTCGTCCGCCTTCAAATCCGCCTTGATTACCTTCTGTTCCCGACATTCCATCTTCTATAATGGGCTGATTTTCTCCTCCAATAATATCAAAAAGTGGTTGTTCATCTGAAAATCCTTCAACTATAAAAGTCGGATTCCAAAGTCTTCCATCTGGATATGCTGCATTTCTTGGTGTTAATTGCTGCTTGATTTTTATAACTCCTAAAATGGCAAACAAACCTCTGGCATTTGGAAAAATGATATGAGTTCCTTTTGGATAAGCAATCGCATAAACATTTACAGGTGGCATTCCCGTAATTGTAACTCCATTTTCAAGAACTAAAATACCATTTCGTACAATCCTGTTTGGAAGATATGCTGTATTGTCTGGTTCCTGAAATACTCCAACTAAAACCTCTACTGCTTCATTAAAAGTTAAGGTTAATGGTTCGTTTGTAAAATTTTTATAAGGTTCTAAAGGAAGTTCTATACCTGTTAAGCCTTTTAATTCTGGTGCAATTCTAATAATATTATGTCTGCTTTCAGAAAATACATGTGCGTATAATGTGGTATTAAATTTTTTATAACTATTTAAAACTTCAAAAGGAGCCGGCTCCCAATTCGTGTTTTTTACAGTATTCTTTTTTTGAGCCGAAACTTGAAAGCATACTAAAAACATCAATAAAAATGCTATTGTAACTGGATTAGAATTGAATTTTAATTTTTTTAAAAACATTGATTTAAATTTTGTTGAGCTATTAAACATTGGTAATCTTGTCTTTGTGAGGAACGAAGCAATCACGCTAATAATTACACAAAGCTTGATTTTGCAAATGTGCTTGCTTCTTTCCTCTCATGACAAAAATATACACTAAATTGCTTTATAACTCACTTTATACTCAACATTCGGTTCAACGATTAATTGGTATTTATTTTTTGCTAATTCTGTAATTGTTCCAGAATTTGTTTTTGGTTTAGTCTGGCTATTAATGATCAATTTTCCTTCGCCTTCTGCTGCTTTTACTTTGATTTCTTTGGTACTGCAGTATAATGCTACTTCACCATTTGGCGTTGGCACTTTTCCTTCCATCCATTGCAATCCACCTAAATTTGGTTTGATTTCGTATTCTGAATATCCAGGTGCGGTTGGTTTTACTCCTAAATAATATTTTCCTAATAAATAAATTGGACTGGAACCCCAAGCATGGCAAAGACTTTTTCCATAAGGACGTCCATACATTTCTAAATGCGCTGCACCTTTTTTATTTGGGTTGTATTCTTCCCAGAAAGAAGTTGCTCCTTCGTTTAACATGCCGCCCCAGTAGTCTTTCATTTCTTTCAAAACATAATTTTGTTCGCCCATAGCACACAATGCTTCCAACTCATAAAAACGCATGTACGGCGTTGTAATTTGAAGAATATTCTTATTGAGCAACACTTTATTTTTTATACTTTGTTTTTGTTCTTCATTAAAATAATTGAAGAAAATACCGAACATATTAGCGTATCTGGTTACAATGTCTTGCACTTTACCATCTATACGCTGGTGCTTCATGACGTTTTCTTTTTTATCCCAAAACACATCAAATAATTTTGTTTTTAAATCACTGGCTAAATTTTGATATTGTTTTTGGTCTTCCTTTTCACCCGCTATTTCGGCACTAACTGCCATAGCTTCTAAACTTCTCGCTAAAAGCATTTGCTCAAAACTAACTTCACCCGTTTTTGGTAATCCGTTTGCCCAATCAATAAAAACCCAATCGCCTTCTAATGGTTCTAGGAATCCGTTTGTGTTTCTTCTTTTTAAGCAGAATTCCATCAGTGATTTCATTCGTGGATAAAAAGTTTTTATAAATTTCGTGTCGCCTGTGTGTAAATAGTAATCGTAAACACCTACAAACCAATACAGCGAATAATCCATAATGATATTAACATGAGCCGTAACAGGATCTTTTCCGCGAAGCGCCAACAGCGTTCGTTCTACAGAAGCCGAATCAAAAAACAAATAATAATTCATTAAATAACTTTGATAAGCATCACCAGACCAAACCCAACGATCGCGTTTTATTCCATCTATAAAAAATTCGCGAGACGTTAAATGCATAGTATACGCCGCCACATCCCAAATTTGATTCAATTGTTGATCTGAAGATTTAAATGCACCACGATAGTCTAATGGCAAATATTCATAAAGCATTGAAATAGAATCGTATTTTACCGATGCATCTGCTTGTACTTGAACATAACGGAATGCTTTGGATGCATTGTGTGTATAGGTTTCAGGTTGATTTCCATCAAAAGATAAATGATCTAATGTTTCACATTTGGCAGAATCCAGCGCTTCTTCACGAGATTCTCCATAATAAAGTGCTACTTTGCCTTTTCCTTTTAATCCGTGAATTTTAATATAACCAAAAGTTTCTTTACCAAAATCTACCAACTCACCAGCTCCTATTTTTTCTATTTTTTTTGCACTTAAAGGTTTGGTTGATAGTTTAAAACCAGAAGGTTTATTCTCTGGTGAATTAAAATTCCAAGAACCAACTGGCATCCATGGTGTACCAGATTGTTGTGCTTTTCCAGCTTCATCAATCCAAAGTTTATCTTCATTGGTAACTTTCCAAGACGCATCAGATTTAACATATTGACCATCAATATAAATAGCTGGCAGCACTTCTTGATTATAAACTTTAAAGGAAATTTTATGTTTTCCTGCGGGAATTTTTATTGATTTTGGCTGTCCGTAAACTTGAACTCCATCTAAAAGTAATTGAAAAGGTCCTTCCGAATAGATTTTAACCTCGTCTGGATTTGGAATATCTACTTCTGTTTGAAAAGTTACCAAGGCATAAGGACTATAATATTGCCAAAGCGGTGGAAATACGGCTTCGCGTTCTGTACGTCTTACTTGCATTTTATTGCTCAACCAAACTTCAAAATCTCCAGGATACCAAATCCATGTTGCTTCTTTAGGTTTTTCTTGTGCTGACAAGAAAGAAAACGAAAATAAAGCAACAAAAACAAGTAAATTCTTAACAATTGAAAGTCGGCTTTGCATAAACGATATATTTGGCACTAAAATAAGCGTTATTTTTACATTTGATACCCTGTACTATCCTGTATATTTAATAAAAAAACGAATCATTGATAATTTTTTAGGATAAAAATTATTGGTCTTTATTTTTTTAGTGCCAAAAAAAACGATTTAAGGAATCGTAATTTTATAATAAGCATATTATTTAAGAGAAAATTTGAGTAGGTATATTTTTTCACGCAGATTCTGCAGATTTGGCAGATTTTTTTATTCTTTTTCTGCTAAAATCTGCGTGAAACTTTTTTAAATAATCCTTAACTTAATCAAATTGACATAGCTTCTTATGTGAAAGAAATGAGTTTCTTTTCTAAGACTCTTTTTTAAATAAAATTCTATGTTTCTATGTGTTGAAATAATTACTCCACAAGTATCAAAATAAAATAATGCAACGGTTTAAGCCGTTAACTTTTCAGCCTCATTTGGATCTTCTAAAATATAATTGGAAGGTGTTTTGCCTAAATGTTTTTTGAACATAAAAATAAAAGCGCTGGTGTTTTCATATCCTAAATTGAAAGCGATTTCTTTTATGGATTGTTTTTCGCCCAAACGTTTTATGGCTTCTAATAATTTTAATCGAGTTCGCCAGTCGCTGAAATTCATTCCGAGTTCTTTAATAAATAAGCGGGATAAAGTTCTGGTGCTCATAAAAGAAATCTCAGCATAATACTCGATCGTATTTTTACTGGCTACATCATTCAGCAGAAGATCGACAACTTTTTGTAATCTTTCGTGATTGGTTGTAGGCAAAAATGTAGCGCTTGGTTCTATTAAAGCCAATTCATCTAAAAACACATCACTAATTCTTTGTTGTGACGGTGTTAAATTTCCTTCAGTTCCAAAAGAAATAATTTTAAAAACCAATTGTTTCAAAAAGATCGGAATATCAAAAGAAAAACTATTCATTGGCAATCCACCAGTTGCTGACGGATCAATAAAAACGCTGTAATAATTAACGTCTTTCTGAAAAGTAACTTCATGCTCTACACCGCCCGGAAGCCACAAGCCTTGCAGCGGATTGACAACCCAAATTTGATTCCCCACCACAACATTCATTACGCCGCGCGTGGCATAAATAAGCTGTCCTCTAGGATGCGAATGTGAGATACACATTTCGTTGTTTACCATTTCTGTATACCCAATAACAGGTATAGACGAATCTACTTGATATCCGTAATCTTGCGCTAATCGATATGTCCGAATTTGGTTATTCATTGTCCAAATATAGCAATTAAGACATAATTATTTCTTTTAACCTTTGTAAAAAATAATACAGCTGTTATTTTTAATCTAATTTAAAATCAAAAATATCACATGGAAACCGTTAAAGCACATCCAGAAATAATCAAAAAAACCACTTATTCTATACTATTCATTATTAGTTTTTCTCATTTAATCAATGATTTATTACAAGCTGTAGTTCCGTCAATTTATCCGCTGTTAAAACAAACTTTTAGTTTAAGTTTTTCTCAAATCGGAATTATCACTTTTACCTATCAAATCGTTGCCTCTATTTTACAGCCTTTTGTGGGAATGTATACGGACAAAAATTCAAGACCCTATTCTCTAATCATCGGAATGTGTTTTACCATGATTGGACTCTTTTTTGTTTCGATTGCTTCTAGTTTTGAATATCTATTATTATCTGTAAGTTTAATAGGGATTGGGTCGTCTATTTTTCACCCAGAATCTTCTAGAGTAGCACATTTGGCTTCGGGCGGAAAAAAAGGATTGGCACAGTCTATCTTTCAATTGGGCGGGAACGCAGGAAGCGCTATCGGACCTTTATTGGCGGCTTTTATCGTTATTCCAAACGGACAGTCTTATATTGCTTGCTTTTGTTTTATTGCTTTGATTGGAATTCTGGCTTTATACAAAATTGGACTTTGGTACACAGCGCATCTTTCTTTAAGAAATGCAAATAAAGCAACGCACCAAATCGAAACGCATCATTTATCTAAAAAAAGAGTCAATTTTTCATTGGCTATTTTATTGGTTCTTATTTTCTCTAAATACTTCTATATGGCGAGTATTACGAGTTATTATACTTTCTTTTTGATTGATAAATTCCACATCTCGATTCAGCAGTCACAAGTCTATTTATTTTTATTCTCGGGCGCCGTTGCTGCAGGAACATTAATTGGCGGACCAATTGGCGATCGCGTTGGCAGAAAATATGTTATCTGGGTTTCTATTCTTGGAGTTGCGCCTTTTACAATGTTATTACCTTATGTGCCACTATTTTGGGTTGGAATTTTATCTGTAATTATTGGGTTAATTCTCTCTTCTGCATTCTCAGCCATTTTAGTTTATGCTACAGAATTAATGCCTGGAAAAGTGGGTCTAGTCGCTGGTCTTTTCTTCGGATTTGCCTTTGGAATGGGCGGTTTAGGTTCTGCTATTTTAGGAAAAATTGCCGATGCAACGAGTATAGAATATGTTTTTAAAATTTGTGCATTTCTTCCTTTGATTGGAATTATAACTACTTTTTTACCAAATTTGGAGAAGAAAAAAGCTATCTAATTTTTTAAACACATAGAAACATAGGATTTGGATTGTCTACAAAAGGCATTTCATTTTAATAAAAAACACATAGCTTCAATAAGAAACTATGTGTTTTTTATTTCAGAACATAGCCCGAGGTTTTAACCTTGGGAACGCAATATATTATCTCAATGCATTATCACAATGTGTTATCTGGATTCGTTTCCCAAGGTTGAAACCTTGGGCTATGTTTTATATACTTGATTTTGTTTTAATTTCATTATTGGCTGTAATAATGATTTTATTTTCCTGATGTTCGATTGTTACGAAATTTCCTTGATTAAAGCCAATATCTTGAAGCCATTTACCACAAAGGCGAATTTCGGGAAATACAACATAACGATTATATGATCTTGCAATATGCTTTGGTTGAATTTTTAATCGTCTTTGCTTTAATTGTTTCATTTTATTTTTATTTCATCTAAACAAATATAGTAATATTTTTACTACAAATAATAAAAAAATTAAATTAAATTATAATTTTATAGCACTTTTGAATAACAATGTTATACTTTTTATTATATTTAAAATACATCATATTTGCATAAAAAAGCAATAAATCAACATTATGTCGAAACTTAAGTTAAATAGAATAAAGGTTGCTTTAGTTGAAAACAATAGAAGTAATAAGGAATTAGCCAAACATTTAGGTAAAACTGTATCGACTGTTTCCCGTTGGTGTACCAATGAATATCAACCTTCTATTGAAACACTTTATGAAATTTCTAAATTTTTGAAGGTTGATATTCGGGAGTTGTTGATTTCGACTGGGAAGTAATTAGAAATTTTACTTAAATGACGTAGAACAAATAATATTATGCAGCCAAAAATTTTATTTTTAGTATATCTTCGATTGGCATAATTTCAACATTAAACTTCTTTGTATATAATTCATTTTGTATATTATAATATTTAATCTCACACTCAAGCTTTGGTTTTAGTGGAATCCCTCTCATTAATTTTTCAGCAAATTCCTGATGATTTGTAGGGTTAATATTAAATTCTGGTGCACAGCAAAAAAAATAAAATTCAGGAATATCTATTTGAATTTTTCCATTTGCTTGTAAAAAATCTAAATGTTGACTCTCTGCTATAAATATTGGAAAATGCTGAAACTTATTTTGAAAAATTTCTTTTACACTGTCTAGATCATAAATCCAATCAATTGATATATTTTTACAAGCACCTAATCCAATATTATGCAATTGAAAATAAGCGTTAATATCTAAACTTTTGTTGTCTTCCATTTGAGAAATTTTCAAAATTGGCTTGTCATCAATAAATTCCATACCTGGCTTGATATCAACTTTAAATTTTACAGAACTTAGATATAAGTCAGGTAAGTATCCTGATTTCATTTCTATAAATTGCTTATATAAGTAATACAAGGAAATCAAAACAATAATTCCTCCAAAAGAAGTAAAAAAATTAGCTAATTTTTCATCATCAATTTTTCTATCTAAACTCAAGTTTTGAGTTTCTTGCCAAAAGAAAAGAACTAATAGAATTATTGTAAAAATGATTAGTGCTAAAATTGTTTTTTTCATAAAGTTTTTTTTATGGATGATACAAATAATTTTATTTTTATCTAAAGTTTGATTACTATCTCTGGGACGGTTTTTTCATCTTGCTTATGATTTCTTCCAACAATAATACATTCATTATATTTAGCCATCCAATTTGAAAGAATTCTACCAAAAATCAGTAAAATATTATCTATATCTTTTGGACAATTTTGTCTACCTTCATAGATACTAAAAATAACTCCCTCAGGAGGGCAACTCTCACAAACGTTTGGAATTGGAGAACAAATTATAGAGTAAATATTATTATTTATATCTAGTTGTTTGCAAATAAATTTTTCAAAATTTAATGATTCCAAAAAGCAGTTTGAATTTGAAATTCCGAGAATTCACCAGCTGCGATATTTTTTAAAGTTTCAGGTAAATTATCACGCATAAATAAATCGTCTCTAAAACAATAAGCTTTTCCTTTGTATCTGGAAAATATACAGGTATTTCAGATTCAACATTATTAATAAAAACTCCAATTGTAAATTTAGTTCTATCTATATCTAAAAAAAAATTTGGTCTTTCAACTAAATCATTTAAAACCTCTTTTAAACCAACATTCAAATCTTGATTACATAATAAATTTTCTGGAAGAGCAAACACAACTGGACAAGTATTAGAATTTAAAGATTGAATAGAAAGATCTATATATTCATAAATTTTACATTTACGCTCATACTTTTCAGTTAATATTTTTAAATCTTCGGTTGCTGTTAAATGATTTAAAATTGATATTGGAAAGTTTTTTTCTTTTGTCAATCTCCTATATTCAAGATAAATAAAGACCGATAATCCAACAATAAATATAGCAAAATGCCAATAATTTGTAACAGATGGAGCCGAGTTAATTTCTTTTAAAAAAAGTCCAAAAAAAGCTCCACTAATCAACATTATTACAGTTTTAACTATTGTGACAAATATTGAATCACTTTTTTCAAACTTAAAATAATTCTCTAATTTAACGTATAGATCATTCATTTAAAATAATTTAATTATTATTGAATCCTTTTCTTAAAATATTGACAAACCTAGCAATATTTTTCCAAACCAATAGAATGTTGAATTATCTTTTAATAATATTTCCTTTACCAAACACAAAAACGCTTCCTTTAAAAAAGCATTTTTATTAGTTAATATATAGAATGAAATTCTAATTCCCATTAAAAACCAAATACAAACTCAAAATCACCAACCCCAACAACCCAAACAACAACTTCACTCTATTACTAGTTTTAGGAATATCAGCTTCATCAGAAAAATTAGTTTCAGGGTTTTTATCTGTTAATGAAATAACAACTGCAGAAACTAATAAGGTCGCAAAAATGTAAAATGAAATCAACAAGAAATGCGGCCAAACCGGATATTTATCCGCAGGGAAAATCCATAAATATAAAACTCCAACAAATAAACTAAACGCAGAACCCCAAGAAAGAGTTGCATTTACCGCTTTTTTTGTAGTGCGTTTCCAGAAAATACTCAACAGAAAAACAACTGATAAAGACGGCGCCAAGAAACCTAAAACGGCTTGAAAAATATTGAATAAATTCTGTCCTTTTATATTGTCAATCGCTATGGCAATTAGAATTGCAAACAAACAGCCAGCAGCAATTGTGATACGGCCAATTTTAATCTGTTCTTTTATAGTTGCCGAAGGATTGATTTTCTTTACATAAATATCATTCGTAAAAACGGTGCTCAAAGCATTTAGAGACGAACCAATTGTTCCTACCAAAACAGCAATCATAACGCAGATTACCAAACCATTCATTCCGCTTGGGAATAAATTAGTTACCATTGTCATATAAGCCAAATCAGAGTTTTTACCCAATTCTGGATATAAAGCGTAGCATAAAATTCCGGGTAAAATAAACAACGGCAACGCCATTACTTTTAACCATCCAATAAAGTTTACACCCAATTGTCCCTGCTCTAGATTTTTAGCTCCTAAAACACTCTGAACCATCGATTGATCGGTACAAAAGAAAGCAACTGCTGCAACGGGATATCCTAATAAAATAGCCGGCCAAGGATAATGTGCATCGTTTGCTGGGTGAACTAAATTCCAAAAATTAGAAGGAGTTTTTGCAATTAAAACATCAATTCCGCCCAGTTTTTGCAACCCTAAATAGGATAATGTAAGCGAAACCACAATCAATAAAATCATCTGGAAAACATTCACTTTTGCAATCGCTTTTAATCCGCCCGCGAACGTAAAAATTCCCGAAAAAATGACTAAAACCGTTACACTCTGCCACATCGGAATTCCTAAAATTTGACGAACTAAAACGCCTCCGCTAAATAATCCTAAGGAAAGCCAGCTCACCAAAATTTTTACCAAAGCGTACCAAGCTAAAATATTCTGCGTGCTGTCGCCGTAGCGTTTTCCCATATATTCGGGCATTGTGCTTACTTTACTCGCAATATATCTTGGTGCAAAAACCATCGCCAAAAGCAGTAAAAACACAAAAGCATACCATTCAAAATTTCCGGCTACAATTCCAGTCGCGTAACCAATACTCGCAAAAGCCAATAATGACGAAGGTCCAACATTGGTTCCCCACATATTAAACCCGATACTGTACCAGTTTAATGAATTTCCAGCTAAGAAAAGCGTTTCGTTTTTCTTTCGCTGCTTAACGCTCACCACATATCCAATCACTAATAATGCCACCAAATAAACGGCAACAATTACAAAATCGAGCGTCGTTAATTTTTCGTAGATACTGTTATTCATAATCCATATTCTTTAAGAACGTCGGCTACTTTTACTGGCATTCCGGTTTGTAATGATTTGTCCATTGCCTGCAGTAAAGCAACAGTTCCGATACCTTCTTCCATGTCTGGATAAGCTGTGAAATTCAGTTCGATGCTGTCTACAAAATATTCTAAGTAATTTTGATATTCGCCGCCATGATGACTTTGGCCTTCAAAACGGAAATAATATTTTAATGTGCTGTCGCCCCAAGTAATCACTTTTTCTTCTCCCGTTTTGTCTGTAACCGCATAACGCAATTCATGATAATCTGCTTGACTTGCGCCTTCTGTTGCTCTCAAAATCGTACTCATACCACTGTCTCTTTGCGCAGGTTGTGTTGGCGAAGTATAAACGCCGCTTACTCTAGCAATTCTACCGTCAGTCGCTTTGAAAATAAAGTGCATCGTATCTTCATTTTTCAATCCTGCAACAGCTCCGTTACTGCTGATCATTCCGTAGCCCATAACTTCTTCAATATTTGGAAGATACCATCTAATGAAATCTACAGGATGACTCAAACCTCCGTACAACCATTTAAACGATTGTAAAAGCGACCATTCTTTCTTCAAAAACCATCTATGATCCGCGTGATATTGGGCTTCAATCGTAATTAAATCTCCAATTAAACCTGTTTCGTAATCGGCTCTTTGTCGTTTTGCTGGTTCAAAAAATCTTGAACTTTGACCGATGAAAACTTTCTTTCCTGTTTTTTCGCTCAACACTAATAATTCTTTGGCATCCGAAAGATCATCGATAAAAGGTTTTGTACAAACTACATGTTTTCCGTGCAATAATGCTTGTTTTACATGTTGTGCATGCAAATGATCTGGGGTATAAATAGCGATAATATCAATATTCTCATCATTCAACAAATCATCGTAATTGGTTGTGTACGAATGAAAATCAAATTCTTTTGCTCTTTGTTTACACAAATCTTCGTTTCGGTCGCAAACTTTTACAAGCTCTAATTTTGAACTTTCTAAAGCGGCAGACATTGTGCTTCGTCCTTCTCCAAGTCCTAAAATGGCAATTTTTAACATCGGTTATGGTTTTGATAGTTATTTTATCCTAACAGGTTTCCAAAACCTGTTAGGTATTCTTTTTTTTTGCCACAGATTAAAAGATTAGATAGGATTTTTTTTCATCTGTGTTAATCTTTTTAATCTGTGGCTAAATATTTTTTTATTGGCTTCTTATAGATACCTAACAGGTTTTGGAAACCTGTTAGGATACGTATATTGGTGTGCTATTCTTTTGTGATTACTTTGTTTAAAAATATCCACGTTTCATCTGGTTTTGCGCCTTCGATTCCGGTTTGGTATTTTTTCATTAAAGCATTCCATTCGTCTACACGCGGATTATTTTCTGTTGTTTTTGGATTTAATTTATCTAGACTTTCTCCTTTTGGAATACTGATAATCAAAATCAATTGTCTTTCATTTTTGAAAACCTGCAACTGCTGAAAATCGGCATTACAGAAACCTTTTGCTATTTCTGGCCATTTTTCAAATTGTGTGGTGTGATAATCCACATATTCTTTCTGCATTTTTTCATCTGCTGGTAAATTTGCTGTCAAAACAATATTTTCCCATTCATCTGCTGGTTTAGAATCTTTACATCTTTCAAAATTCTGAAAATTATAAACTGGATTTTCATAAATTTTAATTTGCAAGGAAGGAAAAGCCAAAGCCAATTTTCGTTTCGTTCTTTCCGGCTGATTCATTTTTCCATAAATCACCAAATGATTTTTCCATTGGTACAATTCTTCGCCTACAATTCGGAAACCTTTAGTAGTTGATTTAATTTTTTCGATATCAAAATCAGTTCCGATTAATTCTATTGCAACTGGTTTTGGCAATTCCTGCAATCCCCAAGCTTCATCGATTACGACTTCTTTTGTCAAATCTTTGTATGGCGCTCTAATTCCTGCAGCATCTTTAATTTTTGGACTTACATACGGATTATTGTATTCCCAAATATTTCCTTTAGGACCATTATGATTTTTTAAGATTCTTTCGGTTGCAATCCAGTTATTTTTAACGGTAAATCCCTCTGTTCCTTCATCCGTATACAAATACATCCACAAAAACGGATCGTGCGCGTACGGACTGTTATACACTTTATCAATGTAGTTTTCTTCAATTCGGCTGTTTGGCTGCGATGAAAGCGTGTAAATTCCAGAAACATCGTGTAAATGTTTGGCGTAATGATGAATTTTATTTGCTAAAATTTTATTGTTTTTCATCACATTTTCGGTGTGTGTCCAGCCCCAGCCCATCGCGATTCCAGAATACGAAACATCCGAAATCTCGTTGTGTTCAATCGTAATATTTCGAACAAAACCAGCGCTGATTCCCAAAGTTCCCCAATCTTCATTGGTAACATCCGTGATTAAATTATCAGCAATTATTTCATCAGAACACATTTCTCTTTCGTCTTTTATAACCAAAGGCAAATGCGCTTCAAAAGCTTCTTCAGAGAAAATTCCAACATTTATAGCGCTTCCTCCAATGTCTTTAAATAAATTTCCTTTTACAGTATTATGATTGGTTCCTTTATTTAAATCTAATCCTGTTGAAGATAAATGTTCAAAACGGCAAGATTCAAACTGAATAGTAGTAGAATAATTTACTTCTACCGCCGCTCTAGGTCTTCCAACCCAAGCTTGATTTTCTAAATTGGCCTGATTTGGTGTTCCCGGTTCTTTTAGTTTGTAAGCATCCAAAAGATACATTCCAGATTGCAAAGGTACGTGACCTTGCTGTGAAGGACGAAGCCAATTACTATATTCAAAAGAAATTCCTTTAAAATTAAAATGAGATACAGGAGAATCAATCGTTCCTTTTACTTCTACTAAATTTTCTAAAACTGGAACCGTAATTTTTTCTGTATTAATGTCTTCTCCAGCTTTTGGATAATAATAGATTTTAGCATTTTTTGGGTCTAAAAACCATTCTCCAGGTTCATTTAGCATCGAAATCCCATTGTTTAAATAAAAAGCAGAATTACCATTATTCTTAGAAATCCACGGCGCTGGCCAAGGATGTTCGCTTTGAATTCTTCCTTCTGGTTCTTCAAAAGAAAGTCTTGCGCTGTCTTTTTTAACTTCAATATTTTTGATACGAAGATTAGCCGTTGACCACCATTGTACGATAAACATTTCCATTCCCGGCTCATATTTAATCGATTTATCTTTAAACGGAATCCAGCAAGTCTGCGATTCGTGATCCCAAGATAAAATGCGATCCATTGTATTTCCCGAGGTGCTTTTTGCGCGAACAGCTTTTTTTCCGTTAACCCACAATTGTCTATAATTAATTAATTCCCCAGCTTTTTTTGGAGCGTCGGCAACCCAAACTGTTCCTTTTTGAAGTCCGTTTATACTTAATGGTGATTTTGTCCAATTTTTGATTTCGATTCCGCCACTTAAAATTGGTTTTGCACTTACATCGGCTTCAATGGTAGTTGGACTTTCTGCAGTTCCCGAATCTTCTGGTCTTATAAATAAAGGCTCATTTAAATAATACGTTCCGTTCATTACAATAATTCGAATACCATCTTTTATCGATGCATCTTTTAGTCGGCGTAATTCTCTGGCTTTTCTAACTGCCATTTGTACAGTAGCCAAAGGACTCACTTTCGTTCCGATATTCGTATCACTTCCGCTTTTTGAAACCCAAATTTCAGCTGCATTTGCAGAGAAAATAGTGCAGATCATCAGAAAAACGGTTAGTATTTTAGTAAAAGTATTCAAACGCATTATTTTAATATTTATAAACATAATTGGCACAATTTAGTAGAAGATAAAAATATAAGCATCCTGCTCCCTCCTGCATTCTTATAAATTTAACGATATAATTGACAATAACAATCTTAATTTTTTTTAAACCATATAAGTTATGTAAGTTCATTTTAAGCTTTGCTTATGGTTTATTTTTTATTTAATGACAACTCAATTACGCTTGTATTGTCATTTCGACGAAGGAGAAATCACACTTGTAAATCGACAAAGATTGGTAACATTCTGTATAGAATTTCTAGTGTGATTTCTCCTTCGTCGAAATGACAAAAAATGAGGCAATCTCAACTTAAAATTTTTCAGTATCAACTCTTTTTAAATGAACTTATATAACTTATATGGTTTAATTTATCCGCTAATACAATTTTATAAATATTTTTTTAATAGATTTGTGTAATCGATTACATTTATAATTATTTATTTTTATAGAACTTAATTTTTGTTATCGATAAAATAAATACCGAAAAATAACTATTACCATGAAAACTAAACCACTTCACTACTTCTGTATTACTTTGACATTCTTGACCACAAGTTTGTTTCATACTGCTTTTGCACAGCAGACTTATGATACCTATGCCAACATCGAATTTAAAATGCCAAAAGTTAACGAGCCAATTATTCCCAACAATAGCGTCAATCTTAAAGATTTTGGAGCTGTAAACGGCGGTTATGTTTTAAATACAAAAGCTTTTGCAGATGCAATTGAGGCGGTTTCTAAAAAAGGCGGCGGAAAAGTTGTTATTCCTCCAGGAATTTGGCTTACGGGTCCGATTATTTTAAAAAGCAACATTGAGCTTCATGCTGAAACTGGTGCTTTGATAAAATTCTCTACAGATAAAACCTTATATCCTATTATAGAAACGAGTTTTGAAGGATTAAATACTTGGCGCTGTATCTCTCCTATTTATGGTAAAAACTTAGAAAATGTTGCCTTTACAGGAAATGGCGTTTGGGACGGTTCGGGCGAAGCTTGGAGACAGGTTAAAAAAAGTAAACTTACAGACGAACAATGGAAGAAATTTGTTGCTTCGGGCGGGGTTTTAAATGATAAAAAAGACAACTGGTATCCATCAGAACAATATATGAAAGGTGCTAAAGGTGCCGATCAAAATATACGTTTGGATCTAAAAACTAAAGAAGATTTTGAGGCGATTCATGATTTTCTTCGTCCCGTTTTGGTGAGTATTCAGAATAGTAAAAGAGTGCTTTTTGATGGTCCAGTGTTTCAAAATTCTCCTGCATGGAATATTCATCCTTTTATGATTGAAGATTTAATTGTTAGAAATATAACGGTTCGTAATCCTTGGTTTTCTCAAAATGGTGATGGTCTTGATGTAGAATCATGCAAAAATGTTATAGTTGAAAATTCTAGTTTTGATGTTGGTGACGATGCCATCTGCATTAAATCTGGAAAAGACAAAGACGGACGTGACAGAGGTGTTCCCTGCGAAAATATCATCGTAAAAAACAATATCGTTTATCACGGACACGGCGGCGTTACGGTGGGAAGCGAAATGTCTGGCGGTGTAAAAAATCTTCATGTTTCGAATTGTACTTTTATGGGAACGGATGTTGGTTTACGTTTTAAAAGCACACGCGGACGCGGCGGGATTGTAGAAAACATCTATATCTCTAATATTTTCATGACCGATATTCCATCACAAGCTATTTCTTTTGATCTTTATTATGGCGGAAAATCTATTGCTGAAACTTTGGCTGAAGGCGGCAATAAAATCAGTACCAAAATGGTTCCTGTAAATGAAGAAACGCCTCAGTTTAAGAATATTTCTATTAAAGATATTACCATCAAAGGAGCGTATCAAGCGGTATTCCTGCAAGGTCTTCCTGAAATGAATTTACAAAACATCGAAATCTCAAATCTAATTGCGAAAGCTTCTAAAGGTTTTTCGATTATTGATGCTAATGGAATTAAAATAACTAATGCTAAATTGGATATTGAAGACCCAAATGTTTTTGAAATTTACAATGTAAAAAACATGTCATTAAAAGCTGTTGAGTTCAATTCTACTTCTTCTAAAGCGGTAAACATCAACGGTGACGGAAATAGCAATATTGAATTGGTTTCTTCTAAAAATTTAGATTTCACAAAGATTACCACTCTTGGCAATGATGTTCCTAAGAAAGCTGTAAAATTTTAATCCCGCTATACAATGAAACTTATCCGTAATTCAAAAATAGCAGCGTTAAGTCTTTGCGTTTTTACCTTTTTGCATACCAATGCACAAACCAGCAAAGAGGAAAAATCGACAATAAGTACAAAACCGTTTACAGATGGCACCAATCATTGGTATCACATTAAAGACGCAACGAATATTGTAAATCCGGTTCCAGATCAGCCGCAATATGCTGAAACGGATTACACTAAAATTGCCGATAACATCTTGTATTTTCAACGTAATAATGGCGGATGGCCTAAAAATTACGATATGAAGGCTATTCTAACACCTAAACAAATAGATACGGTTATTAAAACCAAGTCGATTCTGCATACGACTTTTGATAATGAAACCACTTATACACATGTCAATTATCTGGCACAAGTTTATACTTTAACCAAAGAAGCAAAATACAAAGACGGCTGTTTAAAAGGAATTGATTTTATCTTAAAAGCACAATACAATAACGGCGGCTGGCCTCAATATTTTCCTTTAGAAAAAGGCTACAGCCGACATATTACGTTTAATGACGGCGCTTATATGGGCATTATAGATTTGTTGAAAAAGATTGTAAACAACGATCCTGACTTTGCTTTTATTGATGCTAAAACTAGAAAAAAAGTAACTGCTTCTTACGAGAAAGGAATTGACTGCATCTTAAAAATGCAGATCAATGAAGAAGGAAAATTAACTGCTTGGTGCCAGCAGCACGACGAAGTTACTTTGTTACCAGCGTGGGCGCGTAAGTTCGAGCCGCCGAGTATTTGTAATGCCGAAAGTGTTGATGTTGTTTTGTTTTTAATGGAAATCGATCGTCCAAACAAAAAAGTGATCGCATCGATACAAGGTGCAGTAAAATGGTTCTCTGATTCTAAAATCTACAACACAAGAGTTGAAAGTTTTAAAGCCGAAGAAATGGAATCGAAATACAAGAAAATTACAAACGATGTTAGAGTTGTAACCGATTCTACCGCACCGCCAATCTGGACGCGTTATTACGAGTTAAAAACACATAAACCTTTGTTTTCTGATCGTGATAGTGAGTTCTTATATTCATTGGCAGAAGTAAGCCGTGAAAGACGAACTGGGTACGCTTGGTATACCGATAAACCTGAAAAAGCTTTAACTAAATATGCTGCTTGGCAGAAGAAATGGGCGCCTGAAATGGATGTTTTGAAGAAATGATAATGCTGTTTTATTCTATCATTATTAAAACATAGCCCAAGGTTTCAACCTTGGGAAACGATACGGAGCTTACAATATTGCGTCTCCAAGGTTGAAACCTTGGGCTATGTTTTTGACAAGATTGTGCATAAATCTTTGTCAAAGTTTTGAACTTTGACAAAGAGCAAAATAAAAAGCGTGAATTTTAGAAATTCACGCTTTTTATTTTTTTGTCAGAAATGACAAACTATGTGTATATTCTTTGTGGAGTTTCTTTGAGAATCCTTCGACTTCGCTCAGGATGACACAAAAACTTAAATTATCTTATATCACTTATATGGTTTAAATCTTGTAAAATATTTTCGCATTTTCAAACCAAATTTTATTCTGATCTTCTACAGAAAACTTCGAAATATAATCTTCTAAAGTTTTTACCACTTCTGTATAATCTGAAGCCACATTCAGCACCGGCCAATCCGATCCGAACATTAGTTTATTTGGAGTGAAATTTTCAAAAATAACATCAAGATAAGGTTTTAAATCATCGGTTTCCCAGTTGTTCCAATCGGCTTCTGTTACCATTCCAGAGACTTTGCAAAGTACATTTTTGTATTTTGAAACTTCTTCAATTCCTTTTTTCCAAGATGCAATATCGCCCGATTTAATATCTGGTTTTGCAATATGATCAATCACAAAACGCTGTTCTGGAAAATCCTGAACCAAACTTAAAGCTGCAGGCAATTGACGATGAAATATTAAAATATCATATGTATAATCAAATGCTTTTAAAGCTTTGATTC
The DNA here is from genome assembly GCF_009711165.2 of Flavobacterium sp. MC2016-06. Lineage (GTDB taxonomy): Bacteria > Bacteroidota > Bacteroidia > Flavobacteriales > Flavobacteriaceae > Flavobacterium. Next base: position 52,708 of record NZ_WMID02000005.1, on the reverse strand, counting down.
CTCGTCTGAAATCAGCTCCAAACATAAAATCATCAGCTTCTCCTTGCACCACATGTCTAAAACCTTTTAGCTTTTTATGACTTGAAAAATGCTGCAATCTTTCAGCGATATTTTCAGCACGTAAATCAACCCAGCCAACAACTCCTTTTATAAAATCGTTTTGAGCGGCTAAATCCAACAAAAAGTTAGTTTCTTCCTCAGTTTGACTTGCCTGTACAGCAACGCAACCTTCAAATTGATTGGTTGTAAGTTCTGGCAAAAGATCTTCTGGAAGAAAATCACGTTGAATTTTTAGCATCGTTTCATCAATCCAGCTATCGCGTACGGGATCAAATTTCCAAAAATGCTGATGCGAATCTATTCTTTTACTCATATTTCTTAGTTTACATCGCTAATTAAAGCGCGGTCTAAATGTACGTAACCTCCATCAACAAAAACAAATTGTCCAGTTGTATGAGATGATTTTTCTGAAATAATGAAAAGAGCCGTATCTGCAATTTCTTCTGTTTTGGTCATTCTGTTTTCAAACGGAATGCTTTTGTTGATTTTATTCAAAACCACTTCTCCGTCTGGCAATGTTTTAATCCAGTCTTCGTATGCCGGAGTATAACTTTCTGCAATAATAATCGCATTAGAACGAATGTCGTATTGAATTAAATCAACCGCCCATTCTCTCGTTAAACCCAAAACACCACCTTTCGCAGCAGCGTAACCAGAAGTACCGCCCTGTCCTGTTAAAGCTACTTTTGAACCAATATTTAAAATATTTCCTTTTGATTCTTTTAAGTATGGAAGCGCATATTTAGCCAACAAAAAATAACTCACTACGTTAAGTTTCAACGAATTCATAAAGTCTTCGTAACTAGATTCTAAACCTGCTCCGTCATTAACACCAACATTATTAATTATGGCATCTATTTTTCCGTATTTGGCTGCGATTGTTTTTACTGCAGCTTCCATTTCTTCTGGATTGGTCACATCGGTTTGAACAAATAATGCGTCAATTCCTCTTTTTTGAAGTTTCTCTGCATAGCCAAATCCTCTGCTATTTCTATCAACAAGAACTGGGATTGCACCTTCATCAGCCAATCTATTTATAATCGTTTCGCCAATACTGCCTTCTTTTCCAGCAGAACCCGAAACGACAACAATTTTATCTTTTAATTTTAAATCCATCTTAATGGTTATTTAAAGGTTTATTAATAGCTTGATTTTATTTTAATACAAGTCGCATATTTTTTTTAATCTCGCAAAGACGCTAAGACGCAAAGTTCTATTTTAAACGTTAAGTAATAAAAAACTTTGCGTCTTAGCGACTTTGCGAGCAATTTTCGGTGTCCAAAATTTACTTATTTTTTTTCAAAAAAGTAAAAATCTATCCTTCTATACGTTAAAAAATATTACTCAATTTCAATCAATGCTTTAATTACATTATTTTTTGGATCAATCAGTTTTCCAAAATCATTGATCATATCTGTAAAATTAGTTCGATGTGTAATGTATTTTTTAGGATCAATTTTTCCTTCTTTCAAACATTTCATAACATATTCAAAATCTTCAATTGTTGCATTTCTACTGCTCATCAAAGTAGTTTCTCTTTTATGAAAATCAGGATGACTAAACGTAAGTTCGCCTTTTTGAAGTCCAACCAAAACAAAACGTCCACCGTGCGAAATATAATTAAAAGCACTATTCATTACGCTTTGATTTCCAGTTGCATCAATAACCACATTTGCCATGTCTCCGCCCGTAATTTCGGCCAGTCTTGCGTTTACATTTTCGTTTAACGGATTTATTATTTCATCGGCGTTAAGCTGTTCTTTGCAAAAGTTTAATCTGTAATCGTTGACGTCCAAAACAATTACTTTTGCACCAGCAATTTTAGCAAACTGAATAAGTCCAATACCAATTGGCCCCGCTCCCATTACCAAAACCGTATCGGTAGCTTTTACATCAGCTCTTCTTACTCCGTGCGCTGCAATTGCCAATGGTTCAACCAAAGCCAATTCGTCATAATCTAAACCTTGACCGTGAAGCAAATATTGCTCCGGAATCGCCACATATTCTGCCATGCCGCCATCAATATGAACTCCAAAAACTTTAATGTTTACACAGCAGTTTGTCAATCCGTTTCTGCAGGCAACACATTTTCCGCAATTGAAATATGGAATAAAAGTTACTTTGTCTCCCGGTGTAAAACCTTTGGCATTTCCTTTCACATATTCGGCAGCCAGTTCGTGTCCTAAAATTCTAGGATATTCAAAATACGGCTGTGTTCCGCCAAAAGCATGAATATCAGTTCCGCAGATTCCGATTCTTTTTATTTTCAATAAAACTTCACCTTCTTTTGGTTCTGGAATATTGGTTTCTTTTAATTTAAATTCCTGTGGTTTTTCACAAACTATAAATTTCATCTTTTCTCTTTCTTTTTAAATTACTTTTTGTAGGCAACAGCCGTTTGTTTACTAGAACCCAAACCGTCCATACCCAATTCAATTACATCTCCCGCTTTTAAATAAATTGGTTCTGGTTTAATTCCTAAACCAACTCCCGGAGGCGTTCCTGTGCTGATAATATCACCCGGAAGCAACGTCATAAACTGACTTAGATAATGCACTAAAAAAGGAATTTTGAAAACTAGATTTGAAGTATTACTGTTTTGAAATTTCTTCCCGTTTACAGTCAGCCACATCGGAACATTATTGACATCTGCAATTTCATCCTGCGTAGCTAAAAAGGGTCCAAGAGGCGCAAAAGTATCGCTACCTTTACCTTTAGCCCATTGTCCGCCACGCTCAATCTGAAAAGCTCTTTCGCTGTAATCATTCAAAAGTGCATATCCAGCAACATAATCCAAAGCCTCAGCTTCTTCCACATAACTTGCTTTTTTACCGACAACAAAAGCCAGCTCAATTTCCCAATCTGTTTTTTCGCTGTTTTTCGGAATAATCAAATCATCATTTGGGCCACACAAAGACGTTGTAGATTTAAAAAATATAATAGGTTCAGTCGGAATCGGTGCATTGGTTTCTTTGCAGTGATCTACGTAATTTAAACCAATACAAATTATTTTAGAAGGTCTTGCAACTGGCGATCCTAAACGCACATCTGCATCAACTTCTGGTAAAACTGGATTGCTTTCTAAAGCTTTTTTTAGTTTTTCTAAACCGTTTTCTTCAAAAAAACTTTCGTTAAAGTCAGAAACAATTGAGGAAACATCATATCTTTTTTCTCCAATTAAAACTCCTGGTTTTTCTTTTCCGATCGCTCCAAAACGTATTAATTTCATTTCTTTAATATTTTATAATTAGTATTTATTTTTATAATAGTTTCTCTAAAAAATAGAAACCACTTTAGTCTTTTAATTTCATAACATTTCCACAAAACGGAAGCGCTTTATATTTTTTGATCTCTATTTTTGATTGCATTTTAGAATTTCAATATATCGATATAGTACGACAAATAAAAGTTGAGAATTAATAAATGTAGAAAACACAATTACAAAAGTAAATTTTAAAATTTATAAAATGAGATATATTTTTATCTGAATCTGTTAAAATGATCAAACTATAAAATTTTATAACATTTTTTGAGTGATTTGTAAAAAATTTACAGCTAATATTCATTTAACGCAAAAAAGATTTGTTAATAACATTGGATTTCTTGTGCATTTCAATCTTATTTCTACTTTTGTAATTGTGTTTTCTACATTTATTAATTTACTACTACACTTACCTCAAATTCTACAAAAATGATAAAATTAAAAGGCATAACTTGGAACCACACAAGAGGCTTGCTCCCAATGGTTGCCACTTCACAGCGTTTTACCGAGTTACATCCAGGAATTGAAATCAGCTGGGAAAAAAGAAGTTTACAAGAATTTGCCGATGCTTCTATAGAAGATTTAGCCAAAAGATTTGATTTATTAGTAATCGATCATCCTTGGACGGGTTTTGGAGCGCACACAAACGCAATCCTTCCGCTCTCTGATTCTCTTTCTGTAGAATATATAAAAGACCAAGAACTGAATACTGTGGGACGTTCTTACGGAAGTTACGTTTTTCACAATAAATTATGGGCATTGCCAATAGATGCTGCAACTCCCGTAGCGGCAGCTCGTTTGGATATTCTAGAAAAGCAAGGTTTAAAAGTACCGCAGACTTATGACGAATTATTGGCTCTAGCCAAAAAAGGATTGGTTGCTTTTGCAGGAATTCCGGTTGATGTTTTAATGAGTTTCTACATGTTTTGCTGCAGTTTGGGCGAAGCGCCTTTTCAATCTGAAGAAAAAGTAATTTCGGTGGAAACTGGAAAAAAGGCTTTACAAATGTTTAGAGAATTGGCACAATTAATTGATCCAGCAAATTTTAATAGAAACCCAATTCAGGTTTATGAGGCGATGGTTAATGCTGATGAAATTGCCTACTGCCCTTTTGCTTACGGTTATTCTAATTATTCGAGAATTGGCTACAGCCGAAAACTGCTTCATTTTTATGATTTAGTTGAATTGAATAATAATCCGATGATTTCTTCTTTAGGCGGAACAGGATTAGCGGTTTCTTCTTTCAGCCAGAACATTCCAGAAGCTATAAAATATGCCGAATTTACGGGTTCATCACACGTACAGCAGAATATTTTTGCTGATAATGGTGGTCAGCCTGGGCATTTACAAGCTTGGAAAAGCGAAAGAATTAATGGAGTAACGCATGATTATTTTAAAAATACATTACCAGCTTTAGAAAGAGCTTTTTTACGTCCTAGATATTCTGGACACATGTATTTTCAAGATCACGCCGGCGATGTTGTTCGTAATTATTTGATGAATGGCGGTGACGAAGCACAAGTTTTAGAAGAAATGAATGCGCTTTACGCGAAGTCTTTAAACTTACAGACTACATGAAGCCATTAGAAGGATTAATTGTTTTAGAATTCTGCCAGTTTTTGGCGGGTCCGTCTGCTGGATTAAAGTTAGCCGATTTAGGAGCGAGAGTTATTAAAATTGAGCGTCCGATAAAAGGTGAAGCGTGCAGACAACTCAGCATCAAAGATCTATTTGTTGACGATAGCAGTCTGCTTTTTCATACTATTAATAGAAATAAAGAATCTTTTGCTGCCGATCTTAAAAGTCCAGCTGATTTAGCTTTAATAAAAAGATTAATTGCTAAAGCCGATATTATGACCCATAATTTCCGTCCGGGCGTTATGGAAAAAATTGATTTAGATTTCGAACAGACTTTAGCCCTAAATCCGCAAATTATCTACGGAACCATAACGGGTTATGGAAATATTGGTCCTTGGGCAAAAAAACCGGGACAAGATTTATTATTACAATCCCTTTCTGGTTTAAGCTGGTTAAGCGGTACAAAAAGTCAAGGCCCAGTTCCTTTTGGTTTGGCTGTTGCCGATTTAATGTGCGGGAATCATTTTGTGCAGGGAATTTTAGCGGCGCTACTTAAAAGAGCCAAATCTAAAAAAGGTGTTTTGGTTGAAGTAAGTTTACTAGAATCTATTTTGGATGTTCAGTTTGAAGCGATTACTTCTTTCTTGAATGATGGCGGACAATTGCCCGAAAGAGGCGACGTTAAAGGAAGTGCGCACGCTTTTTTGAGTGCTCCTTACGGCGTTTATCAAACGCAGGAAGGTTATCTTTCGTTGGCAATGGGCGATTTACTTTTTATCGGTAAAACAATTGGATTAGATTTAAACCAATATGCAGATAAACATCTTTGGTTTGAAAAAAGAGACGAAATCAGAACTATTTTAAGTCAAAAAATAATCACACAAACCGCAGATTTTTGGATTGCTTTATTGCAAAAAGAAGGGATTTGGTGTGGTAAGGTTTTGAATTATGAGGAATTAAATAATCAGGCTTTTGTAAACGAATTAGAACTAAAACAAACCGTAACAAATTCAGACGGAAAAACTTTGGTAACAACCAGAAGTCCCATACAATTAGACGGTGAGATTTTAATCAGTAAAAAAGCCGCTCCAATAGTTGGAGAAGATAATTTAACTATATACAAACAATTTTTAAACGATTAAAAATGAAGCCACTAGAAGATTATTTAATAGTAGATTTTAGTCAATTTCTTTCAGGGCCTTCAGCCAGTTTACGATTGGCCGATTTAGGCGCTCGCGTTATAAAAATTGAGAAACCGGGAACGGGCGATATCTGCCGAACCTTATACACTTCTGATTTGATTATGAATGGAGAATCTTCTGTATTTCATACCATTAACAGAAATAAAGAATCTTTTGCGATTGATTTTAAACAACCAGAAGAACTTGAAAAATTAAAAAAATTATTAGCTAAAGCCGATGTTGTGATGCATAATTTTAGACCGGGCGTTATGGAACGCATTGGTTTGAGTTATGACGATGTAAAAGCAATAAATCCAACCGTTGTCTACGGATCAATTTCGGGTTTTGGCAATCATACTGATCTTAAAGATTTACCAGGACAGGATTTATTATTGCAGTCTTTAACTGCTTTAACTTGGTTAAGCGGTAATCAAGACGACGGCCCTGTACCAATGGGTTTATCTATTGTAGATATGCTGGCTGGCGCACATTTGGCACAAGGAATTTTGGCTGCTTTGTACAGAAAAGCAACTCACAATGTTGGAGCATCGGTTCAGGTAAGTATGTTAGAATCGGCTTTTGATTTTCAGTTTGAGACGATTACAACGCACTTTAATGACGGTGGTGAATTACCCGTACGAACTAAAACCAATAATGCGCATGCTTATTTGGGCGCGCCTTACGGAATTTATCAAACTAAAAACGGATATCTGGCTCTCGCAATGGGATCGATTCCTGTTTTGGCTTCGCTTTTAAAATGTGATGAATTACTAGCTTATCCAGAAAATAAATTTACACTTAGAGATGAAATCAAGAATATTTTAGCTTCTCATTTACAAACTCAGGATACGCAATTTTGGCTCGATATTTTAGAACCTGCCGACATTTGGTGTGCGGGAGTTTTAAACTATCAGCAGCTTTTTGCAGAAGATGGTTTTAAGGTTTTAGATTTTACGCAGGAAGTACAAATGACTGACGGTTATCAATATAAAACAACCCGCTGTCCGATTAAAATAGACGGCGAATATTTAACATCAAGTAAAGGTTCTCCAAAATTAGGTCAAGATAACGAGCGCATTATTAAAGAATTTATCGATTGCTAAATGGAAAAAATAAGAATCGCCGTTAGAAAATTTGATCCTTTTGAAAGCACCATGCAAAAGCTTTGGGACGCGTTTTGTCTGGAAAATAATATTCAGATAGAAGCCGAAATGATTGCGATGGAACTTCATGAACTTTATGATACTACCATTTCTAAAAAAGGTTTAAAAGAAGGAAAATGGGACATTGCGCATATCAATACCGATTGGATTTTTGACGCTGTACACGAAAAAGCGGTTCTTGATTTATATTCTTTAATAGCAGAAAATCCGCCAGAAAATTATCCTTACGGCTGGCATAAATCGCTTTTGCATTTACAGCAAATTGATAATGGAACTTACGGACTTCCGTTTCACGATGGTCCTGAATGTTTAATTTACAGAAAGGATTTATTTGAAAATGAAACTGAAAAAGAGAATTTCAAACAAAAGTTTGGTTACAAGCTTTCTACTCCAAAAACGTGGCAGGAATTTATAGCCATTTCGACCTTTTTTAATCGTCCAGAACAAAATCTTTACGGTTCTATTTTTGCCAATTATCCCGACGGTCACAATATGGTTTTTGACTTTTGTCTGCAATTATGGACTCGCGGCGGTTCTTTAATCAATAAAAAAAATCAGATTAGTATTGATAGTGAAGCTGCAGTTCAGGCTTTAGATTTTTACCGAAAAATAGTGAATGATAAAAATGCCGTTCATCCAAAATCAAAAGAATTTGGTTCTGTTGAAGCGGGTTTGGCTTTCGCCGAAGGACAAGCAGCAATGGCTATCAATTGGTTTGGATTTGCATCAATGGCAGAAGTCATTGAAGAATCGAAAGTTAAAGGAAAAATAGATATTACGTCTCTTCCATCCGATCCCGGTCATAAAACGGCTTCTTTAAATGTTTATTGGCTTTACACTATTGGTTCGGGAAGTAAACATAAAAAACTAGCCTACGATTTTTTACGATTTGCAACGTCTGCCAAAAGTGATAAATTATTGACTACTGAAGGTGGTATTGGCTGTAGAAAATCAACTTGGAAAGACGAAGAAATTAATACGCTTATTCCATTTTATCATAAATTGGAAATGCTTCACGAAAATGCTTTGACTTTACCGCAGACGCCAATTTGGCCGAAAGTAACGGAATTGATTGATCATATGGTTTTAAGAGCTATTGAAACGAATATACCTTCTAAAACACTTTTAGAAGAAACACAAAATAACATTGAAAAATTAAAGAAGTAACAACTTTGTCAAAGTTTTAAACTTTGACAAAGTTTGCGCTGAACTTAAAAATAGAACAAAAAAATATTAGACGAAATTAAAATTAATATTCAAAAAATAACGAACCGACAACTTTGTCAAAGTTTTAAACTTTGACAAAGTTTGACAAAGCTTGGCAAAAATTTGAATCAATTTAAAATATCAAACAAATGAATATTCCATATAAACCTTTACTGCCTGAAACAGAACAGCCGATTATTATAATTGGTGCGAGCGGTATTGTAAAAGACGCTCATTTACCTGCTTACGAAATGGCAGGTTTTACTGTTTTTGGTATTACCAACAGAACAATTTCTAAAGCACATGATTTAGCCAAACAATTTAAGATTACGCATGTTTTTGAAAATGTTGCCGAAGCGGTAAAAAACGCACCAAAAAACGCGGTTTACGATATTACGGTTTTACCCGATCAATACATTGAGATTTTAGAACAACTTCCTGATGGTGCAGCCGTTTTGATTCAGAAACCAATGGGAAATGATTTGGCTCAGGCACGCGAAATTGTTGCGGTCTGCGAACGTAAAAATTTAGTTGCTGCAATCAATTTTCAACTGCGCTTTGCTTCATTTGTGAGCGCTGCACGTCACTTAATTAATGAAGGAATTATTGGCGAATTGTACGATTTAGAATTTAAAGTTACTGTAAATACGCCTTGGGAATTGTTTCCATTAATTAAGGAACATCCTAGATTGGAAATTCTTTTTCATAGTGTTCACTATATCGATTGCATCCGTTCGTTTTTGGGAGATCCTAAAAGTGTGATGGCAAAAACGGCGAAACATCCATTAAAAAAATTATCTTCCAGCCGTTCTACTATTATTTTAGATTATAACGAAAATATGCACGTGGTAATTAATACTAATCACGATCATCATTTTGGACCAAAACACGAGGAAAGTTACATTAAATGGGAAGGAACAAAAGGCGCAATTAAAGCGAAAATGGGCTTGTTGATGAATTATCCCGACGGACTTCCGGATGTTTTTGAATATGCTCTGCAAAAAGAAAATTCAGATGAATATGAATGGACAAAAGTCGAATTGGAAGGTTCTTGGTTTCCTGAGGCTTTTATTGGTGCAATGTCCAATTTAATGCGCTTTAAAGAGGGTTCTGACGAAAAATTATCAGCCAGTGTGCAAGACGTTCTCGGAACCATGAAAGTAGTTGAAGCCTGCTACATCAGCAGTAACGGCCGCGGTGTTTCGCTTGACAAACTATAAAAAAAATATTTTAAACCATATAAGTTATATAAGTTCATTTAAATATTTCGCCTGTAAATTTTTAAGGCAGATTAATTACATAAGTTCACAAAAAACTTTTTAAACTTATATCACTTATATGGTGAATAAAAAACCCAAAATATATGTATTTCAAATCAACATTTTTTGAAGATTATCAACTTAATGATAAAAGAGTTACTTTAGGCAGAACAATTACCGAAACTGATTTTGTGGTTCATGCTGGACATACTGGAGATTTTTTTCCACATCACATGGATGAAGAATGGTGTAAAACACAGCCTTTTGGGCAGCGAATTGCACATGGAACAATGGTTTTTAGTATCGGAATTGGTTTGACTGCTTCTGAAATCAATCCTGAAGCTTTCTCTAAAGGTTACGATCGTATGCGTTTTGTAAAACCGGTTCATATTGGTGACACGATTCATTCTGAGATTACTATTTCTGAAAAAGGGGAAGCTAAAAAACCAGATATGGGGACTGTGACTGAACATGTTGAAATTATTAACCAGCGCGGTGAAGTCGTTTTGGTTTGTGATCATTTACTTTTAGTAAAGAAAAAATAATATGAATTAGAATAATCTACCAAAGACGCAGCGTTGAAGTTAAAAAAAAAGAACAACTTTGCGCTTTTGCGACTTTGCGAGACTATTAAAAAATAAAAAAAATCTACGCCTTAACAAAAAATATCATCCCAAAAAAACAACTATAAAAAACACCTCTAATGCAAATAACAAACCAAACTGGCGATCAACACGAAGCGTCATTAGAAAGCGGAAACGGAACTGTAAACAAATACCTTCTGCCTTTTATCTTAATTACCACCTTATTTTTCCTTTGGGGAATGGCACACAATCTGGATTCTATTTTAATTCCGCACTTAAAGAAAGCTTGTGAATTAAACAATCGCCAATCTACATTAATTGATACTTCTGTATTCTTTGCTTATTTTATAATGGCTATTCCAGCCGGAATGCTAATAAAAAGATTTGGTTACAAAAACAGTATTATTACAGGATTATTAGTCTTTGCAGCGGGCGCATTTTTATTTGTTCCAGCAGCAAACACAAGAACATACGAATTATTTTTATTTGCCTTATTTGTAATTGGATGTGGCTTGACAATTCTAGAAACAAGCGCAAACCCTTATGCAACAATTTTAGGACCTGCTGAATCTTCTTCAAAAAGAATCAATTTGGCAGCTTCTTTTAACGGATTGGCTGCTATGATCGCACCAATTGTGGGTTCGTTGTTTATACTTTCAGGAAAAAATCATACACCAGCTCAAATGGCCGCAATGCCAGAAGCTACAAAAGCGGCTTATTTATTAGAAGAAGCTGCTGCTGTAAAACTACCGTATATTATTTTAGGAACTGTATTGGTTTTAGTTGCTATCATGTTTTATTTCATGCATTTGCCTTCTATGAAACCACAGCATACAGAGGCCGAAATTAAACCTGGTTTTTTCTCTGTTTTAAAATTCAGACATTTAAGCTGGGCTGTAGCGGCGCAATTCTTTTATGTAGGTGCCCAGGTTTGTATTACAAGTTTTTTTATTAGAATTGCACAACAAGGTGCAGGATTAGACGAAAAAACGGCTGGTTACTATTTAGGTATTTATGGTTTCTTGTTTATGTCTGGACGTTTTATTGGAACTTTCTTCTTGAGATTTGTAAAAGATTATGTGCTTCTTTCTATTTATTGCGTAATGAGCATTTTACTATGTTTAGTGGCTATTTACGGATCTGGAATTTATGTTATTTACGCACTTGGAGGAATTGGTTTTTTCATGTCAATTATGTTTCCAACTATATTTTCTTTGGGTCTTGTAGGTTTAAAATCAAATACTGAAACAGGTTCGTCTTGGTTAGTAATGTCTATTGTTGGAGGAGCTATTTTGCCTTACACAATGGGAACTTTAATCGATATGAAACACGATGATATTCAGTCAGGATATATTATTCCGTTATTTTGCTTTCTTGTAATTCTTTCTTTTGGTTTGGTTGGACACAAAGTAAAAAAGATTGAAGCTTAAAAAATAATCTCGCAAAGACGCAGAGTCGCAAAGTAAAAACTTAAAAAAGAGAAAAAAACTTTGCGCTTTTGCGACTCTGCGAGAAATATTCTTCGCAAATGAGTTAAAAAAAAATCTCGCAAAGACGCAGAGTCGCAGAGTAAAAACTTAAAAAATAGAAAAAAACTTTGCGCTTTTGCGACTTTGCGAGAAACATTATAGTAAATCAAAAAGCCTTCTGAACAAGAGTTCTAGAAGGCTTTTTTCATTAACAAAATTAACTAATCAGACATTACGGTTTTAAGTCCGTAAATTTTACATCAGCATCAAAAGCTTTTTTTACTTTCTCTACTGTAATTTCATTTGCAACTGAAAATGATGCTGTTTGTTTGATATCTAAAGAAGAAGCTCCAACCAAAACTTTATACGTTCCAGCTTCGGCAATCCAAGCGCTTTTACTTTCTAAGAATGACGCTAAATCTTTTGGCGATAATGTAAAAGTTAGAGTTTCGCTTTCTCCTGCTTTCAATTCTTTCGTTTTTCCAAAAGCTTTTAATTCTTCTTTTGGTTTATCTATCGATTTTGACGGCGCAGAAAGGTATACTTGAACTACTTCTTTTCCAGCTGTTTTTCCTGTATTTTTTACCGTAACCGAAACGGTCAATTTATCTTTAAAAGCTGGGGAACTTACTTTCACATTAGAATATTCAAAAGTCGTATACGAATTTCCGTATCCAAATTCATAAGATGGTTTTACATTAAAAGTGTTGAAATAACGGTATCCAACATAAACTCCTTCTTCGTAAGTCACTTCTTTTGGATTATTAACGGGTAATCCTGGGAAGTTTTTTGCCGACGGTGTATCAGAATATTTCATAGGAAACGTCATAGTCAATTTTCCAGATGGATTTGTTTTTCCAGAAACAACATCTGCAACAGAATGTCCGCCTTCTTGTCCCGGCTGCCAAGCTAATAAAATAGCATCAACTTTATCTTTCCAAGATGCCGTTTCGATAACACCGCCGATATTTAAAATAACAACTACTTTTTTTCCTTTTGCATGAAAAGCATTTGAGATTTTATCCAACATTTGGATTTCTTCTGCAGCCAAATTGAAATCGTCATTTACTACTCTGTCTCCGCCTTCTCCAGAATTTCTTCCTAAAGTTACAAATGCAATTTCTGATGTTGCTGCCTTTTTAGCAATTAAAGCATCATCCATTTTTAACTCATTTAGTCTTCCTGGCAATGCTAAAACACCTCTAGCTTTTCTACTTTTTAATTCTTCTGTCTGTTCTTTTTCAGCGTAAGGTTTGTATAAATCAACCAATTCTTTGTCTAATTTATAACCCGCTGCATTTAATCCTTCTAATAAAGAAACGGTATGTTTATTATTTACTGCGCCACTCCCCGTTCCGCCTGTAATCCACGCATAAGAAGTAACTCCAAATAAAGAAACCTCTTTTTGTTTGTCATTAAATGGCAACGCATTTTTTTCATTTTTCAATAAAACCATTCCTTCTGCTGCAGCATTTCTTGTTACTAGAGCATTCTGAGTTAAGTTTGGTTTATTGTTGTATTTGTATGCTTTAAAAGTTGGCGTACGAAAAACAAATTCTAAAATTCTTCTCACATTAGTATTAGCCACTTCCTGAGATAATTTCCCAGAGTTTAATGCTTCTAATAACGCTTTTTGCTGTATAGGAATTCCCGGCATCAAAAGATCATTTCCTGCAATCATTTGTTGTGTTACATCAGAGTTTGAACCGTCTTTTATAGATTCAAAACCTGGAAAACCACCAAACCAATCCGTCATTACAATTCCTTTAAAACCCCATTCGTCTCTCAAAACCTGAGTCAAAAGATCTTTACGATCAGACGTATACACGCCGTTTACTTTGTTATAAGAAGACATTATTGTCCAAGGCTGCGATTCTTTAACTGTAATTTCAAAACCTTTTAAATACAATTCTCTCATTGCTCTTTCAGAAACGTGCGCATTGATTGTTAAACGATTGGTTTCTTCATTATTCGCTGCAAAATGTTTGATAGAAGTTCCTACGCCTTGCGACTGAATTCCGTTTACAATAGCTGCCGCTGTTTTTCCAGCAATTAGAGGATCTTCAGAATAATATTCAAAGTTTCTTCCGTTTAATGGATTTCTATGAATGTTTAAAGCTGGAGCTAATAAAACATCTACTCCATATTCTTTTACTTCATTTCCCATTGCTTTACCAACTTGTTCCAACAATGCTTTATTCCACGTTGAAGCCAAAGCAGTTCCTACCGGAAAAGCTGTTGCATAATAGGTTTTTGAATCATTGTCTCTTGTTGGTGCAATTCTTAAACCTGCTGGACCATCTGCTACAACAGTAGAAGGAATTCCGAATCTTTTTAATTCGTAAGTGCCGCCTGCAGCTCCGGGAACCAAACCTTGTTTTGAATCGCCAACAGGTCCTGTCAACACTTCAATTCCGGGCATTCCAGTTCCTATCAAAAAAGAAGCTTTCTCGTCGTTAGTCATTTCCTTGATGATCGCATCAATTCTGGTAGTAACAGAAAGACGCGTATCTTCCCAAATGTCTAGTTTTCCGTTTTTGTTTAAATCCTGAAATGTAAAACCGTTTATTGTAATTATCTGCGGTTCATTTCCTTCGCTTGGAACTTTATTCCAAGATAAATTTGAAAGCACTAAAGCAGTCAAAAGTGACACTCGTGCTGTTTTTATAAGTGTATGTTTCATATTATATAGATTAGTTTATTAGTTTAAAAATCCTTGTAATTTTAACCATTCTTCAAAACGGATTTCCCATGAATCAACAGGTAAATTTTGTTTTCCAGTTCCAAAACCGTGTCCGCCTTTTGAGTACATGTGTAATTCTACAGATTGTCCTGCATCCAGCCATTTGTTGTACAATTGAATGCTTCTTGGTGCTAATTTTAATTGATCGTCACTTGCTGCACAAACAAACATTGGAATATTCTTTTCTGGTGTCGCAACGCTCAAAAGTTCAGCTCTCGGACCTCCGTAAATGTTCGCCACAAAATCTGGCAATTGCTCTGGTGCATTATCCAAAACGGTTTCCATTGCTACGGTGCTTCCAGCAGAAAAACCTATGATTCCGACTTTTTTAGTATCAATTCCATATTTTGAAGCATTGCTGCGAACGTATTTTAAAGCATTTTTTCCGTCTTGTGCTGCTAATTGAATGGTGGCTAAAGAGTTTTTTTCAAAGGCCGCTCTGTCTTTTAGTTTGTCCATCATTTCTCTTGCTGGATCATTTGTTTCGGTTTTGTTCAAACGGTATTTTAAGACAAAAGCCGTAATTCCTTTGGCACTCAAAATTTTAGCCAATTCGATTCCTTCTCTGTTAATAGACAAACTCTGAAATCCTCCGCCAGGTGCAATTACAATTGCTGTTCCTGTATTTTTTACTCCTTTTGGAACTTGGTAAACCAGCAAAGACGGATCTGTTACATTGTAAACTACTTCAGTTTTAAAAAGATCCGAATACATTTGAGCTTCTTTTTGTGTCCAATCTTCAGATCCCGGCGCTTTTCCTGAATATAATTGTACCGATTCTTGTGCATTTGCCATTAATCCTGAAACCAGAAAGAGGCTGTAAATTATTTTTTTCATCTTTATTTAATTAATAGGGTATTAAATGATTTTGCTTCTAATGTTGGGTTTACCTCCAATTGATCTACTTTTAAGTGCAATTCTTTTGGAGTTTCTTGATCGTTGTAAGCAATAACAACAATAGAATTATCGGGGTTTTTAAAAGCCAATACGTTGTCTGCATTACTGCTTAAATTTCCTTCCCACCATCCTAAAACATCATTTCGGTGTTTGTCTACAGACTGACTTGAAGTTTGAAGTAAAACGGCTCCCGGCTGTACATAATGACTAAAATGTTTCATTACATAAAACTCAGGATTCCAATGATAGGTTTTGTTTTGTGCATCTACGGTAACCAGCGAGTTTTGCGTCCAGCCCCATCGGCTTACACCGCCTTGTAAAAGTGAAGTGTTCCAATACAAATAAGCCGAAGTTCCGTTAAGGAAATAATGTTTCATTAAATCCCAGCTGTATTCGGCGTAAGCCCAATCATTTTTACCGTTGCCGCATTCGTGTTCGCTTTGATAAATCGTAAGGTTTGGATATTCTTTATGAATGGTCGAAACGGCTTCTTTTCCAGCCCATTGTACACCAATTCCTTTGATGTATTTTTTGACTTCGGTATTTTTATAAACATCAGAAAACAAAGTAGGATTTCCTCTTTCGAGAGTTCCAAAAAAAACATCAACTCCTAAAGACTGCATGTCTGGCCCTAAATAGCTGATGAATTTTGTAAGTCCTGCAGGTGTCCAAGTATTGCTGGGATACCATTGTGCCGAGTTGAATTCGTTTTGAGGCATTACCATCGAAATCTTGATGTTTTCTTTTTGGTAGGCTTCAATAAATTTTTTAAAGTATAGAGAATAGGCTTTAAAATATTGGTCTTCTTGAATAAAATTATCGGTACCTTCTTTTACGAGCTGATTGTCTTGAATCCCATTATTAACTTGTTGCATTACGCTTGGAACTTTGTTTAAAGCGTAATGTTTGTTATACTTCATCCAAGTTGGCGGACTCCACGGAGAAGCCCAAAGCTTTATATTTGGATTGTACTTTTGAGCTGATTTTATGAAAGGTATTAAGGTTTCAAAATCATTTTTGATTGAAAAATTATTCATTGCAAAATCGCCGTCTGTTTCATCATAAGAATACCAATCTCTAGAAAAATCATTTGCTCCAACTGGCATTCTTGAAATGGTAAAATTGGCTCCGTTTTTACTGTATAATTCCTTAAAAATATTTTCTCTGTCTTTTACATTTAATTGGTTCAAAGAAGTCCAGCCCAATTCGTTAAAACAAGAACCAAATCCTTCGATTTTTTGAAGCGATTTATTGGTGTAAATTTCAACTGCTTTTTGATCTTTTTTGACTCCATTCAGTTTTTTTTCCTGCCAAGGTTTAGTTTCTGTAGAACTTACCCATTCTGACACTTTTCTGTTTTGGGCGTTTGCGGTGAAACTAAGAACTGCTAGTATTCCGATTATTACTTTTTTCATCTTAATTGATTTTTTTACTTAAACAATTGTAGTTTTCCAAAGAAATCTTCAAACAGTAAACGGGTATCTAATTGATTGTATACGCGAATGTTTCTGCCTTTTGTATTGGTTTCATAAAGTCCTTGAGCATTTATTAATGGTGCTTGTTTTAAGGTATAAAAACTCGAACTCGGATCGGCTTCAAAAGAAGACTGCAAGGCTGTAAGTAATACCAGCGGACTGTCTCCCATAATGTAGGTTTCGCCAATATGAAGATCAAACTTCTGTACTCTTTTCATTAGGTTTTCGATCTTTTCGGTAAGATATTCTCCTGTTTTTCCTGTTGGTTTTACTTTCAAAAGCAATTCAGAATAAGACAATAAAACTTGTCTGTACGCATTTCTAGGGATTTGCCAAATCGGAATTTTCGAATCATTAAAAACTACTTGTCCTGCTGTAATATCAATGCCAAGATTGTATTCAAGCGAAGTATATCCGGGCGGCGGTGAAGCTAAATCGCTATATTCTGGACCACCAATCCAAATCAAAGTCAAACGATCTGCAATTTTTGGTTCCATTAAATAAGCACTTGCTATTTCGGTTAAACCTGCTCCACATACTACATAAAGCGGGGTTTTTACATCGGTACGCATGGCTTCTTTTACTATGGCTTTTGCGCCTTCAGAAATATTGGGTGTTTTCGTGTCTTTCAATTGTAAGTTTGAACCTTCGTAAACAGGAAATGCATTTTGAAGCTTCATCACTTCCAAAAGTTCTTTTACTTTTTTAACCGCATTTGTCGCCGTTTCTGTTGAAGCATCAAAAGGGTCTCCGGGTTTTAAATGGGAACCAATAATACCGCGAATTTCTGCCGAAGGCGATAAAATCTGATGTACTAATTGAAAAAGTCCATCGGGATCTCCGCCAAAATCATTGTCTACAATAACACGCATTCTAGGTTTTACAAAGTCTTTGGCAAAAGATATTTTTGTAGATTGTGCGAGCGAAACTGCAGTTGTCAATAATGACAATGTTAGTACTGCTAAATGTCTAATTGTTTTCATAATTGCTGTATTTGAAATAAAAAATCTAGCAGCGAAAAAAAATGCGTGCTGCTAGATTGAGGCGCTATACCTTACTTTTTATACTTTTCTGTTCTGGCATCTTTGATAACGCCGTTCCAGTTTAATCCGAAAGCAAAATCATATACATTTCCTTCGCTGTCTTTATGAGAAATCATATCGTAAGGCACATCTTCTTTTTGCTTTTCAACGGTTTCCATATTGGCAGGCATCTGAAGCGGCAACAAACCAGAAGGTTCATATTTTCCAGAAATAATATCTATAACTGCTTGGTTTGACACATTAAAATTCATTAAAATCGCAGCTGCGTGACCTTCAAATTCATTAAAAATCATCGGTTTTGAAGCCGTTATCGAAACAATTACAGGTTTTCCGTTCATTGCTTTATACGTATTTTCGATGGCTAATAAATCTGTAAAATTAGCTGCTGTTGACGTTTTATTTTTGAAAGTTCTGTCGTGTACATTTGGTGCAACAACGGCATCTCCGGCAGCAATACTTTTTTCACGAGCTTCTGTTGCAGTGTACGTTTGGTACTGAAGCGAAATTGGAACATAACCGTTACCGCCTTCATTTGCATCGATATCGCTGTACCCGCCTTCTTCGCTGTGTGGACTTTTTACAAAAACCAAAGCGAAGTCTGCTTTTGCAGGATCATCGGTTACATCGTAATATTTTTTAATTTTCTCGATATCAACAGGATATTCTAAAGTTGGAGCGGTGTAAACTCCCCACCAATTGAATGTTGCTGGTGAATATCTCTTCGGAATGTAAACCGTTTTTCTTTCTTTGATTGGAAGAATGCTGGCTTTGTTTTTCAACATTACGATAGATTTTACCTGAGCTTCGTAACCTGCTTTCATAAATTCAGGATTCCCAACAATTTTCTTGGTTTCTTCTGTATTTACATAAGGATTTTCAAACAATCCTGTTCTAAAGAAGTTTCTCAACAAACGAACCGCAGATTGCTCAAATTTTGCACGATATGCTTTTTCGCCGTGTTCTTTGATTCCCATTTGATACGCTTCCAAAACTGGACCTTTGTCATTATTTCCTCCAAACTGGTCAACACCAGCTTCTAAAACTTTGTAGTGACGTTCTGCAATGGATAATTTTTCAACTCCCCAAGGTTTTCCAGCAAAAGTTGCCGGCGTTTTTCCTTCTTCAGAAGTGATGAGCCAATCGGTGCAAACAACTCCGTCATAGCCATATTTTCCACGAAGTAAATCGGTGATTAAATATTTAGAAAAACCATTTCCAACGTTTTCTCCGTTTTTCGTATCTTGATTAAAACTGATTGTATAATAAGGCATTACTGCTGCAGCTTCTTTGGTTCCGCCAGCTAATTTGAAAGCTCCTTCTGTAAAAGGTTTTACGTGATTTTGGAAATTATTACCTGGATAAACGGCGTACTTTCCCATTGCCCAGTGACCATCACGTCCACCTTCTTCAGGACCTCCGCCAGGCCAGTGTTTTACCATTGCATTCACACTTTTATTTCCCCAACCGTTTTTAGCAGCACCTTTTACAATCGTTGTTTGAAAACCATCGATGTAACCTCTTGCCATATCTGCCGTTAATTCTGGGCTTTCGCTAAAAACATAAGCAATACGATACCAGCGAGGTTCTGTTCCTAAATCTATTTGAGGAGATAATGCCGTTGAAATTCCCAATGCTCTGTATTCCTGAGCAGCAATGTTTCCGAATTTTTTCACCAATTCAGGATCAAAAGTAGCGCCCATTGCCAAACCGTCTGGCCAAAGTGAAATCTGTCCGCCGGCTCCTTCATTAAATTCTGCGGTTACAGTTGCTGAATGTCTTGGATCTGTACTGTTGTTGGCAGGAATTCCTAAACCTAAACCTTCGATATAAGCCTGAATATTATTACTCCATTTTGCGGCGATTTCTGGTGATTCTACCGTCGTTACTAATACGTGACGAAGATTATCTTCTTTCAAAAATTTCTTCTGTTGGTCGGTTAAGTCAGACGCTTTTGCACCACTTTCTTTGTAGAACATTCCGTTGTATTTTCCTGCTCTAAAACCATCTGCAGGAGCGGGAACAGATTGATGTCCGCTGTAAAGCATTAATCCAGCGATTTGTTCTACTGACATTTTTGAAGCCAAATCTTTGGCTCTTTCTTCAACAGGTAAACGCCAATCTTCGTACTTATCTAACTTTCCGTTTTTATTTAAATCTTTAAACTTATTACCATTTACGGTTAGTATTTTTATTCCAGAATCAGCAGAATATCCCAAAACCGGACCTTTGGAATTGGTCACGGTTTGGATATTTTGAGAAAAAACAGCTATGCCGAAAAATAATGGTACAATATTGAATACTAATTTTTTCATAATCATAAATTAAAAATTAAAGTTTACGGATAATTGACCTGTTAATGGCATAATGTAAGTACCTGTCATTAGTTTTCCGTAATATGGTGTTGCATCTGTAATCAATTCAGCTCCGTTGATAGTGCCGCTTGCTCCTCTTTGGTTCAAGAAGTTAATAACAGTTGCACCGATGTTGATGTTTTTGTTAACTGTATAGTTGATTCCTCCAAAAGTTTCCCATCTTGGCGCAAAGTATAAAGCATTGGTCAGGTTGGCATATTGTTTTGAAAAATACCTGAAACTTGCCCAAAATTTGAATTTGTCAATGGTATAACTTGGATCAACTTCCATCAAGACTTTGGCAACACCTAACACATTCTTGTCGCTATAATCATACGATGTTCCGAAAGCGTCAAAGTTGAATTTTTTGTACAATGGATTTTGAAATGTAATTAAATAATGAAGGTTAAAGCCTTTGAAAGGGTTAACAACAAAATCGGTCGTCCAGCCCACTGTCTCAATATCGTAATACACGGTTGTAGTTTGTGCCTCAGACGAATTAAGCGGGTTTACTAAATTATATCTAGCCAAGTTGTTGTTCTTTTTAAGATACGTAACTTGAGAAATTAATTGAAGATAATCTGTATTCCAGAAAAGACCTAAAGCTCCTAATGGACTTTTGATTTTATGGGTATTGGGTTCAAAAGCCTGAGAATAACTTTCTAATCTTGTATTTTCTTCATTGTATTGAAAGTTAGCTAATACCCCAAACTTCTTAGTAATATTATAAGTGGCATTCAAACTACCTGCAATCTGGTAAAAGTTTTGATCAATCTTATTGAATTGATTAGCATCTGTAAAATTAAATCCTACAGTTCGAGGTGTTAATGAATATTCACCATTAAGCATGTGATTTCTTAAATGCAATCCATAGCTTAATTTAAAGTCATCCGATACTTTCCAATCATCGGTAGCATAGATCGATAGTTTATTTTCTGTACCACTATGGTATTCTGCACCTGCGTTGTAATTATAAAAACCATCTGAGTCTGTATTTTGACCAATCAATCTCTCAGGTTGTGCTTCAACAGTTTGGTAAAAGAACGATCTGTTTGAAGTAAATTTATCTACTTTATAAAATTGTTCTAAAACACCAAATGTCAAGTTGTGATTTTGAATCTGTTTGTTTATAGAAAAACGCCCTGCAATATTGGTAACTGGAGTTTCTGGAGTTTCTAGTACCAACTGTGTGCCTACATTACCCGAATAAGCCTGACCTGTTGATGCCAAAGTATAACCTTGTGAAGCATCTGCAGCAAAAATACTCAGCGGAATAATATTGATCATTTTTACTTTAGCAAAATGTGCTCTTGTAGAAAATTTGAAATTCCAATCGTTGTCTAACTTATAATTACCAAATACATCAATGTTGTGCGCAGATGACCTATTGTCGTTTCCTGCCAAATTAGACCATTTGTATTCTCCAGTAAGAATATCTTTTGTTTTGACTTTACCGTCGTTAACAACATAAGAATCTTTACCAATGTCAAAATTATCCAATTCGGTTACTTTACCATTTTCGCCATATTGAAAAACAGCAGGGGTTGTAATATTATAAGAGTCGGAATATTTGTAAATAATAGATATTTTCCCTTTATCCTCGTTAAAATACTTTGTAACACCACCTCTAAATATTTTAGTTTCATCGGCATTTCTTGTAAATCCTAATTTAAAAGTACTTGGATCATAGTTCATAAATGCCCCAGCGGTATAAGTCCAGCCATTTTTAGAAATTGGTCCAGAAACATTTACATCACCTTGCAGCCATCCAAAATTACTTGTGGTAAACTTTCCTTTTATTTTTTGCTCTTTCGTTCCTGTTTGAGAATAAGAATTTACAGCAAATCCTAGATCTCCCATTGTGTTTGCTAATTGATCCATTTTTAAAAGACCTGTTTTTTCCAAACCAACACTTCCTCTCCAAGTTTTATTAGGAAGTTCTGGCCAGAAAAAATAAACAACGGGCAGGTCATTTTCTAAAATCGTAATTCCTCCCACTGTTGATGGCAAACCAATATTTACATCCCTTGGACTAGTATTATTGGCAGCATTCAACATCACATTTCTGTTTTTTTCTTCTTTGCTGTTTGTTTCTACAATTTTTGTAGTTGGTTTAATGGTGTCTGTGGCTTTTTGTTGTTTTTTATCTTCTTGTGAAA
Source organism: Flavobacterium sp. MC2016-06 (assembly GCF_009711165.2). Taxonomy (GTDB): domain Bacteria; phylum Bacteroidota; class Bacteroidia; order Flavobacteriales; family Flavobacteriaceae; genus Flavobacterium. The sequence continues at coordinate 30,278 of NZ_WMID02000005.1, read as the reverse complement.
AAGCTTCGAAAGTTGGAAAAAACGCCATACAGACTGTTGCAATAATTAATTTTTTCATGAGTAGTTTAAGTTAGGTTTTCATTATGAATTTTCATTGCTTCATAATGAAGCAATATTAATTACATTTTCTCATTTCAACAAATAAATGATGTTATAATTTTTATTATCGCATAAAAAACAACTTATAAATTCCATAAAATCAACAAAGAAGACAGAACTTTGTTTTGTTAAAATAAAGAGAAAAACAGCTATTTCGTTTGCGTAAACTATCGCAATCAGTGAAAAAAAATACTTTTTTGAAGAAAAACCAGAAGAATAATTAAAATTGAAAATCTAAAAATATCACCACTCAATATTTTTTTGTTACAGAAAAAAATTGTCAGAAAAAATTTAGATAATTTGACTTGTAACTATTAAAAAGTCTAAATTTGGAATTAATTATAGTCTAATGGAATTAAAAAAGATACTTGAAATACAATCGCAGGAGTCGTGGAACAAATACATTCCTACTCTTTCTATTGACTGTGTTATTTTTGGCTTTCATGAAACTACGCTTCAACTGTTGACCGTAAGAATGAAAGATCAGGATAAATGGGCACTTCCGGGCGGTTATGTAATGAAGGAAGAAAATGTTGATGATGCTGCCGTGCGTATCTTAAAAGACCGTACAGGGACTGAAAATATCTACTTACAGCAGTTTTATACTTTTGGAAATTTAAAGCGTTCTGAAAGTGTTTTTGAAGAATATGATGATACGATTTGGAACAAACAGCGTTTTGTTTCTATAGGTTATTATGCTTTGGCCGAATATAATAATGTGAAGTTAATTGTCGATCAATATTCTAATGCCTGTGAATGGAAATCTATCGACGAACTGCCTGAATTTATGATGGATCACAGAACGATTTATGATAAAGCACTGCTTACACTCCGTGAGCAATTAAACAATCATCCTATTGGTTATAATCTTCTTCCAGAAAAGTTTACCATGCCGGAACTTCAAAAATTATACGAGGGTATTTTAGGCAAAAAATTAAATAGAGGTAATTTTTATAGAAAAATTTTACGCTATGATATTCTAACTAAATTAGACGAATCTCGTAAAGGCGGCGCACATAAAGCTCCAGATTTGTATAGTTTTGATTTAGAGAAATATAATGCTGCTTTGAAAGAAGGCTTAAAAGGAAGCTGGTAAATTTAAAACATTGCTTTCTACAAAAAACATCTATTATTTTAGCTGTTGCGGGCACAATCTCATTATTTTTTTCACGCAGATTTAGCAGATTTGGCCGATTTGGTCGATTTGGCCGATTTTTTTATTCCATTCCGCTTAAATCTGCGTGAAAGTATTTTTATTGATAATTCATTAGCAAGCAGCAGGAAATTAAAAAAAAATAGAAATATACAATCTGCTATAAACATAGCAAATGGTTTCAACCATTGGAACACAATATAAACACAATAAATATCCTCAGTTTAAAATATTTGCTGAAAAATTTACAGCATAAAAAAACGCCCCATTAAATGAGGCGCTCTTCATCAAACAATAATTAATTAACGTCTATTATTATCATTGTCATGAGAATGACCTTGATCATTTCTTGACTGCTCTTTAGAATTTTTTCCATTGCCATTGTTTGACTTTTGGTTTCCTTGAGGCTTGTTGTTTTTTTCAGGTTTGTTTCCTCTATTTTTTTGAGGTTTTCCTTGATATCCTTTTGGATAATTAGCTCTGTGTTTTTTATGATATGCATAAGGAGAATCTCCTTTGTAATCATTTAAAACTACTTTATATCCTGAATAAAGATCATATTGTCTACAGTTTGCAGGAAGTCTTTTATCACGAATCCATTTTCCGTTATTTTCATAGATGTACTGACTTTGATTTACATCATAATAAACATCGATATCTGGCAGATAGTAATATCTGCTGTCGTCATTTCCTTGTGGTCCCCAACTTGGAGGCGTACCAATATTTACATTAATTGAAACTTGTGCATGAGCAAAAAATACACTCATAAATAGCACTGAGGCGAATACTAATTTTTTCATTGTTTTTGTATTTAAATGTTAATTTCATTAGAAATTAATCTAAAGTAATGCCAATATTTAAGGGCATCGCATTCAATATACAGAATGACGAAACTTATCGACGAATAGTACTTTTTAGCCGATATACATTTAAAAAAAACGCCTCAAAATTTGAGACGTTTTTATCATTATAACAATTATTTCCAACCTCCGCCTAATGAACGGTACAAATCCACAAGCGCTTGCAATTTCTGCAAATTATCATTGACACCGCTTAATTGTGCTGCCAATAAATTTTGTTGTGATGTTAATACATCTGTATAATTAGTTGCCGAACTATATTCTAAAAGCTGCTCTGTAAAATCTACTGCTTTTTCTAAGGCCTCGATTTGTTTGGCTCTTGAATCTTCTTTCTCAACTGCCATTTGATACGAATACATAGCATTTGAAACTTCCTGACCTGCCACTAAAAGACTTTGCTGGAAATTATTATAGGCTTGTAATTGTTGTGACTGTGCCGTTGTTAATCTCAGTTTGTTTTTCCCTTGATTAAAAATAGGCTGTGTTAATCCGCCAATTAGCGAATAAAAGATAGAATGATCAAAAAAGTCTTTTAATTGTAAACTCGAAAGTCCACCGCTTGCTGTCAAGGTTAAACTTGGGTAAAAATATGTTTTTGCTAAATTTGTTGATTCAAAAGCAACTCTAAAATTAAACTCTGCCTGACGTACATCTGGACGATTTTCTAACAATTGAGAAGGAAGTCCAATTGCTAAATTCTTAGGAATTGCTTGATTGCCCAAGACTCCTCTTTCTATGGGTCCAGGAGCTTGTCCTAATAAAATGTTTAAAGCATTTTCTGTTTCTCTAATGCTTCTTTTTAAATCTGGAATTAAAACTTCTGCTGCATGCTGATTGGCTTCACTCTGTACCACTGCTGCTCCTGTAACTATTGCACCTTCTTTTAAGTCTTTTATGGTTGCAACATTTTTAATACGGGTTTCTAACGTTTCTTTTGTAATTTCTAATTGTTTATCATACGATAGCAATAAAAAATAATTGTTAGCAATATCTGAAATCAGCTGAGTCTGTATGGCTTGTTTAGCAGCATCTGTTGACAGATACGTTGCTAAAGCGGCTCTTTTAGAACTGCTTAATTTTCCCCAAATATCAGCTTCCCAAGAAGTGCTTAAAGACAATTTATAGGTTGTCGTTAAGGTATTGATATTAATTCCTGAAGGGAAATTAAGTGCTGCTTCAGATTGTTTGGTACGCGTTGCATTAGCATCAACATTTAAGGTTGGGTAATACGCTAATTTACTTTGACGTAAAGAAGCACGCGACTGAACGATGTTTTCAATAGCATTTTTAAGATTAAGGTTCTGATCTAATCCTTTCTGAATTAAAGCATTTAATTTTTCATCTTTAAAAACACTCTGCCAAGGCATACTCGCCAAAGTAGTCGAATCGGCAGAAGTCTGATCACGATACAGCTTATCTGTAGAAAGTGTCGTTGGGCGTTCGTACTTTTTGGTAATCGAGCACGCACTTAAAAGTGCGGCTGTCATTACCATAAGAATATATTTATTTGAACTATGAGTCATCTTTTCTTAATTAAATTATTACTCTTTATGAGCTTCTATCTGGTGTATTTCTTCATCGTCGTCATCATCATCATTCTCATTAGGCGGACCACTTACTCTTTCTTGTAAAGTCTGGAAAACGATAAACAATACTGGAATAACAAAAACTCCTAAGATTGTTCCAATTAACATACCTCCTACTGCTCCTGTACCAATTGATTTATTCCCAACTGCTCCTGCTCCAGAAGCAAACATTAATGGAACAAGTCCTAAAATAAAGGCAAAAGAAGTCATTAAAATAGGTCGTAAACGCGCTACAGCACCTTCAATCGCAGACTGTACAATTGGCAGTCCTTTACGTCTTCTTTCTAGGGCAAACTCAACTATCAAAATACCATTCTTGGCAAGTAATCCAATTAACATGATTAAGGAAATCTGTAAATAAATATTACTGTTTAATTTGAAAATTATCGAGAATAAATACGCTCCTGCTAATCCAAACGGAATTGAGAATAAAACGGCAAACGGTAAAATATAACTTTCGTATTGTGCACTTAATAAGAAATAAACAAACACAAGACATAAAATAAATATGAAAATAGTTTCACTTCCCGAAGCCAATTCTTCACGCGTTAATCCAGAAAACTCATATCCATAACCTGCAGGTAAATTTTCTGCTGCAACTTCCTGAATTGCTTTAATCGCATCTCCCGAACTAAATCCTGGATTTGGAGCTCCTGTAATCGAGATAGAAGAGAAAAGGTTGAATCTTGAAATAGATTCCGGCCCAAAAACTCTAGTCATTTTTACAAACTCTGTAATTGGAGCCATTGTTCCTGCACTGTTTCTAACAAAGATTTTATTCAATCCTTCTGTATTGGTTCTAAACTCTGGTGAAGCTTGAATCATAACACGGTATTGTTTACCGAATTTATTAAAATTTGAAGCATACAATCCACCATAATAACCTTGCATAGTAGACAAAATAGTATTGATAGAAACGCCTGCATCTTTCGCTTTTGCCAGATTAACATCCATCATATATTGCGGGAAACCCGGATTAAATGGTGTTGTTGCATATTGTATTTCTGGACGTTTTGACAACTTCTCTAAAAATTCTGTATTTACCTTGAAGAATTCTGCAGTTGTATGTCCACCTTTATCCTGCAATTGGAATTCAAATCCACCACTTTGTCCAAAACCTTGAATGGTTGGCGGTGAAATAAAGAAAATATTAGCTTCACGAATACCGCTTGTTTTAGCAAAAAGCTGCCCGATTACATCATTAACACTTAAATCACGTTTATCCCATGTTTCAAGTTTTACAATAACCATACTGTAAGCACTACCTGCACCAGCTGTAAAGTTCTGCCCTACAATACGAAGTGTGTTTTTTACCCCAGGAATTGTTTGCGCAATACTGTCTACTTTTTTAGCAATTATATCAGAACGCTCCATAGAAGCAGATGGCGGTAAACTAATGTTGGCAAAAACAGTACCTTGATCTTCCGCAGGAACGAAAGCTGATGGTGTCGTTTTCATCATATAAAATAATGAGGCACCAGCAATAATAATTGCCGCTAATACAATCCATTTTTTAACAGAAAGAAAAGTTACGGAACGTTTGTATCTTTCGGTTACATTATCAAATGCAACGTTAAACGAGGTATAAAATCTTTGAACAAAACTTTTATGTTTATGATCGTCTGCATGTGGTTTTAACAATAAAGCACATAAAGCTGGACTTAATGTTAAGGCATTAATAGCAGAAAGAATAATCGCAACGGCTAACGTAATACCAAATTGTTTGTAGAAAACTCCAGTAGATCCGTTGATAAAAGTAACTGGAATAAATACAGCTGCCATTACAAGTGTGATCGAAATAATCGCACCCGAAATTTCACTCATTGCATCTATGGTTGCTTTTTTAGACGATTTATAACCGTGATCTAATTTGGCATGGACGGCCTCGACGACGACAATCGCATCATCGACCACAATACCAATGGCGAGAACCATTGCAAAAAGCGTTAATAAATTGATCGTAAACCCAAATAAATTCAGGAAGAAAAACGTTCCTACAATCGCTACCGGAACGGCAATTGCTGGAATTAAAGTAGATCTAAAATCTTGAAGGAAAATAAATACTACGATGAAAACTAATATAAAAGCTTCAATTAATGTGTGAATTACTTTTTCAATAGAAGCATCCAAGTTTTCGTTAACGTCAACAAGAATAGTATATTTTACTCCTTTTGGAAAACTTTTTGCTGCTTCTTCAATTAATTTTTTAGAGTTATTAATTACGTCACGAGCATTAGATCCTGGAGTCTGGCTAATTGCCATTGCTGCAGATTCTACACCGTTTGTTTTAATTGTTGAAGTATAACTCAGCGATCCTAATTCTACTTTAGCAACATCTTTTAGACGTAGCATCTGCCCATTTCCAACAGATTTAATGATAATATCACCAAATTCTTTCTCGCTTGTTAAACGTCCTTTGTATTTAATTACGTATTGAAAAGCTTGATTTCCATTCTCACCAAATTTTCCCGGTGCAGCTTCGATATTTTGTTCTGCTAGAGCAGCCGAAATATCGCTTGGAATCAATTTGTATTGCTGCATTATATCTGGTTTCAGCCAGATTCTCATAGAGTAATCTTTTGCACCAAAAACGGTCACGTCTCCAACTCCAACTACACGCTGAATTTGAGGTACAAGATTGATTTTTGCGTAATTTTGAAGAAAGGTTTGATCGTAAGCTTTATCATCACTATATAAAGAGAAAATTAATAAGTTACTACTCTGGCTTTTGGTTACTGTAACACCCGCCTGAGTTACCTCTACAGGCAGTAAACTTGTTGCTCTAGAAACTCTGTTCTGAACGTTTACTGCTGCTAAATCTGGATTTGTTCCTACTTTAAAGAAGATTTTTATAGAAGCATTACCATCATTTGTCGCTGTAGAAGTCATGTAAGTCATGTTTTCTACACCGTTAATTTGTTCTTCCAACGGAATCACAATACTTTTTAGTACTACGTCAGCATTAGCTCCTGTATAACTTGCCGAAACGTTTACCGTAGGTGGCGCAATATCTGGGTATTGGGAAATAGGCAGTTCGATTAAACCTAAAACCCCTAAGATTACAATAATAACAGAGATTACCGTAGATAGTACTGGTTTTTTTATAAATACTTTAAACATTTGTTTTTTATTTTAAGTCAGCGTAGACAGTTTCAGCACTCGCGTTTTTTGCTTTTATTTCAGATCCGTCTTTAAGAGCAGCTACTCCTTCTAAAACGATTTGATCTCCTGTTTTTAAACCACTGGTTACTACATAAAAGTTACCAGCACTGTTTTCTAACACTGTAATATTGGTGTTTTTTGTTTTCCCATCTTTTCCAACAACAACTGCAAAAAGTTTGTCTTGAAGTTCAAAAGTGGCACTTTGAGGAACAATAATTCCATCTTTAATGTCTTTCGGAATTCTTACTGTTGTACTGCTTCCGCTTCTAATGATGCTTTTTGGATTTGGAAAACGTGCTCTAATATTTACCGTACCCGTTTCGGTATTAATTAATCCGTTTACGGTTTCAATACGTCCTTTTTCAGAATAAGCAGAACCGTCTGAAAGAAGTAATGAAACTTCAGGTAATTTTTTTATTTTCTGAGCCAATGATAATCCTGGGTCAGAATCTGTAAAGTTTAAAAGCATTTTTTCATTCATAGCAAAATAAGCATAAACGTTTCCAATACTTGAAACTGTTGTTAAGGCTTCTGATGTATTTGAACTTACTAAACTTCCTAAACGAAACGGGATTGATCCTACAACTCCATCAACTGGACTTGTTACGGTGGTATACCCTAAATTGGTTTTGGCATTTACTAAACTTGCATTTGCCTGTGCTAATGTTGCCATTGCCGACTCGTAAGTATATTGTGCCGACTCTAGATCGTATTTACTTATGATTCCTTTTTCTACTAATGGTTTCACTTTATTTACTGCTAATTTTGCTGAGCTTACTTGTGCTTCTGCACTTTTTATACTTGCTGCAGCGGTACGAACTTGCTGCTCATATTCTGGTGCACTAATCTTAAATAAAGGCTGTCCTGCTCTAACTACAGCTCCTTCATCTACAAAAATCTTGTCGATATAACCTTCAACTCTTGGTCGAATTTCTATATTTTGCTGTCCTTGAATACTTGCAGGATAATCTGTATTCAATGTTGCTGATTTTGGCTCTAGAACCAATGTTTGATATTCCTTAACTTGCGCTGCACCTCCGGCCTGTGCCGATTTGTCGTCTTTTTTACCACATGATGCGATAAAAATAGATACTGCGAGAATGCTTAAAATTGATTGCTTATTCATTGGAAATAATATGTAATTATCGATTATATAGGAACAAAAGAAATAAAATATAATATACGAAAAATTTCCAATAGACGGAGAGCAACAAACAATCGATAGAGATGACTTGACACCCGATGGAAATTATTAGATATTAAACAAGCGTTTAATTTTTGAACTCGTCGGTTCTAAAAAGGTTTTCAAAGGTTCTTAATCTGTGTTGAGCGATTGGTTTAAAATGATATTCAAATAAAATGTAATATTGCCCTTAAAACATCAAATTATAATGAAATCTACTTTCTTTAAACCTTATTTATTTCCAGGAATACACATTCTAAGCTGGTTATTATTAGGGTTTATTATGCTGTTTTACACACCTTTGAGCTGGAAAATTACGATTCCAACATTTTTCTGGCTGTGGCAGTCGCTTATGCTTTTCTTTATGATTATTCTTTTTTATACAAATGCCAAAATAATAGTCCCAAAAACTATTATTAAAGGTAATACCGCACCTTTTCTAATATGGGCTTTTTTAGCCATTTTTGTTATGCAGCTTATTGCCTATCTTTATGCTTCTCAAACGGATCTTCATAATAAAATAGCGGCTCTTTTGGGTTTCAAAAAATACAGAAATGAATATTTTGACAACTGGGTTTTTACATTCACTTTATTAGTTTTAGGAATCAGCACGAGCTGGGCAATGTTACAGCATTGGCAGAAAGCAGCACAGCACAAACAAAAACTGGAGCAGGATAAAACAATGGCAGAGCTGGCGATGTTGAAAGCGCAGATAAATCCACACTTTTTTTTCAATTCCTTAAATAGCATTTATTCCTTAACTTACAGTAATATTGAAGATTCTAGAAATGCACTTCATACCTTAAGCCGTATGATGCGTTATTTACTTTACAGTACCGAAGGCGAAAGAACTACTTTGCTGAAAGAGGTAGATTTCTTGAAAGATTTCATAGCTTTGATGAGGCTTCGCGCTAATAGTAAATTGACTATTGTAACGGACATTCCTGAAAAGCTAAATGATTATCCAATTGTGCCAATGCTTTTATTGCCATTGGTAGAAAATGCTTTTAAACATGGCGTGCATGCTACAGATAAAAGCGAAATTATCATTACTTTAAAACAGAAAGAAACTAATCTTGAATTTGAAGTAGTAAATACTTTTTTCGAAAAAACTTCTAACTCTGATCCGGGAGGAATTGGTTTAACGAATACAAAACGAAGATTACAACTTATTTACCCACACAAACACTGGATGGATTGCGGTGTTAACAAAGATGGTAAATACGAAGTAAATCTGAAAATAACTTTAGAAAAATGACCGTATTAAAATGTATAGCAGTAGACGATGAACCATTAGCTTTAAAACTGGTTGAAACTTTTATTGAACAGACTCCTTTTTTAGAATTAAGCTGCAGCTGCGACAATGCTGTTGAAGCCATGAGTTTAATTAGAGAAAAACAGCCTGATTTGGTTTTCTTAGACATTAATATGCCTAATTTAACGGGAATGGAATTGGCTCGCCTTTTACAAGAACAGCCGGGGCCGCTGCCAAAAATTGTTTTTACAACTGCTTACAATCATTATGCAATAGAAGGTTATCGTGTAAATGCGGTTGATTATCTTTTAAAACCTTTTAGTTACGAAGAATTTTTACGCGCTGCCAATAAAGTTTTACAGCTTTCTGAAGAAGCCTCAAATAACTTTCATTCGGTTACGGCAGACGATGAGTTTATCTTTTTGAAAGTAGAATATCAATGGGTTAGAATTTCATTAAAAGATATTTTATACATCGAAAGTTTAAAGGATTATGTAAAAGTGCATCTAGAAGATTCTTCTAAAGCATTGTTGTCTTTAATATCCTTAAAAGCTTTAGAAGAGAAATTACCTTCGTCAAAATTTATGCGTGTACACCGCTCCTTTATTGTTTCTTTGGATAAAATAAATGCCATTAGTAAAAACTCTATTTTTATCAATAAAACCGAAATTACGGTGGGCGAACAATACAAAGAAACCTTTAAAACCATTGTAGACAAATGGCTTAAATAGAAATACTGCTGAAAATTCTTCACAAATAAATACTTAATTTACAATATTTCATCTTATTCTTCCGTTGAGACTATAAGCATGCCCCAAGTAAGCTCAACTATTTTTATTCTATTTAAAATTTCATTTTTACCTACCATAAAATGAAGCTGACTGACTTTGGCGAACTTTATTGAAAGTACAACTAAAGAGAATTTTATAAAAAGTACACTTCAATGTGTTCGATAATGCGAAAATTTATTTTTTAACATTAAAATCGAAAACATTATGATAATCCAAAAAAGTATTATCCTTCTTGCAGCCGTTATTGCTTTAACGAGCTGTTCAAATAAAGATTCAGACGACAATGTTGTTATTCCTCCTACTGGTCCGCCTGTAGAAAGTAATACAGCCAATACAACTTATACGCCTGCTTTTACTGGTCAAACCCGTATAGGAAGCGTAGAAACTACAACCAAATTTGAAGCAAAAATCATTACAAGCAGTCTTAGCGCGCCTTGGGGTGTGACCAGCCTTCCTGATGGACGCCTTTTGGTTACACAAAAAGCCGGAACTATGCGTATTGTTACGCCAGCTGGTGTTGTTAGTAATCCGATTACGGGAATACCTGCCGTAAATGCAGCAGATCAAGGCGGTTTATTGGGTTTGTGCATTGATCCTGCTTTTGCTACAAACAGAATGGTATATTGGGTATTTTCTGAAGTGGTTTCTGGTGGTAATATTACTGCGGTTGCCAAAGGAAGATTGGCAGATAACGAAGCTACTATAGAAGGCGCTACTGTTATTTACAGATCAAATACACCGCACAGCAGTACGCTGCATTATGGTGGTCGTATTTTGTTTGATGCTTCGGGCAATCTTTTTGTGAGTACAGGCGAACGTTCTTCTACAGACACACGCCCATTGGCACAAGCTGTTACGAGCAGTTTGGGTAAAATTATTAGAATTACAACCAGCGGACAGCCTGCGTCTGGAAATCCAACTTTTACAACGACCGGGGCTTTACCAGAACTTTATACGCTTGGACATAGAAATCCGCAGGGCTTGGCTATTCATCCTACAACGGGTGAACTTTGGCAGAGCGAACACGGACCTCGCGGAGGTGATGAAATTAACCGCATTAAACCGGGTGCCAATTATGGCTGGCCAACTATCACGTACGGAATTGAATACAGCGGAACAAAAATTGGTGACGGAATTCAGCAAAAAGATGGAATGGAACAACCTGTTTATTATTGGGATCCTGTTGTATCGCCAAGCGGTATGACTTTTTATAAAGGAAATCGTGTTCCCGAATGGCAGAATAATTTGTTTATTGGTTCACTCACTGCAACTCATGTGGTACGTTTGGTGATTCAGAATAATAAAGTTGTCGGTGAAGAAAGATTACTAGCCAGCGAAGGACAACGTTTTAGAGATATTACACAAGGTAAAGATGAAGCTTTGTACGCCGTAACAGATCAAGGAAGGCTTTATAAAATAGATAAGATTTAATTTGTTGAATATATTTTTTTAGCACATTAGAAACATAGATTTTTATTTTTAAAGCCATACAAAAAGGAATACATTTTTTTTACATAGCTGGAGCTCTATGTAGATTTCAAATAAATGAAACGCCTTTTTGTGAAAATACAAAATCTATGTTGCTATGTGTTTAAAAACAATACAGTACAAAAAAACGCCTCAGAAATTCTGAGGCGTTTTTTTGTGCCTATGACAATCTCTTAAAATGGAATGACTTTTTTCAGAATGACAAAATGTAGTATTATATTTATAAATTTAACATTTTAAAAAATAACTTGTAAATAATATATTATATTTTTACAGTAAATCCTTACATAAAACTATTTAAATATAACCAAAAAAATGGCACATTTTGCAGACCAAGTACACATCAGTATTGACGGTTTTACTTTAAACGTAATTCATTCAGACTTAAAGATAAGCCAGAAAATGGCAGATCATCATTATTTTTCATTTGCCTGGTATTATGCACCAGAAGTTGTAATTAATCCTGTAGATCAGGCCAAAGCACTTCGCAGCTATATTGGATCTGAAGTGATTTTTACTTTTCTGGTAAACGGAATTCGATTAATGTCAAAAGGAATTATTAACGAATTTGTTTCTCAAGACCGCAACGGAAGCCCTGATGGAATATATGTTCATGGTATAAGTCATACCATTGCGCTGGATGACAGACCAATATCTAGAACTTTTCTAGAACTTGCGCTGCAGGATATTGTTCCTAGAATTTTGTTTGAAGGCCCTGATGAATTTTATCAAAAAGAGTCTATCTCGCCAACTTATAGAAAAGAATTTAAATATCTGGCGCAGTATAATGAGAGCAGTTTTAATTTCTTAAAAAGAATTGCAGCACGTTACGGACAATGGTTTTATTTTGATGGAATGCGTATGCAGTTCGGACAGTTAAAAACTAGTAAAGTGAAACTTATCAATAACTTATCGCTCGAAGATTTTAAAATCCAGATTAATCTAACGGCTCATAAAACGTCATTTGGAGCTTATGATCCAGATAATGCAGTAAATATAAAAAGCTCGGCAGCTAAAACCACAGACGGCAGCCGTGACAGTTTCTCTAATATTGTTGGCTATACGCAGGCAAGTGTAGCACAGCCTCATTTAAATGACGCCTTACATACTTCAAATGCTCAGAATAAAGAAGAGATTGATCAAATGGTAAAACTGCAGACGGCTGGACTTGATGCTAACAGCGTTTTTTACAGTGGCACTTCTTCTTTTCCGATTGGTGTTGGCCAGATTTTCACCATTGTCAACGGAACTGTTGAGCATGAATTATTAGCCATAGAAGTTACGCATCTTTCAAAACTCCGTGGTAATTACTGCTGTGAGTTTAAAGCCATTCCTGCCGATGTTACTGCACCGCATTATACCAATGTTACTGCTTTTGCAAAAGCAGAAACCCAGCCCGCAAAAATTACTGACAATAACGATCCCGAAGGAATGGGACGTGTGCGTGTAAAATTTAATTGGGGAGCCAGCAGTTCAACCAGTGATTGGATTAGAATGATTCAGCCACATTCTGGAGGAGATAAAGGATTTTATTTTATACCAGAAATCGATGAAGAAGTACTCGTAGGTTTTGAAGGAGCCAACATTCAACGACCTTTTGTAATGGGTACCCAATATAACGGAAAAGCTAAAAGCGGTTACAGCACCCCAAACAATGATTTAAAAGTGATGCGCACCCGTTCCGGGATTTTAATAATATATAACGATGCAGATGGAAGTCTTTTAATTGAAGACCCAAGTGGCAACAAATACTTTATGGATGGAAAAGGAAATATAAGTTTAGATGCTCCTAAGAATATGTCATTTACTGCCGGTGAAAACATAACGATGAACGCCGGACAAAACATGACCACAACCGTTGGAATGCATAAGACAGATACTATTGGAGGTAATCATGAAGAAGATATCACGGGTTCAAAAACTAGTAAAATCGGTCTAAATTTTATTTTAACAGTTATTGGAAGCATGTTCGAATGGATACAAGGGAATAAAGAAATTGAGAGCAAAGACCTTAAAGAGAGTGCTCAGGAAATATTTATAAATAGTACGGAAAAAAGTGTAAACCTAAGAGGTGCTAAAGATGTAAACAGCCACAGTGGCGAAAACTCAAGAAATTATTAATTATGAGTATTACAAGAATCATTGGCGGAACACTAACCAAAACTGCCTCAGGAAATATTGATTTACATGCAACTAATGGTAATATTAACCTTAGTGCTGCCACTCATAATAATTGGCATGGAGAAGAAAACGGCATTATCTATCATGATTATGAACCTCCTCATCCTGACGATAAAATATCAAACAGGCTGGAACTTACCTTAAATATCTTTTTTGATGGTACTGCAAACAATAGAAACAATACCATAGCAAGAGAAAATGATAAGGATGAATATCAGAAAAAATCGAACAAAAAAGATGACAGTTACGAGAATGATTACACCAATATTGCCAAAGCTTATGATGCAATAGATCTATCTAAACAACTTCGAGTTTATGTTGAAGGAGTTGGAACTACAGATTTAAAGTCTGACGATGTTTTGCCAATGGGTATCGCACAAAACGCCGGCTTTTGGAATACAGGTATAAAAGATAAAGTAAAAATAGGATGTGAGTTGGGAGCAAAAGAGGTTTTTAAAGTATCAAAGGGAAAACCAATTGACTTACTCACGATCAATGTATATGGTTTTAGTCGAGGAGCTGCCACAGCAAGACATTTTTTAAACATTACAAATGTTGCTTATACTGTAAAAGTTGGAAAAAATGGCTATTTTGTTTTCCCAGGTGATATGATGCCATTACAATATCCAATAAATACAACAGACAAGAGTAAACCTTCATATCCCGAAAGTTTTGAAATTAAATCCGGTTATTTTGGGCGATGTCTTGTTAATAATAAGGTTTTTGAAGTAAAAAATATCAAATACAATTTTGTAGGTCTTTACGATACTGTTTCTTCTCACGGTTTTAACCATAATAACGATGTAGCAGATTTAGGTCTGGATGCGATAAAAAAAGCCAAAATGGTTTTTCAACTTTCATCAGCCGATGAATATCGGGAGAATTTTGATTTAACCAATATCAATAGTGCAGGACTTCATGGTTTAGAACTAACATTGCCAGGTGTACATTCAGATATAGGAGGTTCCTATATCGCTTGTGCTATCGAGCGTTCGGTTGTATATAAAGAAAAATATTTTTTAGGCACCCGCGATGAGCATTATAAATTTGTACCCACTACTAAAGATGCAGATGCTTTTAAAGTGTTATTGGTAAACGAAGGCTGGTACAAAAATCATGAACTTAACTTAGAATATGACCAAGATATTCATATGGCCTATTTGGTAGGCACACGTGAATTAGAAAATGCATACGATAAAATAGCCCTCAACAAAATGATTATGGTTTCGAAACGATTTGATGTTGAATATGACCTAACTCTCGAAAAGCAAAAAACTAATATTTCAGATCCTTTTATTGCAAATGTATTTGAACAGTTAACCAATTACAGTAAGGCAGTTATGGAACACAGAAATCAAGCTATAAAAGAAAAGAAGCCTAATGCTCAATATATCTTAGAATCTAAACAAATAAATTATCTCGATTACATAAAACCAAAAGATTTAAAAGAATTGCGTCATAGGTATTTGCATTGGTCTGTAAAAGAAGATCAATTTGGTATGGGGCCAAGATTTAAAGAAGTTTTACCTGTAGAAAAACGCAAAAGACAAATTCAGAATGGATAGATTTTATAAAATTTTAGTTTTAGTAATAATAAGTTTAAACGCAAGCTGTCAAATGAGAAATAATTACGAATGGCAGAGTTACACCTGTCAGCCATCACAACGTCATAATGATAATATAAACATTTACAGAGTAGAATTTGTAAAAGGAGATATCCTGACCCTCGAGGGCAAATCTGCCAGTCTGCCTTTTGGCGGATCTTCAGGAACATGGGGCTATACTCCTTCGGCATGGACTCCCCAACATGGTACTCCAATAGGTGCCGATGTAATTTATTATGCAGGTTACGAGAGAAAATTTTATCACCTTAAAGTCGATTTTCCTATTGAGGAAATGAAAAGAGCTGTAGATACAACGTATCAATACGATGACGATACTCATGAAAAATTTTCGGGATTAATCTTTGGTTTTGCTCCACAGGGTATGGTAGTGGTTTGGAAAGAATATGGCGTTTTTAGGCTGGAACTCGGTCGCTATCAGGCTGTAGTAATAAAAGACGACAAACAACTCGAAGAAAGACTTTTTAGAAGCTGGTCTATGAACCGCCAAGAAGTAGAAGAAAGAGATTTTATGCCCGATGCTTCCTGTGCAAAATGGGATATGTACCGCCAGCGTTACACTTTTAGGCTTAAGATGGAGAACGAAAATCCAGCTTTGAGATTGTTTCAATATTGTTTTACGAATTATAATGGGGAACAGGATATTATTTTTATACCCCAGCGTCCTGAAACAACTTATGATAACCGTGCTTTACCACAAATTTTAGAACTGGATTGGGAAACTGCAGCAGGTGAGAATTTTAGAGGTAATATTTTTCTGAATGAAAAAGTGATATTCGAAAAGTTTAAAAACTTTAAGACAGAGGATAAACAGGAATTTGAGGTAAAAATAAGTAAAGACAACAGCGTTTTAGAATTGTATTTAAACAATGAACCTTTAGAAGTTGACAGTGTTCGTATTTATAAAGGTTCTGTGAGTTACAAAGGTTCCTATCATTTTTAATTGACAGCTTACAGATAATTAAAAAAAGCTAAAGGCAGATACACAATGGATAAACTAAACAAAGTTCTATTAGTATTAATAATCACATTAAACACAAGCTGTCAAATGAGAAATAATTACGAATGGCAGAGTTATACCTGTCAGCCATCACAACGCCATAATGATAATATAAATATTTACAGAGTAGAATTTGTAAAAGGAGATATCCTGATTCTCGAGGGCAAATCTGCCAGTCTGCCTATTGGCGGATCTTCAGGAACATGGGGCTATACTCCTTCAGCATGGACTCCCCAACATGGTACTCCAATAGGTGCCGATGTAATTTATTATGCGGGTTACGAACGTAAATTTTATCACCTTAAAGTCGATTTTCCTTTAGAAGAAATGAAAAGAACCGTAGATACAACATACCAATACAATGACGATACACATGAAAAATTTTCGGGATTAAATTTTGGATTTGCTCCACAGGGTATGGTAGTGGTTTGGAAGCAATATGGTGTTTTTAGGCTGGAACTCGGACGCTATCAGGCTGTAGTAATAAAAGACGACAAACAACTCGAAGAAAGACTCTTCAGGAGCTGGTCTATGAACCGCCAAGAAGTAGAAGAAAGAGATTTTTTACCCAATGCTTCCTGTACAAAATGGGATATGTACCGCCAGCGTTACACTTTTAGGCTAAAAATGGAAAATGAAAATCCAGCTTTGAGATTATTCAGATATTGTTTTACAAATTATAATGGGGAAAAGGATATTATTTTTATGCCACAGCGTCCTGAAACAACTTATGATAACCGTGCTTTACCACAAATTTTAGAACTGGATTGGGAAACGAGTCCAGATGATCGTTTTCGAGGTAATATTTTTCTGAATGAAAAAGTGATATTCGAAAAATTTAAAAATTTTAAACCGGATGATAAGCAAGAATTTGAAGTTAAAATAAGTAAAGACAACAGAAGTTTAGAATTGTTTTTAAATCATGAACAAGTGGAAGTTGATAGTGTTCGTATTTATGAAGGATCAGTAATGTATGAGGGGTCGTATTAAAGTATTTTCAAATAACCTTTATTAAAAAAACGCAAAAGAAAAAACATGGATGAAACGAAATTAACAAAAACCTACTTCCTATTAATATTAATCGCTGTCTCAATACAAACATATTTCCTAAATGGTGAATCACATTCTGAAGCAGCAAAAATTTTTGGAGTTCCTATAACTATTGATGTATTAGTAATACTTATTTATATTTTTCATACAAGAGATGAACCATCGTACACAAAAGCGATAAAGAAACTATTAATTTGTTGCCTCATTATTTCAGCCATTTATTTTACTTTATTTGGCTACCTTTTGCAATTAGGCAAAGCTTTTCAACATTAATTATGGAAAAAGAAAATAAACACAATGACCTTACGAACAAATTACTTGCATTACTATTGATAGTAACTGTAATTGTAAATGGCATTCAGTATTATTATTTTAAAGGATATGAAAGATATGATTGGATTGGGAGTGTTATTAGTACTGAAGGAAATATAATACAAGTCTCAGATTGTAATTTTAAAGGTTATTCTGGTGATATTGATAAAAATATGATACTCAATAATGGTTGGGATAAAACAAATGAGCCAGAAAATAAAACTACAAACACCTTTTTTCCAGACAGTCTATCACTAAAATGGTTTTCATATAGTGAACAAAAATTTTATAGTGGAAATTTCGCTTTGCCAAAAGAAACCATACAGTCAAAAGCAATACAGATGGGTATGTATCCTAGTATAAAGAATGATTATGAAACAGATCGGGTTCTTCATTTTATTGCTGAAATTCAACCAAAAGGTAAGCTGGCAGTATGGATACAAAAGTTTAATAAAAATGACAACGACAAAAAAATTAAAATTGGCACATATCAGGCCACAGAAATAAGTGCCACTTGGCATATTTTTGATGATCGTTCAGAATCTGACGTCAATTCAGACATTGATATCTCAAGAAAAGTCGCTTTGGTATTAGAACAACACTGTTATAAGGTTGAGATTAAATTACCAGATGGATATACTTTGAGAAATTCTAGTTTTGAATTTTTTAATCAAAAGACTTGGTACTTTAGAGAAAATGATTCAAAAGAAATTCCAGTTTTTAATTTCTTGCCAAAAGAATTTGATTTGGAATGGGGAAATGGTAAGAAAAAATTTAGAACACAATTTTCTTTTGATGAAAATGAAGTTTTAGATAATTTTAGTAAAGATAATAATGGTGATATTTCAGAATTACCCATTTTAGAATTAGTTGTAAGTGATTATAATAACGATATCAAAGCTATGCTAAAAAATACGAAAACAAATTCAAAAGTTAAGCTAATAGATAAATATAGATCTAACACTCAAAGTTGTATTATTTCATTAGCTGGCCCTTATAATGATTAATCCCAAAACTGAATCGAAAAAATCACAAACTAACCTCACCACGAAGTGTAATTAAATTTTTCAAACGAAAAACGCCTCAGCATATAATACTGAGGCGTTTTCTATTATAAAAAGATGAAATCTTACTTATGCTTTAGCTTTTCTTTTTACGGTACAGCCAATTTCTTTTGTTTCCGTAACTGCTGGTTTTTGATTGCTGTTTAATGCCGTAATTACATCTTCTGCATATTTAGTTTTTTCGGTTTTAGTTCCTTCTGGATCATTATCGATTGCACCAACATATTCTACTACATTTCCTTTTGCTGTTTTAGAAACAATAAAAAGGTGTGGTGTATGTTTTGCTCCGTATTTATCTGTAATTACTTGTCCTTGGTCAAATAAATAAGGGAAAGAATATTTTTTTGATTTTGCTAATTCCTGCATTTTATCAAAACTGTCTGCTTTTGAAGCTTCTGGATCATTCGGATTAATAGCAATTACAGGATATCCTAGTGGTTTAAACTTTTTGTCCAATTCCATAATTCTTTGTTCATATGCTACTGCATAAGGACAAGTATTGCATGTAAATACGACAATAAAACCTTTTGCTTTTGGAAAACTCGCAAAAGAAATTTCTTTATTGTCTACGTTTTTAAGTTTAAAATCTGGTGCTGTTTCTCCAGCTTTTAAAGTTGCTGTCTGCGCTTCGGCAAAAAAGGCAGTTAATGCCATTACGAATAAAAAGATTATTTTTTTCATTGTTTATAGTTTTTATATTCAGTTAATAATTGTTCGTAGGTAAATTCATTTTCAACAAATTTTCGTTTATCGCCTTTAATAAAAATAGTTGCAGGTATACTTCCTGACCAAGTTGGTTCTATACGATTTATATATTCCTGCGGATCACTTTCATTTAAAAGAAATACTTGACTCAGCATCATTTTTCTTCTTACAAATGGAATTACAGCTGTATTGAGTTTCGATTTAAAATCAACCGAAATAAGCAGTACAGCTAATTTCTCTGATTTATGTTCTGCATTAAGTCTTTCAAAATGCGGTAATTCTTTGACACATGGCGCGCACCAAGTTGCCCAAAAGTTGACAACATAAGTGCTGTCTTTTCCGTTTTTTATTCTTTCTTGAAGCTGATCGATGGTAATTAATTTTACTTTTTGACTGTAAGAGGCTGACGAAAAAACAACCAGTATAACAAGGTATATAAAAGACTTCATTTTCATAAAATACGATACTTAGAATTAATTTGTTCCTTACAAATATAAACTAATGAATGAGCACTTTTTGTTAATAAAAGTTTAATGCTGTAAATGCTGTTTCTAGGTGTTTAAAAAACTTCGTAAAAGCCAATCTTTGCCAAACTTTGTCAAAGTTTAAAACTTTGACAAAGCTACTACTTCTACTTGTTTAAAAAACTTCGTAAAAGCCAATCTTTGCCAAACTTTGTCAAAGTTCAAAACTTTGACAAAGTTATTGCTGCTGCGTCTTTAAAAATTAAAACTGAAAATTATAGAACTAGAAATCAAAGTTGTATAAGATATTTAGCGTACTCTGGTGGTAAATTTGTAAAATGACGATACTTAAAAATCATTAATCAAAAAATATACTATCATGGAAGAATTATTCATTAAAAATTACGATCAAGATTATCGTGATTTTGAAGATCAAGATGTATTAATAGATATTAATCATGAAACTAATGATTTCAATAGAAATGAAAACATTCCGAATGAGGAAAGAATCATTAATGAAGATGATTTAATTACTAATGATGAAGAAAAAGAGGAACATAATAATCCTGAAGAACTTGATTATGAAAATGATCTTGAAAAAGACGGCGATTTAGACAATGATGATGAGGATTTGGAAGAAGCTGATGAGCATTTTCATGAAAATCATCCTAGAGAATAATCCATACGGTATATCTTTAAACAGTCTTAATCATTAATCCATTTTAAAATGACTCTCTCATCTCAAATCATCTGGCTGTTTGTTTTGGCTGTTCCAATTGCTTGTATAAGCTGGACAGTAACGCACGAAGAGATTTTTAGAGAACCTCATGAATGGTGTGTAAAACGATCTCAAAATGCTCGTGTTTTATTGTCGAGAAAGTTCTTTTATCTTTTTACCTGCGAATATTGTTTCAGTCATTATGTCACAATCTTTTTTCTGATCCTCTGCGATTATAAACTTTTGTTAAATGACTGGAGAGGTTACATTATTGCAGGATTTGGATTGGTTTTTGTTGCCAACATTTATATGAGCCTTTTTGCTTTATTGCGCCAAGCGATTAAAAAGGAAAAGGTGGAAATTGAAAAAATCGAGAACGAAACAGACAGCGAAAAATTATCTAAATAAAAATAAATACTATTAAATAAAAAAAATCATGGAAAATTTAAAATTTATAGATCCGTTATTAGTTGGAATAAAGCCTGATACTTTACAAGAAAAAATATTAAACATTCCTGTAAAAAATCTTGTTATAGCTGGTGTTGGTACACTATTAGCTGGAGCTGTTCTCAAAAAAACAGGACAAAATAGAACCGGTTCTATAATTGGTTCATTAGCATTACCGCTTTTAGCTGCTGCATGCTATAAAAAGTTTGCAAAATAATTCGATAATAATCTGCTATTCATGAAAATGCCCGTTAAGTTTAGAACTAACGGGCATTTTTTTATTTGATATTTTGATACAGCTTCATTTTAAACATAGAAAAATATCATTTTATATCAAAAAATAAAGCATAAAAAACTAGTTTTTCCACAAACCTAACTGGAACAATTGAAAAGGAATTATCTTATTTTCTAATTGACTAATGATCTAATTAGATAAATTAATATTCCCTTCTACCCAATTTAAGGCTTTATTAAAAGCTTCTTTTTTAAAACCTCTAAATTCTCCTGGAACAACATAACTAAAGCCATTTGTAAAAGAAATTATTTCATCTGAATCTGAAATTATAGCCGCTCTATTCCATTTTCCTAAATGTTTTAATCCAAGTAAAGCATCTTGAAGCCAAGCGCCGGCAGTAAAGTTTTTAATTTCTGTATCTAAAACTAGTAAAAAATTAATTTCATTAGTCTCTCTCACTAAATGTTCTACAGCAGGAACTACTGTGGTCAAAAAATCTTCTTTGGTAACTGCTGCCAATGCTCTAAAAGCAACTAAATTATCTGCAGTATCGATTTGATGTATCATGATATTATTTGTTTGAGTTAATTTTGTTTTAACTGATTTCATATAAAAACAGTTTTATAATCTTACTCAAAATTATCTATAGATTAGAAATAGTTTATTATACTTTTTATTTATTTTCTTACAAAATAACGATGTATAAAAACTATTGGCTGATATCATTAATAACAAAAGCCCGTTTCTTTCGAAACAGGCTTTTTGTAAAAAAAAATAAACTAACACACAAACTTAATTGTATCCTTGATTTTGAGTGAACTCTTTCGTCACGTCAATTGTAGACTGCGGAATTGGAAATATTCTTCTGAATGGCTGTGAAACTGGTTTAGCTGTTCCTGCTAAATCAAATTTCCCAAAACGAATCATTTGTGGTCTTCTGTACAATTCCCAATATAATTCGAAGCCAATTTCATTATACAATACTGTCGCATCTATAGCCGTAAGTGATTTTCCAGCTGTACTTCCGTACAATGATTCTCTTTTTCTGCTGGTACGCAATATATTTAAATCCTGCAATGCTAATCCTGTGCTTCCTTTTCTAAAGTAAGCTTCTGCTCTCATAGTGTAAATACCTCCTAAACGGTACAATGGCATATCAACATTACTATTTCCATTTCCTCCTTCTGGATCAAATTCGTATTTAAAAACACGAGCACCTTGATTGATTTCGTTTTGAGCAAAAACAGCTTGAGTAGGATCTTTAAACGTTAAAGATGGTGTAAAATCCATTCTTGTAGTCGTGCTTTTTTCCATATATAATGGTGAAACTTTAATACGGTTACCAACCATTTCTAAAGATCCTGAAGCCAATAATATTGGTCCGTATTGAGGTCCTGCAATGATACCTCTTGTAAAATGAAACCAAGGCAAATTAGCACTCTTAGGTACAATGTCTGTAGCTGGGACACTTGGGGTTGTGCCGTCATTAGTAAACCATGTACCATCTGAGTATTGATATGCTTGGTTAAATCTTGGGTCATCATGATTATTGTCCCATGTTGCGTAAAATTCTGGAGTTGTACAAGCCGCATTTGTTCCTCTGTTTGCGGCAGAAGTTCTCTGATTACGCTCCATAGATACATAAGCAAAACTATTAGATCCGTTACGGATGTAATCTATCTTTTGAGAAATAGCAAAAATAAGTTCTTTACCAGTATCGTTATCTCTTGCAAAGTTTTTGAAATAATCACTTTCTAAAGAATATTTTCCTGAATCGATCAATAAAGATGTGTAGTAAATAACACGATCCATATCATTTCCTGTCCCGCTTACAGCAGCTTCAGTAAAATTAAAATTAGAAGATGCATTAAAACGATCTTTAAATACAGCACGATTTAAATACATGGTGCTTAAAAAACCATAAGCAGCTTGTTTTGTAAATCTACCGTGGTGTGTCTGCTGATCTCCCATATCTGCTAAATCTGGAAGTAAAGCTTCAACATCTGTAATTAATTTATCGATTTGCGTATCTGCTTTTAAAATCTGCAAAGGTGCATTTGGATTCAACGGATCTCTATATGGAGCCTGCCCGAATAAATCTAATGTTGTATATAAATAATATGCTAAAAGCCCTTTTGATTCTGCCAAAAATAATTTCTTTTCTGGGATTGTACTTGATTCTGCTGCCTGAATTGAAGTTAATGAACGTGTGATTCCGTTTGTCAATAAATTCCAGTTGTTACTAATAACCGCATTATCAGAAGCCCAAGTAAACTCGTGCATTGCTCTCCATTTTCCACCATCACCCCAGTCACTTCCGCGTGTTGGTAAAATAGCTTCGTCTGAGCTGTATTCCTGCATAGAAAAAACACCTCCATGATCTGTAAAAGTTCCGTCTCCTAATCTGTCATAAGCAGCAGCAAGTGCACCTGCAGGATTAGAAGCGTTTTCACCTAAAACCTCGTCCAAAACTTTTTCGTCTAAGTTTGTACAGCTGGTAAGCAAACAGATACCAGAGATTAAGGCAGTAATTTTTATATTAAAAAATGTATTTGTCTTCATAATAAATTAGAATTTTAAAGTTGCTCCAAAACTAAAAGTTCTAGAAGTTGGGTAACTAGCATAATCGATACCAATAGATTGGTTTCCTCCGTTTGATTTTGGACTGTTGATTAAAGGATCATATCCTGTATAATTAGTAATCGTAACCAAGTTCTGCCCTGTAACATAAAGTGTTAATCCGTTTATCCAAGTCAAATTCTTAAGATCAAAATTATAACCAATACGAGCAGTATTTAATCTAATGAAATCTGATTTTTCTAAGAATAAAGTAGATAAAATTGGAGAATTTGTTGCGTTTGCGCCAGACTCATAATAACCTGTAGCAACGTTTCTATCTGATGCTAAGTTGTTTATATTTAAGGCATTTAAACCTGTGTTATTTAATAAATAACCTCCAGTTTGACCAATGATAGAGAACGAGAATGTAAAGTTTTTGTATCTCATATCACTATTAAATCCATAGTAGAAAGTTGGTAAAGCACCTTCGATAATAACTCTGTCGCTGTTATCAATTTTACCATCTCCGTTGGTATCTCTAAAAATATTATTACCATTTGCATCAAAACCAATGTGATCTAATAAATAGAAAGATCCTGCAGCATAACCACTTTTATAAATGTTAGCATTTACACCAGATTGACCTGGACCAGAAATTGTTCCTGTTAAGATTTCTGAAACCGGAAGATTTTCAATTTTATTATTTAAAGTTGCACCATTCATATCAACATTCCAGCTGAAATCTTTAGTATTAATTAATTTTGAACCAATCATAAATTCAAAACCTTTATTAATAATTTTTCCATCAATATTTGTCCAGATTGTAGTTGTTGGACTCAAAGCTTGTGAAGGAATATTTAAGATTGCATCTGTTGTAGTTTTATTGAAATAATCTAATGTTCCGTAGAATTTATCGTTCCAAAAACTAAAATCTAAACCTACATTGTATTGTGTAACTACTTCCCATTTTAAATCAGGATTTGGAGTTCTATTTACAGAAATTCCGTTTACCAAATTCAAATCATTGTATAAGTAATAACCATCAGCACCAGCTAAAGAATAACTAGCTTGTGTAATTTTATTTTCAACCTCTTGATTTCCTGTTTGTCCCCAGCTCGCTCTTAGTTTTAAATTGTTTAGAGCCGAAACATCTTTAAGGAAATTTTCTTTAGACATATTCCAACCTAAAGCAAAAGAAGGGAAATATCCGTATTTGTTATTTTTACCAAAACGAGTAGAACCGTCAGCTCTCATAGAAGCTGTTAAAAGGTATTTCTCATTATAGGTATAATTTATTCTTCCAAAATAAGACTGCAATTCATTTTCTTGAGCATAACCTGTAGTTCCAGATTGTGTTCCCGCAAAACCAGGATTAATAGACGGTTTTATACCAGTACCTTGATTTGCAATTCCGTCGATACTAAATGCAGTTCCTGATCTTTCAAATTTTTGGTAAGAGAATCCGCCTAAAGCCTCAAATTTATGTTTGTCTAATAAAAGATTGTACGTTAAGTAATGCTCAACCAAAGAGTTTTTAGAATCTAGATTGTTTTGAACGTATCTTCCTTTTGGATTTAAATCGGTTAAGTTTGGATAAATCGTCGTATTTCTTTCAGACATAGAACGATCAATACCTAAATTTAATTTATACTCCAATCCGTTAACGATTCTCAAAGAAGCTTCAAAATTTCCAAGAACTCTCAAAGTACGCGTTTGATCTTCGTAAATACTCAATAAATACGCTGGATTATAATGCGCATTCATATTAAAATTGGTGTAGTTTCCGTTAGCATCATAAACCGAACGCGTTGGGTTTGCCATTAAAGTATGTACAAGTAATTGTCCGTTAGAACCACCGTCATCACTAGTAGGAACACCATCGTCTTTAGTTTCACTAGCCGTAAGATTCATTTTTAATTTCAAACGTTTGTTATCCAAAAATGATTCAGCAGCATTAATTCTACCTGTCATACGTTTGAAGTTACTATTATGAATAATTCCTTCTTGATCCAATTGCGATACCGAAGCGTAATAGTTTCCAGATTCTGTTTGTTTAGCAAAAGATAAAGCATTGCTTTTAGTTATTGCTTGTCTAAAAATTACATCCTGCCAATCTGTATTTCCGCCATGATCAAAAGCTGGATCTGTAATTGCTTTTCTGTATTGATCTGCATTTAAAACATCTAATTTATGAGCAACAGTAGAAATTCCTAAAGACGAATCGTAAGTCAATGTTCCATCACCTTTAGACCCTTTTTTAGTCGTTACCAAAACAACTCCGTTAGAACCTCTAGCTCCATAAATTGCAGCTGCCGAAGCATCTTTAAGAACTGTAATCGACTCAATATCGCTGTTATTCAAAAAGTTTAATGGATTTTTAGCTTGTGAAGTTCCAAAACCAACATTTGATCCAGAAGGACTCACATCATCATTAGACAATGGAATTCCATCTACAACAAACAAAGGCGTACTACCGCTTCTAATAGATCCAACACCTCTAATTGTTACATTTACTCCAGCTCCAGGCTCACCGCTTGTACTTACAACACGTACACCCGCAACTTTACCTTGTATTAAATTATCTGGCGAAATGCTTACTCCTTGTTTAAATTGTGAAGCATCTAATTGTGTTACTGCACCTGTAACATCTTTTTTAGATTGTTTACCATAACCTACAACCAAAACTTCATTCAATTCAGAAGTATTAGGCTCTAATTGTATCGTCATGAAACTCTTTAGAGCGATAACCGTTTTAGTTTTATATCCTAAATACGAAACCTCAAGAGATTTTCCTTCTTCGATCATAATGTCAAATTCTCCGTCAAAATTAGTAATAGCACTATTTTTAGTAGTTGCCTCCAAAACCGTAACACCAGGCATTGGCACTCCGTTTTCGTCTATAATTTTTCCTTTTACTTTTACTTTTTCACCAGCTGCAGCGCTTTTAACTATTTTTACAGCTGCTTTCTGAATTAAAACTAATTTACCATTGATATTGTAATTGAAGTCTGCTTCTTTAGAAAGGTCACTCAAAATTACATTAACAGATTCATTAGTATAATTTACCTCATAAACATTGTTATCGGTAATAATAGCCTGTCCGTAACTAAATTTATAGTCAGTCTTTTGGCTCAGTTTCGAAAAAATAGAAACAAGTGTAGCTTTTTCTATTTTATTTTTTACATTTGATTTTTTTAGGGGATTAGTATTACTGTGTCCATTATGAAATGACAGTAACGCCAGTACTAAAAAGACGATTCTCTTTAGATTTAAATAGGAAAGTTTAAAATACATGATTTAAGTTATTGGTGTTTTTACGATACTTAATTATTAATCGCAGTTGTTCTCAGCAACTGCTTTTTTGTTTTTAATTCACTTTTACTATTTCGCCATAAATTTTAAATTTTAGGTTTGTTATATAATTGATCTGGTCTAAAACACTTTCTAGAGATGCTTCTTTTTTAATAAATACTGTTAACGGCAATGCTAAAACCTGCTCGTTAGAGTACTCAAACAAAACACCGTATTTGTATTGTAAAATGGCAATAACCTGTTTAAGAGTAGCTTGATTCAGTGTTATATCGGTATTGTACCAATTCACCAAATACCTTTTATCAGCCATTTTTTTTGTTAGTTTATTGGTCTCAAACAAAGCTTGTTCATTTGGCACCAAATCAACACTCTGCCCTTTTGTAGAAACATTTACTTTTCCTGTTACTACAATTACCTGACATTTTGATTTTGATAATTGAATGTGAAATGAAGTTCCAACAACCCTAGTTCTAATAGCTCCAGATTGAATAATAAAAGGATGCTTTTTGTCTTTGGCAACTTCAAAAAAAGCGTTTCCTTTTAATAGAGAAACATTTCTTTCACTGCCGTCAAATTTTTCAGGATATTGAAATGATGAGTTTGCTGCCAGATAAATTTTCGAGCCGTCACTTAATTGGATAGATTTGGGGACTGATGACGTTTTAAATGATAATTGCTTTTCGATAGCAACACTAGGCTTAAAGAAAAACCCTAAACCAACAAGAAAAAGAATACTGGCAGCTGCCATATATTTTAAATAAGGATTGAAGGTTTTCTTTTTCTCAATTCGAAGTTGAATCCCTTCATATATATTTTTTGAAGCTTCATAAGAATTACCCATAAGAGCTTCATTCCATTCTGAATTTTGATATTCGTTTGAAGCAAAATCATTCAATAAATTTTCTTCTGCTTCTGAAGTTTTTTGCTGCGTACTTCTATCTATAAGATATTCTAAACTATGCTTGATTCTTTTTACCATAATACTTATTGTTACCTATAAGTACTAGAAAGTCTAAATCGTACTATCCAGAAATATTATGAAACCATTAACAGAAAGTTATCTTAAAAGTTATGGCGAAAAATCACCAATGGAAGCATCCAAGTAAGGTCTTTCAAGCCTTCGCGAAGTTGTTTTAAGGCCGAAGATATTTGATTTTTTACAGTTTGTTTGGAAATTCCAAGTTCTTCTGCAATTTGATCTATAGACATATCTTGAAATTTATACATCAATAAAACCTCTTTGCGTTTCTCTGGAAGTTTGTCTAACAAACTATAAAGCATATCCATCACTTCTGAATCTATAGACGTAAAATTGTCTATAATGTAATCTTCAAATTTATCTTCCAAAACCGTCTTGTCAAACCTATTATTTTGATAATGTTTAAAGACCTGATTTTTTACCGCACGAAACAAATAAGGTTCAATAGCATTAATATTCAGCTCTTCTTTACGTTCCCATAAATCAACAAAAACGTCTTGAACAATATTCTGCGCCAAGTCTTTATCCTGAGTCATTGTATACGAAAACGCATTTAGCTTTTTCCAGTAATCCGTATACGTTTGGTTAAAAATTTCAGGGTTCTTCATAAGTAAATTGACTCGTGTTTTATACTGTAAAATAATAAAACGAAACACCATTGTTTTTTTCCTCAAGGTTAACTTTAAATTAAATAATGAATACTTTTGTTTTATTAATACTACTATTTTGATGCAGAAATGACAATCACGTTCCTATTTCTTTTTATTTAAATAACACATTAACCAAACCTTGATTTTAATTTAGTAATCTCAAAAAAGAGGCAGTATTCTCAGCTCTTCTTCCCTTTTCCCCTTTTCTCTAGTAATAAAAATTTTAATTTCAAATCATGAAACACATTCTGTTTACATTATGTCTTGCTGGTGCAGTACATTGCAGCGCCCAAATAAAAGACGAAAATCTAAAAATGAATCAAATACAAGTAATTGGTTCGCACAACAGTTACCGTCAGCAGATCGAACCTGCTTTGTACGATTTCATTCAAGCAAAAGACACTACACGATCTCTAAAAGGATTGCAATACACACATATAAGCATAACAGAGCAATTAAATAAAGGCTTACGAAATTTAGAAATCGATGTTCATGCCGATTCTAAAGGCGGTAAATACGCGCACCCAAAAGGTTTGGATATTGTAAAATCAGAGCAGGTTTATGATCCAAATGGATTAATGAATAAACCCGGTTTTAAAGTTTTCCACATGCCGGATATCGATTTTAGAACTTCATGTTATACGTTTGAAATCTGTTTACAGGAAATAAAAAAATGGTCGGATGCCAATCCTAATCATGTTCCGATCATTATTACTTTAGAACCTAAAGACGGCGATGCTAATTTCTTTGGTACTAAACCAGAAGATTTTACTCCAGAAGTATTTGATGCTTTAGACAAAGTAATTTTTAAAGAATTAGGAAAAAATAAACTAATCACACCAGATATGGTACGCGGTAAATACAGCACACTTGAAGAAGCTGTTTTACACCAAAACTGGCCAACATTGAAAAAAGCCAAAGGAAGAATTTTATTTCTTTTAGATAACAATGGAGCTAAAAGAGACATGTATGCTTTAAATCATCCTTCTCTAAAAGGACGCGCTGTTTTTATCAATGCAGAACCAGGAAAACCAGAAGCTGCAGTAATGTTCAGAAATAATTCGACAGATCCAGAAATTGCCTCTTTGGTACAAAAAGGATATTTCATCCGCACCAGAGCCGATTCTGACACCAAAGAAGCTCGTGCCAATGATTATTCGCATTTTGAAGCTGCCAAAAAATCGGGCGCACAAGTCATTTCAACCGATTATTATCTGCCAAGTACAATCTTCAATTCGCCTTATGTAATTAAATACGATGACGGTACTTATGAAAGAGTTGATCCAGTAAACGGAACTAAGTAAGTTTTTTAGTTTCAGGTTTCAAGTTTCAAGTTTCAAGTTTCAAGTTTCAAGTTTCAAGTTTCAAGTTTCAAGTTTCAAGTTTCAAGTTTCAAGTTTCAA
>NZ_WMID02000004.1 GCF_009711165.2 Flavobacterium sp. MC2016-06 | reverse complement strand
ATCTAAAATCTAAAATCTAAAATCTAAAATCTAAAATCTAAAATCTAAAATCTAAAATCTAAAATCTAAAATCTAAAATCTGCAGTCTGAAATCTACAATCATTTTTTTGACTACTTTTGCAGTATGGAAGAGAATTTAAAACGTCTTAATAAATTTATTGGTGAAACGGGCTATTGTTCTCGTCGTGAAGCTGATAAACTTATTGAAGAGGGACGCGTAACAATAAATGGTGTTGTACCTGAAATGGGAACTAAAGTTTCGCCAGATGATGAAGTACGAATAGATGGTAAATTAATCGTGGAGAAACACGAAAAATTGGTTTATCTGGCTTTTTACAAACCTGTTGGAATTGAATGTACGACTAATTTAGAGGTTAGAAACAATATTGTTGATTATATTAATTACCCAAAACGTATTTTCCCAATTGGAAGATTGGATAAAGCGAGTGAGGGTTTAATTTTTATGACGAATGATGGTGATATCGTAAATAAGATTTTACGCGCCAGAAACAACCACGAAAAAGAATATACGGTTACGGTAAACAAACCTATTACGGAGCGTTTTATACAAAGAATGGGAAATGGTGTTCCGATTTTAGACACGGTTACTCGTAAGTGTAAAGTGGAACAGATTAGTAAATACACCTTTAAAATTATTTTAACGCAAGGTTTAAACCGTCAGATTCGTAGAATGACAGAATATTTAGGTTATGATGTAACGGCTTTAAAACGTATTAGAATTATTAATATTTCGCTTGATGTCCCGGTTGGGCGTTATCGCGATTTAACGGATGCTGAGATTAAAGAACTAAATCATTTAATTGAACCATCAAGTAAAACTGAGGAAGCGAGTTTGCCAAAAGTAGAAGCGCCAAAACCGCCAACACGCAGAACGGAGTTTATTTCAAAACACGATCCGCGATTCAAGAAAAAAGGAGATTATTAACGCTCTAAAACTCAAAAAAGCCCTGATAATTCAGGGCTTTCTTTTTAAACAATTTATTCCAACAAATAAATTATTTACGGACAATTAGGCGTTTTATTCCAGTTCCCGCTTCCATTCCAATCGTTGACAAGATCCCCCAATAAATCAATATTCGATTGTTCTTGAAATGCGTAAACCATAACTCCTTCATATCCCTTTTCTTTTAACCATAAAACATCTTGCACCGGAGATTTTGAAGGATGTACAGACCAAAAACCACATATAAGAGAATTAGCGACCATTCCTACCGTTGTATAAAAAGGCATTCTCTTTTTTGGTACTTGTCCATAAGTCATTTCCCATCCATAAGTCAGATTACCTCCTAATGTTTGATTCTGATATTTTGGTGTAAAATATTCTGAGTCATCAAACAAAGCTTTAGAGATAATACTATCTGGCATAAGTTGTTTCATTATTGTTGTCACGGTAACTAATGATGCTTTATTTGGATCTGGATTACCACTGTATTCATCATCAATATCAATTCCGTCTAAACCTACTCTATTAACAAGTTCTTGTAATTGCTGTGCAAAATTTGTTGCTGTTGCTACATCTGGAAATTCAGACCAGCCGGTTCCATCGTGATTGTTTAATAAAGTTAACAATACGGTGATTCCTTTGTTTTGCAATTTTTGAACTGTTGTTGCTGTAAGTGCGGCATAATCTGCAGTACCCACTACGTAAGGATATCCGCTTGGGACTTGTGTGTTTGGAGCCAATTCTACCAATCCCGCAGGAAATGGTTTTTTATTAATATTAGCCGCAAAAATACAAACCACATCTACAGCTGCACTTCCATCTGCCATGGTGTAACAGCCTGCCGTTTGTAATTCATCTATACTAACATAAGCTACAGACATTCCTGTTTTTTCATACGAGTCACATTGCGGTGCGCTGCCATACCAAGGTTCTCCGCTAAAAAACACGGCATCACCTGGGTTAAAGATCCCTTTATCTCCTAAAGTTTCAAGAACCATGTATTCTCTGCAAAAGAAAAAGAAGGTAATTTTAGGATTCTTAATAGCAATACGTTTTGCCGTTTCTGGCGTGCAATTAGGAACTCTTTTGATCAAAGTATTCCAATTTGCCCCTTTAAACATTGCTACATCTGATTTTTTTATCCAAGCCATTTTTGTGTATTTTTTAAATTAATTTTCGTTTAAATAAAAAAACTAGAAATACACATTGAGAGTATTTCTAGTTTCTTTTTTTACATTGGAATTAATTAGGATTAAAAAGTATATTTAATCTCAATTACACTCATTTGGCCTTGTACAATTGTTGACCATTGTCCTGTAAATTCTGCTCCGTATGAAGCAGCGATTACTGATCCAACTTTTTGAGCCTCATCGTTACTCCATAACGGACCAGCTAAAACATTTGTTTTATACTCGTTATTTCCGCCATTTTTTACGTTTAGCTCTAATTCAATTACACTCATTTGACTTTCTACAACGGTATTCCATTGTCCTGTCCATTTCCCTTGATGTGCTGCTGCTACTAAAGGTGCTTTTTCGTTTGCGTCTTGCTGATTCCAGATTGGACCTGCTGGGACATTAACTTTAAATGTTGCCATGATATTAAATTATTGATTTGTTGCTCTTACTCTTAAGGATTTTCAGATTCTCCTCGTTTTTTAAAGTGGTTTCTGAACTCCACTTTAGATCTTATTACTGATTAGGTAATGCGATAAAAATTAAAGTATGCTAGCTTTCTTTAATTTTCTGTGGTAAAACTAAAATAGAAATCCGTTTCTTACATTATAAATGTTATAAGACTGTAAATCATTGTTATAAGAAACCAAAAACAAGGTATCGGGTTTTGATATAAATTGATGCAACAAAAAAAATCCTTCACAAATGTGAAGGATTTTTGTTAGAATTTTGCAGTACTAAAGTTTACTTTAATACACGAAAGTGTTTTACGAAATCTTTGTATTTATCGCTTAAGGTTACTTTATGATTGCCTTTTAGAATAACCAAATTATCGTTGACAATGATTTCTTCTATTTTGGCTGCGTTTACAATGTAATTACGATGTGTCTGAAAAAACTTGGCTCCATCTAAAAGCTGCATAATTTTAGTCAGCGATATTAGAATTACAAATTTCTCCGTTTCGGTTATGATGTTGCAATATCGGTCTTCGACTTCGATGAATACAATATCTACAATACTAACTTTCTTTAAGGATTTGTTTTTTTTGATAAACAAAGAATCATTACTGATTACTGTATCTTGATCTTCGCTATGAAAAGCATTGGTCTGTTCATAAAATTTTTCAACAGCCATTTCGAGCGCGTACAAAATCTCCAACTCATTAAATGGTTTCATTAAAAAGCTAAAAGGTTTTGTCAATTTTGCTCTTTCAAAAATATGACGGTCTTTAGAACTCGTTAAAAAAACAAAAGGTTTTAATCCCTTAGGAACAATCGTTATCGTTTCGGCAAAAGTAATTCCGTCTGGTTTTCCGTCTAGAAAAACATCAATAACAACAATATCAATAACATTATTATAAAACATTGTCAGCGCCTCGCTATACGTTCTGGCAATACCGGCAATGGTGTAATTATTTTCGGTAAGCACTTTTACAAGCGCATCACTTTCTGCTACAGTATCCTCGATAATAAGTACATTAATATTATCCATGATTTTTAAACTTTTGTAATGCTATTATAATTTTAGTACCAACATTCTCTTCGCTCTCGATTTCTAGTTTACCGCCATTTTTATGAATCATGCTTTTGCACAACTGCATACCTAATCCGGTTCCTATAATCTCGTCGTTTTTCTTTTTAGAAAGCAAGACAGTATCTTTTAGTAATTCTTCTCTTGTTTCATTATTCATTCCCAGCCCAGTATCTTCGATCACTAAATAGCAAAAATCTTCTGATGAAGGTCGCGAATAAATTGAAATTGATCCGTTTTCTTTAGAGAACTTAATTGCATTGTCTAAAAAGTTCCGAATCACTATTTTTAGAGAATCCATGTCAGCAAATACATAATCGGATGGCACAACTTCATTTTTAAACTTGATATTCTTATTCAGCATCAAAGGTTTGTAGTTGTACTCAACATGCTGCACAATTGAAACAAGGTGTAATGATTCTTGAAAGAAATAACCCTGCTTGGTTTGCATCAATGCCCAATTAAGCAAATTATCCAGCAAATTGTAAGCTCCGTTTGCAATCGAACTATTGTTATGAAGCAAGACGTCGAGTTCTGTAAAGTTTTTACTTTCCAGATTTTCTATTAACTTACCATTACTAGTTTTTAAAGCATTTACCGAAGAACGTAAATCATGACTTACAATAGAGAATAACTTGTCTTTTGTTGCGTTCAATTCGTCAAGTTCATTTTTCTGTTCTAAGATTATCTTACTGTTTTTAACCTTTTGTCTATAAAAATAAACTCCTGTTCCAAACAAAAACAGCAATAAAACCGAAGAAATAATAAAACCATTTCTTTCTGCTGCTTTTAGATTATTTTCTGCTTCAAGTACGTTTACTTCTTTTTGCTTTTGCTTTACGGCAAATTTCTTTTCAAGATCTGCAATCGCCCAAACTTTATTTTGATCGCTTAAAGAATCTTTCCAAGTTTCGAATTCTTTTCTATAAACTAATGCTTTTGGAAAATCTTTTCTATTCTCCTCGACAACTGCCATGTTTAAGGCTGCTGTACGTTTTAATTCAAATGATTTTACTTTTTTGGACAGATGATATGCTTTTTCAAAATAAGGAATTGCTTGATTGTCTTTGTACTGTTCATAATACAAAGTGGCAATATCCATATAAGAACCTATAAGCAATAATGTGTCTTTTTGTTTTTCTTGAAGGTTAGAAGCTTTGAACAAAAATTCTTCTGCTTTATCAAATTTTTCAAGATGTAAATAACATAAGCCAATGTCATGCAAAATATTACTTCTGTAAACATTATAAGAAATATTAACAGGTAGTTTTTCAGTTTCCTGAAAATATTGTAATGCCTCTTTAAACTCATTTTGCTCTAAGGCAATTTCACCTAAATTAATTTTGACTTTGTAATAAAATTTAAAAACACTAGATATTTTATTAAACTCTTTTTTAGCTTCTTTAAAGAGTTTTTTTTCTTTAAAACTCAATGCTCTAAAATAATAGCTATAATCTGTTAATTCAGATTTTTTGTTAAAGCTAAGTTGCTTCATAGAATAAACTAAGGTTGAATCCCAATTTTTTTCAAAAAAGAATGTCTGAGCCTTATTAAAGTTAACATCTTGTTTAAATTTTTCTGCTTTTCTTTTAATATCAATAATAAATACTTTATCGGTATTAGATTTATCTTGGGCGAAAAGAAAAAAGGGAATTAGAAATAATATTGAAACAATACATGACTTGATTTTAATCATTATACACCTAGTATTATATTTTCAAAATTTAGATTAAGGGTAAGTAAGATATTAAATCCTGTAAATATTTTTCTCAACATTTACAGGATTTTTAGATACAAATATATTTCAGAATTAAAATCCTGTTCCAGGCTGAACAGTAGTTTCAGTACCCCTTGATGCTATAGGATCTATATCCCAAAGAAAAGTTTGAATAATCTTTATTTGTGAAAATCCTTCTTCAAAAGGTATTTTTTTTGCTTGAAAGCTAACTTCATAAATATCAAATATCTTCCCTACAACATCTTTCAAGTCATAACATACGAAAAATTGTAATTGTGGTTTTCCATTAACATCTACATAACAATTTTGATAAATATCAAAATCTAATCCATTTTGATCCTCAGGTGCAATAAAAACAACTGCTTTAATTTTAAGCTTGTCTTTTGATACTAAAGTAGCCTGAACTACTGGTGATAAAAGTGCGTTAGTCTGATTGTCAGGAAAAGTTATTGAGGTTCTTTTTTCCAGTTTTATCGTATCTCCAAGAGATTTACCTGGTGGATAGATTTTCTTTTTTTTGTGTAATTCAGGGGTAATTGTTTCCATAGTATTTGTGTTTTTGGGTTAAATTTTAAAGATAATTTGCATTTTTAAGAATACTTCTGTTAAGTAGGTGCAAAACAGCAGAAAAAAAACACAAATTACAAGAATCAAATATAGTAAAGATTTTCTTAATAAGTTTTATATCATCATAATAACCATAATTAATTAACAATCGTTAAACTATAAATCGAAACGCGGGAACAAATAAAAGGAAATAAAAGGGAATAAGAATACGTATTAATACGGGTTAAAGAGTATTGAATTAAAAAAATCCCATTCAAAATAATGAATGGGATTTTCTAATTTATATATTCTGTGTATTAGATTTTTTTATTGAAAATTCTTAATTCATTTTCAAAAATATAATAGATTGATTGTGTTGCTGGATCGATTTCATAAATCGGACGCATGTTTTCGAAAAGGATTTTATCTAATTCTGTTCCGTCTTCTTTTTTCACTTTTACTAAAACTTTCTTTTTTGAAGCTTCGTCTTTAGCAAAAATATAAGAGAAATCACGATTTTGTCTCATTGCATCAAAACGTTGTGAAAATCTGCCTGCCATAGTACCTAACATTGCAGCTCCCGCTGCTTGTTTTGCGGCTCTGTTTAGTTGTTTGTCATTTTGTCTTTTAACAACTGGTCCAGGTGTTTCTTGACCTGTTGCTGGATCAATGTATACCATTCTCCACTCAGATCCCATCGCAGCATTGTAACCTGCTGAAACTCCAAGACCTATTGATCCTGCGGTACTAAGTGCTTGTCCCCAAGCTCTTCCGCCATCACCTGGCTGTGTATACACTTTTTGGTATAATACTTTACCGTCTTTACTTACTCCCATAACTTCTGTTGGACCAGAAAGTGCAACTCCCCAGCTAAACAATTCGATTGAGTTAAGTTCTTTTTCTTTCTTGATATTTACTTTTGCAAATGGATCTGGTTTGTCTGCTACAGTTGTGTTGAATTTGTACAGTTTTTCGTCATTGTAAACTAAAAATTGATTTTCTTCTTCGTCAAAAACATTTAATAACGGACGATCTTTATCAAATTTCAAGTTTCCTCTCCATAATTTTTTACCTGATTTATAGTCAACCATGTTACCATAAGTTGCTGTTAAATAAAGAACTTTATCGTCTACTTTACCTAAGTAATTAATCGCGTCTTCTTTATCATCTGATATTTCGATAAAGTTTTTCCATTTTTTCTGACCGTCTTTGTCAATCAGCATCATTTCGTTTTCTGCAACGTATAAATAATCTCCATCAATAGAAATTACTTTTTTCAATCCGTCGCCGCGAGCATCTTTTTTCCAAACTTTAGATCCGTCTTTCAAATTAAAGAAATTGAATCCGCTGTTGTGCGCTACTAAAATTTTATCTCCCCAATCTTCTAAATAAACAATGTATTTTGTTTTAATAGCATCTTCCCAGATTGGCTTGCCTGTTTCTGTATCTAAAACATTTAAGTATTGTTTTGTAGACAGCATTCCTTTACTGTTTACTACAACTAAATTTTTATTGTTTTGTGTTGGGAAAACTTTAGTGTATTCTAAATCTCCAACCCATTTTAAAGCTCCTGTACTTCTATCAATTGCAGATAGTTTTCCAAAATAAAGTGAATAAATTGTAGTTGCACTTACTTCTGCTTCGTTAGACATATTTGCTTTGAAAGTAAACATAGACGCAAACATACTTTTTGCTTCTCCTTGTTCTGTTTTCCAGATAACATTTCCTGTGTTTAAATCTATTAAAGAGGCAATAACTTTTCCGTCTTCTACACCTTTTACCAAATATTCATTTTGTGCATATAAAAACTGGCTGTTAAAAACGGTATATTTATAGTTAGCTGAATTATAAACCACTTTACCGTCTATAGTATTAATCAATACGGTTTTGTAATTTACTAAAGCTTCTACATATGGTGTTCCATCAATAGGAGTTAAGATTCTCTTACTTGCAAATAAGTTATCTGTATCTACTTTACTAAGTGCCTCAAGTACTGAAGCATTTCCAACTTCTTTGTCAGCATCAAAACTCCAAACCTCAGCTTTGGTTTCTGGACTAATTCCTTTTACAACATTACCTTCTTTGATTACAAAGATTCCAGTAATTGTGTTCTGGGTTAAATCTTCAATTTTCGAATTCATTTTTATAACCTCGTCAGCGACTCTCTGGGCAAAACCAGCATAACCAACCAAAGTTAAAAAAAGTACAAACGTAATTTTTTTCATAGTTTCTTAGGGTTAAAATTTTAATTGTTTTTGTATAATGGTGCGACAAATATCTCACATTAGCTTTTAATAAACAAGATCATTCATAAAAAAAATCTGTATAAATAAAAGTTATAGAAAACTAAAATTTTTCATCTTAATAAGTATAATCTTAAAAGACTATTTATCGTTTAAAAACTCATAATACAAAGCTTTTGACAGAAATGTTTCACTTTGTCTTTTCTTAATAATTTCTTCTCTTGACATGCCTTGATAACCATCAAATTTTCTATTATGCGCCATATCTATTTTATTTAATTTAAAATATTCTTGTCGTGCTTCATCATTAAAATTTAAACTGCTTAAAAAATAGGGCTCTACTCCTTTGTTTACAGAAATATTATAATTGGTAATTAGATTTCCCCAATTGACATAACTGCATAAAAGTACGGTTGCATAAAAATACCAAACCATGTGATTGATTAAATAGGCATTTGTTTTTTGCTTCGTGATTTTTAGAAAGGTAAAGACCAACCCGATAACAGCTAAAGTAAGAAAGGCATAAACTCCCAATCGTTTGTAGGTTAAACCAAAGAATGAAACGTATTCTGAGTTTTTTATAATGGTGCTGATAATTAATACTCCGTTTAAAGCAATCCATAGTTTGGCTAGTTTTTTTAGTTTTGATGCTTTTGGGTCAAAATTAAAACCGCCTTTAAAATAAAATAAGATTACGCCAACGGCCATAATTATTGAGAAGATTACTGCATTGACTCTTTCGTGTGTTGCTGCGCTCAATTTTGACATTGTTACTACTGCGTCTTTTGCTTCAAAAAACTGCTCGTAATTGTAGACTGCTATAAAAACCAAAAGCAGGCAATTTAGAAGTAATAATGTGATTTGACCACTTTTTCTTTCGAAGTCTATGTCGAGGAAAGAAAAAGTGCTTTCGTGAGTAGAAACAAGTTCATCGTTAAAATCATTATCTAATTTTGAATTGTATTCATAACAGGCATCCGGCACCCAATAGTTCCAGAAATTGAATGAGAAGAAAAAGCCCCAAACGATAATTATCAGTAGTTCTGAGAAATTAATATCAAGTTGGTAATTGGTAAATAATGCTGAGAAATGGTCGCTCCCGAATGAGTAAACTATAAAAAACATTCCTAAAAATAGAGCGGGAATCACAACGTAAGCAATTATTTTTTTAGCAAAATTGTTATTGACTTTTCTTTCCGGGATCCATTGCGCAAACATAAGAACACGTCCTAATGAAGCTAACGGATTTATCAGCATAACTGGAAAAACCTGTATTATTTTGAGTTCGTTTTCCTGTGTTTTAAACTGCAGCATAACTACAGATAAAAACATGGCTAAACCTGAGATAGGATCTCCGTACCAAGCAAAAGCAAAACAAGATAAAACAGATGTGACAACAAGGATTAGATGTGTACGATTTACAAATCGATCTTGGAAGAAATAACAGATCAAACCTGTTAGAAACAACATAAAAATTGCAAGATTAACTCCTACTTCTTCTTTGTAAAATAGCAATATAAAAGCAATACTGCTGACTGCGATAAAATGTATTTTTTTCATGATTTAAGTTTTTAAAAGTACTTTGTGTTTCAAAGTATTTAGGTAAAAAAATTTAGTTGTTAGAATTTCATTAATTTTTCAAGACTATTTAGATGCTCTTTAAAAGCGGCGCGCCCAAGATCGGTAACTCGATAGGATGTTTTAGGTTTTTTACCTACAAACTCTTTTTTAATTTCAATGTATTGTGCTTTTTCTAAGGCTGTTGAATGGCTTGCTAAATTACCATCAGTAATGCTCAAAATTGTTTTCATTTCGGTGAAGTCAATCCACTCGTTTACA
Organism: Flavobacterium sp. MC2016-06; assembly: GCF_009711165.2. Taxonomy (GTDB): domain Bacteria; phylum Bacteroidota; class Bacteroidia; order Flavobacteriales; family Flavobacteriaceae; genus Flavobacterium. The sequence goes on along the minus strand of NZ_WMID02000004.1, from coordinate 278,824 downwards.
ATCAGAATAGACATTATACCTAATCTGACACGGCTTTCGAAATCTTTATTTAATTTATCAATGATTCCCATTGGTTTATTTGTATTTTTTGAACATTACTAATCCGTACAAGATATGTAAAATACCAAAACCTAAGATCCAAAAAATTAAACCATATCCAATAAAAAAAAGAGAAATACATCCTAAAATAAGTTCACAGAAACCAAGATATTTCACATCTGAAAAAGTATATTTTTCGACATTAATAAGTGCAAGACCATAAAATATCAAAGTAGCAGGAGCTATTAAACCATAATTTTGATGGTATATTAAAGCCATACAAAATATCCCTCCTATGAATAATGGAATCGCAAGAGTAATTAACATCTTTTTGGTTACTGATGTCCAAACAGGCAAATTGTATTTTTTACTTTTTCTAATGGTAAAAAATATACCAAAAACCAAAGCAAAGAACAGAATTACAAAAGCAGTAGAAATTAATTCCGAAACCAAATTACCTGAAAGTAAAATATGCTCCTCTGTAAAATATTCAATTCCGTTTGATTTAAACAATTGATAAACATATAGACCGCCAATTAGCGCAGATAAACCTGCAAAAACTCCTGATAGTCCACTTAAAGATATACATCTGGAAGAGCGCTCCATCATGGAACGAATATGTGCTAAATCTTCTTGGTGCTTCTGATTCATAAATAAAGTACTTTGAACTACAAAGTTATTATTTATTTTGAATTGACAATTAAAAAAATGATTTTATTTTTCGGCTGCCTAAAATCTAACTGTGAAATTTTGGAACTACTTAAAAATAAAACACTTATAGGTTTTGATTTGCGTGAGGGATAGTAGGAAGCTACCGAAGTAGCCCGGATAGCCCGACCGTATTGGCGAAAGGCGCACATATACGGTAAGATTGGAGCGCCTTTTGCCAATACGGTCACGCCCAATGTATACGAACTAAAAAGCCCATTCTTAAGGAACAGGCTTTTGCTATTTTTTAGTTTTTATTTTAAAACCATCTTCTGCGTTTGAATAAAAACACACCAAATACAGATAAAACAATAGAAACAAAAAGAAGTATCCAAATGCCATATTTACTTTCTTCTAATCCATTTGGAACGTTCATACCGTACAAACTGGCAATTAGAGTAGGAATCATTAAGATGATGGAAATTGAGGTCATCTGTTTCATGATATTGTTCATATTATTTGAAATTACCGAGGCATAAGCGTCCATCATTCCCGTAAGGATGTTACTGTAAATATTGGCGGTGTCTTGAGCTTGGCTCAACTCGATTTCTACATCTTCTAACAAATCTAAATCATAGTCTGCTTTTTGAGCTTTTAAGTTTCTTATTCTATGAAAAAGTACATCGTTTCCTTTTAATGAGGTTATGAAAAATACTAAACATTTTTCTATTTGAAGTAAGGCCTGCAGTTCTTCATTTTTGATGGATTTCTCTAAATTGTCTTCTGCTTGTTTTATTTTCTGATTGACTTGTTTTAGATATTTTAGGTACCAAATACTTGAAGACAGTAGTAATCTAAGTACTAAGTCAAAATTGTCTTTTATTATGATGTTTTTTCTTTGGGTGTATTTTACAAAATCTGCCATGATTTCTGTTTCGTAAAAACTAATGGTAACACAGATATCGTCTTTGAAAACTAATCCGACTGGAATGGTTTGAAAAGGTAATTTTACATCATTGCTTTTTATGGGAACTCGGAGAATAAACAATGTCCATCCGTCTTCAGATTCCATACGAGGTCTTTCGTCTATGTCCTCAATATCGTTGTAAAATGCTTCTGGAATTTGAAGTTCTTCTAATAAGTACTTTTTTTCTGCTGCTGTTGGTGCTTCTATGTTAATCCAGCAGTTTGGAATCCATTCTTTGATTTCGATTAATCCGTTATTGTTTTTGTAAAAGGCTTTCATTTCAAAAATACAGGGTTTTATAATAGCATTTTGAAATTAATCAAAAGCTATTTTCAGTTTAATACTAACGAATAATAATCGTCCATTTGGAGAAGTGTGTTTTTTAAGTGGTGCAAAAGTATCTTTTATTTTTAAGAAGAGAAACTTTAAACTATTAATTAAATATTAAAACCTTTGGCCTTTTTTTAACCGCAAAGGTTTACGCAAAGGCCTCAAAGTTGTACTAAAACAAAAGACCGTTTGGCTGATTGCGAAACGGTCTTTTGTTTTTTTTATACTATGAAATATTATTTTTTTGCACTTCTCATTTTACGAGCCAGAAGTGTGTTTTTAAGTAACATTGCAATTGTCATTGGTCCTACTCCACCAGGAACTGGCGTGATAAAAGAAGCTTTTTGACTTACTTCTGCAAAGTCAACATCTCCTTTAATAACGTATCCTTTTGAGTTTGATGCATCGTCAACTCTTGTAATTCCAACGTCAATAATTACAACTCCGTCTTTTACCATGTCTCCTTTTAAAAATTCGGGAACTCCTAATGCTGTGATAATAATATCGGCATTTTTGGTAAATTCTGCTAAGTTTTTAGTGCGGCTGTGTGTTAAGGTAACGGTTGAGTCTCCTGGATTTCCTTTACGGCTCATTAAAATACTCATCGGACGTCCTACGATATGACTTCTTCCGATAACTACTGTGTGTTTTCCTGAAGTTTCTACTTTATAGCGCTCTAGCAATTCCATAATTCCGAATGGCGTTGCTGGAATAAAACTTTCCATTTCTAAAGCCATTCTTCCAAAATTTGTTGGGTGAAAACCATCAACATCTTTGTCAGGATCGATTGCCAATAAGATTTTTTGTTCGTCAATATGATGCGGTAAAGGCAATTGAACAATATAGCCGTCTAGATTGTCGTCTTCATTTAATTCTTTAATCTTTGCTAATAAATCTGCCTCAGTAATATCTTCTGGTAAACTCACCAAAGTGGAATCAAATCCAATTTCCTGACATGATTTTACTTTACTTCCTACGTAAGTTAAACTTGCTCCGTTGCTTCCCACTAAAACTGCTGCTAAATGAGGAACTTTTCCTCCAGCTGCTTTTATGGATTGAACTTCGATTGCAATTTCGTTTTTAATGTCGTTAGATGTTTTTTTACCGTCTAGTAGCTGCATGTTTTTTGTTTCAGGTTTATTTTTTTGTTTGAAGTTTCAGGTTTCAGGTTTCCTCTAAAAACGAAACATTATTTATTTAAAAAAGTTTCAAATTTCAGTCTCAAAACTTGAAACCTGAAACTTGAAACCATCTTTTTATTATCTCGGCATTCCGCCTGGCATTCCTTTCATGCCTCCCATCATTTTCATCAAGTTTTTTCCGCCTGGGCCTTGCATCATCTTCATCATCTTGCTCATTTGGTCAAACTGCTTCATTAACTGATTTACCTGCTCGACTTTGGTTCCGGAACCTTTAGCGATTCTGGCTTTCCTTTTTACGTCGATGATGGCTGGTTTGCTTCTTTCGATTGGCGTCATTGAGTGAATGATGGCTTCGATATGTTTAAAAGCATCGTCTTCTATCTCTACATCTTTCATGGCTTTTGAAGCTCCTGGTATCATTCCTACCAAGTCTTTCATATTACCCATTTTTTTCACTTGTTGAATCTGCGTTAAGAAGTCGTCAAAACCAAATTCGTTTTTAGCGATTTTCTTTTGAAGTTTTCTAGCTTCTTCTTCGTCAAATTGTTCTTGCGCTCTTTCTACAAGAGACACAACGTCTCCCATACCTAAAATACGCTCGGCCATACGATCTGGATAGAAAACATCAATTGCTTCCATCTTCTCGCCTGTACCTACAAATTTGATTGGTTTGTTTACAACCGATTTAATCGAGATTGCTGCTCCACCACGTGTATCACCGTCTAATTTTGTTAAAATAACTCCATCAAAGTTCAAGATATCGTTGAAAGCTTTTGCTGTATTTACAGCATCTTGTCCTGTCATTGCATCTACAACGAACAATGTTTCTTGTGGCTGAATTGCTTTGTGAACACGCGCAATTTCGTCCATCATTTCCTGATCTACTGCTAAACGTCCGGCTGTATCGACAATAACTACGTTAAAACCGTTTGCTTTTGCATGTTTGATTGCGTTTTGTGCAATTTCTACAGGATTTTTATTTTCTGGCTCTGAGTAAACCTCAACACCTATTTGATCACCTACTACATGTAACTGATTGATCGCCGCAGGACGATAGATATCACAGGCTACTAAAAGCGGCTTTTTGTTTTTCTTTGTTTTTAGAAAATTGGCTAATTTTCCAGAGAAGGTTGTTTTACCAGAACCTTGTAGTCCTGACATTAAAATAATACTTGGATTTCCAGAAAGATTAATTCCTGCTACATCTCCACCCATTAATTCGGTTAGTTCGTCTTTAACTAACTTCACCAATAATTGTCCTGGTTGAAGTGTCGTTAAAACGTCTTGACCAATTGCTTTTTCTTTTACTTTGGCAGTAAAATCTTTAGCAATTTTAAAGTTCACATCGGCATCTAGTAAGGCACGACGAACTTCTTTTAAAGTTTCGGCTACGTTTACTTCTGTAATTTTACCGTGTCCTTTTAATATATGGAACGCTTTATCTAACTTATCACTTAAATTATCAAACATATTATTTTCTTTATTTGAAGTGCAAAGATAATCTAATTAGATATTTTAAGCAACTGCAAAGTTTATTGTTTTTGCCGCGAAGGCACTAAGACACAAAGTTTTTTTTATGCCACTAATTACACTAATTTCTCGAATTATTTTTTTTACTGTTAATCTTTGAAATTGCTCTTGGGTTTTTCACGCAGATTTTGCAGATTGAGCAGATTTTTTTTTTGAAACTGATCTTAAAAAATCTGCTCAGATCAATAATTCTATCCAAAAATCTGCTCAATCTGCAAAATCTGCGTGAAAAATTTATGCGATTTCATATAAAAAAAGGCGCAAAGAAAATAAAATCTTTGCGCCTTTGTGCCTTTGTGGCTATACGTTAGAATTGGAAATAAATAAATGGCTGCGATCCTGCGACTGCTGTTGCGTAAACGATCCAGTATACAAATCCTAAAATTATTGCTTTGATTAATAATGGTGTTTTATCAAAAACAGATTTCATTCCATTTGTAAAAGCTTCTGGCAAGAAGTGCCAAACGTAACCGAAGAGCATTAATCCGAAAACGTTTTTATAGCCTAATACAATGGTTTTCCAGTTTTCTGGTTCAAATGTTAATTGTCCAATATTATTAATTACCTGCAAGGCTGTTTCAAAATCTCTGGCGCGGAAAAAGATCCAGCAGAAAACTACAAAATGGAAGGTGATTACAATTGAAATAAAACGCCAGAAATAGTTTGGTTTTCCTTCTTTTTTAGACGGAAAAAATTCTGTAAAAATTTTATGAACCGCCAAAGCTAATCCGTGTAAAGCTCCCCAAACAATAAATTGTGCTCCTGCTCCGTGCCACAATCCGCCTAAAAGCATTGTGGTAAATAAATTGAAATTGGTTACTAAGGTCTGCTTTATTTTGCTTGAAAGTAGAAATGATAAACAAAATACTGTAATACTGCTAAGTGCAATTATTAATGGAATTATACTTGTATTGTAATCTGAAATTCCCCAAAGCAATAATCCGAAGAAGAATAAGCTCGGGAATAAATATCCTGCAAATGATCCTGAACGGTTTCCTCCTATCGAAATGTATAAAAAGTCTTTTAACCAAGTGGATAATGATATGTGCCATCTTCTCCAGAAATCTGTAATCGAAGTAGATTTATAAGGTGTTCTAAAGTTGGTTGGTAATTTAAATCCTAACAACAATGCAATACCAATTGCCATATCTGAATATCCAGAGAAATCGCAGTAAATTTGAATTGCATATCCGTAAGAAGCCATTAAATTTTCAAACGAAGTATAATTCATCGGTGTATCAAAAACACGGTCTACGAAGTTTATCGAGATATAGTTTGAGATTACTGTTTTCTTAATTAAACCGCCAATAATCAGAAACAATGCATTGTTTACATCTTGCTGGGTTAGGTTTAATTTTTGATATATCTGCGGCAAAAAGTCTTTTGCGCGTACAATTGGCCCTGCAACTAACTGCGGGAAAAATGAAACGAAAAATAAATATTCGATGTAGTTTTTTGTCGGCTTAATTTCTTCTCGATAAATCTCGATAATATAACTCATCGATTGGAAGGTATAAAACGAAATTCCGACTGGAAGGAATACATCATGAAGCTGGAAGTTACCATGAAACATATCATTGAAGGTAACAATCAAAAAGTTCATGTATTTAAAATATCCTAACAAGGCTAAATTTAAAATAACACTTATTACTAAATATATTTTCTTGACATTGTCTTTTTTCTGTTTATAAATAACCTGACTCAAGCTGTAATCTACAACGGAAGACAGTAACAATAACAAAAAGTAAATGCCGCTTGACTTATAGTAAAAGAAAAGCGAGAAAAGTATAACGTAAGTTAATCTCAAATAAAATGTTTTGCGTAAAAAAGCATACACAAAATAAAATACTAGAAATAACCCTAAAAATAAACCTGTATTAAATAATAATTTTTCGTCTGGATTATAAATAAACCAGCTTTTAACTTGTTCTAATGTAAGTGCACCAAAATTTTGAACAAACCAATTATTAATGCTATCAACTGTTATCAACTTATTTTTTTAATTTAAAATTATCGTATGCTTTTATAAGTGCCTCTGAAAACAATTTTCCTTGTTTTTCATATCCTTTTTTGGAATAATGAACATAATCTGGTCCAATTAATCCTTGTGCTTTCAATTGTCGAACGCCGCTCGTACCTCCAAATTCATCGTACAAATCCCAAACTGCAAATCCATCCTTTTGAGCGATATCAAGAATATCTTTAGTGTAATCGTCGATGTAAGTATTAAGCTTTTTTCTAAGTAGAGATGGCGCCGGTGTAATAATAATTATGGGAGCGTCTATCTTTTGTGCTTTGATATTACTTATAAACTCTCGCAATTGCTTAATATAATTTGCAGATTCTAGATGATCGTAACTTTCATTTGTTCCTAAAGCAAAAACCAACATATCTGGATGCAATGCTTTTAACTGTTCAAAAAACAAAGGATATTTATTGTAATCAGAAAATTTAGCGCCGTTTACTCCAATACTGCTGTAAATTAATCCGGAAGCATCTTTTTCTAAAACAAGTCCGTTTAGTTCGTAGTTAGAAGCATTTTTATTCGGAATTAAATAAATTTTTTCTAATGCTTTATCTGAATTATAATAATGACTGTAAGAATCCGATTCAATATTTAACGGAACAAATTCGGAACTTTTAATTGTTTTTTCTTTCGTTTCGTTTGTTGGAATCTTTAATGTTCTGCCTGCACGAATATTATTTGATTTTAAGCCGTTTGCTTTCTTTATATCTGCAACCGAAATATTGTATTTGTCTGCAATAATCGAAATTGCTTCTCCTTTTTTAATTTTATGGGTAATTACTTTTTTTTCTGTTGATTGAATCAAATTGGTTTGAGATGAAGTCGCCAAATCAAACATATCTTGATTTTGTGGCGTAATAATTCGAATTGTATTGAATTTATAAGCTAAATCTTTTACTTTCAGTTCAATTGCAAAACCTCCATTGTCTCTCCAAAGTCCTATGCCGCTTAAACCAATTGGAACGTTTTTTACCGGATGAATGTTTCTATAACTTTCCCAACTTCTATTGGAATAAAAGCGTTCATTGTAAGATCCGTTTGTTTTAGCAAGCTGATACGGAAATACAAAACCTCGACCGGCATTACCAAATTGCTGCTGCAGTTTCTTTCTTATTTCATTGGTCATTAAATCACTTTGAATATGAGAATCTCCAATATGTACAATGTTTATTTTCTGATTGTTTTCGCTTTCATTCTGCTGCAGCTTCTGGAAAAAACTTTCTAATACTTTTGCATTATAAATCTGATCTTCAGAAAAGGAGTCAGTCGCCGCTGTATCAACTTTATGAATCATACTTTGTGTTATTGGAATTAGGTCTGTTTTTGGTGTCTTTTCATTCGTAGAGAAAAAAAGACAACAAAAGAAAATAATCAGTTTATTCATTTATGGTATCTTTTTCTACAGAGACGGAATCTGCATTTGTTTTTCTTACCGTTCTTCGTCTACTAGAGCCGGCATCTCTTTTCTCACGAAGTGTTTTATATTCTTCGTAACCTTTATTCAATTGATCGTACAATAATTTACCGATTGCTTTTGCGCCGCGCTGGTTAAAGTGTGTATAATCTTTATTGGCTCTTGTAGGAGATTCGTCTACCCATTTTACCATAGATCCGTCACCTCCCATTAAGGTATATAAATTTACAAATCCAGATTCTGTTTCTAATGCATATTTTTTCTGCGCTTTCATTAAAGGTACAACGGCTGAATCGGTTTTCATTTCTTGTTCATATTTTGTTGATTTATCTGCGGTAGAAATAATCAAAATAGAAACTCCTGGAAAAGATTCTTTTATTTTGTTTACGACTTTGGTCATTCCTTTTTCGTACCAAAAATAATTCTTAGTTCCGTAATTCAAAACATTGGTTCCGTAATGTAAAATAACCAAATCGTATTTCAGGCTATTATTAAATCCCTGCATTACATTGGTATCAAACATTGAGATTGGAAGTCCAGAATTTCCTCTTTGCGAGAAGTTATCTACGTGAACACCGCTTCCGTTATCAAAATTAAATCCATAAATTGGGATTGAATCTGCTTGAATAAAGTTTGCTTTGAATGCTTTTATGCTTCCAGAACTTACTTTTAGTGTATTTACAAGATTGTTTGGTGCAAGATTTTTTTGCAAGGTATCTTTCCCAATAATAAAATTGACTTTTCCATTTTTAGATGCTCTTCCGTAAAATAAAGTTGGATTGTCTAAAGAAGTAGAATATTTGTTGGTTCCTGCTTCGTATTGTACCCAAGTTGAATTTGATTTATCGTTGGCAAAAAACACATGTCCGTTTACTCCAAATGGACTTACTGGATGTTTTACATTTAGGTACGACTGCATTTTCCAGTTTTTGGAGTAAACTGATTTTACAGATCCGCGTGATGCAGCAGATTCTGAAGTTATAGATACAAATCCTACTCCATTACCGCCAAATCGTTCTTGATAGTTTGAACGAACGTCTTGCACGATTAAATCGCCATCTGTCATAGAATCTCCATAATAAGCGATTCTAACTTTAGATTGCGGGTTTTTCTCTAGCTGATATAATTTCTCATAAAAGGAAATTAGATATTGATAGCCTTTATAATTATCAAAGGTTTCAGAAGGAAATTTGATTCCTTCTGTATTATCAAAAACAATTTTCTCGTTTGCTAGATCACTTTCTGAAAGACTGTCGTTATCTAAAGACAAAGAATCTTTAGCGACTGACTCTAAAAGCAAGCTGTCTATTAGTACATTCTTGGAATCTAATTTACTATCTGAGAATATTTTATTGGGCAGGATTTGTTTAAATCCAATGAAGGCAACAAATGCCAATGCAACGATTGCGAAAGACTGAAAAAAATAAGATTTTGTGTTCACTTACTGCTTATAAATTTGAAGGATAGAATTGGCAAGAATTAAATAATTTAAAATTCTTGTTAATTCCTTATAAAGAATTTTATACAAAGATAGAATAAACATTTATTTCTTATTCATTTTGAACAATAATCTAAAAACAAAAAAAAGAGGTTAGACGAATCCAACCTCTTTATCAAAAAAAAATAAAAAAAACAAAGCTAATGATTAACTAAATTTTAAAGCCGATCTGTTATATAACATTGGTTTCCAAAGCTTAAAACTAAAACCAATTATTGCCAAATTAATAAGCAATAGAATCGTCATTTGTATCAATTCTCCCAATTCATTTGGTTCTAAGAAAAAATGAAATAGAAAAATATTAATCGTAACGGGCAGAGCGATTATGGCTCCCATAAGTGAGAACACTTGACTAATCAATAATACTCCGGCTAAAAGCTCAACAAATCCTAGAAACTGCCAAAAATAATTGGTCTGCTGCATTCCGAAAACGTAATTTTTAATTTTCAGAACTTCGGTATTTGGTGCTACTTCTTTCCCTTTTTTTATTGTTTCCACTACTTCTGTAGGCGCCGGACTCGGAGATTCAAATTTATGAAGGCCTCCTAAAATCATCATGCCGCCAAGGATCAAGGTGAATAAAATTCTTATTATTTTTAAATATTTTTTCATCTAAGTAATTTTCTTAGAATGTTGTAGTGCTATTCGCTTGGTAAGCAAAATTGAAAGTATAATATCTAGGTACAGATGTTGCATCTGGTGTTGCTGGCGCACCTTGATAATAGCTTAATACTTCAAATTTAGCATATTTACCATCATGCGTTTTTACCACAAATACTTTTCCTGCAATAGGAGAAATAATGTTAGTAGAAGAATTATAGCTGTACCAACCGTTTCCACTTCCTGTAGGAATTGCATAAACGGTAGAAGCATCTTGAGCAAACGTAGTAGAAGCTGGAAATAAAGTTACACTTCCAAATGTTCCAGAAACAATACTTACCGCTCCGCTTCCTGTTCTACTTGGTTCATCTGCGTCTGAAGTATTGTATTTAGCTCCTCCATTCACAATAATTGTTGTTCCGCGAAAAGCGATATCCCAATTATCAGTAGTAACAATTTTGTTTTCAGAAAAACTGAATTTTGTAAATGCGCCACCTACTGCTGTCCCTTGCCCACCTGTTTGTGGAGCTGCAAGATCTGTAACTTTTTGAGATACTACTGCTGGAATTGTATTGTCTTTATCATCACTACTGCAAGATGCAGTAAAAATAACTAATGCTAAAAGTGAAAGTTTTAAAAAATTTGTTTTCATTGTAAAAAGGGTTTAAAAGTAATTATTAATTAAAAATTATATTGAATTCGTGCAAAAAGTTGTCTTCCTGATATGTTTGAAATTTGGCTAGGATCTGTAAAATCAAACAAATTATTGGCTCCTGCCTGAAGCATTAATTTATCTGTAATATATTTTGAAGCAGCCAAATTTGTTATAAAATAGCCATTTACAAACGTGTCATATTTGTCTAAAACTTGATTATTGTTGGTATCGTACAAACCGTATTTGCTTCTATAAAAAACACGTAAGTTGATGTCTGTTTTAATTACTGGAATGGTATAGGCAACTTTCAGATTTGCCGTATGTTTGGATCTATTAAATAATCCGAAATAATCTGATTTCTTGATTTGAACAGTTTGCAAATCAGCATTTCGTATGTATTGATGATCTTCAAAGTTGTCAATAACAGATTTATCTTTAGCCGTTAGATACTGATAACCGAACGACATTGAAAAATCTTTGGTAAAATTATAAGTCGAATTAAACTCTACACCATAAGTAAAAACCTGGCTGATATTAAAATAACTAAAAACATTTTGTCCATTGGTTTTTTGAGCTACTACTCGAGTATCAATTAAATTACTTATGGAATTGTAAAAGGCATTTATATCTAATTTAAGCTTGTTTCTTTTGTAAAAAGTTCCAAGATTAAAATTTACAGCACTTTCCGCTTCCAATGGTTTATCAAAACTTATTCCAGCTGTCCTCGATAAAAGCTGTCCTTGACTCTCAAATTGATTCAAACGATCTTCAGCAACATTGTACCCTAAAACTGTATATCCTACAGATGGATTTGTAAAATCGAAAAACAACTGACGGAAATCTGGTGCTTTATAACCATAACCTACTGAACCTTTTAAAGAAAAATCATTATTTACTTTATAGTTAACAGCCAATTTTGGACTCAACTGTGATGCATATTCGCTGTGATTATCATATCTAAATCCTGCAAGAACATTCCATTTTTCGGTTGGATTGTAATCGTATTGTACAAAAACATACTGAGAATTAAACTTTACATCATTTGCAAAATAGGTTCTATCTAAACTTTCATAATTTACTCCTGCTCCAGCTGTTAACTTGTCATTTTTTATAGACCAAGTTGTTCTAACTTCTGGTCTAAAAAGCCATTGATTATAATAGGTTCTATCATAAAGAACATTATTTTGATCGTTTAAAAATGAGTCATTCTTGTAATTAGTAGCATATAATTCATATTCAAAATACAATTTAGAATTCCATCTATGTTCTAATTTAATCTGCGAATTCCATTCGTTTTCCTTTGCATCTCCTTTATAGTTTTCAGATTCAATTATCGCTGCATTATTCATGTTTTGATTAAAAAAACGATTGCTTACCGTTAGTTTCAGATTTTCTGAAAAATCATAGTATAGTTTTGGCTGAATGGTATAATTGTAAAAACTCTCCACGGTTTTTTGAGGTGTGCTTTTATCTAAATCATATCCATCTGTTGAAAAATAATTGGCAAATAAATTAGCCGAAAACTTCTTCTTTTTCCAAAGAAGATTGGCATTAGCATCATTAGTATTAAATGTTGCATATCGATATGAAAGAGTCCCTGAAAACAAATCTTTTTTAGGCTTTTTCGTAATTACATTAATTACTCCGCCCATTGCTTCTGAACCATACAATGCCGAAGATGCTCCTTTTACAATTTCAATTCTTTCTATATTTCCAACAGAAACTCTAGATAAATCTAAAACTCCCGAACTTCTTCCAACAAGAGGTACACCATCAATTAGAATCATGGTATAAGCTGCATCTAATCCCTGCATCTGAATACCTTCAAAACCACTTTCATCTGGAATTAAAATAATTCCGGTTTGTTCGTTTAAAATTTCATTTAATCTTGTAACCCCAGATTTTACAATTGCTTCAGAGGTAATAATCGTCATTGGCAATGGTAATGACGAAAGCACTCTTTCTGTTCTTGTTCCTGTAACAACCTTAACTTCTGATAACTCATTTGCATTTATAGTATCTTTTTTCTTTTCCTGTGCGGAAAGATTTATACCAAATGCGATGACAATAAATAGGGTAAATTTGATTTTCATTATTTTTATTAAGTCTTAATAACAGCGCAAATATATAACTATTTTTAATTGTTCTAAATAAAATTTATATATTTGCAAAAAAATTTTAAAACCAAACAATAAGTTATGATTACAAAAAGCCTCTTTTTTTCAGCCGCTATGGCTTTAACATGTAGCCTTGGATTCGGTCAAGACGCTAAAAAACAACAAGACATTAAATCGATAAAATCTATGTGTGGTTGTTATGAAGTAAAATTCAATTTTACTGAGACTTTTAAATATCCTAAAGACTCTCTTACATACAAACCTTCTGAGACTAAACATGAATCTGGATTAGAATGGGTAGAACTATTAGAAGATACTCCTAATAAAATTTCAATGCAGCACTTATTAATTGTAAGTGATGATATGATTATTAAACACTGGAGACAAGATTGGTTATACGAAAACACCGATTTATATTCTTTTGACAAAGGGACTTCTTGGAAATACAAAAAACTAGACAAAAAAGCGGTTAAAGGTCAATGGACTCAAAAAGTATATCAAGTAGATGATAGTCCTAGATATGAAGGTTCTTCAACTTGGGTACACGTAGACGGACAAGATTACTGGTCTAATGTTGCAGATGCACCATTACCTAGAAGAGAGGCTACAAAACGTTATGATTATAATGTTTTGAAAAGAAGAAATATTCATGAAATCACAGCTACTGGATGGAATCATGAACAAGATAATGACAAATTAGTAAGAGACGAAGCTGGAAAAGACTATTTATTAGCTCAAGAGAAAGGAATGGACGTTTACACTAAAGTTCCAGATGTTAAATGTATTGCTGCTCAAAAATGGTGGGTTGCAAATAATGCAATGTGGAAAAATGTTCGCGATAAATGGCAGACTCTTTTCGACAGACATCAAGACTTAAACTTAGAAGCTAAAGTTGACAAAAAAGCGCTTTATTCATTATTGTTTGATTTGAAGCCAGATACTTCAAAAGCAGAAACTGATAAAATTATCGACAAGTTCGTAAAATAATAAATATTTGTGTTAGTTGTAAAAGAGCCGATAGTTTCAAACTACCGGCTTTTTTTTAAACAAAAACCGCCTAAAAATTAATTTAGGCGGTTTTTCCTTTTTCACTTTTATTAAAAGTTTACTAATTCAAAATAATTAAAATGATATAAGGATTTACGTTTATGAACTTCTTAAGGTTTTAAAATATTCTTATTTTTTATCCCAGAATAATTTTGTTGTCAATTTATCACCTCCAATAGAAGTTGTAGCTGCATTATAATTAACAGCATTTAAAGTCTGCTCTCTAATAGGATAAGCCATTCTAGAAGGAACTTGACCTTCTGCAGCTGCATCAGCATTTGATGGCGGAACAAGTGCTGGGAAATCCAATCTTCTTGTTGATGTCCATCCTTCAAATCCTCTATTAAATAAAGCATACCATGCTTGCTCACCAATTTTCTGCTCCCAAGTGCCAGTTGCAGAAGCATAAGCTACAGTAGTTTGAGCCAAATAAGCATCTATATCTGCCTTTTGTACTCCCCAATCTTCCATAGAAGCAGTAATAGCTTTTGTATAATGTGATGCCGCATCGCCGCTTACTGCGACACCTCTTTCTACAGCTTCCGCCAATAAAAATTCGATTTCGGCATAATCCATATAAGTTCCTTTGAAATCTGGCAGTTGAACTACATCACCTATATGAGTGTACTTACTATAAGAGTTTTTTAAACCTACTACACCACCTTTGTAAGGTGCTGCGTTTCCATTTGCATCTTTAAGGTTTTGAGCAAAATAAACTTTTGTTCTAGGATCATTTTTAGATACTAAAGCATCAACGAATGGTTTTGTAGGTACAAAATCATGTCTTCCTGAAAAAACTAAATCTACATAAATAGGGTTTGTATTTGGCACACTATTTTGATATGAAATTTTTGCATTATCATTATTAGAGGTAAATACATTAGCAGAAGCGGAAACAATAGCGGCATCTGCAATCTCATCAGCCAAGCCTGAAGCTTTTAGATTTATACCTAGTTTTAATTTAACTCCGTTTGCAAACTTGATCCAACTTGATAATTTATCTCCATAAATAACATCTGCAGTACCAAAACCTGGATAAACAGGATTAATGTTTGCAATATCGTAATCAACACGTACAATTAAATCTTTATAAATATCAATCGCTTTGTCATATTTAGGCAGATAATTACCTGATCCTTTAAAAGCCTCTGAGTACGGAATATCTCCAAATGTATCAACAAGGATTTGATACGAGTAAACAATTAAAATATCAATCATTGCAAGTTGATTCTTTTTTACAATTGTTTTTGCTGCAAACTCAGGATCAGACGCTATAATCACCTCATTTTCGATAGCTGTTTTTGCTATAATCAAATCACTTAGAGAACCATCATTGGTTATTGTTCCTGCAAAAAAAGCTCCCCAATGGTTGTCTGAAATTTTTCTAGTTGTCCATTGATAAATAGACTCATCGATATACGTCGTTTCTGTCCATTGCTGATTGACTAATCTAAAGATATTTTTATTAACACTTGAGTTTACTACCTGCTCTGCAATACCTTTTTCTGCACTGGTAAACAAAGTAGCTGCTGGTACTGTTGAAGGATTTTTTTTATCAACATTTTCATCTGTTATATCGCTGCAAGAGCTTACGAATGTCAGAATAATTAAAGAATAAATTATTTTCTTCATGTTATTTTTATTAAAATTTAAATGTTAAATTGAATCCTATGTCTCTCGTTGTAGGCAGTGAACCTGTAGAAAAACCTCTTGATTTGTTTCCTGAAGACAAGCCGCTTTCTGGATCTGCATAAGGTAAATTTTTACTTATTATCCATAAGTTTGAACCTAAAATGCTTAGAGTAGCAGCATTTACAAAAGTGTTCTCAAACAATCTCTTTGGAAAATCATAAGAAATAGATACTTCTCTTAATTTTATATAAGAAGCATCATAAATAAAAGCTTTATTAGGCGCTGCCAAATAACCATAGTTATTAGAGAAAGCACCTGGACCTGTGCTTGGTAAATTGTTTTTATTTACTGTTGGGACTGTATTCACTGATCCATCAGGTGCAACACCAGCGTTTACAATACCATTTTCTCTAATACTTCCTACTGCCGTTTCTTTATACAAACCTGTAGCTAGACCATAATACATATCTAAAGAGAAAATATCGCCGCCTTTTTGAGTATCGATTAAGAAACTCATCGAAACGTTTTTATATTTAAGTTTATTTCTAACTCCTCCAATCCAATCTGGCGTAACATTACCAATTGTATTATCTGAAGAAGTAGTCATCATATATTTACCCGTTACTTGATCTACAGTTCGTTGTCCGTTTGTATAAATATAATCTGTTCCTTTAATAGATCCGTATGCTTCACCAAGAGTTGCATTTACAGTTACACCCCCTTGAAAACTAGCTATTTGTAAATTACCAACTCCTTCAGGAAGTGATACTACTTTACTTCTATTATTAGACCAGTTTACAATAATATCCCAGCTAAAATCTTTCGTTTTTATAGGAGTTCCTGTAAGTTGAAGTTCAAAACCATGGTTTTCAATATTTCCTCCATTCACCCATGCATTTGTAAATCCTGAAGCAGAAGAAACCGCTGTAGAAACAATTTGATCTACTGTATTCGTTTTATAGTAACTAATATCAAATCCTAAACGTCTGTTGAAAGTGCTTGCTTCTAAACCTACTTCAAAAGATTTTGTTCTTTCTGGTTTAAGATTAGCATTTTTGTTTTTATTAGGCAATGTGTACATTGGTTCTCCATTAAAGTTAGAGCTTCTTGTATAAGTATTTACAAGACTCAAAACTTCTGCATCGTTACCAACTTCTGCATAATTCATTCTAAACTTCCCTAAATTCAACCAGTTTGTCTTAATTAAATTAGAGAACAAAAATGATCCAGAAATTGCAGGATAAGTATAAGCGTTATTTCCTTTTGGCAAGGTTGATGAAACGTCTCTTCTTATCGAAGCATCAATAAAATAAGTATCCATATACCCAAGAGATCCTTGTGCATAAATACCATTTACTCCCCAGTTAACTGTATTCTCTATAGGAAATGGCAATTCATATCTTGAATTAGATAGTGCATAAATTCCAGGAGTAACCAAACCTCCTATTGTAGAAGAAAGCACGCTATCTTTTCCGTTTCTTCTAATATTTGAACCCAGAACTCCAGTCAAACTAAGATTGTCTCCAAACTTTTTATTAAAATTCAACATAAAATCATAATTGATTTCTTGAAAATTAATATCATATCTCTGATATCCAGAAGTTTCATCAACTGGAGATAACCCAAATCCAGAAGCAATAGATCCTACTGCTCTTCTTTCTTCTTGTAATTCTTTGTAAGTATCTAAAGAGACTCTTCCCAAAGCACTCACCCAAGGTGTTATTTCATAGTTAAGAGAAGCATAACTAAACAAACGTGTTCTGTTATCTGAAGAATAATTTTGATAACGTGTAAAATATGGATTATCCCAATAAGCTGGCTGCAGTTTAGAAGCTGTTGGATCTGCCCAGTTCCAAGTTATATTTTGACCTCCTGATGCATTGTATACATTTTGCTGTTCTTTAATGTCAACATTGGTCTGCCACCATTGTCTAAAAGACCCAATAATATTATCACTATAACCTGTAGAGTTTCTACCTACTGTATTTTGCAGTGTTACAGCAGCATAAGCGTTTGCTGTTAACTTATCTGTTATTTTTTGGCTGAATCTAGCACTTAATTGATTTTTTTTCAATTCACTATTTGGCAATATTCCATCTTGAAGCAAATTAACATAAGACATTGAAAGACTAGATCTTTCTGTTGCTTTTTCAAGAGATAAACTATTGGTAAAAGTTTGCGCGTTTTTGAAAAAAGTTGCAGGTCCATGTTTTGCGGCACTCCAAGGCGTCGCTTTTCCATAATTTGTCGAATATGGAGTAGCTGAATCCCATTGATAAACTGGCTTTCCGTCAAAACGATCACCGTATGAAGCGTCATTAGAAGTATCTACGGTTGGAATTTTCTCTTCGTCAAGGAAAGAACTTCCAAAACCATATCCTGCTCCATATTTATTTTGATAGGTTGGAAATGTTGATTTATCAACTGTTCCAACTGTAAGACCACTAGAAAAAGTAAAACCTACTTTTTTGTCTTTTTCATCTCCTTTTTTACCTTTTTTGGTTGTTACCATTACAACACCATTAGCCGCTCTAGACCCGTATAGAGCTGTAGCTGCTGCTCCTTTAAGAATATTGATACTTTCTATATCTTCTTGATTAATATCGGCAACATTATTACCATAATCATAACCTCCTTTTCCTTGAGCTTGAGTATCACTATTTGTATTTGAATTGTCTATAGGAACTCCATCAACTACCCACAGCGCTTGGTTGTTTCCTGTAAGCGATTTGTTTCCACGGATAACAACGTTTGTAGAACCTCCAAAATTTGTATTTCTTGACACCTCAACTCCAGCTGCTTTACCAGATAAAAGATTCGCAACATTTTGATTTCCAGCTCCGCCATCTACCAAATCTTTTCCTGAAATCTGCTGCGATGAATATCCTAAAGATTTTTTCTCTCTTTTAACTCCTAAAGCTGTTGTTACAACAACGCCTTCAAGTTCTACAGATTGATCTTTTAATTTTACATTGAGTGATGGTGAACTTGCAGCAACTTCTTGGGTTTTCATCCCGATATAACTAAATATCAACACTTGATTGGTGGCTGCCATTATAGTATATTTTCCATCAAAATCGGTTTGTGTTCCCGAAGTGGTTCCTTTTACTAAAACGCTGACACCTGGCAAAGGTATCCCTGCATTGTCAGAAACTATTCCAGTAATTTTTCTGTCTTGCGCAAAAGTTAATTGCAAAGCAAGTACAAAAAAAAGCACTACAAATCCTTTCATTTTTTGTTTCATCATTATAATTTTTTTAATTAGCGCAGCTAACATATTAATTAATAATAATTTTAACAAGAAATTTAGTTAATTTAACACAATAAAAAGTAATCTAAATATTACTTTTTATTAACTAACAAGGCGTAAAAACAAGCTAACTACCTCATTTCTTAACAAGAAGAAACCAATTTGACTGTAAGAAATTTGTAAGAATGATTTTATAAACAAAAAACCGATAGCTTTAGTACTATCGGTTTTTTGTTTAGTTATTTAATTATAAAGGATTTTGAACAATTAATGGATTAGCGTCCATTTCTGCTTGAGGCATTTGAAATATAAATTTATTATCTCCTGCTGAAATATTAAATTTACCAAAAGCAGGATGATTTGTTCCAAGATAATCTCTAGAAAGTCCAACCCCTAAACGTTTCATATCATACCATGCGCATCCTTCTCCCCATAACTCAATCCTTTTTTGAAGTATAATTTCGTTTATTAAGTCTGCACCTGAATTTGTCGATAATATATAAGCAGGATCTCTTGTTATCGTTATTTCATATAAAACTTGTTTTGCTGTTGTTTCGTTTCCTGATCTGGCTAAAGCTTCTGCTTCGATATAAAACATCTCAGATGATCTTAAGTAAATATAGCTCCCAGCATTAATTGTTGGATCTCTAAATTTTATATTAGCATATTCTGGTAAATTTGGATAAAGAGAACTGCCATTTGGTGATACAAATGCTTTCTTTCTAAAATCAGTATTAGAAATACTATTGTATAATTTTTTATCAATATTTTTATAAACACCTAAACCACCAGCATATCCTGAAGGGTTTGTATTATCAAAATGTCCAAAGAAATTAGCAACAAAAGTGCCAATTGAAGAATTTAATGTTGCGCCCCACATGGTTTCATTTGTTTTTGTTACAGAAAAACCAGAAAACCATTCTGTTTCATTAAGCAAAGTATAATCCTGCTTTGCCAAATGCGCCATATTGGCTGCCTCAGAATACTTTCCCATTTCTAAATAAACATCAGCAAGAAAAGCTTGTGCAACAGTTTTATCAACAGAGTCATTATTTGAACGTTTATATTTCATTAATAAATCTATAGATTCTTTTAAATCATTTTCAATTTGAATATACACCTCACTTACCGTAGATCTAGCCTTTCCTTCTAATGTTGGTTCAAAATAAAGAGGCACACATAATTTAGACTCATTACCTACATATGTTGGTCCATAAGTACGTGCAAGCATAAAGTAAAAATAACCACGCAAAGCGATAGCCTGACCTCTAATTATTTTAAGTTTTTCATCTGCTGTAGTAGCAGGAATAGCATTTATTACAATATTAGCAGATTTAATTTGAGGATAATAAGTATTCCAAACCAATCTAGACCTTGAGTTTGTCTGTTGTCTTCCTAAATAATTATAAAAACTACCATACCAGCTTGACTTAGTCATCAACATATCGTTAGACATCATATCCATTGCAGAAAGCACTGATTTGTGACCATAATCTTCATGATTTCCTCCTATTGCTAAGCCATAGGATCTAAGTGCGGAATAAATACCACTTACAAGTGCCTGATTTGCAGAAGCAGAAGTTGCTAATTGATCACTATTTATGGTTGATTCTGGTACTGTATCAAGAAATTCCTTATCACAACTTACTAAAATTAACATCGTTAATGCTATTATTACTATTTTTTTCATGTTCTTAAAAATTTACTGTTAAACCAAATGAAATTGATTTCATTACTCCATACACGTTTAAAGATTGACCATTATTTGATCTTGATCCTAAATTATTTAATCTAGGATCCATTCCCTTTCTTTCTGACCATAGCGCAAGATTTGATCCCATTAAACTGAATTTTGTGGATAAAATACCTAATTCTTCTAATTTTGAGTTTTTAAAATCATAAGATATTGAGACATCTTGGAGACTTATGTAGTCTGATTTTGTTAAAAAATAGTCTGATGTTGCCATTTGAAAAGTTGAAATATGGTCAATTCTTGGAATATCAGAATTCTGATTTTCTGTAGTCCAAGCTTTAGTTACATCTTTATGATAGTTTTGACCAATGTTATCTGATCCAGAATACATAGCACTCTGATAAACGCCATCATACATATATCCTCCAAATTGATAAGCAAAACTAGCTTGGAAAGTAATATTTTTAAATCTAAAAAGTGTTCCAAAACCTCCATAAACATCTGGATTTGCATCTTTATTGCTTAAATAAAGCGCTGCATCTCCATATACATTTGTAGTCACCTTATTACCTGTAAAATTTCCAGAAGCATCTTTCTCATCTTTATACCAAAGTGCATCTCCGTTAGTTTTATCAACACCTGCATATTCTCTCAAGTAATAAGAATAAGCCGGTGCTCCAACTTCAAATCGATAGATTCCATTTGTGAAAGCTTTGGGTAATGATGTGATTTTATTCTTGTAAGATGTTGCATTTGCCCAGATATTAAAATCAATATCCTTATTTTTTATTACATCAACACCTAAATTAATTTCTACTCCTTTATTTCCCATATCACCAATATTTTTAGAAACGAATGCAGTTCCTGTAGACAATGGTATAGGGAAATTATAAATTAAATCGCTTACATTTCTTTCGAAGTATTCTGCTTCAAAAGAAACTCTATCAAATAGCAAAATATCAAATCCAACGTTCAAATTCTTAGATTTTTCCCATTTTACACTTCGCTCGGCTTCAAAAACATTCAAAACGCTTGCCTCTCCTTCTGAATCAGGTACAATTTCATATTGAGTTTCATAAGCATAATAATTTCTCTCGCTGCCAAAATAATTACGATGACTAATTTGTGAAGTAACAGGATACAATATATTATCGTTTCCTTGTTCTCCATAACTGCCTTTTATTTTTAAATCTGTGATCCATTTCATTTTAGGAAAAAATGATTCTTTCATTATAGACCATGCAGCACCAAAACCATAAAAATTACCCCATCTATTTTCTGGTGCAAAAACAGAAGAACCATCTCTTCTAAAGCTACCATTAACAAAATATTTATTTTTATAATTATAGTTTAATCTAGAAAAATAACCCTCTACTTTATACAAATCATTATATCCATCTAGATAAGCATATTTAGTAGCATTACTAACAACTAGTAAATCAGGTATAACAACATTAGTTTTTTGTCCAGCTAACATTTTTGAAGTAAAATCAGAAGATTCATGACCTATAAGTATATCTAAAGAATGATCGCCAAACTCTTTTTTCCATGATAATAATTGTTGATTTGTTAGAGTATATTCGTTTTTAGTAGCAGTCCCCATTCTTCCATTAACACCCATATCATCACCACCTAGACCTGTGGTATTTGTTAAATAATATCCTGACAATAAATCATAACCAAGATTATATTTAAAATTAAAATCTTTCAAAAAATTGATTGAAACATAAGCCCTAGCTCCAAATTTATTTTCCTCGCTTAATTTTGTGTTTAATAATGTCGTTGCATACGGATTAAGATTAGAGCCGTATGGTCTATTTCCTGATTGATTAAAATCATATGATTTACTTCCATCTTCATTATTAATAACAGTACCATTACCATCTCTCTGCCATATTGGATAAATTGGAGCTATATTTCTAGCCCAGCTAAATAAATTACTGTATGTTGAAGATGATGTATTTGCAACTGGAGCATTTTGATTGGAGTGAGCATAATTTATATTTACACCTGTTTTGACTTTACTTGAAACATTATAGTCAATATTTGCTCTAAGGGTTACACGTTCAAAATTTGAATTAACAGTATATCCATCATCAGATAAATATCCCATTGACAAGTAAGAACTAAGATTATCTGAACTACTCGATAAACTTAGATAATGCTCCTGTCTAAAAGCTTCTCTAAATAATGCTTTTGACCAATCATCATGATACATTAATTTAGCATCAGCATTTATTTCTCCCGTTGCAGGATTTATAACTTGGTTATCTGCTACATTATAATTATTATATCCAAGCGAATAAGTCTCTCCTTTAATTAAATTTTGTGAGGCAATATTTGATGCCGCAACAGCTGTTGCACCTTGATAAATCAAGCCGCTTTTTATTCTATTATAAACTGCTTTGTAATAAGCATCTGGACTTTCTATGATATCATATTGAGGGACTGCTCTAGAATTTACACCTATTTTAGTTTCATAAGTAATACTTAACTGCCCCTTCCTGCCTTTTTTGGTTGTAACAATTATTACTCCATTTGCACCTCTACTCCCGTATAATGCGTTTGAAGATGCATCTTTTAAAAAACTTATTGATTCTATATCTTGAGTCGCAATTGCATTTATATCTCCATTGTATGGAATTCCATCTACAACATACAAAGGAGCATTTGAAGATGAAATTGAACCAATACCTCTAAACCGAACTTGTGGAGCATCGCCAGGCTGACCAGAATTTGCACTAATTTGTACTCCTGCAACTTTCCCCGTTAATGATTGTACTGCATTTGAAGCTTGTGTATTTTCTAACATCTTGGCATCAATTTTTGCAATTGCACCTGTAATTTCTTGTTTTTTTTGTGTTCCAAAAGCCACAACAACTACTTCATCTAAGACTTTACCATCTTCTTGCATTTTTATATTAATGGTAGAAGAAGCGCCTACAGCAGCGATCATCTCCTGCATTCCCATGTAAGAAAATGTAAGAACATCTCCTGTTTTAGCTTTGACAGAAAATCTACCTTCAAAATCTGTTTGAGTGGTATTATTTGTTCCCTTAACTACAATATTTACACTAGGAATTGGTCCAAAAGCATCTGTAACCACCCCAGTAATAATTTTTTCCTGCGCAAAAAACAATTGCGAAGTAAATGCCAAAAACACCACTAACAATCCTCTAATCTTTTGTTTCATTATATATCTTTTTAATTTTAATTTGGTGCAACTTATAAAATTAATATATATTTAACAAGAATAAACACATAATTAACACAATAAAATATACTAAAAGTATTACAAAATTTATTTTTTAAGTTTATTGAAAATAAAAAATAGCCAAAAGAGATTATGAAAAACTTTATAATCAGATAAAAAATGGAACATAATTATTATAAACCCTTTTTACACAGACATAAAAAAAACCGATAGTTTTAAACTATCGGTTTCTAAATATATTTTTATGCAAACTTTTACATTCTCTCTGGAACTTCGATTCCTAATAAAGTAAAAGATGTTTTTATAACTTCGGCTACTTTTTGAGAAAGCTGCACTCTGAATATTTTTTTAGTCAAATCTACTTCTCCTAAAATATGTACAGATTGGTAGAACGAATTATACTCTTTTACTAGATCATAAGTGTAATTGGCAATAAGTGCCGGACTGTGATTTTGCGCAGCATTTTGAATTACTTCTGGAAAAAGCTCGATTTGTTTTACCAATTCTTTTTCTTTTTCGTGCAATTCTTTAGTATCAGTTACATTCGAAAAATCAAAATCGGCTTTACGAATGATGGACTGAATTCTCGCGTATGTATATTGTATAAACGGTCCTGTGTTTCCAGCAAAATCTACAGATTCTTCTGGGTTAAACAAAATACGTTTTTTTGGATCTATTTTTAAGATATAATATTTAAGCGCTCCAAGACCAATTGTTTTATACAATTTACCTTTTTCTTCGGCAGAATAGCTGTCTAATTTTCCTAAATCTTCAGAAATTTGTTTTGCAGTATCTGTCATATCCTGCATCAAATCATCAGCATCTACAACAGTTCCTTCACGGCTTTTCATTTTTCCAGAAGGTAAATCTACCATTCCATAAGACAAATGATATAGAGTTGAAGACCAATCAAAACCTAATTTTTTCAAGATTAAGAATAAAACTTTGAAGTGATGATCTTGCTCGTTTCCAACAGTGTAAACCATTCCGCCAACATCTGGCATGTCTTTTACACGCTGAATTGCGGTTCCTATATCTTGCGTCATATAAACTGCAGTTCCATCTGAACGCAATACAATTTTACGATCTAAACCTTCATCTGTCAAATCGATCCAAACAGAACCATCTGGATCTTTTTCGAAAACTCCTTTGTCAAGTCCAACTTGTACAACATCTTTTCCTAATAAATAGGTATTACTTTCATAATAATATCGATCAAAATTAACTCCAAGATTGCTGTAAGTTATAGCAAAACCATCATAAACCCATTGGTTCATCATTTTCCAAAGTGTAATTACTTTTTCATCACCAGATTCCCATTTCTTAAGCATATCTTGTGCTTCAACAATAATTGGAGCTTGTTTTTTTGCTTCTTCTTCAGTTTTACCAGCATCCATTAACTGAGAAATTTCAGCTTTGTACGCTTTATCAAACTCAACATAATATTTCCCAACTAATTTATCACCTTTTAAACCAGTACTTTCTGGAGTTTCTCCGTTTCCGAATTTTTCCCAAGCAAGCATCGATTTACAGATATGAATACCACGGTCGTTGATGATCTGAGTTTTATAAACTTTTTTACCAGAAGCTTTAATAATTTCAGCGACAGAATATCCTAACAAATTGTTACGTACGTGACCTAAATGCAAAGGTTTATTGGTATTTGGCGAAGAATATTCGACCATAATAGCTTTGTCTTCTGGATTTGGAGTTACGTAACCAAATTTGGTATTGTCTTTTATTCCATTAAAAAAATCTAAATAATAGCTGTCTGCAATTACTATATTTAAGAAACCTGAAACTACATTAAAACGTGCTACTTCAGAAACATTTTCAACCAGATAATTTCCAATTTTATTTCCTAATTCTACAGGATTGCTTTTGATAACTTTTAGCAGAGGAAAAATCACCATTGTTATATCGCCTTCAAACTCTTTTCTGGTAGTTTGAAATTCGATTTTATCAACAGAAACATCAAATAATGCTTGTATTGCTTTTTGTATAGAAGGAGTAAGAATTTGTGATAATGACATGTAAACTTATTTTTAAAGTGAGCAAAGATACTGCTTATTCATCAATTAGAGAAAATCAAAAACATATAAAATTCCAGAAAACACTTAGAATTTCACAAAAACAGCAATATTTCAATTGTTAAAATTATCAAAAAACCAAAACCCTAAACTCTTTAAAAACAGATCATCTAAAAAATAATTAACTTTTTTTTGGTTTTTATTGTAACATATCGACCACAAAAGAGTCTTAATAAGAACTTCAAATTATTTTGAAGCAGAAAAAAAATAAAAAAAAGCTAACAAAACAATCATCATCAATCAAATCAAATCAATCAAGTACCAAGTTATGAAATTAAAATTCTTACTGTTTGCATTACTGGGTGTAATGGCAACAGCAAAAGCCCAGAATTCGGGAACAGTTTCCGGAAAGATTACCGAAAAATCCAATAATGCACCAATTTCTTATGCTACCGTTTCTATTAAAGACAACGGGAAAGTTGTTACTGGAGTAAACACAGATGATAATGGAGATTTTAGCATTAAAAATTTAGCACTAAAAAATTATACGATCGAAATTCAATATATTGGTTTTAGAAAATATATTGGTTCAGTTATTTTAAGCGACAATAAAAAAACTGCGACTGTAAATGTGTCTCTTGAAGAAGAAGCTACACAGCTAAAAGGTGTAAACATCGTAGCAGAACGCTCTACAATTGAGCAAAAAATTGACCGTAAAGTAATTACTGTTGGTAAAGATTTGACTACTGCGGGAGCTTCTGCATCAGATATTATGAACAATATTCCTTCTGTAAACGTAGATCAGGACGGAAAACTTTCGCTTCGTGGAAATGACAATGTACGTGTATTAATTGATGGAAGACCTAGTAATATTGATCCAGCGCAATTGTTAAAACAAATTCCATCAACTTCTATTAAAAAAATTGAGCTGATTACTAACCCAAGTGCAAAATACAATCCAGAAGGAATGTCTGGAATCATTAATATCGTTTTACATAAAAATGCTAATACTGGTTTTAACGGAACTTACAGCGGCGGTATTACTTTTGGAGAAACGGCTAAATACAATCAATCTTTAGATTTGAATTATAAAACTGGAAAGGTTAACTTTTTTGGAAACGTAGGTCAAAATTTTGGAACTTATTTTAATGAAGGTTACATTAAAAGATTGGATCAAAACATGATTCAGAATTTAGACATCACTAATAAAAATGACAATTACCTGTATAAAATTGGTATGGATTATTTAATTGATGATCACAATACTTTGTCTGTTTATACGAATCAAAATAAATCGACTGGAGAAGGACATGTTAATACTGATATTGATTATGATAACGGTTCTAACATTAGTAACATCTTTCAAAAATCTAGATACCAAGGACCAAACCAAACTGGAACTTACAATTTAGCGTACAAACATATCTTTAAAAAAGAAGGTCATACTTTAGATTTTGAAGGTAACTACAGCGATACAAAAGCAACTCAAAATGCAGGTTTTGATACGCAGACAACGAAAACTGATAATACTCAAAACTCGGTTGTTTACGATGATTATATTAATGACAAACGTAAATTGAGTACGCTTAACGTTGATTATGTAAACCCATTAAACGATAAAACCACACTTGAAGCTGGTGCCGAAGCTAGAATTACCAAAACAGAAAACAATTACAACACAGGTAATCCTTTGGTTCTCCCTGCAAACCAGATTTCGCACTATACTTACGACACTGATATTTATTCTGCTTATGTGACTTTTGGACAGAAATACACAAAATTCAGCTATCAATTAGGAGCTCGTTTTGAAAGTTATAAAGTTGCTGCTAATTTAAATTATGGTCAAAGTAAATTTGATGACGATTATATTACGCTATATCCATCAGCTTATTTTACGTATAATTTGAATGAAAAAAATACACTTCAATTTAGTTACAGCCGTCGTGTAGACCGTCCGAGTTTAGAGCAGACAAAACCTATTCGTGAGTTCTCTACTCCATTGGTAACTTCTTACGGAAATCCTGAATTAAGACCTCAGTTTACCAATTCTGTTGAAGTAAATTATACTAAAACTTTAGGAAAAGGAAGTTTTACTGCTGGTGTTTTTTATAGAAGTATAAATGACCAAATTAGTAGAATTTTGTATCCTGATACAGCAGATCCTAGTGGTGAAAAACAAATTATGACTTTTACCAACTATGATCACAATACATCATACGGATTTGAAGCTTCTTTTAATTATAAAATTACAAAATGGTGGGATATTTCACCATCTATTGATTTCTCCAGCATTAACCAACAAGGAGTTGTATTTCAATACGATGCTGCAACAAACACATCAAATCCTGTTGAAAGAAAAGTTACTGTTGCTGCTTTTAACGGACGTATGAACTCAAACTTTAAAGCAAACAAACGTTTAAGCTTTTTACTATTTGGATTTTACAGAGGTGGTGTAGACGGTGTTCAAAATAATAGCCATGAAATGTATAAAATGGACATTGGTTCACGTTATACATTGTTAGACAACAAGATGAATATCAGTGTACGTTTTAATGACGTATTCCATACCATGAAATATGCTTTTGATACGATGTATCCTTATCCTCAAGCAGGACAGTTTACATGGGAAAGCCAAACGGTATATTTAGGTTTAACCTATAACTTTGGAGGTGCAAAAATTAAAAACTTGCAACGTAAACAAAGAGAAGACAACACTAATAAAGGCGGTGGCGGCATGTTTTAGTCCCGTTTCTATTAGTAGATTTTAATATTTTAAATAATTTTCTTGTAGAGAAAAGTCCTGAAGTATGCCAACTTCAGGACTTTTTTATTTTTATAGATTAGCTAAAATTGCTTTTATTTCTTCTGGATTAGCAGTATCTGAATAATCTGTGATTGCTGACGAATGATAAAATGTTTCGTCTAATTTTTTTTCTAATAATTTAATGTTTGTAGATCGCAAACCACCACCCGGCATTATCATAATTCTATCATCGGCTAGTTCTTGCATTTTTTCTAAAACCGAAATTCCTTCTTCAACATTCACACCTTGTCCAGAAGTTAGAATAGTTTTAAAACCGCAGTCAATTACATCTTCCAAAGATTGCTCAACATTGGCAGCAACATCAAAGGCTCGATGAAACGTACAAGAAAGTGGATTGGCTAAATTTACCAATTCTTTATTTCTAGCTTTATTTACGCTTCCATCTTCATTCAGAATTCCGAAAACTAAACCATCAACTCCAAGTTTTTTGAATTGTTTAATATCTTGTTTCATTTCGATAAACTCTTCGTCAGAATAAACAAAATCACCACCGCGAGGCCTAATAATGACATGCATTTTAATAGAGAGTTTTTCCCGAACTTTTAAGGCCAGAATATAATTGGGCGTTGTACCGCCGAGATGCATATTATCACATAATTCGATTCGATTTGCTCCGTTTTCCTGAGCAATCAAAGCTGATTCATAATTAAAACAAGCTATTTCTAGTTGGCTTTGTGTCATTTGGTATAGATTTTTTGTCTTTTCGACTAAATTAAAGATTGGGGTCTTATATAATTACCAAAAATAAAAAACCTGTTCAAAAATTGAACAGGTTTTAATATAAAATTATGATAGAAAAATTACCACTTAATAATAGCACTTCCCCAAGTGAATCCACTTCCAAAAGCTGCTAAAACTACTGTATCTCCAGTTTTAATTTTTCCTTTTTCCCAAGCTTCTGTCAAAGCAATCGGAATAGATGCTGCAGTTGTATTTCCGTATTTCTGAATATTGTTATACACTTGATCGTCTGTCAATTTAAATTTGTTTTGAATGAATTGTGAAATTCTCAAATTAGCTTGATGAGGAATCAACATATCAATATCTGAAACTTGTAAACCGTTAGCTTCTAAACCTTCATTAATAACCTCGGCAAAACGAACTACTGCATTTTTAAATACAAACTGTCCATTCATATAAGGATAATAACTCTCGTCATTCGGATCATTATCAGCTAAAATATCGGTTACCCAGCGCGCGCCCATTCCTGGTGCCTGCAAAGCTAATTCTTCTGCATGCTGTCCTTCTGAGTGCAAATGTGTAGACAAAATTCCTTTTGTTACATCTTCTTCACGGCTTAAAACCGCTGCTCCTGCTCCATCTCCAAAAATTACCGAAACACCGCGTCCGCGAGTTGTCATATCTAATCCTGTTGAATGTACTTCAGATCCAATTACCAAGATATTTTTATACATTCCGGTTTTGATGTATTGATCTGCAACTGAAATGGCATAAATAAAACCAGAACATTGGTTTCTAACATCTAAAGCTCCTATGGTTCTTAAACCTAAATCACGTTGTACTAAAACTCCAGGTCCTGGAAAATAGTAATCGGGACTTAATGTAGCAAAAACTACAAAATCAATATCTTCTTTGGCTACGCCAGAACGTTCAATTGCAATTTTAGCTGCTTTTACTCCCATTGAGGTAGTGGTATCTTCTCCTCTTATAATATGTCTACGCTCTTGAATCCCTGTTCGCTCTTGAATCCACTCATCATTGGTATCAATAATCTTAGACAAATCATCGTTGGTCACGACGTTTGAAGGAACATAATATCCTAAGCCCGCTATTTTTGAATGATACATACTCTTTTATTAATTGTTAAAATTGGAATGCAAATTTAAGTATACTTTAAAATATAAACGTACAAATTACTATTTTTTTCGTAATTAGCAATTTAATATAATTCAATAATACCTTATTTTGATTCGTTTTAAATTCTGAAAAAGCAGACAATTCTCCTAAAACCTAAAAAAAACCAAATAACAGCTTAAATTGTAACAAGTCTGAACTACTTTAGACAAACATTTATTGATACCACATTTTCAAACCCATAAAATTCAAATTATGAAATTAAAGGTTACACTATTTTTATTTTTAACTTTTGGTTTTTTTGCCTTTGCACAGGAAAATTTAACCTACCAAAAACCATCTAAATCTATCTTAGATTTAGCAGATTACGAGAGAGCTCCAACTGTAGCCATGGATACTAAAAATGAGACTATACTCTTTATGTATCGCAATACTTATAAAACATTAGATGATTTAAACCAAGACGAGCTTCGTTTGGCAGGATTGCGTATTAATCCGATTACTAATATTTCTAGTACGGTAACTTACAACACCAATCTTAAACTTAGAAAAGTAAACAGTACGACAGAAATACAAGTTTCTGGTTTACCAAACAACCCAAAAATCAGCAACATTCTTTGGTCTCCTAATGACAAGAAAATTTTGTTTTCACACACTACAACTTCTGGAGTTGAACTTTGGGTTATTGATGTAGCGACTGCCGTTGCAACAAAACTTACAGATGCAACTGTAAACGCCAATCTGGGCAATCCGTTTAATTGGCTTTCAGACAATGAGACTATATTGGTAAAAATGCTGCCAAAAAACAGACAGCCTTTATTAGATTCTAAAAAAGATTTACCAACAGGACCAATTATTTCTAACACTTCTGGAGAAAAATCATCAAACAGAACGTATCCTGATATGTTGAAAAATAAAAATGATGAAGTTAATTTTGAAAACATTATTACTTCTGAATTATACAAAATCAACCTTAACGGAAATGCTGTTTTGTTTAAAGAAGCTGCAATGTTTGCTGGTGAGAGAATTTCGCCAGACGGAAATTACATTATGCTGACTACTATTCAAAAACCATTTTCTTACGTTGTGCCTTTAAACAGATTCCCTTCTAAAACAATTGTTTACGACATTAGAGGAAAAGAAATTAAAACAGTTAACGAAGTACCACTTACCGAAGTAACTCCAAAAGGCTTTATGGCGGTTAGAAAAGGTAAAAGAGAAATGACTTGGAGAAATGACAAACCTGCTGTTTTATCTTATGTTGTGGCTTTGGACGAAGGTAATCCTGCTAATAAAGTTGATTTTAGAGATGAAGTTTTCCTTTGGAATGCGCCTTTTACAAACGATGCTGTTTCTTTAGTAAAAACACCACAGCGTTTTAGCGATATAACGTGGGGGAATGACAATATTGCTATACTTTCTGATGAATGGTATGATACTCGTAATACAAAAACGTATTTAATAAATCCATCAAATCCAAGTCAGGAACCAAAACTAATTACAGATAGAAACTCACAAGATGTTTACTCTGATCCAGGTGTTTTTGAAACTAGGAAAAATGAATACAACAAATATGTTTTGACAATCGAGAAAGACAATGGTTATCGTATTGGCGCTGGATATACTAAAGACGGACAGTTTCCTTTTATTGATGAATTTAACTTTACAACTTTAAAAAACAAACGTCTTTATACTTCACCTTATAAAGACAAAAAAGAAGATTTAATAGAAATTGACGATATAAAATCGGGTAAAGTTTTAGTGCAGATTCAGTCTAAGAATGAGTATCCAAATTACTATTTTAGAAATATTAAAAAACAGAATAGTTTAACAGCGATTACAGCTTTTAAAAACCCGTTTGAAAGTATTAAAAATGTCAGCAAAGAAGTCATTAAATACAAACGTAAAGATGGTGTTGAATTATCTGGAACATTATATTTGCCAGCGGGTTATGACAAAGTTAAAAAAGAAAAACTGCCGTTGTTAATCTGGGCATATCCTGCTGAATACAAAGACAAAAACAGCGCAGGGCAATCTACTCAAAACCCTAACGAGTTTACATTCCCGTATTACGGATCATTTGTTTACTGGGTTACAAAAGGGTATGTTGTTTTAGACGATGCTTCATTCCCAATTATTGGTGAAGGAACAACAGAACCAAATGACAATTTTATCTCTCAGTTAGTTGATAATGCCGAAGCTGCTATAAATGCGGTTGATGCTTTAGGCTATATTAATCGTAAAAAAGTTGCCATTGGAGGACATTCTTATGGTGCTTTTATGACTGCTAATTTACTTACACATTGTGATCTTTTTGCTTGCGGAATTGCTAGAAGCGGTGCTTACAACAGAACATTGACTCCTTTTGGATTTCAATCTGAGCAACGCAATTATTGGGAAGTTCCAGAAGTTTACAATACAATGTCGCCTTTCATGAATGCTGACAAAATGAAAACTCCAATTTTATTGGTTCATGGTGAAGCAGATAATAATCCTGGTACTTTTACTTTGCAGACAGAACGTTATTTTCAAGCTTTAAAAGGTTTAGGAGCACCTGCTAGAATGGTGATTTTGCCTAAAGAAGCTCATAGTTATGTTGCAAAAGAAAATATCCTGCACTTACTTTGGGAGCAAGATCAATTTTTAGAAAAATATTTGAAAAACTAATTTCAAGTTTACGTTTAAAATTAAAAAACCCGATAGATTAAATTTTCTATCGGGTTTTGTTTTTTATCATCTTATAAATAATTCAAACCTAAAAACACTTCTTGTTCAAGAGGCAGATCGATTTCACTTTCAAAGAAAATCAATTGTCTTTTATGAACCGCTTCTATCAAGAAATGACTTCCTCTAAAATAAGTATGTCTAATTTTTACCTGCAGATTAGATTCTGGAACCATTTTAAATTGATGTGGATATACTAAAGTTTTATGTGTTTCGTCTTCATACGAAAGCAATAAATGAGTCGCGATTTCATTTACTTCTCCAAACAACGAAGCTACATACTTAGTTTCTGGATCTTCATAAATTTTAGTCGGGTTGCCTTTAATGATTACTTCACCATGTCGCATTACAATTGCTTCATCTGCAAAAGACAACGCATCTGTGCTGTCGTGCGTCGCAATAATACACGTAATTCCTTTTTGTTTTAAGTATCTAAATAAATTTCGGCGTAAAGCATTTTTACGAAAAGCATCAATTTGACTGAAAGGTTCGTCTAACAAAATTACTTCTGGTTCTAATGCCAAAACTCTCACCAGTGCAACTCTTTGTTGTTGCCCGCCACTCAAAAACTTGGCCTGTACGTTAGCAAACTGATCCATTTCTACCATTTCCAGCAATTCCTGAATACGAAGCTTCTTCATATTAGCAAAACCATTCGAAAGGAATTTTCCAACATTTTCGGCAACTGTTTCATACGGAGACAAATCAAAATCCTGCGCCAGATATTTCATAAATGACATTCCGGGAATAAGATTGTATTTTGGCCCTAAAACAGGCTTTTCTTCATAAAAAATTTCTCCTTCATCTAAGTCATATAGACCATAGATAAGCTTAAGCAATGTACTTTTTCCACAGCCGCTTTCGCCGATAATAGCAATATTCTGGCCTTTTTCTATTGTAAAAGAAATGTTTTTTATAACAGGTTTTTCGGTATACGAAAAAGAAATATTTTGAATGTCAAGCATGGGTTGTAATTGAGAGTTCAAATTTACAATGTTTAATTTCTAAAGTCAAAAAAAAAAGCTGTTCATTACGAACAGCTTTTTTTAAAATATATTGTATGGAAATTATTTTCCAGATTCTGCTTTCGCATCGTTAACCATTTTGTCATTTGCAGTAATAGAAAATTCTACACGACGGTTTTGTGCTCTTCCTTCTGGTGTATCATTTGTTGCAATTGGGTCAACAATTCCTAAACCTGAAGTTTTAAAACGGCTTGACTTTAATCCTTTTGTAACTAAATACGCTTGTACAGAAGCAGCTCTTTGTCCAGAAAGAGTCAAATTATATTCTGGTTTTCCTGTATTATCAGTATAACCAAAAATCTGAATATCGGTATCACCATATTCATTAAACACAGGAACAAGTTTATCTAAATTTGCTTTTGCCTGAGTTGTTAATGTTGATTTATTAGTATCAAAACGAACTGCATTTTCGTTAAGTGTTAAGTGAATTCCTTCACCTACTCTTTCTACATCTGCACCAGGTAAAGCCTGATCGATTTCACGAGCTTGTTTATCCATTTTATTTCCAATAAGAGCACCAGTTCCACCACCTACAGCAGCACCAATAGCAGCACCTAAAGCAGCGTTTCCTCCGTGACCTAAATTATTTCCTAAAATACCTCCAATAATTCCACCTGCAACCACTCCAATTCCGGCCCCTTTTTGAGTATTATTTGCGTTTTTTACTGAATCACAACTCGCGAAAAAACTCACTAATACAAGTAAACTACTTAAACCTAAAACTGTTATCTTTTTCATATTCTATATTTTTAATATTAATTAGCTCTTTGAAATTGGTACGTTACATCCTTAACTTGTCCACCAACATTAATGTTATCAATCAACTGAAATGAACTATCTGTTACACCAGCAACTTTTAGTAAATATCCATCTCTAACTTTTTTAGCTTTAACACCTGCATCAAGAATTTTTAAAATAAACATACCTTGATTGTTAATGCTCCAAACAATTGGCGAAGAAAAAGCAGTACAGCTTGCCGAAGTTAAAGCCATTGTTCCTTTGTTATTGTTTGAGATAAAACTCCAAGTGCTGCCAATAAAGCATTTAGAATCGGCAAGATCAAATGAGTTTACTTTGATATAATCAGAACCCGGATAAGATACATTAGTAAGTACCCAATTTCCTTTTAAAGCTACTTGAGTAGATTTATCAAGTTTAGTCGAAAGCGTTGGCGCTCCAGTTGAAGCCGTTGTAGACGAAGCTGATTTACACGCAAAAAACATCGTGGCCATCATGCAAATGAAAATAATTTTCTTCATTTTGTACATTTATTTAAGTTAATACTTACACGTTTAACAATTATTATACCACAAATATACGACGCATAAAAATATGTTCCGTTCTAAAATCTAATTATTTTCTTTCAAAATTAACACTTGCGACATTTTGTCATTCAAAAAACAATTGGTATTCTATTTGAACAAATGAAAATCATCACATTAAACTAAAAATAAAAAAAAAGTATGACAACAGGTAAAATTAATGTTTCAGTAGAAAACATCTTTCCATTAATCAAGAAGTTCTTATACAGCGATCATGAAATCTTTTTGCGCGAGCTGGTTTCAAACGGAACCGATGCTACTTTAAAATTAAAACACCTTATTAGCATTGGCGAGGCTAAAGTAGAATACGGAAACCCGGTTATCGAAATTAAAGTTGATAAGGAAGGTAAAAAAATTCACATTATAGATCAAGGTCTAGGAATGACTGCAGACGAAGTAGAAAAATACATCAATCAGGTTGCTTTTTCTGGAGCTGAGGAATTCTTAGATAAATACAAAGATTCTGCTAAAGATTCTGGAATTATAGGTCACTTTGGTCTTGGTTTTTATTCTGCCTTTATGGTTGCAGAAAAAGTAGAAATCATTACAAAATCATACAAAGACGAACCCGCTGCACATTGGACATGCGACGGAAGTCCTGAATTTACTTTAGAGCCTGCTGACAAAACTTCACGCGGAACTGAAATTATTCTTCATGTTGCCGAAGATTCTCTTGACTTTTTAGAAGATTCAAAAATCAGCGGTTTATTGAATAAGTATAACAAGTTTATGCCTATTCCAATTAAATTTGGAACAAGAACTGAAACGCTTCCTAAGCCGGAAGACGCTCCAGAAGATTATATCAACGAAACTGTTGAGACTGACAATATCATCAATAATCCAAATCCAGCTTGGACAAAACAGCCAACTGAATTATCTGATGAAGATTATAAAAACTTCTACAGAGAATTGTATCCAATGCAATTTGAAGATCCTTTATTCAATATTCACTTAAATGTTGATTATCCGTTTAACTTAACTGGAATTTTATATTTCCCTAAGTTAGGTTCTGACATGCAGATTCAAAAAGATAAAATTCAATTGTACCAAAACCAAGTTTACGTTACTGATAACGTAGAAGGAATTGTTCCTGAATTTTTGACAATGTTAAAAGGTGTTATTGACTCTCCAGATATTCCTTTGAATGTATCTCGTTCTGGTTTGCAAGCTGATGGTGCAGTTAAGAAAATTTCTAACTACATTACTCGTAAAGTTGCAGATAAATTGAAAACTTTATTTAATGAAAACCGTGCTGACTTTGAGGCTAAATGGAATGACATTAAAATTGTTTTAGAGTACGGAATGCTTTCTGAAGATAAATTCTACGAAAAAGCTGGAGCTTTTGTATTGTACCCAACGGTTGACAATACTTATTTTACTCTTGAGGAATTAAAAGAAAAACTAAAAGAGAACCAAACTGACAAAGACGGTAAATTGGTAGTTTTATATGCTGGAAACAAAGACGAACAGCACTCTTATATTGAAACAGCAAAAGCAAAAGGATACGAAGTATTACTTTTAGATTCTCCGATTATCTCACATTTAATTCAAAAAATTGAAGGAGATAACAGCGACTTAACTTTTGTACGCGTAGATTCTGACCATGTTGATAATTTAATTAAGAAAGACGAAAACACGATTTCTAAATTATCTGATGAAGAAAAAGAAACTTTAAAAACTTCTTTAGAATCTTATATTCCAAAAGCATACTCTGTACAATTGGAAGCTATGGACAGCCAAGCTGCTCCTTTCATCATTACGCAGCCTGAATTTATGCGTAGAATGAAAGAAATGAGCCAGTCTGGCGGCGGCGGAATGTTCGGAATGGGAAATATGCCAGAAATGTACAATTTGGTTGTAAATACTAATTCTGATTTGGCATCAAGTATTTTAAATACAGAAGACAAAACACATCAAGAACATTTAGTAAAACAAGCTTTAGACTTAGCTAAGTTATCGCAGAACTTATTAAAAGGTGAAGCTTTAACTGCTTTTGTAAAAAGAAGTTTTGAAATGATTAAATAATTTTTTTCATAAAAGTTACGTTATAAATCCTGTAGGCTCTGCTTACAGGATTTTTTATGCAGATTCATTTTTTTTATTACATTTGAATGCCTTATTAATCTAACTACAAACAAATATAATCATGAGAAAAACCACTCTTTTATTAGCTGTTTTATGCACAACAGCACTAATTTATGTTTCATGCTCTAGCAACGACGACAATGGAACAGCTAACCTAGCAGATGTTGCTAGTGTTGGGGCTTCTGTTACAATAGATGCAACTAACGAAATGGATGTTAATACTGGATTATCGGTTGCTGCAAACAGCGCTACATCAAAAACTACTGATTCTCCTGCTGGAGTCTGCGCTACAATTACCGTTTCTGGAACTACTTATCCAAGAGTTTTTACACTAGATTACGGAACTTCTGGATGTACAGACAGCCAGCTTACTAGAAAAGGAAAACTAAAAATAACACTTTCTGGACCAGTTACTACTACAGGAAGCAAAATGACTATTGAAAGAATAGATTATTCTATTAATGGAATAAAACTAGAAGGAACTATTGAATATACTAATACGACAACAGTTGCAACTGTACCACAATGGAACAGAAGAGTAATAAACGGAAAATTGACTGATTTACAAGGAAACGTTTACACTAATTCGGGCATGTATACTACAAAACAAACTGCCGGCGTTGACACTCCGTTTGTATTAACAGATAATGTTTACGAAATTACAGAAGGAACTCATACTGTAACTGCATCAGGTGGAGGAACATTAACTTTGACAGTTGCGGAAACTTTAATAAAAAAATATTCTTGTACTTTTATTTCTAAAGGAAAACTAAAAGTAGAAAGTAATTTAATAAATGGCGTTATTGATTACGGAAATAATGACTGTGACAGTAATTATACTTTTACAAATCAAAGCGGGCTTGTTTACAACTTAGTAATGTAGCCTAATTTTTACAGCAAATTTAGGAATCCCAATTTAGAAATAAATTGGGATTTATTTTTTACAAAAATAAAACACCAACTTCTTCACATTTAAACTATTTTCTTTATTTTGCACCAAAATCTTAAAAACCAATGAAAAAAACAATTATTGCCTTTGTTACTCTTGCATTAGCAGCAGCATCATGCAGCAAGAAAGAATCTACTGATGGCTTGCATCTTACAGGAAATATAAAAGGATTAAAAAACGGAACTTTATACATTCAAAGAGTTGTTGACACTGCACTTGTTGCTATTGACAGTATCAAAATTGATGGAAATTCTGCTTTTGACACTAATGTAAAATTAGAATCTCCTGAAATGCTTTATCTATATTTAGATCGCGGTGTAACAAACTCATTAGACAATAATATCATGTTTTTTGCAGAACCTGGAAATATTAATATCGACACTAATCTTGACAACTTTATTGCTGGCGCTAAAATTACTGGATCTAAAAATCAAGAACTATACGAAGAGTATCAAAAAATAAATTCTCGTTTTATAGATGAAAATCTTGCCATTGTTGAGCCTAGATTTAAAGCAATGAAAAGACAAGACCAAAAAGCAATTGACAGTCTTAACGCAAAACAAGAGAACAACATCAAAAGAAAATACTTGTACGCTACAAACTTTGCTCTTAACAACAAAGATCACGAAATAGCACCTTACATTGCTTTAGCAGAGATCTATGACATTAACATCAAATTTTTAGATACAATTCAAAAATCAATGTCTCCTAAAGTAGCACAATCTCTTTACGGAAAGAAACTTACTAAGTATGTTGCTAACATCAAGAAACAACCGCAACAATAGTTAAATACTCTATGTTATAACAAAAAACGTCCTGAAATTCAGGACGTTTTTTTGTTTCAGTATATATCTTTAAAATTAAACCTCAACTATTTCATTCTTTTATCCTCTCAAGAAAAGACCTAAGATTCCAAATACAAAAATTATTGCATACAAAATCAAAACAGAAAGTGTCATGATACCAATAAATTTATAATGCGATTTAAGATATCCTAATGAGCTTGTTAATGCTTCTGAATCATTATCTCTAAAAGCTTTCTTTGTATTAACTGCAAACTTGTTTAAATAATAAATAGGGAAGAAATAAAGCGCGGCGATCACAAAATACAAACCACCTATTAAAGTTCCCATTCCAGCCATCATACCCATTCCAGGCATTGAACTGCTCATTGAAGCAAAAATAGAACCTGCAAAAATAGCAACCACTACCAAAAGACCTATAAATATATAGCCCATTATTGATAAGAAATAAGCCCATTTAGCGGTTTCTCTTAAAAAGTCTTTTGCAGTTTGGTCGAGCTGCAACTCAAATTTTTCAAAAACTGACGTTTCTTCCATTTGTTATATTATTTTTGGTTAAGCAACAAACATAAGAAAAATATTTATAAATAAATTCCAATATTAAAAATTCCAAATTCCAATTTTGCAAAACAAATTAAGTTTCGTCGAATTTGGAATTTGGAATTTTTAATATTGGAATTTAAACAAAAAAACCATCACAAAAGTGATGGTTTTACGTTGAGCCGGCGGAGGGACTCGAACCCACGACCTGCTGATTACAAATCAGCTGCTCTAGCCAACTGAGCTACGCTGGCGACTCATTACGGGTGCAAATATAAGTTGGTTTTTTGAATTTCCAAAATAAAATGCCTTTCAATTTTAATAGAAAAACCATCACTGAGTGATGGTTTTTATGTTGAGCCGGCGGAGGGACTCGAACCCACGACCTGCTGATTACAAATCAGCTGCTCTAGCCAACTGAGCTACGCTGGCGACTCATTACGGGTGCAAATATAAGTCGGTTTTTCGTTTTTCCAAAATAAATCTGCCCTTTTTTTATCTTTTTTTTGCTTACAATTCGTTGATCTTAGCAATTAATTGATTTGCAGTTTGTTCCAATTCAACATTAATTTGTTTGAAATGAGATTTTTTGTTTTCAACGTTCTTTGCGTTCACTTTTGTGATCAAAGTATCAAAAGCAGCGATAGCTTCATCGATCAAAGCATTAGTTTCTGGAGTTGGATTTCCTGATGTTGACATTTCAAACAAGTAAATTGCTTCAATAATATCTCCTAATACGAAATTGATGTCTTTCTTTAAATTCTTAACGTTTGCCATTTTATTTTTATTTTAATTTGCGACTGCAAAAGTACATATAATCTTTTTATTAAGTGCTATGAAATGTAAATTTCTAAAATTGAAGCTTTTCCGTTCAAAATAAATGCATTTATCGCAGCTGGAACTAAAACAGTGTCACCTTTTATATAAGTGTGTTTAAACCCATCGTATTCAATTTCAAAACTTCCTTCAATACACATATATACTGTAAAGGTTTCTCCAGATTTAGAAACTGCTGCTTTATCTTCTAACGGAATAAAATTAGTGGTAAAATAAGGACAATCTACTACTACATTAGATGTATTTGCTTTTGTATCGTATTTCTTTTGAGTTTCTACTTTATTGTAGTTTATGGCATCTAAAGCTAGATCTACATGCAGCTCTCTAGTGTTCCCTTGTGCATCTTTACGATCAAAATCGTACAAA
Organism: Flavobacterium sp. MC2016-06; assembly: GCF_009711165.2. Classification (GTDB taxonomy): domain Bacteria; phylum Bacteroidota; class Bacteroidia; order Flavobacteriales; family Flavobacteriaceae; genus Flavobacterium. The sequence goes on along the minus strand of NZ_WMID02000004.1, from coordinate 237,702 downwards.
CGATATGTGATATCTGAAGTCTGCTGAATTTCTGCCACTACTAAACCTGCACCAATAGCATGAACAGTTCCAGTTTCTAAAAAGAAAACATCGCCAGCTTTTGCTTTTACAGTATCTAAAATAGATACTAATGTTTTGTCATTTAAATGTGCTAAGTATTCTTCTTTACTTGAGTTTTCTTTAAAACCTACAATAATTCTAGCATCTGCGTCTGCTTGTGTTACATACCACATTTCTGTTTTACCAAAAGAATTATGACGTTCTTTTGCCAATTTGTCATTTGGGTGTACTTGTATCGAAAGATCTTCTCTTGCATCTAAATATTTAAAAAGAAGTGGAAACTGTTTTCCAAAACGCTCGTAAACTTTAGTTCCAAGAATTTCATTTGGCGTTTCATCAATAAGTTCCATTAATGATTTTCCTTTAAGATCTCCATTTGCAACCACACTTACATCACCTTCTACAGTAGATAATTCCCAGCTTTCTCCGGTAATTTTAGAAACAATAGGTTTGTTTAAAATTGTCTTTAATTTTTCTCCTCCCCAGATTCTTTCTTTTAAAATCGGGGCAAATTGCAAAGGGTACATTTTTGGCTTCATAGTTTTTTTAGGCTAATATCTTTATTAATTAAACGTTGATGTAATACTATTTTCTTTATTTATAATACTAATTCTTTGACTGTCTCTAATGCTTTCGGAATATGTTTTGAAGCATTCATACTGTCGAAAATTAAAATTACGACACCATTTCTATCAATAACATACGTTACTCTTCCTGGCAGAAGTCCAAATAAATTATCTCTAACACCAAAAAGGTGTCTCAATTTTTTGTCTTGATCAGACAATAATATAAAAGGCAGTTTGTGCTTGTCTGCAAATTTATGATGTGATTTTACACTATCACTGCTAATACCGATTACCTCGGCACCTAGATCTTTAAAATCTTCGTATTGATCTCTAAAGCTGCAAGCTTCAGTAGTACAACCTGGCGTATTATCTTTTGGGTAAAAATAGATAACCAGCGGCTTTCTTCCTAAAACGCTTTGGCTTTCAAAAACTTCTCCGTGATTATCTTTTGCAGTAAAATTTGGAACTATATCTCCTATTTTTAATGACATTTTATTATTCTCCTTTATAAGTTACAAAATTGCGGTCCGTTTCATTCAGCAGTATTTCTAAATCAAAATCAGGCTGAATTCTTTTTCTAATTTTATTCCATATCACAACAGCAATATTTTCTGCAGTTGGATTCAAATCTTGAAATTCCGGAACGTCCAGATTCAGATTTTTGTGATCAAACGGAATTTCAACTTCTTCAAGTATAATATCCGCTAATACTTTCACATCTAAAACAAAACCAGTTTCTGGGTCAATTTTTCCTGTAACACTTACTGTTAAACCATAATTGTGACCATGAAAATTGGGATTATTACATTTTCCAAAAACAGCATTGTTCTTTTCCAATGTCCAATCCTTTCGATGTAGTCGATGCGCAGCATTAAAATGTGCTTTTCTTGATATGGTTACTTTCATTTAGGTTTTTGGTTAGCTTGGTTAAATCTTATGGTCTTCTAAATAATGATAAAATTCATCAAAAATTATTTTAAACCATACAGTGTAAATTTCGGGCTGTTCTTGTATGTCTGTTTTTACGTCTTCTATTTTCATCCATTTCCAATCTTCTACCTCTTCAATGTTTATTTCTGGACTATCATTATAATATCCAATCATAACATGATCAAGTTCGTGCTCTGTAAGACCATTATCAAAAGGAGCTTTATAAATAAAATGAAAGAGTTCTTTCAATTCTGCTTTAAAACCCATTTCTTCAAACAATCTTCTACAGCCAGCTTCCGTATTGGTTTCACCTTCGCGCTGATGACTGCAGCAAGTATTTGTCCAAAGTAAAGGTGAGTGATATTTTTGATGTGCACGCTGCTGCAACATTATTTCATTTTTATTATTTAAAATAAAAACCGAAAAAGCGCGGTGTAAAACTGCTTTTTCATGTGCTTCTAGTTTTGGCATTAAGCCAATCTGCTCATCATTTTGATTAACTAATATTACGTTTTCTTCTATCATAGGGCATATTGATCAAACAAAAATACGAAAAAAGAAATGGCTTGAAAATCCTAGAGAAGATTGTGAAAAGTTTAACTCACTTGATAATTCGCAAAATTCTAATTTACAACGGCTTGCATTTTACTTAAATTCTAAAAACCTTTAAAAATAAGAAACCAAAACTACTGCCCTTTGTTTTACGTAAATAATAAAAGTTAAAACATACTTAAAATAATCTCAATTGTAACCTAGACGACATTTCAAGACAAACTCTCGTCGTATCTTTGAGTTACAAAAATAAAGCCTCATTTATTATGAAAACAAGAACACAAATTTTCAGCCTTTGCTTTTTAATCCCGCTATTTATTTTGCAGGCATGCGGACAAAATTCTAAAAAGCAGCAAACAAAATCAACTTCTATGGAAAATGTAATTAACAAACCCGGAAATCCATATTATTCTAATACAGACACCACAAAACTTAACGTAAGCGACGCCGAATGGAAAAAAGTCTTACCAGAAGATGTTTATGCTGTAATGCGAAATGCGGATACTGAAAGACCTTTTACTGGAAAATACTGGAACACGGATGAAAAAGGAACTTATTATTGCGCTTCTTGCGGTAATAAACTTTTTAGATCTGGAGCTAAATTTTCTAGCAGCTGCGGATGGCCTAGTTTTTTTGAACAAGACAATAAAAAAAGTGTTGTTTACAAAACGGATAATTCTCTTGGAATGGAACGTACTGAAGCACTTTGCGGCAGATGCGGCGGACATTTAGGTCATTTATTTGATGACGGTCCTGAACCAACTGGAAAACGTTATTGCATGAACTCGATCGCTCTTGATTTTATTCCTGATTCTAAATAATTTCAATAATGAAAAATACAATTTTAATATGCTTATTCGCTTTATCATTAAGTGGATTTTCACAAAATAACACCACAAAAAAAGCTTCTAACCTAGAAACTATTACACTTGGCGGAGGTTGTTATTGGTGTGTTGAAGCGGTTTACGAAAACTTAGACGGCGTAAAATCTGTAGTTTCTGGATTTTCTGGAGGAACTGTAGCCAACCCAAGTTACGAAGAGGTTTGTACTGGAGAAACTGGCCACGCCGAAGTAGTTCAGATTACGTACGACAAAAATGTAACGGACATTAACGAAATTTTTAAAGTGTTTTTTACTGTTCACGATCCAACAACACTTAACAGACAAGGCGCTGATGTTGGCACTCAATATCGTTCTGTTATTTTTTATAAAAATGCAGAACAGAAAAAAGCTGCCGAAAGTATTATCGCCGAATTAAACAAAGCAAAAGTATACAGCAGTCCAATTGTAACAAAAGTCGAGCCTTTTAAAGTGTTTTATAAAGCCGAAGATTATCATCAGAATTATTATGCAAACAACAAAAATCAACCGTATTGCAAAATGGTAATTCAGCCTAAAATAGAAAAATTTGAAAAGGTTTTTAAAGACAAGTTAAAAAAGAAATAAGGTTTAATGGTTAATTATTAAGAAGACTGTCCTATAAATGGATGGTCTTTTTTTTTGCCACGAATTACACGAATTTTCACGAATTACATTTAAATTCTACAACATAGAAATTCGTGAAAATTCGTGTAATTCGCGGCAAACTCTTTAAATTCATATTTTTTTGTAATTTGCAGCAACTAAAACCAAAAACTGTCATTTAAAACCAAAAAAATGAAACACCTTTTATTACTTTTCACATTCTTACTCACCATTAACCAAACCCAATCTCAAGAAAATTTACCAACAGATTACCTCACAAAAGAATTCCACAAAGGTCGTAGAGAAGCTTTTAGAGCATTAATGCCTGCAAATTCTGTTGCCGTGGTTTTCTCATATCCAGAAAGAGTTTTTTCTAGAGACATCAATTACAGTTTTCATCAAAATCCAGATTTATTCTACTTAACAGGATATAAAGAGCCAGATGCTGTTTTATTGATTTTTAAAGAAACACAAGGAACTGGTGAAACGTACAACGAAGTCCTTTTTGTTAGAGAAAGAAATGCGTCTAAAGAAACTTGGACCGGAAGACGTTTAGGCACCGAAGGAGCGAAATCTAAATTAGGTCTTTCGACAGTTTACAACGGTAAAGATTTTAAAGATTTTGTTATCGACTTTAAAAAATTCGACAAAATAATTTATGACAAAATCCCAACAGATATCGATAAAAACAATAGTGGTTTTGATCTTTTTGGCTTACTACAGACTTTTAAAACCAAAGCTGGAATTACAGAAGACAACAATAAATCTTTAGAACTTTTCAGAACGATTACAAATACACTGCGCGAAATAAAAACACCCGAAGAATTGGTTTTAATGCGTAAAACAGTAAAACTTTCCTGCATTGCTCATAATGAAGTAATGAAAGCGGTTGGTCCAGATATGAGTGAAAATGAGGCAGACGGAATTCATGCCTACGTACATAGAAGATATGGCGCAGAAGACGAAGGTTATCCGCCAATTGTAGGTGCTGGCGCAAACGGATGTATCTTGCATTATGGAGAAAACAACAGTACAAAAATTGACAATCAATTATTATTGATGGATGTTGGTTCTGAATATCACGGCTATTCTGCCGATGTTACGAGAACAATTCCTGCTAACGGAAAATTTACCCAAGAACAAAAAGCCATTTATCAATTGGTTTACGATGCTCAAGAAGAAGTTTTTAAAATTTGCAGAGAAGGAACGCCGCTTGCCGATTTAAACATCAAAGCTACAGAAGTTCTTGCAGAAGGATTATTGAAATTAGGCATTATTAAAGAACTCAAAGATGTGAAAATGTATTATCCTCACGGATGTTCTCATTTTCTTGGTTTAGATGTTCACGACAAAGGAAATTACAGCGGACCAAAAAGTTTACTTAAAGAGAACATGATTATTACTGTTGAACCCGGAATTTACATTCCAGCAAATAGTAATTGTGATAAAAAATGGTGGAATATTGGTGTTCGTATTGAAGATGATATTTTAATTAAAAAGGATTCATACGAAAATCTATCTGTAGAATCTCCAAGAAAATGGGAAGACATTGAAGCTCTTGCCAAACAAAAAAGTACTTTTAACGAAATGAAATTTCCTAAACTATAATTTATTTTTTTGCCACAGATTAAAAAGATTTTCACTGATTACATTTCACTTTTCGGCTTAAAAAAACCTTATAATCTTTTTAATCTGTGGCCGATAAAACAACTCAAAAACTCGCTTGAAATCCAAGCGAGTTTTTTGTGCATTTTTAAAACAAGTCTTACAAAGTGAAGATGAATTTTCACGTACTTTGTATTCTTAAATTAATTAAAAATGAAGGCACTTACTTTTTCTTCTTTTGGAGATTCTAATGTTTTAGAATATATCGAAATTCCGAATCCACAATTAAAGAGCGATGAAATTTTAGTGGAAATGAAAGCCATTGGATTAAACTTTGCTGATGTATATAGACGAAAAGGAAATTATCATTTAAAAGGAAATCCTCCTTTTATTGCAGGTTACGAAGGCGCAGGAATTGTAGTTGACGCTAATCATAATTCTGAATATAAAGTTGGAGATCGTGTGGCTTTCGCCGATGTACCTTTTGCGAATGCAGCATTAGTTGCTGTAAATATAAATCATGTTCTTCCGCTGCCGGAAGCTATTTCTTTCGAAACTGCTGCTGCTATATTATTACAAGGTTTAACAGCACATTATTTAGCTACAGACAGCCATAAAACTGTAAAAGGCGAAACTGTACTAATTCATGCCGTTGCAGGCGGCGTTGGTCAGTTTTTAACTCAAATCAGCAAACTTTTAGGTGCTAACGTTATTGGTTTAACTTCTTCTGCAGACAAAGCAAAAGTAGCACTTGGACAAGGTGCCGATCATGTTTTCTTATATAATGAAGATTGGAAATCAGATCTTTTTAAAATTATTCCGAATGGCGTTGATGTTGTTTACGACAGCATTGGAAGCACTCTTAAGGAAAGTTTTGAAGTGACTAAAGAATGTGGTCAAGTTGTTTTCTTCGGAATGGCTGGCGGTGATCCAGAACCTGTGAACCCAAGAATGTTGATGGATACTTCTAAAACTTTAACAGGTGGCGATTTATGGAGTTATTTAAATTCTAAAGAAGAAAGAATTAAAAGAGCAAATCAACTATTTGAGTGGATTATTGAAGGGAAAATTACACTTGCAACTCCAACTTCTTTCAAATTATCAGAAGGGAAATTAGCACATGATTATCTAGAAAGTCGAAAAAGTACTGGGAAAATAATTCTGATTCCTTGATGTTTTTTTGCCACGAATTACACGAATTTTTCCTCTAAATATTGAAATTTTAATTAGTGCAAATTCGTGTAATTCGTGGCAAACCTATTTCTACAATTTAACCACTGGGATCTTAATTATTTCAGATAATTCTAAAATTCTGCCTACTTCATTTTTATTGGCAACAAAAAACAAATAACTATCTCCGTACGTTTCGTATGTCATTAATTCAAGATCTCTTTTTTCTAATGCAGACTGAATGTAAGGAAACAAATTATGACTGTATGTTTCTTCGGGGTATTCGAAATTAAGATCCTCGCCAATTAAGTCAGAAATAAAACTTTCGGCATCTTCTGGATCAAATTTCCAATCGCTGCTCCAGCTGTCGATAATTTCAAAAAAATCAAAATGACCGTATACGTTTTCACTATATTCTTCTTGCGGGAATTTTTTAAAGTTCTTAAACAGCGTTTTTGATTCTTTTTTAACAACTTTTTCTTCAATATCTCCTCTTGAAACCAATCGGATAAATTCTTCAAAAAGATCCACCGTAATCTTAATTTCATCAGGTAATAAATTCTCTTGCGAAGGAAGTGCAACCGTTTCAGGTATTTCAATTTTTAAATACTGACAGATTCCTTGTAAAACAATCTCAAATTTTTCAAATCCAATTTTCTGAATATCCGATTTAGGATTTTTCAAATCAACACCTTCTGTTTCTAAAATTTCTCTTGTATAATTCACAAAGTGATTTCCACTATATAAAAGCTTAAAATCATTAATTTCTGTACTATTAGTGCAACAAAATACAATAATAAAATTATGCAGAACATGTTTCAAATATTTCTTGATTTCTGGTGTAGGTTCTGTATAAAACTGAATATGAATATAATCGTAATCAAAACCAGCTTGTATACTTTCCTCAGAAACTACTCCAATATCAACCTTTTTATACAATTCATTTAGAACTTCGTAAGCATTTTTAAAACCGCTTTTTTCTATTTGGTTTTTTGCTTCTTCATAATTAAAGGAACCTGGGAAAGAATATAAATTCACAAATACATTATTATGTATTCCCTTCATTTTAAACTCACAACTATTTTGTTGATTGTATAAATGATTGTAGATCGCATCTATAACATCAAAAGAAACTATAGATTCTGGATTATGATTTCGTCCGAATAAATTTGAAAAGAATTCTTTCATAAAAATTATTGTATTTTTAAAGTTTCAGCAATCATCAAAGCACATTTTTCACCGTCAATTGCTGCAGAAATAATACCGCCGGCTAGCCTGTTCTTTGTTATATAAGTTTTAAGCTATTTTTCTATATAGGTTATTTCCCAATCCAAACTATCTAGTTCTTTTTTCGAAAACTTCATTACTTTTAGTTTTCCTGTTTTCATCATTGAGTCGACATTTTTATATACATATTGTTTCTCTTCAGACTCAAAAAAAGCAATATAAATTAACTTATCTGAGTAACTATCTATATCTGTTTTAAAACCATCTGATCTACCTCTAATAAATGGTGAATCAGAACGATCTGATTCAACTTGACCACCTGATGAAATATTATAAAATTCACCTGTAACTTCTTTAGCCAAAGTTGAATAGAAAATTTTTTTATTCGTTTTGTTCCGAATTATTAAATTTGACCTATGATAATGGCATCCGACAGTTGTAATAAACAATAAAGAAACAAACCATTTAAAGAATATCTTCATATTATCAGTTAAATATTAAATACTACTTTAATGCCTCCGCAATCATCAAAGCACATTTTTCTCCGTCTATTGCTGCAGAAATAATACCGCCTGCGTAACCTGCTCCTTCTCCACACGGATATAAACCTTTTATTTGTAAATGTTCGTAAGTAATAGGATCTCTAGGAATACGAACTGGCGATGAGGTTCTACTTTCTGGTGCATGTAAAATGGCTTCATTAGTCAAATAACCACGCATTGATTTTCCGAATTCTTTAAATCCTTCGCGTAAAATCTGAGATAAAAACCCAGGAAAAACCTGCCCCATTTCTACCGAAGTTGTTCCTGGAACATAAGATGTTTTTGGAATTTCTGATGAAACTTTATTTTGTGTAAAATCAATCATTCGCTGCGCTGGAACCTTTTGAGTTTCGCCCGCCAAATGCCACGCTTTTTGTTCGATGCTTTTTTGAAATTCCATTCCAGCCAAAGCTCCAAATTTTGCATACGGTTTAAAATCTTCCAATTTCAATTCGATTACAATTCCAGAATTTGCCGTAACCTGATCCCTTTTTGATGGCGACCAACCGTTTGTAACTACTTCACCTGGACTTGTTGCACAAGGTGCAATTACACCACCCGGACACATACAGAACGAATACATACCGCGTCCGTTTACTTGTTTTACAATAGAATATGGCGCTGGAGGCAAATGTTCGCCGCGATAATCACAGCTATATTGAATACTATCTATTAACTCTTGCGAATGTTCCGCACGAACTCCTAATGCAAAAGGTTTAGCTTCTATAAAGATTTTCTTTTTATCTAATAATTCAAAAATATCTCGCGCCGAATGTCCTGTTGCTAAGATTAATTTATTAGCTAGAATTTTATCTCCGTTTTGAGTGACAATACCTTCAACTTCATTATTTTTCACCAAAATGTCCGTCACTTTTGTATCAAACAAAACTTGACCTCCAAATTCTCTAATTTTATTTCGAATGTCTTCGATGATTTTCGGCAATTTATTAGTTCCTATATGTGGATGCGCTTCTACCAAAATATCTTCTGAAGCTCCAAAAGCTACTAAAAGTTCTAAAATTCTAGTTACATCACCACGTTTTTTAGAACGCGTATATAATTTTCCATCAGAATACGTTCCTGCTCCACCTTCACCAAAACAATAATTAGAGTCTTCGTTTACTAAATGATCTACATTTATTGCTTTTAAATCACGACGGCGACCGCGAACATCTTTTCCGCGTTCGATAAGAATTGGCTTTAAACCTAATTCAATTAATTGCAGTGCAGCAAAAAGTCCGGCTGGTCCAGCTCCAACTACAATTACTTCTTGCGCATTAGAAACATCCTTGTATACAGGCAACTCAATTTTGGTTTCCTGAAAAGGTTCTCCTTTAAGATATATGATTACTTTCAAATTGATTTTTATCGCTTTCTGACGCGCATCAATTGATCGTTTTAGAATAGAAACATGTTGAATTTCCTTAGGAGAAACTTTTATTTGTTTAGACAAATAGTCGTGAAGCAGCAATTCGTTTGCGGCTATTTCTGGCGTTACTTGAAGTAAAAGTTCTCTTGGCATTTTGATATAAAAATGAAATAATATTATTAAAAAATTCTAGGTATTAAAAAATACACTGCTAAGTATATTAGTATTAGAATACCTATCGACATATAATGAAATTTTAAATATTTAAAAAAAAATTCCAATGCATCAGAATCATCGTCTCTAAATGCTATTTTAACATTTGAAGAGAATTTATACAAATAATAGAAAGGGAAAAAACAAAAAACACCTATTCCAAAAAAAATGTATCCAAGAGTAATAGCCATAAGATAACCTACTCCACCGCCCGAAGAAACATTATCCCATTTTGACAGACTAATGTAACTGTAAATTGAGCTGCCAATCAAGAACATTGCTCCTATTAGTCCAATGATTGATATTATATAAACCCATTTTCCCGCCGTAAGCAGATGGGCTTTCGCTTCTTCACTTAATAACAATTCATTTGAAACAGAATCCTCTTCCATATTTATATTCTATATGAGTTAAAAAACAAATAGAGTGCAAAAATACTATTTTGAACTGAATTGTTAAGAATATAAAAAATCCATTTTCAAAATAGACTTTGTACCTTTACCTCTTTCAACCTTTTGCACCTTTAAATAATGTCTAGAAAAATAAAATTGATTTGGGACTTTCGCGGGCCGGCTTCTGCAAAAACAGCTGAACATCACGAAATTCATTTGAAAGAATATATTGTTATCGAAAAACTACCACTGAATATCACAGGTTTTAATATCATAAACGAAATGCACGCCACTGCTTTTATGGTAGTTGTAGAAGAAAATATGATTCAGGTACGTGATGCTCTAAAACCACATCGTGGAGAAGTATTTGAAGGATAGTTTTCATTTTTCTCTACACTTCCTTTAAATATTTAAGGGTAAAACAGTGACTTTCTAAATTTGAACTTAAAAACAAAATGTGATTAAAATGACAATTCTAACCACATTTAAATATTGATTAGCGCTTTTTGCTAAAATAGTCAGTATCTAGGAATTTTTAAAAATTCGCCATTCTTCTAAAATGATTTTTAAATCATGCATATCTATTATACAATCACCTAAATCATTAATATTTACATCTGGGTAGTTGTAGTTTATTTGCATGAATTCAACACTATCAGAAAAAAAGCCAGTATTCCCATTATTTTTATTTTCAATACACCAATCCAATTCCTCAATGAATGATTCTAACTCAAACTCTTTTAACTGATTCAATATTAGTGCAACGGAATGAAAATTTTCAGATTGTATATAATTACAAAAACAATACGTAACATTTTCAACATTCTTTTCTTTTAAGAACTTTAAGCCGTATTTATCTTTTACATTCATTTTATTAAGAAATTAGTAGCCATCCCTTCCATTATCCTGATTTCTCTTCCCACCATTAAAACCATGGCAATATTACGATAGTTCTTTTAAATTCTAATAAAAAAATTCCAAATTCCAATTGCTATAGAGTTGGAATTTGGAATTTAAAATATTTGGAATTTAACTTTTAGTTCGCTACTTCGCTAATAAATTTTATTCGCATTAAGCGTAATTCATCAATATCGTAATCACCATCAAATTCTTTTAATGCGTCTTCGATTTTATCTGATTCTGATTCCATAAAATAGTCATGAATTTCTTCTTGCTGATCATCATCAAGCATATCATCTACCCAATATTTGATGTTCAGCTTTGTTCCCGCATATACAATCATCTCCATCTCTTTGATCAGAGCATCCATCGTTAAGCCTTTTGCAGAAGCAATATCGTTTAATGATAATTTTCGATCTATATTCTGAATAATGTACAATTTGTTTGCAGAGTTTACTCCTGTAGATTTTACAACTAAATCGTCTGGACGAATGATGTCATTATCTTCAACATATCGACTAATTAAGGTTACAAAATCACCGCCATATTTCTTAGCTTTACCTTCTCCAACGCCATGAATATTATACAATTCAGTTAGGGAAATTGGATATTTTAAAGCCATATCTTCAAGAGAAGGATCTTGAAAAACAACAAACGGAGGAACTCCAAGTTTTTTGGCTACTTTTTTACGCAGCTCTCGTAACATTCCCATCAAAACTTCATCGGCTGTGCCAGATGATTTTGAAGCTGTTACAATTGCTTCGTCTTCAGTTTCATTATATTCATGATCTTCAGACATCATAAAAGAAACTGGTTTTTTAATATAATCCAATCCGCTTTTTGTGATTTTTACAATTCCGTAAGTTTCAATATCTTTTGATAAATAGCCGGTCACTAAAACTTGTCTTAATAATGCCATCCAATATTTCTCGTCATGGTCTGATCCTGAACCAAAAAAGGATTGTGTGTCTGTTTTGTGTGCTTTAATTACGGCGTTTATACGGCCTATTAGAGTAAACACAAGTTCTTTAGATTTATAAATATGTTTGGTATCCCGAACAATTTCTAACAATTTAACGACTTGATCCTGCGCTTCGATTCTGGTTTTAGGATTACGAACGTTGTCGTCCATATCTGCACCCTCACCCGTTTCACTGTCAAATTCTTCACCAAAATAATGCAGCAAAAATTTTCGGCGCGACATTGAGGTTTCGGCGTAAGCCACCACTTCCTGCAATAGTGCAAAACCAATTTCTTGTTCTGCTACTGGTTTTCCAGACATGAATTTTTCTAACTTTTCTACATCTTTATAAGAATAGTACGCTAGGCAATGTCCTTCTCCGCCATCACGACCTGCACGACCGGTTTCTTGGTAATAGCTTTCTAATGATTTTGGAATATCGTGGTGTATAACAAAACGAACGTCTGGCTTGTCAATTCCCATTCCAAAAGCAATTGTTGCTACAACCACATCCACATCTTCCATCAAAAACATATCTTGATGTTTGGCTCTGGTTTTAGCATCTAAACCTGCGTGATACGGAACGGCACTAATACCATTTACTTGTAAAACTTCGGCAATAGATTCTACTTTTTTACGGCTCAAACAGTAAATAATTCCTGATTTACCTTTGTGCTGCTTGATAAATCGAATAATATCCGATTCTATATTTTTGGTTTTTGTGCGTACTTCGTAATATAAATTTGGTCTGTTGAATGATGCTTTGAAAGTATTAGCATCAGACATGTCAAGATTTTTAAGAATATCTTCTTGAACTTTTGGCGTTGCAGTAGCCGTAAGACCAATAATAGGCACTTGGCCTAATTGTTTAATAATATTTTTCAGGTTTCGATATTCGGGCCTAAAATCATGCCCCCATTCTGAGATACAATGCGCTTCATCTATCGCAACAAAAGAAATTGGTACACTTTGCAGAAAAGCGACATATTCTTCTTTTGTTAAAGATTCTGGCGCTACATATAGAAGCTTAGTTAAACCAGAAGTTATGTCTTTTTTTACTTGTGCAATTTCTGTTTTGGTAAGAGAGGAATTAAGCACGTGTGCAATTCCGTTTTCTGAAGAAAGGCTTCGAATCGCATCAACTTGATTTTTCATCAAAGCAATTAAAGGAGAAACAACAATAGCTGTTCCGTCCTGAATTAAAGCGGGTAATTGATAACAAAGAGACTTTCCACCGCCTGTCGGCATAATTACAAAAGTATTCTTTTTACCTAAGATACTCGTGATGACTTGCTCCTGCAAACCTTTAAATTGGCTAAAGCCGAAATACTTCTTTAATTCCTTGTGTATTTCAATTTCGTTTGAATTCATTCTTTATATTAATGGTATTTTGTATAAATTTGCAACACATAAAGATACAACTTTCTTTTATACATACAAATTTTAAATATTCTGTTTTGATCACAAAAGAAAATATATTAGCAATAGCAAAAAAAACAATACTCTCTGAGAGTGAAGCAATTACAAAACTAATTGATTTTCTTGATGAAAATTTCTACGAAGCAACCCAACGCATTTACGAAACAAAAGGCAGACTAATCGTTACCGGCATAGGAAAAAGTGCCATTATTGCTCAAAAAATGGTTGCTACTTTTAACTCTACTGGAACGCCATCGATGTTTTTACATGCCTCTGAAGCCATTCATGGTGATTTAGGAATGGTTCAAAAAGAAGACATTATTATCTGCATCTCAAAAAGCGGCAATAGTCCCGAGATAAAAGTTTTGGTTCCTTTATTAAAACGTTTCGGAAACACTTTAATTGCAATGACTGGAAATATAACTTCATTTTTAGCAAAAGGTTCAGATTATATTTTAAATACGACGGTAGATATTGAGGCTTGCCCTATAAATTTAGCTCCAACTAACAGTACAACGGCACAACTTGTAATGGGCGATGCTCTTGCGGTTTGTTTAATGGAAATGCGTGATTTTAAACCCGAAGATTTTGCGGTTTATCATCCAGGCGGTGCTTTAGGGAAAAAATTATTACTTCGCGTAAAAGATATGATCGAAAATTCATTAAAACCTGTTGTTACCCCTGATACTTCGGTAAAAAAGGTTATTTTTGAAATATCAGAAAAAAGATTAGGTGTAACTGCCGTTATTGAAAATGATAAAATCATTGGAATTATAACCGATGGAGACATCCGAAGAATGCTAAATGACGTAGATACTATTGCTGACTTAACTGCAAAAGACATTATGACTAAAAACCCAAAATCAATATCTTCAGAAACTATGGCTGTAGATGCGTTGAATATAATGGAAGATTTTGCGATTACGCAACTCATTGTCTCTGACAATGGCGAATATAAAGGAGTACTACATTTACATGACATTTTAAAAGAAGGAATCGTATAATGGCTAAAAAAAACCTCGCAGAAATGTCATTTTTAGATCATCTTGAAGAATTAAGATGGCTATTAGTTAGAAGTACAATTGCTATTATGATTATGGCTTTTGTTACTTATTTTATAAGTGATTATTTGTTTGATCAAATTATCTTAGGCCCAATAAGACCCACTTTTTTTACTTATGTATGGTTTTGTGATTTGTCTCATCAATTAGGATTTGCTGACAGCATCTGTATTACAGAACTGAATTTTATTATTCAGAATACCGAAATGGAAGGCCAGGTAAATATTTTTGTCTGGATGTGTCTTTTAGCTGGTTTCATTTTAAGTTTCCCTTATATTTTATGGGAAATCTGGAAATTTATCAGTCCTGCTTTGTATGAAAAAGAAAGAAAAAATGCAAAAGTATTCATATTTGTCTCTTCAATGCTTTTCTTTTTAGGTGTGTTGTTTGGGTATTATATTGTAATTCCGATGTCAGTAAATTTCGTTGCAACATTCTCTGTGAGTGATGTTGTAAAAAATCAATTTACACTTGAATCTTACATGGGAATGGTAAAAACTAGTATTCTTGGAAGCGCAATATTTTTTGAATTACCAATAGCCATTTATTTCTTAACTAAATTAGGCTTAGTAACGCCAGCCTTTTTAAGAAAATATTGGAAATACGCTGTAGTAATTATTCTAATCATAGCTGCAATTGTTACGCCGCCAGATGTTGTGAGTCAAACTATTGTTGCAATACCAATGTTGATTATCTACGAAATAAGTATTCTGATTTCAAAGATTGTTTATAAAAATAAAATGAAAGAAAATGTCTGATATCATTCAAGAATTTAATGACTATCGTTCTAAAATGAACGAAAAACTGCTTGCAGATAATAATAAAATTGTAAAGAGAATTTTTAATCTTGATACAAATGCATATGCTCCTGGCGCTCTTGATGTAAAAACAAAAGAACTTTTAGGTTTGGTTGCATCGGCTGTTTTGCGTTGTGATGATTGTGTAAAATATCACTTAGAAACAAGCCATAAAGAAGGTGTTACTAAAGAAGAAATGATGGAAGCAATGGGAATCGCGACTTTGGTTGGAGGAACAATTGTAATTCCGCATTTAAGAAGAGCTTACGAATTTTGGGAAGCTTTGGAAGAAGAAGCTGCCAATTAGAAAATGTGCCAATTTGATAATTAGATAATTTCTAAAAATGTTCTAATTATTTAAGCTTGAAATACAAATTCTAAATTCTGAAAAGGCAATAATTTGTTAATTGATTTATCGAATTGATTATTTTATATTTATTTTGCCTTTCAAATCAAATTATAAAATTGAGTTTGAGTTAGTTTTTTAATTATCTCATTATCAAATTACCTAATTATCAAATTAAAAGATGAAGCTAAGAGCCGATAATTTAATCAAAACTTACAAAGGCCGAAGTGTTGTAAAAGGAATTTCTGTTGAGGTTAATCAAGGAGAAATTGTTGGTCTTTTGGGACCGAATGGAGCTGGAAAGACAACTTCTTTTTACATGATTGTGGGATTGGTAAAACCAAATCAAGGAAATATTTTTCTTGATGATTTAAATATTACCGATTATCCGATGTACAAACGTGCGCAGCAAGGAATTGGTTATTTGGCACAAGAAGCTTCTGTTTTTAGAAAATTAAGTATTGAGGATAATATTCTGAGCGTTTTACAATTGACTAAACTTTCTAAAGAAGAGCAGATTGCAAAAATGGAAAGTTTAATTGAGGAGTTCAGCCTAGAACATATTCGTACTAACCGAGGTGATTTACTTTCTGGAGGAGAACGCCGTCGTACTGAAATTGCACGCGCATTGGCAACAGACCCAAAATTTATTTTATTGGATGAACCTTTTGCTGGGGTTGACCCTGTTGCAGTTGAGGATATTCAGAGAATTGTAGCGCAATTAAAAAATAAAAACATAGGAATTCTTATTACAGATCACAACGTTCAGGAAACTTTAGCAATTACAGATAAAACGTATCTAATGTTTGAAGGTGGAATCCTGAAAGCTGGAATTCCAGAAGAACTAGTTGAAGATGAAATGGTGCGCCGAGTTTATCTTGGGCAAAACTTTGAGTTGCGTAAAAAGAAATTAGAATTTTAAAAAACGTTATATCTATATAAAAGGCAAAAAGTTAAATTCTCATTTACTTTTTGCCTTTTTTATTTCTTATACTTTATGTTTTACAAAAAAACTAATCGACTGTTATAAATTGTAATTGCTGTAAATCTCCGTTATAAATATTTACATCGACTGTATGTTTAATTCCCGGCACAGTTGCTTTTTCTGTAAACTGCCAAAACAGCCAGTCTTCTTCAATTTTTTCTCTATAGAAATTGTAATTGGCTATCCAAAAAAGATATTCTCCAAATTCATCTTTCAAAAAATCAGCATAATATCTTTCGCCTGTATAAATTATCGGACGTACTTTATAATGATTTTCGACTTTTACTAACCAACGTTTCAATCCTTTTTTAAGACTGTCTAGCGATTGATTTTTAGGCATTTTTTCTATGTCTAAAACTGGAGGTAAATCACCTTTTTCTAATTTTACGGTTTTAATAAAAAAGTCAGCTTGTTCGATTGAATTTTCATTGGGACGATAATAATGATAAGCACCGCGAATCATTTTATTTTCTTTAGCTCCAATCCAATTTCGCTGAAATTGATAATCTTTCCTGTCTCTTCCAACTGTTGCTCTGATAAACACAAAATCTAATGGATATTTTTGTTCTAAAGTATCAACATAAGACCAACTGATTTTTCCTTGATATTCGGACACGTCTAAGCCAATTGATTTTCCTTCATGTTTAGCAAGAACCTGAAAATTTCGAACATCTGAAAGTCGTTTATCTTCGGCTTCTTTTGCAGACATTTTCTCTGATTTAAAACCTAAATAATACGCTAATCCTCTACGATAATGATAAACACCTGCAACAATAATCAATGCAAAAACTGAAAAGAAAATAAAACGCAAAATCCTGCTAAAAACAGACCTGCTAGATTTTCTTACAGTGGTTTTACGATAAGTCGTTTTTCTTCCCATTCAATAAAAACTACTTTTTGAAAAACATATTATTTACAACCGACAGCAACACATAAAAAGCAATAATTAAAGGTATTGCGATATAATGAAGCAAAAGAAGCAAAACAAAAGAAATCAACAAAAATGACATTTGAAGTGCATTGTCTTTGAAGTTGAACTTCTTTATTTTTAAGGAGAATAACGGAATTTCAGCATTTAGAATATAAGCACTACATAATGTAATAACTAATAAAACCCATTGATTGGTTAATATTTCAAGCATCATTAAAGAATCTGAAAACTTTATTACTAAAGGCAGACTTAAAATAAAAAGCGCATTGGCAGGCGTTGGCAGACCAATAAATGAATCGGTCTGACGTGTATCTATATTAAAATTAGCCAATCTGTAGCAAGATCCTAAAGTAACAATGAATCCTAAAAATGGAATTAATGGATTGATTCCAAATTCATGACCGCTGTTAGCAAACATACTGTACATTACATAACCCGGCACAACTCCGCTGGTAACCATATCTGCCAAAGAATCTAACTGAAGTCCCAACGGGCTTGAAACTTTAAAAAGTCGGGCGAAAAAACCATCAAAAAAATCAAAAAAGATTCCTAAACAAACCATATAAAAAGCCATTAAATAATTGGCTTCTGAAACATAAACAACTGCTATGCAGCCACAAAAAAGATTGATTAATGTAATTAGGTTAGGAATGTGTTTTTTAATATTCATCTTTTATAAATTTTAACAATCGTGAACAACAAATTTAGCATAATAAGTGCATGTAAAATGTGTTTTTATAAGAGTTTTTTACTTCAATTTGTTACTTTCGTAATATTTATAAAAAGAAACCAACTAGGTCAGTAAATTATTATATTTTTGGTAAAAATTAAAACAAGCCTAGACCTGCAAAATTATATCCGTTGAAGAAAATCTTTGTGTTTTTACTATTTTGGAGTTATACTGTACAATATGCTCAAACTGTTCGAAAATATTCGAATGAGTTTATGAATATTGGTGTTGATGCTGCTGCATTAGGAATGTCGAGCGCCGTGACTGCGTCTACAAACGATGTTAATGCTGTATATTGGAATCCTGCCGGCTTAACTAATCTTGAAGATCATCAAATTTCTTTGATGCATGCCAATTACTTTGCAAATATTGCTCAATATGATTTTATAGGATATGCAAGTCCGATTGATGATCAAAGTGCCTGGGGAATTTCGATGATTCGTTTTGGTGTTGATGATATTATGGACACTACTCAATTAATTGACAGCCAAGGAAACATTGACTACAATCGTATTAGCTTATTTTCTACTGCAGATTATGGCTTTACTTTTTCTTATGCTAGAAAACTACCTGTTGAAGGATTTCAATATGGTGTAAATGCAAAAATAATTAGACGCATTATAGGAAAATTTGCTAATTCTTGGGGTTTTGGTTTTGATTTTGGGCTTCAATTCGAAAAGAATGATTGGAAGTTTGGATTGATGCTTCGCGACATTACTACAACTTATAATGTCTGGAATATTGACGAAGAGGAATATGCAAAAATTGCCAATGCTATTCCTGGAGAAAATAATGAATTACCAGAAAGCACAGAAATTACTTTACCTAAAGCTCAATTGGGAGTTTCTAAAAGAATTGATTTTCATAATGATTATAGTCTTTTGATTGCTACTAACTTGAATATGCGCTTTGAGCAGACTAATGACATTATATCTTCTAAAATTGTGAGTATTGATCCTGCAATTGGATTTGAATTTGGCTATACTGATTTAGTTTTTTTAAGAGCTGGAGCAGGAAATTTTCAAAATGTAACACAATTAGACAATACCGAAAAATTAAATTTTCAACCCAATATTGGTCTGGGTTTCAAGTACAAAGGCATTCAAGTTGACTATGCTTTGACTGATTTAGGAAATCAAAGTGCAGCTTTATACTCAAATATTTTTTCTTTAAAGGTAGATTTGAGTATCTTTAGATAAAAAATTTAACCATTAAAATCTTATAAAATTTTAAATCATGAAAAATGTCATTTCAAAAAAAACACTTTTTAGTTTACTATTCTTAATAAGTTTTATTGGTTTTAGTCAAAATTTACCTTTATCTAAAGACGCAAAAATTAGTGTTATTACCTGTGGATTGGGTAACGAAACGTATTCGTATTTTGGGCATACAGCAATTAGAGTTGCAGATCCGGGAAACAACATTGATATTGTTTACAATTATGGTGCTTTTGACTTTAGAACGCCAAATTTTGTTGCAAAATTTGCTAAAGGGGATTTGCAGTATTTTGTAATTACTCATTCTTTTTCTGATTTTCTTAATGAATACAACGATGAAAAAAGAAGTGTTTATGAACAAGAACTTCTAATTTCTCAAGATCAGAAACAAAAACTTTTTGATAATTTAAATACTACTTTGCTTTCTGAGGATCGATACTATACTTATAAATTCATTGATAAAAACTGTACTTCAATGGTTGTTGCTATAATCAATAAATCTTTAAATGGAAATGTAATAAAAAAAATAGGCGATACTGATAAAACATATCGAGAGATACTTTTTCCTTATTTTGAAGGGCATTTTTACGAAAGCTTGGGTACAAGTATAATTTTTGGAACAAAGGTAGATCAATTGGGTACTAAAATATTTTTACCTTTTGAATTGAAAAATAGTTTAGAGAAAACTTCTTTTGAGAATCATCAATTTGTAAACAGCAGTAAAACTCTGCTAGATTTTAAGAAACCAATCATACTCTCTTGGTGGAATAATATGATCACGTACATTATTATTCTGCTTCTATTTGGCTTATCAAATAACAAATTTCTAGATAAAATTTATCTTTTGATTTTATCTTTAATGGGAATCTTTTTTGTTTCTGTTGGTTTTTATTCTCTCCACCACGAATTGGCTATGAATTACAATATCCTTTTGTTTAGTCCTTTTTTATTGCTTTTAATTATATTTTCAATCCTTAAAAACAAAAAAGCAACTTATAGACTTGCTGTATTACATTTAATCTTCTTAGCAGCATATTCCCTTTTTATAATCAACAAAGCACACTTTTTTATCGTCTTACCAATGATTATTACAAGTGGTGTGATTTTAGTTAGAGTAGCAATACAAAACAAAAAACGAATTCCTATTATTATCTAAATTATTGTCCTCGATAGAATAAAACTGTAGTAATGGTTTTAAAAGTAATACTTAAATCTAGAAAGACACTTCGATGTTTAATGTAATATAAATCATATTGCAGTTTTATTAAACTTTCATCTATAGATTCTCCATAAGAATAATTGACTTGTGCCCAACCTGTAAGTCCGGGTTTAATAACATGTCGTGTTTCGTAAAACGGCATTACACTGGCGATTTCTTGAACAAAATAAGGTCGTTCGGGTCTAGGGCCAATCACTGCCATATCTCCTTTTAAAATATTGATAAACTGTGGCAGTTCATCAATTCTAGATTTGCGCATAAATTTCCCAAATGGAGTAATTCGTCTGTCATTTGAAGTTGCAAAAACGGCACCATCTTTTTCCGAGTTTTCGATCATTGTTCTAAACTTATAGATATTAAAGACAACTCCGTGTTTACCCACTCTTTCTTGCGTATAAAACAGGCTTCCTTTATTAGCCAAAAGATTTCCAAGAAAGATGAAGGGAATAAAAACAATGCATATAAATAAACTTATGAGAGAGAAAAAAACCTCAATAAATCGAATTAGCAACAAATATAACTTGTTATTATTACTTCGACTAAAAGGGAAAAAACGATAAAAATCTCGTGAAATATAATGAACTGGTATACGTTGTGTTTTACTTTCGTAAACTTGTGTATATTCTCTAATTATATTTCCAGATTCTAATAAATGAAGTAATTGCTGGTATAAATCAGCTGTGATTCCGTCTGTTTTTTGAGAAGCAATTACAATTTCAGATACATTCCTACTTTTTACAAAATCTTCTAAATCTTCTTTTTTAATTTCTTTTAAGTAATGAATATTTGAGTTTTTGGCAGTATTTGAATCTGAATTTACAAAACCAATAATCTTGTAATGCGGATCAACACTTTCTAGACCTAAAACCAATTCACTAACTTGATTTCGGTCACATATTAAAACTACATTTTGTGAAAATCTATAAGATGCTAAAAAATAAACATAAAAGAAACGCCAAATCAAAAGCGCACCAAGTATGGTAAAATAAAAAATAAAAATTACTAATCGTTGTTTAGGGAGTTCTGGCGAAAGAATTGGTGTAAACAAATATACTAACCCACTCGTCGTTGTGGTGAATATTACACTACGAAGAATTTGAAATTGATTGCTGGCAACTTGTAAATTGTACATTTCGAATATGGAACCGAAAATATAAATATAGATAATAAGTAAAATAGGTCCAAAATAAAACATTCTCTCAATAAGAAAATAATTATAATCGAACATTATACTTAACAAGTACAAAGCCAACAAAACAAACACTGCATCAAAAGCACTAAGCAATACTTTCCGCTCTGATATCTCGAAATGTATTTTATTTTTCACGAACATAAATTTTATTATTTGGGGGAATAATTAGTTCGTGGCAAATGTATTATAAAAAAACAGAAGTTAATTTATTGAAGTTTGTTCTTTTTCAGGAATTTTGACTATAACAGACAGAAGTGATAAACCATATACAAAAGCCGGTGCTGCAGTTCGCATTGCGGCATGATTTATTGTTAATAACCAAAATACGAAAAAAGATAAGAAATAAAGATGCTGCCTATTATTAATATAAAGAATAAAAGGGGTTATAAAAAGTATAAGTAAACCAAAAATACCAAATAAACCATGTTCCGAAAGCATTCTAGTTATTTCATTATGTGATGCTACCTCATCTCCTAGTGCCTCAACTCTTTTAAATTTACTCATTCCTACACCAATTCCCAATATAGGATCATCCATAAAAAGTTTTATTTCTAAATCCATGATTTCTTCCCTTCCGCCTAAACGATCTTTCTTTACTCTACCTCTAGCATCTTCATTTGCATAACGCTTACCTATAAAACCATTAGTTTGTAGAGAAGTATAAGTCCATATACCAAATGCCATTATACCTGTTAAAATAAAAACTAAAGTAAATTTGCTTTTACCTTTTTCATTTGAATGAAAATATAACAAAAAAAACAATCCAATGATCATTCCCACTGCCGTAAAAACACCCCCTCTTGAAAAAGTAACAATTGCTCTGAAACTTGTAAATAAAACTAAAACTCCATTTAAAAACATTTCCTTTTTAGATTTAGAAAACAATATAAATTGAGTAAAAAATATAAACATTCCTAAACCTAAAATGGTCGAAACCTGATTGGGTCCAAAACCGCCAGAAGTTTCAAAATTAGATTGTGTACCTGTAACTACATCTTTAACACTTGGTGTATATAAAAATAAATATACAGTAGTTGTAATAATGGGCATTCCCATTGCAATTAAAATATTTTGCATGTTTTCTAAGGTAATTCTCCGTTGAAACATGTAAACTGCACAAAGCGCTAAACAAACAGGTCCCGATAAATTAAAAAACAATGCCTTCTTCACATCTATATTAGCATCAGATACACCAGTTGTAATTAATAGACCTGGTATAAGAAAAATTAGAAAGAGTAAATAAATTGATGCATTAGTAGAAAAATTACTATATACCATGCCACAAATCATAAAAAAAACAACGCTAAATTTTACATACTCATTATTAAAATTACCTCCAGTCATTCGAATGAAAACTTCAGCTCCAACCAAATATCCTGCTACTAATAAAACTTCATTATTTTTGTTTTTAGTAATATAAACAATATAAAAACCTATTATTGGAATTAGTAAACTGTAAATTTTAGATAAAAAAGGCAATCCAAAAACGGCTAATGCGATTGCAGCATGAACTAAAAGAAGAGAGCTGTAGGATAGTTTTATATTTTTCATTAATTTTTAATCGCTTTTAAAAAAACAAAATTAGTCAAAGAATTTATCCATGAAAGATATTCTTCAATTATTGCTTCTTGACTATAATTTAGCATAATTCTTTTACTTAACTCTATTCCTATTTCTTGCCTCTCTCTTTCATTTTCAATCAAGTTTTGAATCGATTCAACTAATTGCTTAATATTATTTGACTCAATAATTACGCCTTCTTTTTCAGAAGTAATGACTTTTGAAATTTCTCCAACGTTTGTTGCTATAACAGGTAATTTATATAAACCATATTCTAAAACTGCCAATGGAAGTCCCTCTGAAAACGATGCTAAAACAGCAATATTACATTGTTTCAATGCGGCCCCAACATTGTTTACTGCTCCATAAAAAAAAACTGTTTCTCGCAGTTTTAAATCCATAACCATACTATTTAACTTTTCAGAATAGGAATCCCTAAAATCTTTACCAAATAAATGAAAAGTCCAATCTGGAAATTTATCTCTTATTAAGACTGCTGCATTTAGCAATAATTCATGATTTTTTTGCTGCCTTAGATTTGCTACGCAAATAATTCTTTTCCCTTCCAATCCATATAACAATAATTTTTTATCTGAATTTAAAGGTTTATCTATAAAATTTGGAAAATAAATTATATTAGCACAGAACAAATAAGATTCTGCCCAAGTTTTTAATGCTGTATTTACAGAAATGATACCTGTAAAAAAAATTGACCCTAATTTTAAACTTATATTTTTTCGCGAAACTAAATCCTGAGAAATACCATAATGATCATGCCATATAATCTTAATTTTAGGCAGTGTAAATTTTACTAAAACAGCAATAAAAAAAGACGAACTATGAGCATGAATAATGTCAATCTTATTATTTTTTAAATATTTTCTTAATCGAAAAACTGCTTTAAAATCAATACTTTTCTTTTTCTTTAATAACAAATAAGAAACTTTTTCATCAATCTGATTTAAAAGAAGCCCTTCTTTTCTAGTAGCTATAAGACCTGAAAATTCTATCGTTTTGGATAAGGCATTTGCATAATTAACTGCCATTCGTTCTGCTCCACCTGGTTCTAAAGAATCTATAATTTGTGCTATTCTCATTTTTTAATAAGCTTTTTAATCTCAGCTTCAAAAACATCGGTAGTATAATTTTGTGACCAATTAGATGCTAATTTACTTTTAGAGAAAAAATCACTTTCGCCTAAAAGTAACTGTTCAATTTGAATCAAATCTTTGTTCAAATTCATCTCTAATAAAATACCGCGTTTTCCATAATCTAACATAGATGGAACACATGAAATTTTTGTAGCAACTGGTACACAACCCCAAAACATACCTTCGGCAATAGCTTTTGGCCAGCCTTCACTTTTTGAAGGTAAAATAACAAAATGGGATTCTTGATAAGCTTTTTTAATCGTCTCTTTATCTTGATTTCCTTTTAAAATAACATGTTTTTTCAGCTTCCTATTTTGAATGTATTCTTCTAAAGATTTTTTTTCTGAACCATCTCCATACAAATCTAATGTAGCTTGCTTTCCATTTTTAAGTAATTCTTCAACCAATTTAATGGCATATAGCGGGTTTTTACCTACTGATAAACTTCCAACAAAAATAAATTTTACACCAAGATTAAAACCTGTTCTTTGTACTATTTCTTTTTCAGATTCTGAATAAGTTGCTGTAAAAAAAGGCACTATATTTTTAGATTGATGTTTCCATTCACCATAAACTAAAACCTGAATATTTCGAGTTAAAAATGTATTACTCAAAATGTATTTTTGTAACCTATATGTCCAAGGTTGTTTGCTTTTAGAATCCCAATTGCCCGCGTATTTAGCTGTTTTTATTTTGCTTGGAAATAAAATCTGAACTAAACAGCCAATAAGCCCCATATTTCCAGGACAACGTAAATGAATATGATCTGCATTTTTCATTGCCCAAAATATTTTCCAAAAAATCAATGGCAATTTAAAAATCGAAATTAAATTATTCTTGAAACTGGTAAAACTAAAATCAGAAACTTTTCTAAAATCTATTGCCTTATGATGTGTATATAAAAAATCAATCGCAGTTGGATCTTCCTTAGATAATGGTGCCACAATTATAAGTTCATCAATATATTTTAACCAAATATTCATTTCTCGAACATATGGTGCATAACCAAAAAATTGATCTTTATCTTTTACATGTATAACATGAGAAATTATCGCGAATCTCAAACCTTATAATTTAAAAGTTTGGTAATTACAGCTGTAGGTTCTAAATGCATTTTAAAATAAATCAAAGCATTAGTTTCTAATTCTTTTCTTTTATCTGGATTACATATTAAATAATTTATTTTATCTGAATAATCTTGAGAAGAGTTTTCGTCAACATAAACAACTTGAACATTATTATCAAGCGGACTTGGTAAAACATTTTTATGATTTGTTGAAATAATTGCTTTACCCATTGCAAGAAACTCAGCTAATTTCCATCCATGACAAGATAAAACTGCTGGAGTGTTAAAAACAAACTCAGATTTTTTTGTCTTAGAAAAATAAGTTTTTAAATTGACTCTTTGGGATATCAAAAAAATATCAAAACCTAAATTATTTCCATCTTTTCTAGGAGCAAATCCTCCTTCAAAAATAATTTTAGAATTATCTTTGCAAGTTTTTATATAATTAAATCTATTTGTATTTGTCTGTGATTCCTTCTTCCAGATTGAACTTACAAAAAAAACATAATTCTCTAAAATTTCTTCTTTAGAATAATAATCCTCCAGTTGCAGTCTTTTATATTGTCTCCAATAATTGGCAAAATAATCACGTGGGTTTGAGAGTCTTTTTTTAAATTTTAGAGTGTGTTTTATCCCAAAAAACAAAGTTTCATATAAATTCCAGAATTTAATTCCGAAACTAGGACCAATTGGAATTATTTTAGAAGTAAAATCAGCTGGAACTTTATTCAAATCATAATTGATTTTTCCGTAAACATCACACCAAATTAATTCTTCATTCCATATTTCATCAGTATCTCTAGAATCAATAATCATTTTGGTTTCCTTTCCTCCTCCATCCTCAAAAATCACTGCAAAAGTATTTTGTTTAAACCTTGGAAATTTAGATAAGTTGTAAACTATTTTGTCCTTTCCAAACAAATCCTGAATTCCTTTTATGTAAAAAGAATCATAGAACGAATTAAACAAGCCAAAAACATAAACTCTTTTAATATTACTCATTTAATGATGGTTTATCAATTAACAAACTACACCAGCCAATTGTTCTTCCAATTGCTTCTGTAAAAGTACTTTTTTTATTTTTATCCGTGAGAACGTTGCTATATCTGATTAAGATCAATAATAAAGTTATTGTATTCCATTTCAAACGATCTTTCAATTTTGGATTTGGGTTTTTTATACACCAAACATACCAGCCATTTCGCACGACCATTCTTCCATACTTGTATTGATTTGGTCTCCCCGATTCAGCATGAAAATGCAGCAATTTTGCTTTTGTATTGATCACATTTTTTCCATATTGTAAAGCTCTTAAACTAAAATCGGCATCTTCATATAGACCATAACCTTCAAAGAATTTTGAAAATTTAATTTTATTCAAAACACTTTTTCTAAATGCCATAGACATACCTATTAGTAAATCCACTTCATATGTTTTTCCTGTCATTGGAAACCCTGAAGTTCTTCCGTGTGAGTAATCCGGCATTTTTCCTGATCCTAAATTAGAGCCAAGTCCTAAATAATTTCTTGCTACATTTCTAATTCCTTCTTTGTAAAAATACCCTTCAAATAAATAATATTTTTTACTATTATAGGAAACATTAGGTTGTTGTAATTTCCATTTAAAATCCTTTATATCAACTCCTCCAACTCCAACAATATTATTATCACTTTGAAATGATTTAATAATTTCTCTAAAATAATCAGGCTCCAAAACTGTATCATCGTCTAAATAACAAACTATTTCAGAAGAAGCTGCTACTTTTGAAATTCCGAAATTACGCTGTTTTGTAAGTCCTCGATCTTCATCAGAAACAAGGAAATATTTTAACCCTTGAAATTGATTTTTTTCGAAAATAATCTCTGTTTCAGTATTTCTTGATCCGTCAATAATTAATATTTCATCTGGATATAATTCCTGATTTTTAACTGATTGCAACAAATTCAATAAAGGCTTTGAACGCATATAGGTACAAATGATTAACGAAAATTTCATTTGTTTATATTTTTTTTAATTCTCAATTGAATAAAATAATCTACTCTATTTAATCTCTCCAGCATTAATTTTCTATTAGCATTTTGCATTTCTTTGAGTTCTAAGTCTGTTTTGGAAGTATGAAAATTCAGCAAATCATTAATAATAGAATCTTCAGAAACCAAGAGACAATGTTTCTCCCAATCTATTTCATCAGATAATGGTAAACGAACGTCTGTATTTACCAAAACAGGAATTCTTCCCATTATGAGTGTTTCGTAAAATCGAACCGAAAAATTTCCATTTCCACGCAAGCAAAAAACATATAAATTATCCTGAATATTTTTAAAAAATTCTAATGTTGAATTTTCTTTGCTTCCTGCATTTTTATCTTTTGCCCTGTACTTATCTCTAAGTATAAAGTTATTTTCTATTCTATCCTCTTTTATTAGCTTTTGCAACAATTGATATCTTTTACTACTTGAAGGATAAAATGGATGGTAATCTTCGAGGTTTTTGGTATAAATATTAATTATATTTTGCTTTGCATAAAGCGCAAATTCTTTACATAATTTCACAAATGAACCATTTGCATTGCCCACAAATCCTATATTTGGTTTTGTACTTTTTGGAACTGCTGAAAATTGATTTTCTAAAATTGTATCATATGGATCACTAACAAAACTAGGTAATATTAAGGTTGATGCTTTTATTTTTGAATCAAATCCTCCTAAACGAAATGTTGTAACATTTTCATTTTCTATACTATAGCCAAAATCACCAGCTGCATACACCCAAATTGGTATATTATTTTCTGACATATTTTGTATCCAATTTTTCAGAAAATTATCGTTATCATTTTTCATAAACGAAATAATATCAACAGGAAAAATAGCAATATCGGCTTCTGAGATTGAATCTGTAAAACCATAATATAAAACAGTTTTAGAATTCGGAACGTAAACTAAATCAAAAAGTAAAGGAAAAACTTTTCTTCTATTGTCAGAGTTTAAAAACTGATGTTCTGTATATATTTTCAACATTTCCTTAGTATCTATCAGTTCTTATATTTATTTTTATAAGTTATCAGTCCCCTTTTCTCTGGATCATAACAAACAACTTCTAAATGCATTCTAAGAGCTCTTAAATATTGTTTTATTCTCTTTATGGATTTATTTGTTTTCTTTGTTTTTAATCCGTTATTAGTTCTAATAACAGATTCACTAAATTCTAAATCCTTAATTAATCCATTATTTACTATACTAATTCGTGCATTTGATTTAAAAATTCTTATAGCGAACTCAGCTTCACCATAATCTGGCGATGTTCCCTCTAGATAAACCCCAAAATTATTAAAGAAATCGTTTCTTATTAAAAATGGATTATCACTATACTGAAAAGCATTTGTTAGAAAATTTTTAAACGAAAATTTTGGTATTCGAAATACTGATTTAGAAATAGGCACAAGATATGGAAATATATAATTAGCTCTGAATCGAACCAAATCAACTACTTTTGAATCTAAAAGAAATAATGCTTCTTTAAAAACTTCGTCAAAATTAGATTCATAATTAATTAAGAAATCATCTTGACAATAAAAAATAAAATCTCCTTTACATGCTTTCATTCCTTTATTGATATTATGAGCCAAACCACGATTCTTTGGCGACATAATTTTCTGGTCGACATTAAGAGCAAGGATTTTATCCTGAATTTCTTTTTTGCTTCCATCATCACTTATTACAATTTCATAATCAAATTTAATATTTGAACTTCGGATCGCATTGATACAAATTTCTAAATTTTCAAATCTATTGTAATGAGTTATTAAAAAGCTGATTTTTTTTTCCATTCAATTTTATATTTTTTTAGACCATCTTACACTTGACTCCCAACGTCTATTAAATTGAGGAATCTTAAAAAAATTAATTTTGTGAAGTTTAAAAAACAATATTGTTTTATAAGATGATAATTGTTCATCCGCAAGATGTTTTCTTTTAACATACATAATTTTCGGTGATGGTTTAGGGAAATCTTTCTCTGTTTCCCACGGAAATACAACTTTAGTTCTAAATCCACCCATTGGAGCTTTTAAATGTAAAATTGTAAGTTCTGGAAAATAAATTACATCTACTCCTAAATTACGCAGTTGTAAACCAAAATCAGTATCCTCACCATAACCAAATTCTAATGACTTATCAAAGGATACAAATTTTAAGAAACTTGAATTTAAGAAACTGTTACCCGATCCAAAAATTCCTGATTGATGTATTGTTTTATAGGTTAGTACTTCATTTTGTTGAATATATGATGTAGTTAAACAATTAGTACCGTACAAAAAAGCCCTTTCTAAAACATTTTCTATCAAGTCAGATTCAAATCGATTGTCATCGTCATTAAGAAATACCCATTCGCTTTCAACTTCGTTTAATGCCAAATTTCTGGCATTACATACACCGGTTTGATGTGTAAACGTATGCTTTATAGTAAATGGCCAATCTTCATTGGTTAAATAATCTAATTCTGAACTACTTTCAATATCTGCATTTTGCTCAACAATTATAACATTTTTAGGTAGATGGGTCTGTTTTGACAAATCTTTTAAAACATCATATAGATATTGCTTTCTTCCAATGGTTGGAATTATAACATCGATTGTTTTATGTTTGACTGTGCTGCTATTTATAGACTTTACCGCAATTTGATCTAACAAATCCTTTTTTAGTTTTCTTTTAAAATAAAAAAAGCTAAAAATAAATGGCACCAAAGGGAGTTGTCTTTCATAAATAAGCAAATTTAAGAAGAGCAAGAATACCCATCTTGTCTTATAGTGCTGTTTTACAAATCTAAATAACAGAAACTTATTTTCAATATAGGTCTGGTCTTTTTCTGAAAAATTAATAAGCAATTGTGGTGCAGAATAACAAAAAAGTCCTTTAGGCATTGCTAATTTTGCAATCGAATTTAAAAAATAATCAAAATTTTTGTCTTTATAAGCTTCATCATTCACAGCAGTTAAAACAGATGCATACACACCTCCTACACAACTACTCATTTGCCATGTTGGATAGGTTACTTTTTTATTAATTTTTATAAAAGGTGACTCTTCAACATAACCAATCGCTTCTGATAAATATTCGTTTGAGAATGGGTTATAAGAAGCCATTATTTTATTATGATGAAAAACTGTTTCAAAAGCAGCAAAATTCAGATACCGTTTAAAATCAATATGGCACCAAATCAACAACTCATCTGTGTAGGTATTTGCCAAAAACATTAAGTTCTCGGCAATATTCTCGTTGCCAAATGACAATTGAGTTTCATCCTTTAAAACCTTTAAAACCTTATTATTTTGATGATAAACAACTATCATTATTTGTTTTTATTTTTGAGAAATTATTTTTTTATAAAATTCTATATTTTCTTCAACTAGTTTATTAATATCAAATTTTGCTTCGACTCTTATTCTCGCTTGTTCTCCTATATTAGAACAAAGAGAGTCATTTTGCAATAGCTGAATAATTTTGTCTGCATATAAATCATGATTTTCTGGTTGTACCAAAAAACCACTTTCTTGATCAATAATAATTTCTTGAGCCCATCCAAAATCACTATTCACTACTGCTTTTTTCATCGCCATAGACTCAATTGTAACCATTCCTAATGTTTCTGCAAAGGTTGGAAAAACACAAAGATTCGCACTTTTAATATAGTTATGGATCTCAGCATATGGGATTTTACCTAAATATTTGACGTGTTTTAAATCATCTGCTTTAAAAAGACTTTTCATCAATTCCCAAGTGGATTTTGATTGCGTCTGTACATCTGGAGCATCACTCCCTATCAAAATCAATTTAGCATCTGGAAAATTATGACGCACTTTATTAAAAATTTCAGGCAGTTCTAAAACTCCTTTTTTCCTAATTAAAGTTCCAATATACAAGATTAATCCTTTTTCAAATTTCTCTGGAGTTTGGTTTTCAAAATTCTGAAGTTCTAAACCATGGTAAATGGTTTTAATTTCTTTTTGGTTTATTTTAAAAAGCTTTTTCGAAACTTCTCCTGCAAAGTTTGTTGGGGCAATAAATGCTTTTGCTTTGTTTATGGCTGATTTTTCAAACCAGAAATTCTTGCGTTTTTGTTTTCTATTTTCTAAATGACAAAAATAAGTATCACTTCCGTGAAAACGAATCACTAAAGGAATTTTAAGATTCATAAAAGCTGTAATTCCTGTCCAATCTGGAGCTTCGATTATCGAAATATTTTCTTTTTTTACAGCTACATTACAATAGTTTTGAATATGTTTCCGATGAAAAAACCAGCCTAAAAAAGAATATTTTTTATTTTTTATCAGGTGAATTGTAACCTCATCTTCAAAAAAAACAGCATCTTCATCTTGACCATATACAAATACAGAAACTTTTACTCCTTTTTTAATCAGGGCAAGAACTAGATTTTTAATACTTGTACCAATTCCTGCAGTATGTTTTACACTACGATGAGGATATTCTGGAGTTAAAAAAGCAATGTGCATCATTTTATTTATTAAAAAAATCTTTTAGAATTCTCGCTGTAAACATTTTTGCGCCTATATCTGTCATGTGCCCGCAAGACGAGAAGTACTTATTTTCGATTACTACATTTTCGTAATTATAAATTTCTGGATAAGCCTTTTTCACTTTGTCAAAATAATTCATCCCAACAACATTTTCGCACATTGGCGTCATTACTGCTATAAAATTAATATTATTGGCCTTGCAAATTGCTTTAATTTCTTCGTAATATTTATTATGGGGTAAAGGATTTAGATTGACAATATTGTTTTTCATATTCCCATTTTTATGCTTTACTAATGGATAATATCCTAAATTATCAAGAGCATTGGTTTTCTCTCCTTTCGCAATTTCATAAGCTTCTCTAAAGCCTATTTTACTATCATATTTTACATATCTATAAAAAGGAATATAATATAATTCTTTAAAGTCTTTCTGGGTTTCAAAATGTTTTTTCACAACCTCTGAGTTATGAATATAAGGTAGAAATTTAGCCGAAATACCTTCAGATTCCTGATCGTTAGAAAGATTTAAATCTGCTTCTAAAATCACATTTTTAACAACATATTTTTTTTCAATCATTAACTTTAAAAGCAAAGAAGCTTCAAATAAATGTCCTCCACTCATTCCATAATTAAAAGTTTTCAACCCCTTATCTTCAAACATTTGAGATACAAAATGATTATTAGCACGAGACGAACCTAAAATAATGAGATCATATTTTTTTGCTTCTGAATTAATAACTTCTTCAATTTTCCCTCTGTTCTTTGACTGCATAAAAACCGCTGTGTATAATCCGTCTAACACAATTGCTATTAAAGCAGTTATAACAATTATTTTGGCAATATAAATTAAAAATTTCTTCATTAAAATTGAAAATATATGAATTCTTTGTAATCTGAATAAGTTCCTAAAGCAAGTATAGCTAAAACTGCTAAAGTTAATTTCAGCATACTTCTTTTCCCTGACAAAGGTTCTATTTTGGTACGGCTATTCCATTCTATTAAAACAAATACTACAATCATTAGTAACAATTCATAATTATAACGTTCGTTATCTAAATATTGGCTTTTAAAATCTCCATTAGTAACGATTCTTTTCAGATATAAAATTGCATCTGTAATCGTTTTTGCTCTAAAGAAGACCCAAGCAACGCAGGTCAAGAAAAAAGTATATACAATACTGAACATCACTTTTACAGAATCAAAATTGAATTTCAGTTGAATTGCGTCCATATTATTCCGATTACTATTTGATAAAAGCAATGGGAGGAAATAAACTGCATTTATGAAGCCCCAGACAATGTAAGTCCAATTGGCACCATGCCAAAATCCGCTGACTACAAAAATGATAAATGTATTTCTAATTTTCATCCAGATGCCACCTTTGCTTCCTCCTAAAGGAATGTACAAATAATCACGAAACCAAGACGAAAGTGAAATGTGCCAGCGACGCCAAAACTCAGCAATATCTCTTGAGAAATAAGGATAATTAAAATTCCTCAATAAATCTAAACCAAACAATTTTGAAACTCCAAGTGCGATGTCTGAATATCCTGAAAAATCTCCATAAATTTGAAACGCAAAATATACTGCTCCCAAAATAAGCGAAAAGGAATTCATTGAATTATAATGATCAAAAATAGCGTTAGCATAAGTTGCACACGTATCTGCAATAACTACTTTTTTAACTAGCCCCCAAATAATTTGACAGACTCCTTCTTTTGCAATTTGAAAATCAAACTCTCGTTTTATTTTTACTTGAGGCAATAAATGTGTCGCTCTCTCAATTGGCCCTGCAACCAGAAGTGGAAAATAACTCACAAATAAAGAATAATCAACAAAGTTATGTTCCGCTTTTATTCTTTTATAATAGATATCAATTACATACGATAATCCGTGGAAAGTGTAGAATGAAATCCCTACAGGAAGAATTACTTTCAATAATATCGGACTTGCTTTTAGTCCTGCAGAATTAAATAATTCTGAAAACGAAACTGCAAAAAAGTTATAGTATTTAAAAATTCCTAAAAAACCTAAATTGACCAAAATACTCAGCCAAAACCAAAATTTTCTGCTTTTTTCTGACTTTCCTTTTTCAATTTGAATTCCTGTGTAATAATCTAAAAAAGTGGAGAAAACCAATAAAAATAAGAATCTCCAATCCCAACAAGAATAGAAATAATAACTCGCGACTATTAATAAAGCATTTTGTGAACTTTTAGTTTTATTAAAAACAAACCAATAGAGAAAGAAAACTATTGGTAAAAAAATGGCAAAAGCCAAGGAGTTAAAAAACATGAAGTGTATTGATAAATTAAAACTATACTTTTCTAAAACTTAAAATCAATTTTTAATTTATGATTTTTTCTATTGCCTGCCAAATTCTTCTTGATGAAGATTCTGGTGGCTGCTGATTAATTATTTCAAACCATTTTTGAGCATTTTGTACCGTTTCATTTGGTTTTTCTAAGCCTCTTTTTATTTTTTGAGCAATTTCACCTGGTGAGTTCAACCACAAGACTGCTTCTTTATTTGGCATTGATCTAAAATGAATGTAATTGTAGATTTTAGCAACAGACCAATTTTTATCTTTCCTATCAGGAACGTCATAATTTATAAAAGAACATGTCTTTTTGTAACTTACATAATCAAAAACCATTGATGAGCCAAGATTAACTACCATTTCGGTATGTTTAATGGTATTCATCTGTAAAATAACATCATTATAAGTTGGTAGAATTGTGTTCCAGCCTTCACTTATTTTTTTCCACTCGGGTGCAATTGGAGTAATACTATTTTTATATTCTTCAAGTACTTTATCGTATCGATTAGAAAAATCAACTGGGCATCGTCTGAAAATAATACCCAAATTTTCTCCTTCAGCATTTAGCTTACTAACAGCTTCTGCAACATCTTTTAAATACTCTGAATCATCAGGACAAGTTGTGACATCATCTCCTGAATAACAGATATATCTTTTATTTATATCTAATTTATTTTGTTCGAAGAAAAGTTCTCGTGAAACCAAATTCTCTGAACTAAAATGTGTTTCAAATTGAGGAGTTCCAGAAATGAATACTTGCTTTTCTTCTATGTAAGGATAATAGTTTAGTAATTCCTTTTTCATATGTTCGCTCCAAACAAAATAATAATCTGTTTCAACCACCATTGTTGCTTTAGGCAAATTATCCCACGAAAAAATAAACGTCGCTGTTGGAATTCCTAATTGTTTAGCTGCTAAAATTGGTGCAACTGCAAGAATAGGACGCTGATTTGTACAAAAAACTATTGCGGGCCTTTCTTCTTGTAGAGTCTCAACGCATTTTTGATAATAAGTTGTTGTTTTTTCGTTTTTACTAATCTTCTCTCGAATGAATTTTAATCCTTTTTCTGAAGAGTAATTTGAAATTAAAAACCGAGAAGCATAGCTTTTTATTTTATTATTGATGCCTTTATAATTAAAAGGAAATCTATAGGTATCATATACAACATCGTGACTCTTTTTAATATTTAAATTGAGTTCAATATGTTTTCTGGCATTTTTATAAATATCAGCAAATATGTGGGTCTTGGCCTTATCAATTTTGATTTCTTTAAAACCTAATTCACTTAAATCAAAAGGTGTATTATTCCAAAATGTAATATCAAACCCATTTTCAACGCCAATCTTATGAAAATTTGTAAATGCAAAATTTCGTAAGCCAACTCCGTCAGGCAATAAAATAAATATCTTATTATTTTTCATTAAAAATCTCTAAACTGTTTTTGATGATTGAGCTGCCAAATATCTTGTTTTTGAAGACACTGCAGAAATAACTCGTTACTATTTCCTTGTCCAAAATCTTCGTTTGAAGCTTTAACTTTATGCGATACGATTAAATCTAATGCTTCTTTTATACTTTTCTCAGAATAATCAGTATTTATAATATCTGCATGAATGGCTCTATTCTGCTGTCTTGTTCCGATGTTAATAATTGGAATTCCATAATAAGGTGCTTCTCGAATTCCAGCACTACTGTTTCCTATTATAAACTGACTATTTTTTAAGAAGGTTAAAAAATACTCGAATCTAAGTGATGGAAAAATTCTAAATCTCAAATTTGATTTTAATTTTTCGTAAGCGTCTAGTATAAATTGACTTCCTAAATCATTATTTGGAAAAATAACAATATAATTATGGTTGTCTTTTAATAATGAGTTCACAAAATCTGTTGCATACTCCTGCATTTCCTTGATTTCGGTTGTAACAGGATGAAACATTACAATAGCATATTTTTCAAAATCTATATTATAATATTCTTTTGCTTTTATCAAATCTGGTAATTGATCTGAAAACATAATGTCAATATCTGGAGAACCTATTGTAAAAATTGATTCTTGAATTTCTCCCATTTGTAAAAGCCTTTTTTTTGCCTCTTCGTTAGAAACAAAATGAATATGACTTAGTTTGCTAACGCTATGACGAATTAACTCGTCTACAGTGCCCGAAACTTCTCCACCTTCTATATGTGCTACTAATATATTATTTAAAGATCCTACGATGGCACCAGCAAGTGTTTCTACACGGTCACCATGCACTACAATCATATCTGGATTGATGGTCTTGCAATAACTAGATAATCCTTCTATGGTTTTTGCCAAAGTTAAATCCATTGTAGTTTCGTGTGTGTGATTCTGAAAAGTAAAAACATTTTTAAAATTACAACGTTCGATTTCTATTAAGGTATAACCATATAACTCCTGTAAATGCATTCCGGTTACAAAAACAAAAACTTCAAAATCTTGTGTCTTTTCAAGCGTTTGAATTAATGATTTTATCTTCCCAAAGTCTGCACGGGTTCCGGTTAGGAAAAGAATCTTTTTTTTTGAATTATTCAAAATCTGAAAAGTCTAATTGTTCATCATTTTCAATATTTCTTACCGCTGTTTTTCCAAGTACTTCATTAAAATTTTCTGCTAAAATTTTCCCTGTTCCTGGGCGTTTTACCCAAATATTTTCTTTGGTAAAGATTTCTCCTTTTTTAATACTTTTAATAGAGCAAACTGTTGCAAATGCAAAATCAATTGTCACTTGCTCTTCTAAGGCTGGCTTTTTTGTTCCGCCTCTCATTAATGCAATTTCTGCAGATGAAACAATTAATTCTTGACATGCTTTTTCATCCATACTGCAAACAATATCTGGTCCTGTGCGCTGCATATGATCTGTAAAATGTCTTTCTAAAATACTTCCTCCAAGAGCTACGGCTCCTAAACAGGCATTATTGTTTAAGGTATGATCACTTAATCCGAAAACTTTATCTGGAAAAGCTTCATGTAATTCTATCATTGCTCCATAACGAACCAAATGAATTGGCGTTGGATATAAATTAGTAGTATGCAAAAGAGCAACAGGAACATTGTATTTATCAAAAATTGCTACTGCTTTCTGAACACTTTCTATCGTATTCATTCCCGTACTTAAAATTACAGGTTTACCAAACGATGCAATATGTTCTAACAATGGATAGTTATTACACTCTCCTGAACCAATTTTATAAGCTGGAATATCAAACTTTTTTAATCTCTCGGCAGCTGCTCGCGAAAATGGGGTCGAAATAAAAATCATCCCTTTACTTTCGACATATTTCTTAAGTTCCAATTCATCACTTTCGTTTAATGAACAGCGCTCCATAATCTCATAAATAGAAACATCGGCATTACCAGGAATTACTTTTTTTGCGGCACCGCTCATTTCGTCTTCAACAATATGGGTTTGATGTTTTACAACCTCAACTCCTGCTCTATGTGCAGCATCAACCATTTCTTTAGCTACTTGTAAAGAACCTTCATGGTTTATTCCTATTTCGGCTATTACTAATGGCGGGAAATCTAAACCAATTTTTCTGCCTGCAATTTCTATATATGGGTTCATTTTATTATTTTTCATTATTAAATATAGACAATGTTCTTTTTTTATTTAAAAAAGGGGTTTCTAAGCAACGATAAGAAATAGCTGAGATTATAATTGTCAAAAATATAGACAAAATATAAATCAGATAGTTATTAGCAATATTGAATTTTAATAGAATGTTTATCGACGCAACAATTAGTATTTGGTGGTACATATACAAACCATAAGAAATTTTTCCTAGATAATTGAATACTCTATTTTCTAATAAACTTTTCAATTTTGGATTATAAACAAGACATAAGATTATGATTCCAAAATGAAGTGCATATAAAACTGAATTTCCAAAAGAAATATTTATATTAAATACGATTAATGAAATTATAGAAATAATCGAGATTATAAATAATGGTGTAAAAGCAAAAAATCTCAGAACTTGATGTTTAGAATAGAGCAAGTAAGCTGCCAAAGCTCCTATAGTAAGTGCATCTAATTGAAATGCATTAATAAATCCTTTTATCAAACTAGAGTATGGTATATTTTGAAAAAAATTCATTCCGATTAAATACAAAAGAATATTGTAACCAATAATTAAAATTATAAATAATCGAACAAGTTTAGTAAAGTAATTTATTATCCAAGGCCAAATAAGATAAAATTGTTCTTCTGTTCCTATTGACCATGTTTGTGTTGCAAAGGGAACTAATTTGATCTGGATTAACAAATTGGGTAAGAAAAAAACAAACAATAGAATAACCTTGAAATATTCAAATGAACTAGTAATATCTAAATTGAATTTTGGTATATGAAAAAGATCAAAAAAAGGAAGTACAAATAATGATACAATTACAATAAAATAGTACAATGGCCAGATTCTTAGAATTCTTCTCCTATAAAAATCTATATATAATATTGTTGCTCTTTTTTCCTTTTCCATAAGCAGTAGAAAAGTTATTAAAAACCCACTTAAAACAAAAAACAATAAAACTCCCAATCTTCCTAAATGTTTAACATCTTGAAAATGATGCTGTATCTTAAAATAAGATTTATTTAATTCTATGTGACTAAATATGACCATAAAAGCCGCTATAAATCTTACCCCATTAAGATTAGGAAAATAAATTTTATCTTTCATTATAATTTAGAGAATGTATAAATTGTGCATATTCAAAATCACTTTCTGTATCAATATCAATATTGGCAAAAATATGATTCATTTTTAAAGGAAAAGCATTCTCTGATAAAATTTTATCTTCTAAAATTAGTTTTGTTTTGCTTATATAAAGTAACCCATTTTCATAAAACAGTGGCTCTAAATCTTGACTGCGCTGCCCTATTGTGTAATTAAATGGAATAAATTTATCATCTTCTATTTTACCAAACTTTTGGTGATTTTGGGTAACGGTAAACAAGCTGTCCAGATTGTTTTTTTGATAAATTTCAAATGCCTCTCTCAATAAATTTGTTGGACGCAGTGGATTTGTTGCTTGTAACAGAATAATATTTTCTACTTCATCATCTATTTGCTCCAAAACATTTTTTAACGCAGAAATTGTTGGTTCTAAATCACCAGATAATGTTTGTGGTCTATCTATGACTTTTGCTCCAAATTGTAAAGCAACTTGTTTAATTTGATCATCATCTGTAGAAACATATATTTCATCAACAATAGCTGCATTTGCTTGAGCATATAAAATACTGTGCGCTAATAAAGGGATGTTTCCCAACAATTTTATATTTTTCTGAGGTAATCTTTTAGAACCGCCTCGTGCAGGAATTATAACAATTGTTTTCATTAGCTGATATTTTTCGTAGCATTGTCAATTATCAGATTCATTCCTTTATTCCATTTTACTGTTGTATACAAATCATCTGGTACCAAAACACTCAGATTATCTCCATTATTTAAAAACTCCAAAATAGCTTTTTCCCATTCTGATACAAAATTCGGCTTTTCTATTAATTTACCGAGTTTGCCATATTGCAATACTTCTGGTACACCGCCAATTGCAGATGCAATACAATAATTACCACAATGTAATGCTTCTATTAAACTCATTCCAAATCCTTCATGACATAAAGTTGGAAACAAATAACAGTCGGCAGTTTGATAATACTTTGGTAATTCATCGTTAGGAATTTGTCCTAAATATTCAACCCCATCAGTTACATATTTATGTTCGCTCCCAATAACCCATAAAACAATATCTTGACGTGCTTCATACAGTCTCTTCCAAGCATCCAAAATGATATGTAATCCTTTTTTCGGTCGATCTTGAGAGCACCAAACAAATATTTTTTTCCCTAAAAGATCTTTATCTTTTTTTAATAATTCTTTTTCCACAATAGAAACTGGATGAAACTTCGATGTATCAATTCCATTATGCAATACTGAAAATCTTGTTGGTAAAACCGTATAATATTTTTTATGTTCTAAATAAGAATCATTGGTCAATAGAATCATTTCATCAATTGACTGAAAAAACCATTGCCCACGAAAATTTTCATAGAATGGGGCAAAACCATGATAAAAAAACTGAATATAACACTGATTCCGTTTCCCTTTTTTTTCTAAAAACTCTATAAGTAGTTTTACAATTCCATAATTATCAATAATCTGAATAATATATTTTTCGTCGGGTTTTATAATTTCATCAAGTGCTTTTAAATAACCATAATATGGATTTTTAGTCCATTTCTTTATAAGTTTGTCTTTAAAACTATTAATAACAAAACGATATTTAACGCTTTCTAATGGTAATTGTGGTTTATTACATATTACATAATCTATTTTATGATTACTCTCTAAGTAATTTTTATATAGAGTCGTCCAACTTCCAATTTTAGAATATGGTAGTGGCGTTTGTGAAATCAAAATTACTTTAGGCATTATACATAATTTTAAAAAATCAAAGATATACTTTTCAAATCAGGAGCGACTAGACAGCGATAATTTTTTATTTCTAAAGAACTAACCAAATGTAATAGTGCAAAATCATTAATTTCTTTAAGAGTATAATAATGCGGTACTTTTTTGCGGAGAATTTTTTTTAAATTTTGTTTCAAAGAGCGATAATCAGGATCTAAATGAAATCTGTATTCTGTAACAATATTTCTTTTTTGTTGAAATGTAAAATAAAAAAAATGATCGATTTCTGCTTTTTTGTTACTTATGAATATCTGTCTATCTGGCGCTTGCAATAACTGATATTCTTGTTGAGATATAGAGATGCCCCAATATTCTCCATTTGCTTTCGAACTTTTTTGAGTAATAGCATTTTTTAGGTGTTGATGATTTAATTGTACTACTCCCAAAAGTTGTAAATCTGTAGTCAGTACCTTACGCTCTAAACTACGATAATTAGGGTGCCATTGATGCAACATCAGAATTTCAGAATCATAAAAAGAAACTTCAAAACCTGCATTTTGCAATCGTATGTGTACATCTTCATCTTCGGATCCCCAAAAATGATAAAATTCGTCGAAACCATTTATTTCATGCAGCTTATCTGTGCTAAAAAGAGATAATCCTTGTGCACCAGCTTCACTTGAAAAAGCAATTGGAATTGCCTGAAAATTTTTAGAAAAATCAGTAGTTTCTTTGCTCAAGAACCCTACTTTAAAATATATCGATCTATTTGGACTTGCCAAATCAAGAAGTTTTTCTACAAAATCTTCTCTAAAAAACATATCAATATCTGCTACAAAAACATAAGGAGTTGTAAGCAATTTCAACCCAACATTAATAGCTTTTGACCGAGACCAAGGCTGATTTTCGACATTTGTATAATGATAATGAATATCTGGAAATTGTTCTAAAAGTTCTTTTAGAGCAAGACTGTATACTGATTGTGAACCGTAATCAATAAAAAGTATTTCAAAATTTTTTACCGTTTGGTTTTGTAAACTTAATAAGCAATTTTTAACTCTTATCAAGTCTTTATTTCGGTAAGTAAAAAGAATGGTAATCATAAATTTATACTCTAAAGTTTACATCAATAAAATCTAACAGCTCTTTACTTTCTTTATTGAATTTTCTAGCAAAAAAAGCGCAATTATCATCATATTCATTTTTAACGAAATCATTTTCAAAAATAGTAAGATGTTCTTTTACTATAAAAGATGGACCAGGATGAACTGACCAATCTACATAAGTTAAATTTCCTTTTATGTTTGTAATCGATGAATTCCCAATTATTGTAGGTATCAAAATCTCCTCACTGCAGAAAGAATTTTTAAAAAAACTTTCCCATTTTGGATTTGACTTTAAAAAATCTAAAACATATTGAACTGTTGATTTACTTAAAACCCACCAAGTAGGACCAAAAAAGACTTTTTTAAAAGGGAATTTTTTCTTAGGAAAATAAAGGCTGATTTTTTTTTCAAGTCGCAGTAAAATTTTTATCCAAATAGGTTTATTTGGTTTTCTTCTGTAAAACATGTCAAAATAAAAATTAGTTATCCACCCTTTCTTCATCTCAGATGGGAATCCTTCTTTAATACTGATGAATTCACCTCCGTCTTTTAAGATTGAAGATAAATAATTATTATTCTTTATAGGATAATCGCAACCACTTATTAATGCATAATAATCAAAATCTCCTTTAACTGCCTCAAACATCAAATTGAGAATGGCTTTTTGATGCGACCATCCTCCCCACCAAACTACATGCCTTTTAATAAAGATTATATTTTTTATATCTCCTAAATTGGTTGGCATTGGAGATTTTTTATCGATATGAATATAAAATGAAACGAAACTTTCATTCAGGGCCAAAATCAATTTTCTCAGATGATCATAATTATGATAAGCTGTAACTAAATAGGCTATTTTAATTTTATCTTCCTGCATGAGTACCAATGTTTTTTTTTAAAGCTCTTATAAAATTTTTCAACT
Organism: Flavobacterium sp. MC2016-06; assembly: GCF_009711165.2. Classification (GTDB taxonomy): domain Bacteria; phylum Bacteroidota; class Bacteroidia; order Flavobacteriales; family Flavobacteriaceae; genus Flavobacterium. Next base: position 194,762 of record NZ_WMID02000004.1, on the reverse strand, counting down.
ATTTTATAATCCTAAATAACCTTTTACTTCTTTCTCTGACAATCCACGAGATTTAAAAAATAATTTTAACACTGGCTTTCTAAAAATAAATTTACGGAACAACTTAGTTTTTACTAAATATTTCCATTTTCTATTACCATAAAAAGTAAAATCAGGGCAATCTAAACTTTCAGGAATTAACTTATCAAGTTTTTCAAATTCTACGTCCATCCAAGGTTCGTAAACATTACCCAAATGAAAAGTAAAATTATCTTCTGTAGATAAACGCCAAAAATCTTTCTTTACAACTGGTATATCAAAAATATCATCGCTTCCACCTCCCATAATATAAGGTGTATATTTTTCAGATAATTTATCAAAAATGATTGATCTGTAAGTAACAACGAAATGACCCGCTCCTACAACTGCTTTTATTTTATCATTAGTAATTGTTAAATACTTAGAGAGCTGATATTGATTATAAAATTGATCATTTCCAACACTATGTCCAAATGCCTTCAATGCAAATGGATTCTTTACAACAGAAAATTTAAGTTTTTTTGAATAAAAAAGATCCCAATAAATATTAGCAGTATGTGTTTTAAAGGAACGAGAAGAAGGTGTAGTACATACAGCGCCGGCTTTAGGAAAAGCTTCATAAATTTCATACGTTTTTTTTTGCCATCCTTCTAAAAAAATTATATCTGAATCTGCTGTAGTTATCAAATCAAAATTCTGCCCACAAACACCTTTTAACATTGCATTTATATAACCAATATTACTTGAATGTATTATTTCTTGAATTTTATCTTCTTCAAATAGATTTTGCAAATACTTAACTACCTCAATACAGCTTCCATTATTTACGATAGTAATATATGTTTTATTATGACATGTTTTAAATAATGATTCTAAGCATATTTTTAAAATTTTTAATGCATCTTCAAAATATCCTTCTTGATTAGGGATATAAATTGGAATAACTACTTGATGATAATAATCAGAAGCTGTTATTTTTTTATCTTTTTTAGGATTAAAGCCTACTCTCATTTTATTTAGTCTGAAATTTTCTGATACAATTCAATAACTTTATTTTTATTAAAATTATAATCTAGTCTTAATTCAGCGATATTATAATTTAACTCTTGTGCATTTTTTAATAAATCAAAATTAGCTGCAACCGATATAATAAGACTTTGAATAGCGCTAACATCTTCTGGATTTTCTATTAAAAAACCATTTGCACCATGCTGAATTATTTCTGCAGTTGCGCCACCTGGATTTGATTGAATTGGGAATGCTCCCATAATAACAGCCTCTAAAAGAGTATTTGGCATACCGTCTGAAACATTATTACCAATATATATTAAAGATTTTCCCATTAAATCTAACAATTCGTCATGTTTCAATTCATGACGGTTAAAAACTTTAAATGATATTTTTTTCTCCGAAATATAATCGACAACAGGCTGATGCGCCCCGAAGATTATTACTTCAAAATTTTTTATTTCTTCTTTAAGATTCTCAAGCGCTTTTATAACATTTAATGATCTCCCAAAAATATTTTGATATCCTTTTACCAATATTATTTTTCTCCCTTCGATAGGATATCTAAATTCTTTTAATTTTTCGATTTTATATCCCGTACCGCCAGGAATCACTCCCAAATTTAATCCTTTAAACCCTAAATTTTCTGCTAAAAAAAAGTCTCTTTCGCAATCGGTATGAATAAAATCAACTCTTTTTAAAACATCTATAATTTTGCTTTTATGCTCTTTAAAATTCATGTAATAAAAAAGATCATTTCCCCAACAAGAGTATAACCATTTAACTTTAGGGTATTTAAGCATTGTTTTTAGAATAGGATACGAACAGCTTTGCATTTCAAAACTATGAACAATATCTGGCTGAATTTCTAAAATTATTTTTTCTAAAGCTTCATTTGCTGTTACTTCAAGATAAGGAACAATATTTTGATATAGAGATGGTGCCTTTTTACTTAAAAAATATTCTCCTTTTATGTGTGGTCGTTTTCTTTTATTCCATCCAGTAAATTGATGAACGGAATCTAAAGTTTCTAATCTTCCTTTGCCTAAAACGTCAAACCAATACAATTCGTAATTTGTATCTTTCAAATTCTCTATCCAACGAGCTGCATGGACAGAATCCATGGATACGAATAATATTTTCATTATTTTATTGAGTTTGCTATTTTATTAAAAATCTTACGCTTATTTTCCTGAGTAAAATGGATTAAGAAATTAAAAAAATCTTTTACTTTGCCTAATTCTCCCTTTAATAAAAGAGCTAAATATTTATTTTCTATTTTTTTCTTTTTATAGTCAAATTCTATCCATCTATCTGGAAAATAATCTTTATCATTATTCTTACCGGCAAAAATGCCTCTAAAATTTTTAATAGGCCTTATTATCTTGCTATTTTCTTTTTCTCCAAGCCAAGCTGCCCACCAAGAAAAAGTTGAATTACTGATTATAAAGTTTGTCCCTTGGGATGCAATTGCTAATTGTTCTATTGCTGTGAGATTTTCTAAGAAGAAAGTATTTGGAAGAAACCCAAAATGATGCTTACAATACTTTATATCATCACTCATAAAAATTAATTTTCTTTCTTTCCAGTCTGGGAAATTTTCAACTATAGCTAAAAAATAATACTCATATGGCAACTGATAATAATGTGGGTGATGAACAAAATCCCCTCTTCGAACGCTAATTATTATATGCTTTTCTTTGAATAAAAAATTATATTTTAAAGTAAGAGCATTTATAAAATCTGATTTAAAATGAAAAGCGCTCTTAGTTTCTTCTATGTCAAAATATTTTTCTGATTGAAGAACGCCATTAATGTCATAATCTCCTGTTTCTACTTCCCAATTATGAAATTCATATGCATTTTCAACAATTTGAATAAATTTTTTATTTTTATCCAATTGCGGTAATTCATTTACAAAATACTTAGAATATTGCCATTCTGGAAATGAAAATTTTTGATTGTTTTTTTTTGCAATACCTATGGTCGATGAAATCTGAAATAATTGATTTCCTAAATTACCTTTTCTACCTAAACTAGTGAATGTCAACATTTTTTAACTTCTATTTTATTTAAAAAAAATATGCCCTTTATTGAACATTTTATAAGACACATAGCCTATGGTTGTTTTTAAAAGCCCTTTAAAGTCATATATCTCTAAAAAATGAATTTTAATCATTCTTTTATACAATTGAAACGAGTAATTTTCATGAGATTGTAAGGATAAATAAATCCTGTTTTTATAATAACTGAGTGTATACTTTATTAAAGGTTTATAAGCTGTAATCTTGTTTAATTTAATTAACTTTAGATGTTTCTCAAGCGCATTTAAAATCGAAGTTATTTCTACTATGTTTCCTTTTTTTATCTCCTGAGATAATGACATCTCATGTATTCTATAAAGAATTGATGCCTGTTTATTAAATTCGATTATTGGCAGTTCATACAACATTCTCATATTAAAATCCCAATCATCGACATTAGATATCTTTTCATCAAAAAGATAAGCTTGCTTGTTCAAAAAATCTCTACGCCATAAAGGACCAGATACATATAAAACAATTTTTCCTGTAAAATAATCATATATCAAATTATCTGAAAAAATTTTACTTTGTTTTAAAGGTATTTTTTTATCAAAATCAAATAACATTAATGAGGATATGACTAACTCAGTATTAAAATTTATTTTCTTTATTTCTTCGGCTAAACAAAAATCGCACATTATATCATCACTATCAAACCATTTTATAAATTCACCTTTACTTACTTCAAAGCCATAATTGCGACACGCATTGGCTCCTTTTTTATAATTATCTGGGCGTTTGTAATATTTAAAACGGTTATCTTTTTCGATATAACTTAACAAGATTTTCTCCGTATTATCTGTGCTTCCATCATCAACAACAATACATTCCCAATGCGTATAAGTTTGGTTCAAAATGCTGTCTAAAGTTTCCCAAATTAAATAGCCTCGATTATAAGTTGGAATTATTATGGAGATTAAAGGATTCATTTTGTAAAGTGCAGTAAATATCTTCTAATAAATTTCAAAAATGATACTAAAGAAAAGCTAGTGAGATAACCATAAAATAATTGATTCCATTCATAAAAATACAATTTTCTGCTTTTTTTAATTGAGACTTCTGTTTGGTACAATAATTCTAAACGTACTTCTTTTATAAATAATCGTAGTTTATTTTGTAATATATCCACAAAAAATTCTGCTTCAGCTTTATTTTTCTGCAGTATATTTTCATATTGTCCTGAAATACTTTCTGAAGAAATTTTTACGGTAACCACTGCACTATTAATACAATAGATGGGTTTTGACTCAGAAAATGCTAACCAAGCATAATCATCACTATGCCAAGCAAGAGGATAATCTTTAAATCCATGCTTTAAATATGTTTTTTTTCTAAAGATATGTTCAGAAAGAGAACTTCTTTCCTTATCCTTAAATTTATTATAATAAAAATCAGCTGCATCCAAAAATTTAGCATGTTCAAAAATTTTTGAAATTGTTTTCTTTTTTATATCGTTAGTGCGTGAAGCAAACTTGATAACATTGCATTCATTTTTCTCAATTTCAGGAATTTTATTATAGAATTCTTCAACTACATCACTGTCTAATATGTCATCATCTCCCAAAATCATTATCCATTGTTCGTCTCCCGACATTGAAATACAGCGGTCCCATTGCTGGCTTAAAGAAATACTTCCTAGATTTTTTTCGAATCTATGATATACAAAATCAAACCTGTCTTTGTATCCTTTTAATAACTCTATTGGATTTTCGGGACTAGCATCATCTCCTATATAAACTTTAAATCTTTTATTTGTTTGATTTACTAGCGCATCTAAAGTTTCTTCAAAGAAAGCTAATTTGAAATATGGAATAATTATAGCAAGCATTTATTGAATTATCGTTTTTAAAAATCTTAAATGGAATTTAGTTAATGGCTTAATAAGAATTAGTTTAAACCAAATCATAAAAAGTGGTCTTTTGATATTGTGCTTAAACGCATTAATTAAAAATTTTTCACCATTTTTAAACTCTTGATCTTTTAGTGTTAAATTATTTGAAAAATTTAAAGGAAGTAAATTTTTATATACTTTATGAAGTTCTAAAGTCGATTCGTACCATGACTTATTGAGAACACCTATAGAAAAATGTTCTAATAAAATATCTTTTGTAACCACTACATTATACCCACTTTTAAGGTATTCAAATGAAAAATTAAGATCATAATTGTGAAAACCTTTTAAGTTTTCATTAAAGCAAATAGTATTCACTTTTCTTGCGACCATAAAAACGCCATCAATTGCTGCTACTTTCTCTAATCTTTTTTCTTTAAAACCTTTAACCCAATGTTCTTTTTTTCCTGTTGAAAAATGCTGTATAATATTCATGCATAAATTTTCATCAGCACAATCCCACCAAGCTGATGGCATTTTAGTTTTGATTTTAGAACCTGCTATTCCTATTAATCCTATTTTACTGTTTTCTTGAAAAATACGATTAATAATTGCTCCCCAATTGCTTGTTTTCAAACCAATATCATCGTGCATGAAACAAATATATTGGCCTTTGCTTTTTCTAATTCCTAAATTGTAAGCTTCAAAAATAGAGTAATTATTTAGAGAGTTATCAATTATGATTAATTCATGTTCTTCACCAATAGTTTCTTGAATATTATTTTGCAAAGATTCTGATATAAAATTAGTTCTTGAACAGATAACTACTGAAATCATGAAATTAATCTTTTAAACTTTATTCTTAAATTTTTCTTGAATTTGTATCTTTTCACAAATTCATCAAAAACACTGAGTAAAACAAAAAAACCTTTCGATTTTTGATTGCTATGAATTAGCAAAAATCCCTTTTCGTATTTTAAAGATTTAATGATGATTTTATTGCTAGCTGAAATTTGATGCTGGTTTGGAATCCTTTTTTGTTTTAAAAAACGAATTAATTCCTTTCTCATTTCAAGTTCAACATCTATAATATAAACTTTGGATTTTTCTTTTACAGCATTAGCAATAACACTTTTATTGTGATACCTAAAATAATTATGACTTTCGCTTACAAAAACCAATTTATTGTTTAAAATCATCTTAAAATATAACACCCAGTCTCCACAATATCTTAAACCTTCTCCTATTTGTAAATATTCTTCGAGGCAAATGTCTTTTCTAAAAATTACCGCACTCGCATTAGGAATAACATTTTTAAAGATTAAAAATTTTTCTATAAACAAGTTTCCTTCTATTTCAAAGTCTTTCGAGAAAAAGTCAGATGTTAAATTATCTGTGTGCGTAATCCAATTTCCCGTAATTGCTCCATTCTCATTTGTTCTATGAGATTGACAGTAAGATAAAATTATTTCAGAATTCCCCAAAAGTGGCTTAATGACTTCTTCAATAAAATTAGGTGTGCAAAAGTCATCAGACTCAGCTATCCAGATATATTCTCCCTTTGCTAAAGCTACACCTTTACTCCATTGAGTAAAGGTGTTTCCTGAATTTTTATCGTTAAAAGCACAGTGAGTAACTTTTGATTTTTTGGCATAGCCAGATAATATTTCTACACTATTATCTGTACTGCAATCATCTAGTAAAATTACCTCAAAGTTGTCGTATGTTTGATTAAAGATACTTTCTAAGCGCTGCTTTAAATACTTTTCATGATTATAATTGGGAACAATTACAGAAATCAAAGGTAAATTGGTCTGCAGCATTTATTAATCTTTTAAATTTATCGATCTATTAAAAACTTTGAATCCAAAGAAGGTACTGCAAAATAAATCAACTACAAATTTTTTACTTTTCAATTTTTTCATTATTTGTTTATCCATTTTTTCTCTAGACGAAAATATTTTGGAGTATTCCTCATGAAACAATTTACTATGTTTTTTCATAATATAATCTTGATTTAAAAAAACCATTTCATTATTAAAGGAATGAATCATTGATTTGCTAGAAACAAAATATTTAAAAGTTATTAGATGTAAATTATAAAAAACTGTATTTATGCTGGCTAACGAGACCCAAAATTCCCAATCTTCATGACCTTGATAAGGCATGTTTTGATCATAACCTCCTACCTTTTGCCATAACTCCTTTTTAAAAACTGCACAAGCATCAATATAGTTGTGAACTAACATTTTCTGAATATCAAAATCATCAATTTTCCATAATCCTTCCCTTTCTCCAAAAAATTCTGCATAGCCATGTACAACACCAACATCAGGATTATCTTCAAAAATTTTAAGTGCATTTAGTGTAAAATCGCTTTCTATAAGATTATCTGAATCTAAGGGCAAAATATAAGTACCATTGGCTTTGCTTATACCAAAATTTCTAGTTTTACCTAAACCTTCATTTTCTTTTGAAAAATATTTAAAGCGCTTATCTTTTTTAACCCAATCTAATGCAATCTCTTCTGTTCTGTCAGCAGATCCATCATTAACAATTATAACTTCCCAATCTTGGAATTTCTGTTTGAATACAGACTCTAATGTTAAGTGAAGGGTTGCTTCAGAATTGTAGCATGGTGTAATTATACTTAATCTTGGAATTATATTCATTTTAATATAAAATTTAGTATAAATTTTTATTCACCCCGATTGTTACTTCTCCCGATTCGATTAATAGAAAATTATTATCTCTCAGAATTTGATAAATTTCTTTTCTAATATTAAATTCATCATGTATTTCTATAACAATAATTTTTGTCATATTTAAGAATGATAAATTGGTAGTTTTTTCAAAAATAAATCTTTCAGCTCCTTCAATATCAATTTTTAATATTGTGATCTCATCAAGATTATTTTTTTCTATAATTTCATTTAAAGTAATCCCCTTAATATTACCAACTTTATTCTCTAATGTTGTAATAGACCAATCTTTTCCATCTCTAAAATCATTTGCTATCGTAAAACTAAGGTCTTTTCTTGCCGCTAGAGCATTTTCAAGCAATACTATCTCATTAGTTTTGGAAGAATTTAATAAGTCTATATTCTTTTTTAGAAGTTCAAAATTTGATTTTGATGGTTCTATACAAATTATCTTATCAAAATTAAAAATATGATTTAAATATATTGTTGCATAACCCACATTTGCGCCTGCATCAATTAGAACGGTCTTATATATTGAAGACTCTTCATTATTTTTTAAAATAGAAGAAACCGTTTTATATTCTTCATCCTTGAAAATTTGATTAAAAACAGAATAATCACTGTGATTTTCATCTCTAAGATAAAGTTGTAAATCATTCTTTATTTTTAAGAAGAATAGGTTATCATTTTTTTGGACCTCTTTAATTAAATGATTTGACAATAAATTATTTACAAAAGATTCGTGAACTGAAATCTTTAAAGGAAATAAAATGCGGTATATTTTTTTTAATTTTTTTAATTTCATTATCAAAATTCTAAAACATTATAAAGAATTATTTTCTTGCGATTACAACATAATTAATCGTATTGACTGAATTATAATCTTTTTTATCCAAATATTCAAAAATTCGATTTAATACATTAACCCCTTTTAATCTTGTAACAATTTTAAATAAAAATCTAAGTTTCTTGCTTCTTCCACGATGATCGTTATATATACTCTTTAACAAATACTGTCCTACAACCGACCACATACCTCCATTTTCATTCAATTCTACTAATTCGAAACCAGATTTATTAACAACATGTGTAAATCCATGTTTAGAAAATCTAAAAAAATCATATGGTTCTTCATGAAGCTGCCAATTAAATGGACCAGATAAAATTAAGAATCCACCTTTTTTTAATAACCTATATGCTTCATCTACTAATCCTTGATAATTTTCAACATGTTCAATTGTTTGGGTTGAAAAAACGGTATCAAAACTATTGTCCTCTAGTGGTATATTATCAGCTGGAGATAAAATATCAACTTTATTTAAATTTGATTGAATTATATCACACCCGATATAACTTGTACATGAACTCGAAAAAAAATCTTCATAAGGTTTATTACCACATCCTATATCTAAAACATCTCCTTTTGCATACTTTTTAATAGCCTTAAACAATTCATCATGATAACTTTTGTAGTGTAAATAATATATGTTATTTCTATCGATATTTACTGAACTTAGCCTCCCAACATTTTCAGTTCTTATATTTGCTCCCATTTTCCTTTATCTATATATTGACAAACATTTTTCTGCCATCCCCATTCAGGCTCCTTAAATCCAATCATTTCAACTTCAAAAGAGCAACAATCAATTGTTTGAAATTTTTGCTTTGTTTTTGTTTCCGCTAAATGTACTCTAATATTATAATTACCTCTATAAAGAAGTAACTCATCATAAACAAATGAAAGTTGGTTTAATCCTTTATTTCTACATATTGTGGTATCAATATCAAATACATATTCAAATAAAACTGGAACCTCTAAATGATTCAATATCTGAAAAGAAAGCGACATGTTCTCAAAATTTTCAAAAGGCATGCTCACCCCAAAATTTATTTTAAATGGTTTACTACTCCCTTGCAAAACCCCTCCCTCTGAAGTAATTATTTCAACTTTTGTAACTGATGGATTATTTAACGAAGGCTCTTGAATAAAAATAGATTCACTATTTTCTACAGAAGAATATATTGCAATTGCTTTATTTGTTTCTTCAATTGCTAATATTTTACCATTAGCTAAAACTACCGTTCTTGTCGCCAAAGTACTAATTGCACTTAAATCATGACTTACAAATAATACTGTACGACCTTGAGAAAGAGAAATATCTTTCATTTTTCCAATTGCCTTTTTCTGAAACTCAGCATCACCTACAGCCAAAACCTCATCAACTACTAATATTTCAGGCTCTAAAAAAGCGGCAACTGCAAAAGCCAAACGAACGGTCATACCAGAACTGTATCTTTTTACTGGTGTATCGATGTAACGTTCGCATCCCGAAAATTCAATAATCTCATCTAATTTTGAGGTAATTTCTTTTTTGGTCATTCCTAGAATAGCCCCATTTAAAAAGATATTTTCTCGACCCGTCATTTCTCCATTAAATCCTGTACCTACTTCAAGTAAAGAGGCAATACGTCCGCGAGATTTTATACTACCCGTTGTTGGAGCGGTTACTTTAGAAAGTATTTTTAAAAGTGTTGATTTCCCTGCACCATTTTTACCAATAATACCTAGAACCTCACCACGTTCTACTTCAAAATTTATATCCTGTAATGCCCATACATAATCTGAAGTTCCCTTAGTAGACCGATCATTGGTTTCACCAATTTTTAAATACGGATTTTCTTTTCCTCGTACAGAATGCCACCAACGATTCAAATCATGACTTAAAGTCCCAGTACCAACTTGTCCTAAACGATATTGTTTAGAAATATTTTCTGCTTTTAATATTATATCTTTTTCCAATTGTAAATTATAAACTGTGAGCAATAAATTATCTAATAAATCCTGTTTTAAACTGTGTCTATAAAATTCTTCTCAGTCCTATTAAAAACTAAAAGGCTAATAAAAAAGACAACTACAGTTACGCCCAAAGTAAAGCACAAACCTAAAATAGAAATGCTCCCAACATCTAGAAGCATATAACGAGCTGTTTCTATAACATAAGCCAACGGGTTATACTCGACAATCCAGCCATACTTAGGTAATTTTTCTTTTATTAACTCCATCGGATACATTACTGCCGATAAATACATCAGTAATTGTATACCAAAACCAATCAAATAACTAAAATCTCTATATTTTGTAACCATTGCAGAAATTAGCATTCCTAGTCCAAGTCCTAAAACCCCCATTATTATAATCAAAATTGGGAAAAATAACACTAAAATATTAACACTTAAAGGTGCCCCTTGAAAATAATAGAAAATATAAAATACAATGAAAATTAGAAATTGGATTCCGAACTTAATCAAATTGGAAATTACAACAGATATAGGTGTAATAATACGTGGAAAATATACTTTACCAAATATTGCGGCATTAGCTTTAAAGGTATCAGATGTCCCTGTTAGACAGGCAGTAAAATAATTCCAAACGGTAATTCCAGCCAAATTGAATAAAAATGGAGGTACAGTTCCTGTATTAATTCCTGCAACATTATTGAATATGATAGTAAAAGTAATTGAAGTAAATAAAGGCTGTATTAAATACCAAAGCGGCCCTAAAACGGTTTGCTTATAAACTGTAACAATATCTCGTTTTACAAAAAGAAATAATAAATCTCGATACTGCCAAACTTCCTTAAGGTTAAGCGTGAAAAATTTATTTTTTGGTGTTAATTCAAACAACCATTCATTTGGGGTATTTTTATTATTCATTTTATTTCTACTACAATTAAGCTGTAATAATATTATTTTAAAATTTAAAAAGACGAATCTTCATTAGTATCTTATTGAATTAACAAGATTTTTATTCTTTTAAAAATTATTTAAAAAGTAAAAAGGCGTTTAAAAAAACACCTTTTCTCTATATCATAAGAATTAAAATTAATTTCAAAAAATTAATTATCCAAAACTTCAAAAGCTGAATTCATACTTTTAAATTCTGGAACGATTTTTTTCATCTTTGCCACAATATCATCATTATCATAAAAATCAGCAATCCCAATAAGCTCATCAATATCAATATGAAGATTCTCATACTCATCTTGTATTTCCTGAGCAATCATGATTTTATTATGATAGGTTGGTAATGTTTTGGAATTATCATTTAATAATTCTTCATACAGTTTTTCACCAGGTCTTAAACCAACAATTTTTATTTTTATTTCTTTATCTGGGATAAAGCCTGCAAGTTTAATCATTTTTTTTGCTAAATCAATAATTCTAACTGGTTTTCCCATATCAAAAATATAAATTTCACCACCATTACCCATTGCTCCAGCTTCCAAAACCAGCTGACAGGCTTCGGGAATAGTCATGAAATATCGAATAATATCCTGATGTGTAATTGTAACCGGCCCTCCCTCAGCAATCTGTTTAGTAAATAGCGGTACAACAGAACCATTTGAACCTAAAACATTTCCAAAACGAGTTGTAATAAATTTTGTTTCGCCTTCAACATTTTCTCTTTGATTTTTTAAAAATAAAGACTGTACGTATTTTTCTGCGATTCGCTTACTGGCTCCCATAACATTACTTGGGTTAACAGCTTTATCAGTAGATACCATAACAAACTTTTTTACATGATATTTGCATGCTAAATCTGCTAAGTTTTTAGTTCCTTTAATATTAGTTAATATAGCTTGAGCTGGGTTTTCTTCCATCAAAGGCACATGTTTGTATGCCGCAGCATGAAAAACAACATGTGGATTATAGTTTTTAAAAGTTTTCTCTAATGCTTTTTTACTTCTCACATCTCCAATTACTGCCACTATTTGAGTTGACGAATTCATAGCCAATGTTTCTAAACATAAATTATGAAGTGGTGTTTCTGCATGATCCAACATAATGACTCTTTTTGGATTGAAGCCCAAAACTTGTCGAACTATTTCACTTCCTATAGATCCAGCGGCTCCAGTAATAAGAATTGTTTTATCTTTTAATTGTTTAGAAATAGATTTACTATCTAAGACAATAGGTTTTCTTTCTAATAAATCTTCAATTTGAATGTTCTTTACTTTCTGAGAAATTTCTTTTTGATTTTCCCAATCTGAAATAAGGGGAACAGTATAAACTCTATAGTTAAATTCTAAACATTGATCAACTATTAATAGTTGTTCTTCTTTTGTTAAGCTTTTATCGGCTATAATAACTCCTTCTGCCGCAACAGAACGCATTAATGCTGGCAATTTTTTTCTTAAAATCAGAATAGGCAAATCTAGCATACGTTTAGATGCATTCTGATTATTTTTATCTACAAAACCAACAATTTTAAAACGGGATGGAGTTTCAAATTTTAAAGCATTAGCAACCGAAATTGCATTAGCATCTGTACCATATATTACAGTTCTGATTAACTTAGAATTGGCTTTCTCGGAAAAATACATCTCAAAAGTTTGTTTTACCACTACTCGATATAAAAACAAACCACAAAACGACAATACTAAATTGATAAATAATGCCGTATTTAAAAAAGCTTTATGTCCTGTATAAAGCTCAAAAACTAAGTTGAAAAATAAAAAAAACACTAAAACTGACATTTGAGAAAATAGCAGTTTTATGGCATCAATATAAGATGAGTGTCTAATAATTCCTGAATAGGTTCTAAATAACCAAAAGAAAAAAACATTTACTATGATTAAACCCGAAACAATATAAGAATGATGTGGTGTAATAATATAACCAATTGCTGTTCCTTCAAACAGTAAATAAGTAAATGAAAAAGAAAAAACCAAAACCATTACATCAATAGCAACAATAACCCATCTAGGCAAATAACTAAGATTATTGATATTAGCCTTTAGATTCCTAGGAGAGAAAGTATTATATAGTAAAGAGCTTGCTCTTGTTTGTTTGTCTGTATTCAATTCAATTGAGTTTGAGTCTGTAAACTTCGTATGTCTTACAAAAATACAAATTAAAGGTTAAAAAGTACTTTTTTTTAAACTTAACTTGTTTTTTTTATATTACATAACTGTAAAATTTTAATTTAATTATGTATACAAAATATATTATTTGAATTCAAGAATAATAAAATCATCTAGCGAAGAAATTTATACTGTCTATAATTTGTCTATTACTACCTTAATTCTAGATTTTTCATAATCGGTAAGACTAGATCCTGATGGCATACACAAACCTCTTTCGAATAAATCTTCTGATATTCCATTCCCATAATAAGGGAATTCTCGAAATAAAGGCTGTAAATGCATTGGTTTCCACAAAGGTCTGGTTTCAATATTTGCATTTTCAAAAATCTCTAATAAAATATCTCTGCTATTTGCGCTTGTAGGTTCCGTAAGAATAGTAGTCAACCAATAATTCGAATCATAATCTTTGTTTAAATTTCTGAAAACAGTAATTCCTTCCGTATCTTTAAAAGCATTACAATAAAAATTATGATTCTCTTTTTTTATCTTTAAATTTTCATTTAAAATTTTCATCTGACCACGTCCTATTCCTGCACAAACATTACTCATTCTATAATTATAGCCAATTTCGCTATGTTGATAATGTACCGCTTTATCTTTTGATTGGGTAGCATAAAAAATGGCCTTATCTTTTGATTTTTTAGAATGTGATATTAATACGCCACCACTAGAAGTTGTAATAATTTTATTTCCATTGAACGAAAAAATTCCAAAATCACCAAAAGTTCCGCATTTTTTTCCCTTATAGCTACTACCTAAAGCTTCAGCACTATCTTCAACTATAGGGATTTCAAATTTATCAGCAACTGCATGAACTTCATCAATTTTATAAGGCATTCCATATAGATGAACAGTTATTATTGCTTTAGGTTTTTTTCCTTTAGAAATTCTATCTTTAATTGCTGTTTCAAGATTTTCAGGACAAATATTCCATGTTTCAGATTCGCTGTCTACAAAAATAGGAATCGCTCCTTGATATAAAATTGGATTTGCTGATGCAGAAAATGTCATACTTTGACAAATAACCTCATCTCCAGATTTAACTCCAAGCAAAATCAAAGCTAAATGTATTGCTGAAGTTCCTGAATTTAATGCGGCTATTGAAACATCTTCATCTAAGTATTCTTCTAAATCTTTTTCAAAGTCATCGACATTAGGCCCTCCAGAAGTAATCCAATTATCATTTAATGCATTTTGAATATACTTTTGTTCTTCCCCACTTAACTTTGGCAATGATAGAAAAATCCTACTCTCACTCATTAATTTTCCAATAGTTTGATTCATAACGAACATCATCATCGCTCACATTTGACAATGGCAATGTCGAAAAAGAAATTAATTTAGAATCTTTCTCCAAAGATTCGATAGCATTAGCATAACCTGCAGGTATATGTATAATTTTACTATCAGAAACATTTACAATAATAGTTTCCACAGCTAAATCTTTTGATGGCCTTTCCCAATTATCAATTTTTACAAAATGAATTTTAAAAGAACCAGCAATACAATAAAAATTCTTGGCATCCAATTTATGTCCCTGCCAGGCTCGTATAGGGTTCGTTTCTGCATTACTAATAATATAAAAGCGTTCTATGTCTTTAAAATTAAAATCGTTGACATACGAAATAACACCTCTATGATCTGAAAAGCTTCCTCCTTGAATTATTTTAGGCTTCATTAGCTTATTTTTAGATTTACGCTACGAATCATATAAAACTTCAATGAGTATATTAAAATTAACGGAAGCGTAATTAATACCAAAAGCACTATTGTATCCATTTTTGGATATAACAAAATAACAACAATTGAGATAATGGTTTGCATAATTGCATAGATCAAAGCAACAACTCTATGTTGTATTTTATACTCATTACTTAATATTTGATAAAAATGCAATCTATGTGCTTCAAAAATATTTTGTTTTAGATAAAGTCTATGCAGAATTGTACACATTGCATCAACTCCATAAACAGCCAAAAATAAAAACCAAATAATCGAATTTGTAACTAAAATTAATTTCAGGATCAA
This sequence comes from Flavobacterium sp. MC2016-06, assembly GCF_009711165.2. Lineage (GTDB taxonomy): Bacteria > Bacteroidota > Bacteroidia > Flavobacteriales > Flavobacteriaceae > Flavobacterium. The sequence continues at coordinate 179,164 of NZ_WMID02000004.1, read as the reverse complement.
ATAAATAATCCAAAAAGCAATTGCAATGCTTCCCACATCACCTGCAAAGCATTTTGCTCTTTTCCTATAGTTAAAGAATAAGAAAACCAGACTCGCAATTATTCCATAAATAATAAAATCAGCATCTATAAATAGTTGCACATTTTTATTTACAAACCATAAGGAACCCAAAACACTTAAAGTGTATAAACCTGTAATTCCATTTATACCATCCATGAAATTATAGGCATTGATAGTTCCTATCGCTAAAATATAAGCACCAACTATCCAAAAAATATTTATACTATTAAAAACATCTAAATCATAAAAAATTAAGGTAATCGCCAAAAAATGTGCTGATATTCTAATTTTATTAGACAAACTCTGTATATCATCCCAAAAACTAACCAAGCTGACAACCGTAATTCCAATAAAAAACAAATAGTTATATTTTATATTCTGAACGAAATAAAGTAAAGCAGAAAACCAAAAAATAATACCTCCCCCTCTTAAAGTTATCTCTGTATGTGAGCTTCTTAAATTAGGTTTGTCAATAATGTTAAACCGATCTGCAACCTTAAAATAAAGTAACTCGATTATGAATAATATAAAAAATAATATGACGTAGTAAATCATAAATTAGATTAGAATTAAAAATTGAAACTTTCCAGTATTATATTTTAAATTTCAAAATATTTAAAAGATATTCACCGTAACCAGATTTCTTTAATGGTTCTGCTAAAGCTTTTAATTCTTCTGAAGTTATAAATCCTTGTCTCCAAGCAATTTCTTCAATACAACCTACTTTTAATCCTTGACGTTCTTCAAGTACCTGAACAAATTGTCCGGCTTGCATTAAACTATTAAATGTCCCTGTATCAAGCCAAGCTGTTCCTCTGCTTAATATTCCAACTTTTAATTTCCCTTTTTCTAAATATACTTTATTAACATCTGTAATTTCGTATTCTCCTCTAGCACTTGGTTTAATGTTTTTTGCAATTTCAACAACTGAATTATCATAAAAATATAGGCCCGGAACTGCAAAATTTGATTTAGGAACTAATGGTTTTTCTTCAATAGAAATTGCATTTTTAGCATCATCAAACTCTACAACACCATAACGTTCTGGATCAGAGACATGATAAGCAAAGACTACTCCTCCTTCAGGATTTGCATTATCTTTTAATAACTGTTGCATATTGGTTCCAAAGAAAATATTATCTCCTAAAACAAGAGCTACCTTATCATTCCCAATAAATTCTTCACCAATTACAAATGCTTGCGCCAATCCATTTGGATTAGGCTGTTCTGCATAACTAAACTTACAGCCAATAGCACTTCCGTCACCAAGTAATTTTTTAAAGTGAGGTAAATCATGCGGGGTAGAAATAATTAAAATCTCATTAATTCCTGCCATCATTAAAGTTGAAAGCGGGTAATAAATCATTGGTTTATCGTAAACCGGCATTAATTGTTTACTTACTGCTAAAGTTAAAGGATGTAATCTAGTTCCTGAACCTCCTGCTAATATAATTCCTTTCATATTTTTTTATTTTTTTAGTAAATGAAATTTATATTTTATAAACTCATCATCTTTTTTAAACTTTCTTTATAATTTGGAACAATTACATTGTAACTATCTTTAATTTTTGACTTATCCAGTAATGAATAAGCTGGACGTTTTGCTGGAGTGGGATATGCCGAAGAAGGTATACCGCTTACTTCACAATTATAATCTCCAATTTCTTTTATTGCTAAAGCAAATTCATACCAGCTAATTTCGCCTTCATTAGAAAAATTATAAATTCCAGATTTCCAATCTGAATGTGTAATTATATCAACAATCGCTTTTGCTAAATCAGCCGCATACGTTGGACTTCCAATCTGATCATTAACTACATTCAAACTATCCCTTTCCTGCATCAATCGAGACATTGTTTTTACAAAATTATTTCCAAAACTTGAATAAACCCAAGATGTTCTGATAATTACTGCATTTGGATTATTTTTTAAACAAAAAATTTCTCCTAATAATTTAGTTGCCCCGTAAACATTTATTGGTTTTGTTGGAGAATCTTCATTTAATGCAAATGAAGAAGTTCCGTCAAAAACATAATCCGTTGATATGTGTATTAATTTAGCATTGTTTTCATGAGACCAATCAGCCAAAACACCAACAGCTAAATGATTTATTATATCAGCAAATTCTTCTTCAGATTCTGCTTTATCGACTGCAGTATAAGCCGCACAATTTATAACAACATTTGGATTGATTAACTCCAACTGGTTTTCTAAATCTGCCAAATTATCTAATGAAACCTGATTTCTATCTGCAAAAACCCATTCGAATTGAGAATAATTTTCAGACAAAACTTTTAATTCCGAACCTAATTGTCCGTTTGAACCCGTAACTAATATCTTTTCCATTAGAATAAACTATTGCAATTTTCAATAAACGGAAGAATCTGATCTTTTTCTGAAACAATAGCATCATTTAAATCCATTCCCCAATCAATATTTAAAGATGGATCATCAAATTTAATCCCACCTTCTGAAGCTTTATTATAAAACTGATCACATTTGTACATTACAGATGCAGTCTCGCTAATAACCGAGAAACCATGTGCAAAACCTTGCGGCACTAATAATTGCTTTTTATTTTCTGCTGATAATAAAACACTAAAAGCCTTTCCGTAAGTAGGAGAATCTTTTCTCAAGTCTACTGCTACATCAATAATTTCTCCTTCTAAAACACGAACTAATTTGGTTTGTGCAAAAGGTGGATTTTGATAATGCAAACCTCTTAATGTTCCTTTTTTAGAATAGGATTGATTGTCTTGAACAAAATCAATATTGATTCCTAAATCTTCAAATTTAGTTTTACTGTATGATTCAAAAAAATAACCTCTTTCGTCTCCAAAAACTGTTGGTTCAATTATTACCAAGTCTTTTATAAATGTTTTTTCAATTTTCATATTTTAATTTTATATTTTACTTAAAAAAGTAAACAACTTTTTTAAATTTTAATTCTATATTTATTCCTTAAATTAGATTCTTATGACAAACATAATTCTTTTCCGAACAACCTTTCAGCAATTACATATCTCAATTTCTCTGCCAACATATACTGGATCTTTTTGATACAAAATATGTGATTTGCTAATTCCAAAAATGTTATACTTTGACATATTATTACTTCATCCTATATGATATAATACTTCGATAACCTGAAAAGTTTCCAACTTTATTTATTAGACATTTAATTTTAAAACATCACTGTTAAATTTATCTTTATTCAATTTTAAGCAATTATTTTTTTAAAAGTATTATATTATCAACCGTAAATTTATTTATACTTTTTCTGTTTTTATCGAAGATCCATCCCCATTTATTAAAATAGTAAAAGGCGGATAAAAAATACATTTTCAAGTTAGAAAAAGTTAAAAAAGTTTTATAAAGATGATCATGATAAACAAATTCATGCGGAAAAAAAACTGTCTTAAAACCAGCTTCATTACACCTTCGTGTAATATCTAAATCTTCCATATGCATAAATATTTTTTCATCGAAACCATTTATTTTCTTTAAGGCTTCAGTGTTAAAAACCATAAAACATCCTGATAAATAAGGAACATCCATTGTTATGTTATATCCACTAAATTTCAATTCAAATTTATCTGAAAGCTTCTTTTTAAGTTTTTTAAATGGCAAAAATCTTCTCGCAAAAAAATCAAATGGGCTTGGTATCAATTTGGCTAAATATTGAATTTCACCATTTGGATAAAGAACCTTTGGCATTACCAATCCAATTCTTTTATCACTTTCCATGTATGAAAGAATATTTTCTAATACGCCTTGACCATAATATATATCAGGATTTAAAACAAGATGATAATTTGAAAACTCAGCGTATTTTTTAATTGCAATGTTATGTGAAGTACCATATCCTGGATTTGATGGGTTATGAATATACTCAACCCTATCGTCTATTTTGATGTTTTTTAAATCATCCTCTGGAGAATTATCAATCAACATCAGTTTAACTTTTAAATCTGTATTAAGAAAACTGTCTATAGCGTCTAAAAGCTGCTTTTTATCATTTTTATAAATTACTAAACTACAAACTACATTATACATATTTAAATTAATTATTTAATAAACATCAACTAGCCTTACCCTAAAATCGAACTTGCTCTTTATATAAACTACATGTTAACTTAAAAAAACTAGAACGATAATAATGTAGTTGAAATAAAAAATTTGAAGAGTAAATAAAACTTCATTTACTTTCCAAAGAAAAACTTTTGAAATAATACAAAAGAAAGGAAAATTCTAAATGAAATTTTTTCAAAGAAGCTGTATTTGCTTTTCCCAACGCCAGTATAAGAAGCATTTTTAGAATGCAATCTATATTTAATTAACTTATTTTTATTGAAACTTACTTTGAAAAACAATTCTCCAATAATGCCTATCCAACTGTCATGCATAGGGATATTTTTAGGAAACGGTAATATTTTATCTTTAAGATCCTTTTTGAAAGCCATACAACATCCGATATAGCTGTTGTTTATTATATTATTCATTATTCCTTTTTTTGATTTATTAAATTCAAAAAAAGAATTATGAATTACCGCTTTGGATTCTGAATCAAAAACTGAACAATCCGACAGAATTAATTGATATCCTTTCTCAAAGTCATTTAGACATTCTTTAATCTTATTTTCTTCCCAAATATCATCTTGATCTGAAAGAAAAATATAATCACCCGAGGAATTTAATAATGCATTTTCAAAATTTTCAATTAAACCTTTTCCTTTGTTTTTAAAAATTTTAATTCTATTATCATTATAATTTTGAATAATGTCCAAAGTACTGTCTGATGAATTATCATCTGACAGTACTACCTCATCAACCATACTTAATTGACAAAGTATAGAATCTAACTGCTCTTTAATGTATTTTTCCCCATTATATGTTGCTATGCAGACTGAAATCATAATAAGTTATTCTAATTCTCTGTTATACTTGGCAAAATCCTTGTGAATATAAGAATACATTAAAATCATTACAAGCATCCCCGTTGAACTAACTAGTAATGGATTGGTTCCGCAAATAAATAGATAACTCCAAAAAGCAGGAATTACATATTGATTATAAATATTAACTTTTTTGTTAATTGTAATATTAATTATTGGATACGCCATCATTATTATAAAAAATAATCCAAGAGGTATACCAAAATAGCGTATTAGCTCAATATATGTAAGTTCAACTTGTGAAACAATTCTCTTACCCCCTATTGAATAAAATGTACTCCCTAGTCCTTGACCCCATAATAAATATTGTGGATGATCTTCAAAAGTATCAATAATAGAGATAAAGTGACCATATTTAGTCTCTGCCGATGCTTCCTTTTTTTCAAATGACAAACTCAGAGCAAACATTATTATAGCCGTAAATGCAGATATAAAAACCATAATAGAATAAAAAGCATTTTTTCTTTCTTTCAAAAAAATATAAACCCAATAAATAATAACTCCTAGACCCGCAAGCATGTTTGCCCTCGTACCAGATATAACTAAACAAAGAAAAAACATTAAGATTAAAATTAGCCTTTTTACTGTAAAACCATATCTTACAGTCATTGAGCCATAATAAGATAAAGGAAAAATAAGCATTGGGCTTGTTTTATAATAAATCATAAAAACGTCATATCCATAAAAATTCCTCTGAGCTATCATCATAGTCTCTGTCCCCACAACAATATAATTGTAAATTTCCCCAAAAAGGACTACATTATAAATCGGAAGACAATAGATAAAAAATGTAATTATGGGTATAAGAATTGAATACTTAATTATATACTTCCCAATATCAAGATCAGTATCCACTACAACTATTAATAGAATTAAGATAAGCATAGATTTTAAAAATCCAAATGCAAATGCGTAATCAGTATCACCCTGAACAACCGCAGTACTAATCCCAAAAACAGTTATAAATAGCAAAAAAAATATAATTATCAGATATTCTTTATAATATTTTATTTTTGATCTTGACTTTGAAATAATCCATACAAATAGTACCAGAACGAATAAAGGCATTTTTAAATGAAAAATGCGGTCTGTCGGGTCCATTAACAGAATCAATACAAGAAGCGACAATAAAAATTTAACAACCCGAAAAATCATAATAATTTAAAAAAATAGCTGTAAAACACGGTTTTACAAAATTTATCTTTAACAGAATAAATATTAAAAAATAGACATTATTTAAAATGCACAATATAATACAATTACAAATATTTTGTTAACATATTATAACATTTTAGCAACATTCATAAATTCATTTAAAGCATTCTCTTAAGCCATTCGTTTATAGAATACTTACGCAATATATGCTCAGGAGTAGGATTAAATTCAATTTTAAAAAAATTAGTGTCAAAATCTGGATTTTCCCTATCTATCACTAATATATTTTTTGGGTCATAAAAATCATAATTTACAATATCGCTATTTGTAGTAATGATTTTCTTTTGCGCCCCTAAAAGCTCTATAGTTCTCATTGTCAAACCAGTCTGTTCCGGATGAGCTATATCCAGCGTAGCTTTTGACTTCATAATTAAGTCCAAATTCATTTTCGCAGTAATAGATTTAAAGACAAGGTACTCTTTATTACCTTTTAATTCTTTACCAACCACCTTATGTAAGAGATAATTCATATACCCTGTATAAAGAATTACCTTATGACTTAATCCTTCCTTTTTGCAAAAATTGACAATTTTCTTTGCCAGTTTTAACCTGTCAGAATGGTACCAGCCTAAAAAATAAAGATCAAATTTGAGTTCCATCTTTCCATGTAGACTTCTATCGTACTCTCTTCTAAAAAAAAGAGGATTGAAAATAAATTCTTTATTTTCCAGACAATCTGCTCTGTCAAACGAATAAACTTTGTCAAAATTTTTAGCTGTTATTTTACTTTGAGGTATTCTTACAATAGAATCCCATAGATATAAAACCCATTTACAGTTTGGATTCTTGCTTTTAATTTTATCTATTGCACGCTGAGAAAGGCATTCACCTTTTATCACAAATATAAGATCATAGTTGGATTTGCAGGAATTTGCTATATCCATGCTCGTCTTTTCTTTATATGATTCTATCTTATCCTTATTATTTCTTCTTAAATAATACCTATAAGGGATTCCCGCAGGAAATTCGGAAAAATAATCAACATCATAACCTAACGAATTAAATTCGCTAATTATTGCTTGATCATAATCATAAAAACCGATTCCTATAAATAAAGCTTTTTGCCTTGACATTATTCTAAAATTTAATCATTATTTAAACAAACCCTTTTCTTTCATTTCTGCAATACTGTCTTCGTATTTGCTCTCTTTGATTTCCTGAGTAAGTACCCACTCTGTAAATTTCCTTATGCCTATTTCAAAATTATATTTGGGTTCAAAACCTAACAACGCTTTTATTTTTGTAAGATCTGCATAATTATGGCGTATATCTCCAAGTCTATAATTTCCTGAAATCTTGATATTAGTATCTGCATCATAATTTTTTATAAGCGTGTTAGCTACAGTTATAACATCAGTTGCTTCTCCCGTTCCTACGTTAAATACTTCTCCGTTAGCTTCTTCTTTTTCAAGTCCAAGAATTGTTGCTGCAACGATATCGTCAATGTAAACGAAGTCACGTGTTTCTTTACCATCTTCAAAGATGTTTATGTCCTTACCGTTTTTGATAAGAGTAGAGAAAATAGACAGAATACCAGTATAAGGATTTGACAATGACTGCCCTGGTCCATAAACATTTTGATATCTAAAGGCTACTGGTGCTATTCCTATTGTAGGACATACAGTCATAATCATTTGTTCTTGATTTTGCTTTGTAATGCCATATACAGAAGATGGATGAATTTTAGACTCTTCATCTGTAGCTACAAGCTGTAAAGGTTTTGCTATGTCTTTATATTTTACTTCAAAGTCTCCCGCAGACATATAATCATCAGTCCTGTGTTTCGGATATACGTACGCATTTAAATCGTCAGACCAGTACCTTCCCTCACCATAAATAGATCTTGAAGAAGCAACTACAACTTTTTTAATTGAATGTTGTCCATTTGCAAGTAAATCCAACATCATGGCAGTACCGCCTATGTTAACATCTGTATATTTTTCAATTTCATACATTGATTGCCCTGTTCCTGTTTCGGCGGCAAAATGTACAATAGCATCCTGTTCTGCAATGGCAGTTTTCCAATCTTCTTTTGAAGTAACGGTACCGTTGATAAACTTAACTTTATCTTTTATCTTTAAGAATAGAAAAGAGTTTTCTTCAGGATTATCACCGTGAATCTGAGTTGATAAATTATCCAAAACAGTTACATTGTATCCCTTGTCAATTAGTTTTAAAGCTAAATTAGAGCCTATAAAACCTGCTCCACCGGTTATTAGTATATTTTTCATAATTTTTTTGTAATTCTTTAATCAATAATTTTGTCCTCTGATCTGTTCCTTTTTTATTAAGATGACAATAAGCATTAAATATCATGTCATTCGATACTACAAATTCTAACTGTGTCCCTAAGATTAAAAACTTATCATCTTGTAGTTTTTGATAAATTTTGTTTATTTGGGTTTTATTATTTTGATAAGATTTTTTATCCACTGCAGGAAAGGTAATAAATAATCTTGCTTTTTTTTCCAATACATGGTCTCTGAATTCTTTCAGCTTCGTTACTATATCTTCATTGAATTTTCCATCTATGACATCCAAAGGCAAATAATCTACAGGAGGAAGATTATAATGAGCGACTGCATCACCATATTGATTAAAAGAATCTCGGCTGTAAACAGGATCATGACTTAGGGGAAAATACTCTAACAGATCAAACTTTGAAGCCACATATTTAGGGCAATACATTAATATTTGCTGCCATTGTTTAAAGCTCATTTTTCTAGAGGCCTCATTTCCTTTCCTAAAATCAACATCAAAAAACATTCTGCATAAAACCTCAGATCCATAGGCAGTGTTACCATAGAAATGAGTATACTCCGGAGATATTATAATCACATCACCTTTCTTAATATATGGAGCAGCTTCATTCAACAAATATTCAAGCCCTAAAGCAGCATGAATACCATTATTAATTGGATTAACTTTCAAAGAGTCTTTTAACATCTGACTGTTTATACCAAAAGATAAATTAGACCCCCCAATAAGTATAAGCCTATCGCTCTTAACATTTTTCATTAAAGAATCTTTATCTAATTTTGAAAATAAAAGAGATGTTTTAGATCGAGGAGTAGGCGGCGTGAGTGCTCCTACAACCAAAATAAGCACGATTATACCTGTAAATATAGATAGTCTCTGAATAAATTTTTTCATATTAATTTCTATCTGGGTTTAAAATTGAAAATAAATAAATTGTGGCTTATCCTGTAATGTATAATTGAATATCATAAAAATTATAACTATATAAAAAACCCATCTGAATAAAGGCGAAAACCTTAAAAACAGTTTTTCAATAGCAAATTTATTCTCACGTCCTAACCATTCAATAAGCATAAAAAGGATTATAAATAATATCAGTTTTGGAGGCATAATTGTCGGAACCGACAAAAGCTGTTTGGAAAACATATTTGAAATATATGACAGAGCATGTGTTATATTATTAGCCCTGAAAAATATCCATGCAATAACTGTAAGAGAAAACGTAATTGCTATGCTAAAAAACTCTTTAAAAGTAGGTAAAAATCGTCCCTGAGCTACAGTATCAAGATTATTCCTGTTACTATTAAAAATAATAGATGGCATTATGTATAATGCATTTAATAATCCCCAAGCAATAAAAGTCCAGTTAGCACCGTGCCAAAAACCACTAACTAAAAAAATTATAAATGTATTTCTAATTTTTAACCACATACCTCCCTTACTACCTCCTAAAGGAATATATAAGTAATCCTTAAACCAAGATGACAATGAAATATGCCATCTCCTCCAAAATTCAGCTATATCACGGGAAAAATAAGGATAAGCAAAATTTCGTAGAAGGTCAAAACCAAAAAGTCTGGCAGTTCCTAAAGCAATATCTGAATAACCCGAAAAATCACCATAGATCTGAATTGTAAAGAAAACTGCACCTAATGCCAAAGTACTTCCTGATTGATCAGAAGAACTGTTGAAAATTGTATTAGCATAAATTGCACATTGATCTGCAATAACAACTTTCTTAAAAAGTCCCCACAAAATCTGCCTTAATCCATCGACTGCATTATAGTAATTAAATGTTCTGTCATTTTTTACCTGAGGCAATAAATGCGTTGCACGCTCGATTGGCCCAGCTACCAATAGAGGAAAAAAACTAACAAAAAGCGAGTAATCGATAAAGTCTCTTTCAGCTTTTATTTTATCGTTATAAATATCAATAACATATGATAATCCATGAAATGTATAAAACGAAATTCCCACAGGTAATATCACATTTAAAGTCCAAACATTTACCTGTAGTCCAAAACCAGATAATAATTCACCAAAAGATGTTGCGAAAAAATTATAGTATTTAAAAACACCTAAAAAACCAAGATTTATTATTACACTAAGCCAAAACCACACTTTTTTAGACTGAACTGTTTTAGACTCAGACATTTTAATTCCTGTATAATAATCTAAAAGCGTAGAAAATATGAGTAGGAATAAAAACCTCCAATCCCAACAAGCGTAAAAAAAATAACTTGAAATTAATAACAGGATATTTTGGTATTTTCTAGTCTTATTCAGCATCCAATATAAAGCAAATATAATTGGCAAAAAGAAAGCAAAATTTAATGAATTAAAGAGCATTTTATGATTGTTAATTAGTTTTTATCCAAGTATTGGTCTGAAAGCAATATTGCTTAATAACATTTGCGGGAGTTCCCACGGCAACACAGTAATCCGGAATATCTTTTATCACAACTGAATTGGCTCCTATTACGCAATGTTTGCCAATATTTGCTCCCATTATGCATACATTTTCGCCTATCCAAGAATTTTCGCCAATTGTAACTGTACCTATCTGTTTTACAGGTTGGTGTAAAATAGGTATTGAAATATCTTCGTAACTATGCAAATTATCTGAGATATATACTTTATCTGCAGTAAGTACATTGTTACCAAATATTATTGATTTTGTTGCATAAATATGATTAAAATTACCTATCTTACATCCATCTCCAATTATAAGCTCACAATCCTTAAAACCTGTATGTGGCATAGCTGCAAGCCAAGTTTTGTAAGCAACATACACATTATTTCCAACGCTTATATTTTTTATACCTTCAATAGAAAGAGGCTTATGTATAAAAGATTTTGTACCTAAGTGTTTGAATTTAGATTTGTTAATAACGTACCATATACGCCAGCGTAGAGATAAATAAATTCTTTTAAGCATATTTATTATTATAGATTTTTTATAAAATCATTAAACACTAGGTCATTAAACGGCTCAAACATGGCAGATACTTCAGAATCTACAAAATTATTTGCATCATACTTATCTAAATCTGCAACATTGTCTACCAAATATACATTTGGATTACCTATAACATCCTGATGTGTGAGGTAATCTTTAATTTTATAAAGATATACCTTAACTTTGTAATGAAGTGCCTCGTATACTGCTGTTGATTGTATAGCAAAAATTGCTTTTGAAACAGAAAGTATTTCCCCCATGGATCTCTGCGAAGCGATTACGTCGATAGTATCATATGCCTCATACTGTGATGTTATAACATTAAACTCATCAAGTTGGTTGGGGTGTAATTTTATGCATATCTTGCCTTTATAGTCATTTTTCAATAAGTTATCTACAAATTGTAATAAATCAGTACTATAAATATTTGCGAATATAAAGGTAAGATCATATTCTTTTGATTTATTGACTATTCTATTTGAATAAAAATTATTACCTAGTGGAATGATATTTTTAACAGGAAAGTTTAAATTATTGGTCCAAAAATCGGAAAAAGAGAAAAATGTATCAGGTAAAGTTTCCAATTCTCCTGATCGAATAATACTTGGGTAAGAATATGCCGGATGTATATATCCTATGAGTCCGTGCTGAAGTTCAATAACCCGAATATTAAGTTTATGTGCTGCTTCAAACAATCCTTTCTGGATACCATTTTGCACTAAAAATATAGCTTTAGGCTTCACTTTGGCAAACAATAGCAAATAATGAGATTTAGATATTTTATAATTAGTGATTATCGCATCTATATCACTTGTAAGATCAACATTAAATTCGTGCTTTAAAATCTCGGCAATCCTATATCTATCGAGCATTTTTTTAGAAAACTTATACTTTAATCTCCACTTATAAGAACTCATCAATAGACCATAATTAAAAACTGATTTATATCGATTTTCTGATGTGTTTTTATTAAAACTCTCAATTACTAAAGAATCCTGATGAATATTACTTAATATATCATCCAATATAAAATCTACATTTTTATCAGCTTCTTTGTTTCTTGAAGTAGTAAAACATATGTATTTGTATTTATACGAAGTTTTTAGTTTAAAATTTATATATCCCAAAACGTTATTTAACAAAGTAGAAAGCAGAGCCATTTTAGATTTTCTGGCATTTAAAGAAGGTAAAAGCTTAGTATCACAAACTATATAATATAATAAGTAAAAAACATCATGTCTCACAACATCCCAATACAATATTCCTTCGCTGTCTTTTTCAGTAAAAAAGTTATTTTCAGCCTCAATTTTCTGAAACTTGTCTGTAAAGTCTAATATGTCCATCTTAAAGCTATATATTTTTATACCTTAAGATTTTAGCCGGTATTCCACCCACTATTGCATTATCAGGGACATCTTTAGTAACTACTGAATTAGCCCCAACAATTGCATTTGTTCCCACAGTAACACCTGGAGAGATTAAAACATTTACGCCAATCCAAACTGCGTCTTTAATTATAACATTTCCAATCTTTGGCTTTACTCCGTCTTTTAAATTGTAATCGCAATCAACTTCTGAAGACTGTGTCCAAATACTAAAAAAAGGGCCAATGCTACAATTTTTACCAACTTTGATTTCACTTCCTTCAGAAGACTGAAGTAAAGAGAATCTTCCTATATAACTATTTTCTCCTAAACTAATCTTCCCTGTACCATACATCTTAATTCCCTCTCCATTAAAGTGAAAAGATGGGTGTATATTATAGATTCGAAGATAATTATCATAAATATTTTGCTGATAACCCTCTTTAAACAAAGAAAATATTTTTCCTAAAATCTTATTCAATAATCTCATTTGTATTATTTATTTGTCTTAATTAAAATACTCATCCAAGGTAAAGGATAAATTCTATTACAACTGAATGCAATCATAATAAAAAAGAGAAAAAAACTCACGCAAGTTGCATATGCTGCCCCCATTGGCCCAAGAACTGGAATTAAAAAATAATTAAGACTGAAGTTTATTATAATATTCACAAATGATAAATAAAATAGTATTTTAGTTTTTTTAAGATAAAATATAATGTTGGCAAACAACAGATACATTCCTTGGAAAAAATAACCTAATACAATCCAAGGCACATATTTTATACCACCCAAAAATTTTGCATCAATAAAATACTTAAAAATTAAAGGCGTTAATCCCCAAACACTCAAACCTGCAACAATCATTACTAATACAAATAACCAATATACTTTTACAACCTTTGCTTTTGCCTCAAAAGTACCTATTGCAAATAATTCGTAGCTAAATGGAATTATTGCATTTGCAAATGCAGCACAAAGAATTGAAATAGCAGATCCAATAACATACCCAATATTGTAAATTCCAAGTTCTTCCTTACCGCAAAAATAATCTATAAACATTCTATCAGACATATTTATTACCATCGCCCCTAATATATGTGGAACAAGAGGTAAGCCATATGAGAGAGAATCTTTAACGTTTACCCAATTAATTTTTTTTACTAGAAGCTCTCTTTTTTTATACAAAATATAAAAACCAACAATAGAGAAAATAATAATAGAGAAGTACTGCCCAGTCAATCTACCCTGATAACCTAATTTAAAAAGAATTACTAGTAAGAGAGAGATTAAAATATTTAAACATGAATTAGAAAGGCTATATGTAATATATTTTGTTGGTTCATTTTTTATTTGATAATCAATAAGTAATAATGAATTAAAAAAAGACAAAAAACAAAAGATTGGAATAGTTAAAACCCAAAGGATTGGTATTTCTAGATAGTTCTCAATTGGTGTTTTAAAAATCAAAATAACCAAAGTCAAAAATATTGTTATAATGAAAGGAGTTACAATTGAAGAAGTAAAATAACTAGGGTAATTTCTTTTATCTCCATTAAAATAAGCGACTGATATTGCACCTTGTATACCAAGAGTTACTAAGGGCAAGCTAAAACTAAAAATAGAGGTTACTAGTGATAAGATTCCAAAATCTTTTGTTGTTAAATAAAAAGTAAATATTGGTAAAAGAAAAAAAGCTAATCCCCTTTCAATAAAAGAAGCTACAGTATATAAGGAAAATGACTTGTATAAATTCATTATGAATTTTGTAATGTTTAAAAGTATAGAAAAAAAATTGATTAAGAAATGGAATAATAATTTCAACTTATGAAAAATTATTCCATTTCTTATTATATAATTAGTCCTCCAGTCCCTTACCAGCTACATTATGTCTCAATTTCCAATTTCCTTCTTCATCTTTACCCCATAAATGCGGTGATCTGAATTTATCGCATAATTCATGGAAATATTCTGATTCCATACCAATGTATTCCATTACATCATTAAAGTATCTATCTGGAAATTCTCCATCAAAACGGCTAACTAAAGCTTGACCTTCTTCTCTAGTAAGATGTCTGTTTCTTATTTCTTGTGAAGCATCATATGTCGCTCTACCAATACCAAATTTTATAAATGTCGTATAGAAATGTAAGTCGTCAATTTTATCATCTATTCCGCTATATTTACTGAAAGTACCTTGCGTTCTATGAGGCCTTGCTTTAAATCCAGTATTTTCAACAGCATAGTAGTACACTTCTTGTGGAGTCCATTTTAAATAATAACCCAAATAATGTACTTCGATATTTGCTTTTTCAAGTTCTTCTGCCTTGGGAGGTAAATAAGCCATCAAATCACTTAATCTAACATCATATTTTTCCATTAATTCCTTTATTGAAACACCTGCTAAAAATATTTCATCTAAATGCTCAAAACTAAAATAAGATTTATCTCTTAAAGATGTCATATTATCAGCTAAAGGATTTCCGTATTCAGCTTCATTTTCACCATAAAAAATCAAATTAATTCCATGTTGAGCAGCAATTTTTGGAGCTAAATTTTTTTGACCAAGAATAAAAGTCTGAAATGGATGTAATAAATTCTCAATTGATAATTTCGTCAATAATTTCATAACTTTACCATTACGATAAAAAGAAATATTATCAAAACCGCTATCCAACCAGTTTTTCCAGTTTTTTAAGCCATAATCAGTGTATAAAATAGGTGGCCATGTAACCGTTAACGGATTCATATTATACTTATATTTTAACACATGGGCTTGGTAAGCACTATCTTTACCTCCACTACCAGGAACTAAACAATCATATGATCCATCATTTTTACGGTATTTATCTAAAAGTTTGACCAACTCCTCTTCACGCATACCCCAGTCAATATTATCTTTTATTTCGGCAGTTCTACAAGCATCGCACACTCCTTGCTCATCAAAGTTCATGGTTGTTTTTCTGCTGTCTTTTGTGTGCTTAAATTCAACCGTTGACGTTGGACGCTGATTAGACATTACACACTTAGTACAAAATGATACTTCTTCAGGCAATCCGTAATATGCCTCTAATTTTTTCTTTTCTGACATTATAATAAGTTATTAATTAAAGCCCAATTTTTATATATTGATATTCCTTTGGTAGCACTTTTTTCAGGATGAAATTGAGTTGCAAAAATATTATCTCTCAAAATAGATGAGCAAAACTCTATACCATCATAGTTTGTTTTTGTTAAGATGCAGGAATCATCAGCTGGTTTTACATAATACGAATGAATAAAGTACATAAAATCATTATTATCTAGTTCAGATAATGCCGATTGATTCCAATCCTGTTGAGATTTATATATGGTATTCCATGCTATATGTGGCACTTTTATCATTCTCTCTTCTAATGTCTCAGGAAATCTCTTAATCACTCCTGAAATCAAATCCAATCCTTTACCAGCTCCAAACTCTTCACTTTCTGTAAAAAGCAATTGCTGCCCAAGACAAATCCCGAAAATTGGTGTTCCACTTTTAACTTTCTGCTGTATTGCTGTATCAAGCTCAAATTTCTTTAAATTGTTCATTGCTTCGATAAATGCACCAACTCCAGGAAGAATTAAAGCATCTGCATTTAAAACATCATCTTTATCGGAACTAATTTTAGCATTAATTCCTATAGTATCGCAAGCTTGCTTAACACTAAACAGATTACCCAATTGATAATCTATAATTATCACATTTTTTTTAATATCTCCCATTACAATCTACACTCTATTTGGTTGCTAATTAACCTTTTTTTCACTTCCTCAATAGTACAAGGTTCGAATGTATGAAAATTTCTTTTTTGATTAAGAAACTCCACATTTCCTTCTAAAGAAGAGGCATTTGACTCATTTTCTTTTATAAAATGATAATGAAACATTGATGATATCATTGCAGAACTTATATTTCCATCTTTAAGAACATCAACTACATGATCTTGTTTTCCTGCTCCACCATGAGCAATTACAGGAATACTCACTAATTTTGTTAGTTTAGAAATTAAATCTAAGTCGTAACCCTGACCTGTTCCTTCTCTATCTACAGAAGTAATAACTATTTCACCAGCTCCTAATTCGTCAACTTTTTGAGCCCATTCAAAAACATCAACACCAGTATGTTCTCTGCCATTATCTGTGTATGCCAAATATCTTCCGTCATTTTCTTTTATTGCTTCTATGGCAACAACAATTGTTGAAGAACCAAACATTCTTGAAGCATCTTTTATCAATTGAGGGTTTTTTATTGCTGCAGTATTTAAACACACTTTATCAGCACCCACTCTTAATACCTCTTTGATGTCAGAAATTGAACGCAAACCTCCACCAACAGTAATTGGAATAAATATTTTTTTTGCTGTTTCTGAGATAATATCATGAAGACTGTTTCTTTCATATAAAGAAGCTACTACATCCATAAACATTAATTCATCTGCACCCTGTTCGTAATAATATTTAGCAAAATCAGATGGCTTACCTAATACTCTTAATCCTTCTAAATGAATTCCTTTAACTAGATTCGGACCTTTAATGTCTAATCTAGGTATTATTCTTACTGTTTTCATTGTTTATCTAAATAAAATTCCGCCAAAGTCCAATCTGCTATTGTATCAATATCAATGCTTCTTTCTTCTGGCATAACTACTTTTTTTATCTTCTTAAATTCGCTAATTTTTTTCTCCAGTAATGCACTCACTTTGAACAAATACATGGAGCCATTAAAAGCAAAAACTTCAGGACAATCTTGACGTCTTTGAAAATCTCCAATTTTACTTTTATCCAGAAAGCCAAATTCATTTTCTTCAAAAAGAGTAAAATATGGATTTTCTTTTGAATTCTTCACAGTAACAACCATTTCAGTATCATCACTATAGTTTAAAAAAAGATTTTCAATATCTTCATTATTTCTAAAAGGTGAAGTTGGTTGCAAAAGCAATACAAAATCAAAATTTTTTCTATTCTCTTCATAATGCTTTAAGGCATGCATTATAACGTCGTATGAAGATGAAGCATCAGCCGCTAACTCATCTGGCCTTACAAATGGCAAGTCTATTCCTAAATCATTAGCAATTTTAATTACATCTTGATCATTAGTAGATATACATAATTCATCGTCTTCTTTCATATTTTGCAGTGCAAAGTCAATAGAATAAGTTACTAATGGTTTATTTCCTAATAATTTGACATTTTTACCTGGAAGTCCCTTAGAGCCAGACCTAGCAGGAATTAAATACAATATTCTCATTACATTTTTATATTCTTAATATCAATTTGAGCTTTCTCAAAATCTTCATGTTTACCTACATCCAACCAATATCCTGAAAAAGGGAATGATATTACTTTACGCTCATCTTTAATCAGTTGCTCCATAAAATCAGTTGCATTAAAAAAAGTATCAGCAGGTATATGTTTAAGCATCTCTTTCTTAATTAAATAAATACCACCGTTAGAATAATATGTATATGTCGGCTTTTCTTTAAAACTTTTGACAAAACCATCATTTGTTTCTAAAACAGCATAAGGGATACTAACTTGGTAAGGAATTGTTAATACCGCTAAATCGGCATCTTGTTTTATAAACTCAAGAAAAAACTGTTCGTAATCAATATTGGTTAATAAGTCGGAATTTGTAACAAGAATATAGTCATGGTCAAAATTTTTAATTTGAGATACTGCACCAATAGTTCCTAACGGTTCATTTTCCCAAACATATTCTATTTTAACATTTTTTTCTTTTCCATCACCAAAATGATTTTGAATTTGTTCTCCCAAATACTTTACAGAGATCCAAAAATCATCTATACCAAACAAAGCCAATCGATCTAGATTATGTTCGATAATAGCTTTATCTCCCACCTTTAGAAGAGGTTTAGGTATTGTATCAGTAAGAGGTTGCAATCTTTGCCCTCTACCACCAGCCATAATCACCGTATCTATTGGTAAATATGATTTAATATTTCTAAAATTAATGACATTAACAACTCTATGATTTTCATCTACTATTGGAACAATTCTGAAATCACCTTCACGATATTCTATAATTTTGTTCAAATTATTTTCTCCTTTTGTAATATATCTTGGGTTATCCTGAATTATTTCATTAATAAGACTATCAATTGTAAATCCTTTCAAAAGTCCTCGTCTTACATCACCATCCGTAAGTGCTCCTATTAATTTGTCATTACTATCAACTACAAAAAGAATAGCATCTTGCGATAACTCATTCAATGCAAATAGAGCTTCTTTCACCTTACTCCCTGAAAGAATTAAATGGTCTTTGTAAATTCTCATGTAAATTTCTTAATGATTTTAATAATGTTATCTGCTGTTTCTAATTTAAAATAAATATTTCCGCCAGCATAAATATTCGATTCTATGGCTTTTGTAACAGACGAAACGATTGCTTTTTCTTCAAATTCACAATTTATAATATTTTTGCTCTGTGCTCGTCCTTTTTGCCTATCTCCAACATTAACAACATATTTCCCAAATGAAGCAGCTTCCAAAATTCCACTAGAAGTATTTCCTAATAATATTGAAGCATAAAACATTGCTGAAAAATAATTAATTTTTCCAAAATTTTCAATTAGTAAAATTCTATTCGAAATCTCTAATTTTAATTCTTCAATAGCTTTTCTAAAAATTGATCCTTGTGTATCAGCATTCGGCATTGTAATAACAACAAATTGATTTTTCGAAATCTTTTTTAAAGCTTTTTTCATTTCCTCTGCATACTGAAAATTATCCTGAGAAGAAATAGTTTCAGGATGAAAAGTAACTAGAATAAATTCTTCTTCTGGTATTCCGAATTTCTCAAAAAATGTTTGCCTTTCTATTGGACTAAAACTTTTAATATCATTTAAGCTCAAAGATCCTGTCGTAAAAACATTTTGTGAAGAATCAATAAGCGTGCAAACTTTTTCGGTAAATATATCTGTGGCTGTAAAATGAAGTACCGAAGCCAAAGTAATTTGATGGCGATATATATTATCAATCGCTCCTAATGTTGTTTCTCCACCATGTAAGTGTGCAAATTTAACCCCAAAAGGAATTCCTCCCTGGATGGCTGCACTCATTTCAAAACGATCTCCTAAGCAAAAAACTAAATCATATTTATGCATATTCCAAAAATCTGCAAATTTAAGAACAGTCAAACCGTAAGATGAGGCAATAGATTCTTCACTGTCGTTTGAAATCAGAGATGATACAGTATGAATGCAATTATAGGTATCCTTTTCTATATCTTTTAATGTATAACCGTGGTTTCTGGATAAATGTGTTCCAAACGCAATAATTTCTAACTCAAAAAATTCATCTTTTTTAATTTTATTAAGTAGTGGAAGGTATATTCCATAATCAGCGCGTGAACTAGTTAAAACACCTATTTTCATTGGATATCAGAAAATGAAAGTTTATCAAATTCGATTTTATCTTTAATTAGTTTTTTTCCAATGATTTTTTCCCACTCCATTGGAGAAATTCCATCTCCTGGACGTAATGGAATCAGATCATCATCAGTAATGATATGTCCTATTTGTAGATTCTTATTTAAGTGAATACTTTTTCTTGCAATTGCAATATTTTTTGTTTCACTCTCACTTGGAACTTTTTCTCCATTACCACTTATAGCCAATTCTATATTACGAATTGCCATAACCATCTTTTTCAATTCCTCTGGCTCTAATGACGCAACGTGATCTGGTCCAGGTAAAGTTTTATCTAAAGTAAAATGTTTCTCTATAATTTTTGCTCCCAGGGCAACAGCTGCTATAGAGACTTCAATACCAAGGGTATGATCTGAATATCCAATTTGAGTTTGGAATTTTTCTTTTATAAAAAGCATTGCTTTAAGGTTAACGTCCTTCATTGGAGTTGGATATTCAGTATTACAATGTAAAATTGAAATCATTTCTTTTGATAATCCAAATTTAATTAGTACGACCAAAGCATTTTCAATATCTTTTTCAGAACACATTCCTGTAGACATTATAATAGGCTTTTTGCATAAAGCCACAGCTTTCAAATAAGGATAATTTGTTATTTCACCGCTTGGGATCTTAAAAAAAGAAAGTCCAAGATCATTTAAATACTTCACTCCTTCGACATCAAATGCAGTAGAGAAAAATTTAATATTTTTTTCAGAACAATAAGACATTAGCTCAACATGATTTTCATGACTTAATTCTAAATTTTTTAACATTGCATATTGAGAATCATCACCATCATTAATATTCACATTTTGATATTCAGCCTTTTTAGCAAATTTACTTACTAAGTTATCAGCTTTAAATGTTTGAAATTTCACATAATCTACGCCAGCATCAACAGCTACATCAATTAATTTTTTAGCTATATTAATATCACCATTGTGATTTACACCAGCTTCTGCAATAATAATTACTTTGCTCATTTTTATATTATTTTACCTGGATTCCCTACAACTTTTGTTCCGTCTGCAACATCATGAATAATAACAGATCCAGCTCCTATTATAACATCTTTGCCAATAACAACTCCCTGCTTTATTACAGAATTAGCCCCCACAAATGTTCTTTCACCAACAGTAACATTACCTGTCAAAACAGCACCAGGTCCTATGTGCACAGCATTATGCAATATACATTCGTGTTCAATAATACAACTTGTGTTAAGTATTACATTCTTACCAATTTGTGCAAGCGAATTAACCATTACATTTTTATTGATAAAAGTACCTGAACCTACTTCAACATTTTTTGAAACATTAGCTGTTTTATGTATTGTTCTTTGAACTATTTTACCTTTATTTTCTATCAAATTTGCTATACTTTGTCTTAATTTATTATCCCCTATTCCAAGTATGAAAGACACTTCATTAGACCAGCCGATAAAATCTTTATCACTTTCTAATCCTAGATAAGGCAAGTCAAATGGATTTGATTGAGCTACTTCTTTATCTGAATACCCAATAATCTCAAAACCATTTTCTAAAACAGTTTCTGCTACTACATATGCATGCCCTGAATATCCAATAAGAATTACCGATTTATCTGACACTGCTTGGTATATTTACAATTCTTTCTTCTAAAAATTCAGCATTGATCTGTTTATCTTTTTGGCAATTTGCATACATTGGCAGTCGATACATTAACTGCCAAATTGGACGAGTCATAACTGATTTTTTATTTGTCTCTTTTAAAAACAAATCTCTCTCAATTTTGTTTCCAAACTCAATACACATTAACCAATAATTAGCCTTAGTGTCTGGTGTTTCAGTTCTGAATTTTATTCCATTTGAAGCAAAAAAAGATTCATACTCTTTCGCTAATTTTCTTTTGTTTTCAAGAAAACTATTCAATTGCTCTAATTGAGCACACGCAAGAGCAGCGTTTAGATTTGGCATTCTAAAATTGTAACCCATTTCATCATGAACATACTCATAAGGATGTGGAACCTTTGCCGTAGTAGTTAGGTATTTACCTTTTTCTCCTAATTTAAAATCATTTGTAACAATTGCTCCACCACCGCCACATGTTACTATTTTATTTCCGTTGAATGAAAATGCGCCAAGTTTACCAAAACTTCCTGTCGATTTTCCTTTGTATTTACTTCCTAAAGATTCCGCAGCATCTTCAACTACCGGAATTTTCCACTTATCGCAAACTTCAATTAATTCATCTAAATGAACAGGAAAGCCAAAAGTATGCATAGGCAGACATGCACTTATTCTTTTTCCAGTTTTTTTATTATAACAACCATCTTCTTTTAAATCTCCAAATTCTTCCAAAAAAAGTGCGACAGAATGTGGCGACAAGCCCATGGTATCTAAATCAACATCTAAAAAAACGGGGGTAGCATGTAGATAACTTATAGAGTTAGCTGTAGCAACAAAAGTTAAAGCCTGTGTTAAAACTTCGTCTCCACTCTTAACACCAATTAAACGTAAAGCTACTTGAATAGCAGCCGTACCGTTAACAACTGCAACTGCTTTTTGAGTATCTGTAATTTTTTGCATCATTTTTTCAAACTGATCAACATATGCACCAACTGAAGAAACAAAAGTAGAATCTATCGTCTCAATTAAATATTTTTTCTCATTACCACCAAAGTGAGGAATATGAAGAGGTATGAAATTTTCTGTTTTATATTGTTCCTTTATAAAAGAAATCGTAGCGTTAATAGCATTATCCATAATTACATTTTTGAATCTAAATACTTACCAGTTTCTTTATGTCCGAAATTAGGAATCATTGTATGAAATAAATCAACTATATCATCCTTTTTCCATGTTTTATTAAATTTCATTTCAGATATTTTTTCTGAAAAATTTCTCAACTTATCTTGTTCGAAATTAGCATCATTTTTTATGACACCCAAATTCTCGAAACGTTGCATATCAAGTATTTCATTTTCTGTAAAAAACTCCTCAAAATCTTTTTCACCAGTAGTATCACTAGTACCAAATAGACACGGCCATTGTTTCTCTCTAATTAATGCTTCAGACTTATCTCTAGCTTCTTCTTCGGAAGCACAAGGATAAGCTTCATAACCTAACTCTGCTAAATATTTAATTGCAATATCTGCAAATGAAATTAAATGTAAATTTTCACTTAATTTAGGAAAGAAAACATCCCGATTCTCTCCAAAAATACACGACATTAAACAAAGCTCCCCAGATTCTTTAGGTGTAACAAAATATCTTTTAATATCGTTTGGTGCTACAATAGGTTGTTTTTTTATTATTCGTTGATTAAACCCATGTAACAATGATCCATCTGAAAAAGCAACATTTGCAAAACGAGCTGTTGAAATTTTAATTTGTTTGCTCTCACGCATTAAATACATTTCCATTATTCTTTTTGAAGCTCCCATCATATTAACCGGATTAGCAGCTTTATCGGTAGAAACACAAAAATATTTTTTCGTACCATTTTCTATTGACTGATGTAATGTTTTTTCTGTATTAAAAACATTAACATCAATCATCCGCATTAAAGTAAAGGGATCTTTTTCACTTCGAACATGTTTCAAAGCTGAAAGATTTAAAACGTAGTCAAATTGCCCATCAGATTTAATAAAGGCATCATATTCAATTGATCCAATATCTAATGCAAATGTTTGAAAATCGCCATCAATGTAACCAAAAGAGCTTCTAATATCCCTTACAAGCTCTACCATATTATTTTCACTAATATCAACAACATGCAATTTAGAAGGATTTCTTTTAAATATTTCTTTAGTTACTGCTTGCCCTATTGAACCAGCGCCACCAACCACTAAAAATTTAGAAACTTTAATTATTTCGTTTAACTCAACTTCATGTATCGAAATGTCTTTTTCAAATATTTCTTCTTCTCTTCCTATTAATTTCAGAATATTCATTAAAAAAAATTAGTTTTAAAATTAAAAATCAGCAAAAAATTATACAGTCAAACCCTTTAACAATCTTCTTGCTATTATAAACAAAACGGTTAAAAATCCAAACAAAAAACTTCCTAATATCAATCCTTTTACCTTACCAAAACGTTCTTTTTTTAATGGTAAAATTGGTCTATCAATAACCTGTATTAAAGGCGTTTCTTTTCGTAAAGTTACCTTAGCTAATTCGGATTGTTTTACCAACTCCGTAAGTATAGCTGTATTTGCCTGAACATCTACTTGTCTTCTGACTGAAGGTGCTCTACGTACATTAAGAGCTGGATTTAAATTAAAAGTATTGTCATTGGCTACAGCCACACCAGTAATAGCACTATTTAATTCAGAACGAACAGAATCTACTTGATGTTCTAAAATTCTCATATTTTCACGTGCCTTTTTACTTTTGGTATCCACATAAAATTTACCAACCTGTCTAGCAAGAGCCTCACAAAAATAAAGAGAAAATAATTCATTATTTGAAACTACATCCATCGATGTGATCGCAATTTCTTTATCCTTTTGGGCAACAGACAAAGAAGACTTAGAAAGATTTTCGTAAATTACTCCCAAAATACTATCATGTACTCGTGTAAAATATTTATGCTCTGCCTTTGGCAAAAATTGAATATTTTTAAATTTAGGACTATCATTCCAGCTATCTCTCCACTTATTGTTTTGAATGTACATTTCTGCTAAAGAAATTACTTTTCCATTTACACTAACTGGTGTCATTAAAGTTTGTTCTACCATTAAACGGGATTTAAACAATTCTGTTAAATTAGAACCCGAAAATATACTTCCGCCGCCGCCGCCTACATCAATCCCAAATGAACTGGCTAAACCTAACGCTCCTCCTAATCCTCCGCCAGATTTCTCATCTTCCAAGGCAAATTTTAAAGTTGCAGTATAGATAGGTTTTTGGGTAAGAGAATAAGCCAATCCTAAAATTGCACCAATTAATCCTGCAATCAAAATTATTTTCCATTGAGTAAGCAAATAACGATACCATTCTTTTACTTTTTCTATTAATTCCTTTAAAGAAATCTCATCCCTTTCAACATTTTTTTTTTCCATCTATACTTTATTATTTAAAAGCGGTAACGATCAATAATGCTAAACTAGAAATTACACTTCCAATACCTACCCATTCACCAGCAGTCATTTTTTTCTTTTCAGGCTTCTCAGGAACAACTATCTGCGAGTCTGGCTCAACCTTAGGATATGATCTAAAAAACAAAAAAGAACCTGTTACAGCGGCTTTTCCATTTGGATATATTATATAAGCTTTCTTTTTCCATCCTTTATTATCAACACCTCCTACAGAATTGATATAATACTTAAATCCTTTTCCACTTCTATAAGGTATTTCAGAGGTTAATAATACATTACCAGTAACTTTAACTCCTTCATTATAAACAGCTACTTCAATCTCATCGCCTGGAAACAATGTAACATTAGAATAATGATTTTTGTCATTGACAATTTTTTCCCAATTCACAGGAATTGTAGCATATTTCAATTCATCTCTAAGCTTTTTAGATAATTTCCCCTTAAGTGTATCCTTTTGTTTTAAATTAGATTCTTCATCTGATGTCTGTTTTTTATCTAAGTTAAGATTGATACTTTCTAATTGTTCTATCTGCTCTTCTTTAATTGGCCTTTTAATTTTCATACCATCCAAATTAGCAATTGAAGTCAATCCTCCAGCTCTCATTACAACGTTATAAACGGTTTCTTTTTTATTAGCTAAAACATATTTTCCTGGATAAGTGACTGCTCCACTAACTATAACCATTTGAGGCTTTTCATAAACTGCCATTTTACGGATATTAATAACATCAAAAGGTTTTAGAATAAAATTTTTAACTTGTTCATTATTATCAGCGGTGATTTCAAGCTCCACTAATTCAATACGTTTCGGATCTGCATCATCAATTACATCAGACTTAACCATTCTAGCAATTTCAACTCTTTTTGAAGCTGATCCTGTTAATCCTCCAACTTGTACCACTAAATCGTTTAAAGTTAAATTCTCAACATATTCATATTCACCTGGATTTTTCACTTCTCCATCTATAGTGACTTTATACTCTTCTCTGAAATCAAGAATAGAATATACTGTAACAATATCTTCTCTTTTTAACTCAATATCAGCATTTAAATCTCCTGATAAAGCGCTCGCTAAATCTACATTTACTATTTCTGTTGTTAAGTCTGTTTTTAAACGAATAATTCTTGCACGTTTGCTATAAGCATCTTCTTTAAGACCTTCAGCTCTAGTAATAAGATCCGAAATTCTCATTCCTTCACTAAAAGAATAGTAATCTGGTCTAAAAACTGCTCCATCAATTTTAATACGATTTGCAAATCGATTCAAAATTTTAGCTACTTTAACAACGTCTCCAGATTGTGGTTGATATGTACTAAATTCACTTTCATTAATATCTTGAATCTTAAATTCTTTTCCTGTTTTTTGCATAACATTAACTGAAGCTGTATAAGCAAATTCGTTAAATCCTGAAGCAAAATTTAATAAATCAGAAAAAGTTTCTCCTTTTTTCATCTCAAAAATACCTGGTCGCTTTACTTCACCTTCAACAGTAACTCTTTGACTGTAGGCTGGAATTCGAATAACATCATTCTCTTTCAAACTAACATTATCCGATTGATCTCCTTTTACAAGGAATCTGTAAATATCAATGTTTTTATAAACCTTATTATTTCTGATTAATTCTATATTTCTATAACTTCCATTTTTACCTGGTCCTCCAGCCAAATGCAAAGCATTATAAACTGTAGATAATGATGAAATAGAATAATTCCCAGGTTGTTTCCCCCCTACAATAGTAACTTTAATGGTACGTATTTGACTTAAACTCACACTAACTTGCGATTGTCCAGATCGAACAGTACTATAGACTCTGGCAATTGCTGTTTTAATTTTTTGAGTAGCTGCCTCAATAGACATCCCCGAAACTGCAATTTGCCCGACATAATCAATTGTAACTTTACCTTCAACACTTACTGGAATACTTGCATTATATTCTTGAACTCCAAACACACTTACTTGCAATTCATCACCTGGACCTAAAACATAGTTCATTGGAGTCGCTAATTTTAAATCAGGCTCAAAATTTAATGTTGGATTATCAAATAATTCAGATCCAAAAATCAAAGCATTAGCAGAATCTTTTACTTTTTCATTTTTTATTTTTTCCTGTTTTCTTCCAGAATCTTTATCTGATGTTTTTAGCTTACTATTCTTATCTTTCGGATCGTTTTTGCTGTTTTTTTTCTCATAATCACTAAGTTTTATTCTCAATTTATTAAACTCGGCCTGACTCATTCCTTTTGAGATAGCCATTGACTCTACTCCATCAATAGTAGTATTGTTACTTTTTAATTGAGCACTAATTTTAGATAAGTCATCATCAGACAAATAATCTACTTTTATTGTACTTAAATCTTTAGATTTAAGAATATCTTGAGCATTTGCATTAAATGATATTAATAAAACAAAAAACAGAATAAGAACGTATGTTATTTTTTTCATATTAAATATTAAAGATTAAACTTTAAAGTATCAGGTTTCATAAATTTTATGAGTATTGTTTTTGGTAATATTCTTTATAAGCACCTGAAGTTACATTTTGCAACCACTCTTCGTTATCTAAATACCAATTTATAGTTTTTTCCAATCCTTGTTCAAAAGTAACTGAAGGTTTCCAACCTAATTCTTTATTAATTTTTGATGCATCAATAGCATAACGTAAATCATGTCCAGGTCTATCTTTTACATAAGTAATTAACGCCTGAGAAGTACCTGCAGTTCTATGTAATTTCTGATCCATTATTTGGCATAATAATTTAACCAAATCAATATTCTTCCATTCATTAAATCCTCCAATGTTATAAGTTTCATGATTTTTTCCTTCATGAAAAACCAAATCAATTGCAATTGCATGATCTTCAACAAATAGCCAGTCTCTTGTATAGTTTCCATCACCATAAACTGGTAAAGGTTTATTATTTATAATATTATTTATAAATAGTGGTATTAACTTTTCAGGAAAATGATAAGAACCATAATTATTTGAACAATTAGTCAATACATAAGGTAATCCGTAAGTTTCTCCATATGCTCTCACAAAATGATCAGAGCTTGCTTTTGAAGCTGAATAAGGAGAGTTTGGATCATAAGGAGTAGTCTCAGTAAAAAGACCTTCAGCTCCTAGTGAACCATACACTTCATCAGTACTTATATGATAAAATCGCTTTCCTTCAAAATTATTTTTCCATTGATTTTTTGCTGCATTCAACAAATTCATCGTGCCAATAACATTCGTACGTACAAAAGCTAAAGGATCTTCAATAGAACGATCTACATGAGATTCTGCAGCTAAATGTAAAACACCATCAAAATTATGAATTGAAAAAAGTTCATTTATAAAAGTTTCATCCACAATATCACCTTTTATGAAAGTATAATTTGGCTGATTTTGAATATCTTTAATGTTTTCTAAATTTCCTGCATAAGTTAAAGCATCTAAATTAAAAATTTGATACTCTGGGTATTTATTCACAAAACGTCTTACTACGTGTGAACCAATAAAACCTGCTCCTCCTGTTATAAGAATCTTTTTCATTTTAATTTCTTTTTAATTTAATAAATCAGAATTTTGTCTTTCTAATTCAGTATATACATCTTTTACGTCTTGTGAATTCTGTTTTTGCAAAATTAAATTAGCTGTATCTGTATAAACAAAAATGGTATTTTTTAATCCAAGGAAAACGGTATGTTTATTACATCCAATAACCATATTCCCATTTCGATCAACAGGATGTCCTTTTGAAACTAGATAATCATAAACGGATTCAAATGAACCTAAATCTGACCATGAAAATGAAGCAGGAACTACCTTAATTTTTTTACTACGCTCCATAACAGCATAATCAATACTAATTGATGGAATCTCTAAAGATAATTCTAAATCTAAAAAGCCTTCTTTACTGGACTCCCAGACAGCTTTGGATTTTTCGTAAACATCTGGCTGAAATTGTTTCAGTTCTTCTAAAAGAACACTTGCTTTAAAACAAAACATACCACTATTCCATAAAAAATTACCTCTTGCTATAAACTCTTTTGCAGTAGTTTCATTAGGTTTTTCACGAAATGAAATAACTTTATCACCTTTTGCTTCTATATAGCCATATCCTGTCTCTGGTTTAATAGGTATTACTCCAAATGTAACAATAAAACCTTCTTTGGCTTTTAGAACAGCCTCATTAATTGCTTCATTGTAATTCTCCATTTGATCAATTATATGATCAGAAGGTGTAATAATTAAAATATCATCTGGATCAGAAGCAAATGCAGCAAAAGCAATTGCTGCCGCTGTATTTCTAGGTGTCGCTTCTATTACATTAATATAATCTGTATTAGACTTACTCATCACTTTTTCGCTTAAATGATGATTATCTACATTCCCGATTACCATAACTTTATTAGCCAAATGACTATTGCGATCAACTGTCATTTCAAACAAAGATTTACCTTCGAATATCTCTAAATATTGTTTTGGCAGGCTCTTACGAGAAAGTGGCCACAATCTACTGCCTACTCCACCTGTTAAAATTACATGTGTGATTGATTTGTTTGTACTCATTTTTTCTAAATAAAAAAAGAATTTCTAATTTTATTACAGCCTATTGTCAGCTATAGTACCTAGAACTCCTTTTACATCGTATAATAAACTATTTGTTTTTTGTAATTCTGAAAAATTCAGTTTTAAAAATTCAGCATGGGCAACTCCTAAAACGACGGCATCAAATTTTTCATTAGGAACTGAATTTATTGTTATCAATTTATATTCTTTTTTCACCTCTTCTACATTCGCAAGCGGATCGTAAATAGTAACTGAAATACCATATTCCTTTAATGCTTTTACAACATCAACAATCTTTGTATTTCGCACGTCAGGGCAGTTTTCTTTAAAAGTAATCCCAAGCATTAACAAATTGGCACCATTAACTGAAATCCCTTTTTTTATCATCAATTTCACAACTTGCGAAGCTACATATTCTCCCATACTATCATTTAAACGTCTTCCAGCCAAAATTATTTCAGGATGATATCCAAATTCTTGTGCTCTTTGTGCTAAATAATAAGGATCGACACCTATACAATGTCCACCAACTAAACCTGGTTTGAATGGTAGAAAATTCCATTTTGTAGCAGCTGCAGTTAATACCTCTTGAGTATCAATATTCATTAGGTTGAATATTTTTGCTAATTCGTTTACAAAAGCTATATTAATATCCCTTTGTGAATTCTCAATAACTTTTGCCGCTTCTGCTACTTTAATTGAAGGTGCCAAATGAGTTCCTGCTGTGATTACCGATTTATATAATGAATCTACTTTTAAACCAATTTCAGGGGTTGAACCTGAAGTCACTTTTAAAATTTTCTCAACCGTATGCTCTTTATCTCCTGGATTTATTCTTTCTGGAGAATAACCCGCGAAAAAATCCTCGTTGAATTTTAATCCTGAAAATTTTTCTAAAACTGGGACACATTGTTCTTCTGTAACACCTGGATAAACCGTAGATTCATAAATTACAATATCTCCTTTTTTCAACACTTTACCAACTGATTCGCTTGATTTATATAAAGGTGTTAAATCTGGACGATTATTTCTATCAACTGGAGTAGGAACCGTTATTATAAAATAATTACAGTTTGTTATATCATTTAAAGATGTAGTGCAGAATAATCCGTTTTTAACATTTGGACTATCAACTAATACTTTTTTCAAAACATCATCTTCAACTTCTAATGTAGAATCAACACCTGCTTTTAGGCTTTCTACTCTAGATTCGTTTATGTCAAAACCAACAACAGGATATTTTGTAGCAAATAATCTAGCCAAAGGCAATCCTACATAACCTAATCCTATAATTGCTATTTTTATATCTTCTTTCATTTAAAAATATTTACTTTAATCATAACAGCACACGGCTTCGCCATTCCGAGTCACATTTATTTGTCTCGGTTATTAAAAAGTATAATCTCGGCAAATATAGCATTTAAAGTCAATTTATTCAATACGGTTTCCCGTAATCCTACAAAAATCAGAACCTTAACAAGCTAAAAAAACACCAACCCCCTATTTATCAGTATGTAATAATTTACTTTAAAAAAAAAACGGAAAATAAAATTCAAAATAATTGAAGTTTTACTTTCCGTTTTTAAATTTTATTCTTAAAACTTATCTAAATTGAGTTATATTTAATTTTCAAAACGCATCCTAAAGATTCTAAAACTAAAATACAATAAGTTTTAGACACTTCTTGAACTATTGCACTTTGATTACTAAAAACTCCTGATTCAAGTTTAATTTTATCTCCAACTTTAATTGAAGCTACTGAAACATCACTTATATTATCAGCTTTTAAACTTGTTTTTATTATATTAATTTCTTCATCTCTAACTATTGCCGGCTTTCCAAGCCAAAACAGATATCTAACTACACCTGCAATTTGAAAAACAGAATTTCGATCATTCTCAGGTAATTGAACAAATACATAAGAATTAAAAAGAGGGACTTCTATTTTCTTTTTTCTATCTGACCATTGTTTAACCTGAGTAACTATTGGACAATAACATTCAATACCTATCTGACTAAGCTTTTCTGCAACTTTTTTCTCCCACTTAGGCTTTGTATAAACCACATACCAATTCATAATTTCTCACTTATATGAAATAAAACTTTTAAAACCACCTCTCTAATCCTTTTCCTACCAAATCTTACTTCAACAAAATCTTTAATTTAAGAGCCTATCCCTTTATAGATAAACCCTATTGACTCTAATTCTTTTGCATTTAAAATATTTCTCCCATCAAAAAGAAAGGCTGGTTTATGCATCGAATCATAAATTTTTTGCCAATCATAAGTAGTGAATACGTCCCATTCCGTTAAAATTGCAATAGCATGAGCTCCTTTACAAGACTCATATGGGTCTTCAAATATTTCTAAGGCATTGCTGTTTTCTTCAGCAGTACGTGTTCCTAAATAATCTAAATCACTTAGCATTTTATACCTTGAAACTTTCGGATCATAAACAGAAATTTTTGCCTGTTCATTGATTAAGTCATCTGCTACATATATCGCTGCAGATTCTCTTGTATCAT
This sequence comes from Flavobacterium sp. MC2016-06, assembly GCF_009711165.2. Taxonomy (GTDB): domain Bacteria; phylum Bacteroidota; class Bacteroidia; order Flavobacteriales; family Flavobacteriaceae; genus Flavobacterium. The sequence goes on along the minus strand of NZ_WMID02000004.1, from coordinate 146,737 downwards.
TTGTATCTTTTTTGAAAGCCCATCCTAAGAAAGTGATTTTTTTATCAGCAACTGTATTATATAACGTCTGAACAATTTTATTAGAAAATCTTCTTTTTTGATGATCATTCATTATAATAACTTGTTCCCAATAATCTGCCACCTCATTAAGTCCATATGATTTCGCAATATAAACTAAATTCAAAATATCTTTTTGAAAGCAAGAACCTCCAAAGCCAACTGACGCTTTTAGAAATTTTGAACCAATCCTGCTGTCCATACCTATTGCCCTTGCTACTTCATTTACATCTGCTCCTGTCTTTTCACACAATTCAGACATCGCATTTATAGATGATATACGCTGTGCTAAAAAGGCATTTGCTGTAAGCTTCGACAATTCTGACGACCAAACATTTGTAGTTAAAATTCTATCTTTTTCTACCCAATTTGCGTAAACATTGACCAAAGCATTAATTGCAACCTCTCCCTCTGGCGAGGTATCTCCACCAATCAAAATCCTATCAGGATTTAACAAATCTGTTACTGCAGTTCCCTCAGCCAAAAATTCTGGGTTAGACAAAATTTGAAACTGTACACCGTTTCCAGTATTATCTAGAATACTTTTTATAGCTTCTGCGGTTCGAACTGGTAATGTTGACTTTTCAACCACAATTTTATTCTGCTTCGAAACCTTTGCAATTTGTCTAGCACATAATTCAATATATTTTAAATCAGCCGCCATACCTTTACCTTTACCATAGGTTTTAGTTGGTGTATTTACTGAGATAAAAATTATCTGAGCCTCATCAATTGCCTTATCTACTTCTGTTGAAAAGAAAAGATTTCGACCTCTTGCTTCTGATACAATTTCTGAAAGACCCGGTTCGTAAATTGGTATATTATCTGTATTTGGATCATTCCAATCTTTAATTCTCTGTTCATTTAGATCAACAACAGTCACTTGTATATGCGGGCATTTCTGCGCTATAACGGCCATTGTTGGACCTCCAACATAACCTGCACCAATGCAGCAAATTTTTGTAATTTCCATTTAATCTATTATTATCTTAATTTTTATTTTAAATTATTCCAATACCAGCTTACCGCTTCTTTTAATCCTTCTTCTAAAGAATATTTCGGATTATAACCTAATATTGTTTTTGCTTTATTAATACTGGCAAGTGAATGGGGAATATCTCCAACTCTATTTGCTCCATAAACAACAGGCACATCATTAATTTTCGAATCAAATTCGACCAAATATTTTTTTAAATACCCAACTAAATCATTTAAAGTATTTCGATCTCCAAATGCCGTATTGTAAACTGTATTTATCGCTTCTGGATTTTGACTTGTTATTGCTAATTCATTCATCTGAATAACATTATCTATATAAGTAAAGTCTCGAGAATAATTTCCATCTCCATTAATAATAGGACTTTCATAATTCATCAACTGCATTACAAATTTTGGAATTACTGCCGCGTAAGCTCCATTAGGATCTTGTTTTCTTCCAAAAACATTAAAATAACGTAATCCTATTGTCTCTAATCCGTAAGTTTTACTAAAAATATCTGCATACAATTCGTTTACATATTTTGTAATAGCGTAAGGTGACAATGGTTTCCCTATAACATCTTCAATTTTTGGTAAGCCTTGTGAATCTCCATAAGTAGATGAACTTGCTGCATACACAAAACGTTTTACTTTTTCATCTCGAGATGCAGTAAGCATATTCAAAAAACCAGAAACATTCACATCATTAGTAGTAATTGGGTCATTTATAGACCTAGGAACCGAGCCTAATGCAGCTTGATGTAAAACATAGTCGACGCCTTGAACTGCCAAAACACAATCTGCAATATTTCGAATATCTCCTTCAATTAATTTAAAATTAGGATTCTCTATAAAATCCTTCAAATTATGATGATGTCCTGTAGAGAAATTATCTAAACAAACTATTTTATGTCCTAATCCTAAAAAATACTCCGATAAGTTCGAACCAATAAAGCCAGCTCCACCCGTTATTAAAATTGTATTTTTTATTGAATTATCCATTTATTTCTAATTATTTTTTTTGAATTTATTAAAAATCGTTTTCCATAAACCATGTTTTTCATCTTCATCATGATATCCATTTGAATATGCTCCATAACCATAGCCGTAACCATAAGTCGAACCATACTTTGCCTTATTTTCATAACCATTCAGAACAACACTTGCATTGTTTAATTCACCTCTTTTAACTCTAGTGTTTAACAACGTGATCATGTCCTTTTTCGTATAGTTCTGCCTAACAATATACAAAGTAACATCTGCATATTGAGCTAATTCTAATGCATCAGAAACAAGACCTACAGGGGGTGTATCAAGAATAACGTAATCATATTTTTGTTTCAACTCTTCAATTAACTCTCTCATTGCTTCACTTAAAATAAGCTCTGATGGATTTGGAGGCACTGGTCCTGAGAGTATAACATCTAAATTTGCAATATCAGTTGAATTAGTAATTTCAGCCAAGCTATTTTGTTTAATAAGGTAATTCACAACTCCTAATTGTGTTGTCAAATTAAACTCATCTGCCAATCTTGGCTTTCTCAAATCTAATCCAACTATAACCGTTTTCTTTTCACTTAAAGCAAAAACTGTAGCAATATTTATTGAACAAAATGTTTTTCCTTCTCCACTTATAGAAGAAGTAATCATTAAGGTTTTAGAACCGCTCACTTGCTGTTTTTTATACAAAAACTGCAACGAAGAACGAATTCCTCTAAAGGCTTCTGATAGTGCAGATTTTGGTTTATCAAATACTGCCAAACTCAAAGAATCTTTATTAATACCAATCACACCAATTAATGGTATTTGTGTCAATTTATTAATGTCATCTGCATTTTGAATTGAATTATTGATAAAAAATATTCCAAAAACAAATATCAAAGGAATCAATATTCCTAAAAAAAGTGCCAATACATAATTTACAGATGTTTTGGGTCCAATCAACCCTCCTCCAATATCTTTTGCCGAGTCAATAAAATGTATATCAGACAAATTAGAAGCTTTTACAATTTCTGCTTCATTACGTTTTTTAAGAAATTCATTGTAAATATTATCACTTAAATCATACTTCCTTTTAATTTTCAGCAACTCCTGCTGTTCCTCAGGAAGTCTTTTAACAACACTTTCCGCTTGACCTATTTTAGCATTCACCAATGACAGATCATATAATAATGATGATTTAGCAGTGACTATATTTTCTAATAAAACGTCCTTAACAGCTCGCATTTGATTATCAAAATCCTTAAAAATTTTATCACTTTTTACAGCGTAAGCCATTTCTGACCTTTGAGTAGAAAGAGTAATTAATTTTGAGACATTAGCGACAATATTTGGATCGTCAATCCCTGCAACTGATGGAGCAGGCAATCGGGAATAATCTACACTATTATTTAAATATGATTTTAAAGAATTATAATAAGTAATTTTTCTAGCAACCAAATCCTTTTCAACATCAAAATCAGTTATTTTGTCAGAAAACTTAGTTCCTCCACCTTCTATCTCGTAAATATTTTTATCTTTTCTAAAAGTTTTCAATTCGTTCCCAGTCTGTTTCAGCTGAGACTCCATATTAACAAGTGTACTATCAATAAATTTTATGGTATTAGTAGCAAATTGATTTTTCCCATCAAGTTGAATTTTCACAAGCATTTTGACAGTTGAATTTAAATACTCAACCATCCTCGCTTTATTTGTTCCTTGCATCCCTAAAGTTAAGATAGAACCTCCTTTGTCCTCAGAACTAACATTTATTCCTCTATAACGCGATACTGTACCATCAAAATCATTAAATCTCACAAAGTACTCATTACCTTTATAAAAACCTGGATTATCATTTATCTGAAGCTTCCATGCTAAAAAAGGCAGCAAAACCTGTTCACCAACTTTATACTTTTTTATAAATTCTACGGGCTGAACTGCTGTATTAGAATATGAATTATTAGAGTAAGTTAATATAGAAACTGAGTTAGCTACAAAAGGAATTCGTATTTCATATTCACTTTCACTTAAAAATTTAATTCCTATTAAAGTATTTGCAATTTGACCTCTAGATTTATCAATGTCTATATAAAAAGGAACTGCACCGTAAGAGTCTTCCAAATTATACTTTCCTTGTACAAGATAATCAATATAAAATTGAAGTTTATCAACAACCAATTCGTTGTGTGATCTTGATTGTATAATCGTAGAGATTCCGTTTACTTGATCAGAAGTCCCTCCCCAGTTAAATACTAGACTAGTATTTGAAGTAAAAAACGGATTACTCTCTTCTTTAATAGAAATCAATGTCTGCATGCCGTAAATTTTTTCTTTTCGAATATTTACTTGATATGCGATCGTAAATGATATTATCAAACTAACTAAAAACCATTTCCAGTAACTGGCAATTTTTAATAAAAATCCTTTAAAATCAAAATTTGAATGATTTTCAAAAATCGAGAAATCTTTTATATCTAACATCTTTTGAATTTAATTTTTAAGAAGTAAATAAACTGTTGTTCCAAGCGACAGCAAAGTAATAATGGTACCTATAGATTGTATACCTGTTTGTCCGGTTCCCCAAGTTTTTTGTCGCAATGGTTTTATATAAATATAATCATTAGGCTGTAAATTATAATACGGTGATTTCATTACATTTACATCTGTAAGATCAATATCATTCATCTGAACACCAGTTGAAGTCTGACGAATTATGGTAACTGCTTTTCTATTCCCTACAATTGTTATGTCACCTGCGTTAGCAATAGCCTCTAAAATATTTACGTGTGACTGAAACAAGGTTTTTGTACCTGTACTTCCTACCTCACCATTTATAGTATATCTAAATCCTGCTAATTTTACTGTCACAAATATATTTGCTTCGCTTTTAAAATATTCTTCAAGTAATTTTTTTTCTATTTTAACTCTAACTTCATCAAGTGTAAAACCTATTACATTTATCTCACCCAAAACTGGCATTCTAATATTTCCATGATCATCAATCGTAAATCCATCAAAATATAACCCTGATTCTGATTTTGCAGTTGTACCACTTTCAGTTGTATTAAAAATAGATACTAATTTAGGATCTATTGCTTTTATACTTACGCTTAAAACATCATCTACTTGCAATCTATAAGGCTTTGAACTTACTTCTGTAATTGAATTTTGTTCTGTGGAAGTATTTTTATCTTGCAGATACACCAAGTCTTTTATAGGAATACATGATGTAAATAACATACTTATTAATAGTAGGATATAAAAGCTGTTCTTTGTCATTTCTTAAATTTTATCGGCAAATATAGGTTTTCCTTTAATCTTGAGGAAATCTAACTTTTATTTGGGTTTATTTAGTTGTTTTTGAAAGTTTTTTCGAACGGAACACGATGCAGAATACTTCTTCCCAGTGTAACTTCATCTGCATATTCTAGCTCATCTCCAACAGAAATTCCGCGTGCTATTGTGGAAATTATAATTTCTGATTCTGCAATTTGTTTGTAAATATAAAAATTTGTAGTATCACCCTCCATTGTAGAACTTAGCGCAAAAATAATCTCTACTGCTTTACCTGATTTTACTTTTTCGACCAAACTTGAAATATTTAACTGACTCGGACCTACTCCCTCTATTGGAGAAATTTTCCCACCTAGCACATGATAAATACCTTTATATTGTCCCGTATTTTCAATAGCCATAACATCTCGAATATCCTCTACTACACAAATAAGCTGATGATTTCTTACCGAATTAGCACAAATTTCACAAACTCTAGTATCGGATATATTGTGGCAATTTTCACAAAACTTAATATCCTCACGCATGTTTAACAATGCTTGAGACAAAAAGCCTGTTTGCTCTTTTGGTTGCTTTAATAAATGTAAAACCAAACGCAACGCTGTACGCTTACCAATCCCAGGTAATTGCGACATTTCGTTTACAGCTTTTTCTATTAATTTTGATGAAAATTCCATGGGGACAAAAGTAACATTTTTATTGATTTACTTGGCTTTGCACAATTAAAAAGTCACATATAACAGCTTTTCCTAAACTATTTATTATTTCCATTTTACTGTATAAACCAACAAACAACTGCTAAAGAACTTAATATTGATTTGTCGCTAATAAAACCAAAGTACATGCAACTTCTGCTTTGATATTATTAAGTTCTAATAACTGATATAATTCAGGATTCTCAGTTCCTGGATTAAAAACTACTCTTTTAGGCTGGGCTTCAACGATATAATTATAATAATCACGCTGACGAGCGGGGTTTAAATATAAAGTTACGGTATCAATATTTTTTACAGGAATAGCTTTTGTGTGAATTTTTACACCTGCAACCTCACCTGCATTTTGACCTATTGCCAAAACTGTATGTCCTTTTTCAACCAACATATTTACAGCTCTAAAAGCGTAACGATCTGGTTTTGTGGTAGCGCCCAGAACTAAAGTTTTTTTATTTTTCATGATTTTAAAATATTCTGCAAAAGTAATCAAAAAGGGCGAGCTTATTTTAAGTTATTGACACAGAATTGACAACAATAAAAATAATATCCTAACCTGAATTTGTCTATGGCTATAAAAATTTGATTATTTTTACTTTACTAACATAAAAACAATATGGATTTATTTATTTATTTATTTGCCGCTCTTTTTTCAGTATTAAATCCAATTGGCACTGTGCCTATTTTCGTAGGATTGACTCAAGACGATTCTCAAAAAGAACGTTCTAGAATTTCATTATGGACTGCAGTAAATGTTTTCATCATTTTAATGGTCTCCTATTTTATTGGCCAATATGTATTGACTTTTTTCGGCATTAGTATTGATGCACTTCGAATTGCTGGTGGAATTATAATTGTAAATTCTGGATTTTCTTTGCTTTCAGGAAAATTCAATAAAAAACGTGGGATAAATAAAAAGATAGAAAGTGAAGCACAACATAGAAACGACATTGCTTTAACTCCATTAGCAATTCCGATGCTGGCCGGTCCAGGATCAATCTCTTTACTGATTGCTTTCTATCAAGAGCATCACCAAATGGAGGAAATTATCATTTCTAGTTTAGCCATTTTAGCGATTGCCGTTGCTATTTTTGTAATTCTTAAAAGCGCACATTATTTAGCTCGGATATTAGGAGCCTCAGGAATTGTAGCAATTTCTAGAATTGTTGGCTTTATTGTAATTTCAATCGGAATTCAATATATCGTAAGTTCAATTATTAATATTATAAAAGGAAATTTCTAGTCTAAATCTATTCAGCTAAAGCAAAAAAATAAGGGATAAAACATCAAGTTCTATCCCTTTCCTTTTATATTTTAAAAATATACTTTTAACTTCTTGGCAAAAACACTTCAGCCATCATACATCTTGCACTTCCACCTCCGCAAGCTTCAATTGTATCCAAACTTGAACTCAAAATTTCTGCATGATTTTCTAATTGAGCAATTTGCTTTGGAGTCAAGCTCTGATGAGCCGATGCACTCATGACAATATATTTCTTGTCATCTGTTCCTCGAACTTCTAACATATTACCTGCAAAATTATTCACCTGAGCTTCAGTAATCAAAATAATTTCTTTTTTATCTGCTTTCAGATTATCTAAAACCATTTTGCGCTCTTTTTTATCATCGATACAATCTGCACAGATAACAGCAAAAGTTTCACCTAAACACATCATAACATTAGTATGATAAATTAGTTTACGTTCACCATCAACAGTTTGAAAAGCTTCAAAAATTACTGGTGCATAATCAAAATCTTCACAAAACTCGATAAACAACTCTTCGTCAGCACGAGGAGACAAAGCACAATAAGCTTTTCCGTTTGTACGGTCTAAAAGCAGACTTCCAGTTCCTTCAAGAAAAATACCGTCTTCTTCTGCAGAAGTATAATCCATTATATCAGCAATTTCGAATCCTTTATCTTCAAGAGTATCTAAAATATCTTCGCGACGCTCCTGACGACGATTTTCTGCAAACATTGGATATAAAGCGACATCTCCATTCTCATGAAAAGAAACCCAATTGTTTGGAAAAACGCTATCTGGAGTATCCGTATCTAAAGTATCTTCAATAACGGTAACATCAACTCCAACATCTCTTAACTTTTCTACAAAAACATCAAATTCTTGCTGCGCTTTTGCATTTACAGTACTTGGCAAAAGTCCATCAAGTACTTTTTGATAATAGTTATTTACAGCCGTTTGCTCATTCATTCTAAAAGCAACTGGGCGAATCATTACGATTGCATTTGTTGTCTGTTTCATTTTCTATCTTTTTTTTTTAAAGCTTCAAGTTTCAGGTTCAGCATAAAACTTAGAACCTGAAACTTGAAACAAAAAATTTTTATTCTCTTATTAATGGCAAAGTTGAACATCTTAATAAACCTTCTTGCTTTGCAATTTCGGCATATGGAATTTCTTCAACAGTAAATCCATTTGCACGTAACCAGTTATTAAGTCTAGTAAAGTTTTTTTCTGACACCACCACATTAGTATCTATAGAAAAGACATTCGAAAACATATTATACATTTCTTCTCTTTCGATATGAAACAAATTTTCTTTTCCAAAAAGGTTTACTAAATATAAATAATCCGCTTCTTCACGAAAACCACGTTTATAAATAATTCCTTTGCCTTTTCCAACAGGCTGAAAACAGCAATCAAGATGTAATGCATTATCTCTAGCTTCAAGTTTAGATTTAACCAAATCAAACTCTTTCACTATTTTATTTGGGAATAAGTCTTTTAGAAAATTTACTCCATGCATGTTAGTTCTAGCAGTAATATAATCTTTATAGTCACTTCCTTTGTATGTACCTACAAAAATATAATCATTCCACAACATGACATCTCCTCCTTCAATATGAACTTCTTCAGGTGGACGAACCACTTTTTGAACATCTATTTGATCAATTACATACTGAATAGCTTCTAATTCTCTTTCTCTATCTGGTAAAATGTTCGATTTTATAAAAGTATTATCAATAACAAAACCTATATCTCTGGCAAAAATCTGATTGTAATTTTCGATCATTTCCGGACGATAAACCGTTACATCATACTTTTTAAAAACAGCATTAAAAGCATCCATTTCAGCAACCATATCTTTTTCAATCGGATATGTTCCTGCTTTAATATGTTCCAATGATTTAGGATCATAAGCCTCATCTAATGATGGAGTTGGCCCATTATGAACAGCAGAACCCAAAACTACAGCACGTAATCTTGACGTTTCGTTCTTTACATTTAATTGCAACATAACTTTATTATATTTTGGGCAAAGATAAAAAAAGCTTCACAGTTAAGTGAAGCTTTAGTTTTTTTTTATTTGTTAGACTTAAAGTCTCTCAACGGATGCCCAGTGTAAATCTGTCTTGGTCTTCCAATTGGCTCTTTGTTCTCACGCATTTCTTTCCATTGTGCGATCCAGCCCGGTAGTCTTCCAATAGCAAACATTACTGTAAACATGTCTGTTGGAATTCCTAATGCTCTGTAAATAATTCCAGAGTAGAAATCAACATTTGGATATAAGTTTCTTGATTTAAAGTACTCATCTTCTAAAGCTGCTGATTCTAATTTTTTAGCAATTTCTAGAATTGGATCTTCAACACCTAAAGTTTCTAAAACTTCTTTAGCTGCTTTTTTAATAATTTTTGCTCTAGGATCGAAGTTTTTATAAACTCTATGACCAAATCCCATTAAACGGAAAGGATCGTTTTTATCTTTCGCTTTCGCTAAAAATTTATCAGTATCCCCGCCATCTTTATTAATTTCTTCTAACATTTCAAGAACAGCTTGGTTAGCACCACCATGAAGTGGCCCCCAAAGAGCTGAAACTCCTGCAGAAATAGAAGCAAATAAACCAGCATGGGAAGATCCTACCATTCTTACTGTAGAAGTAGAACAGTTTTGTTCGTGATCTGCATGAAGAATAAATAATTTATCTAATGCGCTAACAACAGTTGGATTTGCTTTGTAAGGACCTGTAGGCAATTGAAACATTAATTGCATAAAATTCTCTACATAACCTTTTGTGTTATCGTAATAATTTAATGGATAACCCATTGTTTTTCTATAAGTCCAAGTAGCAATTACAAGAAACTTAGCCATTGTTTTACAAATAGCTTCATACATTTCTTTTTCATTATCTACATTTACAGCTTTAGGGTTAAATGCTGTTAAAGCACTTGTCAAGGCAGACAAAACTCCCATTGGATGAGCTGTTTTTGGGAATCCGTCAATGATATTTTTCATCTCTTCGTTTACCAAAGTATGTTTTTTAATATCAATTTCAAATTGCTCTAATTGCTGAGCAGTTGGCAATTCACCAAAAATTAATAAATAAGATACTTCTAAAAAACTAGCCTTTTCAGCTAAATCTTCAATTGAGTATCCTCTGTAACGCAAAATTCCTAATTCTCCGTCTAAGAAAGTGATTTCACTTGTACAAGAACCAGAATTTTTATATCCTGGGTCAATTGTAATAACACCTGTTAAATCACGTAATTTGTTGATATCGATAGCAGACTCATTTTCGCTTCCTGTAATAACTGGAAGTTCAATTTTTTGGCCATCTACTTCTAATGTAGCTATTTTTGACATAATATATCGGAAATAAATCTTTAAAATAATAATTTATCAAATCTAAGGAATTTAAGACTAATTAAAAAAAGAATCCTGCTATGAATTTGTTAAAACTCCAAAAAAAAACCATTCGCAAAAACGAATGGTTTTAAATCTGTATATAACTCTTACAATTATTTAATTTTGAAAGCGTTTAAACCAGGGAAATAAGCAGTACTTCCTAATTCTTCTTCGATTCTTAATAATTGATTGTATTTTGCCATACGATCTGAACGAGAAGCAGAACCCGTTTTAATTTGACCACAATTTAAAGCTACCGCTAAGTCAGCAATAGTATTATCTTCAGTTTCTCCAGAACGGTGAGACATTACTGAAGTATAACCCGCATTTTTAGCCATATTTACCGCTGCAATAGTTTCAGTTAAAGTTCCAATTTGGTTTACTTTTACTAAAATTGAATTTGCAATACCTTTTTCAATTCCTGTAGATAAACGCTCAACGTTAGTAACAAATAAATCATCACCTACCAATTGTACTTTGTGTCCAATTTTTTCAGTAAGAAGTTTCCATCCATCCCAGTCATTTTCATCCATACCATCTTCGATAGAAATAATTGGATATTTTGCTACTAATTCCGCTAAATACTCAACTTGTTCAGCAGAAGATCTTACTTTACCCGTTTCACCTTCAAATTTAGAATAATCGTATTTACCGTTTACATAAAATTCAGCAGAAGCACAATCAAGAGCAATCATGATTTCGTCTCCGAAAGTATACCCAGCATTTTCAACTGCTTTTTTAATTGTATCTAAAGCATCTTCAGTTCCGCCTGGCAAGTTTGGAGCAAAACCTCCTTCATCACCTACAGCAGTACTTAAACCTCTGTCATGCAATACTTTTTTCAAACTGTGAAAAATTTCAGTTCCCATTTGCATAGAATGTGTAAACGAAGTAGCTTTTACCGGGAAGATCATAAACTCTTGAAATGCGATAGGAGCATCAGAGTGAGAACCACCATTGATGATATTCATCATTGGAACAGGCAATGTGTTAGCAGAAACTCCACCTACATATCTGTATAATGGCAATCCAAGTTCGTTAGCAGCAGCTTTAGCAGCAGCTAAAGAAACTCCTAAAATAGCATTAGCACCTAGTTTAGATTTATTTGGAGTTCCGTCTAAATCAATCATTAATTGATCAATTGTATTTTGTTCAAAAACAGAAGTTCCAACTAATTCTTCAGCAATAACAGTATTTACATTGTTCACTGCATTTAAAACTCCTTTTCCTAGAAATGCTTTTCCACCATCACGTAATTCAACAGCTTCATGTTCTCCAGTAGAAGCTCCAGATGGAACTGCTGCTCTTCCTAAAACTCCGTTTTCTGTAATTACATCAACTTCAATAGTAGGATTACCTCTAGAATCAAAAATTTGTCTTGCGTGAACTTTAATTATAATACTCATTATTTTTGTTTTTTTATTAATAAATTATATTTTTTTTCCGAAATTATAAAAATATTCAATAGTAAAAACGCATTTCTACTATTAAAAGCCTTTATTTATTAACTACATCGTTTTAGCACAAGCCTCTTTAATGTTCTCTACAAACTGATCGAACAAATAAGAAGAATCATGTGGGCCTGGACTTGCTTCTGGGTGATATTGTACTGAAAAACAATTCTTATTTTTCATACGCATTCCCGCAACAGTTCCATCGTTTAAGTGTAAATGTGTAATCTCTAAATCTGGATGATTATCCAATTGTTCTTTATTAACAGCAAAACCATGATTTTGAGAAGTAATCTCACCTTTACCAGTTATAATATTTTTTACAGGGTGGTTAATACCACGGTGTCCGTTAAACATTTTATAAGTCTGAACTCCATTTGCTAAAGCAATTACCTGATGACCTAAACAAATTCCAAATAATGGCTTGTCATCAGCTAAAATCTCTTTTGCAACTTCAATAGCTCCAAAAAGCGGATCGGGATCACCAGGTCCGTTTGACAAGAAGTAACCGTCTGGATTAAATTCTGCCAAATCTTTATAAGTGGAGTTATACGGATACACTTTTATATAACAATCTCTTTTAGCAAGATTTCTTAAAATATTCTTTTTTATTCCAAGATCTAAAGCTGATATTTTATAGGTAGCTTTTTCGTCGCCAAAAAAATAAGGCTCAGCAGTTGAAACTTTTGATGCCAACTCTAAACCTTCCATGTTTGGCACATTAGCCAATTCTTTTTTCAAATCTTCAATCGAAGTCCCATCTGTACAAATAACAGCATTCATAGCTCCATTATCGCGAATATAGCTTACTAAAGCACGAGTATCGACATCAGAAATACAGATTAAATTTTGTTTTATAAAATAATCTTCCAAACTACCAGAAGCGTCTTCTCTAGAATAATTAAAGCTAAAGTTTTTACAAACTAAACCAGCAATCTTAATGCTGTCAGATTCAACTTCTAAATCATTAACACCATAATTTCCAATATGTGTATTTGTAGCAACCATAATTTGTCCAAAATAAGAAGGATCTGTAAAGATCTCTTGATATCCAGTCATACCAGTGTTAAAACAAACCTCTCCAAAAGTTTTACCGCTAATTCCAATAGATTTACCATGAAAAATAGTTCCATCACTTAGTAATAAAATGGCGCTTTGTCGTGTCGTGTATTTCATTCTTTAATTTGTATTGTTTTTAATCGTCTTATGAAACAAGTTAGACTGGTTTCAATTGTAATTAGATATTTTGCAAATTTACTTCTTTAAAATAGCGCTTCCAAGATTTTTTAAAAATTTCATCCATAAAAATAAAACCTAACTCTTCAAATAAGTTAAATTTCAATTCTATTAGAAAAAAAATCAAAAAAAAAGGATAAACTAAAAATTAGTTTATCCTTGATTTCTATAGAATCATTACTTTCATAATTATTCAGAAGCTTCAGTAGTCGATTCTGATTCAGCAGCAGGAGCTTCAGAAGTCTCTTCAGCTTTTTTTGCTTTACCACCACGACGGCTTTTAGCTTTTTTAACTTCTTTTTTACCACCATTGTAAAGTTCATTGAAATCTACAAGTTCGATCATTGCCATATCAGCATTATCTCCTAAACGATTTCCAACTTTAATGATACGAGTGTATCCACCTGGACGGTCTCCAACTTTAGCAGCTACGTCTCTGAACAAGTCAGTTACAGCATATTTGCTACGTAAGTAAGCAAAAACAATACGACGATTGTGAGTCGTATCTTCTTTTGATTTTGTGATTAAAGGCTCAACGAATTGTTTAAGCGCTTTAGCTTTAGCAACAGTAGTGTTAATACGTTTGTGCTCAATAAGAGAACAAGCCATATTAGCTAACATAGCTTTTCTATGTCCAGTCTGTCTGCTTAAGTGATTGAATTTTTTTCCGTGTCTCATTGCTATTTTAAATTTAATCCCGCAAGCGGGATTGAATTATTCTTTATCTAGTTTGTATTTAGCTAAATCCATTCCGAAAGTCAAATTTTTAACTGCAACAAGTTCATCAAGTTCAGTTAAAGATTTTTTACCAAAATTACGGAATTTCATCAGGTCATTTTTATTGAACGATACTAAATCACCAAGTGTATCAACTTCAGCCGCTTTCAAGCAATTTAATGCTCTCACAGATAAATCCATATCAACAAGCTTAGTTTTAAGCAATTGTCTCATATGCAATGACTCTTCATCATACGATTCTGTTTGTGCAATTTCGTCAGCCTCGAGTGTAATTCTTTCGTCAGAAAATAACATGAAGTGGTGAATTAAAACTTTAGCAGCTTCAGTAAGAGCATCTTTTGGATTAATCGATCCATCAGTTTTAATTTCAAAAACTAATTTCTCGTAATCTGTCTTTTGTTCCACACGGAAGTTTTCAATTGCATATTTTACATTTTTTACCGGAGTAAAAATAGAATCTGTAAAAATGGTACCAATTGCTGCATTTTGTTTTTTGTTCTCCTCAGCAGGAACGTATCCTCTACCTTTTTCGATTGTTAAATCGAAGTTCAATTTGATTTTAGAATCTAAATTACAGATAACAAGGTCTGGATTCAAAACTTGAAAACCTGAAATAAATTTTTGAAAATCACCTGCTGTTAATTGATCTTTACCTGAAACAGAAATTGTAACTGCTTCATTATCGATATCTTCAATTTGACGTTTAAAACGTACTTGTTTAAGATTAAGGATAATTTCGGTAACATCTTCAACAACACCTGAAATAGTAGAAAACTCATGATCTACACCCTCGATACGAACAGATGTAATTGCATAACCTTCTAATGCTGAAAGCAAAACTCTTCTAAGTGCATTACCAACAGTCAATCCATAACCAGGTTCTAAAGGTCTAAATTCGAATTTACCTTCAAAATCGGTTGAATCGATCATGATAACTTTATCGGGCTTTTGAAAATTAAATATTGCCATAAATTTCGACTAAGTCAATTATTATTTGTTGTACAACTCTACGATTAATTGTTCTTTAATGTTTTCTGGAATTTGAAGTCTTGCAGGTACAGAAACGAAAGTTCCTTCTTTAAGATCATTGTTCCAAGTAATCCATTCATAAACATGACTTGAATTTGATAAAGAACGTTCGATAGCTTCTAAAGATTTAGATTTTTCACGAACTGCAACTTTATCACCAGGCTTAAGGTGGTAAGAAGGAATATTAACAACTTCACCATTTACAGTAACGTGTCTGTGAGATACAATTTGACGAGCACCTCTTCTAGAAGGAGCAATACCCATTCTAAAAACTACGTTATCCAATCTTGCTTCGCATAATTGTAATAAAACTTCACCAGTAACTCCTTTAGTAGCTGATGCTTTTTCGAATAAATTTCTGAATTGTTTTTCTAAAATTCCGTAAGAATATTTAGCTTTTTGCTTTTCCATTAACTGAACAGCGTACTCAGATTTTTTTCCTCTTTTTTTAGCCATCCCGTGTTGTCCAGGTGGGTAATTTCTTTTTTCGAAAGATTTATCATCTCCGAAGATTGCTTCGCCAAATTTACGAGCGATTCTTGTACTAGGACCAGTATATCTTGCCATTTTAAATTGTTTAAGATAGAGATTATGAATTCAGGTCTTATCCTTCGATAATCTATGTTCTATCTAGGTTATACTATAATTAAATTTGAGTATTAAACTCTACGTCTTTTTGGAGGACGACATCCGTTGTGAGGCATTGGAGTAACATCGATAATCTCTGTAACTTCAATTCCACCGTTATGAATAGAACGAATAGCAGACTCACGTCCGTTTCCTGGTCCTTTTACATAAACTTTTACTTTTTTAAGTCCTGCCTCAAGAGCTACTTTACTACAATCTTCTGCTGCCATTTGAGCTGCGTACGGAGTATTCTTTTTAGAACCTCTGAAACCCATTTTACCAGCTGAAGACCAAGAAATAACTTCACCTTTCTTATTAGTCAAAGAAATGATAATATTGTTGAAAGTCGCAGAAATATGAGCTTCACCCGTTGATTCAACGATAACTTTACGTTTTTTTGCAGTTGCTTTAGCCATATTACTTATTATTTAGTTGCTTTTTTCTTGTTAGCAACAGTTTTTCTTTTACCTTTTCTTGTTCTAGAGTTGTTTTTAGTTCTTTGTCCTCTTAATGGAAGACCAGATCTATGACGGATACCTCTATAACAACCAATATCCATTAAACGTTTGATGTTCAAAGAAACTTCAGAACGTAATTCTCCTTCAATTTTGAAAGCTGATACTGCCTCACGAATTGCTCCGATCTCATCATCATTCCAATCTTGAACTTTTTTATCTTGGCTAACTTGAGCTTTCTCTAAAATCTCAATAGCTCTACTTCTTCCTAATCCGAAGATATAGGTAAGTGCTATAACACCTCTCTTATTTTTTGGGATATCTACCCCTGCTATTCTTGCCATAATTATCCTTGTCTTTGTTTAAATCTAGGATTCTTTTTGTTTATTACGTACAATCTCCCTTTTCTACGCACAATAATGCACTCGGGACTTCTCTTTTTTACTGATGCTCTAACTTTCATAGTGAATATCCTTTAATATCGATAAGTAATTCTTGCTTTTGACAAATCATAAGGACTCATTTCTAGTTTCACTTTATCACCAGGTAATAACTTGATGTAATGCATACGCATTTTACCAGAAATATGAGCAATTACAATATGTCCATTTTCTAACTCCACACGGAACATCGCATTTGACAATGCTTCGATGATTGATCCGTCTTGTTCTATTGCTGATTGTTTTGCCATAAATATATTAAGCTACCGCTTTTCTATTTTTACCAGTCTTCATTAAACCATCATAATGTTTGTTTAATAAGTATGAATTGATTTGTTGAATAGTATCTATTGCAACTCCAACCATAATTATTAATGAGGTACCTCCAAAAAACATTGCCCAAGATTGTTGTACATCCATAATACTTACAACAATAGCTGGGAACACAGCAATCAAAGCAAGGAATAAAGATCCTGGGAAAGTTATTAAAGACATCACTTTATCAAGAAAGTCTGAAGTTTCAGCACCTGGACGAACGCCCGGGATAAAACCACCGCTTCTTTTTAAATCATCAGCCATTTTGTTAGTAGGTACAGTGATTGCAGTATAGAAGAATGTAAATACAATAATTAAAGTTGCAAAAACAAAATTATACCAGAAACCAAACATATTACTAAATGCTCCAACGATAGATTGTGATGTATCTGATTTAGACAATCCAGCTACTGCTGCAGGTATAAACATAATTGCCTGAGCAAAAATGATTGGCATTACTCCAGAAGCGTTAAGCTTAAGAGGAATCCATTGTCTATTACCACCTGCCAAATCTTGCTCATAATCACCAGTTGTAGTACGACGAGCGTATTGAACTGGAATTTTACGTACTGCCATAGTAAGCAATACACAAGAAATGATTACCAATAACCACACAATAATTTCAATAACTAATAACATTGGACCACCATTGTTATTGGTAACTCTTGAAGAAAACTCTTGCATAAATGCTTGAGGTAATCTTGCCAAAATACCAACCATAATCAATAATGAAATTCCATTTCCAATACCTTTATCTGTAATTTTCTCACCAAGCCACATAGCAAAAATTGTACCTGTAACTAAGATGATTACTGACGAGAACAAAAATTCAGGAGAATTAAAGCCTAGTAAGAATGCACTACCAGGCAATGTTCTGTATAAATTATAGATATAAGTTGGACCTTGAACCAGTGTAATAGCTATAGTCAACCAACGAGTGATTTGATTAATCTTTTTTCTACCACTTTCTCCATCGTTCTGAAGTTTTTGTAAATAAGGAATAGCAATTCCCATTAACTGAACAACAATAGATGCAGAAATATAAGGCATAATACCTAAAGCAAAAACTGAAGCTTTAGAGAAAGCACCTCCTGTAAACATATCTAGGATAGATCCTAAACCTTGTTTAGTTTGTCCCGCTAATCCTGTTAATTGAGTTGCGTCAATTCCAGGAAGCGTTACGTGTGCACCAAAACGATATACCAAAAGCAATCCTAATGTAATTAAGATTCTATTTTTCAGTTCTTCGATTTTCCAAACATTACTTATTGATTCAATAAATTTCTTCATCTTAATAGATAAGTTATATAGTTACAGCTTCTCCACCAGCAGCTTCAATAGCAGCTTTTGCAGTAGCAGTAAATTTGTGGGCAGTTACTTTTAATTTTGCTTTCAACTCTCCTCTACCTAAAATCTTAACGATTTCATTTTTGGTAGCTAGACGGTTTGCTACGTAATCTGTCATAGAAACAGAATCAGTAATTACACCATTATCTACTAATAATTGAAGCGTATCTAAATTAACACCTTCGTATTCTTTACGATTGATGTTTGTGAAACCAAACTTAGGTACACGTCTTTGAAGTGGCATTTGCCCTCCTTCAAAACCAATCTTTTTAGAATAACCAGAACGAGATTTTGCTCCTTTGTGACCTCTTGCAGAAGTACCACCTTTTCCTGAACCTTCTCCTCTACCTAATCTTTTATTTTGATTGTGTGTTGACCCTTCAGCTGGTTGTAAGTTACTTAAATTCATAACAGTATTTGTTATTTAGCTTCTTCTACAGAAACTAAGTGTTTAACTTTGTTTATCATACCAAGGATAGCAGGGTTTGAATCATGCTCTACAACTTGTCCCATTTTACGTAGACCTAAAGCTTCCAAACCTCTTTTTTGAGAAAGAGGACAGTTGATTTTGCTTCTTACTTGTTTTACTAATAATTTAGCCATAATTTCCTTGAATTAACCTTTAAAAACTTTTTCTAAAGAAACACCTCTTTGCTTTGCAACAGTATGAGCGCTTCTCATTTGTAATAAAGCATCAAAAGTTGCTTTTACCACATTATGAGGATTTGATGATCCTTGAGATTTTGATAACACATCATGAATACCTACTGATTCAAGAACTGAACGAACAGCTCCACCAGCAATAACTCCTGTACCATGAGAAGCAGGAATTAAGAATACACGTGCACCACCAAATTTACCTTTTTGTTCGTGAGGAACTGATTGACCATTCAAAGGAATTTTTACTAAATTTTTCTTAGCATCTTCTACTGCTTTCGCAATTGCTTCAGAAACGTCTTTAGATTTTCCTAATCCGTGACCAACTACTCCATTTTCATCACCTACAACTACAATAGCAGAAAAACCGAAAGCTCTACCACCTTTTGTAACTTTAGTAACACGATTAACACTTACCAGACGATCTTTAAGTTCAAGACCACTTGGTTTTACCAATTCTACATTTTTGTATTTAGACATAATATATTAGAATTTAAGTCCAGCCGCTCTTGCGCCTTCTGCTAATGATTTAATACGACCGTGATATAAATAACCTCCTCTATCAAAAGTGATGGTATCAATCCCAGCTTTTAACGCTTTCTCAGCAACAAGTTTTCCAACTGCAGCAGCGATTTCAACGTTAGTACCTTTTCCTATTTCTTTTTCTCTTGAAGATGCAGCTAATATAGTAACTCCATTTACATCATCAATAAGTTGAGCGTAAATTTCTTTGTTACTTCTAAATACAGATAGTCTTGGGTTAGTAGCAGAACCACTAATCGATTTTCTAATTCTGAATCTAATTCTCTGTCTTCTATCAGATTTTGTTAATGACATAATCTTATTTTTTAAGCTGATTTACCTGCTTTTCTTCTTAATACTTCACCCACAAATTTAACACCTTTTCCTTTATATGGCTCAGGCTTACGGAAACCTCTGATTTTCGCAGCAACTTGACCTAAAAGTTGTTTATCAAATGATGTTAATTTTACGATAGGGTTTTTACCTTTTTCAGATATTGTTTCTAAAACTACTTCTGGAGCAATTTCTAAAACAATATTGTGAGAATATCCAAGAGCTAAATCTAACTTTTGACCTTGGTTTGAAGCTCTATAACCAACTCCAACTAATTCAAGTTCTTTTGTAAAACCTTCAGATACACCAAGAATCATGTTATTGATTAATGATCTGTATAATCCGTGTTTTGCTCTTTGGTCTTTATGATCAGACGATCTTTCTACTAAAACTTGATCGCCTTCAACTTTTACAGTTACGTCCGAAAACTCCTGAGTTAGTTGACCTTTTTTTCCTTTTACTGTAACAATACCGTCTTTAACTTCTACAGTTACTCCAGCAATGATTACAATTGGGCTTTTACCTATTCTTGACATCTTATCTAGTCTTTAAAATTAGTATACGTAACAAATTACTTCACCACCTACATTCAATTGCTTAGCTTGTTTTCCAGTCATCAAACCTTTTGATGTAGAAACAATAGCAATTCCTAATCCGTTAAGGATTCTTGGTAATTTGGCAGCACCTGCGTATTTACGTAAACCAGGTTTACTAATTCTTTGGATATCTTTAATTACAGGCTCTTTAGTATCTTTATCATACTTCAAAGCAATTTTGATTGAACCCTGAACAGTGTTGTCCTCAAATTTGTAACTCAAGATATAACCTTGATCAAATAAGATCTTAGTTATTTCTTTTTTTAGATTAGAAGCTGGAATTTCAACAACTTTGTGGTTTGCAGCCACAGCGTTACGAACTCTAGTCAAATAATCTGCAATAGGATCTGTATACATATGTATTTGATTGCGATTATGGTTTTCAGGAAGCAATATGCTTCCTGAACCTTTAATCAATTAAAATTATTTTTTGGTTTGCAAAAGTACTAACTTTTTACGAGATTACCAAGATGCTTTTTTTACACCAGGAATTAACCCATTGTTAGCCATTTCACGGAAAGTTACACGTGAAATACCGAATTGACGGATATACCCCCTTGGTCTACCTGTTAATTTACAACGATTATGTAAACGAACTGGTGAAGCATTTTTAGGTAATTTTTGTAAACCTTCAAAATCTCCAGCTTCTTTCAAAGCTTTTCTTTTCTCAGCATACTTCGCTACCGTTTTTTCTCTCTTAACCTCGCGGGCTTTCATTGATTCTTTAGCCATGTCTTAATTCTTTTTAAAAGGTAAACCTAATTCAGCCAATAACGACTTTGCTTCTTTGTCTGTTTGAGCAGTAGTAACAAAAGTAATATCCATTCCTGAAATTTTGTTTACTTTGTCAATATCAATTTCAGGGAAAATGATTTGCTCTAAAACTCCAAGGTTATAATTACCTCTACCATCAAATCCAGTAGCTTTAATACCACTAAAATCTCTTACACGTGGCAAAGCAGAAGTAATAAGTCTATCTAAAAACTCATACATTCTTTCTCCACGCAAAGTTACTTTTGCTCCAATCGGCATCCCTTTTCTCAATTTGAATGACGCAACGTCTTTCTTTGAAATAGTAGATACTGCTTTTTGTCCAGTGATCTTTGTCAACTCATCAACTGCATAGTCAATAAGTTTTTTATCAGATACAGCTGCACCAACTCCACGGCTCAAAACGATTTTTTCCAATTTTGGAACTTGCATTACGTTTGTATATCCGAATTCCTCTTTAAGAGCAGAGATTACTCTACTCTTATATTCTTCTTTTAGTCTAGGTGTATATGCCATTACTATAGTACTTGATTAGATTTTTTTGAAAATCTTACTTTCTTATCTCCTTCTACTCTAATACCAACTCTAGTTGTTTCCTTAGTTTTAGGATCAATTAGTGAAATGTTAGATATTTGTATAGAAGCTTCTTTCTTAACGATACCACCTTGAGGGTTTTTAGCACTTGGTTTTGTATGTTTCGAAACCATGTTTACACCTTCAACTATCGCTTTATTTTTCTCACGGTAAACACGTAACACTTTACCTTCGGCACCTTTATGGTCTCCAGCAATTACTCTTACGATATCTCCTGATTTTATTTTTAGCTTTATCATCTTAAAACGAATTAAAGCACTTCTGGTGCTAATGATACAATTTTCATGAATTGTTTTTCACGAAGTTCTCTTGCTACCGGACCAAAAACACGAGTTCCTCTCATTTCCCCTGCAGCGTTCAAAAGAACACATGCATTGTCATCGAAACGGATATAAGAACCATCAGCTCTTCTCACTTCTTTTTTGGTACGTACAACAACTGCAGTTGAAACAGCTCCTTTTTTAACGTTTCCGTTTGGAGTTGCATCTTTGATAGAAACTACAATCTTGTCACCAACAGAGGCATACCTTCTTTTGGTACCTCCTAAAACACGGATAGTTAAAACTTCTTTTGCCCCCGTGTTATCTGCTACTTTTAGTCTTGATTCTTGTTGTACCATAATTATTTAGCTCTTTCTAAGATTTCAACTAATCTCCAACATTTTGTTTTACTTAAAGGACGCGTTTCGCTAATTCTTACAGTATCTCCAATGTTACAGTCGTTTGTTTCGTCGTGTGCAACGTATTTCTTAGTTTTCAACACGAACTTACCGTATAATGGGTGTTTTACTTTTCTTACTTCAGCAATAACAATAGACTTGTCCATTTTATTTGAAGTAACAACACCAATTCTTTCTTTTCTTAAATTTCTTTTTTCTTCCATCTTTCAGCAGAATACAATTATTGTAACTCTCTTTTAGTTAACTCTGTAGCCAATCTTGCAACTGTTCTTCTTACACTTCTAATTTGAAGTGGATTCTCAATTGGAGAAATAGCGTGAGCCATTTTTAGGTCAGCATATATTTTCTTAGTTTGACTAAGTTTTTCTTGCAACTCCGCTGCAGAAAGATCTTTTATTTCTGATTGTTTCATAATATAAATTTAATTATGCTTCGAAATCTCTAGCAACGACGAATTTAGTTTTTACTGGAAGCTTTTGAGCTGCAAGGCGTAATGCCTCTTTTGCAACTGACAAAGGAACTCCTCCAACTTCAAACATAATTCTTCCGGGTTTAACAACGGCAGCCCAATATTCAACGGCACCTTTTCCTTTACCCATACGTACCTCAAGAGGCTTCTTAGTAATTGGTTTGTCTGGAAATATTTTGATCCATAATTGTCCCTCTCTCTTCATGAAACGAGTTGCAGCAATACGCGCAGCTTCGATTTGACGAGAAGTTAAGAACATTCCATCTTCATGTACAGATTTAATACCAAACATTCCATTAGAAAGTTCATGCCCTCTTTGAGAGTTACCTTTCATTTTACCCTTTTGTACCTTACGGTATTTTGTTCTTTTAGGCTGTAACATTTTTCTTTAGTTTAAAAATTTACTTTCTTTTACGAGCGTCTGGTTTTCCACCTTTATTAAAGTTAGATTTACCTCTAGGGGCATCTCCACCTTTACCACCACCAGTTCCAGATTGTTTTTTATCCATTCCTGCAAGTGGAGAAAGATCTCTCTTTCCATAAACTTCACCTTTCATGATCCATACTTTAATTCCCATTCTACCGTAAGTAGTATGAGCTTCAGCAAGAGCATAATCGATATCGGCTCTGAAAGTTGATAGAGGAATTCTACCTTCTTTGAAACCTTCTGAACGTGCCATCTCAGCACCATTCAAACGACCAGAAATCAAAACTTTGATACCTTCAGCGTTCATACGCATAGAAGCAGCAATAGCCATTTTGATTGCACGTCTGTAAGAAATACGGCTTTCGATTTGACGAGCGATGCTTGTAGCCACAAGATACGCATCTAACTCAGGACGTTTAATTTCAAAGATGTTAATTTGAACCTCTTTATCAGTAACTTTCTTAAGTTCCTCTTTTAACTTGTCTACCTCTTGTCCACCTTTTCCGATAATGATACCAGGTCTAGCAGTAGTGATAGTAACGGTTACAAGCTTTAAAGTTCTCTCGATGATTACCTTTGATACACTAGCTTTTGATAAACGAGCATGGATATACTTTCTGATTTTGTGATCTTCGGCAAGTTTATCACCGTAATCATTTCCACCATACCAGTTTGAGTCCCATCCTCTGATGATACCAAGTCTATTTCCAATTGGATTTGTCTTTTGTCCCATGCTGCTTAAGAATTGCTTTGTGTGTTATTGATAGCTCCAAGCACGATTGTTACGTGGTTAGAACGTTTTCTTATTCTGTGTGCGCGACCTTGTGGAGCTGGACGAAGTCTTTTCAACATCATTCCACCATCTACTCTGATCTCTTTAACAAATAATCCAGCTTCTTCTAAATTACCTTCACTATTTTTTTGCTCCCAGTTGTTGATTGCAGATAATAATAGTTTTTCTAATTTTCTTGAAGCTTCTTTAGAACTGAATCTTAAGATGTTAAGTGCTCTTTCTACCTTCTGACCTCTTACCAAGTCCGCTACTAAGCGCATTTTTCTAGGTGAAGTAGGGCAGTTATTCAATTTTGCGAAAGCAATAGACTTATTAGCCTCTTTTCTCGCATCTGCTGTTTCTCTTTTACGAACTCCCATTGCTTCTTATTTTTTACCTTTATTTTTTGCTCCAGCATGACCTCTAAAAGATCTAGTTGGTGAAAACTCTCCTAATTTGTGACCTACCATGTTTTCTGTTACGTAAACTGGTACAAATTGACGACCGTTATGAACTGCGATAGTCTGTCCAACAAAGTCTGGAGTAATCATAGAAGCTCTAGACCATGTCTTTACAACTCCATTTTTTCCGCTTTCAATGTTTTCTTGAACTTTCTTGTCTAACTTATAATGAACGAAAGGTCCTTTTTTTAATGAACGTGCCATATCTTATTATTTCTTTCTACGTTCTACGATATACTTGTTACTCGGGTTTTTCTTAGAACGAGTTCTATAACCTTTTGCTGGTATTCCATTTCTTGAACGTGGATGTCCACCAGAAGAACGTCCTTCTCCACCACCCATTGGGTGATCAACAGGGTTCATTGCAACAGGTCTTGTTCTAGGTCTTCTTCCTAACCATCTTGTTCTACCTGCTTTACCAGATACAACTAATTGGTGGTCTGAATTAGAAACAGCTCCAATTGTAGCCGAACAAGTTAACAAGATCAATCTTGTTTCACCAGATGGCATTTTAATTGTAGCATATTTTCCATCTCTTGCCATTAATTGAGCAAATGTTCCAGCTGAACGAGCGATTACCGCACCTTGACCTGGACGTAACTCAATACAAGAGATTACAGTTCCTAAAGGAATTCTGCTTAAAGGTAATGTATTACCAATTTCAGGTTGAGATTCTGGACCAGAAACTAATTTCTGACCAACTTTCAATCCGTTTTGAGCAATTACATAAGTTTTTTCTCCATCAGCATAAGCTAATAAAGCAATAAACGCAGTACGATTTGGATCGTATTCGATTGATTTCACAGTAGCCGGAATTCCGTCTTTAGTTCTTTTGAAATCAATAATACGATATCTCTGCTTGTGACCACCACCCGTATAACGCATGGTCATCTTTCCTTGACTATTTCTACCTCCAGAGTTTTTTATCGGCGCTATCAAAGAGCGTTCCGGCTTATCAGTTGTAATGGCGTCATAACCATTCACAACTCTAAATCGCTGACCTGGGGTAATAGGTTTTAATTTTCTTACTGACATTTTATCTTAGATATTGTTGTAAAAATCAATTGTTTCTCCTTCTTGTACTTGAACAATTGCTTTTTTAATTGCATTTGTCTTTCCACTGATCAAACCACTTTTAGTGTATTTTGTAGTTCTATCCGGTCTTACGTTCATCGTGTTAACTGAAACGATAGTAACTCCATAAGCAGCTTCAACAGCTTTCTTAATTTGTACTTTGTTTGCTTTTTTGTCAACAACGAATCCGAAGCGGTTTAAAACTTCACTTTCTTTGGTTACTTTTTCTGTTACTATAGGTCTAATTATGATGCTCATATTCCTATTATTTACTTAAATTTTCTTCAATTAACTCCAAAGAACCTTCTAAAAGCACTAAATTATTAGTGTTAAGAATTGCGTAAGTGCTTAATTCTGAGCTAGTTACGACATTAGAAGCCTTTAAATTGCGTGACGACAAATATACATTTTTATTTGACTCTCCCAACACAAATAGAGATTTTTTGTTATCTAACCCTAAAGCTTTCAAAACGTTAATGAAATTTTTAGTGTTTGGAGTTTCAAAATTAAAGTCCTCAAGAACGATAATATTTGACTCTTTTGCTTTGATTGAGAAAGCTGATTTTCTTGCCAATCTTTTCAAGCTTTTATTCAATTTAAATGAATAACTTCTTGGTCTTGGTCCGAAAATTGTTCCACCACCTTTAAACAATGGGTTTTTGATACTACCCGCACGAGCCGTACCAGTTCCTTTTTGTTTTTTAATCTTACGCGTACTACCAGTAACTTCAGCTCTTTCTTTAGCCTTGTGAGTACCTTGTCTTTGATTAGCAAGATATTGCTTAACATCAAGATATACTGCGTGATTATTTGGTTCAATTGCGAATACTGAATCAGAAAGTTGAACTTTTCTTCCAGTATCTTTTCCGTTGAAATCTAATACTTTTACTTCCATTACTTCTGAATGATTACATAAGAGTTTTTATGTCCAGGAACACATCCTTTAATAACAAGTAGGTTCTTTTCAGCAACTACTTTTAAAACTCTAAGGTTTTGTACTTTTACATTATCTCCTCCCATTCTTCCAGCCATACGCATTCCTTTGAATACTCTAGATGGATAAGAAGAAGCTCCCACAGAACCTGGCGCTCTTAAACGGTTATGTTGACCATGAGTTGCTTGACCAACACCACCAAAACCGTGACGTTTTACAACACCTTGAAAACCTTTACCTTTAGACACACCTTGTACATCTACAAATTCTCCTTCAGCAAAAATAGAAACATCAATAAGATCTCCTAATTTTTGTTCAGTTGCGAAATCTTGGAATTCAACGACTTTTTTCTTAGCAACAGTTCCAGCTTTTTTAAAGTGACCTAAAGCCGCTTTAGTAGAATGTTTCTCGTTTTTGTCATCGAAACCTAGTTGCAACGCTTCGTACCCGTCAACACCTTTGGTTCTGACTTGGGTAACAACACACGGCCCAGCCTCGATTACTGTACAAGGAATGTTTTTCCCGTTTTCGTCGAAAATACTAGTCATGCCGATTTTTTTACCAATTAACCCAGACATAAATATTAATTATTAATTACTAAAATTCCCTTCAATTTAAAAATAACAGAAATTTCCAAACAGGGAGTGCAAAAGTAGACATTAAAATTGAATATACCAAACAGTTAGAAAAATTAAATCGCTCATTATCAAAATCCAAGCACCAATAGGAGTCGATTCAATAACATATTTATTAAAAAAACAAAACTAAAAAATCTATTTTATCAACAACATAAACCTTAACATTTACTTAATCCACAGCATCAAAATCATTAGTAAGAGCCTAAACAAAAGGCTTTTCACTAAAAATTTTATTATTTCACCAAGAACAAAAAAGATTTCAAAACTCTTTAAAGAAAAAATTGAACAATAAAAAAAGCGAAACATTTCTGTCTCGCTTTTTTATATAAAATATAATAAAAAAATTATACTTTTATTTCCACTTCTACTCCACTTGGCAATTCAAGTTTCATTAAAGCATCAATAGTTTTAGATGAAGATGAATAAATATCAATCAATCTCTTGTATGACATTACTTCAAATTGCTCTCTCGCTTTTTTGTTAACGTGCGGAGAACGTAATACAGTGAAAAGTTTTTTGTGAGTTGGTAACGGAATTGGACCTGTTACAACTGCTCCAGTAGTTTTTACTGTTTTTACGATCTTTTCAGCAGATTTATCTACCAACATGTGATCGTAAGATTTTAGTTTTATTCTGATTTTTTGACTCATTTTCTTAAGAATTAAGCGTTACCTTTTGCTTTTTTAATTACCGCTTCTGAAATATTAGAAGGCGTTTCTGCATAGTGAGAAAACTCCATTGTTGAAGTAGCTCTACCTGAAGATAATGTTCTTAATGTAGTTACATATCCAAACATTTCTGATAAAGGCACATCAGCTTTAATAGTTTTAGCACCATTTCTGTCACCCATGTCATTAACCTGACCTCTACGACGGTTGATATCACCAACGATATCTCCCATGTTTTCTTCAGGTGTAATAACTTCCATTTTCATGATTGGCTCAAGAACAATTGCACCAGCCGCTTTAGCAACTTCTCTATAACCCATTCTAGCAGCTAACTCAAAAGAAAGAGCATCTGAATCGACAGGGTGGAAAGATCCGTCTGTTAAAGTTACTTTCAAACTATCCACTTGATAACCAGCCAAAGGACCAGTTTTCATAGCTTCACGGAAACCTTTTTCTACAGATGGAATATATTCTTTAGGAACGTTACCACCTTTTACAGCATTAATAAACTGTAATCCTTTTGGAATTTTACCATCAACTTCGTCAGCAGGCTCAAGTGTAAATACGATATCACCGAATTTACCACGACCTCCAGATTGTTTCTTGTAAGTTTCTCTGTGGGTTGCAGATCTTGTAAACGCTTCTTTATATTCAACTTGAGGCTCACCTTGGTTAACTTCAACTTTAAATTCACGTTTCATACGATCTACCAAGATATCTAAGTGAAGCTCACCCATACCTGAGATAATAGTTTGACCAGAAGCCTCATCAGTTCTAACTGTAAATGTTGGATCTTCTTCAGCTAATTTAGCTAAAGCCATACCCATTTTATCAACGTCAGCTTTTGTTTTAGGCTCAATAGCAATACCAATTACCGGTGCAGGGAATTTCATAGACTCAAGAATGATTGGGTGTTTTTCATCACACAATGTATCTCCAGTTTTGATATCTTTAAATCCAACAGCAGCTCCAATATCCCCAGCTTCGATATATTCGATTGGATTTTGCTTGTTAGCGTGCATTTGGTAAATACGAGAAATTCTTTCTTTACTACCAGAACGTGTATTCAAAACGTAAGAACCTGCGTCCAAACGACCAGAATAAGCACGGAAGAAAGCTAAACGCCCAACGAATGGGTCAGTAGCAATTTTAAATGCTAAAGCAGCGAATGGCTCTTTAACATCTGGCTTACGTAAAATTTTAACTTGATCTTCTTCTAATAATTCAGCATCATCAGGGTGAATTCCTTCAATACCTTCTTTATCCATTGGAGATGGCAAATATTTACATACTGCATCTAACATGAATTGAACACCTTTATTTTTGAAAGAAGAACCAGCAATCATAGGAATGATAGCCATGTCAATTGTAGCAGCTCTTAAAGCAACATTAATTTCTTCTTCAGTAATAGAGTTTTCATCTTCCATGAATTTCTCCAACAAATTCTCATCATAATCAGCTACTGCCTCGATAAGAATTGATCTGTATTCTTTTACCTCTGCAACCATATCCTCAGGGATAGGCACAATATCAAAAGTAGCTCCTTGAGTAGCATCATGCCAAACGATTGCTTGGTTTTTTACTAAATCAACAACACCTTTAAAATCATTTTCTTCACCAATTGGCAAAGTGATCGCAACAGCATTAGATTTCAACATATCACGAACTTGTTGACATACTGCCAAAAAGTTAGATCCTTGACGGTCCATTTTATTAACAAACCCCATACGTGGAACTCTATATTGATCTGCAAGTCTCCAGTTAGTTTCTGATTGAGGCTCAACACCATCAACAGCACTAAACAAGAAAACTAAACCATCAAGTACACGTAAAGAACGATTTACCTCTACAGTAAAGTCAACGTGTCCAGGAGTATCAATAATATTAAAGTGGTAAGGCAATGTTTCAGGCAACGTTTTACCTTGCTCAGTTGGAAAATTCCACTCACAAGTTGTAGCCGCTGAAGTAATTGTAATACCTCTTTCTTGCTCTTGAGCCATCCAGTCCATTGTTGCAGCACCATCATGTACTTCACCAATTTTGTGTGACTTTCCAGTATAAAAAAGAATACGCTCAGTTGTTGTTGTTTTACCAGCATCAATGTGAGCAGCAATTCCGATATTTCTTGTATATTTTAAATCTCTAGCCATTTCTTTACGAATTAAAATCTAAAGTGAGAGAAAGCTTTATTAGCTTCTGCCATTTTGTGAGTATCCATTCTTTTCTTAACAGCAGCACCTTCTTCTTTAGCAGCAGCTAAACATTCTGACGCTAAACGCTGTGCCATAGATTTTTCATTTCTTCTTCTAGAATAAAGTATTAACCACTTCATTGCCATAGAAATTTTTCTGTCTGGTCTAATTTGCATTGGAATTTGGAATGTAGCTCCACCTACTCTACGACTACGTACTTCTACGTGAGGCATAACGTTTGTTAAAGCATCTTTCCAGATTTCTAATGAAGATTTTTCTGAATCTTGCTTTTTAGACTCAATGATGTCAATTGCATCATAAAATACTTTGAAAGCTGTAGATTTCTTACCGTCCCACATTAAGTTGTTTACAAAACGCGTTACCAATTGGTCGTTAAACCTCGGATCTGGTAAAAGTGGTCTTTTCTTTGCCGCTCTTTTTCTCATGTCTTTTTCTTAAAAGTTTTAAATTACTTTTTTGCTTCTTTTGGGCGTTTAGCACCGTACTTAGATCTTCTTTGCGTTCTTCCTGCAACTCCTGACGTGTCAAGCGCTCCACGAACGATATGATATCTAACACCTGGTAAATCTTTTACCCTTCCGCCTCTAACTAATACTATCGAGTGCTCTTGTAAATTGTGTCCTTCTCCAGGGATGTAAGCATTCACCTCATTACCATTTGTCAAACGTACACGCGCTACTTTACGCATTGCAGAGTTTGGTTTTTTTGGTGTAGTAGTGTAAACACGCGTACAAACCCCTCTTCTTTGAGGACAAGAATCTAAAGCAACCGATTTACTCTTCTTAGTTATCTGAGTTCTTCCTGTTCTTACTAATTGTTGAATTGTTGGCATAATTAATACTAAAAATTTATTATGTATATTAAATTCCCGCTTTTTACGGGGTTGCAAATGTATAAAATATTTTTCACTATACAAACGTTAATTCATTAATTTTCAATAACATTATTTATACTTATGATTTTTAAAACAAACAATAGATATTTGCAATACTTTTAATAACCAAAACAATTGCCTTTGAAACAGCTTTTATACATATTCTTTTTCTTTACCAGCATTTCTAGTTATGCTCAAAACTTTTATTTAAAAATTAATGGTACAAATGCAATTGAAAGTAAAATTATCGATTCATTAAATTACGCACCCAAACATCCTAATTTAAAATCGTTATTTCAAGAAGTAGAGAACACCTCTTTACAGTTGTCAAAAAAGGGTTTTTTAGACAACAAAAAACTAGAAACCAGCAAGCTAAACGACAGCACGTACATCTCAATAATTGACCTAAAAACTAAAACAAAAGAGATACATATATATATAGGTATAAATAATTCTTTTTTTAATTCAGACAAAACACAAAATGACACTATAATTCTTCCTTATGGAGAAGCAGAAAACTTCTTAAATCAAAAAATTATTGATGCTGAAAAAAAGGGGTTTGCCTTAACAAAAATAAAACTTGAAAATATCAGCAGAAAGAATTCAATAATATTTGCCGACTTAAATTTTAAATCCGAAAAAAAACGAAGCGTAAATTCCATTATTATTAATTATGAAAATTATAATTCAAACAATTTCTTTCCAATAGGACATTTAAAACAACTCAATAAAAAATACTTAAATAAAACTTTTAATCAAGAAATCATAAAAGAACTTCACCAAGACATCGACAACTTTGAATTCATCACTCAAACAAAATATCCTGAAATACTTTTCACAAATGATTCTACAAAAATTTATGTTTATGTACAAAAAAGAAAAGCAAATACTTTTGATGGCTACATTGGCTTCTCAAATAGTGAAACAAAAAAAGCCACTCTTAATGGATATCTTGATATTTCACTACTAAACACCTTACATGCCGGTGAGCAATTTTCGCTTTATTGGAAAAGCGACGGGAATCAACAAAAAACTTTCAATACAAAATTAGAAATCCCATATATATTCAAATCATCATTAGGAATAAAAGCACAATTAAATATATTTAAACAAGACAGCACTTTTCAGAACACTAAAACTGCAATAGATCTAGGTTACTATATTAATTATAATTCAAAAATTTATCTAGGATATCAATCCACCGAATCAAGCGATATTCAAAATACAAATAGCGCAAGTATAAGTGATTTCAAAAACTCTTTCCTAACATCAAATTTTGATTATAAAAAGCTAGACGCAAACAATTCACTTTTCTCAAAAAAAGCAATTCTAAACTTAATCATTGGTTACGGAAAAAGAAACACAAACAATAATCCTGAAACTGCCGAATCAAGTAACCAATTTTACACAAATTTAAATCTATCTTATAATTTTGAATTAAATGAGAAGAACTTTATTAACATAAATTCACAAAATTATATCTTAAAAAGCAAAAACTATATTACAAATGAATTGTATCGATTTGGAGGTATAAATTCAATCCGAGGATTTTTAGAAAATAGCTTGCAAGCAAATTTCACAACTATGCTTTTAACAGAATACAGATATATCATTTCTAAAAGTTTATACATCCATTCTATTACCGATTACGGGATATACCAAGACAAAACAAGTAGTTTAGAGCCCGAAAAATTAAAAAATTTAATAGGAATAGGAATAGGTATGGGATTAGAAACGCCTAAAGGATTATTGCGTATTATATTTACAAATGGAGGTGCAAACTACACGGATATACAATTATTTAACAGTATCGTAAACATATGTTATAATGTTAAATTTTAGCATCTGACAAAAAAAAAGTTTTAAGACTCTAGGAAAGTTAACAAATTATTAAGAATATTGCAAAACTAATTCAAAATAATTAAAAATGAAACTAAAGTTTAACGGATTCTTAGTACTATTACTAGTACTTGTCGCGCAACTTACTTTTGCGCAAGAAAGAGTTGTTTCGGGAACAGTTTCTGACAATGCAGGAATGCCATTACCTGGCGTAAGTGTATTAGTTAAAGGAACAAAAAGCGGAACACAAACAGATTTTGATGGGAAATTTACCATCAAAGCATCACCAAGCCAAATTTTGGTATTTAGCTACATTGGGATGAAAAACCAAGAAGCAGCAGCAAGCTCAACAGAAATTAACATTAAATTAGCTGGTGAGTCAAACGAACTTGAAACAGTTGTAGTAACTGCTTTAGGTGTTACAAGAGACAAAAAATCTCTAGGCTACTCATCTCAAAAACTAGATGCTGCAGCTATTAATACTGCACCAACAACAAACTTCTTGAACAACTTATCAGGAAAAGTTGCTGGTCTTGAAGTTAGAAACAATTCAAACTTTGGAGGATCTACAAACATTGTATTAAGAGGAACAAAAAGTATCACAGGAAACAATCAGGCCTTAATTGTTGTTGATGGTGTACCTTTAAACAATGCAAACTTAAACACTTCAGACGCTCAAAGCGGAAGAGATGGATATGACTTTGGTAACTCTGGATCAGATATCGATCCAAATAATGTTGAATCTGTAAACGTACTTAAAGGTGCTGCCGCAACAGCTTTATACGGTAGTTCTGCTGCCAATGGAGCTATCATGATTACTACTAAAAAAGGAAAGAAAAACGAAGGACTAGGTATTACCTTCAGTTCAACTGCTTCAGTTGGGAAAATTGACAAATCTACTTTCGTTCATTATCAAAAACAATATGGTGGTGGAGGTTACGACGGTCATGATAACTTCACTTATACAGATGTTGATGGTGACGGCGTAGAAGACAGAGTTGTGCCTACAGGATATGACATTTCTTACGGTAATGCTTTTGATGGTGCACCAGCTTACAACTGGAATGCTTTTGCTCCAGGAAATCCAAATTTTGGAAAAGCAACTCCATGGGTTGCTGCAAAAAATGACCCAACAACTTTTTTCGAAACAGCATTTAACACTGTAAACAGTTTAAATTTAAATGGAGGAGACGACAAAAGTACTTTTAACTTGGGCATAACAAATAACTCTGACAAAGGTGTTTTACCAAATAGCAGTCTTAAAAGAAATATCCTTAACGGTAATTTCTCAAGAGACTTTGGTGACAAATTAACTGCAAGAGCTTTCTTTACATTTACAGATCAAAATACTATTGGTAGAAATAGTGTAGGTTATGGAGATAACTTTGTAGGAGGTTTTAGACAATGGTGGCAGACGAATGTTGACATAAAAGAATTAAAACAAGAATATTTCAGAAATCGTCAAAATATTACTTGGAATATGACTGATCCATTATCTGGAGATTTAACTCCTGCCTATTGGAACAACCCATATTGGGACAGATACGAAAACTACGAAAGTGATGTTAGACGCAGAATATTAACTGGTGCTAATTTAAACTATAAAGTTACAGATAATTTCAATATCTTAGGTAGAGCAACTATTGACAACTCTAATGACAGACAAGAACTTAGAAAACAAATAGGAAGTCATGCAGAAGAATTTGGTGTTAGTCAAATTAGTGAATCTTCAGGATATGCTTTATATACTAGAGCATTTTTACAACAAACCTATGATTTTATTGCAACTTATGATTTTGAATTAAGCCCTTCTGTTAGTGGTAAAATATTAGGTGGAGCAACATACATAAAAACGCATACAGATTCATTTGACGGATCAACTACAGGTGGACTTCTTAAACCAAGTCTTTATACATTAGCAAATTCAGCGACATTTGTTGCTCCTGTAGAAACTGAAATAAACTCTGAAAAGTCTGGAATTTATACTCAAGCTTCATTAGATTACAAAAAGACTGTATTTTTAGAAGGATCATATCGTAGAGATAAATCAACAAGTTTATATGTTGACAACAACTCTTACGGCTACTATTCTATCGGTTCAAGTTTTGTTTTCTCAGAAGTGTTCAAACCAGATTGGTTATCTTTAGGTAAAATTAGACTTAATTATGCCCAAGTTGGAAATGATCCTGCTGCAGGTACATTAGGCGCTAGAATCAACAATGGTTCTGTTAATGGAAATCCATTGTTTCAAAATAGTGCGACATATGTTCAATTCCAAAATTTAAAACCTGAAACACAAAAAAGCTGGGAGGCTGGTTTAGAAGCTTCACTTTTCAAAAATAGATTAAGTTTGGATTTATCTGTTTACAAAACAAATACATCAGATCAAATTTTCAATGTACCTCAATCTCCTGCAACAGGTTACAGCTTTTCACAAATTAATGCTGGTGAGCTTGAAAACAAAGGTATAGAGGTAGTTTTATCAGGATCACCAATTAAGACCAAAGATTTTCAATGGCAGGTTGCTGTAAACTGGTCAAAAAACAAAAATACAGTTGTTTCTTTAAACCAAGGAAGAACAAATCTTCAATTAGCTAGCTGGAACCAAAACGTTACACTTAATGCAACTGTTGGTCAACAATATGGTTCTATTATAGGTCAAGGAATTGCACGAGATCCTAACGGAAATAAAATCGTAGATGCAGATGGAAATTATGAAATAGTTGAAAATCAAACTATCGGTAACATTCAAGCAGATTGGATAGGTGGTATATCTAACAGACTTACTTACAAAAACTTTGCTTTCAATTTCCTTATTGATGTTAAACAAGGAGGAAGTGTTTTCTCTCTAGATCAAGCATACGGACAAGATACTGGTCTAGGTGTTCAAACTGCATATATCAATGATTTAGGCAACCCTGTTAGAAATACTTTAGTAAATGGCGGTGGATACATCAACCCAGGTGTTATGTTAGATGGAAATGGAAATTATGTTAAAAACACAACTCGTGTAGATGCATCTGATTCTAGTGAAGCAAGCGGAGTAGGTTTTGGTGTTACTGGAAATCCAAATAGTAATTTCGTATACGATGCTTCTTATGTTAAACTTAGAGAAGTTGGTTTTACTTATACACTTCCTTCAAAATATCTTGACAAGAGCTTTATAAAAGACATGTCATTTAGTTTAATAGGTAATAATGTTTGGATTATTCACAAAAATTTACCAGATGCAGATCCTGAAGCTGGAACCTCTTCTGGTAACATACAAGGATTTCAATCTGGAGTTATGCCTACAGTTAAAGTATATTCTTTTAACTTAAAAGTAAAATTCTAAAAAATGAAAAAAATAATATATTCAATAGCATTCTTGTCATTATTAATGACAAGCTGCGTAAACGATGATCTGAATTACAACGACAATAAAGATGCTGCTTATGACGTTCCTGCAGCTACTTTATTTGCAAACTCGCAAAAAGCGTTAACAGATCAATTGACCAGCCCTAGTGTAAATGAAGGTTCAATCTTTAGATACTTTCCACAATACTTAGCTGCAACACAATATACTACTGAGTCTAGATACAGAATAAGTTCTAGAGCAATCGCAGATCGTCAATGGAGAATTTTGTACGCTACTGTACTTGGAGGTTTAGAATCTACAAAAGAACTTATTCCTTCTGAAATAATTCCTACTGGATATTCTCCTGAGGCGTTTGCAATTGAACAGAAAAATAAACTTGCAATTGTAGAAATATTTGAAGTTTATACTTTTCAAATAATTGTTGATTCATTTGGGAATGTACCTTACACAGATACATTTCAACCGAGTACAAATGTTTTACCTAAGTATGATGATGCTGCTACAATCTATACAAAATTGATTGCTCGTTTAGATGCAGCAATAGCAAATTTAGACACTAGCAATGCTTCTTTTAAAACAGGCGATATTCTTTACAAAGGTGATGTTGCAAAATGGAAACTTTTTGCAAACTCATTAAAAGTAAAAATTGGAGTTAATCTTATTGACACTAATCCTTCATTAGCAAAAACTACAATTGAAAGTGGTTTTAACGGAGGAGTAATAACAGCTAATACAGACAATGCATCATTTAATTATGCCTCATTTGCTCCAAATTACAATCCGATCTACGAAAATCTAGTAGCATCTAAGAGAAATGATTTTGTTCCTGCAGCAACTATCGTTAATGCAATGAATACTTTAAGTGATCCTAGAAGAACTAAATACTTTACCGCTTTAGATAACGGAAGTTATGTAGGAGGAAAATATGGCTATACAAATACGTATACAAATTTCTCACACGTAAACCCTATCTTAACTGCGCCAGATTTCCCATCATTATTAATGGAAGCATCTGAAGTGAATTTTTATTTAGCAGAAGCTGCTTCACAAGGATTTTCAGTTGGAAACACAGCTGCATATTACTATAATCAAGCAATTACTGCTTCTTTTGAAAATTGGGGAGTTAAAGATCAGGCTGCAGCTTATTTATTAGATCCAAATGTTAGTTTTGCAACTGCACCTGGGACTGATAAACAAAAAATTGCTAATCAAGAATGGATTGCATTCTACAATAGAGGATTTGAAGCATGGACAGCATATCGCAGATTAGATTTCCCTGCATTGGTAGCTCCTGCAAATGCATATTCTGAAGCTGAAGGAGAAGTTCCAAAAAGATTAACTTATCCAATTAACGAGCAAACAGTTAATGGAGACAATTGGATAGCTGGATCTGCTGCTATTGGTGGTGATAAATTGAAAAATCATATTTTCTGGGATAAATTTTAATTTCCAAAAAATAATACTTAAACAATACAAATCTATTGTTTAAATAAAAACTAAAACAGTTATAAGATTCATTTTCTTATAACTGTTTTTTTTTTGCTAACCTGACACTGTCAAATTATAAAGAATTAACGCCTTACTTTAAAAATTCTTTTTCAAAATACAATTTTAACCTTACATAAAGCCAGCCACAATAATTCATCCAAATAATGTTTAGCCAATCTATTTTCTTCAACATTCTGAAAGCATATTTTCACCTTATCAGCATTAAGAAATTGCTAAGATAATGATCGACGAAAAGCTATTTTTTATATACGAATAAGACGTTTTATATCAATGCATCAATTTTAAATGTAAAATTTATAAGTTTAAACTTATCATAAATCCAGAAATAGTCCTTTTTTATAGACTGCAAAATGTTAAAAAAGCAAAATTTAACATAAATCCATAAACATTCATTTCCTTATTAATTAAACAATAGTTAAAAAATAAATACAAAAAATAGGATATTATAACTAAAACATGCATTTTAACTAAAAAAAAACAGCGTCGTTTAATGAATGCTTACTTCAGCTAAAAAAAAGTGCTATTTGCATTAGGATAGTTAACAATTTATTAAGAATTTTGAGATACTAATTCAAAATATTTAAAAATGAAACTAAAGTTCAATGGATTTTTAGTGCTTTTATTAGTGCTAATTGCGCAACTTTCTTTTGCGCAAGAAAGAGTTGTTTCAGGAATTGTGTCTGACAATACGGGTATGCCTATTCCAGGTGTAACTGTATCTGTAAAAGGAACAAAAACTGCAACACAAACAGATTTTGATGGTAAGTATTCCATAAAGGCTACACCAACTCAAACTTTGTTATTCACTTACATAGGCATGAAGGCTAAAGAAGAGCCAGCAACATCTACGGTTGTAAACGCAAAAATGGTTGGAGATGCACTAGAACTTGAAGGAGTTGTAGTAGTGGCATTTGGTACTCAGAAAAAATCTGAGATTACAGGGGCCGTTACTAAAATTGACGCAAAGGCCCTAGAGAATACTCAAGCTTCTAATGCAATTCAATCGTTGACTGGTAAAGTTGCGGGTGTACAAATTAGCGCTAACTCAGGACAGCCTGGAGATCCGCCTCAAGTAAGATTTAGAGGTCTTGGATCAATTTCATCTTCAAACGCGCCTTTATACGTTGTTGATGGAATTCCATACAATGGAGACATCAATGCTATTGCAACTCAAGATATCGAGTCAATCAGTTTCTTGAAAGACGCGTCTTCTAATGCACTATACGGAAGTAGAGGAGCAAACGGAGTAATCATTGTTACTACTAAAAAAGGTAAAAAAGGACAATTGAGAGTTACTTACGAGACTAAAATCGGGGTAAACTCTAGAGCTGTTCCAGAATACAACATTATTAAAGATCCGGGGCAATACTACGAAACTGTTTATAACAGAATCAAAAATGGTTTAATTTACCAAGGAGAAACACCTACTGATGCTGCAAATACAGCTGCACAAAACTTAATTACTGGAGATACTTACTCTTTAGGATACAACAACTATAATGTTGCCAATAACCAAGTAATTGATCCAGCTACTGGAAAAATAAACGCTAACGCAAAGTTATTATATCATGATGATTGGTCTAAAGAGTTGTTTAAAGATGCTACAAGAACAGAGCATTTTTTAAGTTTATCTAGCAGTACAGACAATCTTAGCTCTTATTTATCTGTTGGATATTTAAAAGATAATGGTTATACAATTAATTCAAACTTTAAGCGTGCTACCGTTAGAGCAAATGTTGATTATACAGTCAACAGTAAAATTAAAGTTGGAGCAAACTTGAACTATGCTAATACAGATCAAAATGCACCAATTTCTCAAGTTGGTTCTGCAACTTATAGCAATTTATTTAGCTGGGCTAGAAATATAGCTCCTATCTACACTATTTGGCAAAGAGATGCTGCTGGAAACATCGCTACAAATCCTGATGGAAGCAGAGTTTATGATTTCAACAAAACAGGAGATCGCCCTTATGGAGGAAACCTTAACCCATATGCGACTACTTTACTAAACACAAACTTAAACCAAGAAAACAAATTTGGTGCAAGAGGATATGTGTCTATTGATTTCTTGAAAAATTTCAATTTCAGATATAACC
This sequence comes from Flavobacterium sp. MC2016-06, assembly GCF_009711165.2. Taxonomy (GTDB): domain Bacteria; phylum Bacteroidota; class Bacteroidia; order Flavobacteriales; family Flavobacteriaceae; genus Flavobacterium. The sequence continues at coordinate 106,955 of NZ_WMID02000004.1, read as the reverse complement.
TTGGATACGATTTATTGTCTGGATACTATTTAAATGCTACAACAGGAGAAGGTGGTGATGACATGGGTGTAAACGGTAGAATTGGTACTGCAACTACTAATGATTACACAATTACAAACCAACAGTTACTTTCTTGGAAAAAAACAATGGGTAATCATACTTTAGACATACTTATAGGTCATGAATCTTCTGATTTTACATCAAAAATGTTAGCAGGTGGAAAAAGTAATGTAGTTATTCCAGGTTTACCAATTTTAAGTAATGGATCTAAATACAACTTTGTAGATGGTTACAATGACTTATACAAAGTTGAAGGTTATTTCTCAAGATTAACTTATAACTATAAAGAAAAATACTTTGTTAATGGAAGTTTTAGAAGAGATGGTTCTTCTGTATTCTCTCCAGACAACAGATGGGGTAACTTCTACGGTTTTGGGGCTGCATGGTCTGTAATGAAAGAATCTTTCTTCCCTAAATCTAAAGTGATTACAGATTTAAGAATTAAAGGAAGTTATGGAGAACAAGGAAACGATAACCTTTTCTATCCTTCAAGCACACAAATTAACCACCGTAGCTATTTCGGATACGGAAGAAACTACCACGCAGATCAAGATCAATACGAAGTTGTTCCAGATGCTGACGGAAACGCTACTATCTTACAAGTATATACTGGTAACAAAGATATCAAATGGGAGAAATCTAAAAACATGAACGTTGGATTTGAAATTGAATTGTTCAACAGAATTAACATTGAAGCTGAGTATTTTGAAAGAAATGTTAGTGATTTGATCTACAATCTTCCAAAATCTCCTTCTACAGGAGTTAGTTTTGTAAGTACAAATATTGGAGATATGTCTAATAAAGGTATTGAGATTAATCTTGGTGTTGATGTAATCAAGACTGAAGATGTTGATTTAAACATTTGGGCTAATGGAACTCATTACAAAAATAAAGTAACTTCATTACCGACTCCATTTACAAACGGAATTTTCCGTTTTGAAGTTGGAGCTCCTGCTTACTCATACTTCTTAAGAGAATTTGCTGGTGTTGACAAAACTAATGGAGATGCTTTATGGTATAAAAATGTATTAGATGGCTCTGGAAATGTTATTGACAAAGTAACTACTAATGTTTATGGTGATGCTACACCTTATCTAAGCGATAAAGATGCCAATCCAGATGTTTATGGTGGATTTGGCACAACTTTAAGATATAAAAACATTACATTCCAAGCTAGTTTCGCTTATCAATTTGGAGGATATATGTATGATGGTGTTTACCAAACAGCAATGTATTCTGGATCTGATAATATTGGACAAAACTATCACCAAGATGTAAACAAAGCTTGGACAGTTGATAATCCAAACTCTGATATTCCAAGAATTGATCATGTTTCTACTTTCCAAATGGCAAATTCAGATTATTTCTTAATAAAATCAGATTACCTAAGTTTACAAGATGTTTCTATAGCATATGACTTTAAAAACAGTGCACTTACAGACCTTGGAATCTCATCTACTAAATTTAGTTTAATGGGATCTAACTTAGCCTTATGGTCTAAAAGAAAAGGTATGGATCCTAGATTAAACAATTTAGGTTCTTTAAGCAATAATGGCCAATCATTAAATGTATACGGAGTAATGAGAAGTATATCATTTGGTTTAACTGTAAATTTCTAAGAAAATGAAAAAAATATTAATACTAACAATGTCTTTGTTGATACTTACAAGCTGTGAAAAAGATTTTCTTGACGCACAGCCTGAATCAACAATCAATGACGAACAACTTGCAACTTCTGCAGCAGCAAGTCAATCAATTATAGCAGGTATTTATTCTGCATTAAGATCTTATGGATTATCTGTTGCGGGTAGTCACGAAGATTACGGACATAAATCAATCCTTGCGGCAACTGATTTAATGGGAAATGATGAGTTAATGACTAAGTCAAGCTGGTACGGTTCTTTTTACAATTATTTAGGAAGACAACAAACAAATAGTAGATCTAAATTAGCTTGGACTATTTATTACCCACAAATCAAAACTGCTAATGTAGTAATCAAAGCTATTCCAGCTGATACCGACGATGAAGCCCTTAAGCCTCTTAGAGGACAAGCGTTAGCTTTAAGAGGATATTTTTACTTTATGTTAGCTCGTATGTATGGTCCTACTTATGTTGGAAATGAAACTAAATTATGTGTACCTCTTTATACTGAAGTTACATTAGATGGAAAAGCAAGAGCTACTGTTTCTGAAGTTTACACTCAAATAGAAGCAGATTTAAAAGAATCTGTTACTTTACTTGATGGTTTTACTCGAGCAAACAAAGATGGATTAGATCAATCTGTAGCACAAGCATTTTTAGCAGATGTTTACTTAGAAATGGGGAAATATTCAGATGCTGCTACTTTAGCTCATGCAGCGAGACAAAACTATTCATTACTTAATGAAACGGATTGGAATACTGGGTTCTATGATATAACAACTGGTAACGAAACAATGTGGGGAGCAACAATAACTTCTGCACAAAGTACATTCGTTGCAAGCTTCTTTGGTCATTTTGACAATACTAATGATTCTGGTTATGCTGGAGGTTTAGGAATTTACAAAAACATTGACAAAAATCTATACAACAGTATTTCGGCAACAGATTATAGAAAGAAAGCATTCGTAGCACCAGGTGGAAGTACAACTTACCCTTCTTTACCAGAATATGCTAATACGAAATTTAGAGATCCAACTATTGATTCTGGAGATTATATATATATGAGATCTGCAGCAATGTATTACATTGAAGCAGAAGCATTAGCTAAATCTGGTCAAGAACCACAAGCAAGACAAGTATTGTATGATATTACAGTAACAAGAGATCCTGCTTATGTTTTATCGACTAATACAGGTACTGCGTTAATTAACGAAATCATTCTTCAAAAAAGAATTGAATTATGGGGAGAAGGATATGCATGGTTTGATATGAAACGTTTAGGAGTAGCTTTAACGAGAGACTACGTAGGATCAAACCACCCTGCTTTTGGTAAATTGAACATTCCTGCAGGATCTAATAGTTTCATCTTCCAAGTTCCTCAAGCGGAAATAGATGCTAACCCATTAATTGTTCAAAGTGCATTGTAATTTGTAATTACAACAAAACAAATACTAAAACCGCTCTGTTAATTCAGAGCGGTTTTTTTTTGTAAACATTATACCTATATTTGTACCATGGAAAAAGAACATCAAATATTTGGAATTAGAGCCATTATTGAAGCAATTCAAGCTGGTAAAGAAGTAGATAAAGTATTTATACAGAAAGAAATTTCTGGAGAATTAATGAAAGATTTAATGAAGGTAATGAAACGTGCCAACATTAATTTCTCTTATGTTCCTGTAGAAAAGCTGAATCGCTTAACTCCAAATAATCATCAAGGTGCTGTAGCAACCATATCTCCTATTGGCTTTATTGATTTAGAACATTTAGTTGAATCTACTATTGAATCTGGCGCAAAACCATTATTCTTAATATTAGATCAAATTTCTGATGCAAGAAATTTTGGAGCAATTATTAGAACTGCAGAATGTACTGGTGTTAATGGAATCATTGTTCAAAAAGCAGGCTCTGCTCCAGTAAATGGAGACACGGTTAAAACATCTGCGGGTGCTGTTTTTAATGTTCCAATTTGTAAAGTTGAACATATTAAAGATGCTATATTTTACCTGCAGGGATCAGGAATTAAAACGGTTGCTGCGACAGAAAAAACAGAACAGAATATCTATGATATCGCTTTAAATGAACCTTTAGCCATAATTATGGGATCTGAAGACAGAGGAATTAATCCTTCGGTTCTAAAAATTGTAGATGAAAAAGCAAAATTGCCAATGTTCGGCTCAATTGGATCTTTGAATGTATCTGTTGCCTGCGGAGCATTTTTATACGAAACTGTACGCCAAAGAAGTTAAAATATTTAGAAGTTTAAGAGATTGATAAATGAATAATTGTAATTTAAAATCGAATGCATCCTTATTCACGTATAAACTTATCAATAAAAAGAATCCTCACTCTAGTATCCATAACAGTGCTTTCGAGTTTCTGTTATGGACAAAATACCACTTACAATCAATCTTGGAATGAAATTCAATTTACTCGTACATTAAACGAAAAATGGTCTACAGAATTAGACTTAGCAAATTCATATAGTGGTACAGAATCATCTTCAAATCCATTCGAAAATAACGTTCAAAGATCTTTTAGACTCTGGGGAAATTATTACTTAACTCCAAGATGGAAAACATCAGCTTTTGCAGCCTATTACGATAATAAAGATGTTCCAGAAATTGGACAGTTTAAATCGCCGGAATGGAGATTTGCTTTGCAAGGAACTTATTATTTTCATAAAACAGGATATAGCTTAAGTACGAGATCGCGCTTAGAATTACGACACATTAGAAACGAAGATCAAGACTATGAAAATGTATTACGGTATAGACAACAAATTAAATACTTACAACCTTTAAACAGTAAAGTACTTCGTAAAGGCGTTATTTATGCTATAGCTTCAGATGAAATATTCTTTAAATCTGGCACTAAAGTAACTGGAGAAAGTTTCTTTGACCGCAATAGACTCAACATTGGTGCTGGTTATTTATTTGGTGATGATATTCAGCTTGAAATTACTTATGCAAATGAGTACCTTCCAAGAAATAATGGAAATCAGACTGTAAATGCTTTATCTATGACAATTACATTCAATAACCTTTATAAAAATGTCAGCAAAAAACTATCACACAAAATTGATCCAGCCACTATAAAAGAGGAAGAGTAATTATTCTTCTTTTTTCAAGAAACAATTTAATTGCTGCATTATTGCTTTTTTATGAAGTTTAAAAGCATAGTTCCTAATAAATTCTGTTCCCTCCATATTTATATCGGCAGAAACGGCTTCAAAACCGGAAAAAGCTTTTAAATCCTTTTTATCAATCAGATATAAAACCTGCATAACAGAATCGTGCTTTATATAGCGCGTATCAAAATGCTCCAATTTATATTTATTAGCATCTGCTAATTCTATAACTAAATCTTCTTTGATTTTTTTTCCAACTTCTTTAGATGGAAAAGGAGATGGCTGTAAAGCAATAAAATAGTTTTCTTTATCGGTAATAATTCCAATTTTTAATGATTTTAATTTTGTAGTATAAAAAGTTGCCGGCTCTAAAAAATACAACATAGATCCATCTGCCTGCACCTTATTATGAATTTCACATTGTGCAAAAAGCAACGGTGAAACTAAAACCGAAAGAATTACAAGGATTACACTTTTCATAATTAAACATTTAGAAATTAAATCATTATAACAAAAATACAGATTTTATAAACGCAAATATCAACCTATTAAAATTATGAGGTCTCATTTAAATCATCATTTTTTCTGATGGTATAATGAACTAAAACATCGGAGTTAAAATAATTTAAAATAGTTTCCGGATCTTCTTCTGGAATTTCTGTATTAACAAAATTACCGTTTTCATCAAAATGCTTCATAAACGGATCTTCTTCGGGATTGAACTCAGGCTTCTGCCAATCGTAAAATATAGTTTTTGTATATTCTGGGGTTTTATAAAATAATGACAAACCAAATCCAGTAATAAATCCAGCCAAATGTCCTTCCCATGAAATGGATTGATCGACATCTGGAAAAACATACCAAATCATACCTCCATACAGCAATATTACAGACAAAGAAAGAGCTACTAAGCGATAATAGCGGGTTTGAATTCCTTTGAAGAAAATAAAGCTAACTAAAACATAGATTAAACCGCTGGCACCAATATGATAATTAGAACGGCCAATAACCCAAGTAATAAAACCTGAAAAGAGAATACCATAACAAATAACACCTAAAGTCTGCTTGGGATAGAAAAATTGCAACGCAGCTAGTAAAACCAAAAGCGGAATTGAATTGTTATACAAATGTTCCAAATTTTCATGAATAAAGGGACTAAATAACACACCTTGTAAACCCGAAAAATCTCTAGGATAAATTCCGTTTTGATAAAAATCAAAATCAAACCGTATTTGACACCAATACACTATCCATAAAAAAAGAACAAACAACAAAGGAAGACCAATTACTGCAGTCGAAAATTTAAAGTTATTATCATTCATATAGCTACTAATCGATTTGATAGTAATTCATCAAAAAACTATCCAAATAAATTTTACTGATAATTTGTCAGCTAAACAGAAATTGTTACAAGAAGCAACAAAATGCAGTTGAACAAAGGCAATTCGTTTCAAAAAATATAAAATTAAAATTGAAAATAGTAATTTTACAAAATGGATGCACCTTTAGCCGAACGAATTCGCCCACAGAAATTAGAAGATTACATTAGTCAGAATCATTTGGTTGGACCAAATGGATCTTTGACGCAGCAAATTTCGAAAGGAATTATTCCGTCATTAATATTTTGGGGACCACCAGGAACAGGAAAAACAACCTTAGCACAAATTATAGCACAAGAATCAAAACGTCCTTTTTATATATTGAGCGCCATAAATTCGGGTGTTAAAGATATCAGAGATGTTATTGACAAAGCAAAACAAAGCGGTGGCTTATTTACGGCCAAAAACCCAATTCTGTTTATTGATGAGATTCATAGATTTAGTAAATCGCAGCAAGATTCTCTTTTGGCAGCGGTTGAAAAAGGCTGGATTACATTAATTGGAGCAACAACAGAAAATCCAAGTTTTGAAGTTATTCCAGCTTTACTGTCACGTTGTCAAGTTTATATTCTAAATGCTTTTACTAAATCAGACTTAGAAGCTTTATTGCATCGCGCAATGAAAACCGATACAGATCTAGCTTCAAAAAATATTGTTTTAAAAGAAACAGAAGCTTTACTGAGACTTTCTGGCGGTGACGGAAGAAAGCTTTTAAATATTTTTGAACTTGTTGTGAATGCTTCTGCAGATGAAGAAATCATCATTACCAATGATAGAGTTTTTGAGCTCGTACAGCAAAACACTGTTTTGTATGACAAAAGTGGCGAACAGCATTATGATATCGTTTCGGCTTTTATAAAATCTATTCGCGGAAGCGATCCAAACGGAGCAGTTTATTGGCTGGCAAGAATGATTGAAGGCGGAGAAGATGTAAAGTTTATTGCCAGAAGAATGCTTATTCTATCGAGTGAAGACATAGGAAATGCGAACCCAACAGCATTTATTATGGCCAATAATACTTTTCAAGCTGTAACTACAATTGGTTATCCAGAGAGCAGAATTATATTGAGCCAGTGCGCTATTTATTTGGCCACTTCTCCAAAAAGCAACGCATCGTATATGGCAATTGGAAACGCACAGCAATTGGTAAAACAAACTGGCGATTTACCAGTTCCAATTCATTTAAGAAACGCACCTACAAAGCTTATGAAAGAATTAGGTTATGGCGACGAGTATAAGTATTCACACGATTATGCCAATAACTTTGCAGAACAAGAATTCCTACCTGATGCTATAAAAGAAACGGTTCTTTACAATCCAGGAAGCAATTCTAGAGAGAATAGCAACCGTGAATTTTTAAAGAACCGTTGGAAAGATAAATATGGTTACTAAAACCCTATTTTATTTTTAGAATTTAACTGAAACTTTTTCAGAAACTAATTTGTCATTTTGGTAATATTCAAAAAACCATTGATTGTCTTTTGCATTTAAAGTTCCCTGCACACCTTCTTTGATCGCTATAAAAGAATCTGGTCGAGATGTTTTTAACAACTTCATAACCACTTTTGGTGTTTTATCAATCAATTGATACCCATTTTCTGTTGGTTGTGCAAACAATAAATTAGGATCAGAAACATCTGCTACCGGAGTACTTACAACTGTTGTTGTAACCGCTGCAGTTGTTGCTGCAGTTGAAAATTTTGTTCCAACATTAGGAGATTTTCCACTATATACATAATGTAAATCATTAACAGACTTAAACGCACCATCTAAAGCTTCTCTATATGCTGCATCATATTCCTTTTCTTTACTTTTTCCCATTTCAGAAGTATAAACTACTTTACCAAAACAATCTTTAAGTTCTACAAACAGTTTTGTAATCAAGAATCCGTTATCTTTTTTTACATCTATATAAAGTAATTCACAACGATCAATAAGTTCTGGAGGAAGCTGTTCGTTAGCATAATAAGCAGTAAAACCAGCTTTTACCAAGTCAGATTTAGTTAATGTTGATAATCGATATTGATTTTCTGTTTTAATGAAATCGTATTTTAACGGCACTATAACCGCTTTAAAATCGTTAATAGATTGCGAAAATCCAATAACTGAACAAAGAAGTGCAACCAGTAAAAATTTAATTCTCATAATTATAAATATTTTTTAAGTTCTAATAAATGGTTTATTTGTTTGAAATGTATTGGTGCTTCAATTTTTTTATCATTAAAAAAAATAGCATCTATACCAGCGTTTAGAGCGCCATTGACGTCTGCATCGAGATCATCACCGATCATAATACTATTCTCTTTAGAAGCCTGTGCTAAATTGAGAGCATAATCAAAGATAATACTATTTGGCTTTTTTACACCTGCTAATTCTGAATTTGTAATCGTGTTAAAATAACCGCCTAATGCAGCATTGTTAATCTTTTTTTCTTGAACATGAGCAAATCCATTGGTAATAATATGCAGTTTATACTTCGGCTTTAAATAATCGAGTACTTCTATTGCACCATCAAAAAGATAATTATTATCTGTTAAAAACTCAATGTAATCATTTGCAATTTCATTAATGTTTTCGTCAGAAATAGAATAATTTAAAGCATCAAATGAAAACTTCAATCTATTGTAGCGTAATTCGATATGCGTGATTTTATCATTTTGATATAATCGCCAGCATTCTTGATTTATCGGAATATATTTTTCAATAAAATCCTGTGTTTTTACATCGGTATACTTTTCTTTAAAAATACGATCAAAAGCCATTTCAGAATTTTTGTCAAAATCCCAAAGCGTATGATCTAAGTCAAAAAAAATGTCGGTAATATTGGTATTCATAGATTAAAAAGTTCCTTCATCTACAAAACTATAATATTTTGTTTCAGTAATAATCAAATGGTCCAAAACTTTAACATCTAAACTTTCTCCTGCCAATTTTAATTTCTGTGTAATTTGCAGATCAGCTTCGCTGGGTTCTAAACCTCCAGAAGGGTGATTATGACACAAAATCAAGCCTGTAGCACCACTTTCTAATGCTAATTTAAAAACTAAACGAACATCTACTACAGTTCCAGAAATTCCACCTTTACTTAATTGGGATTTAGAAATTACTTTTCTAGAATTATTAAGAAAAAGCACCCAAAATTCTTCATGTGCTAGCTCTCCAATAATGGGCTGCATAATTATGAAAACCATTTTACTAGAAGTTATCTTCACCAGCTCTACAACATCTTCAGCCCTGCGTCGTCGTCCTAATTCTAAAGCTGCGATAATACTTATGGCTTTTGCCTCCCCTATTCCTTTAAATTGAATTAATTGAGCAATAGACATTTTTCCTAAAGAGTTTAAATTTCCAGCACTAACAACAATACGTTTACTTAAAGCAACTGCAGATTCGTTTCGACTTCCAGAACCAATCAAAATTGCAATTAGTTCAGCATCACTTAAGGCTTCTTTGCCTTTTTGTATTAATTTCTCCCTTGGTCTATCATCTTCTGACCAATTTGTAATAGGGAAATGTTTTGTTTCCATTATTTCAAGAAATTAAATAATAGATTTACTCATACAAACACTATTAGACAGACCAATATAAGGCTCATAATTATCAACGATTTCAAAACCTACTTTTTGATACAAATTAATAGCTTCAATTTGTTTGTATAAAGTTTCTAAAATCAACGTCTTAAAACCTTGCTTTTTTGCTTCCGTTTCTAATTCTTTTATTACTAATTGAGCCAAACCTAAACCTCTCGCATCTGGTGAAACAAACATTCTCTTTAATTCAACTGATTCTTTGTCATATTTTTTGAAACAACCGCAGGCAACAGCTTTTTTGTCTAAATAAACAATAAAAACATTTTCGTTAAACTCAATTAAATTATTACCCCAATAATCCTTTTTTAACTCTGGATAACGATCCCATAAATAAGCATCAAAGGTTTTTATTAAAAGTATAAAATCAGGGTTCTCGCTAGTTGTTTTCACAACTTCAATCTGTATATTCATATATAAATAACTTATTTTGCTAAACTACACAAAAAAGAAGAAAATTCACTCAAAATAAAAATCAATTTCAAAAAATCAATTTCAAAAAAATGTGCCAGCTGCAAAAGCAATTGGCACATTTTCTAATTCTTACATTGACAAATTCTCTACTCAATTAAAGTTTTAACTTCATCAAAATTCAATCCTCCGTAATTCCCAGAACTCATTAAAAGTAAAGCAGAATTTTCGAGATTTAAATTAAATAGATATTCTTTAAATTCAGTTGGGTTGGTATAAATAATTAAATCTTTTCTATTAAAAGAGCTTGCAATTTGCTCGTAAGTAACTTCTTCAAGCTGTTTTATTTTTACAGCATCTGGCGAATAAAAAACAACAGCAACATCTGCATATTCTAGAGCTCCTTCATATTCTTTTAAGAATTCGGCATTTAAGCTGCTGTATGTATGCAATTCTAAACACGCAACCAAAGTCCTATTAGGATATTGTTCTTTTACCGCTTTTGTAGTTGCTGCAACTTTACTTGGCGAATGTGCAAAATCTTTGTAGGCAACTTTTCCTTTTCCTTCTGCAATTTTTTCAAGTCGCTTAGAAGCTCCTTTAAAACTTGCAATCGCTTCATAAAAATCAGCTTCATCGACACCCATATTCTGACAGATCCATTTAGCTCCGGCAAGATTGTTTAAGTTGTGCGCGCCAAAAACCTCAATTGGCATGTCACCTTCTGGAGTTTTCAACAAAGTAACGCCATCGCTAACCGAATATTCTGGAGTATGATAGGCTAATTTACGAATTGGATTTGTTGCTGCTTCGGCAACGCGTTTTACTTCTGAATCATTTTCGTTGTAAACCAAAATACCACCATTAGTAATTTTTCCAATAAAAATTTCAAATTGTTCTACGTAATTTTCATACGTTGGAAAAACATTAATATGATCCCACGCAATTCCAGAAATCAAAGCAATATTGGGTTGGTATAAATGAAATTTTGGTCTTCTATCAATTGGAGAAGATAAATATTCGTCACCTTCTAGAACAATAAAATCATTCTCTTCTGTAAGATGTACCATAGTATCAAAACCTTCCAATTGTGCGCCAACCATATAATCAACTGCAATATTATGGTAATGCATTACGTGCAGAATCATCGAAGTGATGGTAGTTTTACCGTGCGAACCGCCAATTACAACACGTGTTTTATTTTTAGATTGCTCATATAAAAATTCTGGATACGAGTATATTGTCAAACCTAATTCTTGTGCTTTTAGTAATTCTGGATTATCTGCTTTAGCGTGCATTCCTAAAATAATCGCATCAAGATCTGCTGTAATTTTTTCAGGAAACCAGCCTAATTCAGCAGGAAGAATTCCTTTTTTTTCTAATCTTGACTTAGAAGGTTCAAAGATCGCGTCGTCGCTTCCTGTAACCTGATATCCTTTATTATGCAATGCTAATGCTAAATTGTGCATAGCACTTCCGCCTATAGCGATGAAATGTGTTTTCATTTAAATTCAAATTTTTTAAAATTCCAAATCTCAAAATTATTCAAAATATAATTTCTAAAATTTGTTTATGATGCCTCAAATTTCTGTTTTAATTCTTTGGCTTTTTTAGCGTCTTTTAATTTGTTCAAATATAAATTATATAATTTTTGAAACGTGGTTTTTGATTTACCAATTTCGTTTGCTTTTATATAAAATTTTTCGGCTTCTGTATATCTTTTAAAATACTCTTCAATTCTTCCTTTTGATAAATAACCATCAACAGGTGACAGTTTCATTAATTCATTAGAATAAGAAGCCGCTTTCGTTTCGCTTCCGCCAAAAATACCAGGCAGATGCAGGTAATATTCAATTAATCCCCAGCGTGCTTGAATGTGTTTTGGATTCAATTCTATAGCTTTTTCAAAGGCTTCTTTTACATCTCCAGCCATTCCCAAAGCCTTAAATCTATTTACTTCAGAAGCTCGCATTCCTAAAGCACCACCGTATTTAAAATAATAATTAGCTTCTGTAGGTTTTAAATCTTTCAGCTTTTTATAATATTCTACAGCTTCTTCCCAAGATTTATTATGAGCTGCAATATCACCCAGATATTCAATTGATTTTACATCTGACGGTTTGCTTTTAACAATACCTTCAAAAATAACTTGCGCTTCGTCATATTTTTTAGCTTGAAATAACTTCTCGCCTTTCTCAAAACTAGATTGCGACCATATTAAGAATGGCATAAACAAAAAAAGAATTATCAGTTGTTTCATATTTCAAAAATAAGGAAATATAAATTGCATAATTTGCTTTTAGATATAAATTACTAATTTGTACGAAAATTATTTTTAATCGTTTCCAACCTTTTCTTTAAAATCATCATCTTTAGATTAAAACTTTCTTATGAAAAATATATTATTTCTATTCTTATTGCTTTCTACAACACTGTTTGCCCAGCAAAATGATAAAAAATGGGAACAGGTTATTGCTTTTGAAAATGAAGGAAAAACAAAATCTGCTAGTGAAATTGTGGATAAAATTCATAAAAAAGCAATTCGCGATAAAGATGAAGTACAAATAATAAAATGTTTTTTTTATCAATCTAAATACATTCAGATTCTAGAAGAAGATGCTCAAACTAAGATTATAAACAATCTAAAAACGGCAATTAATCAAGTTTCTATACCTTCTAAAGCTATTCTCCGTTTAGTTTATGTTAAATCTCTAAAGGATTACGCAACAAGAAATGATTATAAAATTAGACAGCGAACTAAAACAGAAATCCATGATGATAATTTTTTGACTTGGACTGAGGATAACTTTATTCAGGAAATAAATAAGGTATTAAAACAAACCTTAAATGATGAAAGTATCTTAAAAAATACCCCGCTAACAAAATATGAACCTGTTTTTGATTACTCTTTTGCCGAAAATTTTAAAAATCAAAATTTATTCAATTATGTATTAAAAGAAAATATAGCGATTTATAGTCAAGAGTTACGCTTATGGGAAATCAACAACGCTGCTTTAAAAATCCATAAAAAAGAACTTTTAAGCAGTTCTGCAGATTTTGTGAAATTAAATTATGACTCTATACCAAAAGGAAATTTTCAAACAGCTCTTTCTTTGTATCAAAAACAAGAAATAAACTATCCTACTGCAGACAATCAGTTTGATCGTATTTTATTTCTAAAAAAGATTTTTATTGAAGCCGACGATGATTATTTAAATGCTCTCAATATGCTGCAAAAGAGCACTAAAGATATTTTAGTAATTCAGAAAATACAATTGGAGAAAGCCAGTATTTTATATTCAAGGCCAGCAAAAGAAGCAGATCCAGATTACAACATTAAGGTTGTCGCAATTTTAGACAGCATTTTAAAAATAGAAAACCGCTCTAATGCATACAAATCTGCTCTTCAGCTAAAACAAAATATTAAGGCAAAAACTATAACGGTACAGCTTCAAAAATACACCTATAATAACCAAAATACGAGAGCATTTATTGAATACAAAAATGTAGAACAATTGAAAGTTTCTTTCTATAAAATAGATCAGAAACAATTGGCTTATTTTAATCAATTTCATAATATAAGAGATAGTCTGGTTGATGCAATTGTAAAAAAAGGACAACTTATATCATCAGAATCATACGAATTAAAAAACAAAAAAGATTATTTTACACACACTACAGAAGTTCTCCTGCCAAACTTAAAATTGGGTTCTTATCTCGTTTATTTTGAAAGTGAATCTGACTCTAAAGACAAAAAAGCATTTGTTTACGAAACTATTACTACTTCTAATCTTACATTATTAGCCTCACAAAAGACTAATGAGGATTTATTTCAAGTTTTGGATAGAAAAACAGGAAAACCTTTAGAAAATGTAACCATTAAATTGCCCAGCATTCAACTTAAAACAGATAAAGATGGTCAAGCCTCTTATAAATATTCAACTTATTACAGTTATAATGATATCGAACTATTTTTAGAAAACGATACCCTTTCAATCGTCAAAAATTACATTCAATATGCTGTTGATTATAAACAAACCGTAAAAGATAATCCAAAAGGAAAAGTAGAATTTTATTTGGACAGAGCGATTTACCGCCCAGGCCAAACTGTATATTACAAAGGAATTGCAGTTCAAAAAAATACCGATAAAACACGCGTTGTTGCCAATACTACTTTTAAAATCACGATTGAAGATCCAGAAAGCAATGACTTAAAAGAGTTTGAGGCAACTACAAATGAATTTGGTTCTTTTTCTGGCGAATTTATTTTACCAAAAACAGGACTAACTGGTAATTATAGAATTACCGCAGATGAATCACACTACTACGAAAAAGACGCTGCATATAATAAGAAAAAAGATGAACATCCGTTTTGGGATCATATAGATTTTGAAAACTCTGAAATAGATTTTAGTGTTGAAGAATACAAACGTCCAAAATTTGAAATTACCTTCGATCCTAAAAAAGAAAGTTTTCAAGTAAACCAATCTATAAAGGTAAATGGAACCGCAAAAGCATTTGCCGGAAGTTCTATTTCTGATGCCAAAGTTACATATACTGTAACGCGATATGTAAGTTATTATAGAAATTACGGCCTTGAGCAAAATGAAGAAGTGGCAGCTGGAGAAACTAAAACCGATGCTTCGGGTAAATTTACCGTAGATTTTATTGCAAAACCAAGTAACAATTCCGTAAAAGATAATCTGCCAATTTTTAATTATCAAATTCAAGTTTCTGTTACAGACATAAATGGAGAAACTCATGAGGCAGTAACTTCAGTAAAAGTAGGTTATCACAATTTGGTTCTTATTACCACACTTCCAAATGAAATAAAAACCAAAGATAAAAACGAAGTTCTTTTAAATAGTACAAATTTAAATGACGAATTTACAGCTGTAAAAGGTGACTTAAAAGTATATTTTGTTAATTCGACTTATGACAAATTTAAAACTAGGGTTTGGAGACAGCCAGAAATTGAAAGTATATCTAATGAAGATTTTGAAAAATTATTTCCATATGAAAATAATCTCAAATCTACGGCTGATAAAACAAATGAAACTTTAGTTTACTCAACAAAAATTGATACCGAAAAAGACAAAAAATTAGCGCTGGATTTTATGGCCGATTATAAATCTGGTTATTACAAAATTGTTTTTTCTGCAAAAGACAGCTTTGATAATCTTATTGAAGCCGTGTCGAATTTTAAACTTACCCAAAGTAATGACAAGTTTGATAAAAGCAAATTATTTACTGCAGAACAAATTAATCCTGATCCTAAAAAAGATGGTTTTGTTTTAATAAAACTAACTTCGGTTATTCCTGAACTTTATATTATAACTACGGGAAATTATCAAGGCACAATCTTTTTTGAAGCAACAAATCTTGTTAAGAATAATGAAACTGTTGTAAAAATTCCTTTAAAAAGTGAATTTAAAGATTTATTGAGATTCAGATTTGAAAGTATTTTTGAAAATCAGGTCGTTAATACAGAAATGGCTGTTACACTGAAAAGCATAATTCCAAAATTAGAATGGAAAGTAGAAAGTTTTAGAAGTAAAATTCAACCGGGAAGCAACGAAAATTGGTCCTTTCAATTAACAGCCGGCAATGCTAAAAAAGAAGCCGAAGTTTTAGTCTCTATGTATGATAGTTCTTTAGATCAATTTGCCGTAAGAAACTGGAATAATCTAGATATTAATGAATACTACTCTAACAGCACAAATGCAAAAACAAGTTTAGGTTTTCAAGATACGTACGCTAGTTTCAAGAACTTGAATACATCTTTAAAAGGACTTTTGCTAAACAAGGAATCAATCAACCTGATGTGGTTTGGATTTGATTTTAACAACTCTAATCCTGTTTACTTGCAAAAGCTCTACATAAAACAACTTGAGAAAAAAATAAAAAAACCTGCAAATGCAAAACTAATTTCTGGCGTTGTAACAGACTCAAAAGGAGAACCTATTCCTGGCGTAACGGTTACTATAAAAGATACCAAAAGAAGAATTTTCTCTGATTTTGATGGCTACTATGAAATTGAAGCCGCAAATGGCGAAGAATTGATCTTTTCTTATATAGGCAGCAAAACACAATCTGCCCTAGCTACAGAAAAAAGAGAAATCAATATTATTCTAGAAGATGATTCAAACAGGTTAGAAGAAGTTGTCGTTGTGGGTTATGGAACTATGAAGAAAAGCGATTTGACTGGTGCTGTGTCAATGATCAAAATGAAAACTTCTGCCGAAGGCGACGGAGAAAACTTTTCTACAATGCTTCAAGGAAGGGTAAGCGGAGTTCAAATAAATAATAGCAAAGTAGTAATTCGCGGAGCATCATCTACAAATCCTTTTCAAGGTGTTTTATATATAATCGATGGAGAAATTGCCACTGAAGAAGCTTTTAAAAACTTAAAGACTTCAGATATTGTTTCGTTTGATATATTAGACAAAAATAAAGCAGGAGTCCTTTATGGAAGTAAAGCAGTAAATGGGGCAATTATTATTACAACAAAAAAGGCTATTGACGAATTAACCCAAGTAAAAGCTAGAAAAAATCTATCTGAAACAGCTTTTTTTCTACCAAATCTAAAAACAGACAGCAAAGGAAATGTAAGCTTCAATTTTACATCGCCTGAATCTCTAACCGCGTGGAGACTTCGTTTATTTGCTCATAATAAAGATGCCGTTTCTGGTTATTTAGAAAAAACAGTCGTGACGCAAAAAGACTTGATGGTTTTGCCAAACTTTCCTCGTTTTTTTAGAGAAAAAGATACGATTGTAATTAGTACAAAAATTTCTAATGTTACTAATGAAGCCAAAACTGGAATTGCGATGCTTCAGTTTTTTGATGCCACAACAATGGAATCAATTGATGCCAAAATGCTCAATGCTAAAAACATTAAAAACTTTACCATTGATGCTTTCGGAAATACAACTGCAACTTGGAAAATTTACATTCCCGAAGGTTTGCAAGGTGTGCAATATAAAATCGTAGCAAAGGCAGGTAATTTTTCTGATGGTGAAGAAAATATACTTCCTGTACTAACCAATAATATGTTAGTTACAGAAAGCATTCCGATTTGGGTTCGTGAAAATTCTAAGAAAGAATACACTTTTGAAAATCTAAAAAATAATACTTCGACGACTTTAAGAAATCATCAGTTTACTTTAGAATATACCTCAAATCCAGCTTGGATTGCGATTCAATCTTTGCCTTATTTAATGGAATATGAGCATGAATGTGCCGAACAAACTTTTGCTAGATTTTATGGTAATGCATTGGCTTCTGAAATTATTTCGAGTAATCCGAAAATTGCGACTGTTTTTGAAAACTGGAGAAAAAACGGAAAGCTAAATTCTAAATTAGAAGAAAACGAAGAATTAAAATCCATAATTCTTGCCGAAACGCCTTGGTTAAATGATGCCAAAAGTGAAGATGAAAAGAAAAAAAACTTTGCGCTTTTATTCGATTTAGAAAAAATGAAAACATCGCAGGAAGCTACTTTCCAGAAACTAAAACAAAAACAGAAAGCTTCTGGAGGATTTTCTTGGTTTGACGGTGGTTATGAAAGCGAATATATTACAAGACATATTTTAGCCGGTTTGGGTCATTTATCTATACTTGATAAAACGCCAGACAATCTTTCTAAAATTGATGAAATTGCCAAAACAGGAATTCCGTATTTAGACCAAAAGTTTTTAGAATCTTATAAAGAAAGAACTAAGTACTTAAAAACTAATGAAAAATTAATCTGGGGCGATCCAAACTCTGATTTGCATTATTTGTATACAAGAAGTTTTTATTTAGAGAAATATCCACTTTCTGATACTTTAAGAAAGGCATCAAAATTATATCTAGAAACGGCTAAAAAAGATTGGCTTTCATATTCACTTTACGAAAAAGGTTTAGCCGCTTTGACATTAAACCGACTTGGAGAAAAAGCTGCTGCAAAAACAATTTTAGAAAGTCTAAAAGAAACTTCTTCAACCAATGAAGATTGGGGAATGTATTGGATTACCAATAACTCTGGCTGGTATTGGTATCAAGCGCCAATAGAAACTCAGGCTTTATTGATTGAGGCTTTCGCCGAAATAAACAACGACACAAAATCTGTTGATGCAATGAAAGTCTGGTTATTAAAAAACAAACAGACCAAAAACTGGCCCACAACAAAATCTACTACCGAAGCGATTTATGCTTTATTAATGCAGGGAACAGATTGGCTGTCTGTAAAAGACAATACTGTGATTAAAATTGGAGACGAAAAAATCTTGACCAAAAAATTAACCGAAAACCAAAAAGAAGCCGAAACGGGTTACATCAAACTAAATTGGAAAGCCGAAGAAGTTAAAAAAGAAATGGCTTCTGTAAGCATCGAAAACAAATCTAAAGTTCCAGGTTTTGGAGGTGTTTACTGGCAGTATTTTGAAGATTTGGATAAAATTAAAAACAATTCAGGAGCTGTTTTATCGGTTACGAAAGAATTATATTTTAAAAAGAATACTTTAAAAGGAAATGAATTAGAAAAAATAACATCAACTAATTCCTTAAAAGTTGGCGATTTAGTAACCGTTAGATTAATTATTTCTTCGAAAGAAGATACAGAATATGTGCATCTAAAAGATATGCGTGCTTCTTGTTTTGAACCTGTAAATGTACTTTCAGAATATCAATACAAAGATGGATTAGGATATTATATGAGCACAAAAGATGCTGCAACACATTTGTTCTTTGATAGAATAAACAAGGGAGCTTATGTTATAGAATATGACATTCGCGTAAATAACAGTGGTGAATTTTCTAACGGAATTACAACTATTGAAAGTATGTACGCACCAGAATTTACGAGCCATACCAAAGGAATTCGAGTAAAAGTTCAATAACTTTTAGGCATAAAAAAACCTAACAGGTTTTTAAAACCTGTTAGGTTTGATCTATAAAAAAAGTGAGATTATTTTACAATCGTCAATTCATCAATAATATTTTTTGCACCAGCGTATTTGTCAATAATCCAAAGTACATAACGAATATCTACGTTAATTGTTCTTTGCAATTTAGGATCAAAAATAACATCACCAGCCATAGCTTCGATATTTCCGTCAAAAGCAATTCCAATTAATTCTCCTTTTCCGTTTAGAACCGGCGAACCTGAATTTCCTCCAGTAATATCATTGTCAGTCAAGAAGTTTACTGGCATGTAACCTGCTTTATCAGCATATTGACCATAATCTTTTGCTTTGTTTAATTCTAATAAACGAGCTGGTAAATCAAATTCTTGATCTCCTGCTTTATACTTTTTCACCATACTTTCCATTGTCGTATAGTTATTAATTGTCGCATCATTACGCGGATCCATTGGTAAAGCACGAACTTTTCCATAAGTCAATCTCAAAGTAGAGTTTGCGTCAGGATATTTTACTGCGTTTAATTTTGATTCTCTCAAACCCTCAACTAATTCGCGGTAAGCAGTTGCAAAACTATCATCAGCAATAGTTTGTTCAGCCGTTTTAGCACGGTATTTTATCATTAAATCATTAGAAATAATATACAAAGGATCGTGTACAATTGCCAATGGTTTAGGATCAGCCATAAAGGCTAATACCTTTTCTTTAGTAGTAAAATAACTTATTTCAGTTGCTTTTGCTACATCTGCAGTAAAATCGCCATTATTAGTTGTTTTCATTTTAGCAATTTGTGTAGCTAAACCATATTCTGCAGCTTTAGAAGCGTATAAATTTAATTGCGCCGTTAACACATCTTTTTCAAGTGGTGCATAAAATTCGCCATAAATGTTATCAATCATTGCATTAATCTTAGGTAACATTTCTGCTTTTTTAGCATCATTTTCATTATAGTAAGCAATCAATGCGTTTCCTAAATTTGCTGGTCCAACTGCATAACTTGAAGTACGCAAAAGCTGTGATAAATAATTATCATGAGTCGCTTTTAAATTTGTTGATCTGTAATACTCATTAATAGTTGGAATTACATTCTCGTACTTTTCTTTATTAGCAGGTTTAGTAGCCCACTCATAAAATTTATCTTCTTGCGCTGTTTTAGCATCTACAGTTCCAGCTTTAGTTAAAGCATCAATCATACCTTGACGATTTTTCCAATAGTTTGCTGTCGAAGCATATTTAGAAGCGTACTGTAAACGAACAGTTGCATCTTTATCCATATACTTTTTCATTTGGTCCATTCCGGTTTTAGCACCTTCAACCCAAGCAGGATAAGCAAATTTTATATTTTGCTCGATTCCGCCAGCTGGCATCCAACGGTTTGTTCTTCCTGGATATCCTAAAATCATAGCAAAGTCATTTTCTTTAACTCCTTTAATACTTACTGGCAAGTAATGTTTTGGCTGTAAAGGCACATTGTCTTTAGAATATGTCGCTGGGTTTCCGCTTTTATCAGCATAAACTCTAAACATAGAAAAATCTCCAGTTTGGCGAGGCCACTCCCAGTTGTCAGTATCGCCACCAAATTTACCAACACTTTCTGGAGGAGTTCCTACTAAACGTACATCTGTATAATCTTGGTAAACGAAATAGTAATATTCATTTCCTTGAAAGAAAGGACGAACAGAAACCGTATATTTTCCACCTTCGTTATTTTCTTTTTCGATCAAACTGATTTCCTGCTGAATGATTTTGTTTCTTTCAGTTTCTGACATTTGATCGTTTACTTTTGATAAAATTCTTTTAGAAACATCATCCATACGAACAAAGAAACGAACGTATAACGATTTTGGTTTCATTTCTGCGCTTCTTTCTTTTGCCCAAAAACCATCTTTTAAATAGTTTTGCTCTGCAGTCGAAAGTTCTGCAATTGCATTGTAACCACAATGGTGATTGGTTAAAACTAATCCGTCTTTCGAAACGATTTCAGCTGTACAACCTCCATTAAATTGTACAATAGCATCTTTTAAACTATGGTGATTGATACTGTAGATTTCTTCAGAAGTTAATTGAAGCCCCATTTTTTCCATATCTCTATGGTTTAATCTTTCGATAAACATCAAAAACCACATTCCTTCATCAGCTCTTGCAGGAAAAGCCATTAAGCACATGGTTAAGAATAAAACAATTTTTTTCATGTAATTATATTTAAGTTCTGCGAATATAACTCATTTTCGCAAAAAAAATATTAAAAACCAACAAAAGCCAAACATATCAAATGCATTTTTCTTTTATTTTACGAAATCTATAATTTATCAAAGAAGCAAGACAAAATACATTTTCAAGATTAATATACTCTAAAAACATTAATTTTCTACAAATCATAATTTAAAAATCACAATACAATGTATTTTTTGTAAAACTTAACCTTCTTTTTGAAATATTTATTATAATTTATTTCTTACAAATTAGATTTGTATAAATTTGCCTAAATTAATTAATAAACATAAAATGAAAAAATTTCTTTTAGGAGTTGCTCTATTTGTTGCAACTATCTCAAATGCTCAAAAAGGCTCAATATTATTAGGTGGTAATGTTGGATTTAATTCAGAAAAAATTGGCGATTCTAGATCATCTAATTTTGAATTTACACCCAAAATTGGATACCAATTTACAGATCACTGGACGGCTGGTGTTGAAGGTACGGTTGCAAATGTTGAAGTAGCTGGATTTGGCACAACTGAACAATACAAAATTGGAGCTTTTACACGTTATTCATTACCACTTTCAGATTTGTTTGCTTTTTATACAGATTTAGGAGCAGGTTATCAATCAACTTCTACTAACGATGCAAAAGGAATGTACGTAAGTGTAACACCAGCTTTATTCATTAACATGAAAAAAGGTTTTGGTTTAAACTTTTCTATTGGAGGATTTAATTATGATAATTTAGACGGTAAAAATGATCCAAGACAAGAGCGCGTAGGCTTTAACTTTGGAAGAACTTTTAACGTTGGAATTTCTAAAAACTTTGGTCTATAATTTTTAGATTAAAAAAAGGGCCCTTTTAGGTCTCCCCTATTTTTATGTACAATATATTTGAGATATAATGCAAAAACCCAATAAGCTGGACTTATTGGGTTTTTTATTTTTAAGCATTTAAAATTTATTCGTTAAGCATTTTCCAAAGCTTATCTTTTAAATCTGTCAAACCTTGTTGAGCAACAGATGAAATAAACATATAAGGAATATCTTTAAAAGCAACATCTAATTCTACTTTTAATTCTGCTTTAAGTTCGTCATCAAGCATATCGCATTTTGAGATTACCAAAAGACGTTCTTTATCCAGCATTTCAGGATTATATTTCGTTAATTCATTAACCAAAATATCATATTCTGCTTTGATATCTGGCGTATCAACCGGAACTAAAAACAGCAATGTTGAGTTACGCTCAATATGACGCAAGAAGTAATGTCCTAAACCTTTTCCTTCTGCTGCACCTTCAATAATACCTGGAATATCAGCAATTACAAAAGATTGAAAATCTCTGTAAGCTACAATTCCTAAGTTTGGTTTTAAAGTCGTAAATGGATAATCTGCAATTTTTGGTTTTGCCGATGTTAAAACAGACAACAAAGTTGATTTTCCTGCATTAGGAAAACCTACTAAACCTACATCTGCTAAAACTTTAAGCTCCAAAATTACATCCATCTCTACACCCAATAAACCTGGCTGTGCATATCGAGGCGTTTGATTGGTAGAACTCCTAAAATGCCAGTTTCCTAAACCACCTTTTCCTCCTTTACAAAGAATTCTTTTTTCTCCATCTTCTGTGATTTCAAATAAAGTTTCTCCTGTTTCTTTATCTTTTACAACAGTTCCCAAAGGTACTTCGATATATTTATCATCTCCGTCAGCACCAGTACTTCTATCTCCACCACCATCACCACCGTGACCTGCTTTTACGTGTCTCGCAAACTTAAGGTGAAACAATGTCCAAAGACCTTTGTTCCCTACTAAATATACGTGTCCACCACGTCCTCCGTCACCACCGTCCGGGCCTCCTTTTTCAATAAATTTCTCTCTATGTAAATGTGTAGATCCTTTTCCTCCTTTTCCGGAAGAAACATATATCTTAACATAATCTACAAAATTTCCCTCTGTCATTGTTCTTGTTTATATAACGTTTCAAGTTTCAAGTTTCAAGTTGCTCAACGCATTAACCTGAAACTTGAAACTTGAAACAAATTCTCTTTACTCTTTTAGCGCTTTCACAAGCACTTTATCAATCTTTACGCCGTCCATATCTACGACTTCTAATACAAATTTCTGCCATACTAATTTCTCGCCTTCTTTTGGAATATGAGACAGCTCTGTCATGATCATACCACTTACGGTATTTACTTCGTAATCATTTGTCAACTCATCTAACTCAAAATAAGTCAAGAAATCGTGTAACGAATAATGTCCGTCTACTAACCATGAACCATCTTCTCTTTCTATAAGCTGAAATTCATCTTTATAAAAATCAGAAGCATCTCCAACTAAAGCTTCTAGGATGTCATTCAAAGTAATAATTCCTTGAAAAACACCATATTCGTCTGAAACTAAAGCGTAGTGAACTCCTGTTTTCTTAAAATTTTCTAAAGCCTTATAAGCCGTTGTCTGCTCCATTAGATAAGGAGCCTCAGACATTATAGCAGACAAATCAAAATGATCTGTTTCAATATTGGCAAATATATTTTTTAAGGTTACGATTCCCACAATGTCATCATAATTATCATTGTAAATTGGATAAACCGTATGAAGATCCTCTAAAACTAATTCTTTAATTTTAGATTTATCTGCATTTAATGGCAGCATGTCTACCGATTTACGGTGTGTCATTAAAGAGCTAACTTTTCTATCTCCGATATGAAAAACGCGTTCTACAATATCCTGCTCAATTTCTTGAACTTCTCCGCCTTCAGTTCCTTCTTTTATAATGGCTTTAATTTCTTCTTCGGTAACTTTTCCGTCAGCCGTTGGTTTAATCTGCAGAATATTCAATAAAAAATCTGTCGAAGTAGTTAGCATCCAGATAAACGGCGCTGTTATAATCGAAACTATTTTCATTGGCATTGCTACCATTTTTGCAATAGATTCTGGATAATTCAATCCAATTCTTTTAGGCAGTAATTCTCCTAAAACCAAAGAAAAAAATGTTAAAACAACAACAACAATTCCCACAGCAACAGAATGCGCATATGGTTTTAGAACTGCAAATCCGCTTACAAAAGCCTCAACATCTATAGTAATTTTATCTCCAGAATAAATACCTGTCAAAATCCCGATTAAGGTAATTCCGATTTGCACTGTTGAAAGAAATTTGTTTGGGGAATTGGCTAAATCCAGTGCAATTTTGGCACTTTTATTTCCCTTTTTTGCTGCGGTTTCCAATCTGTTTTTTCTGGCCGAAATCAATGCGATTTCAGACATAGAGAAAACTCCGTTTAATAGTATTAGAAAAAATATTATTAGTATTTCCAATTTGGTAGTTAATTCGTTATTTAATAATTCGTTAATGTAATTTGTATTCTAAAATATATCTAATAGCTCAGTTGTCAGAGAAAGCTATCAGCTAAAAAAAACTAATTTTCCCTTCCAGAAAACTGCAACCAGCGGAAGCTCGTTTTATGGTATGGAAAAATAGTTTTTTTTGCGTCCCGATAACTATCGGGATGTAACGACAGCTGGAAAAAGCTTCTACAAATTATCTATAACTGACGTTAATCGCTCTGTAATTTCTTCAATAGTTCCTATACCGTTTACGGCATAAAACTTATTCTGTTCTTTATAGTAACCAATTAGCGGTGCTGTTTTTTCGTTGTATTCTTGATATCTTACACGAATTTTTTCTTCGTCTTGATCATCAACTCTTCCGCTTGTTTTTCCTCTTTCTAATAAACGAGCTACTAGAATTTCATCATCTGCTTCTAATGCAATTGTTGCTGTTACGCTTGAACCAATTGTTGGTAAAAATTTATCTAATGCTGCAGCTTGGTCTAATGTTCTTGGGTAACCATCAAACAAAAATCCTGCTGTATCTGGGTGTTTATTTACTTCGTCTATTAACATTGCAGTAGTTACTTCACATGGAACTAATTCTCCATTGTCCATAAATACTCTTGCTTTTTTACCTAAATCTGTATCATTTTTTAAATTAAAACGAAAAATATCTCCTGTAGAAAGATGTGTTAAATTGTATTTTTCTTTTAAAAATTCTGCCTGAGTTCCTTTTCCTGCTCCAGGCTTTCCAAATAAAACAATGTTAATCATAATATGTGTGTGTTGTTACTTCTTGAATTTTAAGAAGTTTAAAATGAATATATAGTTATGTGTGTTTTGTTTATTATTCTGCTAATTTATATACCTCAGCTAAATTTCTGCCTAAACCATCATAGTCTAAACCGTAACCTACAATAAATTTATTTGGAATCCTGATTCCGATATAATCTATTTTAATGTCTTTTTTGTATGCTTCCGGCTTAAAGAATAATGTTGCAATTTTAAAATGCTTTACATTTCTTTCTTTAAACATGTGTTTTAATTCTTCGATCGTGTTTCCTGTATCGATAATATCTTCGATAATAACGACAGTTCTACCAGACAAATCTTGATTGATCCCAATTAATTCTTTAACAACATTGGTAGATTCTGTTCCTTCATAAGATGCCATTTTGATAAATGAAACCTCGCATGGTTTTTTATATTTCTTTAAAAAATCTGCAACAACCATAAATGCACCATTCAAAACACCAATAAAAATTGGAGTATCATCACCAAAATCATCCTCTACTTCTGCCACAATTTTGGTCAAAGCAAAATCAATTTCTTTAGCCGAAATAAACGGAACAAATTGTTTATCGTGAAGTTGTATCATTATTTTCCTGTTTAAAATAATGCGCAAAGATACAGAATTACAACCAAACTGTAAGTATGAAAATAGGCTGCATCTTTATTTTTTTCAGAATACCGGATATCGTTTAATATTTACATTTTTTTTGTTCGAAATGTCTTTAATTTTATTAAATTGTTGTCCTTAAAACTTTTAACCCCTGTCTAAAATGAAAACAACCGCACAAATATTTTCCACCTTTCTACTAATCACAATAACAGCCTGCAACGGGCAGGTCACAAAAGAAGAAAAAGAAGCTTTAGCAAAACAACCCGGCAATGTTGTAAAAACAGCAATTGGCGATTTAAAACTACCTGCACCTTTCGCAACAGAATCTAAAACTAACAATAGTAAAGTTCTAAAATGGTCTGATGGAAAAATGCCAAAAGCACCTGAAGGCTTTACTGTTACAAAATTTGCCGATGGCTTAGAAAATCCGCGTTGGACATACATCGCTCCAAATAATGATATTTTTGTTGTTGAAAGTGGTACAAGAACGAGTAAAAACCAAATTACGATTTTTCGTGATGCCGATAAAGATGGGAAATTTGAAACTCGCGAAGTTTTTATTGCTGGTTTAAACAGACCTTTTGGAATGTTGGTTTTAAATGATTTTTTCTACATCGCCAACACTGACGGACTTTACCGTTATCCTTATAAAAACAATCCGCTGAAATTAGAAACGCAAGGCACCAAAATTCTCGAACTTCCTGCCGGCGGTTACAACAATCACTGGACAAGAAATTTACTTGCTAGTAAAGACGGAACTAAAATTTATGTTTCGGTTGGTTCTGGAAGCAATGTTGGTGAAAATGGTATGGATAAAGAAGTTCGCCGCGCTGCAATTCTAGAAGTCAATCCTGATGGAACTGGGGAGAAAATCTTCGCTTCGGGAATTAGAAATCCTGTTGGGATGGATTGGAATCCTGCAAATGGTGAACTTTGGACTGCTGTTAATGAGCGCGACGAATTGGGCGATGATCTTGTTCCTGATTATGCTACTTGTGTAAAAAGAGGTGGCTTTTATGGCTGGCCTTATTCTTATTATGGCAATATTTTAGATCCAAGAATGAAAGGCGAACACAAAGATTTAGCAGCAAAAGCAATTGTTCCAGATGTTCCTGTTGGTGCTCACACAGCTTCTTTAGGTTTGGCTTTTTATACTAAAGATGCTTTCCCTAAAAAATATAAAAACGGAATTTTCGTTGGACAGCATGGTTCTTGGAACCGAGCTAAAATATCAGGCTACAAAGTTATTTTTGTTCCTTTTGAAAACGGAAAACCATCTGGAAAACCAGAAGATTTTTTAACTGGTTTTATTGCTGATGAAGCTAAAGCAGAAGTTTACGGACGTCCTGTTGCTGTTACAGTGATGAATGACGGATCTCTTCTAGTAAATGATGACAGCGGAAATACAATTTGGAAAGTTACTGCGAATAAATAAAAAATTAAATCCCAATTTTTTAAATTCCAAATTCCAATTTTATCACTGCCAATTATAAATTGAAATACTTTTTGTCATTTCGAAGAAGGAGAAATCACACTAGGAACTCCGCAATCAAAATCGCCAATCTTTGTCGAATCCCGAGTGTGATTTCTCCCTCGTCGAAATGACAATATTGTGTTTAATCTTAGTGCTGCGGTAACTTTTTTTCATGTTTCAACAAACTCATTTATGATTCTAAAAAAATATTGTCTTCTTTGTTTTGGGCTGTTTTGTTTTCTAAACATTACTGCACAAAATAAAGAAGGCAAAACTATTGATTCACTTAAAACCGAAAAACTCCAAGAAGTTCTAGTTAGTCCGCTTTATATTAATAATAACTCGCAAGATATTCCCGCCTCTATTGGTGTTTTATCTCGAAAAGAATTATTGCAAAATAACACCACAGATATCAGTACCGTAATGAATACGGTTTCTGGTGTGTATATGCAGTCTTCAAATTTTACAACTACTCGAATTTCAATTCGTGGTATTGGCGCGAGAACGCCTTACGGAACCAATAAAATTAGAGCTTTTTACGGCAGTATTCCGCTGACTTCTGGAAACAGCGAAACTGTAATTGATGATATTGATTTGGAAAACCTCAGCCAGATTGAAATTATTAAAGGACCGCTTTCTAGCGTTTACGGCGCGGGATTGGGCGGCGCTATTTTGATTTCGCCAGAGCTTTCTAAAAAAATTGGCGAAAGTGCAGGAATCAATACCGTTGTAGGTTCCTATGGTTTATTAAAAAACACGATAAATTATAGTTTGAACGAAAAAGAAGGGAGTTTAAATTTAAGCTATCATAAATTAGAAACAGACGGCTGGAGAGAAAATAGCAATTACAATCGTGAAGGTATTACACTCGCAGGCGAATTATTCAAGAAGAAAAACAGCAAGCTTACTTATTTTTCTAATTATACGTATTTGAAAGCCTACATTCCGAGTTCGATTAATAAAACAACTTTTGATAATAATCCGCAGGCTGGAGCGCCAACTTGGGTTGCTTCAAAAGGTTTTAAAGAATACAAATCGACATTGGCAGGATTGGCTTATGATTTTAAAATTAATGAAAACTTGAATAATTCGACTTCCATTTTCATCAATTATAAAGACAGCAACGAACCAAGACCTTTTGATATTTTGCGCCAATATACTTTTGCAAGCGGCGCGAGAACTCAGTTTTCTGGAAATTTTAAAATTGCAGCAGTAGAAAATCAATTTATCGCTGGAATCGAATATTTTACAGACCATTATAAAGGCAACACTTTTCAGAATTTATACCCGCAGAATAATGGTCAAGGAAGTCTGCAAGGAGATCAGCTTACAGAAACGGGTCAGAAAAGACATTTTTATAATATCTTTTCGCAGATAAGAACTTTGCTTTTTGAGGAATTTGAAATTCAAGCTGGATTAAACTACAATAAAACGCAATTTGAATTGGAGAATTACAACCTCAACTCGACTCAAAGATACAGTTACGATGATATATTTTCTCCTCAGCTTTCTTTATTATTTAAACCTAATGAACAGCAGACGGTTTATTTTTCTGCAAGCCGAGGTTTTTCTCTTCCAGCAACAGAAGAAACATTAACGAGTTCTGGCACTATTAATTCTGATATAAAACCTGAGAATGGTTATAATTTTGAGATTGGCGGAAAATTCTATTTTTTCAATAAAAGACTTTACACAGAATTAAGCGTTTATCGAATGGAGATTAAAGATTTATTAGTCGCTAAACGGGTTGGAGACGATCAATATGTAGGAGTAAATGCCGGTAGAACATTTCATGAAGGCATCGAAATTTCCTTAAATCACAATTGGCCGATTAATTCGTTTTTCATCCTAAACTCCTGTATTTCTGGTTCTTTGGGGAATTATGAATTTAAAGAATTTGTAGACAGTGGAAATAATTTTTCGGGCAACAAACTTACTGGAGTTCCTGCCAACAAAGCCAATGCCGGAATAACACTAAATACAGATGCAGGAATTTATTTAAGTGGCGATTTTCAGTTTGTTGACAAAATACCTTTAAACGATGCTAATACTGCTTTTACAGATTCTTACAAAATAATTAATCTAAAAACGGGTTATCGTTTTGAAATCCTACCGCGACTAAACGCACATTTATCGGCAGGCGTTAATAATCTGACAGATGAAAAATATACCTCTTTAATTTTACCAAACGCCGTTGCAGTGGGCGCTGCGTCGCCTAGATATTACTATCCTGGGCTTCCTACAAATTTTTATGGATTAGTCTCACTAAATTACTTATTTTAGTTGCGTATTTAAAAACCACTAAGATGCCCTCTGAACTCCAATTAAAACTAGATTATGTAAATGCGTACCGGGAAAACCGACTTAAGGTTGCTCAAGATGTTTTAGAAAACAAAAAATATTTTAATGAATTGGTTACGATTTGTTTTTCACCTTCAGAAAAAAACAATCATAAAGCGTGTTGGATTTTAGAATTTGTATCATACGAAGAACTTAATTGGCTAGAGCCTCATCTTGATCTTATCTTTGAAAACCTTAAACATTTAAAACAAGAAAGTTCCCTCAGACCAATTGCTAAAATCATACAGCTTTTGGTAAAATCTCATTATAAAAAAGCAGAAAACAGTGTTGTCCTTTCCGAAGAAAATCTACAAAATTGTATTGAAGCTTCTTTTGACTGGCTTATAAAGGATACAAAAGTGGCTACAAAAGCCTATTCTATAAGAACATTATATGTATTAGGAAATCATTACGATTGGATTCATCCCGAACTTCAAATCATTTTAAACAAAGATTATTCAGATCATTCGGCAGCATATAAAGCGGTTGCAAGAGAAGTTTTGAAGAAAATTGGATAGTTATCACCAGAAATTTTTTAAGTTTTGCCACGAATTACACGAATTTTCACGAATTATTTTTTTTGTAAAAACTCAAAATAGAAATAAAATTTGTGAAAATTCGTGTAATTCGTGGCAAAAAAAACCTGAAAGACTAATCTTTGGCAGAAAACGTATTAAAAAGTATCTTTGCAAAAACAACAACACAAATGAATTATTTTTCTTCTGATTTTAAATTAGGAATTTTGGGTGGCGGACAATTAGGTAAAATGCTATTGTTTGATACTCGAAAATTTGATATACAAACTTATGTTTTAGATCCGAGTGACGAAGCTCCAAGTAAAATTGCCTGCAATAAATTCTTTAAAGGCGATTTAATGGATTATGAAACAGTTTACAATTTTGGAAAACTGGTTGATGTTTTAACTTTCGAAATTGAATTGGTTAATCTTGAAGCTTTAACACAGTTAGAAAATGAAGGTGTAAAAGTTTATCCTTCGCCAAAAACCTTAAAAGGAATACAAAACAAAGGAGTTCAAAAAGCTTTTTACGACGCCAACAATATTCCAACTGCACCTTTTGAAAGATTTGAAAATCTCGAAAATCTAAAATCTAAAATCAACAATCTACAATTGCCTTTTGTATGGAAATGCACCGAGTTTGGTTATGATGGAAATGGTGTAAAAGTAATTCGCCATATTTCTGATATGGATGATTTACCAAACGTAGAATGTATTGCGGAAACAATGGTTCCGTTCAAGAATGAATTGGCGGTTATTGTAGTAAGAAATCCATCGGGAGAAATTAAAACGTATCCAGTTGTTGAAATGGAATTTCACCCAGAAGCCAATCAAGTAGAATATGTAATCTGCCCTGCAAGAATTGACGAAACAGTAGCCGAAAAAGCCAGAGCAATTGCTTTGAATGTTTCGGAGAAATTTAATCACGTTGGTCTTTTAGCAGTTGAAATGTTCCAAACCAATGATGATGAGATTATGGTGAATGAAGTAGCGCCACGTCCGCACAATTCAGGTCATTATTCTATCGAAGCAAGTTATACTTCACAATTCGAAAATCATTTACGCGCTATTTTAGATCTTCCGTTAGGAAACACAGACAGTAAAGTTGCCGGAGTTATGGTAAATTTAGTGGGTGCCGAAGGATTTTCTGGAGATGTAGTTTACGAAAACATCAAAACCATTTTAGGATGGAACGGCGTTACACCACATATTTACGGTAAAAAACAAACTCGTCCTTTCAGAAAAATGGGTCACGTTACTATTGTAAATGAAGATATGAGTGAAGCGAGAAGAATTGCTGAGGACGTGAAGAATACTATTAAAGTAATTAGCTCTTAGTAATTAGTCCATAGAATCTTTAATTAATCTATAAATGGAATTAATAGAAATATTGGTCAATCTTTTAAACTTAGACGATAAATCAAATTTATTTAAAATCCATTTTGAAAAATTTACAGATGAATATAAAGGGGAAAGAATAAAAAGTTTTATTCTTTTTATAATTCTTGTTTTATGCTCATTACTATTAATATTTGGACTCTTATTTCTAATTTACACCATTTTGATCAAATTAAAATCTTAAACCAACAGCATAAATAATTTTCAATTTCAGTCTCAACAAAAACTTGAAACTTTAAACCTGAAACAAAAATAACAAAACAAAAACATGAGCAAAGTAGCCATCATAATGGGAAGTATCTCAGACATGCCAGTCATGCAAGATGCGATTGATATATTAAAACAATTTAATATTGAAGTTGAAGTAGATATCGTTTCGGCACACAGAACGCCTGAGAAATTATTCGATTTCAGTAAAAATGCACACACTCGCGGGATTTCAGTAATTATTGCTGGAGCTGGAGGCGCTGCGCATTTACCAGGAATGGTTGCTTCTATGTCGCCACTTCCTGTAATTGGAGTTCCTGTAAAATCTAGCAATTCAATTGACGGTTGGGATTCCGTTTTATCGATTTTACAAATGCCGGGCGGCGTTCCAGTTGCAACTGTAGCTTTAAACGGTGCAAAAAATGCTGGAATTTTAGCGGCACAAATCATCGGAAGTCATGATAAAAAAGTGCTTGACACTATTATTGCTTATAAAGAAGAACTGAAAGCGGCAGTAAATAAAGCTGCTGAAGGTTTGAAAAAATAAATTTCTTCTCAAAAAGATTCTCAAATTCCTGCAAGGTTTCCAAAACCTTGTAGGGATTCTAGATAACAATCAAAAAAACACTTCAATAAAACCTACAAGGTTTTGAAAACCTTGCAGGATAAAAAAACTACAGTATTAGTATCTTAACACAATAAAGAAGAACTAAAAGCAGTAGTAAAACTGCAGAAAGCCTAAAATAAAAGTTCAGCCTTAATCTCGGTTTTCAATGCAAACTGAAAACTTAAGCTTCATCTTCAATTTCCTCCAGAACAGATTCAAATTCAGATTCAGTTACATCTTCCTTATTAATCCAGTTTTCTGAAGTAACCAAATTATAATTTATATCATCTGCTGTTGTCAATTCCCAAACGATACCTTCAGCTTCTGGAAATGGAATATTTTGAGAAATTTGATTTTCAAATAATCGCTTAATCAAATTTCTATCAGACAAACCGTTATTCAATAATTTCAATACATTTTCTGCAGTCAATTTTTGTGCTTCACCTTCATTTGGTGTCATTGAAAAATGAACAACAGATGCTTTTGCATTTGGAAATTTCCCATTATAAGCCTTAAAAAGCAATTGATTGATATGAAACAAAGTTCCCTGCATGCCTATTACTGGATATTCTTCACAAACTTTATCAATTAACATATTGTTCGATATCTGTTCAATCTGTCCTTCACTTAATTGATCTCCTAATTTATATTCTAAGACAATCTGTGCTGCTTCATTAGGCTCATAATCAGAAATAGCCATTTCTAATAATTCCGACAAACTGCTTTTCTCAGCCACAGCACCATCCGGATAATTAAACTTTCCTAATAACTGAATAAAATCTTCATTAGACCAATATCCTTCTACTTCATTCACCGTATCAATATTCTTTATTACAACTTGATAATTCATCCTTTTTTTGTTTTTTATAATTATGATCAGCACTTTTATAATACTGAAATCTTATTTTTTCAATTTACGCTTTTAATGTCGCCTACACCAATAAATAACATATCTATAACACTTTTTAAGAGGATTTTATGCAGAGAATCTATTTTATATAGCCGATTAGATTTTTATAAATTGTTATCTTTGGAATTCAAAAATTATACTTCAATTAATAAAAAAATTTATATCATAATGAGTGTTTTACTTTCAAAATTTATAACTAAACATAACACCGCACCATTTTCGGAAATTAAAATCGAAGATTATTTTCCAGCTTTTCAAGAAGGAATTGCTTTAGCTAAAGCCGAAATTGATGCAATCGTAAACAACACAGAAGCTCCAACTTTCGAGAACACGATTCTTGCAATGGAATTTTCTGGTGATATTCTGGATCGTCTTTCTAGCATTTTTTTCAATTTAAATTCGGCTGAAACGAATGACGAAATGCAAAAAATCGCTCAGGAAGTTTCGCCTTTATTGTCTGAATTTGGAAATGATATTACGCTTAACGCTGAATTATTTTCAAAAATAAAAGCAGTTTACAATCAAAAAGACAGTTTGAATCTAACTCCAGAACAAACTACTCTTTTAGACAAAAAATATAAAAGTTTTTCTAGAAATGGAGCCAATTTACCCGAAGACAAAAAAGATCAATTAAGAGAAATCGACAAAGAATTATCAAAATTGAGTTTGCAGTTTGGCGAAAATGTTTTGGCAGAAACCAACGCTTTTGAGTTGCATTTAACAAACGAAAGTGATTTAGCCGGTTTACCAGAGGGAACTATTGAAGCTGCAAGATTATTAGCCAAAAGCCAAGAAAAAGAAGGCTGGATTTTTACTTTAGATCACCCAAGTTATCTTCCGTTTTTGACTTATGCCGATAATCGTGAACTGCGTAAAAAAATGGCTATTGCATTTGGTGCAAAAGCTTTCCAAAATAACGAATTCGACAATCAGGAAAATGTTCTTAAAATCGCCAAATTACGTTTTGAAAGAGCTAATTTATTAGGCTATAAAACACACGCACATTTCGTTCTTGAGGAAAGAATGGCCGAAAGTCCTGAAAAAGTGTTCACTTTCTTAAATGATTTATTGGCTAAAGCAAAACCTGCAGCGCAAAAAGAATTTGCAGAGTTGACCGCTTTCGCGAAAGAACTAGACGGAATCGAACAATTGGAAAAATGGGACGGCGCTTATTATTCTGAAAAATTAAAACAACAGCTTTTTAATTTAGATGATGAAAAACTAAAACCTTATTTTCAGTTAGAAAAAGTTTTAGACGGTGCTTTTACAGTTGCCAAAAAATTGTACGGATTAACTTTTACGGAAGTTTTTGATATCGATAAATACCACGAAGAAGTTACAACTTATGAAGTAACAGACGCTCAAAATAATTTAGTTTCGATTTTCTACGCAGATTTCTTCCCAAGAAAAGGAAAAAGAAACGGCGCTTGGATGACTTCATTCAAATCCCAATATGTAAAAGACGGCGTTAACGAAAGACCACATATTTCTAACGTTTGTAATTTCACTAAACCAACTGAAACCAAACCATCTTTATTGACTTTTAATGAAGTTACGACTTTATTCCACGAATTTGGACACGGTTTACACGGAATGCTAGCCAATACAATGTATCCGAGTTTATCTGGAACTTCTGTTTTCTGGGATTTTGTAGAATTACCAAGTCAGATTATGGAAAACTGGTGTTACGAACCAGAAGCTTTGGCTTTGTTCGCCAATCATTATGAAACTAACGAAATCATTCCGATTGAGTATGTTCAGAAAATTAAAGAAAGTGCAAGTTTTCAAGAAGGTTTGGCAACTTTACGTCAATTGAGTTTTGGTTTATTAGATATGGCTTGGCACGGACAAGATCCAACGAACATTACCGATCTTAAAACTTTTGAAACAGAACAATTTGCCAACACACAATTGTATCCTGATGTAAAAGAAAATGCGATGAGTACGGCTTTTTCACATATTTTTCAAGGTGGATATTCTTCTGGATATTACAGTTACAAATGGGCTGAAGTTTTAGACGCTGATGCTTTTGAATATTTTCAAGAAAACGGCATTTTCAATGCTGAAATAGCTGCGAAATTTAAAGAAAATGTACTTTCTAAAGGAGGAACAGAACATCCGATGATTTTGTACAAACGTTTTAGAGGTCAGGAACCAAAACCAGAAGCTTTGTTGAAACGCGCGGGATTATTATAGTCTTTTAAATTATATAATTTTAGAAACCGAAGCAGCAATGTTTCGGTTTTTTTTTAATTAAATCAATAACGATAATTTACTTATCTTCACCACGTTTTCAACTTTAATCTCCAAAAAACAATGTGAAAAAGTATTTAAAAACATTCGTTTTCCTTGTAATCATCAGGTTAATTTAAATTCTAAATAATGAAAAATATATTATTGACGTTATCCTTTATTTTGATTGTGAGTTGTAACACAAAATCTGATCTTAAAAGTTCATCCATAGAAGCTGGAAAAAGCAAAGTACATTCTAATAATAATTTCACCAATGATTTTGATGGAATTTCACATTTTATAATCTCAGAGGAAAATGTAAAGAAAAACGAAAACAATCAAAATTTTCAAGATGTATACAGCAATTTAGAAGATAAAAAAATCGATCTTAATAAATTTGAAAATCAACTTACAATTTTGGGTTTTGACAAAAAAGATATTCCTGAAGCTAAAATCAATGATATAATAAAAACAGTAACAAATGACTTAAATTTAAAATATCATGAAGTTGCATGCGTTCCTTTATACAATGATATTTTTATCTTTAAAAAGAACAAAAAACCTGTTGCTGGATTAAAAATATGTTTTCATTGTGGAATGAATGAAGCAATTGGAGATTTAAAGAGCAATTTTGATACAGAAAATACAGAACATATGAGTGATTATTCGATTCTATATCAACTTTTATACAATAAAGAACACAGCCAATATTAGGAGTTTAAAAAATTAAAAATTCCAATAATAATTTTTATTATAAAAAAACTTAGACCATAAGCACAATTAACATTAAAGACTAACACCAAAATTAAAATTGAAAAAATATTTAAAAATATTCGTTTTCCTTGTAATCATTGGAATAATTGCGATTGTTTCTGTAAATTATTATGTAAAGTCGTCAACCAAAAATCGCATTCAGTATTCGATAAAAAAGTTTCCTAAAAACGATGTGGGAATTATTTTTGGAGCTGGAATTAAAGACAATCAGCCCAGTAAATATTTAAAAGACAGACTTGATGCAGGCATTTTGTTGTACAAAGCAAACAGAATTAATAAAATTCTACTTTCTGGAGATAATGGACGTGATGAATATGATGAATTAACGGTAATGAAAAATTACTGTTATCAGCATGGCGTTGACACCACAAAGATTTTTATAGATTATGCTGGTTTTGACACCTATTCTACCATGTATAGAGCAAAGCATATTTTTAACATTAAAAAAGCAACTCTAATTTCGCAGGAATATCATTTAAACCGAGCGATTTATATAGGGAATAAACTTGGTATAAAATCAACTGGTTATTCTGCCAATCAAGGCGAATATAAAGGTTATAAATATGTTACGTTTAGAGAATATCTTTCGACATTTAAATCTTTTTTGGATGTAATAAGAAATCGAGAACCACATTTTTTAGGAAATCCAATTGACATTAACGGCGAATCTAATTATTCTAAAGAAGACAAACGATAAAAGAAAAACCCCGAAACAATATTGTTTCGGGGTTTTCTTTTTTAAATGATTTATAATCCAATTATTGTTTAGCTTTAACAAACTCATCAAACTGTTTCAGTTTTAATGTTTGTGTTTCTTCTATACGTTTCGCTTTAGTATCATTTGCATTTTTACCTGTTGTTTTAGGTTTGGTAATAACCAAATACGATTCGAATACATGACTTAAATACAAAGGTGATTTTCCAATTCCTGGAGTTTTATCAAAATTTTGAGATTGATGGCATGTAAAACAACTTACTAAATTAGTGTTGTTAATAGTGTGAATATCATCATTAAACGTTTGTGTATACGTTTCCATCGTAATATTAGCCAAATTAACAGAACCTCTTGCTAATGAACCGGGCAATGCGCTGGATATATTTTGTGTTACAATTGCTTTTGCTTGATTTTCTGGAGAAACTCCATCAAAATCTAACCAAATAGAACCGTTGTAAAAATAATTTCTAAAAACATCTTTTAGATTAGCCGCTACACATTTATTAATAGTGGTAATGTTATCAAAATTAGCTGGTTCAGGCTGGCTCGTTGCCATATAAGAATCATTTTTTAAGTTTTTTGGAATCCCAAATTCATAAAGAATAAAGGCTTTATTGGCTAATGAAGGTTTATTAGTAATCGTATCCCAAGTAATCGCTTTAAGTCCAGAAGTAGTTCCTTTTTCAGAAAACAACATTTCATTTGCTGTTGTTACCGAATCATTTTTTAGATCATAAACAGGTGCCATATCTTTATGCTCAAAAGTTGCCCAAATAAATTCTGGATGATTTTTCACCACTCCAACCACGTGCATACCTAACAGAGCCATCGTTTTCTGAACATATTGCCCTTTTTTATTTATAACTGCAGCTTTTGTCGTAAAATAATCGGCTTGTTTGTCTTTCTGAATGGCGTCTATATTAATCCATGAAACTTTTAATTCAAGAGCACCAACCGGAAATGTTTCTAAATTAGAATAAGGTACTTTTCCGCTGTGAATCAATTTCTCCATTTCGATCGCTTTGTTCTTAAACAAATTATCAATATGAATAGAATAATAAACCGTATCTGTAACATTATTATATTTTGGATTTGATACTAAAACACCTCCTGGACCAGCCTGCTTAATTGATTTCAAAACTAATTTTAAACCTAATTTCGGCTCAACACTTTCCATCTCTGGAGTTACAATGTTTAAAGAGTCTAAAAACAAAGGATTACCGCTTGGAAGAGGCTTTGTTAACCACAAAAATTTCTGCCAAGACCATTGATGAAACATACAGTTTGTTGTAGTACTGCTGTCAAACGGACTTCCGTCTCCTTCTTTTGGCGCTGGAGTCTGCTCATGCGGAAACCAATTTGTTTCGCAATTGCATGAATTAGCTGCAGCCTTGGCGTATCCAGATGAAAACCCTACTTTTTCTGTCATTATTTCCCGATCAGAAAAAAAACAAAATGCAGCTGCTATTACTACAACGGCAACTAATAAACTGATAATAATGGATTTTTTTTTCATATTCTTTTATTGATAATTTTAAAGTAATCTTCTAAAAAAAAGATCGCCTTAATCCAGGCGATCTTCACAAATTAAAACTCTAATTGAGGTTAGAAATTTTATTGAAATCTTTTATGAAAATTTCAATTTATGATAATTGCTCCGTTAAGATGTTTGCTGAAGCAACTGGTACGTTTTCGATTTGGTGGTTGTAGTAAGAGAATCCTCCAACTCCATTCCATGAATTATCGATCGCAAGATGAGCATCAAAATCTGCTAAGAAAGCGCCAAGTGCTGGAGGTGGAAAAGATTGAACGTATTGTCCTTGTAAACTAACTACTTTTGTATATTTTCCTAATCCAGTTGCGTATATTTTACCTTTTACTTGAACTACAATATGACTGCTAGGGCCATTTACAGCCTGAGTGATTACAACTGTACCAGAAACAGAGTTTTGTGATGGTACAACTACTAAACTAAAAGTCGCGATTGGAGCACCAGGTGTTCCTACATTTCCGATTGTACCTTTTGCTAAATAAGCACCTGCTAATAAATTTTCCATGGTTATAGTTTTTATTTTTTTTTCTTACTCATAAGGCTTTTCAGATCCGCCTCGTTTTTTTAAGTGGGTTCTGCTCCACTTATTCTTGGATTTCTTGATTTTCTTACCCAAAACTATATCAGATAAAAAGCACTAAATAAAAAAATGTCATGAGAAGGAAATTCTTAGTTATAGAGACCCTAAAAATTGTCATAAGATTATTTCAAAATAAAGTTTCATTTATTTTTGAAAGTTTAAAAACTTTTGTTTACATTTGATCCATGGAATTCAAAGAAGCAAAAAACAAGTTCGTACAAACATGGGGAGCACTAGGTTCTCAATGGGGCATTAATAAAACCATGGCACAGATTCATGCTTTATTAATGGTTTCTAACGAAGCTGTTTCTATGGAAGAAGTTATGGAAGAATTACAAATCTCGCGTGGTAATGCTAGCATGAACCTAAGAGCTTTGATGGATTGGGGAATTGTTTACAAAGAATATA
The DNA here is from genome assembly GCF_009711165.2 of Flavobacterium sp. MC2016-06. GTDB lineage: Bacteria > Bacteroidota > Bacteroidia > Flavobacteriales > Flavobacteriaceae > Flavobacterium. The sequence goes on along the minus strand of NZ_WMID02000004.1, from coordinate 67,188 downwards.
AAGCCGGTGAAAGAAAAGAATTTTTTACCGCCGAAAAAGATTTAGATGAATTGGCTGTTAAGATTTCCCGAGAAAGAAGTAAAAGAGAAATTAAACCAGCTCTTAAAATCTTAAAAGAAGTTTCAACAATTAAAGCAACCGATTCTGCAGAAGAAAAACACTTTGTTGATCAGACTTCTAAATTGTATGATTTTGTTTTGAAAGCAGATAATATGTTAGACAAAATAACTGAATTTAATGAAAACTGGTTAGGTCGTTTGGTTCTAAAAATCATGAAATAAAAAAATTTAACTAAAACTTTCATTTTTTTCTGAAAGTTTAAAACAAACTATAATTATGAAAAACTTAAACTATTTAAATTACTTTTTTGTCGGAATGCCATTATTTCTTTATTTAATATCTGCAATAAACATTGCTTTTCTATGTTTCGCAATGCTTTCAACGATTCTAACAGGAATCTTTCAAGTTACTATTGGAATAAAAATGTTAATGGATAAGCCGCAGGATAAGAACCTTCAAATTTATATTATAAGTGTAGTTCTATTTTTTTTCTCAGTCATCATGATTTATAAATTCGAGCTTTATGATTTTTTAAATTTTACAGTCTTTGGTATTCCTCCAATAATCGCAATTTATCTTTCAATAATAATTTATAAAAAACAAAAATCATGAGTTTCTTAAACGCACAATGGAAAAACTTAGCATTAATAAATTATGAAATTGATGCGCAGCTATTAGAAGAATATCTTCCCGCAGGAACTGAATTGGATATTTGGAATGGCAAATGTTACGTAAGTCTTGTTGGTTTTATGTTTAAAGAAACCAAAGTATTGGGACTTAGAATTCCTTTTCATGTAAATTTTGAAGAAGTCAATCTTAGATTTTATGTAAAACGTTTTGAAAATGGGGAATGGAAACGCGGCGTTGTTTTTATAAAAGAAATAGTTCCTAAAAAAGCCATCACATTTATTGCTAATAGTTTATATCAAGAAAATTATGAAACTCAGAAAATGAGACATAAAATAATTGAGAATAACAACACCAATACTTTTATTTATCAATGGCAGGTTGATAAAAAATGGAACACAATTAAATTGGAAACTCAAAAGAATTTTAAAGAAATTGAAATTGACTCTGAAGCCGAATTTATAACCGAACATTATTTTGGCTACACAAAATGTGATGACAAAACTACTTTTGAATATGAAGTAAAACATCCGAGATGGGAACAATTAGAAGTTCAAAATTTCATGATTAAAGTAGATTTTCAAAAAAATTACGGAGCTGATTTCGCCGTTTTACAAAATGCAAAACCTGTGTCTGTTTTCTTAGCGAAAGGATCTAAAATTAAAGTTGAAAATAAAAAAACGATACGCCATGAATATCAATCTTAATATAATTGGCTATTTCATTTATCTCAGCATTACGATTTTCATCATTTTAAAAGTTGGGAAAATCTGTTATAAAAACGGAAATATTTATGTAGCAGAATTGATTCCGAATCATGCCGAAATCTGTCAAAAAATCAATCAGGTTTTATTAATGGCATATTATCTTTTAAATATTGGTTATTGCGCGATGACTTTAATTTCTTGGCAGAAAATCAATTCATCAACGCAGCTTATTGAAACTATTGGAATAAAAACAGCCATTATCATTTTCATCATTTCAATATTACATTATCTAAACATTATACTACTTACCAAATACATTCAAAAATTAATTAAATAACATTTAAATTTTAATATCATGGAAACTACCAAAATCTTAATCGGTTACAGTATTTATTTGCCAATTGCATTATTGCTAACGTATTACGTTTCTAAAACTCTTTTCAAAAATGGAAAAATATTTATGCTTGACATTTTTAAAGGCCGTGAAGATATTGCGCAGGCAACGAACAAACTTTTTGAAACTGGATTTTATCTATTAAATATTGGGTTTGCTTTAATGATTTTACAGCTTCAATTAGGACAAGACAGTTATCAGGAATTGATTGAAAAACTGAGTTATAAAATTGGCGGTTTTTCTATCTATTTAGGAATAATGTTGTTCTTCAACTTGTACTTTTTCTTTAGAGGAAAAAGAAAAGCAAAAGAAGCCAGAGAAGAACGATTAATATTTGAAGCTTAAATTAAACTAACAAAACTTAACAGGTTTCTAAAATCTGTTAGGTTTTATCAAAAAACCAGAAATCATGAAAACGCTGCAAAACCAAACTTTACTTTATGATGAAGACTGCCCGTTGTGTCAAGTTTATACAACCGGCTTTATAAAAGCAAAAATGCTGGACGAAAACGGTCGTAAATCATATTGTGAATTAAGTGAAAACGAACAAAATTTTGTAGATGTAAATCGTGCTTCAAACGAAATTGCATTGATTGACAACAAAAATCAAACGGTTCTTTACGGAATTGACAGCCTGCTTAAAGTAATTGGTTTTTCTTTTCCGTTAATTGAGAGAATTGGAAACTTAAAACCGATTAAATTCTTTTTGAAGAAACTGTATTCTTTTGTTTCTTATAATAGAAAAGTAATCATTCCGAGTAAAATTAATAAGGAAGCAAAACTGCAATGTGTTCCAAATTTCAACTATAAATACCGCTTTCTATTTATTGGTTTTGCTGCAGCAATTACAACAATCGTTTTATATCATTATTCTCTTTTGATTCCGAATTTACCAAAAGCCAGTATAGCCCGAGAATTTATCGTTGCTTTAGGTCAACTCTTTTTTCAAGGTTTATTTGTTTTAAAGCTGGACAAAAAAACAATTCTGAATTATGCAGGAAATTTGATGACGGTTTCTTTAATGGGATCTTTATTATTACTTCCGATGCTGGCGCTGCAAACGGTAATTGATTTTTCTGAAAATACGATTTTATTCTGGTTTGGAATCACCGCTTTGATTATGTTTATAGAACATTACAGAAGAACCCAAATTCTTGAATTGCCAGCTTATTTATGCATTACTTGGGTTTTGTATAGAATTCTGGTTTTGTTATTAATATTGAATTAAAAAAAGGCTGCTACGAATTACACTAATTTTCACGAATTAATATTTTAATTTTCACTTAAGCAAATTAGTGGAAATTCGTGCGATTCATGGCCAAAAAACACAGCCGAATTATTATTTTATTGTTTGATTTTAAATAAAAAAAGTTCGCCACAAATTACGCCAATTTTCACGAATTAATATTTAAACTATAATTTTTCACATTATCAAATTAGTGGAAATTGGTGTAATTCGCGGCAAAAAAACATACACAAATGAAGAAACTTATAATCGCAGCAGGAACTGGTTTTCTAGGACAAGTTTTAGTCAATCATTTTAAAGATAACTTTGAAGAAATTGTTATTCTAACCAGAGGAAAATCTCAAACTAAAAACGGAATAAAATACGTAAACTGGAATGCTAAAACATTTTCTGGCTGGGAAAAAGAATTAGAAAATGCTACCGTTTTGATAAATCTTGCCGGAAAATCTGTTGATTGCCGATATACTAAAGAAAACAAAAGAGAGATTTTATTATCTCGTATTGAAAGTACGAAGATTTTAAACAAAGCCGTTTTAAACTGTGTAAATCCACCGAAACATTGGCTAAATTCATCAACTTCTACTATTTATCGCTTTTCTTTAGATAAACAAATGGATGAAATTGACGGCGAAATTGGAAATGATTTCTCTATGAATGTTGCGCTGTCTTGGGAAAAAGCTTTTTTTAAAACTGAAACTCCAAATACTTTAAAAACTGCTTTACGAACTTCTATTGTTTTAGGTAAAAATGGCGGCGCTTTAGTACCGCTAAAAACTTTGGCAAGATTAGGACTTGGAGGAAAACAAGGAAAAGGAAATCAGTTGGTAAGCTGGATTCACGAAACTGACTTTGCTCGAGCAATTGATTTTATTCTTGAAAAAGAAATGACTGGAAAAGTAAATCTTGTTTCTCCTAAACCAATTCGAAATCAAGATTTCATGGCTTTATTACGAGAAGCTGTTCGTGTTCCTTTTGGGATTCCGATAAATGAATTACTTTTAAAATTTGGATCTGTACTAATTAGAACTGAACCTGAATTAGTTTTGAAAAGTAGAAATGTGATTCCGAAACGATTGCAGGAAAATGGTTTTGAATTTGAATTTGATTCTTTAGAAAAAGCATTGAAAAATTTAATTTAAAAGCATCGTTTGTCATCCTATGTTTGCAGAAATAGATACGTAAGAAGTTTTAGTATTACGAGAAGCTTTGTCAAAGTTTAAAACTTTGACAAAGCTAAAGACACATAGTTTATGCGCAAAGCTTGTCATTTCGAGGAACGAGAAATCGCACTAGAAACTCCATACAGTAAGTCATCAATCCTTGTCGATTTATGAGTGCGATTTCTCCTCCGTCGAAATGACAAGATTATGAAAAATATACTTCTAAAAAACTTTGTCAAAGTTCAAAACTTTGACAAAGTTAAACCCAATGAATCATGACAACAATACACTTAACAACAAAAATAAAAGCTTCAAAACAAATCGTTTTTGATACAGCAAGAGATATCGATTTACATCAAAAATCTGTGGCAACTTCTAATGAAAAAGCAATTGCCGGCGTAACATCTGGATTAATAAATCAAGGCGAAACGGTAACTTGGCGAGGAAAACATTTCGGTTTTTATTTGACGCATAAAACCCGAATTACAAAAATGGATCTTTATGATTATTTTTTGGATGAAATGGAAGAAGGAAAATTTAAAACCTTCAAACATCAGCATTTTTTTGAAGAAGAAAATGGCGTTATTATTATGAAAGATCATATGCAATATGAAACTCCGTATGGGATTTTTGGCGAATTGTTTGATATTTTGTTCCTTGAAAAACATTTGACAAATTTTCTTTTGGAAAGAAATAAAATTTTGAAAGAAACTGCAGAGAAAAATATTTAAATTAAGAATTAACTTTAATTGCCTCCAGCTTTAGCTGGAGGAATAATAGATTAGGAATTTTTCTGGCTTTAGCCAAACTAACTATTTTGGCTAAAGCCAGATTAAGAACTCTTTTAACTCTTTTAACCTCCAGCTAAAGCTGGAGGCTATTCAACTATTTTGAAAATGAATTTTCTTGCTTCATGGTTTCCATAAAGAAATTTATAATTTAATATTTTAAGCTTTTGAAGAGTTTCTTGCTAAGATTTCTCGTTCCTCGAAATGACAAGAATGTAAAAAAACACCTAAATAAAAATGAATTTTCTCATTTTACGTTTGCGTGAGGGATAGCAATGGAAAGCCCACAGCCTGACGGAGGAAGAGCGAGGACTTGTAACGGATAGCCCGACCCGGAGGGACACGCCCAAAGAAATCACACTTTTATAAATCTTTAGAAGAAAACAATCATAAGCCACCAAAAAATGGGTACGCTTTCTACCCAAAAAGAAGTATAATATTTGGAGCGGTTTGGGTTTGCGAAATAGATAAATGCCATTAACATGATAACCATAATTAGGTTAATTAAAACATCATGAAGGGTAAAACTCAATATACCAACAATCCAAAATGGAAGTAATAGACAAAAACCTAAAATCTTCGTTCGTTTTACGCCTATGGTTTGCGGTACGGTTTTTAAATGCGGATCGTCGTTGGCTAAATCGAGTATTTCGAAAACTAATATCAGTACAAAAACTAGAACAAAACGCTGAATGCTTCTTATTAAAAACTCACCTGTAAAAGGCATTTCGGCATTTATGAGCGGTAAAACCAAAGTTGCTCCAACCCAGCAAATGGCCACAATGTAGATTTTTACTCCAGCCCAATTTCGCGCATTTTTTCTGTTTGGGAAAAATGGAAGTGTGTATAATGCAGTAATGGCAAATATTCCAAATGAGACTAATTGCGTAATTCTCTTGAGTTGAAAAAAATAATAGCCGACTAAAACGACCGAAATTAGACTTAAAAGTGCGATTATTTTTAACTGATTTCCGATTGGTTTTTTCTTCACTCGAACCAAAGCGTCGTATTTAACAAAATTATACCCCACAATTGTTCCGAAGAAAACGAACAAAGCCATTGGCGCATCGTACTGAATATGAAAGAAGTGAAAGGTTATTCGAACGAGCGCGTAAGTGGACAAAGCCACATGAATACTGCTGTTTAGGTAAAAATCTAATATTTGTTTCAGTAGTTTCATGTCTTAAATCTAATCAATTATTAACAAATCAACTCTTTAGTTATAAATTTCATAAAAATTGAAGTTAAAAATACCTATTAAATTATTAATAATACTTAATTTTGCGCGACAAAAAAACAACACATTTACTATAAAATGTAATAATCCTTGTGTAACACTCGATTAGAGATAAAATTTATACTTTGAAAATTACTTAGACCTAAAAAATTAGATAGCTACAAATGAGAACAGATGCTTTTGCTTTAAGACACATTGGCCCAAGAGAAACAGATCTTCAACACATGTTAAAGACAATTGGAGTTGAATCGATCGAACAACTTGTTTACGAAACCCTTCCAGATGACATTCGTTTAAAAGCACCTTTAAACTTAGATCCTGCAATGACGGAATACGAATTTGCAAATCATATTCAGGAATTAGGAAAGAAAAATAAAGTATTCAAATCGTATATTGGTTTGGGTTATCACCCGACTATTGTTCCGGCTCCAATTCAAAGAAATATCTTCGAAAATCCAGGATGGTATACAGCTTACACGCCTTACCAAGCTGAAATCGCGCAAGGTCGTCTTGAAGCTATTTTAAATTTCCAAACTACTGTTATCGAATTATCAGGAATGGAAATCGCCAATGCTTCTTTATTAGATGAAGGAACTGCAGCGGCTGAAGCTATGGCTTTACTGTTTGACGTTCGTACACGCGATCAAAAGAAAAACAACATAAATAAATTCTTCGTTTCTGAAGAAATTTTACCACAAACTTTATCTGTATTACAAACACGTTCAACTCCTATTGGAATTCAATTAGTAGTTGGAAACCATGAAACTTTTGATTTTTCAACTGAGTTCTTCGGTGCCATTGTACAATATCCTGGTAAATATGGTCAAGTAAATGATTATAGCGCTTTTGTTGCTAAAGCAAAAGAAAATGAAATAAAAGTAGCTTTTGCTGCAGATATTTTATCATTGGCTGCTTTAACTTCTCCGGGAGAAATGGGTGCTGCTGTAGTGGTTGGAACTTCACAACGTTTTGGTGTACCAATGGGTTATGGTGGTCCTCACGCTGCATTTTTTGCAACTAAAGATGAATACAAAAGATCTATGCCAGGTCGTATTATCGGAGTTTCTATTGATGTAAATGGAAATCGTGCTTTACGTATGGCTTTAGGAACTCGTGAGCAACATATTAAACGTGAAAAAGCGACTTCTAATATTTGTACTGCTCAGGTTTTATTGGCAGTTATGGCTGGAATGTATGCGGTTTACCACGGACCAAAAGGTTTACAATATATTGCTGGAAAAGTTCACGCATCTGCGGTTACAACTGCTGAAGCTTTAAATAAATTAGGTGTTTACCAAACAAATACTGCTTACTTTGACACTATTCTGGTAAAAGCTGATGCTCAAAAAGTAAAAGCTGTTGCAGAGAAAAACGAAGTAAACTTCTTTTATCCTGATGCCGATTCGATTTCGATTTCATTAAACGAAACAACTTCAATTAATGACATCAATCAAATTATTGCCATTTTTGCTGAAGCTCTAGGAAAAGAAACTTTTACTGTTTCTGAGTTAGCAACTGCAAGTCAATTACCTGCTTCATTAGAAAGAACTTCTGCTTTCCTAACGCATGATGTATTCAACAATCATCATTCGGAAAGTCAGATAATGCGTTACATCAAAAAATTAGAGCGTAAAGATTTATCATTGAATCATTCGATGATTTCATTAGGTTCTTGTACAATGAAATTAAACGCAGCATCAGAAATGCTTCCTTTATCAATGCCAAATTGGAACAGCATTCACCCTTTCGCACCAGTTGAGCAAGCTGAAGGATATATCACGATGCTTAAAAAATTAGAAGAGCAATTGAATGTTATTACTGGTTTTGCTGGAACTACATTACAACCTAATTCAGGAGCTCAAGGAGAATATGCTGGTTTAATGGCTATTCGTGCTTACCATTTATCAAGAAACGAAAGTCACCGTAATGTATGTTTGATTCCTTCATCTGCTCACGGAACAAATCCTGCTTCTGCAGCTATGGCCGGAATGAAAATCATCGTTACTAAAACTACTCCAGAAGGAAATATTGATGTTGAAGATTTAAGAGAAAAAGCGATTGAGCACAAAGATGATTTATCTTGTTTAATGGTAACTTATCCTTCTACTCACGGAGTTTTTGAATCTTCGATTATTGAAATCACAAAATTAATCCACGATAATGGCGGATTAGTATATATGGATGGTGCAAATATGAATGCGCAAGTTGGTTTAACAAATCCAGCTACAATTGGCGCTGACGTTTGTCACTTAAACTTACACAAAACATTTGCTATTCCTCACGGTGGTGGTGGACCTGGAGTTGGACCAATCTGTGTGAACGAAAAATTAGTTCCTTTTTTGCCAACTAACCCAATCTTAAAAGTTGGTGGTGAACAAGCGATTACTGCTATTTCATCTGCACCTTACGGATCTGCTTTAGTTTGTTTAATTTCTTACGGTTACATCACAATGATGGGTGCTGAAGGATTAAAAAGCGCTACAGAGCATGCAATTTTGAATGCAAACTACATGAAAGCGCGTTTTGAAGGACATTACCCAATTCTTTATACTGGAGAATGTGGAAGAGCGGCTCACGAAATGATTTTAGATTGTCGTTCGTTTAAAGAAAACGGAATTGAAGTTGGTGATATCGCTAAACGTTTGATGGATTATGGTTTCCACGCTCCTACTGTTTCTTTCCCTGTAGCAGGAACTTTAATGATCGAGCCTACTGAATCTGAAGATTTAGCAGAGTTAGATCGTTTTTGTGATGCTCTTATTTCAATTAGAAAAGAGATTGAAGCTTCAACAGCCGATGATAAAAATAACGTATTGAAAAATGCACCTCACACATTGGCAATGTTAACTACTGATAATTGGGTTTTCCCTTATACTAGAGAAAAAGCAGCTTATCCATTAGACTACATTGCTGAAAATAAATTTTGGCCATCAGTTCGTCGTGTAGATGATGCTTACGGTGATAGAAATTTAGTTTGCAGCTGTGCTCCTATTGAAGCTTATATGGAAAACTAAAAATTAGTTTTTCTACTTATAAATAAACCCGATAACTTTTTAGTTGTCGGGTTTTCTATTTTTATAACAATCTGAAAAAACTTTTTTATTTTTATAACTTGCAATAGAATTTTTATCAAATAAAAATAAATTGGATGTTAAATCTCAAACGTTTGAAATCTCGGTTAAACTTAAATTTCATTAAAAAATTAACAATAAATTCAAGAAAAATTTACTTTTTCATAATTATATGCATGCATAGTATTTTTTATGATAGTTATCATGAATTTATTTATACTTTAGCACTAAATTTATCGGATAATTAAGGAATAATGAAAATAAAAATAATAGGTATAGGAAGTTATATTCCTACTAAAGAAGTAAGCAATACGGACTTTGACAAGCATGTATTTTTAAATGAAGACGGAACTCCTTTTGGCTACGCGAATGAGGTAGTTATAAAAAAATTCAAAGGCATTACCGGAATTGAAAACCGTCGTTACGCCGAAGACAATCACACCTCATCTGATTTAGCTTATTTTGCAGCTGAAAAGGCAATCGAAAATGCTGGTATTGACAAAGAAACTTTAGATTATATCATATTTGCACATAATTTTGGAGATGTAAAATCTGGAACGCATCAGACTGACATTTTACCAAGTTTGGCAACTCGTGTTAAAAACAAATTAGATATTAAAAACCCTAAATGCGTAGCTTACGATATTCTTTTTGGATGTCCGGGCTGGATTGAAGGAGTTTTGCAGGCTAATGCTTTTATCAAATCCGGAATGGCAAAACGTGTTATGGTAATTGGCGCCGAAACTTTATCAAGAGTTGTTGATGATCATGACCGTGATTCTATGATTTATTCTGATGGAGCTGGAGTTTCTATTTTAGAAGCTTCTGATGATGAAGCTGGTTTATTATCTTATGAAAGTGCCACTTTTGCAAATGAAGAAGCTAACTTTTTATACTTCGGAAAATCATACAATCCAGATTTAGATCCAGATATTAAATACATTAAAATGTATGGTCGTAAAATTTACGAATTTGCATTAAGTCAAGTTCCTTGTGCTATGAAGAGCTGTTTAGACAAAAGCGGTATTGCAATTGATGACGTTAAAAAAATCTTGATTCATCAGGCAAACGAAAAAATGGACGAAGCTATTATTGACCGTTTTTACAAATTATACGACAAAACTGCGCCTAAAGATATTATGCCTATGAGTATACACGATCTTGGAAACAGCAGTGTTGCAACTGTACCTACTCTTTATGATCTTTTACTGCAAGGAAAATTAGAGAACCATGAAATTAACAAAGGTGATGTTGTCATTTTTGCTTCTGTTGGAGCTGGAATGAATGTGAACGCATTTGTATATCGATATTAATGACTATAATAGCTTAAATTGATTTAAGTTTTTTTTAGTTGAAGTGAAATAATCTCGCAAAGACGCAAAGTCGCAAAGTTTTTTAAGTATTACTTTGCGACTTTGCGTCTTTGCGAGAAATCGATGCAGCATATTTTATTAAAACACGTAAAAAATAAAATGCTCAGAAAACAGCATTTTAAACTTGACTTTTTCATTCCAATTAAAAAACAAAAAAAGAAGATATCTTTGTATATTTGCCACTTAATTATAAAATTAAGAACGAGAGATTGCTTCGTTCCTCGCAATTATTATGTACGAAAAAACATTTCCAAATAAAAGATTCAAACTTACTTTAGAATTTTTACAAAAGCACATCAATACATCTGAAACCATTCTAGATTTAGGAGTAGAAAATCCGTTTTCTAAAATCATGAAAGAAGCTGGTTTCTCAGTAAAAAATACTACTGGAGAAGATTTAGATTTAAATCAAAATGTTTTTAATACCGAAAAAACAGCTGTTGTAACTGCATTCGAAATCTTCGAACATTTATTAAATCCGTTTACAATTTTAAGTGAAATCAAATCTGATAAACTTTTAATTTCAATCCCAATGCGTTTGTGGTTTTCTCCTGCATACAGAAGCAAAACTGATATGTGGGACAGACATTACCACGAATTTGAAGACTGGCAATTAGACTGGCTTTTAGAAAAAACAGGCTGGAAAATTATCGACAGACAAAAATGGACTAATCCTGTAAAGAAATTTGGTTTAAGACCTTTTTTACGCAGTTTCACCAATAGATATTATATCATTTATGCTGAAAAAGCATAAATTTATAAATTCCAATTCTTTTAAATTCCAAATTCCAACTATTTTGGAAATCATTAAAATAAAATTCCAAATTCCAACTAGTTTTTTAATTGGAATTTGGAATTTAAAAAATTGGGATTTAATCTAAAAGTTTGGAATTTGAAATTTAAAAATTTTGGAATTTAATATGAAATATTACATCGTCATTCCTGCGCATAACGAACAAGATTTAATTGGTCTGACTTTGCAGTCTTTGGTTTCGCAAACGATTTTACCAACAAAAGTGGTTGTGGTTAATGACAATTCTACAGATAAAACGGAAGAAGTTGTTTTAGGTTTTGCGAAAGAGAATCCGTTTATTTCTGTTGTCAATAAAACTTCAGATGCGATACACATGCCCGGAAGTAAAGTTATTCAAGCTTTTCAAAAAGGTTTTGAAACTTTAGATTCTGATTATGATATTATTGTAAAAATTGACGGCGATTTGATTTTTCCTCCTAATTATTTTGAAACTATTATTGCTCATTTTCAATCTGATGCTAGAGTTGGAATGGCTGGCGGATTTTGTTATATAGAAAAAAATGGTGAATGGGTTTTAGAAAACCTAACAGATAAAGACCATATTCGCGGTGCGCTGAAAACATATCGTGCAGCAACTTTTCAGCAAATTGGCGGCTTAAAACCGGCTATGGGCTGGGATACGGTAGACGAATTACTTTGTAAATATTATGATTGGAAAATAGTTACCGACTCTTCTTTACATGTAAAACATCTTAAACCAACTGGCGCAAATTATAACAAAACAGCACGTTACAAACAAGGTGAAGCTTTTTTTACTCTTGGATACGGATTTTGGATCACTGCAATTGCATCGGCTAAACTGTCGATGATGAAGAAAAAACCGCTCTTATTTTTTGATTATATAAAAGGATTTTGGAAAGCTAAAAAAGCTAAAACTCCTTTATTGGTTACTCCTGAACAAGCTAAGTTTATTAGAAATTATCGTTTGCAGAAAATGAAACAAAAGTTAATTTGATTGGTGAAACAACCGAAATTACTTAACTCATTACCCAAAACTCGTAACTTATTTTTACCTTAGCCAATATTTGTAAAAACTATGATGCTCATTCGTTATTTATCCCAAATAGGAAGATATTTTTTAATGCTGAAAGAAATTTTTAACAAACAGACCAAATGGCCTGTGATGAAAAGTTTGATTCTCAAAGAAATAGACGACTTAATAATTGATTCTCTTGGAATTGTTTGTTTTATATCTTTCTTTATTGGAGGAGTTGTTGCCATTCAAACGGCATTAAACTTAACAAACCCGTTAATTCCAAAATACTTAATTGGTTTTGCTACTCGTCAATCTGTAATTCTAGAATTTGCTCCTACTTTTATTTCTGTTATTATGGCAGGAAAAATGGGATCGTACATTACTTCAAGTATTGGAACAATGCGTGTTACAGAGCAAATTGATGCTCTTGAAGTTATGGGTGTTAACTCTTTAAACTATCTTGTTTTTCCAAAAATAATCGCTTTATTGATGTATCCTTTTGTAATTGGGATTAGTATGTTTTTAGGTATTTTTGGAGGGTGGCTTGCTTGTGCTTACGGTGGTTTTTCTACTAGTGGCGATTTTATTCAAGGAGCTCAAATGGAATTTATTCCGTTTCACATTACCTATGCTTTTATTAAGACTTTAATTTTTGCAATGCTATTGGCTACAATTCCATCTTTTCACGGCTATTACATGAAAGGTGGTGCACTTGAAGTAGGTAAAGCGAGTACGGTATCGTTTGTATGGACATCGGTTTGTATCATTCTTTTTAATTATATATTAACTCAATTATTATTAGGATAATGATAGAAGTAAAAAACATAGAAAAATCATTTGGTGATGGTAAAGTTTTAAAAGGGGTTTCGACCGTTTTTGAATCTGGAAAAACCAACTTGATTATTGGACAATCTGGATCTGGAAAAACGGTATTATTAAAAACCTTATTAGGTATTCATACACCAGATGCTGGAACAATTGAGTTTGACGGACGTGTATATTCTGATTTAAATCCAGATGAGAAAAGAGAGTTAAGGACTGAAATTGGAATGGTTTTTCAAGGAAGTGCATTATTCGATTCGATGACAGTTGCAGAAAATGTTGCTTTTCCTCTTAGAATGTTTACCAAAGACAATAAAGCTAAAATAAAAGAACGTGTTGATTTTGTTTTAGAAAGAGTAAACCTAGTTGATGCACACAAAAAACTGCCTTCTGAAATTTCGGGTGGTATGCAGAAACGTGTGGCGATTGCGCGCGCAATTGTAAATAATCCGAAGTATTTGTTTTGTGATGAACCTAACTCTGGTTTAGATCCAAATACCTCAACTTTGATTGATAATTTAATTAAAGAAATCACCGAAGAATACAATATTACAACTGTGATTAATACACACGATATGAACTCTGTTATGGAAATTGGAGAGAATATCGTTTTCCTTAAAAAAGGAATTAAAGCATGGCAGGGAACTAAAGAAGAAATCTTTAGAACGGATAATAAAGATATTGTAAAATTTGTTTATTCTTCAAACCTGTTCAAAAAAGTTAGAGAAGCGTATTTGAAAGGCTAAAGTCTTTCTGAAATTTCAAATATTTAAAATCCCAAATTTCAATCGTAACAATTGGAATTTGGGATTTTTTTATTGGAATTTTTAAATTTAAATAATTTAGTAATGTTTGCTAAATCCAAAACCTACTGTAACTCCTACTCCAACAAAGCTGTATTCGCCTATGCTGCCAAAAAGTTTAACACCAACACTTGGTATCATGGCATTAAAAATAAGGTTAGATTTCTTTTTTGAGTAAAACCATTTGTAATTAGCTTCAAAAGGTACGGCATAAAAGTTCTCGTAATATCCATGTCTAACGTCATCAAGATCTCTAACTGCCCATTCCATATTAACACGGCTGATTCCTGCAGAAATACTATAAGAATGATTGTCGCTTAACCAGCGCCCTCCATACAGCAAAGCATATTCTTTAGTATCTTCAGATTTATAAAATCTAGGTGCTATTATATAGTTTTCTTCTCTTTGCCTATATCCTACTGCATTGATATATCTAAAACTAAAAAGGCTTTTTCCTGACTGACAATTCAATTCAACGCCTCCAGAAATTCCAATATTTTTGACAACGGTTGGACCGCCAAAACCTTCAACATAAATAATTGGATTTGAATTTTCGTTTGCTTCAGCATCATTGGCCTGCTGGCTAAACATTGGGCTTGAAAGAATAAAGACAAAAATAATTTTAAGTAGTTTTTTTATCATAATCAGCTTTGTAAGTGGTTATAAAGATGCAATTATTTGATAAATATAAACTAAATCATACATTATACTTTTGTAAAGCTCTCTATTTTAAAAAAATTCCAATACAAAAAATTCCAAATTCCAATTTGATAATTGGAATTTGGAATTTTTTGTATTGGAATTTATTATCTTAATTGGAATTTATCAATTCTACCTCCGCATTTGGATTAAAAAGATAGGTTCTTCCTGAACTTATTTCGATGCATTCAAAACGTTTTGTTCTAACGGCGATTTTCTTAAATACTTTTCCATTTTTGATTTTAAAAACACTTCCGTAAGGAATCTCAAAAACATAATTTTTATCGTCTTTAGCGTCATATTGTTTCAAAGCCAATGACAAAGTCGTATCGGTATCACTGCTCGCTGTAGGGTTCTTAAAATGCCTTGCTAAGAGCGGTAATAATTGACCCGGAAATATCTCTGGCCGTATAAACGGAACCATCATTCGCTGAAAAGTATATTTCCATTCATTACCATGAGGTTTTATATTTCGTCCAAACTTTTCAAATGCTACCAAATGAGAGATTTCATGAACCAAAGTAATCAGAAATCGATATTTATTTAGACTTGCATTTACCGTAATTTCATGTTTACCACTAGGTCCGCGTCTGTAATCACCATGACGCGTCTGACGCTCATTTACGATTTTTAGATGGACCTGATTGGCAACAATCAAATCAAAAATAGGCTTTACAGCATATTCGGGTATATATCTGGCTAAAGTTTCGTTCAATTTTAATTATGAATTTGAGTTATGAATTATGAGTTAAAATGCAAAAATTGGAATTTGGAATTTCAAAAATTGGAATTTTATTTAAGGGTTAGTAGACGAAACTTCTAAAACCTTACCGTTAAAATACTTATTTCCATTTAAAGTAAAATCATAAATATAAGTTGCCATTCCTTCGGCAGAAATTGGCGCTTGATATCCTGGAAAAGCTTCTTGCAGCATTTCAGTCTGCACAGAACCTAACGCTAGAACATTAAATGAAATTCCCTGTTCTTTGTATTCTTCTGCCAATAATTCTGTTAGAGTAATTACGGCTCCTTTACTAGAACTATAAGCTGCTAAACCTGCAAATTTTAAACTCCCGCGTACACCGCCAATTGAACTTATGGTCACGACATGACTTCCTTTTTGAAGATATGGCAAAGTAATTCTAGTAAGATTTGCAACGGCAAAAACATTCACTTTATAAATACTTTCAAAATCTGCCTGCGTTGTTGCTGCAAAAGGTTTTAAAAGTAACGCGCCTGCATTGTGCACTAAAGCATCTACTTTTTTCCAAGTTGAAGAAAGAAAATCTTCAACTTTATATAATTCTGATTCATTTGATAAGTCAATAGATAAGCACGTTACATTTTCATGCTCTAAGAGTGCCTGAGGTATTTTTCTCGAAATAGCCAATACTTTATTACCAGCATTTGCAAACTGCAAAGCCAATTCGTAACCTATACCTCTACTCGTTCCTGTAATTATAATATTTTTCATCTAGCAAAAATAAACAAAACCCTTAAAAAGAACGGTTAATTCTTCATGGTAATTTCTTGCGTTTTAGAACTTGCGATTTGAGTAACTGCGGGTAAAAATTCTTGTATAAAAGAAGTCATGTGAGGAATATCCATTACTTTAAACTCATCTGAAGGATGATGATAAAATTCAAAATTCTCAAAATCAAATGTACTTATCGATTGACAAGGTTTTTTGAAAGCATCGTAAAATGAATAATTGTCTGATCTGTAAAACAATTTATATTCGGCTTCTTTTGGCAAAAAGCCAATTGTTTTTTTACCTGTATATTCGTTAATTTTTTCGGCCATATTCGATTTATCGTAACCCGTAATATATGCTAGATAATCTCTTTTCATTGGTACGCCAATCATTTCGATATTCAGCTGGGCGTATAAATTAAAATCTTGCTTTTGAAGTTTCTGTACTAAACTTTTAGAACCTAATAATCCCTTTTCTTCTCCTGCAAAAAACACAAAAAGAATACTTCGTTTATTCGATTTTGTTTCGCTGAAATATTTTGCCATCTGCGCAACAGCGGTTACACCAGACGCATCGTCGTTGGCTCCGTTATTAATAACATCTGCTTGTTTATTTTTTTCTAAACCAATATGGTCGTAATGCGCACTTAAAACCACAAATTCTTTTTTAAGTTCAGGATCTGTGCCTTCTAAAACGCCGACAATATTGTAGGCTGGAGTTTTAAAGTTGGTCAATGTATCGCGATAAGTAGAGAAATAAGGTTTGATATTGTTTTTCTTAAAAAAATCTTCTAGAAAAACAGCTGCTTTTTCTATTCCTTTCGTTCCGGTTTCACGTCCTTCTAATTCATCAGAAGAAAGATATTTTAAAAAATCTGAGACGTCTGCCTGCTCAACTTTATAAGTAATCTCTTTTGATTCTGAAACTGCTTTTGAAGTTTTTTCGGTTACGGCAGTTGTATTAGATTTGCAGCTTAATAAAATAAAAGGAACAAAGAAGTACAATTTTTTCATAAATAGAGTTTTTAGCTCTAAAGCTAATACTCTAAAGCAGTTGTTTTAAAATATTTTTTATACACTTTAAACACCTGAATACTTCCTAATAAAACAAAAAACAACGGGATAAACACAGGCATTACATACTCTGAAAATTGATTGTTTTTTTGAAAAACGGTCTGCAGCGTTAAAATCAAACTTAGCATTCCTAAAAAAACACCAATCAAAGTTCCTGCAATATAATAATATTTTAACTTTTTTTCGGTCGTAATATACTTCGCGTTAATCAAATATAAATTCCAACTTGTCCAAAAAGGCAGTTGCAAAAAATTAAAACAGTTTAGAATTACGCCAATTACAAATGGCGAATACATTAAATACTGATTTAAATTACTGTTTGAGTTTGAAGCTTTATTGAAGTTTGAATAAAACAAATAGGCTAAAACAAACATAAAAAACACGGCAAAAAGATCAATAATTTTCATTAATTTTTTGTTCTTCGTGAGTTGTTTTGCAAAAAGCAGTGTAAAATAAATTACAAAGGTTTCTACAAAAACAACTCCGAACAAAAAGAAAACTAGATTGTGCAGTCCAGATTTAGAATAAATTTCTAAACCTGCCAAATTGAGATATCCTAAAGGAATTGACCCAATAAAACTTACCAGAAACCCGACTGATATATTTTGAGCTTTTTTAAGCATTTTCTAAAAATTTAAAATTTTATTATTTTGAGCCAAATGCAAACGGTATTCGTTCATTCCTACTTTATAATCTAAATATGGAATTCCTCTTTTATGATTGGCAGCACTTATTTCGTACATGTATGTAATATGGCGCGCCAATTCTTTCCAAGCAAACCAAATAGAATGCTTTGGATCGTAAATATGAGTAGGTTCACTTGCCGCGCCATTTAGTTCTACAATTTGAAAGTTTTCGCCACGCTCTAATTCTTCAAAAGAATTGTACATAATATCAAATCTTCCAAAATAAAATTCTGGAATTTGAGAGCAGATTTCATTAATAGTCTGAGTTAGTTTTGGCGTAATCCAGTGGCTTCCGTCAATAAATTTAGCACCGCGAGCGTGATTACCAAAAGGAACCAAATTTATCGATTCTCCTTTTGGTAGTGTTTGCTTTAATAAATCTCCATATTCTTGTTCTAAAGCTTCAAGCTGCAATCTAAATCTTGGCGTTTTTTTTATCAATGTTTCAATCGTCGAAATGCCGTCTCCAATAACAATTAGAAATTCTTTAGCAACAATTCCGGTTATTCTGCCTTCTTTTTCATTTGGATGTCGAACATAGAAAATCCCAACTTCATTTTTAAATGAAATTAGATCTTGCAGTAAAAAATCGAAATTGGCTTTTTCGACATAATTGATCAATTCAGAAACGGTGTGGATTTTTTTAACGCCAGAACCGCGTAAACCAATATCTGGTTTTGCTATTAACGGAAAGTAAATTCCTTTTTCAACAACTTCTTGCACTATTTTTTTTAAAGCTGTATTTTCTTTAATCAAAATGGTTTTAGGATAATATTCTTTCGGGAGTGAATCGTAAATCTGTTTTTTACTCTCCATCAAGAATCCTCCGTTTTTAATTTTCGGGTTTGATGCATTAAAGAAAAATATAGATCTTGCTTTGATCGCATAATAAGCCCAAAGAAAATAAATAGGAATGTACACCACCTGAAATGGCCAATATTCCCAATTTGCGATTTTGTGAAAAAATAGTTTCATCTTATTTGATATTAAATACTAATAAAGGCTGTAGAAAATTCTTTGGCCATAACTAAATCATGATACTCTATAACACTCTTATTCTGTTCTATAATAACCTGCGTAATACTCAATGTTTTTAACGTATTTTCTCTGTTGATAATTAATCCGTTTTCAGAATCATCTCCTTCTGTATTGCTGTGAAAATCGAGCATGTCTCGAGCTGCAATTTCTTTTTTATCTTTCAAGAAATTGAAAAACCAACTCGAACGTTTTTTTCTAACCTCATCTGAATACAGCGTTACAGAAGACCAAATATGATTTTGTGTTTCGTCTAACTGTGTTTTTCTTTTTATTAAACCGTCCCAAATAAGTTCGTACAATTTTTTCCCTTGGTATAAAACCAAAGTAAACGGCTCAATATCTTCAAGATTGATCTCTTTCCAGAAATCTTTTGGAGAATCGCTGCATATAACATCTAAAGCAATTAATCCTCGGCTTTTTCGATAAGAAAACTGAACTTTATGTTTTTCGATTCCGCCATTTAAAAGCACCAAAACAGTTCCGTCGGCATCTATAACAAACCAAGTTCCGCCCGCTTTTGGATCTTTTGGATACATAACATTCTTTCCGTTGCACGTATAGCTTTTAGGCGGAAGCGCACTCGGTCGAATCACTTTTTCATCTCGATTAGACGTTATTATTACAACATCTTTATTATTTACAAAACTTACTGTACACATTGATTTCTATATGCTATGGTAGAACGAGCCACACCGAAATTTTCATTTAATAAAACATTTTCACATTGCAGCACTGCCACTTTTATTAATGCCTGATGATGTATGCAGTGTTCTAAATTATACAAAAGTTCACGGTAATAATTACTCTGAATTCTAAATGTAAGTCCGTCAATAATTTGCTCTAAATAGATTGTTTTATTTTCTCTCTTCAAACCAGTCTTTACTTGAAGTATACATTGTTTTGCAAATTCTGTTTCAGTTTGAATGCGTTTATTACGTTCGCGGTTATCATAATTTAAAATTCCAGAATCGTAACTATTTTCAAGACATTGAAACATTTCGAGAATGTGTCTTGTATGCTCGCCAATAGTAGAATCACTTAAGGCTTGGCAAGATTTTGAGTAAGATTGATTAGACAATTGGTCTAACAAATTTGTTAACTCATCTAAACTGTGATTTATTGATTTTAGTAACATGATTATTTTGTTTTTAGAGGGTTAAACATTTTATTTCTTTCTAGATAAAGTAATCCTAGACAACATAGTAACGTAATCACGGCAAGTGCAAAAAGTAATCCCCCATCGCCTTCAACTTCAATTCCTAAAATAAACAAGTGCGAAAGAATAGCACCCACCATAATACCAAATCCGCCCAAAGCACCAAGTGAAGTTGTTTTTGGAATTAAAATTAGTATTACGGCAATCAATTCGGCAATTCCAGATCCAATTCTCCCGTAAGGTTCAATTCCTAAAGTCGAAAAAATATAAATACTTTCAGGCGCTCCAGAAAATTTAAAATACAAAGTCTGCAATAAAATTACCGAAGCAATTAGACGCAAAATCCAAGTTATTACATTTGTTTTCATGGCCTTATTATTTATAGATCTTTTTCCAGTTAACCTCAGCTTTCGCTTTCAAATTTGCTTCGTCTTTGTTCCAGCTTTTCAAAGTATTATTAAAAAAAGCATTGTAAAACAAATAGAGTTTTCCGTCAATAATTTTAAAAGTTTCAGGGTTTACATCTACTTTATCTCCTGAATCTCCCATTGCAAAAGCGCACCAACCTCCAAATTGAGGTTCATAACTCGATGGATTTTTTACAAAAGCATCTTTATTTCCTGCTGATGAAAATTTATACGTAACTCCCATATAAGAAGCCGTAAAATCATTTTTACCTTTAATGGCTTTGTTCTGTTTAAAATATGCCACTGGATCGTAACCTTGAATGGCAACTTTATTTTCTAAATTATACAGAGCAATTCTCTTAGCGTCATTTTGCGAAAAAGAAGCAACTGATGTTAAAACAAATAATATTAAAACTAACTTTTTCATCTTCTTTTAATTTAAGTTTTTTAATACAGAAACCAATAATTCAGACGATATACGATGTTTAAAATCTGGCGAAATGTATTCGAACAAAATGGTACTATCAGTATTTACAATAAAAACAGAAGGAACAGGTAAAAAGTTCGTATTCACTCCATTAGAAT
This sequence comes from Flavobacterium sp. MC2016-06, assembly GCF_009711165.2. GTDB lineage: Bacteria > Bacteroidota > Bacteroidia > Flavobacteriales > Flavobacteriaceae > Flavobacterium. Next base: position 45,992 of record NZ_WMID02000004.1, on the reverse strand, counting down.
GTACGTTAATAAGTGATTTATAGTTTTCAGGAACCTCAAAAGCAATCCCAGCCATTTTAATCAGTTCTCCTTTAGAGTCAGAAAGCAACGTATATTTTACTTTGTCTTTTTCTTCTGTAATTTTTAAATTTTCTGGAGCATCTGGACTAATCGCAATAATTTGATATCCTAAATCTAGAATTTGTTTTTCGGCTTCTGCCAAAGCGGCTAAATGTAGATTGCAATACGGACACCAGCCTCCACGGTAAAAAACTAAAACGGTTTTCTTTTTTTGGATTAAATCAGAAAGATTTACGACTGTGTTTTCTGCTGATTTTAAAGCAGCATTTGGAATTTTCTCTCCTATTAATAAAGGAGCAATATCGGTCGCAAATTTGGCAATTGCGTTTTGTGCATGGGCAGCAATACTGAATGCTGCGAATAGAATAAAAAGTGATTTTTTCATAGTGTATAGTTTTTCATCTTTTATGATGATGTAAAACTACTTCGGTATGAAAAAACAATTTGTCGGCTAATTTACACTTCAGGTAAAATAGTTATAATTTGGTAATATCCTCAATGATAATCTCTTTTCTAGCGTAGTGTAAAAGATTATTTGTTTCCATTTCATTCAATAACTGCGTGGCGGTTTGTCTCGAGGTACAAATAATTTGGGCAATATCATTTTGAGTTAAATAATTTTCGATGGCAACCGAATTTCCATTTCTAACTCCTTCTTGTTCTGCCCAGTCTTTTAAAAATTGATACAATCTGGTTTTGGCATCTTTAGAAATTAAATTGGCATAACTGTTTTTGATGCGTTTCATTTTTAAACCCACAAACTTGGTATACGAAAGTGCCAGAGTTGGATTTCTCAACAATAAATCTTCAAAATCTGACATTAAAAAACTGCAAATTGCAACATCGTCTGAAAGTACTTTTGCATATTCGTTAGCTTTATCATCTGCTTCTAAAGTCAGCTCGCCAAACAAATCACCTTTCTGGATAATGTCTTTTATGGTTTCGTTTCCGTCTTCGTCGACAGCAACAATTTTGATATTTCCTTTTTTAAGTAAAAAAATACGAGGCACATCTGAAGAAGAGAAATAAATAATTTCTCCTTTTGATGCTTTTTTAAAACCTGTAATAATACACAATTGTTTGATTTGTCCGAAGCTTAAAGTTCGAAACAATTTGTGATCGCGCAAATACCAATATTTTAAATCGTCGTACATAAAAGTGAATTGAGATGCTGTAAATGTAATTAAATTTAGCTGCAGCGCGTAAATATATTTTATAGCATACGTTTTAAGAACACGGATAAAACGGATTCGCTATCGCGAAGACACGGATTAACGCGGATTTTTTATGTTACTAATATTAAAAAATCAGTTTTTATCAGCGATTTTGCGATAGCAAATCAGTTTAATCTGCGTCAAAAAAGTTTTGTTTTGCAAAAGAAAATCTATGAAGTTGATTATATTCTATTGCATGAGTTTTAAGAACACGGATGAAACGGATTCGCTATCGCGAAAACACAGATTAACGCGGATTTTTTACTTTTACATCCTAATAAAATCAGTTTTTATCAGCGTCTTCGCGATAGCGAATCCGTTTTATCTGCGTCAAAAAAATTCGTCTTGTAAAAGAAAACCCTTTCGAAGCATAAACTTCAAAAGGGTTTTTATATGAATTATTGTATTGAAGATTATCCTCCGATAACTGATCTTGAAATTACAATTTTCTGAATTTCTGAAGTTCCTTCGTAAATCTGAGTAATTTTTGCATCACGCATAAAACGCTCTACATGATATTCTTTTACGTAACCGTTTCCACCATGAATCTGAACGGCTTCTACAGCTGTATCCATTGCAACCTGCGAAGCAAATAATTTAGCCATTGCACCACTTACATCATAATTTTTATGTTGGTCTTTATCCCAAGCTGCTTTCATACATAAATGACGAGCTGCTTCTATATTTACCGCCATGTCTGCCAATTTAAAAGCAATTGCCTGATGATTGCAGATTTCTGTTCCAAAAGCTTTACGCTCTTTAGAATATTTCAAAGCCAATTCATAAGCACCAGAAGCGATTCCTAAAGCTTGAGAAGCAATACCAATACGTCCTCCGGCAAGAGTTTTCATGGCAAATTTAAATCCGAAACCATCCTCACCAATTCTATTTTCTTTAGGAACTTTTACGTCACTAAACATTAATGAATGTGTATCTGAACCACGAATTCCCATTTTTTGTTCTTTTGGACCAACAGAAAAACCAGGCATATCTTTAGTCATAATCAATGCATTGATTCCTTTATGTTTTAATTCTGGATGCGTCTGCGCAATTACCAAATAAACAGAAGCAGTGTTTCCGTTTGTAATCCAGTTTTTTGTACCGTTTACAATATAATGATCGCCCATATCTACAGCAGTAGTTTTTTGTGAAGTTGCATCACTGCCTGCTTCTGGCTCACTCAAACAAAATGCACCGTGAATTTCTCCCGAAGCTAAACCTGGAAGATATTTTTGTTTTTGTTCTTCGGTTCCGTATTCCTGTAATCCCCAACAAACTAATGAATTATTTACAGACATTACTACAGATGCAGAGGCATCTACTTTAGAAATTTCTTCCATCGCAATTACATAAGAAATAGTGTCTAAACCACTTCCTCCGTATTTAGGATCAACCATCATTCCCATGAATCCTAGTTGTCCCATTTTTTTAACTTGCTCTGTCGGAAAAATTTGTTTTTCGTCACGCTCAATAACACCAGAAAGCAATTCGTTTTGAGCAAAATCTCTAGCGGCCTGCTGAATCATTAAATGTTCTTCGGTAAGATTGAAATCCATAGTTTTTTATTTTATTGTTTTTTTCTAAACCCATCTTCATTTGAAAGCTGGTCTAGAGCGGTTAATTGCTTTTTGTTTTTTCAATTACCTCAATTTGTGCAAAAAAGGCTTTCAAAGATAATTTTTAAAAGCGAAATTAACAATGCATGCATATAAAATTAATAGATCAGCAAGAATAACGATAACGTTTTCGTAATAATTTAGATTTTTTAACTTACTCGCATTAATCTTGCAACGTTTTCTTTAAAATTTAAGAATAAAATTGTCGGTTTTAAATCATTAAAATAAGAAAAACCGCACCCTGTTTTAAAACTCAAAAGTTAAACAAATCTTAAAGCAGGTAAATCTACGTAAAACAAGTCTTATTAATTTGATTATTAATCCAATAGAATTAAAAGATTCTCAATTGAGATAAAAAAAACTTCTATAATATGTCGTTAATATTAAGAAATTAACATTATTTTTGCTCAAAAATTATATAATTGATAGACATGAAAAAGATTTTACTATTACTTACACTCCTTTTAAGTTTACAATTTTCTACCGTTTCTGCCCAAGCTCAATTAGAGGTAAATGGCGTTACAGTTCCTAGAAAAATTGATTTTCAAAGCAAAACGCTTCAGCTTAATGGTGCAGGTGGAAGATCTAAAATGTGGTTAGAAGTTTATGTACAAGCTTTGTATTTATCACAATTAAGTCAAGACCCTAAGTTTATTATAGACAGCGATACCGAAATGGCGATTAGAATTGAGATTACCTCATCTATGGTTTCTTCAAACAAACTCACAAAAGCAATGAATGCTGGTTTTGAAAAATCTGCCGGAAGCAATCTTGAAGAGTTACGTCCAAGAATTGAAGATTTCAAAAAACTGTTAAGCGATGCCATTACCGAAAAAGATGTATTTGTTTTGGCTTACAATCCGCTTGATCAAAATCTTTATGTTTTTAAAAATGAAACTTTGAAAGGAAAAATTCCTGGATTTGATTTCAAACAAGCATTATTTGGAATCTGGCTTTCTGACAAACCAGTTGACGATACCTTAAAGAAAAATCTATTAGGAATGTAATTTCCTAATTTCTCTTACTTATTTGAAGCCGAAAACGTATAGTTTTCGGCTTTCTTTTTTTTATGAAATAAAATTGCAGTAAAATACATTATTCGCATTATTCTATTTTATACTTTTACGCAAACTAAACATATCTTAACAAAATGAAAGATTTATTACAACAATTTGAAAATAAAGCACCTGAAATTGTTTTTAACTGGAAAGATTCTGAAACAGAAGCCGAAGGGTGGACGGTAATTAATTCGCTTCGCGGAGGAGCTGCAGGCGGTGGAACGAGAATGAGAAAGGGATTGGATATGAATGAAGTTTTATCGTTGGCAAAAACAATGGAAGTTAAATTCTCAGTTTCTGGACCTGCAATTGGCGGTGCAAAATCTGGTATTAATTTTGACCCAAATGATCCTCGTAAAAAAGGAGTTTTGCAACGTTGGTACAAAGCAGTTTCTCCTTTATTAAAAAGTTATTACGGAACCGGCGGCGATTTAAATGTGGATGAAATTCACGAAGTAATTCCAATGACAGAGGAATGTGGTGTTTGGCATCCGCAGGAAGGTGTTTTTAACGGACATTTTAAACCTACTGAAGCTGATAAAATTAATAGAATCGGACAATTACGCCAAGGTGTTATTAAAGTAATCGAAAATCCAAAATTCTCACCAGATGTAACACGCAAATATACTGTTGCCGATATGATTACTGGTTATGGTGTTGCAGAGGCTGTTCGTCATTTTTACGCCACTTACGGCGGCGACATTAAAGGTAAAAAAGCAATCGTTCAAGGTTTTGGAAACGTAGGTTCTGCAGCTGCTTTTTATTTAGCCGAAATGGGCGCTAAAGTAATTGGAATTATCGACCGCGATGGTGGATTAATTAAAGAAGAAGGTTTTTCTTTTGATGAAATTAAAACGTTATTCTTAAACAAAGACGGAAATAAATTAGTTGCTGATAATATGATTCCGTTTGAAGAAATCAATGCCAAAATATGGACTATTGGTGCTGAAATTTTCACACCTTGCGCTGCATCAAGATTAGTACAACAAACCCAAATAGATAGCTTAATTGCAAACGGATTAGAAGTTATTTCTTGTGGAGCAAATGTTCCTTTTGCAGACAAAGAGATTTTCTTTGGTTCTATTATGGAAGAAGTGGATCATAAAGTAAGTTTGATTCCTGATTTTATTTCAAACTGCGGAATGGCTAGAGTTTTTGCTTATTTCATGGAGAAAAAAGTGCAAATGACAGATGAAGCAATTTTTAATGATACTTCAGAAATTATTAAAAATGCGATTGTAAAAGCTCATGCTTTAAATCCATCTAAAACAAATATTAGTGCAACGGCTTTTGAAATTGCATTGAAACAATTAGTATAATTTTTTTATACTTTATTCTTAAGAGAGTCAAAATATTAATTTGGCTCTTTTTTTGTTGAAGATTTAAGCTCAAAGGTTTACGCAAGGAGCACTAATTTATTTCTCGCAAAGTCGCAGAGTCGCAAAGTTTTTCTTTTTTTAAGTTCTTCTTTGCGACTCTGCGACTTTGCGAGATTAAATAAAACTCCTTTGCGAACTTTGCGTTTAAATTCCGCCTACATTTTTAAACAATTTTTATTACTTTTAAGCGTTTTTATTTAATACAATTACAAAATTCAGAATCAAAATGACTTCTACGGATTCTTCAAATAAAAAGAAATCACTATTAATATCTACAGCTATATATGCTGTAATATTGGCATTGCTGTTTTTTATACGTTTTTGGCCTCCTTATAATCCCGAAAATAACTCGGCACTTGCTGAAGGCGGCGGTGGCGGTGGTGTAACGGTAAATTTTGGCGATAGCGATTTAGGTTCTGGAGCTAATTACAAAAGCGAAGTTTTGAATGTAAAAAACAATGTCAAACAAGCGCCTGCAAAAGCAACTCCAGAGGAAGCTATTATTACACAAGAAAATACAGCAACAGACGCAACAGACGTAGTTATTCCGACAAAGGAAAAACCAAAGAAACCTGTTCCTGTTGAAAAACCAATAACAAAACCTGTTCCCGAAAAACCAAAAGTTTCAAATTCTACCAATGATGCTTTATCAAGTATTCTGAAAGGTTCTAACAAAGGCGGCGACGGTGATGATAAAGTTGCAGGAAACAAAGGAAGAGCAAACGGAAGTTTAGGCTCTAGTGGATATTCTGGAACTGGTGGTTCTGGCGGTGGAACTGGAGGCGGTAACGGTACAGGAAATGGTATCGGCACTGGAAGCGGTTACGGAGCTGGAAGCGGCGGTGGCTCTGGTGGCGGATCTGGTTATTCTCTAGGAACTAGAAAAGCTTTATCTAAACCTGCTCCAAAATACAATTGTAACGAAGAAGGAAAAGTTGTCGTAGAAGTTACGGTAGATCAAAATGGAAAAACCATTAGCGCAACTCCAGGAATTAAAGGGACTACTAATACAGCAAGATGTTTGCTGGATCAAGCAAAGATTGCTGCAATGAATACCAAATGGGATGCTGACAATGATGCTCCTGTAAAGCAAATTGGAAAGATTATTTATAATTTTAGTTTGAATTAAAACACGAATTACACGGATTTACATTAAATCTATCCTCATAAAAAAGGCTTTCAGAATTTACTGAAAGCCTTTTTTATTGACTTTTTTCGCACAGTTTGTCATTTCGAGGAACGAGAAATCTCCGCGAAAAGATCGACAAAGATTAGACTTTCATTGCGAAGTTACTTGTGGAGTTACTTGTGGAGATTTCTCGTTCCTCGAAATGACAAGATTGTGAGAAATGCTCATGTCTAATAAAAAGACCTGACAGGTTTTTAAAACCTGTCAGGTCTAACGATTGTATCGCTTTTTCTTTGCGTGAGGGATAGAAGCTGGCTACCGAAGTAGCGCGGATAGCCCGACCGGAATAAAAAAATGGGCGAATCAACGTTATGCTGATTGGCCCATTTTTTTATTGTGGTCACGCCCTAATAGTAAATCCTATTTTGGACTCGTTGCAATAACAAACTTCAAATTATTCTTCACTCCTATTTGCAAAACATCAACTAAATCTTGAACCTGCAAATTAAACGGAATACGAACTACAACTGTCTGCTCTTTATCTGCTCCTATTTTAGACATTAAAGAAGTTTCCAGGTTTTCAAATTCAACTGGTTCTTTGTCTATATAAAACTTTTTATCTTCTGTTACGGATAAACTAATGAGCTGTTTATTGGTTTTTTCGTTGGATTTTGCTTTTGGCAAAGTCATTTTAATAACATTAGGATTTGCAAGTGTTGAGATAATCAAGAAAAACAACAGCAGGAAAAACATAATATCACTTAAGGACGAAGTCGCCACCTCAGCATGAAATCTTCTTTTTCTTTTAATAGACATGGCTTATGCTCTTTGAATAATATTTACAAATTCTAATATCTGTTTTTGAATTTTTAAAGCAAAATCATCAATTTTTCCGTTTAATAAGTGGTACGCGCTATAGGCAATAATACCCACAATTAACCCAGATCCAGAGCTGATCATTTTCTCGTACAAACCTCCAGAAATGTTTCCGATACTGATGTTTTCTGTAACCGAAATACTGTAGAAAATTTTAATAACTCCAGAAATAGTTCCGATAAAACCAAGTGTTGGTGCAATACCAGCAATAAGTCCAAGATGTCCTAGACGTCTTTCCATTTCGCCAATTTCAATATCGGCAGCACGGTCCATGTTGGATTCTATTTCGGCAATTGGTCTTCCAATTACTAAAACTCCTTCTTTTAAGATATTTGCTGCAGCAGTATCACTTCTTTCAACAATATTTCTTGCTTGATCAATGTTTCCAGAATTTAATTTATCACCAACATCCTGCATTAATCTACTATCTATTTTAGAAGCTTTACTAATGTATAAATAACGTTCTATGATAACATAAAAAGTATAAAATAAAAGAATGGCAATAGGAATCAGGAAAAAACCTCCTTTTAAGATAAATCCTAAAACTGATATTTCGGTATTGGGTGCGATTTTTTCAATAACTACATTTGAAGCCGCGTTTGCAAGGGTATCTGCTGGAACTTGAAGAAAGGTCAACATATTTTAATTCGTGTTTTTAATAATTAATTCTAAAAAATATTTCAATTTTGCACTAAAGATAATTTTCATTGTAATATTAAACTAAAAAAAACGGAAATTATTTCAATTTACAACTCTTTTATCCAAAATAAATGAACTATCAAGAAACTACAAATTGGATGTTTAACCAATTGCCAATGTACCAGCTTCAAGGTGCTTCGGCTTACAAAGAAGATTTAACCAACATAAAACTGCTGGCAGAACATCTTGGTAATCCTGAACGAGGGTTAAAATGCATTCATGTTGCAGGAACAAACGGCAAAGGTTCTACGTCGCACATGCTGGCTTCGATATTGCAGGAATCTGGATATAAAGTTGGTTTGTACACTTCGCCTCACTTAAAAGATTTTAGAGAACGAATTAGAATAAACGGTGCCGAAATTTCGGAAGCATTTGTTTGCGAGTTTGTCGAAAAGCATAAAGATTTTTTTGAAGCCAATGATATGAGTTTCTTCGAAATGTCGGTTGGTTTGGCATTTGATTATTTTGATTCAGAAAAAGTAGATATTGCGGTTATTGAAGTTGGTTTGGGCGGCCGATTAGACGCTACAAACATTATCGTGCCGCTTGTTTCGGTTATTACTAATATTGATTTAGATCATACGCAGTTTTTAGGAAATACTCCTGCCTTGATTGCTGGCGAAAAAGCCGGCATTATAAAACCAAATGTTCCTGTTGTAATTGGAGAATATACTACAGAAACGCAGCCTGTTTTTTTGGCTAAAGCCGAAGTTAATAATGCTCCGATTTATTTTGCTTCTGATTTGATTGCAGAAGTTTTTCCTTCTGATTTAATTGGAGATTATCAATTTCAAAATAAAAAAACAGTACAGCAGACTATTGCCGTTTTAAACAGTCAAAACCAATTTAAGGTTTCGGATGAAAATTTAAAAACAGGATTATTAAACGTTACTAGAAATACGGGCTTGCAAGGAAGATGGCAGCAATTGGGCGAAAATCCGAAAATAATCTGCGACACGGCACACAACAAACACGGATTGGCAGTTGTAATGCATCAGATTCAGAAAGAGGTTTTCGACAAACTGCACATTGTTTTGGGTGTTGTAAACGATAAAGATCTTGATTCGATCTTGCCGTTGTTTCCTAAAAATGCTCAATATTATTTTTGCCGACCTGATTCTTCGCGAGGTTTAAGTACCGAAGTTTTACAAAATGCGGCTAAGAAGTACGATTTAATTGGGGAAAAATACGATTCTGTAGAAAGTGCTTTTCTTGAAGCGAAGAAAAATGCCTCTAGAAATGATTTTATTTACGTTGGCGGAAGCACTTTTGTTGTTGCAGAACTGCCTTTGGATTAAATTAGCCGAAAATCTTTAAAAAATTAAAAATTTTTCTGTCTTATAATAAATTCAAGACCAGCGAGATAAACGGTTTCAGAAAAAAAACTTTAAATTTTTAATACGTTTTCTTTGCAGAACTCAAAAACTAGCGTATATTTGCACTCGCAATCACGAAACGATAGCAACCTAGTAAAATAGGGCGATTAGCTCAGCTGGTTCAGAGCACCTCGTTTACACCGAGGGGGTCGGGGGTTCGAACCCCTCATCGCCCACCACTTTCTAACAAACCTCCAAAGTCATTGATTTTGGAGGTTTTTTTTTATGGTTTCGAGAAAAACTATCTTTTTTGGATCAACACGAAAACCTGTGGAGTAGTAAAAATTTTTTTATTTAATTTTTAATTTATTATTTCAAGTTATTCTGCCAAATCTTATTACCAAAAAGATTTTTAAAAAGAAATTACATAAACCTGAAACTACTCTAAATTATGTGCCCTTCTCACCAAACTTATTTGACTTTCTGAGCAAACTTCAATACTGTTTTAAGATTTAATTTTGCATCTGTAGTTTAACATCTAAAAATATTGAAATAATGATAAAGTCAATTAAAACACAGTACGACAAATTATTCATTGGTGGACAATGGGTAACACCTTCTTCAAATGCGAAAGTAAATGTAGTTTCACCGCACGACCAGTCAGTTACAGGTTACACTGTATTAGCTGCGAAAGCAGATGTAGATAACGCAGTAGCTATTGCCAGAAAAACATTTGACAGCGGAATTTGGTCAGATAAAACTCCTGAAGAACGCCAGGAAATTATCACCCGATTTAATGAAATTCATAAAGAATATGCAAAAGAATTTGGTGATTTAATTACGGCTGAAAATGGCTCAAATATCGCATTCACTTTTGGTTTACAACAAGCTTTATACGAGCAAACGAATGCTTATCTAAGAGCGGCAAAAGATTTTCAATGGGAAGCAAAAAAGCAAACAGCAATGGGTGGCAATGTGCTTATTCGCAGAGAACCTGTTGGTGTTGTAGCTGCGATTATTCCATGGAATGCGCCACAGCAATCTGCTTTGGTAAAACTTATTCCAGCTCTACTTGCAGGATGCACCGTGATTTTTAAGCCAACACCTGAGACTGCTTTAGACGGTATTGCTTTAGGTGAATTATTTAAAGAAGCAGGTTTACCAGATGGTGTTTTGAGTATTTTGCCTGCTGATAGAGAGGTAAGTGAATACCTTGTGGGAAAACCTGAAATTGATAAAATAGCTTTTACGGGTTCTACAAGAGCAGGGCAATCCATTGCTGCAACGGCAGGTAGTGAAATGAAGAGATTTAGCCTTGAATTAGGCGGAAAATCAGCTGCTATTGTATTAGAGGATGCTGATATTAATGTGGTAATTCCGTCAATGATTTATCAAGGATTTGGAAATAATGGACAAGCCTGTATTGGTTTAACTCGATTATTAGTTGCAAAAAGCAGATATGAAGAAGTTACAACAGCATTGGCGGAAGCTATAAACAATATAAAAGTGGGTGATCCTACAAATAATGAAAATTTTCTTGGCCCTGTGTTTAATAAAACTCAATTTGAAAAAGTAAACGGGTATATTGAAATCGGTTTAAAAGAAGGTGCAGAAATTTTGGCTGGTGGACATGGTAAACCAGCTGGCCAAGAATATGAAAATGGCTGGTATATAAAACCTACTTTATTTGTAAATGCAAATAATGAAATGAGAATTGCCAGAGAAGAAATTTTTGGACCTGTTGTCGTTGCCATTCAATTTGACACTGAAGATGAAGCAATACAAATTGCTAATGATACCGAATATGGTTTGAACGGTGGTGTTTTTACTGCAAACATCGAAAAAGGATTAGAAATTGCACGCAAGATAAGAACTGGTGGAGTGGTTGTAAATGGCGGAATGCCTGATTTTTCTGTTCCTTTTGGTGGTTTCAAAAAAAGTGGTGTTGGTCGTGAGTTTGGTGAATATGGATTGGCTTCTTTTACAGAATTTAAATCTATTGGATATTAATAATAAAATTAGGTACAATTACTAATTGAGTAAAATAATTATTTAAATTAGTAATTGTACCTTTATTAAAATCAATTTTATGGAATTTATAAAACATACCATTCAGTGGTGCAAAGGAGAAATTTTTGAAGGTAAAATGGTTTTACTATTTGGAATTTTATTTCTTATAATCTCTCTCTCCTTTTGGAAATTTGGAACTACACCAAATGCAAAAGCTAGCATTATTCCTGTATTAGTAGTGGCTTTATTGCATATAGGCACAGGCGTTTCTATGATAATTAATAATAGAAACCGACAGAATCAATATACAGTTGAATTTAATGCCAATGCGGATAATTTTAAAAAAAGTGAAATTGAAAGAACCGAAAACTTCATTAAATGGTATCCTAAACTGCGTTATTTTAGTTTGGGATTAATTATTACAGGCTTTTTATTGGTTGCGCTTATCACCACTCCTATGTGGAGAAGTATTGGTTTGTGTATTATGATTACTGCGTTTTCATTAATTATTATAGATTACTTTTCTGAAGAAAGAGCACATCATTACCATAGTATTTTGATAAGCAAAAAATAGATTGTCATAGTATTATATAATAAAAAATGGAAAACAAAAACAAGGATATAATCATCTTTAGCCACGAAAAGAAAAAAAAATTTGCGACAGAGCAGATTGCTTTGCATCATAGTCTATCCTATATCGTTTCAGGAAGAATGACATTACAGTTTAGTGATAAAAAGTTAGAATTTGAAGCTGGCGATGTTTTGATTGTTCGCAAAAATGAATTGATGAAAGCTGTAAAATATCCTGCTGAAAATGGAGAAAGTTTTCGATGTGTCAATGTGTATTTAACTGATGAAATACTTCAGAAATACAGTGCACAAAAGCGAATTGCAAAACAGGAAAAATATACAGGTAATGCTGTACTTAATTTAAGTAAAAACAAATTTATAAGTGGTTATTTTGCTTCAATATTACCTTATTTTTATCAACCAGAGAAATTGAATGCAACTCTAACAGATTTAAAAAGTCAGGAAGCTATAGAACTTTTGTTGGACATTAGTCATAATTTTGAGCAGTTTTTGTTTGATGCACCGGATCCCTACAAATTGGATTTAGAGAAGTTTATGAATACCAATTTTCAATTTAATATTCCTCTTTCAGAATTTGCCAGACTCACTGGCCGAAGCCTATCTACTTATCAGAGGGATTTTAAAAAGCTTTTCGAAACTTCGCCCGAAAAATGGCTAAAAGATAAAAGACTTACTGAAGCTAATTATCTTATCACAGAAAAAAAACAAAAGCCATCTGAAGTATATCATAATGTAGGTTTTGAAAATTTTTCACATTTCACTACAGCGTTTAAGCAAAAATTTGGTCATACTACAACTCATAAATAAAACAACAAATAACAGATATTAATTATACAAACTTAAAAATGAAGATTTGAAAATTAATATACATTCTATTTTAACGCAATTTTTTTCAAATCCGGCAAAAAATAGTTCGTAAACAGATTTGTAAGGGCCACAAAAAAACTCCTTAAGAAATTAAGGAGTTTTTTTTATGTCTTTATTTTCTTTGGTTAATTAATACTTATCCGAAAAATTGTATTTTTGTTTCACCACAATCATAATTATAGTTTGTCCCCAGCGAACTAATAGAAAATGTAACATACAGAAACGGACTTGTTTTTTACCTAAACCTATTTTTTTTAAAGGAATATAAATATCTTTGAATTATGAGCACAACAGCAAAACCAAATCATATAGGGCGAAAAATCAGCCGTATTCGTGAACTTAGAGACATGAAGCAAGAAGCCTTGGCTCAAGCTTTGGGAACATCGCAACAAACAGTATCTACTATAGAAAACAGCGAAAACATAGACGAGGAAAAACTTATTGAAATAGCAAAAGTGCTTGGAGTAAGTGTCGAAGCTATAAAAAACTTTTCAGAAGAAGCTGTTTTAAATATTATAGGCAATACTTATAATGTAGATAATTCTTCTGCCGTAAATTATGGATGTACTTTTAATCCTCTTGATAAAGTTGTTGAGCTTTTTGAACGTTTAGTTCAAGCAGAAAAAGATAAAGTTGAATATTTAGAGAAATTATTAAACGGAAAATAATACGTTAAAGAGTTTTTTCTTTTAATAAAATATAAAATGGTTTGTTTAAATCATCTCAAAACTTCTTAAAAAATTAGGGAGTTTTTTTATATCTTATTTTTTAATTTCGATTATTTCTGTCAATTTATTTAGCGCATATTGCGAAACAAATCTAAATCCTAACTCCAGAAAAACAAATCTCATTACAGCAATAGTCATAACGAAATAAAATATCAATTCCCATTTATTTTTAATGATTGCTATAATTATTCCAGAAAAACAAAAAAAGACTAGTGCAAGAAAAATGATTTTTAAAATTTTGCCTGTACGAATTTCTAATATTCCTTTTTTATTTTCCACTTTTCCATTTAACACACAAAATTCTCCGAACAACTTTTTAGATAGTTTTATTTCAAATTCATTCTCTTTGATTTTACCTATAAAAGTTTGATTCTTCCAGTTTGTAACGAATTGCTCTTTTGACAAAGTCTGCTTTTTTAATTCTGAAATAGCAGATGTGGCATCATTATTTAATTCGATTGAATAATTACTTTCAGGAAATATTTTCATTCAGTTAAGATTTTAAGTATCGTATCTCGTTTGTAAAAGCAATTAATTATACAATCTAGATCAATTACTTTTGCGAATATAAGAAATTGCAAATGTTGAAAAGTAATTTGCTAAATCATTAAATCAGATTATTTCAACGAAAATTTCTTCACATCATCTATAAAATGGTTCGAAAAAAGGGCTTGTTTTTCACATCTCTCTGAATGCCCTCATTTCATAATTCATGAGAATCAAATTGCTTAAAAATAAAAAACTTGTTTAAGCACGAATAGCATTTAGCAAATTAAAATTCTATTTTATAATTTACCAAATGAATTGTTTTTACATTAGCACAAAATACCATCTGACATTTATCAGACTTATATACTAGTTAGCTCCATACTTAAGACAAAAACAAATGAGAATATTAATATTATTGACAATTGCTATATTAACTTTTAGTTGTAATAATAGAGAGAAATCTAATCTCTCAAATAATAAAAATTTGCAAAATCTGCCTGATAAGGAAAAGGGAGAAATAGATGTATTGAATAAAAATGCACATTACATAGGATTTATAAACAAATTTTATTTCTCAAATAAAAATGAAGCTTACATTGAGCTTTACTTCACTAAAGACGAAATTTCTTCAAAAGAGTATGCTAAATTAGAAAAACTTACAGACTCCGTGATTTACGAAGACGATGAAAATAGCAGAAATAGGTTTCCAGAGCGTTTATCTGCAAAAAATTTTGATTTAAGAGGACTTTCAAAACTTGCAATCTTTAATGATGCTGCTAAGTTTGTCTGCCATGCAGATTTTGTTCGTGTTGAATATCTAAATCAAGATATTTCGTCGAGTTTTATAGCTGTTTACAAGACAGACAAAAAAATAAAATCAGACGACAATTATTATGGCATTAGTAATTTTGAAAAAAGTCTTGAAACTGCCAATTATACTATCTCAAAAGATACTATATTGACTAAAAACATACTAACTAAACTTAATGTACCGGAATCTTATAATGGACTTAAGAACAACGGAACACACATTTTATTTGCAAAAAGTGACACTGTGTTATCTGTAGTTAATTCCGAAAATTCTGCCTACATCGTTTTACTTAGTGGTGGAGAATTTAAAGTTTTATACAAAAGTCCCGAACCCGAGAACATCAATGATTTAAAGGTTATACCTATAATTAAAAACAAACTTCCTTATCTTTTAACAAGAAATTCAAAACCTGATACTGATATGTCTTGGGACAAATTACTGTATTACGATGGAAGAGAGTATATTAAGACAAACCGACAAAGAATAGAATAATACGAGTATTAAAAGTTATTTTGAACTACTGCGTCTAGTGATATTACCGTTTCTTTAAATTTTGCAGAAAATGGTTTGTTAGATCCACCCAAAAACCTCCTTAAAAAAATAGGAAGCTTTTTTTATGTCTTATTTTTTGAAATACTTCTAGGTAAACAAAATTATAAATTAAAAAAGATTTAGATTGCTGGTGTGAAGTCAGAAATATTCACAAACCAAGATAAAATAAACTCTTTCTAGAGCTGAAAACTCTAAAGTAACAGACCCAGAATCAAAGAAAAAAACATTAGAATGTATCAAACAAAAAACATTAACAGTCATTTTGCAATTATTCTAAAACATACAAGTCAATCATTGATGATCTTATTACTTATAAGCTTATTTTCTTGCAATAAAAATGTAAAAAATAAAATGATATTAAGTAAAGATAGCGATACGGTTTTCTGGAAAAGAAGAGTAACCGAAAAAAACAACAAATTAATCGCTCTTAAAGACATAGAAGAGTCTAAAGGAGAAAATTTTAGATTTTCAACTCCAAATTTAATTATAGATATAAATAGCTTAAAAAGCCATTCAATAGGTAAAATAATTTTCTTTGTACAAAAAATGGATGATGAGCAAGGCCTCAAAATGAAACAAGATATTTTCAAAAAGGAATACAACCTAACCGAAAATCAAATAAAAAAAATCAAGCTGCTCATCGCACAAACTAAAATTAAAAATTTGCCAAGCGATAAATTTATTAAAGGGTGGAATACAAATGGTAATGATGGAGAAACATACATTTTTGAAACAAAAAATGACACCTTATATACTTATAAACATTATTGGTCACCTGATTATCAAAAAAGAATACTTGAAGCACAACAAGTAGAGAACTTTGTAAATGACCTTTTTAAGATTATAGACATTAAAAAACTAGAAACCCAATTTATAACGAATATTCCATTCAAAAACTATTTAATGTTCTATTAAACAAAGCTAATAAAAAGACTTTGGTAAGATTTGAATATCCTAAATTATAATGTAGAATTCTATTTATACGTAGGTTTTCTCAAATCCTTCAAAAAATGGTTCGTAAACAGGTTTTTAAGAATCACCAAAAAACTCCTTAAGAAATTAATGAGTTTTTTTATATCTTTATTTTTATTGTACTTAAACTTGTTACTTACTTGCTAAAACCTAGATTCCCACAAAAATAATTATGAATGAATTAATTATCTTAAAACAACGGTTTATGGAAAATTGCAAAACAGAGAGTATAAATTCTTTTGTGATTGCAGTTTATAAAGTGATTCTAGAACATGAAAATTCAGATAGTGATTATTGGAACGAAGATCATGGCTCTCAAGATTTGATTCAAATTTTTGAAAATTGTTTTAATTTGGGTGATTGGAAAGATTTAGAATTAGATTTAAAAAATTGGACTAATTTTCAATTAGAGCTTTTTACCCAAGCTATTCTCGGGGGATATTTATCATATACAAATGAAGGAGTTTACAATTCAGAAAAAGAAATAGTCAAAGAATTAACAAAAACAGTACCTAACAGATTTGATTTATTATTTCCGATAATCGAACTTGAGAAAGAAAGAAAATTAAATTCTAAAGATTTATCACACATCATAATAGATTATTTAGATTTTATTAATGACCATTTTGACATTTTAATTGAAACTGACTCAAATTATATAAAGAAAATTAAGAGTATATTTCTTTTACTAGGTTTAACAGAATCAAATTCTGAAAATGTACTTATTCTGAAACAGAAAATACAAAATGCTAGCATCTAACATCTATTATAGTTACATGAGATTTGAATATTTGGCTAAATTTAATGATGGTTTTATATTGAAAACAAATTAAAAATCAAACTGCAATTTTTTTCAAATCCTGCAAAAAATGGTTCGTAAACAGATTCGTAAGGACCACAAAAAAACTCCTTAAGAAATTAAGGAGTTTTTTTATCTGTAATATTTTTTAAATTACTGCCCTTGGAAGTAATTTTCCTCTCCAACTTATTTTAATCCTGAAATGTCTGCATTACCTTTTCTAATTCAGTTTTATTATCCTTATGAAATGGTATTTCTAAAAAAATCCAATCTACATTCGATAAAAATGGTTGAAACTTATTCATTAAGATTGACTTTATATAATTAGAATTGTCTTGAAAAGAATCTACTCCCATTCTTATATCAATATCAATTACATAATTAAATTCTTTGTCATTTTGAAAAAGGAATGTATTACTCAAAAATTGATTTGGTGTTAATTTAAGATGTGCTGAAAGGCTGTGATTTAACTTTAATTCTCCACAATACCATTTTTCGAAATTGTACCAACCATAATGATTATCTGTCTTTATTTCAAGTTGTAGGTCAAGTGATTTGTCAATCAATTCAGAAATTTTATCAATTGATTCATTTGACTTTATACCAATAAAAAATGACGTTGATTCATAGCCATAATAAACTAAGTTATTAATTAGTTCGTCATAGGATTTTAATCTTAGTATCTCTTCGTAGCCATTTTCGGCACACTCTAATTCAAAATATACAATTTCGGGTGTTTCATACTCGTTTTCAACATTATAACCATAGTCAAAACATAATATTGTATGACCGCCCATATTTGAAAGAATCGGAAGTCTTTCTAAATAAAGAAAATTTGTATTTGAAGAATTTTCTAATTCATCGTTATCCATATATTCTAATAAAACATCCTTTAAGGTCTTATAACCATTGTGCATAATTAGTGGATCAAACCTTGAGTCATTAGATAAAAGTTCGTTTACTTCTCCGTTATAATTCAAAGCACTTTTCCATAAAAGACCACCATTTTGTAGTTTCATGTGTTCTTTATAAAGTCCTGGAAATTTAAATCCAATTTCGATTTCTTTTTGAACGATTTGCTCTTCTGCTCTTCCAATTGTTTCTTCAGTAAAACCTTCCGCAGGTTGTTTCCAAATATCTTTTATCATATAATTCCCCGATTGAATTTAAGGTTATTGTCTCGTAAAATTACTGCCAACGCCTTAGATCTACTGGAAATAGTTTTTGGCTAGAACAAATAATTTAAGGAGTTTTTTGATTTCTATTCTTGGCTAATATCTTGTACTGCGGGAACGGATTTCAAATCTAAGCAATGATTATTTTTCAAATGCTTCAGGAATATTTTCATTCAAATAGTCTGAAAGTTTTTCAAAATCTTTCGAATTCTTTTTAAACAGATTGAGATTAGTTCCTCCCTTTATTTTTAAAACTATTTCTTGTCCGGTTTTAAATTCTCCCAATTGATACTGATTTTCAGTCCAACCTGAAACAGCTTTTAAACTGTATTCTTTCTGCTTTGAAAATGTTTGGTGAATAATTAAAACATCATCAATAAGCGTAAAATATTTAATCCTATTTATATTTTTAATATACAACAATACAAGTATTACAAATAGAACTATTAAGCCTAATTTTTCCCATAATTCTTTCTGTCTCTCTACTAGCAGAAAAGTTATTAAGCCTACAACTAAAGCATATACGATAATCAATAGTTTATTTTTTGTAGTTTGTTTCATGAAATTACTTTAATCCATTAAAATTATACTGAGTGTATAACTGATTCAGCATTGATGTTTCTAACTATTAATCTTGTTTGTATTTATTCCTTACGTACTTCTCTAGAATTTTATTAAATCTTGGATCTTTCCCAAAAGTATTGTTCGTTGGCAATCCAAATTTAATTTTAAAATCTTTTTCTGGATACGTATAAACTCGATCGCAGCCAAAAGAAGAAAATATGTTCCAGAACCAAAATCCGTAAATTCTTTTGTTATTTAACACCATTACAACCGGAAGTCCGCTAAGCTCAATTTTGATTTTTTTTATTTTTTGCTTTCCTGAGTTATTAAGTATTATTTGTTGATTTTTCCAATAAAAATTTTTGAAATCATTTTCATCTAAAATCGAGTTTTCAGATAATTCAACAGAATTTACATCAAAACAATAACTGCAATTTTTAGCTGAATTTTTAAATCCTTCTTTTACACAATATATTTTAATTCCTAATTTATTTGGCTCGATCGAGTATCCAGACATACTAAATAAAAAAAGTATTGCAATTAAATATTTCATGTTTTTAAATGGTTTGGTTTATCTGGCTAATATAAAAACATTTCGATAAATGAATTCATTGAAAAGAAAAACTCTTTAAATACTATAAAAATGATTTGTAAACGAGTTTGTAATTATGGTTCAAATAAATTGCCATTTCCACATACTTTTACAAAATCCAATTAACACGAAAAGTATTCAATAAAACATAGTCATTTGGGCAGTTTCTAATGAATTGTTTATATATTAGTCCCGAATAAAGTCTAAAACTTATCTTATTTATATACTTCTATTTAAGATAGTAAAATTTAGTTTTGGCAGATCAATAGACAAATTAACGGAAAAAACATTAAAATGAAAATCATAAAACTTTTTCTTATACTATTAGTTTTTGCTTCTTGTGAAAACAAAACGGAATTTATTAAAACTCCAACTATTCAATCTGAAATTGACAGGTTAAAATCTAAATCTGAAATAGAAAAGTTTATTCAAAAAAGTGACACAAATTATAAAAAATATCAATTAAAATACCTTCAAGATTTTGACAGAAATTTTGGTTATGACAGCGTAAATAAAATATTAGCGGCCAAACTTAATATCAAAACTAATTTTGCTAAGGCAGATTTTGACAATAATGGTTATACTGATTTATTTGCTATTGGAGATAATCACACTTGTTAAGGCGAAGGAGAAAAATCTTGTAGTTTTTCGCCAATTGTACTAATGAATTATGGTAAAAATAAAACTAAGATATTTAGAATTGATTTAGAATGGGAAGAGTTAATAGTTCCTAATGTTGAATATATAAATTCTCAACCCTTTTTAGTCATTCATAAAGAGAAATTAGTTGATTGGAAAAAGAAAATTTATTCAGAATCAAAAGCTATTTTAACTTTCAAATTTGGTGATTTTATAGAATACAATGAAAATCCAAAGAAAAATAAAATTAGTACAATTGAATTTAGCACTTCAGGTTGTTTTGGTACTTGTCCCGTTTACAAACTAACTTTAAACAGAGATTCTTTATCAATATTTAATGCTCAATATTATAACTTCAATGAAAATATAGAAATTACTTATGGCAAAGAAGAAGGAGTTTTCTCTACAACAATAAATAAAATTGACTTTGACAAATTAGAAGAAATTTTAAACTATTGCGATTTTGAAAATTTGAATAAAGAATATCATGTAAGCCATACTGACGATCAAAGAGGAAATTTAAAAATAACTTTTAATGATGGCAAAGTAAAAACTATAAGTGACTATGGAATGGTTGGGACTTACGGTTTAAAAATGATTTATGAAAAATTAGCCGAATTGAGATTTAATCAAAAATGGAAGAAAAAATAATATTTCTGCCAATAACTATTTAACGAAATTAAGCTTTTAAGAAAATTCCATAAAAACTTATCCCGAAAACAAATGAAAAACCTGACACTAATTCTATTCTTTATAAGTTCAATTCATTCTTTTTCTCAACGATCTGAAGAGTATAATAAATTTATTAAAGAGATTAAAAAGAATGCTAAAACGGATAAAAATGACCAAACGGTTTTAAATCTTCTTAATGATTTTTACAATCAAGTACTGCAATCTGAGAAAGGAGATTTGAATGCTGATATTCCTGAAAGACTTCAAAAACTTTATTCGGACAAAAATGCAAAAAATTTACAAATCATGAGTATGTTTTTAGCCTATCAAGAATATATCAGTCAAACTGTTGCCGGAAATAAAGAGACAGATCCAAATTTTCAATTTAATCTAATAACCGATTTAGAAAATGAAGTAAAAAACACTTACGGAAAAGTTCCTATTATAGTAAATATTTTTAAAGCCGAAACTCTAAAATTAAATGGTCAATCGAAAGAATACACCGAATTAATTTCAAAAAGTCTTGTCGAATTTCCAGATTCAATTCCGTTAAAAGTCTATAAATATTTGGACACAAAAGATGAGAAAACAAAAGACGATTTAGTACAAAATCACCCTAATCATTGGATGGTTCAACAGTTTGAAATAAAATAAAAACAGCGTTCAAATTTCAAGAAATCAAGTAGAGTCAAAAACAATAAATGGATAAAATCTTTAAACTAAGCGCCAATATTTATCAATTTTTATTGATCCTAATTATCCCTCTATTTCTAATTGCAAAATTTTTGGTTGGAGCTGCAGGTCATAATTCTGCAATTACAATTTTAGATTATGCTCTTTTTGCTTACGCCATAATTGTTTTGATTTTATTAATTAACTTGAAAAAATTAAATGCAGCCAACCAGCTAAAAAATAGTATTAGAATAGTACTTTCCGTTTTAATTCTGACGAGTATTTGTTATGAACTTTATCAGCTTTATGCTATTTATTTACTTTACAAAAACCACTATTTTGTAGAAGGAGACAATATTTCGATTGGAATTATTCTGCTAATCATTGCACTGAGCACTACTCTATTGGCTGGTCTTATAAAGGATAAAATATAAAATGAATTTCAAAAATTTAATAAACAGCAAAAAGTATCACCACTTTTTATTGTAAATATGATAGCGTTTGTATTCAAGTTT
This sequence comes from Flavobacterium sp. MC2016-06, assembly GCF_009711165.2. Lineage (GTDB taxonomy): Bacteria > Bacteroidota > Bacteroidia > Flavobacteriales > Flavobacteriaceae > Flavobacterium. The sequence continues at coordinate 23,997 of NZ_WMID02000004.1, read as the reverse complement.
TCTGTTCTCAAATTCCAAAAATTTAATAAAACCAGAGTCTGTAAAATATTCTACATATACCAAATCGTCTATATTTATTCTATTATAATCTTTGTAACTCAAAAATAGGTGTTTGGGCTTATTCTCAATTTCAGAGAATATTGTAATTGCATATTGATTGGCAGAGTCAGAATCGTCTTTACCGACAATTTCTTTCTCAATAACTTTAAAATCACCTATTATTTTTTTCTGCTTTAATAAGTTTCGATGCAGTTTTATATTTCTTTGAATACCCATAACTAATATATAGCTAAAAAATACCAAAGCAACCAACAGAAATATTGCGGATAAAAAAGAAAAAGAATCTGCATTTTCTCCGTAAAAATTGGAGTAAAAGAACCAATAATATAATCCTATAAAAATTATTACCCAGAAAACACTATATACCCAGTATTCATTTAATTCTTTTTTCAGATACAGAATGTCATTTTCTGTTAATTCTACTTCTTCCACAATATACGGTTTGATTATGTTTTTATTCTAATCTTTTATAGTTTCCAACATAGTTTACTAATGTCTATACTAGACCAGGTTTCTGTATCTATTAATTTATTTTCTGGTAATAATTCTAACTTTTCCTCTCTCATATCGACCCCAATTATTAATCCAAGTTTATTATTGTAAGCAACTTCAAGCAAAGTCAAGAATCCCTCTGCTCTCTCGTTGTCTGTAAAAAGTAAATTATTTTTATCAAGATATAAAAGTTCAACATCTTCGCTGGTTATCCAACTTGTTATTCCCATACTATCATAACATATAAATGCATTCCAATCATCAAGTTCTGCTATAATACTGCATGATAATGTTTTTACATTTATTTCAAAATTTCGATATACACCGCCTTTACCAAGAATTAGATGGGGATAAAAATCTGCACAAGTTTTAAATACATAATATTCAAAAAATTTACAAAACTCATAGTACCCTTCTAATTTACCTAAAAAAGACAACTGCTCTTTATATTCGGGAATTTTATGCAACTCATCATGTATCTTAAAAGTCTTATCTAGCGAATTAGCAATTGAGGTAATTTTCTCAATAGTATGCTGCACAAGTTCATCCCGTTTTCCATCAGATAAATGAGAAATTCCGCCTACAGTATATCCTTTCAAAAAATCAAGACAGTCGTTGCTTAAGTTTCCTGTTTCTCCTCTAAGTTCAGGAACGACTTCATTGTAAAATTTCCTGTCGTCAAATAAATGTAATGTACACCAATATCCCATTTCTGCTGTCGATTCTTTTCGCTTAATTATACCTTGAACTAATCTATAAATAGACTTTTTCTTTCAGCGAATATAAGAAAAATACAAATGTTTAATTTTTTAGGTAATAAAGTAAAAAAGACTATTTTAGTTTTCTAAAGACAAATACTATCAGCTTTATACAGGCAAAAAAATGATTTTTAAACAAAAACAAGTCTAAATGAACAATCAACATTACAGCAAAAGAAAATAATTATGAAGCAATGTCTAATCTTATTACTGTTTTTAAATCTTTTTTCTAATGTTTCTTTTTCTCAAAGCAAAAGAAAAGTTGAATCTAAACCTGTTATTAAAAAATCAAAAAATGAACAAATGGAAATTGTTGGAGATTCAATTAAAATTCCAGCTTTTGAAATAGAATTAAAATTAAGCAAAAGAGCCGAAGAAAAGTTAGCAAAAAACAAAGAGTCTATAATTGTTTTGGCTACTATATTTGGAGAACCAAAATCTGACCCAAATAAAGAAGGACCAATTACATTATCATATTCAAAAATTGAACTAACAAATAAGAGAAAGGTAATATTTAATAAAATAAAAATTTTAAAATCAACATATAACGCTTTAAAAAATAAAGTTTTATGGATTACCGTGGAAGTTTCCAGCGTTAGAAAATCTATAAAAGAAAATTTTCTTGATACAGATTTTTTAGAAGAAGACTTAGACAAAGTAATATCTAAAAATTTTGTTTTGAATGGAAAATTAATTGGTGAATAAAAAATTATTATTCAAATCTGTCAATTATTTAGATTGAAATTTTTAATGAATTTCCAAAATCAAATATGTTTAATTTTACATTTAATACTTGTCTGAAAAATTGTATTTTTGTTTTACCACAACACAAATAAAGTTTGTCCTCAAGCGAACTAATAGAAAATGTAACATACAGAAGCCGACTTGTTTTTTACCTAAACCTATTTTTTTTAAAGGAATATAAATATCTTTGAACTATGAGCACAATAGCAAAACCAAATCATATAGGGCGAAAAATCAGCCGTATTCGTGAACTTAAAGACATGAAACAAGAAGCCTTGGCTCAAGCTTTGGGAACATCGCAACAAACAATATCTGCTATAGAAAATAGTGAAAACATAGACGAAGAAAAACTTATAGAAGTAGCAAAAGCTCTTGGAGTAAGTGTTGAAGCTATAAAAAACTTTACGGAAGAAGGAATGATTAATTATTTTGCTAATTTTTACGACAATAGTTCCAATAGTGGTGCAATACATGCTAATCAATGTACTTTTAATCCATTGGATAAACTTGTTGAATCTTACGAAGACAATAAAAAATTGTACGAACGTTTGGTTCAAGCAGAAAAAGATAAAGTTGAATTTTTAGAGCAATTATTAAAAGGAAAATAACATTTTAAGCAACTTGGTAGTTTTAGATCGTGAAAGAAATTTTTAGATTTCTTTTAAAATAAAATATAAATACTTTGTAAAAAGTCTATCAAAAACTTCTTAAGAAATTAAGGGTTTTTTTTATGTTTTGTTTTTTCGGGAATCTACACTATACAAAATATGGAATCAGAAAATTTAAAAATTAGTAATTTACTTCAAACCGTTACAGAATTACTGCTTGTTTACAAGCAAGCGGAGAGGTAGATTTCTACTTTTTCTATCGTGCTCATAAAATAGTAGAAACTCTTGAGGTAAAGGATTTTGAATATTTAAAATTTCAAGATTAGGAAAATATTTAATTTCATCAATACAAACTAAATTAGAATCATTACAATAGAGTTCTGTTATTTCTAATACTGAATCAATTTTTAAATCTAATAGCAGTTTTTTTTAAATTTTCATCTTTAAAACTAACCTATGATACTGTTTTCATAGTAATGTTTATTGTAAAATAAGATAAATAAGTTGTTTGTTTCCTTTTCAGACTCCTGCAATATAAGAAATTGGAGCCAATTTAAAATTTAAGTTTCAATCCTTATACTTGAAATTTCTTTGAATCTTGCACTAAAAATTAAAACCTCCAAAGCCAAATGCTTTGGAGGTTTTAAGTATTTAATTTTTTTCTAAAGGTCAAATTCTTTTTCGCATTTTAGAAAACAGTGATTTTCATAATTGTCACTGCAACAACTGATGCTAAAACCAAAAGGGAGTAATATCCAACTCTTTTTGTTTTTTTATCAATACTCTTATTTCTTATAATTTGAAAAGATGATCGAATTAAAAGGATGCTTACAATTAATCCAGAAATTAAAACCAGAATTTTATTAAACGAAACATAAACGACAGCCATACAGCACATCATTAATAAAAGCAACGGGATTTTATATTTTTCATCAAATGCGGGTTTATTAATTTCTTGTATTGGTTTAATTTGATTAAATAAAGTTTCTAAATTTTCTTGATGATCAATTTGCGCAGGAATTAAAATAGTATCTACAGTTGTTTTTCCTTTTATTGCATAACTCCCGTTTTCATTCTTAATGATTGCCTTAATATCATCAAATTGAATCGTAACTGTCGGAGTATTTATTTGTTCCCTGCTTACACTGTTTTCTAAAAAGGTTAGTTTGTAACTTTTAAACAGCATTTTTTGTCTTTTCAAACCTGTAAAAATTCCGTATCCAAGAGACAAAAGAAAAATTGGAATTATAAATGGTAAAACAGCAAAAAAATCTTCTTTGTCTTTTGTATTAAAATAAACAATTCCTGCTCCAAAAGTGAGTGAGATTATCATAAGTGGCACTGATTTTATTAATAATTGCTTTTTTATTTCTTCAAATCCGGTTTCTTTAATTTTAAAAGTTTCATTCATAGGTATTTATTTTTGGTTTCTGGTTATACAAACTTAGTTTTCACTGTCATGTTTTAGACAGTATTTGCATATTAATTATTTTTTATACGGCTAATATAGAACTAATTTTAGTACAAGAATGAATTACTTTTTGAATCAAATTCTACTCTTTATTTTAACTAAGAGTTACAAAAAATACAACAGAAAATGTTTTGTAAAAAGCCTCTCAAAAACTTCTTAAGAAATTAAGGAGTTTTTTTATGGATATATTTTTCTCACACCTTCTTAAAAAGAAAATACTTTAAAATAAAAAACACTATTTTAGTCACTTGTAAAACAAATTTAAACAAACCTCGACTTCGCCTTTTTACTATACAAGCAAAAGTTAATTGCAATAGCAAAAACAAAATAGAAATTCATCAATTATGACAAATTTTTTCTTAACCTTTTTTGATAATTGGTGGAAACCAATACTTTTCTGGGTTATTTCTATTGCACTTTTAGTAATCTCAAATGCTTTTGAAATTCCTGTCTTAACAAACATTTGCCTTTTGATTTTTGGACTTGGATTATTATTGCTATTAATTTCGGTGTTTTATCAATTATCAGAAAGAAAATGGATTAAAAGTATAATAACCTTAGCTTTATTTGCTGGAACAATATTCATATTTATAATTTATATCGTTACTATGTTTTTTATAGAGCAAGAAACACCAGACACTTGGGCCGACAATCTAACAATTCCAAAAAACATACAAATTGACAATCCTGTTGACATTGATTTTGACGAAAAAAAACCTGACAGCATAACAAACAGAACTGTAGAACAAATAGATTTTCAACTTTATAATTCATTTCAGCCAGGAATTTATGAATACGATTTTTGGGTTGGAAAAATTGAAAGTGGTACAATTTATTTGAAGGCTTTTGAAATTACTCAAAACGAAGAACTTTCTGCCGAAACACTACCTAAAAGCACTTTTATTCAAATTTTTAATCCTACAGAAAAGATAAAGAAATTTGGCACTTCAAATCATTTTACAATTTACGAAGGAGATTGGGGAAAACCTTATGCCGGAAGATTTGAAGTTTGGTTTAAACCTGACAATGACAAAAAAGAACGAAAATTATTTACCAAAAATTACAAAATTGAAGGATGGATGAGATAATGGAGATCGTTGGTCTTCAAAGTTCCGATGGATATTTGAAGAGATTTGATCCGACAAAAAAACAATAAATTGATCTTATGGAAAACATCGAAAAAAAATTTGAAGATTTTCTAATCACAACAGACAAAACAAAACTAGACATTACTGCTATTCACAATTTTTTATCCAATTATTCGGGTTGGAGTGACAATATTCCGTTTGAGAAAGTAAAAACTTCTATTGACAATTCTTTAAATTTTGGACTTTTTCATAACAACAAACAAATAGGTTTTGCAAGAGTAATATCAGACTTTTCTACAATTGCTTATTTGGGCGACATCTATGTTCTGGACGATTACCGCGGTCAAGGACTTTCTAAAAAGTTGATGGATTGTGTTATGTCGCATCCAAATTTGCAAGGCTTAAGACGTTGGATTTTGTTAACTTCAACAGCAGATTGGCTGTATGAAAAATATGGTTTTAATAAAATACCAAAACCCGAGATTTACATGGAATTTTACAACCCTGATGTTTATAAAAACAACACTAAAAAATAGACCCAAAAACTATGGATTATCAATTTTATCTAGACAAGTTTCAAGAATCAGCCAATCTCATTGACAAAAAAATCCTTGAAGAAAAGAATCTTCTCTTATATGTTGGCGTTGTTTTAGATTCCGTTTGTTTGAAATTATACAAAAAAGAATGGTCGAGTAATCTAGACGATCCGTTAAACGCCAAAACAAGAATCTTTTTTTCGGTTTGGATAAACGATAAAACTTTAAAAGATAAAAGGTTGTTTTATAACATTCATGCTTTAAAACTTAGAGAACTAAAAGGATATTCTATCACCAGCCGAAACTTTGCAGCCGATTTTAGAATCCGATTTAAAGATTTTGAAGATCATTGGGAAAATATAAACCTAAAGCTCGGCCCGTTGACTTTAATGGAAGGCTGGAAAAATTTAGACGATACTAATCTTGAAAACTCAATTTTAGATCTTGCGAAAAACTTTCTGGAAATTGAGCCTTTAATTGAGCAGACTCTTGAAATATTTAACGAATCAAAAAAACAAAATTAAACATGATGAAAAAATTCCTTTTTTATTTCGCATTCACAGGCTGGTGTTTAGGTCTTATTGTTCATTTACTTTCGCTTGCAGATATTGACGTAACAGAAAAAGCACCTTTTGTATGGCTTTTACACATAGGGATTTTTGTTGTTTGGCTTCCTATTGTTCTTGATTTAAAAAATAATGAAGAACTTCAAGCGTATCAGCAATCTGGAATATTAAATAGAATAAAACCAATGGCTTTTTATAAAATCGTATTTAAAGAAACTCCTACTTGGATGGCAATTATTGCGATTGGAGGATTCTTTTATGCAGTTATTAATTTTATGCTTTTTATGTTTTCACAAATTGGCACTCCAGATATTAAAAATGGACAATTTATTTTACAAAATCACGGACAGCTTATAAAAACACTCACAGAGCAAGAATATCATCATTATAAAGCAAACGAAGTTAGGGGCTTTTCGGGGCATTGGATTGCATTTTATGGCATTGCAACAGCGTTTCTTTATAAATTTAGCCGACAAAAGAATCAAATAATCGAACTAGAAAACTAAAAATGACAACAAAAGAAGCTCTTATAGGTTTTTATCAATACAATCAGCTTAATCTTATTACTGATTTTGAATCTCATTGCGTTCGGGTTTATATTGGCTGCATTCTGGCGCCAGTTCCTAATATAAATGCTAGAAAGAAATATTTAAAATTTCATGATCTGCACCATATTATGACCGAATACGGAATTGATCGTGTTGGCGAAAGTGAAATTAGTGCTTGGGAATTGGGTTCTAGAAGTTGTAGAAAGCCTTTGATTTCGATAATGAATTTGTTTGCATTATCAACTGGTTTTGTTCTAAAACCCAGAAAAGTTATTGATGCTTATTATCGAGGCTGCCGAAGCAAAAACTTATATTATTTAAGCGATCAAATGACCGAAACTCAAATTGATGCTCTAAATATTAATGAGGTTAAAAAGGAACATCTTGAAATATATGATAAAATTAAATTCAAATTTCTAAGACAAATTGAATTTGCATTCTATATAACTGCTTCGATGATTATACATGTTTCGATGCTGTTTATTGGGAAAACTCTTTTGATTGCAGAAAAATTAAAAAACAAACTGAAATTAGCTAACTGAAAATAGTAAAATCTAGAATTATGTCTAAAATAATTAAGATTATACAGGAGTTTTTTGAAAATTCAACACTTGAAAAAACAAAGAAATCAGTTGTGTTTTTAAATAAAGAATATAATGGAAAGGTTAAAATTAAAATCGCAGTCAAATCAAATTTGAATTTGCTTTTTTTATCTCTAATTCCTTTGCCTTTTTTAATTTTAAATTTTGAGGATGTTCGTTATAAACTGCTTTCGTCTTTATTGTGTTTCTTACTTATTTTATATCCTCTTTATTTGCTTTTTAAAACTAAACCAGAATTAATTATAACAGCAGAAGGAATAGCGTTTAGTGATAGTGAATTATTAAAATGGGGGAAAATTAAAGATACATTTATAGAAACTATTGAGCCAAATGATATAGCAACTACTTATGAATTGGTATTGGAAATGAAAACAGGTGAGGTAAAAAAAATAAACATACAAGACTTTACTTATTCTGTTGAAGAGATTTCACATATTATAGAATATTTTAAAGACCAGAAAACAATTTAGAAAGCTTTCATCCGCGCGTAAATAATACCTATGAACAAAATAGTATTACTTTGTTTTTTCATTCTTATTTCATGTAAAAAAACAGAAACAGAAAAACATCCAAAAATTATTGTGCTGCAGCCTTTAGGGAATTTTCAATCTAATGCAGCAAACGAAGTATTAGAAAAAATTAAAGAAATTAATCCAAATGTTGTGCTTAGAAAAGCGATTGACTTTCCTTTAGGATCTTATTACAAGTCCAGAAATAGATTTCGCGCAGATAGTATTATTAAAAATTTAAAATCAAAAATTGGCGTAGATTCTGTTATTGTCGGTCTTTCTAACAAAGACATAAGTACTACAAAAGGCAAGATTAGAGATTGGGGAGTTATGGGTTTAGGTTATCATCCCGGACGTGCCTGTGTAGTTTCGGATTTTAGATTGTCTAATAAGAATAAAAAAGAACAATTTTACAAAGTCGTTTTACACGAATTAGGTCATACAGAAGGTTTACCGCATTGCGAAACTAAAACCTGTTTGATGAGAGATGCCGCGGGCGGAAACCCAATAGATCAAGAAAAAAACTTTTGTAAAAAATGCAGTACTTTTTTGAAATCTAAAAACTGGAATTTAAAATAAACCATTTGTTTAAATCGTAAAATTCTATGAAAAAATTCTTTTTAATTTTAATTACGTTTATAATATTGTCTTGCAACGACAAGCCTATTTCATTAAAAAATTTGGATAAAACCCATTCAGAAACAGAGAATCAAGTTGATAAAACTGAATATGAAAATCATGAAGAAATACATGAAGAAATGGACAAAGTCAGCAAAGAGCTTGATAAATTTAATGAACAATTAATAAAGTTATATTCAGATTCTAAAAAGAATCCTGAAAAAGTACTTGCAAAAACCGATAGCTTATTAAGTGTAAACAAAAACGAAAAAAGCAAATATAAATCTCAGATTAAAAGCAATATAGAAGATGGACTTCATGATTTGAAAGCAGAAATATTTTATAAAATTGGAAAATATAATGAGTCTATAACTGAATTAAATTACACTAAATATAGACATGGAGAAACAGCCGTCAAATATGCCGCAAACTATATTAAATTAAAAAATTATGAAAAAGCAAAATCGTTTATAGATAGCATCGGAGGTTTTTATATAAATGATTACGCTACTGCCAATTACTACGAAAGTATTAAAAATAAACCAGAGGCTTTAAAAATATATACCATTATAAAAAAAGACAAATCGATTAAGCATTATGCCTACTATAAATTAGCAGTAGAACGATTTGAGGAACTTAATAAAAAGAATCCGAAATTATTAAATGAAATTTATTTCCCTACTGGAGATCCAAGTTTTGAAGTTTGCGATTCTGACAATATCAACAGATCAAAAATTTTCAAATTGATGGAAGAATTACCTGAAAATCAAGAATGGGCTGGAACAAGTATCTTAGAATCTCCTCAAATAAATGATAAAAATTATTATTTGGTTAGAGTTTATACTAAAGAAAAAAAAGAATTTAATTATTTAGTTTATCAAAAAACATTTGAAATAAAATTCTTGGATCCAAAAACAAAGAAACTCTTAACGCTTACCGAATGGAGAGAAACAAAATAAAAAAAATCAATTTTATAAAGTCGTTTTACACGAATTAGGACATACAGAAGGTTTACCACATTGCAAAACTAAAACTTGTTTGATGAGAGATGCAGCGGACGGAAATCCTATAGACGAAGAAAAGAACTTCTGTAAAAACTGCACCGCTTATTTAAAATCTAAAAACTGGAATTTAAAATAACCCATTTATGAATAAATTACTACTTATCCTTCTCTCTTTTTCTTTCTTTGGAAATGCTCAAACAAACGATAAAAGCAAAAAAACAGAATTAATCGTTATCGGAACCGTACATTTTCCAACCAAATTAATAAATCAAGACACAATCTATAAAGCTTTAGAAAGCATAAAACCAGACATCATTCTTATGGAATCTGATATGACAAATTTTAATTCAGATTTTACATTTAAGAAAACCTACGATGAAAATGAGTGGAATGCAATCATCAAATACCAAACAAATTTTGAAAAAACTTTAGTACGCCCAATAGAATTTGAAGGCAGAAACGACTACAGAAAAGAAAATGGAATTCAGGATGTTGATCCTGTTTTTATTGAAATAAACCGCCTTGATTCGTTGAATATTTTATCCTTAAAATACAAAAAAATCTGGTCTCGATTTATTGAAGTTGATAATTCGTTAAATGAAGTTTATGAAAATTCACTAAAAATTTTAAATACAGCTGCAACTGATAATTTAGTTCGTGAAAGACAATTTTATCAATATCAAAAACTAAAAGAAATTGTTGATGAAAACAAGGAATTCATAAAAATGAAATCGCCAGTATTTGAAAAAGATTCTATAACATTTAGAGAATTATACAATCGCTATTGTCATTTTGAAGAATTGAGAAATAGAACCATAATCGATAATATTTTGAAATGGAAAAGCAAATATCCTAACAAAAAAATTGCCATTTTGATAGGTTTTTATCATAGAAATTTTTTAGTAAACGAACTCAAATGGAAACAGAAAGAATATAATTTTGAACTAAAAGAATATTATAATTAGAAAAAACCTAATAAAAACATAACATTTAAAGATTTACATATAAAAACTTAAAGCATCAGATTTCATAATTTTATAATCTTATAAATCAAAAAATGAAATTAAGATGGAAACTAAAATGATATGGGGAAATTTCGCTTCAAGCGATCTAGAAAAAACACGTGACTTTTACTCCGACTTAGGATTTGTATTTAACGGTACACACAGCACCGATGAAAATGCTAGTTTTATTTTTGGTCAAAACAAATTCATTATAAACTTTTTCAAAAAAGCGGTTTTGAAAGATGAAACAAATGGAGGAATTGGAAATTGGGAATCACAAAGTGAAATCATTTTTTCTCTTTCTGCAGAAAGTGAAGAAGAAGTAGATCAATGGTATGAAAAAGTGCATACAATTGGCGGTAAAATAATTTCTGAACCACAACCTTATAAAGAAGGTTATACTTTTTGTTTTTCAGATCCAGACGGACATAAATTTAATGTTTTGTATTGGCAGGGAATGTAGTTTGATTTCTAAATTTAATGGTATGATTTGTGAAGAAAGCATCATAAAGCTTTTTTTAAATAACATTTCCAACCATTTAATTTATGAAAGAAACTATTTTTAGAAATTTGACTTTTTCGCTTATTCTAACAAATATCTGGTCAATTTGGGCCTTCTTTATTTATTTTTTAGACAATTCCACTCTTTTCTCTGGATTTGGAGTGTGGATCTTTTATATTGAAAGCTCTTGGATTTTAGCTGGTTCAGGAACAATTTTAGTACTGTTAAGGTTATTCTATTTTAAAAAAGATAAGAAAAATAAATTTGTCTTCAATTTTATCTATTCTTGTATCGGAACATTTAATTTACTTTTATTCCTAATATTCCTAATACTGATTTGTTTTGGTATTATAAAAGGAGGATTTTTTGAAATGTTCTTTTTTGCCAATCCTGTTATTGCAACATTTATTTTTATTGATATTATTAAAACTATAAAACAAAAAAATGGCTGAGAGGATACATCATTATTTTTTGACCCCGTTTTATGGCAGTTTAGTAACTAAGGTTTTTTGGTCCAATTAATCACATTTTTCATAAGATGGCAGATCAAAATTTAAACGTGTTAATTTTTTATCAAACTTCAAGCTGAAATATTGTTTATAAACACCAAATATTCCTTCAAAGTAAAAAACGGGAGGCTCGTTTTTTCTAAGTTTCACGCCTCTAAAAACAACATCGCAAGTCTCCGTAAATTCTAGCTCTACTTTTTTATTATTGACAATATTTTCTATATAAATCTTACGTTGTAATTCATTTACAAACTGGAGTGTCTTAAGCTTAAATTTATCCGAAGAATAAATCATCTGCAAATATTTTCTTTTTTTTATAAAAATATATGAGCTGTCTTTTTTGTAGTCAATCGTATCGCCCACAAATTCTTCAGGCATCCTCCAAGACATTAGCTTTTTTTCCATTTTTATAATATCTATTAAATCTCTTGAACAATACTTTACACCATTTATGTTTACGGTATCGTTTTGACTTTGTGCAAAAAAGGGAAATAGAATCAAAAATAGTAAGGATTTGATTCTTGCAGGCTTGAATTGGTTTTGTATTATTTGTTTAAACTTCATGTACTTTTTTTCCAATCTTCTATTTATTCAAAACTAAATTTATACTTTTTTACTTTTCGATTTCTAATCAAATCATTTGATTAACTCAATATAAAAATATATTTCTGAAATGCTTTAACCCTCCACCAAACAAATTACAAAAGTCGTTTTCCCGTCAAGATTTCTAAAATCGAGATAACCACCGTGCGCTTCGATAATACTTTTTGAGAGTGTTAATCCAATTCCGGCACCTTCTTTCCGTGTGGTAAAAAACGGCAAAAATATTTTGTTTTCAATTTCTTTATCAATGCCGTTTCCGTTGTCGGTAATTTTTATAAAAACTCTATTTTCTTTGGTTTCGGTTGCAATTGTAATTTGTTTTTTTTCAACATCTTCCAACGCGTGCATAGAATTGGTTAGAAGATTAATTAGAACTTGTTCTATTTGCTGGTGATCAACCATTAAAAAATGATCAAAAGTAATCGTATTTATAACTTCTATTTCTTTGTTTTTGAATAATGGATTCATCACATGAAAACAGTTTTCGATTAGTTTATGCAGCTCAATTTTTTCTTTTTTAGGAGAAGGCAGCATCGCTAATTTTCTATAACCTTCAACAAATTTCTGCAGAAGATCGCTTCGTCTTAACATCGTTCCGACTCCACTTTTAATATCTTCTAAATCTTCTGATGAAATAGAATCCTGCTCAACCAATTCTTGTAAGTTTTGAGAAATAGATCGAATTGGTGTTATCGAATTTAAAAGTTCATGCGAAATCACTTTCATCAAATTAACCCAAGCTTCTTTTTCTTTTTTCTCAACAACATTTTGAATTGAATCTAATAAAACAATAAAATAATCGAGATTGTAGATTTCTGTTCTTGATGTCTGCATGACAAATGTCTGTACATTTTGCTCGTTTACGCGTATTTCTAAAGATGTTTTAATTTCTTGAAAATTTTGCTCTTCGATAACTTCACACAAAGACGGAAGCTGGTTTTTTAATAATTGCCATTTTGAAACTTTAGGCACATCAAAATGTTTAGAGAAATAATCATTCATTAAAAAAACATTCCAATCGTTGTTTTCTTTTCTTAAAATAATAATTCCGGTTTCGATATTATTTAAAATCGAGGTGTAAATAATATCTCTTGAAACTTGTTCGTTCTGTTTACTTTTTAAAATGTCGTACAATTTAAAAAGATCATTTTGATTTGATTTGTGTTTAGAAAAATCAGAACTAAAATCATTTTGTATGATCGAAGCTATAGTTTTATCGTAAACCAAAATGGCATTTTTTACATAAAAATACAATTCTATAACAAGCAGTGCAACGATTAGAAAACCAAAAATAGGTACAAAAACAAATCTGATATTATGCAGATAAAGCGAAAACTCAATTCCAGCCACAATCAAAATTAATCGCAGAAAAATAAGGTTGTATGTTTTTAATGATTTAAGCATATTAATTGGTACTGATGTTGTATTTCTCTAAACGTCTGTATAATGAACCTCGCGACAAGCCCAATTCTTCGGCCGTTTTACTGATATTATTATTGTGCTTTAGTAACGCTTTTTCGACTGTGGCTTTTTCTACAGACGAAAGCTGAATGTCATCTGGATTTTCTTCGTATTCTGTGATTTGCTCTAAATCTAAATCGGAAACTGTAATGCAATTGTTTTCACAAAGAATAACTGCACGCTCTATTTTATTCTCCATCTCACGAATGTTTCCATTCCAAGCGTGTTTTTGAATTTGTTCGAGTACTTTTTTGTCAAAAGTAATTTCGTCTCTTCCGTATTTCTGCATCATTTTATCGAGAAGATATTCTGCCAACGGAATTTTATCTTCATTTCGTTCGCGGAGCGGAGGCAAAACAATTTCCATTGTATTGATGCGGTAATACAAATCTTCTCTGAAATTTTTATCAGCAACTTCAAGTTTTAAGTTCAAATTGGTTGCTGTAATAATGCGAACGTTTAAAGGTCTTGGTTTTGATTCACCTAATCTTGTCACGGTTTTACTCTGAATAACCTGCAGCAGTTTAGATTGTAAATGAAGTGGAACATTCCCAATTTCATCCAGAAAAATAGTTCCATTTTGCGCCATTTCAAATCTTCCCGGAGTATCTATTTTTGCATCTGTAAAAGCGCCTTTTGCGTAACCGAATAATTCACTTTCAAAAATATTAGCATTCAAAGATCCTAAATCTACCGCGACAAAAGAATTGTTTTTTCTTTCGGATTGCGAATAAATATGATGCGCCAGAACAAATTTTCCTGTTCCGTTTTCTCCAAGAATTAAAACATTGGCATCGGTTTTGGCAACTTTATCTGCGAGAGAATATGCTTTTTTAATTATCTCCGAATTGCCTACAAAAAACTCGTCCTTAATTTCGGCATCTTTATTTTTTCGTTGTTCTTTTCGGCTTTTATCAACGGCTTGTTTTACAGATTCGAGCAACTTTACATTTTCCCAAGGTTTTAGAATATAATCAAACGCACCATTTTTTAATCCTTCAACTGCCGTTTCAACTTTTCCAAAAGCGGTCATTAAAATAACAACTGTTTTTGGCGAAAGCGTTTTTATTTCTTTCAACAAATACAAACCTTCTCTCCCATCTTCAAAACCTATTCTGTAATTCATGTCGAGCAAAACAACATCTATTGTGTTTTTCGACAGTAATTCGACTATATTTTTTGGATTATTGAGTGTGTAAATGTTCTCAAAATACTTTTTCAGATACAATTTCGACGCAAAAAGTATGTCTTCTTGATCGTCTATAATTAAAATTGAAGCATTTGTCTTTTTCATTATTGTTCGGTTTTGGACGAAAGGTGTCCAATTATGGACAGTCTGTTTTTTTTTTAAGAAATAAAATCATAAAAATAAGACAGTTACAATGTTTAATTTTTTGGCATGAAAATCACATTAGAACTGGTAAATCATTAATTATTAACCCCTTTCGAAAGTAAAAATAACAAAATAAATAGCTTTAATGCATTGTTAATTATCTTAATTTTCAGACGCGTTTCTTTTACTTCGAAAACAAAAATTATTTAAAGAAAATCAATCAACATCAAAAAAATCAATTATGATCACAATTAAAAAGCTTTCAAAAATTTTTAGAACCGAAGAAATGGAAACTAGAGCATTAAGTGAAATTTCATTAACCATTAATCAAGGTGATTTTGTTTCGATTATGGGTCCATCTGGAAGTGGAAAATCTACTTTATTAAATATTGTCGGATTATTGGACAGCGCTTCAAGCGGAAGTTATCTTTTATTGGATCAAGAAATGATTGGTTTGAAAGAGAAACAAAAATCAAAAGCGCGAAAAGAAAACATCGGATTCATTTTTCAAAACTTCAATTTAATTGATGAATTATCGGTTTATGATAATATCGAATTACCATTGATTTACAATAATGTTCCTTCTTCTGAAAGAAAAACAAAAGTGCATGAAATTGCAACTAAACTAAATATTGCGCATCGTTTAAAACATTTTCCACAACAACTTTCTGGCGGACAACAACAACGTGTTGCTGTTGCAAGAGCTTTGATAAATGATCCAAAAATTATTCTTGCCGATGAGCCAACAGGAAATCTTGACAGCAAAAATGGTAATGAAGTAATGGAATTATTAACTAATCTGCACGCTAATGGAGCAACAATCTTGATGGTTACGCACTCTGATTATGATGCGTCTTTTTCGCAGAAAACAATTTTAATGAAAGATGGAATGGTTCTTTCTGAAAAATTGAATCATAGAAATGTAGACGTTTTAGTAACTTCTAATAATTAGAGTCATGCTGAAAAATTGGATAAACATTTTTTTTTATCACACCAAAAACAATAAGCTTTTTACGGCTTTGAATGTTTTGGGATTGTCTATTGGCATTGCAGGATTGATATTCGCTATTTTATATTGGAATGACGAACATTCTTATGATGCGTGGAATACTTCACAGGATAAAACATTCATTGTTATGAATGATCTTGGAGAAGGAAATATCTGGGCTACAAATTCTGCTATTACTGCCCCCATTTTAAAATCAACTACTCCTTATTTAGAAAATTATTGTTATTTCAATACTTATTACACAAAAGAAACGATACAATACAATGGCAAAATAGAATTAATAGATAAAATATTTTCAGCTCAAAGTAGCTTTTTTTTATTTTTTCCATTTGAATTCAAATATGGTAATGCAAAAAATGCTCTAAATGATCCCCAAAGTATTGTTTTTTCTGAAGAAACGGCTTTTCGTTTATTTAAAAATACAAACCCTGTTGGTAAACAAGTAAAATATGCTCATAAAATATTTGTGGTTCGCGGAGTATATCGAGTACCTGGAAAATCAGTCGTAATGCCAAGTGCAGTTACAAATATCATTGACGAAGATATAGAACATTTTAAAGATCACTGGGGTTTCAATTTTGGTTTAATAGTAAAATTAAAAAAGAAGAATGACGCACCATTGGTAGTAAAAAGTTTAGATCAATTGTTTCTTGAAAAAAATTATAAAAGACAAGCAAGAAGTGAAGGCATGACACTTGAAGCATTTATAAAAAAGTTCGGTGAGCCTTTGAAATCTAAATTACTTCCTTTTAAAAATTCAAGGCTTTACAAAGGAAACTATCCATTTCCGGAAGGAACAGGGAATCTCCAGTTTTTGCAAATATTAATGACACTCTCCATACTAATTCTCTTATTATCGATTGTAAACTATATAAACCTAGCGACAGCCAATGCTATAAAACGAGCAAAAGAAGTAGCTGTAAGAAAAATTACTGGTGCTGCAAAATTGCATATTATAATTCAATTTGTATTTGAAACAGCATTGATTACACTATTTGCAACATTATTAGCACTCGTAATTGTTGAAATTTCTTTGCCTTTTTACAATCAATTTTTAAACAAAGAATTGACTCTTGCCGGATCACAATTTTATCTGCAGCTCATTTTAATCTTTATTCTCGTGCTTTTTGTTTGCGGTGTTTTTCCCGCAGTTTACATTTCAAATTTTAACGTTTTAAAAGTTTTAAAAGGCAATTTTTCGCATAGCAAAAGTGGTATGTCACTTAGAAACTGCATGCTTGTCCTGCAATTTTCTATTGCAGCCTTTTTCATCATTGGTTCTCTTATAGTCAGCCAGCAGGTAAACTTTATGGCAAAAAAAGATTTAGGCTTTCAAGGATCTCAAATAATGAATATCGTTTTTAGAGAACAAAAAGACAAAGGTCAATTTGAAAGATATAAAAGTATAAAACAAGCAATTCAAAAAATTAAAGGTATTGAAGCTGTTTCTGTAGGAGCGTTTTCTATTGGAGAAGATGAAAGCTCAAAAGGTGGTTTACATTACAAAAACAATCAAGAGATTATAATTCAACAATTGGGATTTGATTTCGGAATGCTTGAAATGTTAGGAATTAAATTAGCACAAGGACGATTTCTTACTGATAAACTTGCTTCAGATACTATTTCTAATGTTTTGCTGAATGAAGTGGCAACCAAAACTTTACACGAAAAAAATCCTTTAGATAAAGAAATCGACTGGCAGGGCAAAAAATATAAAGTTGTCGGGATAGTTAAAGACTTCCATTATTTTGGTTTAGACAATGCAATTAATCCTATGATTTTATTTCATGTAAATGCTCAAAAATGGACACAAGGTAACATACAAAACATTTCTGTAAAGCTTTCGACAAAAGATATGTCTAATACTATTTCTTCTCTTAAGAATTTCTGGTCTAAAAAAGTAGATTCTGAATATCCTTTTGAATACAATTTCGTAGACAAAAATTTTGCAAGGACTTACAAAAAATATGAAGATCAAAGAAATTTATTTGCATTGTTAAATGTTATTGTAATTCTAATCGCCGTATTTGGATTGTTTGCCTTAGCCTCGTTTTCGATGGAAAGAAAATTAAAAGAAATTGCCATTAGAAAAACGCTTGGTGCTGAAACAAATATACTACTGAGAGAATTATCTAAGCAATATGTAATCATTTGCTTAACTGGTTTCTTTATCGTAATTATTCCGGCTTATTTATTATTACAGCAATGGCTTGAAAATTTTCCATTCAGAATAGATATTCCTATTCTGCCTTTTATCATTGCTTTTGTGTCTTTATTATTTCTGACTCTAACAATTGTTTTGACAAAAGCTTATCAAGTAACAAAAGTTGATGTATTGAAATATTTAAAATATGAGTAAAACATTTCTCTAATAGGATCACAACAAAAAAACTCCATTATTTCTAATGGAGTTTTTTATACAATGCTATTTATTTCAAATTTAAACGTTCAACAAAACACGAAAGCCTCTTGCTGCATAATAGGATTCTGCGCCATTATGATAAACAAAAACTGTATTATAACGAAAATCTGAAAAGAGCGCTCCGCCAAGTTTTCTAATATCAGGAGGCGTAATAATCCAGCTTGAAGTTTTGGTATCAAAATTTCCTAATTGCTGTAATTTACGATATTGTTCTTCTGTCAAAATTTCAACACCCATTTCTTCTGCCATATTTACAGCGCTGTCTTCTGGTTTATGTTCCTTTCTTTTTTCAAGTGCTTCATGATCGTAACATACACTTCTTCGTCCTTTTGGACTTTCTATCGCACAATCGCAAAAAATATATTCCTCTATATTAGAATTAAAGCCAACAATATCAGGTTCGCTGCCAGTTCGTTCCATTTCATTAAGCGACCATATTTTTTGAGGATTAGCATTTAGTTTTAGTTCTACTTTCGCCCAATCAATTCCTATATGTCTATTTATGTTTTTCTCAAAACGAATTTTTAAAACATCAAGTAAATCTTGTTTTTCTTCTACTGATAATTCTTTTTTAGTCATGATGATTTTTCTATTTATGAAATTAATTCCTTGATTCCTTGATTGAATAGATTAATCATTCAATCCTTTTCCATTCTTAATTTGCGGTATACTTTTTTCAACTCTAGATTCGCGAGTTTTAGATTGTTTCGGTTGTGAGAAGAAAAGCAAATAAGCGCGCTGACGTCCTGGAGTTAAAGCTTCAAATGCTATTTTTAAATCTGGTATTTCCTCTAATTTCTTTTGAAATTCAGCTGCAACTTCAAACTCTTTCGTTTTTTTCAAATCTACTTTTAAGCCAGCTCTTTCAACTTCAATAGCTTCACAGATACAAGCTTTAATCGTTGCTTTGCTTTTTGTAATTTCTTCAAGATTTGTAAATCTAATCTGGCGTGCTGCCTGAACATTTTCGCTCTGCTGAATTAACAAACCTTCTTCATTATTTAGTAAGGCACCTTTAAAAAACAAAAGTGCACAATATTCTTTAAATGTATGAATTAAAACTATATTTCGCTGTTGTAAGGTATAACAAGGAGTTCCCCATTTTAATTCTTCAACCAGCTGACAGTCCAAAACGATTGTTCTCAATTGTTCTACTTCTTCCTGCCATTTTTTAGCATTTTCAAAATAAAAATTAACCTTTGGATTTGTATTATTCGCTGTCATAGTAGTTGTTTTAAAATCTTTACTATGTCTTGTAGTTATTATCAAATTGAAATAAGGCAATTATACTGAATTCTAACAAAGTATTTTAAATTAATAACTACAGACTTTATTTTGCTAATTTAAAAAATCTTATGAAATTTCTTAATTTTTGAATCTAGTTTTCTGACAGAATAAATGCAATTACATTTTCTAAAACCAATTCAACAGCTTCTCTGTGCGGTGTATGACCAACATTGGGGATGATTAATTTTTCTGCCTTACCACTAACTTTTTCAATAGTTTTCTCAACCTGATTTAAAGTTCCATATTCGTCCTTTTCTCCTTGAATAAATAAAAGCGGACAACTTATTTGCTGCAATAAATGCTCGATATTCCAATTTCGATAATTACTTCTTGTCCAAGTTTCTGTCCAAGCCTTGAAAATCATTTCTGTTTTTTTACCATGATATTTTTCTAATCGTTGAGCAAGATTTGTGGTTTTATACATTTCAATAGCGCTGTAAATACCTTTTAATGTAATGTCTTCAACAAAAATGTGTCCAGCTTCACAAATAATCTTTTCAACTCTGGTTCCATATTTACTAGCTGCAATTAGAGCAATAGAACCACCATCACTATGACCAAATAAAATGGCATTATCAATTTTTAAAGTTTGAAGTAACTCATTTAATATAGCTGCTTCATCTTCTAAATAATCATTAGCTCTTTCATAAGTGAGAATAGGATCTGATTTACCATAACCTAAACGATCATAAATTAGCAAATTGCACTCAACTAGTTCAGCAATTCTTATAGGAAAATCACGCCAAAGTGCTGTACATCCTAATGAATCATGTAGAAAAACAAGAGTTGCGTGATTCTCAAAATTGTTGTGATGTTCTACATAAAGTTTATTACCACATATATCTAACAATTTACCTTCATTTGTATCTATCATAAAATCTTAGATTAAATTATTATAGTGCTTTTGATTTGTTTTTCTTTTTTTGCTTTCGCAACATTCAAATAAACAATGGCACCAATCATTATTCCAATACCAGCAATCTGCATAATAGTAACATTTTCTCCTAAAATAATATGAGCACAAAACACAGCAGCAGGCAATTCTAATGTCAGCAATATCGAACTTAATCCTGCTCCTATTTTGGGCATGCCGTTAGAAAAACATATTGGTGGTATAACTGTTCCGAAGATAGCTAAGAAAGCTCCCCATTGTAATAATCCAAAATCAAGATGAGTGCTAGTCGTAATAGATTTAAAATTGATTAAAAATATTATTATTGCAGAACCACTTGTCATTAAAGCGCTTTTCTCAAACATAGGAGTGTCTTTTCCTAATTTACTAGTAAGAACAACAAATAAGGTATAAAGCAATGCAGAAAACAAACCCAATAAAATTCCGAAAATAGAGAAATTAAAACTGCCAATATCTTGAAGATTCCCAGCTAAAATTGTTCCCAAAATGATAAAAACTGCAGAAATAATCTGAATTTTTGAAGGCTTCTTTTTAAAGAACAACCATTCTGCTAAAATACTCATCCAAGTAATCTGCATCAATAAGACAATAGCCAATGAAGCAGGAATATATACCACAGACAAATAATAGGTGTATGTTGAAATTCCCATGGAAATACCTGCAAAAAATAATTTCCAATTTCCGATTTGTCTAAAGGCACCTTTTTTAATACTTCTAAAAATTGCAATCGACCATAAAATAAGTGTCCCTAAAAATGCCTGTGCAAAAGTAATTTCTCCTACACTATAACCTTGCCCATAAGAGATTTTAGCAAACGAAGAAAGCATTCCGTAACTCAATGCTCCTAAAGCAACAATAAAAACAGATTTATTCATTTTTGTAATTTTTTATTTTGTCCGATCAAATGTAAAAATTAATGAATAATGTTTTGTTTAAAGAATCAAGATAAGAATATAATCCTGAAAAACCTTTATTTAATTGAATCCTGTTCAGAATTCAATTAGTTTTTATAATTTAGTCGGAAAAAATCCAATGGAAGAATTAAGCAAACAAGAAATTGAGTTATTAAGAATCCTTCAAAAAAATTCAAGATTTGATATTACTGATTTAACAGAAAGACTCAATATGTCCAGAACTTCAGTTTACGACAGAATAAAAAAATTAGAAAATGAAGGATACATAAGGGACTATGTTGCCATTTTAGACCCTAAAAAAGTGGGGCTGACTTTTACTGTTATTGTTAATATTTCATTAAGCAGCCAGCAAATAGAATTTGTAGAAGAATTTTCAAGACAAGTAGCGGCACTGGATGAAGTTGTAGAAGCTTACGTTACAGGAGGAATTTTTGACTATATACTAAAAGTTGTTGTAAAAGATCCTGAAGCTTTTAACCATTTTATCTACAAAAAACTTTCAACGATTCCTAATATCAGTAAAGTTCAAAGTTCTTTTGTAATGAGTCACATCAAACAATCAACAGCTTTGCATTTTTAGACTCTTCGTTATATTTAATTTATTACCCAAACCCTTTAACAATTCCGCGTTTTGATGCTCTAATAAAATCTAAAATCAAGTCACGTTCAATAGTTTGTTCCATTTGGTTTTCTATAAATTCTAAAGCAAGTGTTGTATTTCGTTTTTCCTGAAAAATTATTCTATAAATAACCCTTAGTTCATTTATTTTATTTTCATCAAAATTACGCCTTCTTAAGCCTATAATATTTAGGCCAACATACTGTAATGGCTCTCGTGCAACTGTAATATACGGAGGAATATCTTTTACTATTCGACTCATACCACTAATCATAGAATGTTCACCAATAATAGAAAATTGATGTATAGCAGTTAGTCCACTAATATTAATCCAGTCACCAAGAATAACTTCTCCCGCCATGCCAACACTAAAACCAATGATACAATTATCGCCTATTAAACAATCATGTCCAATATGAGCATTTGACATGATTAAATTATTACTACCAATGGTAGTTTTTCCTTGAGAAGCTGTTCCTTTATTTATTGTTACGAATTCTCGAATTATAGTATTATTCCCTATTTCTAAAAAGGTATCTTCATCTTTATACTTTAAATCTTGCGGAGCTCCTCCTAAAACTGCTCCAGAATAGATTTTACAATTCTCACCTATTCTTGTACCATTTAGAATATTAACATTATTACCAATCCAAGTATTATCACCAATTATAACATCTTCTTCTATAGTTGAAAAATTACCAATATGTACATTGTTCCCGATAGTAGCTCTACTGTCAATTATTGAATATTTCAATTTTTATCTATTTAAATTGAAAGCAAATATTGAGTAAAATAAAATATATTTTATTGACTTAAGATCAAATAATCGATGCTCTTATTCTGCTTAAAGTTTCTTGACTGACTCCAATAAGAGAAGCAATATGCTTCATTTTTGCTTTTACAATAATTTGAGGAAATGATTCAAGTAAATATTGATATTTTTCTTGAGCATTCATCGCCACAAATAAATGATGAAATTCATTAAGTTTAGAAAGATAAAGCCGAAGTAATTTAATATGAAATTTAGCAAACAGAGGATATTCTAATAAAATTAATTCATCAGCATAAGATAACGAATAAACTTTCGTCTCTTCACAAGCCTGAAATAGTTCCATCGACACTTTTTGCTCAAAGAAACTGCTCAATGATGTTATAAATTGATGATCTGTATAAATCCATTTCGTACTATCTTCTGCATCATTATAAAAAAATCTACGAACCAAGCCAGATTTTATGAAATATATTTTAGAGCATATTCTACCCTCATCAATAATCAATTCATTCTTTTTAAAGGTTTCTTCTTTAAAATATTTGCATACAACTTGTTCTGTTTCATGATCAAGTTTTTGAAAATTATTTATAAAATTAATAAGTTCAGTCATCTTTACATCATTTCTAATGATTAACAATACGATCAAAAATGTAAATATCTACAAACTTATCTATGAAGACAAAATTTAATAATAGGTTTTTTCTTTTTCAGATTTTGGTTTTGATCGAATAAATTTGCAAATTTTATAAACAAAAAAATCCTCATCAAATAAATGATGAGGATTTAAAGAAAGGCGACGACATACTCTCCCACAAAACTGCAGTACCATCTGCGCAGGCGGGCTTAACTACTCTGTTCGGGATGGGAAGAGGTGAGCCCCGCCGCAATAACCACCTTAAGGCCGTTGTTACTTTAGGTAACTGTACAATTAATTAAAAATTTAGAATTAAAAATTAAATAACTGCACTAATATCTTAACATACTGAGATAAAGAAAGTGTTTTATTTTAGAAAGTTTCTTCCTCCCGATTGCTCGGGAGGAAAAG